>CAYXTP010000009.1:194400-197346 GCA_964467985.1 uncultured Planctomycetaceae bacterium
GCCTCTGCACCGAGAGGTTGGCCGAGACCTCCCGCCTGGACCTGGAGAACGCGCAATAGCTCTGCTGCCGCCACGTGCTCGGCGACCGTGAAGTCCGATTGCGTGGTGATTTGAATGAGTTCCTCGACACATCCTGGGCCCAGGGACCCGGCGACTGCGCGCACTCGACGATCCCAGCCCGAGCGGTCGAAGTTCGGGCCCTGCAACGCCTCCGTCATGCCCGCCACGGCTAGACGTACCCGATGTTCTTCGAGGCCCTGCGCTAGCTCACCCTCAGAACGCTCGAAGACCGCTGCTGGACCCTTTACCCCATCTGGCGACATCATCGACTGGACCCCGATCGGCTCGGAGGAGGACTGCGGTACGACTGCCTCATCGACATCGCTCCCGGGCAGTGTCACACCGTCGTCATTCGGACTCCACGTGAGAATCCCCGTGGCCCCGACTAGGCCCGCCGCCAGCAGTACCAAGCGCCGCGCGCCCATCACAGGCGGCCGCTCGTCGCGGTGAGAGAAACTCCGACCTGCCCCATCACTGCACAAACAGATCCGCGACGGAGGCGCTGCCCACGCTGACAACAACTCCATCGAGCCGATCTTGCAACGCCGCCTTGGTGGCCACGACATCGTATGAACCAGCCGGAAGACCCAACACCGCGTACAAGCCGTCAGCTCCCGTGCTCGTGTTGGCCAAGCTGTTCCCCAAGTCCGTCTCTCCCGGCGGGAGGATGTAGACCGTGGCATTCGGCGCGGGAATCTGGCCCCCCGCGCCATCGTCTTCGGTGACCAAGCCCCGGATCTCGCCGCTGGTGGACAAGTTTGCCGCCCGGATCACGGGCATGAGCTTGAACGAGGTCGCATTCTCAGGGTCGTTGGCTGGAATACCCTTAAAGGTCTTGGTGAGGTCAAAATCCAGCAGGAGCTCGGTACTGAATCCGGCCTGCACGACCACGGGGGGATCGACGAAGACTTTGAATCCGCTCGTATCCTGGCTAGTCAGTTTCAGGCTCCCGTCGTCCGTCGTGTACAGGTTGCCGTTGGTCAGCTTCAGATAGGCGCTCGCCACATGCAGGCGAATCTGACGATAACTGGCTGCAGGAACCTGGGCCTGAACAAGTTCCTGGGTCAGCCCATTGGTCAGGTCCAGCAGGTCGAACGTGATCGGAGCCCCGTCATACAGGGTGAGGAAGCCCGAGCCTGCGTTGGCGTCCGCGTGGATCCGAATCTTGTCCACATCGATGACCGCCTCATCCACGATCGAATGGTCGAAGGGTGCGTCGGTTACGGACAAGACCAAGGTGCCGTCCCCGGCGCTGCCTTGGGCGCCGCTGCCCCCAGAACTGCAAGAGCAAAGAGACAGGATGAGGGCCGACGCAACGATGCAGGAGAGCTTCATGGTGTATTGATTTGAGGGAGGCGCTTCCCCTCCAGCATACCTGCCCCCTTGTGTACCGGCGGGGTTGAGCCTGGGATCATCACCGCCGTAGCCGTGGCCACGGGCTTCGTGAGGGAGGCCAGATCAAACAGGGCATCCGCTTCCATGGGTTCCACCTCAGGGACCACCGCCAGAGCGCCGCTTGCATGCACGACGGATTCCAAACGCGGGCTGGTCGCCCCTTGGCCCACGCACAAAACAGCGCCGGGGATCTGACCGTTCTCGACTGCCTGATCGACGAGGGCCGTGGCTGGCAGCAAGGGCGACTGGGCGGCCAGTCCAGGGCTCAGAATCCCCAACCAGAGGGTGATGCGAAGAATCATGGTGTGCGGTGCAGAGTCGGGCCCCCTGCAGTGTGACTGGTTTCCCGGGTACGGAGTCGGGACAACTTCCTCCCGATTCCCGCATCGCTGGCGGTGAAACCGCCCACACCCCCAGACGTCCATGTCATCCGGATGTCTGGGACCCACGTGGCAGAATGCGGCCAGTACCTGCGGCGGGATCCGCAGAGCGGGGCCCTGTACCAGATCCTCTTCGAACACCTGGAGACGTTCCTAGCACGCAGCGCCGCGGACCCTGCCCGTGCAAGCCTCCCCGTCCATGTGCAACGCGAGCTGCGCGGCTACCTGACGTGCGGGATCTTGGCCCACGGTTTCTGCCGCTTCCACTGATTCGCCTGCGACAGCGACCTTTTGGTCCCGTTCTCATGCAAGGGTCGCGGGTTCTGCCCCTCCTGCGGGGGCAGGCGCATGGCCGAGGCCTCGGCGCACCTGGTCGATCACGTCTTCCCTCAGGTGCCCGTGCGCCGGTGGGTGATCTCCTTTCCCTGGAGGCCGCGCTATCTCCTGGCCCTCGATCCCAGCCTCTGCCGCGCCGTGCGCAAGATCTTCCTGCGCGCGGTCTTCTCCTTCTACGCCCACAAGGCCAGCGCCATCGGGATCGAGGGCGGCCGCACGGGAGCCGTCAACCAGATCCAGCGTTTCGGATCCGCCCTCAACAGCAACCTGCATTTCCATGCCCTCGTGTTGGACGGCGTCTACACCGCTCCCGATTCCTTCACCCGCCCGCGTTTTCATCGGGCGGGTCTCATCACCAACGCGCAGGTGGCCAAGCTGCTGTTCACTGTGCGGTCCAGGATCCTGCGCCTGTGTCGCCGCCGGGGCCTGCTAGAAGAGGACACGCACATCGACGTCTCCGCCCCGGGCCAAGAGCAGGCTCTGCTGCCCTTGCTAGTGGCAGCCTCCCTCCAGGGTCGAGTCGCCTTGGGCCCTGACGCAGGCGCGCCCGTCTCCCGCCTGGCACAGCCCCCCACACACGACCGGCGCCAGACTCCAAAGTTCAAGGACTTGTGCGCCCAGCTCGACGGTTTCAGCCTGCACGCCGCCGTCCAGGTCGAGCCCGGGGAGAGTTCGCGTCTGGAGCATCTGTGTCGCTACATCACTCGCCCACCCCTCTCATCCCTGCGGCTTTCGCTCACCGAGCAGGGCAAGGTCGTGCATGAGCTGCGCGTCC
>CAYXTP010000010.1:0-20160 GCA_964467985.1 uncultured Planctomycetaceae bacterium
GCGCAGACTGACGGCGCTGTTCCGCCCGATGTGATCGCCTCCGGCCCGTGGAGGGCTTGGCTGGATTCTCCTGGTGGCCAGATGCCGTTCGAGTTCAGGTTGCACCGCACGGCTCAAGGTGAACTGTCGGCTGAGATCATCAACGGATCTGAACGCATCCCCGTTCCCCAGGTCAGGGTTGAGGACGGGGAGCTGCTGTTGGAGATGGGCCACTACGACTCTCGGATTCGCGCGGTGACTTCGGACAACGGGAAGCGCCTCGACGGGGAATGGGAGAAGCGCCGCGGGGCGGACAAGTGGGGCCGCATGGCGTTTCGTGCAGAGGCGGGGGCGCTGCCGCGGTTTGCGCCGGTTGCAGTAGCCGACGCAACGAAGAACATCTCAGGACGCTGGGCTGTGCAATTCGCAAGCGATGAGCTGCCCGCGGTTGGCATCTTCGAGAGCGGTGCGGGGAACGGGGTGACGGGGACCTTCATGACCGCCACTGGCGACTACCGCTTCCTGGCTGGCACGATGCACGGCGACCGGCTGCGGCTCTCGGTGTTTGACGGCGCCCACGCCTTTCTCTTCGATGCACGGGTCCAGACGGATGGGAGCCTGATGGGTGACTTCTGGTCGGGGGGCTGGTGGCACGAGACTTGGACTGCAACGCGTAACGAGGAGGCGAGCCTGGGCAATGCGTTTTCCCAGACTCGGTGGATCGACGGAGGCTCGCTCACGGACCTCATCCTGCCTGACCTTTCAGGGCGCCCGCGGTCCTTGGTGGACACGGAGTTTGGGGGGCGAGCGATTGTCTTGCAGCTCTTTGGTTCGTGGTGTCCCAACTGCCACGACGAGACGCGCTATTTGACCGAGCTGCACGAACGCTACGCCGACCGTGGGCTGTCCATCCTGGGCCTCGCTTTCGAGCTGACTGGAGAGTTCGAGCGCGACGCCGACCAGGTACGCTCACTCGCTGCCAGGTACAAGGTGCCCTATCCCCTGTTCCTGGCGGGGACAGCCGACAAGGCCGAAGCGACCGAGGCCTTCGGGCTCGTGGATCGGGTGCGGTCGTTCCCCACCACGATTTTCATGACGTCCGACTGGCGCGTGATTGAGGTGCACTCAGGGTTTGCGGGGCCGGCCACGGGCGAGGCCCATGCAAAGCTGCGCGAGCAATTCGAGTCCACGATCGAACTGCTGCTCGACACGCCGCCCGCGAACGACCGGCCGGTGTGGGACTACCTCTGCGGCCAGAAGTGGTTCTCCGCCTCCGAGTTCGCGGGCGCCAGCTACACCTTCGGGCTCGATGGCGACCGAAAGCGGATCGCGACCTACACCGTGCACGGCAGCGGTGTCCCGGTGATTCGAGAAGAGACGCTGCCCGTGCGCATCCAAGGCGATGCTCTCTGGATCGGCGACCGGATCTTCCGCATCGATCCGGTTGCCGACGTGCTGCAGGACACCACACAGTTCGGGTACCGGCTGACCAAGTATCACTACAACGAGCGCTCGTTCCTGCCGAGGCGCGGGTATCCCATCCCCGACAGACTGCCTGCCGCCCTCGCCGATCCCGACCCCCGGGTGCGGCGCGAGGCGGTCTATGAACTCGCCCGCGACCGGGCCCCACGCTCCGGAACGACCTTGCCTGAGGCCCTGCCCCTATTGGACGACAACGACGTGCACGTGCGCATGGCCGCCGCCTGGGCCTTCGCCGAGTGCCAGGACCACGCTGCCTTGCCCGCCCTGCTCGCCATGCGCTCCCACCCCCACGCCGGCCTGCGCCGCGAGGTGACCACGTCCTTGGTGCGCATGTCCAAGAAACGCGGTGTCGACCTGCGCGAGGCCCTGTTGCCCCTAGCCGACGACCCCGACCCCATCGTGCGCAAGCGTGCACGCAAGCGGTTGGCTGAGTACTGAGGTCATTGAGTTAACGCCGGTGGAGGCATACGCACAGGGACCCGTTCCAGCTGAGGCCGAGTGCACCGAGCTCAGTCAACAGCGCAGTGAGCCTCGCGTGCTCAGGATCATCAGCGGGTCGCTCGGCGAGTCGCATTTTTGCACGCCCCTCGAAGAAAGGGATCGATCTCTCGGCCAATCGCAAGCACCTCTGCACCCTGACCTCCCAGTGCTCCCCAAGCCCGGGCGGCAGCTGCGCAAGCAAGGCTCCGAAGTCGAGCACCTCCGCGTGGTACATGCCCTCCTCGCGATCCAATCGCTTCTCCCAGCGATCCAGTGCAAAGGCTCCCCGCTGAGAGGAGAGGGAGAGATCAAAGCTCGGTTCCGCCATCAACACACCCGAACGCGCGACTCGCAGCGCTTCCTCAAACGCTCGGGCGGGCTCTTTGAGGTGATGCGGAACGTGCCGCATCGTCACCCAGTCCATGGACTCGTCCGCGAAGGGCAGTTCGTAGGCGCCACCTTCCCGCACGTCGAAGCCCTGCTCGAGCAGGGTCTCCAGCCGGGGTCCCGGCTGGTCCATGCCGACGGCGTCGATGCCCTGCGTCTTGCAGAAATCCAGCAGCTGCCCAGCTCCACAACCCACGTCCAGGACCGACTGGGGTTCCTGGGCTCTGAGCAGGTGAAGGAACTCCCCCAGCAACCACTCGTGGTTGGCCCGCGCGTCGAGGTCCGGCTTGCTGACATCCACGCTCTGGCTCCTAGATCCCATCGGTTCCATGGCCGGAGCTTAGCAGGGCCAAGTCGAGCCCGTCCACGAGCTGGGCTTGGCTTGCGAGGGAGTCCGTATCACACGCTCTGCCAACGGAAGAGAATGATCACGACGGCGAGGAACGCGACGAAGAAGACGCTACCCAAGCACAGGGAGAGGTCCGTGAGCTTGGTGGTCGAGCGGCTCTGTTCTTTGTCGGCCACGGCGCCATTGGACGATCTTGATCAGAACTTCGCCATCCCTCCCGACCGTCGAGTCTGGCTCGAGCAGCGACTACGAACTGTGCCCGTGCCGGGAGTGAAAAAGAGCCCGGTCCGGAATCCCCAGCTGTGACCCAAGATCAGGCAACTAGACTATCTGACAGTCAGTCCACACCGGCAGCGACAGAGGATCCCTCATTGTCCATCGAATTCCAAATCCAACCCGAGTCCAAAGTCGCGGCAGTTCTCGAACACTTCCCCGAGTTGGAGGACGTGCTCATCGCCATGGCACCGCCCTTCAAGAAGCTCAGAAACCCGATCCTGCGCAAGAGCGTTGCCAAGGTCGCCTCCTTGCGCCAAGCGGCGGCGGTGGGTCGCATACCCGTTGACGAGCTCGTGAACCGGCTACGGGCCGAGGTTGGGCAAGCTCAAACCGAATCGCCTCCCGGGCGGGGAGAGGAACCCGATTACTTTGGGGAGCAGCCAGAGTGGTTCCAGGAGGCGAAAGTTGTCGAGACGTTTGTGGAAGAAAACCTCGACCCAAACGTGATGCCGTTGACCCCCCTGCTTCAACGCGCCAAACAGATGGAGCCGGGCGAGATCCTCGCATTGGTGACGACCTACCTACCCGCACCCGGCATCGACATCATGAGGAACAAGGGCTTCGGGACCTGGTCCGTGACTCGCGATGAACTGATCGAGACGTACTTCTACCAACCGATGAGAGGTGAACCCGGTTAGGGGCCCCCTTGGTGGGACCGCGGGCTTGCTACAACGCCTTCACTTCGGTCAACAATTCAGCCAGCTTCGCCTTGCCGTCACCGAATAGCATCATCGTGTTGGGCCGGTAGAACAGGTCGTTGTCGACGCCCGCGTAACCCGGGGACAGGGAGCGCTTGACGATGATCACCGTGCGCGCTTTCTCGGCGTCCAGTACCGGCATCCCGCCGAGCGGGCCTGTCGGGTCCGTGTGCGCGGCAGGGTTGACGGTGTCGTTGGCGCCGACAACCAGGCACACGTCGCAGTCGGAGAATTGGGAGTTGATTTCGTCGAGTTCGTAGAGCTGGTCGTAGGGCACGTTGGCTTCGGCCAGCAGGACGTTCATGTGGCCGGGCATGCGGCCGGCGACGGGGTGGATGGCGTAGCTGACGGTGACGCCCCGCCTCTCGAGTTCCTCGCCGAGTTCACGTACCACGTGCTGGGCCTGAGAGACGGCCATGCCGTATCCGGGAATGATGATGACCGAGCGCACGCCATCGAAGGTGAGCGCAGCCTCTTCGGCTTCGTAGCCCCGTACGGTGCGTTTCTCGCCGGAGTCACCAGACGCCGAAGTGCCGTAGGTTTTGAACATGACGTCCACGAAGGGACGGTTCATGGCCTTGCACATGATGCCGGTCAGGATCAGGCCGGCGGCTCCGACCAAGGCACCGGAGATGATCAGGGCGTCGTTGCCCACGACGAAACCGGCGGAGGCGGCAGCCAGGCCCGAGAGGGAGTTCAGGAAGCTGATCACGACGGGCATGTCCGCGCCGCCGATGGGCAGGACGAAGAGCACGCCGAGCAGGCAAGAGACTCCGACCAGGCCGTAGGTCAGGATCATGTTCGTCGAGTCGCCGATCAGCATGTAGGTTGCCACGAGGCCGGCCACTAGCAGCGCGCCCTTGACCAAGTTGATGCCTGCAAAGCTGAAGGTCCCGCGCAGGGTGCCGTTCAGTTTCAGCATGGCGCCCACGCTACCGGTCAGAGTGACCCAGCCGATCAAGGAGCTGGCGCCGATAGCAACCAGGAATACGGTTGTCCCCAACGACCCGCGCGAGGCCAGGCTTTCGGGCGTGCTACCGAGCAGCTCAGAGAGGGCTACGAGCGCAGAGGCTGCTCCACCGAAGCCGTTGAAGAGGGCCACCATCTCGGGCATGCCCGTCATCTCGACGCGCTTGGCCATGATGAAACCAATCAGCGCACCGGATCCCAGCCCGGTACCGATCAGGCCCCAGCCGATGATGCCGCCCTCGCTGCCAAACTCGACGGCAACGGTCACGATCACGGCGATGAGCATGCCGAGCGCGCCCAGTTGGTTGCCGCGCACAGCCGTGCGAGGCGAACCCAGGTACTTCAGGCCGACAATAAAGAGGACAGCGGCTAGCAAGTAGCCCAGTGCTTGAAACCACTCCACGCTTAGTTCTCCTTGCGCTTGAACATTTCAAGCATGCGACCGGTGACCATGAAACCGCCGACGCAGTTGATCGTTGCCAAGGCCAGGGCGACGCAGGCCAAGACGCCAGCCATGGTCTTGTCTCCGCCGGACAACTGCACGTTGGACGCCATCAGAGCGGCCACGATGGTGATGCCAGAAATCGCGTTGGCGCCACTCATCAGGGGCGTGTGCAGTGTCGGAGGTACCTTCGAGATCAGTTCGAAGCCCAAAAAGATGGCGAGCACCAGCACCGTGATCGATGCGATCAACGCCGAGGTCGTGAGTTGAGTCAGGCAGAGGACGATCACGAGAGAATCTCCTGGATGCGTGAGTGGGTGACCTCGCCCTTGTGGCAGGCCAGGGGACCGGCGATGACTTCGTTTTCCATGTCCAGGTTGACCTGGCCCTCGTCGTTCACGAGTTCAGCCAGGAAGGTGATCAGGTTGTTGGCGTAGAGGGTGCTACAGGACTGGGCCACGGTTCCAGGAAGGTTGCTGGTGCCGATGATCGTCACCCCGTGGGCCTCGACCTCTTGGCCGGGCTCGGAGAGGGCGCAGTTGCCCCCGCTGTCGGCAGCCATGTCAACGATCACGGAGCCGGGTTTCATGCCCTCCACCACATCCGCTGGGATCAAGAGCGGCGCACGGCGGCCGGGGACCTGCGCAGTGGTGATGACACAGTCTGACGACTGAATCGCCTCCGCCATGAGCTTGGCCTGCAGGCTCTTTTGTTCGTCGGTGAGCTCCTTGGCGTAGCCGCCCTCGTCTTGCATGTCTCCGATGCCGAGATCGAACTCCACGAAACGCGCGCCTAGGCTTTCGACTTGTTCTTTGGTGTCCAAACGAATGTCGTAGCCCTCGACGATGGCACCCAAGCGGCGAGCGGTGGCGATGGCCTGCAGGCCCGCGACGCCGGCGCCCAAGATGAACACCTTGGCGGGGCGCACCGTACCGGCGGCCGTCATCATCAGCGGGAACAGCTTGGGCAGGCGCGCGGCGGCCAAGAGCACTGCCTTGTAGCCGGCCACGTTGGCCATGGAGGAGAGCACATCCATGGACTGGGCGCGCGAGATACGCGGCATCAGTTCCATGGCAAAGCAGGTCACCCCTTGCTTGGCGAGTTCGGCGATGCGCGGGGCCTGGCCCAGGGGGTCGGGCATGCAAATCAGGATCGAGTCTTTGGGCAGGCTCTCCGTGGCGGGAGGTTCTACGGCGAGGACAACGGGGCAGGCCAGGGCCTCCTCGCGCGTCCCCACGCTGGCGCCCTTGTCCCGGTAGTCGTCGTCGCTGAAGCCGCTGGCCTCACCTGCGCCACTCTCGACGAGCAGTTCCAGTCCCGCCCGTTTGAACTTGCCGAGGACCTCGGGCACGGCGGCCACCCGCTTTTCGCTAGCGGCTTCCTTGGGGACACCGACACGCATGATGATCTGCCCTTGAATGGGGCTCGGGGGAGACGAGAGAACGGAGGACTTGGAGGGCGGTGATTCTTGAGGACGCCACTCTGAAGAGCAACCTCATGGGGCTCGATTTGGAGACTCGGCGACGGGCAGAAGTCCGTAGGCGGCGCGAATTTCTCGTGGCGGGGGAGGTCCAGCCACCTCGTGCGGTCTCAGCGCAGGGAATACACCTCGATCAGTGGGCCAAGCCGCTCCAGCTCCCAGAGCCGGCGCTTGGCGTCCACTCCGAAGTAATACTCCAGGCCCATGTCCTCCAAATCCGGGTCACCAAAGGGCGAGATGCGTGCCACGAGTGTGCCCCCGCGTGCAAGGATCGCCTCACGAGCGATGCGCGGCAGATCAGCGTCCACATAGCCTTCGATGCTGACTCCGTAGGGGGAGACCATGGCGTAGTCCGGGTTCCAGCCCTCCAGCAACTTGGCGTACTCTGCCGCTGGATCCTCTGCGGAGATCACCCCAAACATGTTCTTCTTGTTGGGGTAGTGCAGCTTGTAAGCGGGTACCGGCGTTCCGGGTGGCCAGAACCTACGCTGGTAGTTGCGCCATGAAATGGCAGCCCGGCGGGCCCACACGCCGTATAGATTCCCCTGCCGCACGGGGATGTCGGTCATGTTGGCCAGCGAAACGGTAGACCCGCGGGGCGGGACGTTTTGGGCCAACCAATCAGCAGCCTGCGAATAGGTGTCCGGCCGCGTGCGCAAGACCGCCAGACGAGAAGAGGTTACGACGGGAAGGGTCAGGGCCAGGAGTGTCACCAGTGCAACGGCCAGCGGGTTCCCAATCAGGCGGCCAAGCTTGGATGCAACAAACGCTGCTGCTGCTGTGGCCACGAGCGCAAGGTGCGGCAAGAGGGGCAAGAAGAAGCGCTCCTTGCTGCCGACGTACATACCGAGGACGAAGAGAGTCGGGAGACCGTGTGCAGCGACGACTAGCAAGTCGCGTTTCCGCTCGGTAGAGAGGACGATCCGACCGGTTCGAATCCCCCCTGTGCGCGAGAGGAGCATCAACGCTCCCAAAAGACTGAGCACGAACAGCGCGGGGTCGTAGGAACGCAGGCAACGCACGAGACTGACGAATCCCTCGCCCTTGAAGTAATTCAAGTAGATGCGGTGGGAGCCAATTTGAATCGAAGGCATGTCGGCGGCGGACTCACTCCCGGCACCGGACTCGACGCGGCTGTTCGGATCCCGCAGGCGCATGCTCCCGCGCACGCCGGCCCCGCGCCAATCCTCCCCCATCCCGAGCTCTTCCATCACGTCGGCCTGCCGCCCACCCTCTCGCAGAGCATCGGCTTCGGCCGGCCAATACGCCCAGGTGCCCATCGCGCCAATCAAGACCAGCCCAAGCAGCGAGCGGTAGAGACTTGCGCGGCCAAATTGACGTGCCGCGATCCATGCGGCCACAGAGTAAGGAACAAGCGCGGCCAGTCCCGTGTGCATGCACGACACACACACACCTGTCGCAAGGGCTGCGAGCAACTGCGCCGCCCAGCCCCCACTGCGCGTTAGGCGTAGAGCCGCCAACATGGCGCCCACTCCTGCGGCCGCAACCAGTGCATGCGGGCGCGCTTGCACGGAGTAACACAGCAGAAGAGGACACACCCCCATCAAGGCCGCAGCGAACACGGACCAACCGGGCGCGAAAAAACGTCTCGCAAGCAAGAAGGTGCCCGGGATCAAGAGCCAGGCCAGGAGGGTCAAGAATTTTCGAGCTCTCAAGAAGGGCAGGGCCGCGTTCTCGAGGTGCACATCCAAGGCGAGTGCCGGATCCAGATCCTTCACAGGCCCGCCTGCAACAGCGTCGTTGAGCACGATTGGCAGGAAGGGATACTTGCCGCGGAACGGGCCGCCCGGGTGATCTTGACTCAGATGGACAATCTGACCATCCGGTTCATTCTTGTGGGGTAGTAGGTGCCCGATGCCCGTCCAGCGCAGACCCAGGGAGAGGGCGAACACCAAGGCCAGGCCCAAGAGGACGCCGCGCGGGGTCCCGTTCCCGGGTTCGTCAGAGGCTAGGGCAGGATCCACGGTGAAAGGTACCGCACTCAGGAAAACAGGTAGTCGCTCGACTCCGACCAGGCGGCATAGCGGTACATCGGCAAGAGGCGTTCGAGTTCGGCCAACAGAATACCGGGGACCTCTTCGCCCAGAGCCGCCTCACGGGCGGGACCTTCGGCAGGAACCGGCCAGCGCCGGTCGATCACGAGTTGGTGCTCGCCAGGGGTGTAGTGCCGCAAGAACTCCGTCAACTGGTCGACTGTCAGCTCTCCACAGGGCCACTCCCCACGCCAGTCGTGCAGCCGCAGTTGGAAGCCATCCAATTCATTGAGCAACGCGAGCCAGGGCTCGAGTCCTTCCTTGGCGACGCGTTTGATCAGGTTTTGACCGTCGTACCAGGCATCCACGTGGATTCGAAGGGAGACCTCCAACTGCTGCTGCTCCACGGCCACGCACAGGTAGGCGTTGCGGTAGGCCGAATCCAAGTCCTTGGCCAGGTCGCGCCCGAGCACCTTGCGCAGGCGAGTCTTCTCCACCTTGGGCCGCATCAGGTAGACCCAAAGGCGCGACACCTGCTTGCCGTTGAAGGCGTGCGGGTTGTGCAGGGACGAGCGCACATCGAGGGCGACTCCCTGGTCCTTGCTGCGGGCCAGGAACTGCTTGCCCAGGGCCAGCAGCCGACGGCGGGTCACGAGGCGGCGGTCATTGGATTCCACGCTGCGCGCGTGGTCGGGGCCCAGGGCCGCGAAGTCCCACGGCTCGAACTGGACTCCCCCACTGAGGGGCTTGGGCTCGGTGGACTTCGGCATGGGGGAACGGTACAGGCTCAAGTCGAGAATCGCCTCCCCCTGTGTTACCTGGGGCGGGGTGAATTCGTCGCACTCGGCCCTGCGCCGTTAACCGACGCCACCCAAGGCGCTAAGATCGGTGACAGCGCGCTGCCCGGTTCGGACACGCCACTGCCCCATGCAATTTGCCCACTTCCAGTTTGACCCCGAGACGGATCGCATTGGCGAGGGGGCTCTGAGCGAGGTCTACCGGGCAGAGGATATGAACCTGGGGCGCACGGTCGCCCTCAAGATCCTGCGCTCGCACGCGGAGATCGATCCGCAAGCGGAACGGCGCTTCAAGCGCGAGGCCAAGCACACCTCGTCCTTGGCCCACGAGCACATCGCCACGATCTACGAGTATGGCGAGGACCAGGGCACGTCGTTCATCGCCATGGAGTTCCTCGAGGGCGAAACCCTCGACAAGGTCATCAAGGAACGCACGCTGGGATTCGAGGAGTGCCTGCGCATCGCTCAGCAGGTGACGAGCGCCTTGGAGTTGGTGCACGAAGCTGGAATCCTGCACCGCGACTTGAAACCAGGCAACGTGCTGCTGCAGCCGGACGGCAAGCTGAAGCTCCTGGATTTCGGCATCGCTCGCGCTCGCGATGAGACAGGCATCACGCAACAGGGAGTGCTGGTTGGCACGGTGCTCTACATGTCACCTGAACAGGTGCGCGGTGAGGAACTCGACCTGCGCTCGGATGTGTTCAGCGTCGGTGCCGTGCTCTATCACATCACTACCGGCACCCTGCCCTTCCCAGGGGACAACTTCCCGGAAGTGTGCATGGCCATCTTGGACGGCAAGTTCAAGCGGCCCACCGAAGTCCGGCATGGATTCCCCCAGGCTTTGGAGGACTTCCTGCTCAAGTGCCTCGAGGGCGACCCGAGTCGGCGGTTCGCCGACGCGCGGGCGGCGCACGGGGCTTTGCTGCAAGTGGCCGAGGGCCTGTCGGGGACGCGCGCCCGGTCACAGGCCAGATTACGCGGCACATTGGTGCTTGCACCTACCTCTTGTGCTCAAGACGATGCTGGCTCCTGCGCCACCATGGCTAGCGGGGTGCGCAAGGATTTGGCCTCGGCACTGTCCCGCAACAAGGATTTGAAAGTCGTCCTGGATGACGACGGTACGGCGCGCAACGGGCTGGGCGTGGACTACATCGTGGAGACGGACTTGGATGTGCAGGACCAGAAAGGTCGACTCGAGCTCACCGTGCACTTTCCGAGCGAAGATTCGGAGACAGGGACACGCGTTGTGCGCGACAGCGTTGAGTCAGAGAAAGAAAGCGAGTGGGCGTTGCAGGAGGGTCTGGTGCGTAACTCCATGCGCGTTTTACGCAAGCGATTGACGGAAGCCCCACTGCGTGCCGATGCCCTCGAGAACGAGAATACGCGAGCCGCTCTGGCCGCCACAACCCGCGGCATGGCCGTGTTGCGTAAGGGCACGACCAAGCACCTGCTGGCCGCCACGGCCAAGTTCCGCAAGGCATTGGAGTTGGATCGCTACTGCGCACAGGCGCACGCGGGGTTGGCGGAAGCCATGGTGCGCAAGTTCCTGACTTGGGATGGGGATCCCACCTTCTTGGACGAGGCGCGCGAACGGGCCAACCGAGCCATCGCGCTGGACAGCCAGTGCGCCATCGCCCACACCGTGCTGGGTTTTGCACGGCATGTTTCCGGCGCACTGGACCAAGCACAACGCGAGTACCGCCTAGCCATGCAGGTGGATCCCAACGAGTGGCTCTGCCACCGCCTGCTCGGTGCTATCCGCGCACGCTCAGGAAACTTCAAGGGCGCCGCCCCTCTGCTGCAACGGGCCATCGATCTCTTCCCCTCGCACATCGGCAGCTACGATCACCTCTACGGCGTGTTGCAACGCATGGGCCGCTACGAAATGGCGCTCGAGTGTGCTGACGCTGGCATTGCTGCGGCCCATGAACACCTACGCGAAGAGCCCGATGACATGGACGCGCGCGCACACATGGCGCTGTTGCTCGCCCGCCGGGGATCGGACGCCGCCGCCTTGAAGGCCATCGAGAAGGCTCGCGACCTGGCCCCGCGCGATGGCACGACCGCATTCCATGCGGCCTGCGTCCTCGCACTACTGGGTGATCCGCCGGCGGCCATCGAAGCCCTGCAGCTTGCCCAGGATCGCGGCTACTACATTACCAGCGAGCTGGGAACGAACTCCGATCTCGACATTCTGCGCGGTCTGCCCGAGTTTCAGGAACTGATCTAGTCACACGCCCCATGGACAGCCCTCTGATTGCCTTGGGGATCCAGACGGTCGCCCGTCAGGGGGCTCCGCACCTGGTTGAGTTGGGTGCGGTCAAAGTGATCGCCGGGGAGATCGAAGACACCTTTGACCAGTTGATCTGTCCGCCGGTTCCCATCGAGGCTGAAGCCAGCGACTGGCACGGGATCACCGAGCAGCACATCCGCGCAGCGCCGCTTGCGGCAGAGGTCCTGGCTGACTTTCAAGCTTGGGCCGCCGACGACCAGCTGGTCACCCATGACGCAGAGGACACGGCGACCACCCTGGCTTTCGAGTACGCCCGCGCGGAACTTGAGGCACCCGGTTCCGCCATCTTGGATACGCGCGCCCTCGCTCAACATCACATTCCCGAGGCTGAAGGTCACGACTTGGAGTCTTTGTGTGAGCACCTCGATCTCGAAGAAGGAGCCCAGCGCCGCGGCCTGGCGGATGCGGTGTGGTGTTGGAAGGTCCTGGAAGAGTGCTTGGATCGTCGTGGCCTTGAACAGGACTCCCTGACGGAGTGCCTGGCCTTGAGCAGCACGCCAATTACGATTCGCGGCAATTGGCCTCGAAGCCCAGCCCTCAGTTCGCGGATCAGACTACTGGAACAGGCGCGCAAGAGCTCAAGCGAGGTGGAGCTGCTCTACAGCAGTGGCGGCGCGCCGGCCAACCTGCGCGTCGTGCCCGTGTTTCTCTTCGAACGGGGAGGCAGGGGTTACATGGAGGCCGAGTGTCAGACGAGCGGGTTGCTGAAGACGTACCGCTTGGATCGCGTGCAATCGATCGGAAAGGGCAAGGCTTTTGGGTCGCACTCAGGCAGCGGACTTCAGCGGCGCAAGAGCCTGCGCTAGTCAGTGTGGGCCCCAGGTCTGCACCTGGTATTGATCGACGCGACCGGGGAATCGTGAAACGCTGTCCCCGTAGGTCGAACCGCTATTATCAATTGCGGGCCCCTCGACGGCGCGTACAGGACCTTGGGCCTGACCGCGAGTCAGCCCTTCGTCCGAGTGATTCACCCAGAGCCATACACCACCATCCCCGTCGTAGGCCCCCGTCAGGAAGAACGAATCAGAGGTATTGAGTTGGGAGAGGGGAATCGAGCCGTAGACGTAGGACCCGACTCGGGCGCCAAACCTCAAGACCGCTTCGCCCTCCCCTTCGGGATTGTGCATTTCCAAGGTGAACGCTCCGGTCTCCCCGTCACCCAGAATCTGAACCGTGCGGCCCTGCGAGAGGTCGAGGTTGCGGAAGCGGACGACAGCCGTGACGAAGTAACCGGCAGCGATCTGATTCTCGATGGTGCGCCGGGTGACGGTCGACTGGTTCTTGCGGCGCATGTACTCGACCAGGTTCGAGTCCTCAACAACGGCCCGAGCCTTGTCGACGGGATAGTCCACGGTGAGGGCGTCGGCTTCCTCACGCAGCGCGGCAACAAAGACCTCGCCCAAAGAGTCGGGAATCGTCCAGAGATTGACGCCCAGTCCCAAACCGTGGGCATGGGCGATCTTGGGGAACAGGTTGGAGTCCTGGTAGTGAAACTCGACCCCGTGAAACCCATCCCGACTAGATTGTGAAATGAGCGATTCGAAGAGTGCCAGACTCGGTGCCTGCTGCTTGCTGAACAGCTCGTTCAGCTTGACCCATGGGCGGAGTGAGTCGTAGCTCGCATCCTCCAAGGCGTCGCGGGTCAGGGTCAAGTTGTTACGAATATTGGTGAAAGACCGGATCACGACTGGTCGGCCGGCGGTTCCGTATCCGTTCTCGACCAGGTTCGACAAGAGCTGGGCGACATAGTCTTCGTCGGCGTGGGTTTCCTTGCTCTCGATGAACAGGATCTGATCCCCAGCACGCAGCGCCGGATCGGCGAGCACGGCACCAAGATGCGCGCCCTCGGTTGTGCCTTCGTCGTTGTGATCGACGTACAAGATTCCGCCCTCGCTCTTGATATCCAGCTCGATCAAGTCCGCTCCGCCCTGCTGAGCTGCATGGATAAGATCGAGGGTCGTCGCCAGGCTGCTGGCCGGATCACTCCCCACGCGGTAACAGTTGTGGGCGGAAATCGCCGCGGCATTGCCCTGTGGAGTCCGCGCAAGATCACGAGCCACTCCGTCCCAGTAGCCCCTATGCAGTCCAATGGGCCCTGAGCAGGCGGACACGAGAAGGCCCGCACCCAGGGCACATAGGACCGCGGTCTTGCTGACAATGACCGCGATGTGACTTGCGCTCTGCTCGTTCATCAGGGGCTCCAGGTTGGGATGAATGCCAAGGATACCGTTCCCAGACCTAGTCCAAAGCCCCCTTCTGCCCTTAGACTCTTTCGCTTGAATTCTGGAATCGCTCCTCCAATCCACCCTGCCCGCCCCCATGTCTCCCTCCGAATTCCGCAATCTGGCCATCGTCGCCCACGTCGACCACGGCAAGACGACCCTTGTGGACAGCATGTTCTCCTTCGTGGGCACCTTCCGCAAGAACCAGCAGGTGCAGGAAAGGGCCCTCGATTCAAACGATCAGGAACGCGAACGGGGCATCACGATTCTGGCCAAGAACACGGCCATCGAGTACGCCGGCACGCGCATCAACATCGTCGACACTCCTGGCCACGCCGACTTTGGTGGGCAAGTGGAGCGCACGTTGACCATGGCCGACGCTGTGCTGCTGTTGGTGGACGCCTTTGAAGGCCCCATGCCTCAGACGCGGTTCGTGCTATCGAAGGCCTTTGAACACGGTCTGCCTGCCTTGGTGATGATCAACAAGATCGACCGACCCGACGCGCGCGCGAGCGAGGTGCTCGACGAGGTCTTCGACCTGTTCGTGGAACTGGGCGCCGACGACGATCAGTTGGACTTCCCCGTGATCTACGGTTCCGGCCGCGATGGCTGGGCCACGCGCGATCTGGACGAAGCTAGCGACAACCTGAAGCCCTTGTTGGACATGTTGCTCGAGGAGGTACCCGCGCCACAGCTGGACTCTCAGGGCCCGGTTCAGTTTCAGGCCTCGACCCTGGACCACGACGATTTCCTGGGTCGCGTGGCGGTGGGTCGGGTGTCGCGCGGTACCTTGCGGCGAGAAGCTCGCTACGCCCTCGCCCATCCCGATCGGGACAAGGCCCCCGTCTTCCCCGTCAAAAACCTCTTCCGGTACGAGGGGCTCAAGCGCATCGCCGTCGAAGAAGTCCATGCCGGTGACATCGCCATGGTCACAGGTATCGATGAGATCGGTGTGGGGGACACCTTGTGTCCCATCGAGACCATCGAGCCACTGCCGGCCATCCCCATGGATGAGCCCACGCTCTCCATGGTGTTCTACGTCAACAACTCTCCGTTTGCCGGTCAGGAAGGTCGCTATGTGACCAGCCGCCAGATTTGGGCGCGCCTGGAGAAGGCAGCCGCCCGCGACGTGGCTTTGGTTTTGTCAGAAACCTCCAGTGCGGAGGCGTTCGAGGTCAAGGGGCGCGGAGTCATGCACCTCTCCGTGCTGATCGAAAACATGCGCCGCGAGGGGTTCGAATTCAGCGTAGGCAAGCCGCACGTCATCATCAAAGAAGTCGACGGGGTGAACTGCGAGCCCGTAGAACGAGCCACGGTCGAAGTCCCGGCGGACAACGCCGGCCGCATCATCGAGTACCTCGGCCGGCGTCGCGGTGAAATGACCCACATGGATGCGGTCGGGAGTCTCTCCAAGATCGAGTTCCTGATCCCCTCGCGCGGCCTGATCGGCGCGCGCACGGCTCTCCTCACGCTAAGTCAAGGTGAGGCGATTCTGGCCCACGTGTTCGAGCGCTGGGCCCCTGACGGCGGGGTGATTCCGCGTCGTACCAACGGGGTCTTGGTGGGCGATAGGTCCGGTGAGGTCATTCCCTACGCCATCGACGGGCTGCAAGACCGCGGCGTCTTCTTCGTGGCACCGGGCACGCCCGTTTATGAAGGCATGATCGTGGGTGAGAACAACCGTGCCGAAGACTTGACCCTCAATGTCTGTCGCACGAAGAAACTCACCAACATGCGCGCTTCGGGCCGCGACGACAACGTCAAGATCGCCCCCCCACGCATCATGAGCCTCGAAGAGAGTCTCGAGTACATCGAGGACGACGAGCTGCTCGAGGTAACACCGGGCAGCTTGCGGCTACGTAAGCGCACCCTGAACGAACTCGAGCGCAAGCGCGAGCGCAAGAAGGTCAAGAGCACCGTCTGAGCGGGCGGGGCTACTTCTCGTCAGGGTCCGACTTGGCGGTTCCGACGCAGAACAGCGTAGTGTCTGTGCGAATGAACAGGCAGCCGTGGGCCGCGACCACAGAACTGCGCGCCCGCGCACCGTCCTCGCCCCCCATTTGAGCAACAGTCACGATCTCTCCTGAGCCGGCGTCCAACGCCACAACTTGAGCGTTGTGATCCATGCACCAGACGCGACCGTCCGCACCCGTCGGCGACGCCCGCCACTTGGCATCGCGCGGCATCTCTGTGGTCCACAGCACCTCGCCCGAAGCGGGGTCGATTTTCGAGAGTGCAGAGCGCAGATCACTCAACACATAGAAGTGGTCACGGTAGAACAGGGGTGTGGGCACATCGGTGGTGACGGGATTGCGACGTCCCTCGCTCTGCCACAACAGGCTCTCGTCGTTCAGCGTCCCTTTGCCGTCCAACTGGATGGCGAAGACCGGCGCACCCTTGGGTCCACAGGCCAAGGCCACGCCGCTGCCGGCGACTGCAGAGGGCACGACGCGCCACCATTGTTCGCGATGACCGGGATTCCAGGTGCCCCAACGCCAGAGCTCTGCCCCCGTGCGGGGATCGTGCCCCGTCATGATGTCCCCACCGACGACAATCAATTCCTTGCGTCCCGATGCGGTCACATTGGGGATGGCCGTGGTGTAAGCCTCTCTCGATTCCACGCGCGCCTCGGTCGGGCGAATAACGCGGAAGGCCGTCTCGCCAGAGGCCGGGTCCAAGCCCAGCAGGTACGACTCGGCCCCTTGATCTCCCTTGTCACGCACGGGTTCGTCACGTTGCAGGATGGGTAGGACCAAGCGCCCCTCCCAAAGGCTCGGAGTGGCAGAGAACGTCCACTGAAACTGGAAGTCGCCTAGATCCGCTTGCAGATTGCGACGCCAAAGTTCCTTGCCCTCCAAGTCATAGGCCACGAGATCCGCGTTGCCGAAGAAGAACACGACGCGTTCACCGTCGCAGACAGCCGACGGGGAAGCGTAGTTGCTGCGGTGGTTGATCCTGGTGGGTTCACCCTGCCCATCCGGCTGGTAGCCACTACCCGCCGAGTGCTGCCAGCGCACCTTGCCGCTCGTCCGGTCGAGACACAGGGCGACCAACTGTCCCTGCTCGATGTCCGCGGCCGTCAAAAAGACTCGCTGCCCAACGACGATTGGCGTGCTCGCGCCGGGTCCGGGCAGGGTCGCTTTCCAGAGCACGTGCTGCTCGTGGTCGAAGGTCTTGGGCAGTCCCTCGACCGCACTGGATCCGTCGTGCTGGGGCCCGCGCCAATTGGGCCAGTCTTGGGCAGGGGCCAGAGACTGGACGGCGAAAAGGAAGAGGGTCGTCAGGCAGGCACGAACAATCATGGAAGGCAACTCGGCTGGGGTCACAGGGGTCGCACTAGGACCTGGACGGAGACACCGCCCGTGGCGTCACCGAGCAGAGTCTGCCAACGACCGTTCGTCGGTGTCAGGTGCACGTGTTCGCGCAGGGTCAGATCGCGTTCGTCCGCTTGGTCCAAATAGGTAAAGAAGGGCGTCTGCACGGACCCACTCTCCGTGGCCCCGGGGTAGCTCACGGCCCCGCGCACCTTCAACTGCAATTGATCCCGCGTCGAATCCAAAACCTGAATCCAAAGGGCCAAGCCCTCGAACGAAGCAGCGATCGTAGGATCGGGGGTGGCCGAATTTCCAGCCACCTCCACGTCGTAGTCGCGCACCATCAGGCGCTCGACACCCAAGACCACGGAAGCCGAGGTCCCCTCACGCAGTGGCAAACGCACGAGCGATCCGGTGTCGCCGTCCGGGGTACGCAGTCGCAGTTCCACTTCGTACTGCTTGCTCGAAGCGCGCAGTGAGTCGAATCGCGCACGCTGGGTTTCGTGCGAGCCAGCCGAGTCGCCGCCACGACTCCCGGGGCGAGGCCAAAGCACAAGCCACGGGCCCATTTCGTCCACGTTGCTGGTGCGCGGGTTGGCCAACATGCTTTCCTTGACGAGGCCAGCACCGACCTGGGCGAAATCGACACTGAGGCGCGGGTCCGAATGGATCGGGATCAGGCCGGAGGGCCCGCCCGCGAGCAAGCCTCTGCCGCTAGCCACGACTCTGGGTGCCAGCGCGCAAGCGGGATCAGCAAACACAAGCCGTTCGCCTTGACCCAGGTCGTACTCAGACCAGGGCGAGAGCTGTCCGCCCGATTGGCGCAGAATCATGAGTTCTGTGCCATCCGAGGCCCCGGCGCGAGTGGTCACCACCAAGGCCTTGCCCGTTGGGAGCATGGCACTGAAAGCACACGAGCGGTTTGCGCTGGCCGGAGACTGCACACTCGCCGAGAGATCTGTGAACTCGGCACCGTGTTCTCCGCCCAACAGTGCCCGCATGCCCAGTTCCTTGTCGGGCGTTTGATCGAGACGCGCCCCGCGCTTGGCTATCAGTCCCAGGAGCAGCCCCCCCTCGCAGGGTGCCGCGCTCACGGTCGCGCTGAAGCCCTCGAAAAAGTCTCCCATCAACGGGTCCAGGATCACGGTGCCCTGGGCAATCTCCACGTCGAAGTCGAGCACTAGGTATCGGCGCCAACCCGCAGCGATCGACGCCGACTTCCCCGTGGAGACCTGCAGCACATGACTTGAATGACGACTGGCAGCTTCGAGCAGGCCTGGGACCTGATCGATGTCGATCAAGCTGGGCACTTCCACGCTGCCCGGAATCACCGCGAAGTCCAGCGTCAACTCCGCAGAGGCTGCGCTCACACTCCGAAAGAACTCGATTGTGTTCGCAATGTCCGCTTGTAGTTGAGCGGGACCGACGACCAGCAGGCGTCCGTCCGGTGTGTAGGTGGCTCGACAGCCTTCAGCACTGAGGCCCGCGCCATAGAGACTCTCGATCAGCCCCACAAAGTGCGAGACTCCGGAGATCCTCCCTTCGGTGAATTCTTCCTCGTCATTCTCGCTCCATCGCAAGGAAGGTAAGAGAACCTGGCCCCCGCCTTGCTGCTCAGCGAAACTCAGTCCGGCCAGGTCGTGGGAGACCATCTTGAGGTCATCTGCAGCCGAATCCTGGGCAAGAGTCCGAGCGTTCAGGCTCGTCAGAGGCTGGCCTGGAGCGAGTGCGAGAGCGAGCAGGGTGACGGTGGTCAGCATAGATTACGGTCCTTCGTATTCGAGATGGCTGGGTGCGCCGACTCGGCACTCTGCCAAGGGTAACGATTCTGCGCGGATGGACTCCGTGGGTTCCGTTCCTAGCCGCGGCGCCAACCAGGGTAACCCCTTGTGCCCAGCCTGGCCCCCCGATCCGGTTGACAGGCACAAACCCCGCTCCGTACCCTCTCCCGCCCTGGATGCGGCTGTAGCTCAGTTGGTAGAGCGTCAGCTTCCCAAGCTGAATGTCGTGGGTTCGAGTCCCATCAGCCGCTCCATCCAACTCATGCCGTGGCGCGAGAGACCAACTAGCGCCAATTGAACCCTTGGCGGATTGGAGACCGTCGCCGACCCAAGACGACTCTAGGAGCGTTCCTCGCCACCAACTCGATGGGCTGAGGTTAGGCTAGGGAGTGGCTAAGTCGCCTTCTGTCACATCTCATGAAGAGTCTCTCTCCGACACACGTATTGCTGGTCGTCGTGCTCAGCGTCGGCGTGGCAGCGTTGACTTCCACGCTGCTGCACGAGCCCCCCGCGCCAACGGCACCTGCGAAGCAGTGGCGAGACTCTGTGGCGCTTGGACAGAACCAGAAGCTGCAGGAGCAGATTCAAGAGCTGGCCGATCGCATTCAGAACTTGGAGATGCGGCCCGTGCGTGGCGAACGGCTGCCTGCCGAGACGGCCTACGATGGGGCGTTCGAGCAGGAAGTGCGAAACTGGATGGCAGAGATGGAGACTCGCAACGCTCCCTTGACCGCCAACCTACGTTCGAAGGTCGAGCAGGCCCTGGCCACGATTCGACGGGAAGAGGAACGAGCCAAGGAGCAGGTCAAGCTCCAGAGACGTGAGGATGCGATCGACCGCGCCGTGGACAAGCTCGCTCTGCAGCTAAACCTCGGGGCGGCCCAGAAGGCTGACCTGCGCACGGCCTGGGCCGCCAAGGCCGAGGCTGACGCAGACCTCACCCGCCGCTGGGAAGAGGGTGCTGACAAGTCGACGCTGGGTGATACCAAGCGCCTGAATGAGCAGAATCACCACGAGACCCTTCGCCGCATTTTCTCCCCGGACCAATACGAAAGCTATGCAGCCATCTTTGGCCGCAGCAAAAGCTCGAGCAGCGACGAAAAATAGGCCCTCAGGCTAGATCGGCAGACCCCCGTCACGGCGGGTGCGTCGTCTCTCCTCTCCCCCACGACCTTCTCCGCGTTCTCCGCGTTCTCCGCGTTCTCCGCGTTCTCCGC
>CAYXTP010000010.1:20260-95102 GCA_964467985.1 uncultured Planctomycetaceae bacterium
CCCCCACGACCTTCTCCGCGTTCTCCGCGTTCTCCGCGTTCTCCGCGTTCTCCGCCTTCACCGCCGTCTCCGCCAAGCATCTTCTTGCGTAGGGCTTCAAGCTTCTCGCGGCCCTCTTCGCGGCTCAGCTTGCCTGCCTTCACGGCGTCCCATATCTCCTTCTGCTGGCGAGCGAATTCTGCGCGCGGGTCGCGCTTGTCCGTCTCGCCGCTCCCGCGTCGGCCTTCGCCGGGCCCGCGACCGCCTTCGCCGCCTCGGCCGCGCTCAGCGCCCCGACCGCCGTCGCCCTCACGGCCACGAACGCCCCCGCGGCTGCGCTCCTCGCCACGACGGTGCTCTTCCCCGCGGCTGCGCTCTTCGCCACGACGGTGCTCTTCCCCGCGACTGTGCTCTTCGCTCTTGCTGTGTTCCTCGGCGGATCGCGTACGCTGAGCCATACGCTCGCGGAACGCTTTGCGCTTGGCGTCGGCTTCGGCAGGTGTCATGTCACCCATCTTCACGGCCATTTCGAGGTACTTGTGGTACTCCTCGAAGCGCGCCTCACCGGCTCCCGCCTGGCCACCGCCTCCACCGCCACTCCTGGCTGCCTCGAGGCGATGCCGGAATCCGACGAGACGTTTCTCGGCTTCTTCAGCACTGATGTTGCCCGCCTTCACTTCCGCCTCGAGTTCACGCTCCATGCGGGCGTAGGCCTCGCGCAGATCGGGAGCTTGCTGCCCACCCTTGTTCGCCTGAGCCATGCGCTCACGCATTTGGGTCAGGCGCTTGTGGGCCTCCTCCCTGCTGATCTTGCCAGACTCCACGGCGGCCATGATGTCTTTCTCCGCACGCGCGTATTCCTCACGCGGGTTCGGCCCCTGCTGACCACCGGCTGATGCTTGCCGAAGATGCTCACGCATTTGAGTCAGACGCTTCTCAGCGTCCTCTCTGCTGATGCGACCGGACTCGACGGCGGCCATGATTTCTTTCTCGGCACGTGCGAATTCCTCGCGGGTCTTGCGGGCCCGTTCCTGCTCCTGGGCCTGCTTGGCTTGGGCCACGCGCTCACGTAGGCCCTGCAATCGACGCTTGGCGTCCTCGGCGCTGATCTTGCCCGCCTTGACGGCTTCCTTCAGCTCCGCTTCAGCCCGGGCCAGATCGGCTTCGGGACCGGAGCCAGCCTCCCTCGAACGAGCGTCCTGCGCGCCCCGCTCGGTGTTTCGTGCACGCTCTCTGAGCGCCATGAGCTTCTCGCGCGCCTCTTCCCGGGTGATCTTCCCCGAGCGCACGGCTTCCTCGAGCTTGGCCCTGGCGGCCCTCATCTCCTCATCTTGGCTCCGATCCTGACGAGTGGCAGGCCGGCGGACAGGGTTTTGAGGTTGGAGGCTCGCCCCCAAAGTGGCGTTGGCTCCCGCACTTCCGACGAGCACGAGCAGGCTGGTAGCCAGGGCGGGAAGAAGGTTTTGGTTGAATGCAGTCGTCATGGAATTGCGAGGGGCTGTGGGTGGATGTTTGGACCGACCCAAACAATGCCTGAAATGGAGCGTTCTTGGGGTAGAATCGCCGGATTCCTTCTGTAAACCACACGACAATCGGGTCCCCATGCAGCACCGACTTCTCCAAACTGTCATCTTCTTGGCCGCGTGTGCCTGCTGTGCGTCCCCCAGCGCGCCTCCCGAGGAGGCCGTGCGCGAGGGATTGAACGATCGCTTCCTCGACGAGGACCTGCAGATCGATGAATGGGTCACCCGCTTCGCGCTGGAGTCACGCGAGGTGGCCTTGAGACGAGGTGAGATTCTGGAGGCCCTTGAGCTCAAACATGGGGATCGAGTCGCTGATGTGGGAGCAGGGACCGGCCTGTTCCTCGAACCGTTCTCCAAGTCTGTAGGCTCTGCGGGAACGCTGTTTGCAGTTGAGATCAGCCCACGGTTCGTGGAACACCTACGGCAGCGCTCGGAGGATGAGGCGTTGACGAATGTGCAGGTCACCCACTGCACCGAGAAGGACTGCGAGCTAGCCGAGAACTCAGTCGACTCGATTTTCATCTGCGACACCTACCACCACTTCACCTACCCCAAGACGACCCTCGCCAGCCTGCGACGTGCTCTGGCGGATGGCGGACACCTTTACGTCGTGGACTTCGAGCGCATCCCCGGGGTTTCAAGCGAGTGGCTGTTGGGTCACGTACGTGCCGACAAGGCGACCTTTCGAGCGGAGATCGAGGCGGCGGGCTTCAGGTTCGAAGAAGAGCTGAGGGTGGGCTTGAGTGAGAACTACATGCTGCGTTTCAGCCGCTGAGCGGTCCTGGCCGACTAGCGCACGCTACCCCTGCGGCGGTACTGGCGGCCGTCGATTTCGATATTCAGCTTGCCGTCTAGCCAACGCAGGAGCAGCACGCGATCAGGGGCTGTCCCTAATTCACTCAGCTGCAGTTCATCAACGGTGGCCGACCACACGCCCGCGAGATCCAGGCCCTCGACATGGGCTCGAAATCCGTTCATGTCATCAAACGCCCACCAGTCCGTGTCATCTCCGACCAGGTAGAAGTTGGACGAACTCAAGAACCCCTGCATCTGAGACGGCGAATCCAACGGCACCGGTCCCGGCGCTGGCGAGTGCGGTGAGCACGAGCCCATACCGGTGATGAGGGTCAGGAGGAGAGGGCCGAACTTCACTACCGGTCGTCGCTAGCGCGTGCCGGACGCCGCTCCAACTCGGAACCGTGGGACTCGACTTCGACGCCTTCGCGGTACAGGGCCCAGGATTGGCTCATGCGATCCACACCCTCGAAGTGAAATTCCGCGCTATGCATGTGGTTCTCATTGACCGAAGAGAGGCCGCCGCGGCCGTCGAGCGCGAAATACAGATCAGCGCCTTCTTTGGACTGAGCCACCATGCGCGGGCGATTCCCGAGAGCGCAATAGTGAACTAGCTTCAGGGCATCGTCCTCCAAGTAGTAAACGGTCATCATCTCGTGCGGCTGACCGGCGAACTGGGTCTCGACCACGACGCTGCCTGCCGCGATGGTCTGGTAGGTCAAGACGGGTTCGGCTTGACTGCCGTCCGCGGTATACCAGCTGCCTTCAAGCGCAGACAAACGGTCGAGCTGGGCTTGGGCGTGGTCACCGCTGATCCAGTGCGAGCGATTGGAGAGGGTAGAGCAAGAGGCGAGCAGTAGAGCGCAGATTGAAAGACAACGCATGGTCAGGGTCCTGGGGCCAAGGATCAACGGTCGGAGCGATCGGGGCGGTTGTTACGACGGAAGCGACGGGCGTCGGTACTGGGCCGGCCGCCTCGTTCGTTCTCGGGCAACATGAGCCACTCGGGTTCAAGGCTGTCGAGGGCGGCCTGCAACTGGGTTGCTTCGGCCCCGAGCTCCCTTTCCTTGAGTCTTGCGAGCAGAGTCTTGGCCGTTCCCACGGCGGAGAAGCCCAATCCATCCATACTTGCTGAGGCCTCCCGGCGCCGAGCGAACGAAGCCAGGACGAGCTTCAGTGCCTCCGCATCATCCCCACTCTCCATAGCCAAGCGACTGCGACCAGCCAGTGCCATCGCTACGTAGTGATCTGAGCTGGCGCGACTCGCCGGATTGACCGCCACCGCTTTCTCGTAGTGCTCAATCGCTCGGCCGTAGGCCCGTTGGGCAGCCGGCACGTCGCGAACGCGTCGGTTGTGTTCGGCCACGACGAGTGAGGCGTAGCCCGCGAACCAGTGCAAGTGCGGGGAAGCGTCTGGCTTGCTCAACATGGAATCATAGACAGCTTCCAGACCATTGAACGCACCGACGCGTTGACGCCGCAGGACGCTGGTACGCAGGCGGGCGTGCAGGTCCCATGAATCGGGAAAGCGCGCGAGCCCTTCATCCAGCACATCCTTGGCGTGGGCTCCGGCCCCGATTGCGACGAGGAAGTCGTAGTAGCGTGCAGCGTGCTCGTCCTTCCCGAAGGGGTGAACGGCCAAGAGGGCGTGCGCGGCGTGCAAGTCTGTCAACCACTCGCGCGGCCACTCCTCCTTGTCTCGGTAGGCGTTGGCAATATCGCGCTGGCGACCCGCCGCGAACAAATCGAGTACGACCATCGTGCTCCAAGTACTGGTGTCGGCTGGCATGGACCGCACGGCCAGTGCAGCGTGCTCGCGAGCCAAGCGGGTCTCCCCCAGCTCCTGCGCGGTCGCCGCGGCGATGCTGTGCACACGCCAATCATCCGCGCCCTTGTCTGCAGCCATGGCAGCGGTGCGGCGCGCGTCTTCGAGCAACAGGCGTCGGAAGCGAGGCTCATGCTGCTCCTCGACAGCCAGGCGCAAGTACGACTCGGCCAATTCAAGCAGGGCGTCGGTGTCCTGGGGCTGCGTCTCGGCTTGATCCGCGCGGCTCTGCAACTCGTCGACCAGGTCCAGCCGCCCTGTACTGTCGACCCGGTACTCGGCTCGCAGAAGCGCGGCGCTCCACTGTTCTTGGTCGATCACGTCAGAACGCTCGCCGAGTCCGCGGTGCACTTGCGCCAGGGTCTTGGCCTTGGTCGACCCAGCACCCAGGCGATCGAGGGCCTCAATTAGTGGGCCGCGTTCGGCCTCATCGGTCATGACGTCAAGCGCGTCACCGAGTAATCCCACAGCGCTGTCGGGTGCGTTCTCGGAAAGATCTTGCCAAGCCACCTGCCGCAACTCCTCGTCCTCACCAAAGAGCGCCAAGCGCAACAAATCCACTTGAGGGACCTCGGTGTTCGCCACGGCGGCCTGCAGAATCGCCCGGCGTTCCGAGCGAGTACCCTTCCGGTAGGCCTGCTCCACGAACTCGCGATCACCCACATCGCGACTGGCCGTGAGGCGCGGCGCATCGGCCAGACTCCGATCGGGCATGACCTGCTCGGGCGGGTTGCCCGTGCCCGTCATGATGGCGTGAAAGACACTCTTGGTGTCGAAGGCGTAGTAGACGTCATAGACCTCTTCGCCCGGCACCTCGCCAGCGCTCAACTCGGGTTCACGCGACAACGCGATGTGGCGCGGGGAGATGCGTTTGCCCTCGAAGTACTTCTCGTAGAGGATCGGCTCGATGGCGATGTGCTCACCGCAGGTGACGGTCCCGAACCGTGGACAGGGAATCCGCTCCCCGTGCTCGTCATGGTCATTCGGAGTGTGCCGATAGGTGGATGCGATGACACACACGTAAGGCTCGTAGAGCTTTGCCGTCTCCCGTTGGCGGTAGCGCACCCCCGCGTAGTGTTCGGAAGCGATCTCCCCATCCATGTTGACGCAAACCAGCACGCGTTTGCCCGTGGCCTCTGAGACAGCCCAGGCGTCGTCAAATGTGCGTTGCCAGGTGATCAAGCAAGGCTTGGCCCACTCCTCCGCCGTCGGGGCGCGCCACATTTCCTCCCGCTCGAGTGAGCCTTGCACGTCACCCGGGGCTTCGGGCTCTTGAGCCGCAGGGGAAGCCTCGGGCTCTTGGGCCACCGCGGGCGCGAGGAGGAACAGGCTGTTCAACAACAGGATGCGGTGAAAGACCATGGTCCCCTGAGGGTAGCACGGGCTGCGCAGTCCCGCGTCAGGCCCCGTGCGGATCGGGTAAGAACTCGCCGCTACTGGCGCTCCCACTTCACCTTCCAAGGATCGCGGGTCTTTCCCATCCACTCCCGCAGACGGTCCTGCATGGAGCTGAGAATTTCTGTGTGCTCGCCACGCGTGGCGAGGTTGGTCACCTCAAGCGGATCAGCCTGCAGGTCGTACAACTCAAACTCGGGTCGCCACAGGAAGGCCTGCACTGTGCGCGGTCCGTATTCGGCATCGGGGCCATCGGAGAGGGTGCGCTGCCAGGTGGAGGAACCCCAGAGGTCGCTGGCGAACGGAAACTCCAAGGGGTGCGCGATGTTCCAGATGAGCTTGTACTGGGACGTGCGCAGCACGCGCATTGGGTAGTACATGGTCACCTCGTGAAAAGTGTGCGACGCAAATACCTCGTCGGTCCAATCCTCGGGATCCGGTCCGCTCAGCCAGCCGGCGAAGGAGCGGCCTTGCCACCTGCTGGAACGCTCCAGATCGCAGAAGTCGGCAAGCGTGGGTGCGAAGTCAAGCAGGCTCACGCATGCTGCGATCTTGCGGCCATCGGCATGTACCCCTGGGCCCTTGGCGATGAGGGCTACGCGCAACCCAGGATCGTAGACCGTGGTCTTGGCGCCGGGGAATGCGGGTCCGTGATCGGATGTGAAGATCACGAGCGTGTTGTCGGCGGCGGGGCTGGCCTCAAGAAACTGCATCAACTGCCCGAGGCCTTGATCCACGCGTTCAACGGATTCCAAGAACTGAGCCCACTCCGCTCGGGCCTGCAGCGTGTCCGGCAACCAAGCCGGGAGCTGCAGAGAATCTAGTTCAAAGGGCGCCGACTCCACCCCCTTGCGCTCCTTGTTGCCAAAGCGATCGGGCGTTCCGGGCAGATCCCCCGCCACGCCACCGCCGCGGTGAGGATCTGAAGTGCAAAAATACAAGAAGAAGGGTTCCTCCGATTCAAGATCAAAGAGGTGCTTGCACTTCCTGGCCATGTTCACCGGGTTGCGCGCCCCGGCCGCGATGACTTCGTCAAAGGGGAAGTTCTTCTCGGGCAGGACGTGGTACTTGCCGACGCGCGCCGTGTGGTACCCGGCCTCGCTCATCACGGCGGGGAAGCTGCGGACACCATCCCGACCGATGAAGTGGTGAGCGCTGTGAGCCAGTCCGTACTGGCCATTGGAGTGGTTGTGTTCGCCGGTGAGCAGAACAGACCGACTGGGACTGCAACTTGCTGTTGTGCAGAAGGCGTTCTCGAAGATCACTCCTTCTGCGGCCAAGCGATCCATGTTGGGAGTGTGAATGTCCGGATCGCCATAGCAGCCCGCCGCAACACCCTGATCGTCAGTCACGATCAGGATGACGTTGGGCCGCGGTGCATCCTGCGGAGAATTGGCGAGAGGAACGACTAGCGCCAGATGAAGCGCCATGGGCAGTGTGAGCATTCGCGCACAGTACACGCATGCCCCGATTGTTGCTTGTGCCGCCGAGCTAGTCCTCTTCGCCGGCGCCCCCGTACCCCATCGCATCGAGCTGCGCCTGCACGGCCGAACTGGTCTGCGCCTCCTGCCCGTGAATCAGCGGCGAGTTCAAGGTCTCGAGCAGGGTACGCAAGTCGTCGAGCAACTGTTCGGGACTTCCCAGCGTGTGCAGGTTCCGCAGCTCACCCGGGTCGCGGGCCACGTCGTAGACACGCAGCACCTGTTGATCGCGTGCGTCGAGGATCCACTTGCGTCCGCGGTGCACGACGGCCAGGTCGAGTTGCTTCAGCCAAGGCCGTGACTGGTAACTGACGATAGGTGGTGTGTCGGACCCCCTGCAGAGGTTGCGCCCGATCCAATCGGGGTGCACCGCTATACCAGCGAGGTCCGTCAAGGTGCGCGGCAGGTCCACGAGACTTGCGGGTGAGGAGTCGTCGGTGGGCGCGAGATCGGGGGCCCGTACGACAAGTGGCACGAGGGCCTCTTCGTCCCACACACCTCGGCCGTGGCCAAACACGCCGTGCTCACCAAAGGACTCACCGTGGTCGCTCGTGAAAGCCACGACGCCCTGATCGAGAATCCCAGCGCGGGCGAGGGTCTGCAGAATGGAGCCAAAGGCGCGCCCCAAATCCGCCGACGCGCCTCGATACCAGCGTTCGTAGGCGCTGAAGACATCGTTCATGGGTCCCGTGACGGGATTCCCGCGCGGTAGGTCCTTGTAGGCACCAGCGATCGCCTGGGTCAGCTCGGGAATGGGCCTATCGAGGGGGTACTTGTCTCCCAGGCGAGCGCGTGTGGGTTCGTCCACGCGATACTCCTCGTGAGCTCGATAGCTTTGCACGAAGAGAAACAGCGGCCGCCCATCGTCTGCGTCCACTTCACGCTGCACAGCGGCCAGCATGCGCGGCACGTCCACTTCGCCTTCTTCGAACCACTCGAAACCCTGGGCAAAACCGAAGGGCCGTCCAACGAAGCCCCCGTCGGTCAGTGCCACCGTTCGATAACCCGCCTGCTGAAAATGCTCGGCCAGGGTCCAAGCTCCTTCCGGAAGGCGGTCCTTGAACAGGCGCACAGAAACCTGTGGCGGGTAGAGTCCGCTGAACATTGCCGCGTGACTTGGCAGGGTCCAAGTAGCAGGGGCGCGGGCATTTTGGAAACGGCGTCCGGTCGCGGCGAATTCGTTGAGGGAGGGGCAGAGATCGGGATCTCCGCCCCACGCGGCGAGGTTGTCGGCACGAAAGGTGTCGGCAAGCAGCAAGACGACATCGAGTGCGTCCGACTCCGCAAGGCGGTCCTCCGGCGGACAGAGGACGGGCTTCAAGAAGGCCGTAAATCCCGCCTGCCCTCCTTGAACCTCCAGAGTCAGAGTTCCTGCCCCAGGCTCGTTCCCCAAGAAGATGTCGAGGGCCCTGGGTTGGGGAACCGAGTCAAATGACTGCGCCTCGTCCAACACTGTCCTCCCGTTCCAGGTCGCGCGGAAGCGCGCTTCGTGCTGGGGATCGCCAACAGCCAGGATGCGCGTGCGCAGGCTCGTAGCCGCCTCGATCTCCAACTCGAAACTCGCGCTTTGTGAGGAGAGCAGGGGCACTCCCTCCACCGAGTAAGGACCCAACTCCACTCGCCAGGCCCCACTCTGACCGGACCCTAGATCGAGCGTCTCGCTCAGCCTGAACAGGTCGGGCGGAGCGGCGGAATCCTCACTCAACAAGTAGACCCATGGGCCTGCCAGCAAGAAGGCTGGCCGCGCTTTGATCTGACCCAGTAGCGAGTGCAAGTCCGCATCGAGAGCGACACCTTGCAGCGCAACTTGCTGGTGCTGATCGGAAACGGGCAGTAGGTGCTGCCGGATTTCCCGAGGAATGCCTTGCGGCGAGTGCCCCACTAATTCGGAATCAGCCCCTAGCGCCAGACCAGCGAAAGGACGGGCGGCGCGCCAGACGTTGGAGCCCATCGACTCCCAAGATCGCGGCGTCAATTCAACGGAAAAGCGAGCCCCTTCGGCCTCATTCGAAGTGATGGTCACCGGCCGGCCCTGCCACTCGAGGTCCTTGAGGTCATTCAAGGGCGGGGGAGAAAAGCCCAGGGCCAAGCGCTGATGTACTTGCCCCTGTGAATCGCTTCCACACGCCGCCAGACATGTGGCAAGACCGATCAGACAGAGCGTTCGAGAGGAATGGCCCATGAGGTTGTGAGTGTAGCAGCGCAAGACCGCACACCCCACGCGCCTATTGACCGCGACTCGGCTGAGTTCTCTCACGCCAGTAGCGATGCTGCTCGAGGGCGGCTTGCGCGGCAGCCTCGTCACCCAGGCGTGCGCAGACCTTCGACAACTTGTAGAAGGCCTCGTAGTGGGGATAGAGCTTGACGCACTCCTCCAGTCGCGCTCGGGCGGGGCCGAGCTCATCGCGGGCCAGATGCAAGTCGGCCAGGTGAGCGAGCACCTTGGCTTTCTCTCGGGGAGTATCGAACCGCTCCAGGGCCGTGATCAGGCGTGCCTCGCAGGAGACCAGTTGGCCTTCTTCGAAGTCGAGCAGGGCCAACCGGAAAGGACTGTCCCCCCCTTCCGGATACAACAGGCCGTCAGCCTCGTAGGCCCTGCGCGCTTCTTTCAAGTGGCCGGACTCTTGCAAGCAACGCCCGAAGAGGAAGAACACCTGGCGCGCCTTGGGGTAGGTCGGGCCCGCTGCCAAGGCCCTCTCGAGCCATGGCAAGGCCAGGGCGAAGTGCCCCTGTTTGTGGTGCATCCAGCCGAGGAGGAATGCGGCCTCACCGGCGGCCTCAGACTGCCACCAGCGCTCGAGTTCCGCTTGGGCTGATTTCCACCGCGCCTGACCCAGCAGCAAGCGAATCGCGGCCGCACGCTCGTCTACTGACTTGGCCGGTGGGTCCTCGGATTGAAAACGCGGCAGCGCAGCGTCCAGGCGCTGGATAGAGCCATCGGTCGCGGGAGCGCACGCCGCGAGAAGCATGAGTCCTTGCCAACATGCCAATCGGTTCATCGCGCAGGCTCCCTGTGCAGGACGTGAACCTGGTTTGCCGCCAAGTCAGCAAAGAGCTGACGTCGCCCGTCCGGCCAAAGGACTTCGACGGCATGGGAACCCGAGTCTGCGCCCAAGCCGAAGTGTGCGCGGGCAGGCGATGCACCCTGGTAGGACATGCCGCCTACCAGCCAGCGCGTCTGTTCAACGCGGGATCCCTTCTCTGGATCCAAGACCAAGCGCGCGCCCAGGCCTCCTCGATTGGTGGCGCCCTCTCTGTCGTCGATCAGTTGCACGATCATCCAGTTGCCACGCCGCGCGTCGTTGCGCAGCAGCCGCAAAGGCCCGTTGGATTCGGCCACCAAAATGTCGAGGTCGCCATCCCCGTCCAGATCCCCAAAGGCTGCCCCTCGATCGCAGTGGCTCTCCCTGAGCCAACCTGCGTCGCAAGCCGGGTTCACCCGCACGAATCGTTGGTCCACGCGTTCGTGAAGCAGGGGTTGCTGGCTGTGTTGCCAGCCCATGGACTCGGTAGTGGTCCGTGCATACACGTGGCCGTTGAACACCAACAGCTCCTCGCTCCCGTTTAGGTCCAGGTCCAGGAACGCGCAGGCCCAGCCGAGGGAGGCCATGCTCTCCAGGGCCAGGCCCATGCGCCGGCTGCGGTCTTCGAAACGCCCCGCGCCGAGGTTCACGTGCAGGGTATTGGGATCGGCCATGAAGTTCGTGCTGAACACGTCTGGCAAGCGGTCGCCATTTACATCTCCAATCGCTATCCCCATGGTCGCTTGCCCCCATCCATTCTCGTCCAGACCAATTCCCGATGACTGGCCTTCGTCTTCGAAGCGACCAGCGGGGTCCCGGCGGAAGAGGAAGTTGGCTTGGGAATCATTACCGACGATCACTTCGTTCACTCCGTCCCCATCCACGTCGATGATGCTGACGCCCAAGCCGTAGGAGGCGGGCACGTCTCGAAAGCCCCACAGGGCGCTGACCTCGCGGAACTCCCCTGCGCCCAAGTTTTCATAGACCTCGTCTGGTTCGGCAGGCAGGCCGACCGGACCTCCGAAGACGTCTGCGCCGCGGAAGCGCGTGGGCTCGGGCGGCGAACCGGGATCGAAGACGACGTAGTTGGCGACGTACAAGTCCAGGTCCCCGTCACCATCCAGGTCTCCCCAACAGGCAGCTGTGCTCCAATGGCTGGCTTCGAAGCCGGCGTCCGGTCCCAGGTGTTCGAAACGGCCATCTCCTAGGGAACGCAAGAAAACGTTTGTGCCCCAACAGGTGACAAACACGTCCTCGAAACCGTCCCCATCCACATCGGCAACCGCACAGCCAAAGCACCACGCGCGCAAGTTCAAGGCGCCTGACTGCGTGCGGTCGATGAACTTCATGCTCCCTTGATTTTCGAAGTAGCGCGCACCGGGGCCCAGAGTGGGACTCTCGAGAGTCGCTCCGTTGGGGACCAACACGTCTAGATCCCCGTCTGCGTCACTATCGAAGAGGGCCAGCGACCCGCCCTTGACTTCCAACAACTGGCTCGCGGGCGTGCGGCCCGAGGTCAAGGTCATTTCCAAACCGGCCTCACGCGTGACGTCCGTCATGGGGAACCTCTCTGCTTCGGAACAGGCCGCCAGAGCCAGTCCGGTCCCACACAGCACGCTTCCGATCAGCCCCCTCATTTCTTGACCGGCCCGCAGCGCATGAAGTAGAGGAGCGCGACGATGAGAGACGCACAGCCTCCTACGCTCATGAAGTAGGTGAGCTGATTGAAGAACTCGAGCCTAGAAATGTCAGCCGCGAAGTACTCCTTGTAGAGCAGCAGACCCACGGTGCCGGTGTAGCCCACTGCATCGGTGAGGTAGATCGCGAAGACGGCCGTTCCGGCAAAACGCGTGTAGGCCAGCAGGCGATCGAACAAGACTGAGCCGAAGGGCACGTAGGTCAGGTAGGCACCTAGCCCGACCAGGGTCATCCATGTGATCGGATCGACCCACCCTCGACTGAGCATCCAGGTAGACACTCCCATCAGAACTTGGCCGACAATCATGATTGCAAAGGCGAACATCAGGCCTAGACGATTGTCGCGTACCAGGGACAGCAAAGAGAGTGCGATGAGCATGCCAAACGCGATCGGCAATTCGGTTTGTGTGAACATGCCAGCCCGTTCACCTAGTCCCAGGTCGGTCAGAATCTCGATCCCGTAGTTGTCTCGGTAGTCGCGGTAGGCCGTCAAGAAGAAGTACATGCCCGTTAGCAGGCCCATACCCAAGCCGAATTCGCGCAGAAAAGCCCAGCGGTCCTCTGAGTCCATGCGCGAACGCAACGAGCGTTCCTCGCGGTCCGCCGTCGTGGGTGCGGGCATTTGGGACAGCATCCACACTGCCGACAGGAACGGCAGCAGAAATAGAGCCCCAGTAGCGAACGGCATCCAGTAGTCCGTCACTCCCCAGGATGTCATCAGGTAACGCCCGACGTCTTTCACAACACCGCTGGCCACGATGTAGGAACAGGACATGCCCGCCAACATGAACTCCGACGTTCGGCGGCCCTCTAGGTATAAGACGATGGTGCCCCAGACCATGCCGAGGGGTAGGCCGTTGGCGAAGATGGCCAGGACCTTGAGGGAACCGGGCAGAACGGCGAACAGCAGCAGCGAGAGCCAGGCGGCGAAGATCAGGCTCACGAGCAAGCGCGCGCGGCCCTTCACTCCGGTTTCACTGCAGACCCGCATGCCCACGTACTTCGAGATCGTGTAGCCGATGACCTGGGCGATCACATAGACGGTCTTCACATCCGTCTCTTTGCCCATGAACTGCATGCCCTCGTACGTCGCCGCCGCGAAGGGCTTGCGGAAGGCGTACATGCAGAAGTAGGTGGTGAATCCCGCAGCGATGGCGTAGAGGCTTAGGGCCCCGGGGTTCAGCCGACCGAGACGCGCTCGGAGGGCCGAAGCAGGCCGCTCAGGCTCGCCGGTGTGCTGGGAGTTCATGGGACGTCCAGTCTAGCCCGATCGCCCATGGACCTTTGCCCTTGTACGGGCAATCGACGGGACCGCGGCCGCTTTGACACCACCATTTCGTTCCCACGCCCGTTGGGGTGACTAGTACAGAAGGCGTCCCCCATCCCCTCCTGGGCCTGCTCTTCGAGCTATCCGAGAGAGTCTGCCCGCCAACCCGACGGCAACGCTAAACTGCCCCCCCGCCATTGACTTCCTACGCACTTCGCAAGCTCCCGCATCATGTCCCGCCCTTACCTTGACGACCGCCGCCGTGCCCACCATTTCCTGAACCGTTTCAGCCTTGGGCCGACGCCCGCACTGCTGGAGGAAGTCACTAAGATTGGGCCCGAGGCGTGGCTGGACAAGCAATTGGAGGGGCGCGCTCTTCCTAGCCAACGCCTGACGCGCAAGCTGATCAAACTGGGCTCCTACGCGCTCTCTAACCGTGAGGTCATGACCGAGTACTCCCTGCCCATTCCGGACACCTTGAGCAGGGAAGAGCGCAGTCGTCGACAACGGCTACGCTACGTGCCGTCCGCTGAACTGCGCGACAGCGTGTTGCTCAATGCCGTTTACGGCGACGACCAGTTCAAGGAGGTCGCCTGTGACTTCTTCCGCAACCACTTCGCGGTAGCCACCGATGTTGGTGCGGTGCGCTACTACGCCACCGAGTACGAGCGTGAGGTGATCCGGGCCAGGGTGTTCGGGACCTTCGGAGACATGCTCTCCGCGAGCGCGAAGCACCCCGCAATGTTGACCTACTTGGATAACGCCGTCTCGCGCAGGCCACCCACAAAGGCAGAACTCAGGCAAGTCGAGCTGCGGGTGCGGCAGCGAACGCGATCGCGGGAGCAGGCAGAACAGGCCAGTGACATCGCTGCCCAACGCGGCCTGAACGAGAACTACGCCCGCGAGCTGCTCGAGCTGCACACCCTAGGCGTGGACAATTACTACACCCAAGAGGATGTGGAATCGGTAGCCCGCATTCTGACCGGCTGGACGATCGAGAACGATCGGGAGAAGCCCCTGGGCTTCAGGTTCAGCGAGAGCATGCACGCGACCGGCAACAAACGCGTGTTGCGCTCGACAATCAAGGCCAACTCCAAGGAGCCGGTGGCCGAGGGCGATGAGCTGTTGGCCATGCTGGCCAAGCACAAAGGAACATCTGAGTTCATCGCCTGGAAGTTGTGTCGACACCTCATCAACGACAACCCCAACGGGGACCTGGTCGAACGCATCGCCAAGGTGTTCCGCAAGAGCAAGGGGGATCTACCCGAGGTGTACCGTGCGATCGCGAGCGACGAGGAGTTCTACGCTCCGCAGAACATCCGGGCCAAGTTCAAGAGGCCCTTTGAGTTCGTGGTCTCGGCGTTGAGAGCCACCGACGCTGAGATTGATGACTGTTCAAGCATACACTCCGCATTGAATGCCATGAACGAACAGCTGTATCTGTGCAAGGACCCCACCGGGTACTACGACCAGGCTGAGGCCTGGCTCGATCCGGGAGCCTTCGCCGTGCGCTGGAAGTTCTCCAGAGATCTCCTGCGCGGCAAGATCAGCGGCGTCAAGGTTTCGCAGGGTATCTACAAGGAACTCGAAGCCCACGAGCCGCCTACCTGGAATGGTCTGCTGCTCGAACGCTTCCTGCCCTCCGGTGCCGGCGGGGAAACCCGAGCTGCACTCGGCAAGACCCTGCGCGAGTATATCGACCTGGGCTACAACAAGCATGTGGAAGAACTCGCCCCGGACCTGATCAGCATCATTCTCGGCTCGCCCGATTTCCAAAAGCAGTAAAGCGCGCACTCCCACCACGGATCTATTGCCATGACTCTCAACTCCATCAGCCGTCGCCGCCTGCTCCAGACAACGGGTGTCGGTCTAGCTAGCCTGCCCCTGGCTTCACTCGACAGCGTCAGTGCCGCCTGCCTGGCACCCAAGGGCAAGGACGACCCTCTTCCCGCAGTGGTCAGCATCTTCCTGCGGGGTGGCGCCGACGCCATGAACATCGTCGTGCCCTACGGCACCAAACGCTATTACGACATCCGGCCTACCCTTGCCATCGCGCCGCCCAAGAGCGACGGTGGTGCGCTCAAACTGGACAAGCAGTTTGGTCTGCACCCGGCCTTGTCGGACTTGATGCCGTTCTGGGAAGCCGAACAGCTCGCGCCGATCGTGTGTGTGGGCTCGCCGCACTCCACGCGCAGCCATTTCGACGCCCAAGACTTCATGGAGCGCGCGGCGCCCGGGCTGCGCACGATCCACGACGGCTGGCTGAACCGCTACCTGGCCCTCTCTCACGACGCGCGCAAGCCGCGCCGTGGCGAAGTCGAGAAGGCCAACATCCTGCGGGCCCTCGCCATGCAGGGATTGTTGCCGCGCTCTCTGCGGGGTCCGCACGCAGTGCTGGCCGTGCCTTCGAGGCGCGTGCTCAATGACGACGACACGCTCGCCATGTTCGGGCCGCTGTACGGAACCATGGAAGATGATGGCATGGACATGGGCGAGGTCTCGCGCGCTGAGACCAAGGGCGGGATCGTGTACGAGACCGGGCGCAACACGATGGCCACGATGAAGCGCTTCCGCGAACTCGTTGAGAGTTCGGATGGCCCGGATGGGGTGACTTACCCTGGAGGTTCTCTGGGAGACAAGCTCAAGGATGTGGCTCGGGTGATTCGCGCCAACGAGGGACTCGAAGTCGCGGCACTAGACATTGGAGGCTGGGACACGCACTCCAGCCAGGGCGGGAGCGAGGGCAACATGGCCAACCGACTGGCGAACTTGGGCGGCTCGTTGGCCGCATTCATGAAGGACCTGGGCCCGCACCTCGAAAACACGACGGTCATGGTCATGACTGAGTTCGGACGCACCTGCCGCGAGAACGGCAACTACGGAACTGACCATGGTCACGGCGGCATGATGCTTGTGATGGGCGGCGGCGTGAAAGGCGGCAAGGTGCTCGGCAAGTGGAAGGGGCTGGAAGATGACGCCCTGTACCAGGCCCGGGACCTTGACGTGACCACAGACTTCCGCGACGTGTTCAACGAGGTCCTGACGAAGCACATGAACTTCGAGTTACCTCGCGACTTCTTCCCCGGATACAAGCCTGGCAAGCTGAAAGGGTTGATGAGCTAGGCGCCCAGCCGAGGGGCCAGGATATGGCCAGAACACCTGCGGGCGTGGATCCCAGGACTCGCTGAGTCTGGGGGAACCGATTCGTTGCCCCGCTCGTCGGACTTATCTGGCAACCTTCTCGTGCCGCCTGGGTCGATCCCAGGAACTCGCGCAGTCTTTTCTCTTGGTCCTATCCAGGGCCGCCACAGATCCCCAATCCCATGCAGCTCCGCATCAATCAATACACCTTGGCCCCCCTCGCCCTCCTTGGCGCCCTGTGCACGTCGAGCCTTGCCCAGGAGGCCCCGCCCCCCTCGATCCCCGTCAGCTACGCCTATGACACGGGTTGGGTGGAGAATCGTTCCTCCAGTCGCATCGTTACGATTTCCTTCACGGTTTATCAGCCCCAAGCCGAGTGGATGCGCTTGTACTTCGAGGACATTCACCTGGGGCGCAACCCGCAAGTTCCCGGTCAGGGCTCGATCCTGCGCCTCACGTCATTTCTGGACGGTGCGGTCCAGGAACTGAACACGACCCACGTCGATCAGTGGCAAAAGTCGACGGCGTACTTCAATGGTGATTCTGTGCAGGTTGAGGTCTTGGCCGACCCGGGGACAAGCTCGCGACTCGTCATGCGCGCCTTGGACATGGGTCTAGCCCCCGCTGACGACCCAAGCCAATGCGGGTCTACGGACGACCGAGTCCCTTCCTCAGATCCCCGCGCAGCGAGACTTCTGCCCATCGGTTGCACGGGCTGGCTGATCAATGACTGTGCACACTGTTTCCTGACCGCAGGACACTGCACGTCCGGAGTCTCGGTGGCCCAATTCAACGTGCCCAACTCCAACTCCAATGGCAGCCTCAACAATCCGCCACCGCAGGATCAATACGCCGTCGATTCCGCCTCTATTCAGAGCAACGGTGGGCAGGGTGTTGGCAACGACTGGGGTTACTTCGGGACGTTTCCCAATAGCACCACGGGCCTGACGGCATTCCAAGCGCAAGGCTCGGCATTCAACCTCCTCAACCCTCCGGGCACGAGCAACAACACGATCCGTATCACCGGATATGGCGTCGACAGCGGTGTGCGCAACCAGACCCAGCAGACCCATGTGGGTCCGTTCGTCGTGTCAAGCGGCACGACCGTGGGCTACCGCACGGATACCCAGGGCGGCAACTCCGGCTCGCCTGTGATCTGGGAGCAGAGTGGCGACGCGATCGGCATTCACACCCATGGTGGGTGTACCAGTTCCGGTGGAAACAACTGGGGTACGGGCATCAACCACTCGGCCCTGCAAAACGCGTTGGCTTCGCCCAAGGGCATTTGCGCCGCAGGCAGTTCTATCTTCTCAGATGGCTTCGAGAGCGGCGACTACCTCGGCGGTAGTTGGGTTGTGCGGAACAAGAAAGCCAAGATTCGCAGCGGCGCGGCCAAGACAGGCAATTGGGGCGCTCGAATCAAACGCAAGTCATGGATTGAACGCGCCGTGGACACCACGGGACTCTCCAATATCCACGTGTCCTATTGGCGCAAGACCAAGAACCTGGTGAGTGGTGAACGCCTGCGCGTCCAGTGGTGGGATGGCGCACAATGGACCACCCTCGAAGATGTGACAGACACGACATGGGGTCAGGGTTCTTTCAACTTGCCTGCCTCAGCGGACAACAATCCCAACTTCAAGCTCCGCTTCCGGGGCAACTCTGCCCAGAAAAAGGGCTGGGGAGATGTGGATGACGTGAGCGTGTCCTCGTGTAACTGAAAGACTCAGCGACCGAGGTTGGCTTGATCGCAGCCGAACCGGGTTTTCCGGTTCGGCTGTTTGCTTTGGGCCCAACGGGCGGGTGCTGGGCCTCACCTTCACTCATCCAGAACGAGATCCTCAGCCCCGCCTCCTTGCCCCTGGGCTAGGATGGACTCCGATTCACCCACTCAGCCCACGAACACGTCACGCAAGAGATACGGTGACGACCTGAAGGAATCCCCCATGCACCTTAGCCGTCGCCAGATCTTGCCGATCCTCGCCTGCCTGACCACTCTCGGAGTCCATGCCCAAGAGAATGAAAGCGAGGCTGAGCTGCTCGCCCGTGCGAGAGGCATCCACAGTCGCGTGCTGACCCTCGACACGCACAAGGACATTTCCTCGGACCTCGCCTCCGAGGAGATCCCCAGCGATGAGAAAGAACGCGAGCGCTTCCTCTTACGTACGGATCCCACACTCGAGGGTCCGAACCAAGTGGACTTCCCCAAGATGCGCTCCGGAGGGCTCGACGCTGCGTTCTTCATCGTCTACGTGGGGCAGGGGTCCTTGGACGAGGAGGGCTTCGCGCGGGCGGCCAAGCAGGCGCAGGACAAATTCGATGCCATCCACCGCATGGCCCGTCGATTCTCCGATCACATCGGGCTGGCGCGCACGCCTGACGATGTGGAGCGCATCCACAAGCAGGGCAGGCTCGTGGCCTGCATCGGCATCGAGAACGGCTACGCGATGGGCACGGATATCTCGCGCATCGCGAAGTTTCACCGCATGGGTGCGCGCTACATGAGCATCGCCCACAACGGACACAGTCAGCTCGGTGATTCGCATACGCCCGCGGAACCGTTGCACGGTGGACTGACTGAATTGGGTCGCGGTGCCATCGCGGAGCTCAATCGCGTCGGCATCATGGTGGACGTTTCGCACGCCTCGAAGAAGACGATGATGCAGGCGGTGGCCCACTCGAAGGCGCCGGTCCTGGCTTCCCATTCGGCTGTCGATGGGATCTTCCCGCACGGCCGGAACTTGGACGACGAACAATTGCGCGCCCTAGCCGCCAAGGGTGGCGTCATTCAGATTGTGGCCTTCAAGAGTTACGTCAAGGGTGACGACGCCCGGCGCGAGGCCATCGCCGAGTTGCGCAAGGAGTTGAACTACCCGCGACGGCGTAGTGGTGAGCCCATTTCTGATTCGCCCGAGGCCATTGAGACAAGGCGTCTATTCCGGGAAGGAGTCGCCGCTATCGAAGCAGCGCACCCACCAGCCAACGTCTCGGACTTCGCGGACCACATCGACTACGCCGTATCCGTCATCGGTATTGACCACGTCGCCATCAGTTCCGACTTCGACGGCGGTGGCGGAGTCAACGGCTGGAACACTGCGGCCGAGACGTTCAATGTGACGCTTGAGCTCGTGCGCCGAGGCTATACCGAGGAACAGATTGGCAAGCTGTGGTCGGGGAACACCCTACGCCTTTGGCGTGAAGTGGAGGCGGTCAGCAAGCGGTTGCAGGGTGAATAGCTGCGGATCACAGACGCTCCCGGCGCGCGCCGGTGTTGCGGTCGTGTTGATCAGCCTGTTCGCTGGGTGTGGCTCCGAGTCGGAACCTGTGGTGCCCGCAGCCCCTCATCTGGACTCGACAACCGCGGCAGCAGGAGAGGTCGAGTGGACGGCGCCTCTGCATCCTGAGGTGGAGTTCTACGCGACCCACTATTCCGTCGGAGCGGTAGGGAGTGTGGGTCGTCACGAGAATTCTGACTGGCAACCCGGTTCCAAGGGCAGCAAGTTTGGCTCCTCATGCGGCCAGCCAGGAGAGGCCCAATACGGCACGATGGCCGAGTACAAGGGCACGCTTGCTGGCAGTGACCAATACGAGGTGGTGGTCTCCTACGCGGCTGAAGGCAAGAGCGCGAGCTTCACCAAAACCTACAACTATCGAGGTCAAGACATCGAATTCTGGAGCGACAGCGATTGGCGCATAGGGATGCGGCCTTCCACAGGAATCGAACCGGGCGATTGAATGGCAAGTGGGCCGCCGCGGCACCGCTCAACGCTTGGGTGAACGATCTACAAGTTCCGTCCCCACGGCCTGCGACACGACCCCGGCAAGCTTTCGCACGAGGTCCTCGTCCTTGTTGCGCTCAAGCGAAAGTCTGCGCCGCGGCTTGATCACGGCCATCGCCTCCCAGGTCGGATAGGCCTGGGAGGGTCCACGATGACCCTGTGCCGGGCTCTCAATTCTGAATCGTATTTCGATGCGTTTGACGTCATGAAACGCAAAGCAGTACTGCTCACGCGCGGGCCCCGGCCAATAGCGGGTTGAGTAGGAACCCGAGGCTTGAGAGAGATCCAAGGTCAGGACCTCGCGCCTCAAGAAGCGGTTCACGCTATAGCCGAAGAGCAGCACTCCGAGCCAGAAGAATAGAGCACCCGGCGTGCGCATCGCGCCATCTGGGCTGTAGCGGTAGAAGGCACCCCCTGCTCCTACGAACACAGCCGCCACAAGCCAGAGCAGCCATAGTCCCTGTTCACCTTCCTCACCATCTGTTCGCCTTCCAGCGAGCTGCAGGAACAGGGCGTCGTGGTGGGAAGTGCGCATGAGATGGGCCGTACCGGATTCTCGGCTCGATATTCAAAGGAGTCCGGCCCTGTGCAAGAGAAGACCCCGAGACCGTCGAGGCCCCAGGGTCTTCCCGTTGCGGAACTGCACTCCAGATCAGTCGGTCAGCGATGGACGACTGACCCGGGGTCGGACACTACTTCTTGGAGTGCTTGGCCCGCTCCTGGTGGAGTTTCTCCATGTACTTCGCCGGGCTCTTGTGGAAGGCCTTCTTGCAACGCTTGCAGCACAAACGCACGAGGCTGGTTCCGTAGAGCATGTCCACAGGAGGATCCACATCCTCTCCCACAATCACCTCGCCACTGACAATGCAGGTCTTGATGGGGTAGTGCTTCTTTTGCGTCTCAATCAAGGCCGCGTTGACGGCTTTGATTGCCTTGGACGAATCGGCGCGGACCTTTTTGGCGCAACGATCACAACAAACTCGCACGAGGCGCGTGCCCACGACGACATTGACGGGATCCTTTTCGGGATCCAAGGCCTTTCCAGTCACGGCGCACTTCTTCAGCGGATAGTGCGGCAACTGCTTCGCGATGACCGCCGCTTCGACCTGCTTGATTGCCGCCGCAGGGTTGGCCTTGGCCTTCTTCACGCAGCCCTTGCAGCAGAGACGCAGCAGGTGACCCTCAACGACCAGGTCGATGGGCTCGCCCATGCTGCCCAGCTCTTCGTGGCTGACAACGCACTTGTTCAAGGGGTAAGAGGGCAACTGATCAGCGATGACCATCTTCTCCTTGTCCGCCGCCGAGTCGTCGTGGGCGGCAGTGGCTTTGACGGGACTATCTTGCACGGCGGAGCCGGGAATCGCGGCGGCCAGGGCCAGTGAGGCGCAGGCCAGAGAGATGACGAACTTGTTCATGATTGAGTAGCCGCTATGGACGGCCCTTTGAATGGTTGTGCGAATAGTGAGCGGGGGTCCGAATGACTTCCCGAGCGAAGCAGTTTACCAGCGGCAGCCAACCTGGGGCTAGCTGGGCGGTATGGGTTGAACAATCCTTACTTGCTCGCTCATCGATCCGGGGAGGAGCGTGCCGCTGATGGGGCCTTCTTCGGTGGGACGGGCCGAGATCGGCAAGTATTCCCGGCCATGATCCGATTGAGCAAGTGGCTCAGTTCCGAGACAACTTGGGGCAATGGCTGATGGCTGAGGCAGACTCTTGGCTAAGTCACCCAGACGGAGAGGCTACTCCTCATCCCCATCCGCGTAGCCCAGTGCCTGCAGTTCCTTGAGAACCTCCGCGTCCATGTCGTCCGGAATCGAGAATGCGCCGGCCGCAGCTTCTTGGAATTGGCTTGCTCGAAGTCGCATTCTCTCAGCGATGGCGGCTGTGTTGCCCGATGAAACCGGACTCGATTCTTGTGGGTCGAGATTCAGGTCGTAGAGCGCCCGCGGTTCGGAGTCGAACACCAATTTGAACTGTCCTTCAAATACGGCGATCGGATCGGCGACTCGCTCTGAGATCTGATCCTTGACCGTTCGCGGATCGGGGATCCGAACCTCGGAGAAGTAGACGGCTTCTCCAACCGGCCCACCTCGGATTGCAGAAACCAACGACCGCCCTTGCACGGCTTCCGGACTCTCAATATCGAGCAGGTCGAGAACCGTCGGCATCAGGTCGATGACACCGACTCGCTGGCTCGCTACGAGTCCCCGCCCAGACTCTCGAGGGTCAACGATGATCAAGGGGACCTGTAGCAACTCCTGCCAGATCAATTTTCCATGCCCGTAGGCTCCGTGCTCCCCGAGCAATTGGCCGTGATCCCCTACGACGATGATGATCGTCTCCTCGAGTAGGTTTCGAGCTTTCAGCCCCTCGAGTAGCTCCCCCACGAGCAGGTCAGCGTCCATGACGCGCCCGTCATAGAGGTGCTGGATAACGCGAGCTGACCCATCTTCATCTTGCTTGAGTTTATTCAACTCGTAGAACTCAGCAACGTCAGCGCCATCCGCCAACACACCGTCGTACTCACCGAGCCGCTCCGAGGCGTAACTCGTCAGGGGATAGGGAGAGTGGGGCTCAAAGTAATGCAACCACATGAACGTGGGCCGCTTTCCCTCATCCGGCTGTCCGTCTAGGAACTCGAATGCCAGGCGGTTGACGTCCTTTCCTTCGCGCACATGTGTCTCATGGCGCCAAGGATTGGCAGGCATCTGCTCGTCACTGATTACGCCGAACCCCTGATCCAGGCCGCCGCGGGCCACCATTGCCTTGTAGCTGACGAAGGCACCCGTTGAATACCCTGCCTGCGTGAGGACTTCCGCGAGCGTCACGTGCTCTGCGCCTAGGGAGTCCCCATTCCATCGCACCCCATGAGTCCTTGGGTAGAGCCCCGTGAACATGGAGCTGTGCGACGGAAAGGTCGTAGCGATAGGTGCGATGGCGTTCTGAAATCGAATCCCGTCTCCCGCCAGCGCATCGAGATTGGGCGTCAACCCCTTCGACGACCCATAACATCCGAGCGCATCGGACCAAATAGTGTCTATGCTCAGAACCAGGACGCTCGGCCCGCTGGGTAGAGGCGGTTCATCGTTTGCAACCGTAGAACATCCGACGATCCAAACGACAGCCAAGACAGAGACCGCAAACTTCGTGCGCGGATACTACCAAGCTCGAGGCTCGACTGAGGACACCGCGCAGGGCCGGTATGAGATGCGCGCCCGGTTGTCGTTTGTCGCGCAGCGCCTTCAGAGCACGGCCGGTCTTTCTCCCCCCCTAGGTGCCTGATACACTCCGCGCGACCGACACGCTAATCGTCAAGTCGGGTTGCATCGAGTTCCGCGAACGACCAGATTCGGTCCGCGTAGCCTCTTAGCCCACCTGAATTGGTGCCCAACTGCACTCCATGGCCAGCACACTCACAGGCTTGACCCAACCGCGCTCCACGAGGGCGTACCTGCAGTTGATCGTCTACAAGGCGCGCGCGGAGTTGCGCGCACAGGTGTCCCAGTCATTCATGGGCGTTCTGTGGTGGATCGTTGAACCCCTCTTGTTCCTTGGCGCCTTCTCCATAGTCTTCACCCAGATCATCGACCGAGGGGATGAGGACTTCGTCCCATTTCTGCTCACCGGATTGGTGCCCTGGAAGTGGTTCGCGAGTTCCCTCTCGTCTGGTTGCAACAGCATCGCCTCCAACGGGGGTCTCATGCGACTGGTCTACCTTCCAAAGCACATTTACCCAGCGGTCAGCGTGGTCAATGCGACGATCAAGTTTGGGTTCGTGTTCTGCCTGCTGCTTGTCGCAGTCCTGGGTTTCGGCAAGCCGATAACCGCAGCCTGGGCACTGCTGCCCGTCATCATTGGCCTGCAATTTGTGCTGCAGCTGGGCGTCGCGATGCTGGCCGCCTCCTTGATTCCCTTCGCCAGGGACTTGCGGCTGCTGGTAGACAACTTGCTGCTGCTACTCATGTTTCTCTCGGGGGTTTTCTACCCGATATCGACGTTCGACGCGGAGTACGGATGGCTGTTCCTCATGAACCCGGTCGCCGATCTACTGAGCTGCTACCGAGCTGTTCTGCTCGACGGCACGGCGCCGAACCTACTGGCCATGGCGGTCATCGCCGCCTACGCCGTGTTCTTCTGCACGGTCGGGCATCTGACGCTCAAACGTTTCGACCGGGTCTACCCCAAGATCGTCGCGTGACGTCCTCCACCGAAGACAAGCGGCCGATCATCCGGCTCAAGAACATCGGACTCGCGTATTCGATACGCGCGGGGTTCCGCAATCGGAGCGAAGTGTGGGCGCTGAAGGACATCTCCTTCGACCTATTCAAGGGCGACTCCCTGGGTGTCATCGGAGGCAACGGCATGGGCAAGACAACCCTGCTCAAGGTACTCGCGGGAATCATCTCGCCCGACCGTGGTGTCATTGAAGCCACGGGTTGCCAAACCACCCTGCTTTCCCTCGCCCTTGGGTTCGCGCCCAATCTGTCGGGCCGCGAGAACATCCTCTTGAGCGGCATGATGATGGGCCTCGACCGGCAGGTGATCGAAGGCAAGATGGAGGGCATCATCGAGTTTTCGGAACTGGGTGAGAGCATCGACCGGCCCGTCTCCACCTACTCGTCCGGCATGAAACTGCGGCTCGGATTCGCCGTGGCTATCGAAGCCGAGGGCGATGTCTTGCTCATTGATGAGGTCTTGGGAGTCGGCGACAAGGCCTTCCAGGCCAAGTCCAGCAAAGTCCTGCACGAGATGATTCAATCTGACCGAACCGTGGTCATTGTTTCCCACTCAGTGGCGACCATTCGATCCCTCTGCGATCGAGTGGTCTGGATCCACCAAGGTGAGTCCATCTGCGCGGGCGACACCGAATCAATCCTGGCTCGATTCGAGGAAGAGTCGGCAGGTAGGACGGCCAAGCGCTGAGTGCGTTGTGATTCGACCGGCCCTTCCCTAACTGCCTTGGCGTAGGAAGCGGAGGCTGTCCGCTTTCCCTACAATCAACAAGCCCGCCTCGCCCCCACTCCCTGATGACCCGCGCCCTCCTCGTACTCGGAATGCACCGCAGTGGCACCTCTGCTGTCACGGGGGCCCTTGCCGAACTGGGCGTTCACTTGGGGTCCGAATTGATGCCGGGCAAGACGGGCGAGAACGATGGGGGATTTTTCGAGATTCCGTTCCTGGAGGAGTTTCACGATCGGGTGCTGGCCTCTTTGGGGAGGACGTGGGACGACCCTCGGCCGCTGCCAGCGGACTGGGCCGACGCCCGAGGGTGCGAGCCCTTCAAGAGTGAACTTAGGGCCTGGCTGAAGGACACCTTTGGCGATCGAGACCTGTTCGCTGTCAAGGACCCTCGCCTCTCACTCCTCTTGCCCCTGTGGTTGGCCGTGCTCGGCGACCTGGGGATCGAACCCGCGGCTATTCTCATGACAAGGCATCGAGTCGCCGTGGCAGAATCCCTGCGCAAGCGTGATGGACTCCCGCTGGAACTCGGCGGGGTACTGATCGCGGGTTATCTCATGGCGGCTGAGCGCGAGACTCGAGCCCTGCCCCGGGCGCTGGTCCCCTACGAGGAGCTGCTGGCCAATCCGGTCGGTGTCCTTGACCGCGTCGGAGCGACCCTTGGAGTTCAATGGCCGCGCACGCCGGCGGAGCGAGCGGCCGAACTGGCTGACATCCTTGATCCAAGTCTGTGCCACAACACGGCCCAGGGCGGGGAACCGGAGCTCAGTACGGGCCGTTCGCGACAGTTGCTCGCGGCAATGGATTTCGGTCTGGAACAACTAGGTGCGGGTGAGGAAGATCCTGCCCGTCAGGCGCTAGACCAAGCGCGCCTTTCATTGGAAGACCTGGTCAAGGGCATGGACCCCGACGCAATTGCCCATGCGTCTAGGCTCTACAACCGTGCCCGACAGGAACTCCGACGGCTTGAGTCCACCCTAGACGAGCGCGCGGCTCACCTTCAGGCTATCTCCGCCGATGTCGCACATCTTCGACAGGACGTGGAAGAGCAACTCGATGAGCGAACTCGCTGGCTTCGAACCCAGGGTGAGGAGATCAAGGCACTGCGAGAACGACTGGTTCGTCCGGCACGCTTCGCTCGACTGCGTCGGCTGCCCTCGCTCGCCGTGCGGGCGATGATTTCTCCACGCTGGGCAACTCAGCGGGTGCGCTACAAATTGCGTGTCCTGCGCGACCGGACCAAGTCATCGACGGAGTCACCGACCAAGTCCTGTGAATTCGAGAACCTGAGTGTCAAGCAGGTGGTCAGGCGTGTGGGCCAGTTGGCCTTTGAGCCGTGCGCGAACCCTGACGTATCTATCGTGATTCCGGTCTACGGAAAGACCGGCTTGCTGGTGCAGTGCCTGGAGTCGATCTCCAGGTTCGAGGCGGCGGCGTCCATGGAGATCCTTCTCATTGACGACGCCAGCCCTGACCCGGAGACGGCCCAATTCGCGTCGATACCCGGGCTCACCTATATGCGCAACGAATCGAATCTCGGGTTCGTTGACTCCTGCAATCGCGGCGCAAGAGAGGCTCAGGGCGAGTTCCTGGTTTTCCTCAACAGCGACACGCAGGTCACGGAGGGCTGGCTTGACCGGATGCTGGACACGTTCAGTGAGATCCCCAACGCGGGCCTCGTGGGCTCGAAGTTGCTCTACCCGGACGGGACGCTTCAAGAAGCGGGAGGCATCGTCTGGCAGGATGGCTCGGCCTGGAACTACGGCAAGGGCGAGCGCGCCACGAACCCCGACTTCAATCATGCGCGCCGAGTGGACTACTGTTCCGGAGCGTGTCTGGCGATCCCGCGAAACTTGTTCGTCGATCTCGGGTTGTTCGACCTGGAGTTTGCTCCCGGGTATTACGAAGACGCGGATCTGGCCTTCCGGGTGCGACAGGCGGGCCGCGAGGTCTGGTACCAACCTGCGGTAACGATCTACCACGTGGAAGGTGCTTCGGCCGGCCGTGATGAGAGCTCGGGCATGAAGCGCTTCCAGGTCCGCAACCGGGATCGTTTCTTGGATCGTTGGCGCCAGGAACTTCAATCCCATCGCCCCAACGGCATCCATCCCGAACTGGAACGGGACCGAGGCATCCGCGGACGGGTTCTGTTCCTCGACCACCGCACGCTGACACCCGACCAGGACTCAGGCTCCGTTCGGACCTGGAATCTGCTGCGTATCCTGCGGGACCTGGGCCAAAAGGTGACTTTCTTGCCGGAGAACCTGTTTGCCGAAGAACCCTACACCGCAAGCAAACTCGCCATGGGAATCGAGGTCGTGCATGCACCTCACATTCGGTCCGTGCGCCAGTTCTTGCGCGAGCGCGGGCACACGTTTGACGTGGTGATTGTGAGCCGCTTGTCTGTGGCGTCGCGCCAATTGCACGAGGTGAAGCAGAACTGCCCCCAGGCACGAATCCTCTACGACACGGTGGACCTGCACTTCCTGCGGCTCGAGCGAGAAGCCGAAGTGCAGGGCAGTGAAGTTCTTGGCCGCGAAGCACGAGAGACGCGCGCCCGTGAGTTGGCTCTGTGCGCCGCAGCCGATGCGACCTTGGTAGTGAGTCCCTTTGAGGAAGAGTTGCTTGGGAACCTGGCGCCTGCAGTCGAGGTCCACGTGGTGTCCAACGTGCACGAGATCCCCGGCCCGCAGACGGAGTTTGAGCAGCGTTCTGGAATCCTCTTCGTTGGAGGGTTCGAGCACCCTGCCAATGCCGATGCAGTGACTTGGTTCGCGGCAGAAGTCGTGCCCATCCTCACGAACCTGATTCCGGATTTTGTATTCCATGTGGTCGGAAGCAAGCCGACTGGGGATATCTTCAAGCTGCAGAGCGAGCACGTGATGGTTCACGGTCACGTCGCCGACTTGCTGCCCCTCATGGAGAGCTGCCGCCTCTCGGTGGCGCCGCTGAGATTCGGCGCAGGAGTCAAGGGCAAGATCAATCAAAGCCTGGCCCATGGCCTGCCCTGTGTGGCGACGACCACCGCTGTGGAGGGCATGGGTCTGGTTCACGGGACCGATGTGCTGGTAGCGGGCGACGCCCAACAGATGGCCGAATTGATCGCGGAGCTGCATGGCTCGAAGGAACTCTGGGAACGACTCTCGACCGGCGGAATAGAGAATACGCATCGACACTTCTCATTCGATGTTGCTCGGGCTGCGCTCGAAAAGGCCCTCAAATTGAGCACTCAGAAGACGAATCCCAGCGAGACCCAAGTTGACGCCCATCCGGCGATCCCCTCAAGCTCCCCGACGGACCCCGTCGGGGAAGGCACCTCCACCACTCGTTAGGCGGGACAATGGGCCGGCGCATCCTCTTCCACCACCACCTGTTCAAGAACGCGGGGACGACAGTGGATGCGTGCCTGGAACGCAGCTTCGGGGGACAATTCGTCACCTTCGATTCCGCTGTCGCGTGGCATACCTATTCGGCGAACGATGTCGCCGCCAGGATCCGCGAAGAACCGTCTGCCCAGGCTTTCTCCAGCCATCAAGTAGCGCTTCTACCTCCCGCGATCGATGGAATCGAAGTCGATCGGTTGATCTTCCTGCGTCACCCGATCGACCGTGTGCGTTCCGTCTACTCATTTGAGAGACGACAGAAAGCCGACAGTCCGGGGGCTCGCATGGCTAGCCAGACCGACCTCGCGGGGTATGTACGCTGGCGACTCGAAACAGCCGACCCGACCGTGGTGAGCGGATTTCAGACAGCGCGCCTATCGGCAGTCAGAGTCACTCCCCCAGGCGCGAGCGCCTCCCCACGCGGCACCGGACCCCAGGCTGCACTGGCGGCTCTCAAGGAGCTGGAACTCATCGGTGTGGTGGAACGATTGGATGAGAGCCTCTGCCTGCTGGAGCTGGAGCTCAAGCAGCACTGGCCAACTCTGGACCTGGCTTACATTTCGGCCAACGTTGACCCGCAGCGCGCCAATGACTTGGAGCAACGAATCGCCTCCGTTCGAGCCTCCCTACCCAGCGACCTGTGGAACAACTTGGAGGAACGGAACCGGGCCGACTTGGAGTGCCACACTATTGCTGGACAGCGTTTGGATTCGGCTATTCGGGGCACAGCAAATTTCTCGGCCCACCTCGGCGCCTTCCGCGAGCGCTGCGCTGCCCTAGCCGCCAGGAATTCATCTTGGGCTTCCCGCCTGCGACGCTCGGGTCGGAACCGTGTCGTGCCCGGCAACCCCGCCGGCTCTCAAGAACCCGACGCTGGGGCCCAGTCCTCCAGCCGGACTCCTGGCACGTCACGACCATGAGCGTTGTCGGGGGTCAATGCTCCATCCTCATCCCCGTGCACGGTGAGGCCGAGCTCGCGCTGCAATGCTTGCAGTCCATCGCCGCCTGTGAAGATGCAGCAGGAGCCCAAGTCATCGTGATTGATGACGCAAGTCCTGCGAGCGACCGCGAGAGACTGGACGGGTTCGATGGCCAAGCAGAGATTATCCATCGTGCAACACGTGGGGGGTTTGCCGCCGCCGTGCTCACTGGCCTGAAGGCCTCATCGAAAGAACGGCCATTCGTCGCCATCCTCAACAGTGACGTGGAGGTCGAACCTGGATGGCTGAGTCACCTTGTTGAGGCCTTGGACGCCAATGCCCAGCTGGGCGCCGTCGCGCCTTGCGTACTCGACCAAGCCACCCCGCCCCGCATCGATTCCGCAGGTCTGGCCTACACGCTATGCGGATGGTCCTTCCGGCGCGGCCACGGCCGGGCGATGGAGGCCCAGTGGAAAGAACCGGCTCGCGTGTTCGGCGTAACCGGGACCGCGGCGCTCCTGAGAAGACGAGCGTTGGATGACATCGGCCGACCGTTCCCTGAGGATTTCGATGGCTACTACGAGGATGTCACACTCTCATTCCGACTGCAGGAGCGCAACTGGCAATGCATGTACGTACCTACCTCCGTCGTTCATCACCGTGGTTCAGCGACCTATGCGAAGATCCCGAAGCGCAAGAGTTACTGCGTCAGTCGCAACTTGGAATTCGTGTTCTGGACGCACATTCCGTCGCGCTTCATGTTGGGAGCCTTGCCCAGGCACGTCTTCTTCTTGCTCGCGCACGCCGGGCAAGCGCTGCTGCGTGGATCACTGATTGCTCATTGCCGAGGCAAGCTCCATGCATTGCGAGGCATCGGTCGGATTCGATCGGCCCGCAGGCAGCGGCAATCTGAAGCATCGTTCTTGGCGGATAGACGAGCCACTACCAGCCTACGCTCATCCGTGGCTTGGATTCTCGGTGCGAAGTCGCAGTCGGAATGACCCGTCGACCATTGTAGGCCTCAGCGGCGGACAAGTTGTTCAACCGGTGCGGTTCAAGAACCCACCCCACACCGTGCGCCAGATGATTCGGCAATCCAGCGCCACCGACCAGTTGCGAATGTAGTAGAGATCAAAGGCCAGGCGTTCGTCGGCCGGTGACATCCCGCGCTGCCCGTTGACTTGGGCCCATCCGGTCAAGCCGGGCTTCACGCGATGCCGCAGCATGTACTTGGGAATGGACTCCTTGAAGCGTTGGACGAACACGGGTTGGGCCGGGCGTGGGCCCACGAGGCTCATGTCACCGCGGATCACGTTCCATAGTTGAGGCAACTCGTCGATGCTGACCATGCGCAGAATGCGACCGACCTTGGTGACACGTGGATCGTCCGTGATTCCCCAGACGGGACCGTCCTTCTCCGCGTCGTGCACCATCGTGCGGATCTTGTGGATCCAGAAGCGACGACCATCGAGGCCGAATCGCTCCTGCCGGTAGAAGGCGGGGCCCGGGGAGGTGAGCTTGACCAGCAGGGCGCCCAACCCGATGAGCGGCAGGGTGAAGATGAGGCCCAGGGTGGCCAGGACGAAGTCAAAGGTGCGCTTCAGCACGAGCCCCCAGCCTGCCATGGGAGACGTGTTGACGGCCAAGATCGGCATGCCTTCGAAGTCCTCAACACAACCGCCCAGCATGGAGTGCTTGTAGAGGTCGGAGACGAGGTTGATGTTGACGAGTTCTTCACCGACCTCGTTGAGGATGAGGTCCAATTGGGCCTCGACTTCCCTGGACTGGGCGATAAACACCTCATCGACGGGTCGAGTCGCCAGGATCGTTGCAAGGTCACCCACACCGCCGAGAACCGGGATTCCACCCAGTTCGTCAGGGACCGGCTCACTGCCGACTGAAATGTAACCGGCGAGTTCAACTCCCAGTTCTGGATGGCGGAACAGCTTGGCCTTGATGCTGCGCGCCAAGCCGTCGGTGCCCACAATCAATGCCGAACGGGCGTTCAGACCCCGGCGGCGTAGGTGGCGAATGAACTCGCGAAATACGACCCGCTGAGCGAGAAGAGAAACGGTCGACGTGCAAAAGAACGCGCCTAGGAAGATGCGCGAGTAGTTAGCCTTGAACACAAGCCAACTGGCGCTGACGAGGACCAAAGTGAAGAGCCCGACAGCACGACTCATGCGCAACGCCTCACCGAGGCGTGATTCCTGACGGCGGGTCCTCGTGAGTTCGAAGGCCGTGATAAAGAAGAACCACAGCGGCGCGACCAGCCACAGACCCTGGAGGTACTGCGCACGCAGGGGCACGTCAAAGTTCATGTCGAACCAACCCGTGGACCAACGCAGCTCGTACGCCCCGGCCCAGATGGCCGATAGCAATAACCCGTCGAGAATGAAGAGTACGTTGCGCCAGAACTGGACTTTCTTGTTCAGCATGGACCGACTACTTCTAAGGGCTCGGGAGTCGTCGCCTGATTCAGCACGGACTGGGGCTCTGTCGCGAGTTCAGACGGCAAACCCGTCTCCGCCTCGAGACCCTTGTGGGCGCGCCAGGCTTGAGCCACGTATTCACGGAGGCGAAGAGCGGCCACCTCGCGATCAAACGTGTGAGCATGGGCGCGCAGGACATCGGTCTTGAAGGCGTCCTTGGCCAGCTCGAAGCGGTGGATCGCTTCTTGGAGGGCCTGAGGTGTTCGTTGATAAAACAAGACACCCGTCGCAGAGTCGTCTCCCACATCTGGGCCCAAGGCTCGGATCGTCTCCAAGGACCCGCCCTGGGCCAGGGCGATGGTGGCACGGCCAGCAGCGGCGGCTTCCAAGGGCGCCATGCCGAAGTCCTCCACCGCGCAGTGCACGAGAGCCCGGCAGTCCAAGTACTCCTGCCTCAGTTGGGACTCACCGATGCGACCCAAGAACTCGATGTTCGGGCCAGCTGCCTGACGCAGAGAGCGCAGCATGGGCCCCTCCCCCACAATACGCAGAGCGCGACCCGAGCGGGTGAAGGCCTCCACCGCCAACTCCACGCCTTTGTTTTCGACGAGGGCGCTGACCATCAAATAGTGGGCCCCTCCGCCCAGTGTGCCCTCGAAGAAACCGCAATCGATGGGCGGGTGGATGACGCTGGAAGAGCGGCGGTAGTACTTTCGAATACGTCGCGCGACGAATTGTGAGTTGGCGACAAAACGATCGACGCGCTTGGAGGAAGTGACATCCCAGCTGCGCATCCAGGCGAGTAGCGCAGGTGCAAAGAGGCGGTTTCTCCACTTGCTGCGAGGAAAATAATCGGGGGCCAGATCCCAGATGTAGCGCATTGGCGAGTGCACATAACTGATGTGCAATGCCTCCGGTCGGGTCAGGACCCCCTTGACGACCGCACTGCTAGAGCTAATCACCAGGTCGTAATCGCTCAAGTCCAGTGACTCGGCAGCCAGCGGCAGCAACGGAAAATAATACCGATAGTGCGTCACACCCCAGGGCATTCGTTGCAACCAAGACGTACGGATTCCTCGCCTCTCCAATTCGGGAGGCATGGAACCTGGTTGATGGACGAGGGTGAACAGGTCCGCATGTGGGTAGAGTTCGCTGAGGAGAGCGAAGACTCGCTCTCCTCCGCGGACGCTGGTCAACCAGTCATGTACAAGCGCAATTCTCATGGTGCGGTACTGAACTGCCCCGAGAGGAGACCACAAGGCCCAGGTTGCCGGCAAGGGTAGACCCACAACAGCAGTCGTTCTTGCCAGTCCGAGGGGCTATGATCCAACCCATGGCCCCTACGCCGGCTGACCCGTCCCCCGATCTGCACCCCGGCAATCGCAGCCTGACCCGCGCTTGCCTGGTGGCGATGGTGGTCGGCTGCTACTTTTCGATCGCGGCCATGCACATCTTGATGGGGCTGGCCTTCGTGAGTTGGGTTTCCAGCTCCTTGCCAGCTTCCCGTCACCCGCTGAGGGCACCGCTCATATGGCCGATGGCGGGCTACCTGACCGTCTCAGCCATCTCGGCTCTGCTGGCATGGAATCCAACCAGCACCAGGGAAGCATTTGGTTTTGCAATGCCCTTGCTGGTCTACGTCATGACCCGCGACGCGATGGCCGGACCGCGCTTGGTAAACCGTTCGGTGCAGTATGTGATCTGGGGCGGAGTGCTGGCAGCTTCCTTTGGTCTGGCTCAATCCCATTACGCAGCCCAGGGCTTTCGGATTTCAGGCAGCCTGAGCCACTACATGACGTTCTCTGGTGTCCTGCTCCTGGCCTTGATGCTCATTCTGCCGCGAGCATTGTTCGGGGCGAGCAAGCGAGAGCGCATCCCCTTGGCCGCGGGTGCCGCGATGATTCTCTGGGCACTGGTCATGACCAAGACCCGCGGGGCATGGGTAGGAATGGTGGCGGGATCGGTATCCTTGCTCAGCCTCTGGAAGCCGAAGGCCCTGTTCGTTCTTCCTCTTGTGCTGGCTGGAACGTATTTCCTGGCACCCGCTCACATCCAGGATCGCATTCGCTCCACGGTCGATTCCACGGATGACACGATCAACGAACGCCTGGTCTGGTGGAACAATGGGCTAAAGATCATCGCAGCCAACCCGGTACTGGGTGTGGGCCCGCGCATGGTGCGCAACGTGTACGACGAGTATCGCGACCCGAATGAGGAGATCGCCGACAAACGAGTCCCGGGGCATTTGCACAACAATGTCATCCAGATCGCCGCCGACCGGGGCCTCCTGGGCTTGGGCTTCTGGCTTGCCATCTGGATCGGCTGGTTTGTTCGTGTGGGACGCTCGTACAGGCGCCTTGACAAGGAAGATCGATCCACGCGCGCGGTCATCGCAGGGTGCCTCTCTGCCATGGTCGCGTTCCAGGTCATGGGACTGTTTGAATACAACATGGGCGATTCAGAGGTGGCCTTCCTGGCGCTGTTTGTGTTCGCCTTGCCGTTGGCGATTGAGGCCTATGCGGAGGAGTAATCCGCCGGCGGTGCAGAGGTAGGTTTGAGCAACATGCAATGGGTGGTGTACGTGCTCGTCTCTGATTCTGACGGGGTGACCTACGTCGGAATCACCAAGGACTTGGAGCGTCGGTTGTTGCAGCACAACGGGGAGCTGCCTGGTGGCGCACGATCGACGACCCGCGGGCGACCCTGGAAAATCGGTGCGACCTATGGGCCCTTCGCGGATCGCGGCAGGGCGCAGGAGGTCGAATACCAGGTGAAAAAGAAGCGCGGGAAGGAGCGGCTTGTGTGGGTGGAAGCCTGAGCGCCTGAAGCGGGAGACTGCGTAACCCGGGTGAGATGGATGACGTCAGCCCGGGTGGGTGGGGGCGGCGGTTGGCTCCCCCAGACGCCTGCGCGGTCGCCCCATAGATCCGGCGGCCTCAATTGGGGCCGCGAGGTCCGAGTGACCGGCTGTGACGCCGCCTCGCCCCAGATCGAGACCCTTCCGCATCCTGTTGCTTTTGGGGTCGTCTGCTAGACTCGGTTCCGAACTGACCGTGGCTCCAGGTCTATCCAATGCCGCCCATGCAACCCACACGACGCGAGATTCTGAGAGTGGGAGGTGGGTCCCTCCTCGGCCTCTCCCTCGCTGATGCCTTGGCCGCACAGGCTTGGTCATCCCCCATCAATGGTGGAGGTCCGGGCTGGGGTCGTGCAAAGGGTGTCATCCTGATTTTCCTGCAGGGTGGCCCGAGCCACCTCGATCTTTGGGATCCCAAGGACGACGTGCCCGACTCGGTGCGTAGTCCGTTCAAGACGATCGAGTCCAAGGTGCCGGGGATGGAGGTCACGGAATTGCTCCCGCGCCTGGCCGAGGTGACGGACCGCGTGACGCTTATTCGCTCGATGAGCTACTCACCCATTGGGCTTTTCAATCACACCGCAGCTCACTATCAGATGCTGACGGGTTACACGGCCGACAAGGTCAGCCCGTCGGGCCAACTCGACCCACCTTCGCCGAAGGATTTCCCGAATGTGGGCTCGAACGTTGCGCGGCTGCGCCCGCCAGAAACGGCCATGTTGCCATTCGTCATGATGCCTAGACCCTTGCAGGAATCCGGAGTGATCGGCAAGGCGGGCAACGCGGGATTCCTAGGCCGGGCTCACGACCCCTACACTCTCTACCCCTCTGGGGATGACTTCGACGAGTCCAAGATGGATCGCATTCAAGCTGCTGCACTGAGCTTGCGACCCGAACTCTCCGTGGAACGAATGGGCCGCCGCGCGAACTTGCGCAACCAGATCAATGCAGCGTCGCCCCACCTGCAGAAGGCCATCAAGGACATGAGTCTCGATGAGTACTTTGAGCAGGCCTTGGGTTTGATCCTCTCCGGCCGTGCCCGGGATGCCTTTGACCTGAGCCAGGAGTCCGACAAACTGCGCGACCGTTATGGACGCACGACCTTTGGCCAATCCTGCCTGATGGCGCGGCGGTTCATTGAAGCAGGGACGCGCTTCGTCCAGGTGAACTGGCCCAAGGTGGCCAACTCCGATCGCCACTCATGGGACGTGCACAAGGATCTCAATAAGCGCATGAAAAATGACGCTGCGCCGCGTTTCGACCCGGGCTTGGCCTCCTTGATCGAAGACATGGACGAGCGCGGGCTGCTGGAGGACAACCTAGTGGTCGTGGTCGGCGAGTTTGGGCGCAGCCCCAAGAAGGGCCTTTCCACTTCGGGCAACGACAACGATCCCGATGGACGTGATCACTGGCCCTATTGCTTCACCGCACTGGTAGCTGGAGCCGGCATCAAGCGTGGGCACGTACACGGAGAATCGGACGCCACGGGATCCGCGCCTCTGCGAGATCCAGTGCACCCCACAGATTTGCTCGCGACGATCTATCACGCCCTAGGCATCGACCCACACACCATGGTGATGAACCACCTCAACCAGCCACGCGAGTTGGTTCCTGGTGAGGCGGTCACAGAGCTCTTCGTACGATGACATTCGCCGTGTTCCTTCTGGGCTTGACTGCGGTCGCCCCGCAAGAACCTGCGGCTGACAAGGTCAGTTACGCGCGAGATGTGGCGCCCATCTTGCGCGCCCATTGTCACGGCTGCCATCAACCGGCCAAGGCCCAAGGCGACTTGGACCTGACTCGTTACGACCGATGGATGGGAAGCGAGGACGCGCTGGTCGTCCCGGGACAGCCAGGCGAGAGTCTGCTGCTCGACATGCTGATGCCCTTTGACGACGAGCCGCCCGAGATGCCCCAAGACGCCGACCCGCTCCCAGACGAAACGGTCGATCTGATTCGGCGCTGGATTGCGGAGGGTGCCGTGGACGATTCGGGGCCGGAACCCGGCCCTGCCGTCGATGCCGAGCACCCCCCTATCTACCCATGCCTGCCCGTCGTAACGAGCCTGGCCTACTCGCCGGACGGGACTCTGTTGGCTGTCGCCGGCTGGCACGAAGTCTTGCTCTATCCCGTCCAAGACCAAACCGGCCCCCCACTCGCGCGCTTGATCGGACTCTCACCTCGAATTGAGTCCCTGTGTTTCTCTCCCGACGGAACGCGCCTGGCAGTGGGTGGCGGCACTCCCGGCATGCAGGGTGAGTTGCAAGTGTGGGACATCGGCGCTCGGGAACTCACGCTCTCTGCCTTGATCACCTACGACACCCTTCGAGGACTTAGCTGGTCACCCGACGGATCTCGCATCGCGGTGGGCTGCGCCGATCGCAGCCTGCGGGTAGTCAGTGCGTCAACGGGCGAGCAGGTGCTGTATCAAGCAACCCACGAGGACTGGGTCCTCGGCACCGCGTGGTCTCTAGAAGGCGAATTTCTTGTATCGGTGAGTCGCGATCGATCCCTCAAGCTGGTCGAGGTTGCCACGTCTCAGTTCATCGACAATATCACGAGCATCACGCCCGGGGCGACCAAGGGGGGGTTGATGAGCGTGCGACGCCATCCGCACAAGGATGAACTTCTCGTCGGCGGGGCAGACGGAGTACCCAAGGCCTACCGCATGCATCGAGAAAAGAAGCGCGAGATTGGGGACGACTACAACCTATTGCGCGCTTTCCCGGCGATGTACGGGCTTATCTATCAAGTGGGCTACAGCGCCGACGCCACGCGCGTGGCAGCGGTAAGTGGGCTCGGAAGGAGGGGGGAGGTCTGCGTGGCGGATGCGGCCGAGGGCACCGAGCTCTGGCGGCACGCGTTTCCCTTTGGAGTCTACGCACTCAGCCTGCACCCGGACGGAACCCGTTTGGCTTTGGCTGGAGATGATGGCTTGGTCAGGGTGTACGCCGTCGAGGACGGCGCGCTCAAGCGCAAGTTTCCCTGCGTCCAGCTGCAAGACGTAAACCTGGAGGCAAAGTAATGCGGTTGCGTTCACTGTTCGCCATCGGACCGTTCCTGCTTCTCTCCCTTGCGCTGGCCAGTGAAGATCCGCAAGCACATGAGCCCAAGTGGGTCGACGCGCCTGAGGCGGTGGTTCTCGCTGGCCCCTATGCGTCTTCGCAACTGATCCTGACCGGTGCCAACGAAGATGGCGACCGGGTGGACTGGACCCGTTCAGCCGAACTGGTCAGCGAGCCACGCCTCGTACGCATCGATGATCACAGGTTGATTCGGCCAGTGGCGGAAGGCGTTGAGAACCTGACCTTTCGACAAGATGGGGTTGAAATCGAGGTGTCGGTGGAGGTCACCGGCCTCGAACAAACCCAGCGGGTCAGCTTCGTGCGCGATGTGGCTCCCATTCTCAGTCGCTTGGGCTGCAACGCCGGCACCTGCCACGGCACAGCTCAAGGCAAGAACGGATTCAAGCTCTCTCTGCGCGGGTACGACCCACTCGCCGACCATCTGGCGCTCACCAGCGACCTGGCTGGCAGGCGCGTCGACCGGGTATCGCCCCGCGACAGTCTCTTTCTGACCAAGTCCACCTCGCACGTGCCCCACGAAGGCGGACAGGTACTGGATCCTGACTCGGTAGCCCACAGACTGCTGCTGTCCTGGATTGAACAGGGAGCCGCACTAGTGGAAGACGACCCGCGACCGGTGTCTTTGCAGGTGGTGCCCCAAGAGGCGAGCATCCCGATGCCAGGGATGAGCCAGCAATTTGCAGTGCTAGCGACTTTCTCTGATGGCCAAACGCGAGACGTGACTGCACAGGCGTTTGTTGTGAGCGGCGACTCGGAAGTCCTCAAGTTGGATGACCGCGGTCTCGGCCAAGCGGTGCGCCGAGGAGAGGCCGCCATCCTCGTGCGCTACGAAGGTAATTACGCGGCCGCCCGGGTGGTCGTCATGGGCGATCGCAGCGGTTGGACCCGCAAGAAGGCTCCCGCCTTCAACTGGATCGACTCACTCGTGCACGCCAAGTTGCGAAGCCTGCGTAGCCAACCCGGCGAATTGTGCACGGACGCTGAATTCCTACGACGGGTGTCACTGGATCTGACCGGACGCCTGCCCGGCACGGAGGAAGTGAGGGTCTTCCTGATGGACTCTCGCCCCAGAAACGTGAAGCGATCGGAACTCATTGACCGATTATTGGGCAGTCGGGCCTATGTAGACCATTGGACAAACCGCTGGGCCAATCTGATGCAGGTCAACTCCAAGTACGTGGGCCAACAGGCGGTCACGCGTTGGCGCGATTGGATTCGACAGCAAGTGGCGAGCAACACCCCTTACGACGAGTTCGTGAATGAGTTGCTAGCCGCCAAAGGCAACACGTTCAATCGCCCACAGACTGCGTTCTGGCGTGTCCAACGGGAGCCTGACCTGGCCATGGAGTCGGTCACGCAGCTTTTCTTGGGCGTACGCTTCAATTGCAACAAGTGCCACGACCATCCATTTGAGCGTTGGACACAAGACCAGCACTGGGAACTGGCTGCCTTTCTGACCCAGGTCACGCGCAAGCCGGTCCCTGCCAAGAACGGTCGTGAGAAGGACGAACTCATTGGAGATGACGGCAACGCGGAAGTTGTGAACATGCGCACGGGGGAGAACGCCGTCCCGGCATTCCCCTTCGAACACGCAGGCATGGCAGGCCCCAAGGCGCCCCGGCGAGAGCAGTTCGCGACATGGGTCACCGCCTCCGAGAACCCCTATTTTGCCCGAAACTACGCCAACCGCTTGTGGGCCTACCTGACTGGTACGGGGTTGATCGAGCCCATCGATGACATGCGAGCCGGAAACCCGCCCACGAATCCTGCCCTGCTCGAACGCCTCACAAGCGACTTCGTGGACAGTGGATTCGATGTCCGCCACATGTTGCGCTTGATCTGTAGCTCGCGCACTTACCAGCTCAGCACGCGTACCAACGAATGGAACGAAGACGATTCCGCCAACTACTCTCATGCCAAGGCTCGCAGGCTGCCGGCTGAGGTCTTATTCGACGCCATCTACCAGGCGACTGGGGCTCGACCGACTCTAAGAGGGCAGCGACCGGGTACAACCGCAGCCCAGCTTGTCGATACGACTGTCAAGACTTCTGACGGGTTCCTGGACCTCTTTGGACGGCCCCCGCGCGAGAGCATTTGCGAATGCGAACGCTCCGACGCACTGTCCTTGGGCCAAGCCCTGAACTTGGTGAACGGTCCAACGATCGCCGATGCTGTTGCCGCCCCCGGCAACGCCATCGACGAGCTGGTGACGTACGAAAGGTCCAATCAGAAGGTCCTCGAAGAACTCTACCTGCGCTTCCTCAGTCGCCCCCCGAGTGCGGAGGAGGTAGCCCAGATGCTTCGCCACTTGGATCCCATGCGGCGAGTCAATCTCGCCGCGTTGCCTCCTCAAGCGGTGGGAGCCCTGGCCACCAGCCAGGCCGCATGGGAACTCAAGATGCGTCCGAACGAGTGGATCACCCCCCCCATCATCGAAGCCCAGTCAGAAGCCGGGGCCACGATTGAGGTCGCCGAAGATGGCAGCTTTAGCGTCACAGGCGAGTCACCCGATACGGACCGAACGACGCTCCGCTTGAGAGTCGACGGGACTGGCTTCACGGGACTGCGCCTAGAGGTCCTCCCCTTGGAAACGCTCAGCGCAGGCGGGCCGGGTCGCGGGGACAACGGCAATTTCGTATTGGGCGAGATCGAGGTCATGGCGATCCCATCCTCCAACCCTCTCGGCGCTCGGCGTATCCCGCTGAAGACCGCGACGGCTGATTTTTCTCAGGACGGTTGGCCAGTAGCCCACGCAATCGACGGTAAACCGGCCACCGGTTGGGCCATCATGCCCAAGTTCGGAGAGCGACACGTTGCCGTTTTCGAAGCTGCCGAGGACTTTGGCGAGGAAGAAGGATTGCTCTTGATCGTGACGCTCGTGCAGCCCTTTGGGACGCGCCACACGATCGGCAAGGGACGCCTCTCGGTCACGCGCGCCGAACGCCCGGTTCGGCACCTCGGCCTGGACCAGGAGACCGCCACCAGTCTCCTGACAGAGGCCAGTGAGCGCACCGAGGCCCAGCTGGACCTCTTGCACAGGGCCTTCCTCAAGACGGCTCCCGAATTCGTGCAACAGCTTCGCCTGGCCAGCGCGCGTGACCTAGCTTGGGCCCTGGCAAACAGCCCTGGTTTCTTGTTCAACCGCTAGGGTCACTCCCTACCGACCAGCAGGCGTGGCGTGTGAAGGCTGGGTGAATGCTCCGCCTTGCGGCCGCTCGTGTGTCACGATGGGACCAAGGACACTTCCATGAAAAAAACCACCGCACTCCTTCTCCTGCTCCCCGCAACCGTGGCTGGCTCCTGGGCCTATTCTGATTGGCCCCAGTATCACGGTCCGAGTCATGATCGAACCGTTTCGGAGTCGATCGCCCACCGAGTCTGGGGGCAAGAGTCACCCAAGTCCGTTTGGACGGCAGAGACCCCGGCTGGCTTCAGTTCTTTCACGGTGACCGGGGGCCGCGCCTACACGCTGGTTGACCGTGCCGGCCGAGAAACGGCTGTCGCTCTGGATGCGAAGAGTGGGACCGAGGTGTGGTCCTTCCCTACAGACGAAGTCAAGTACGACCGCGGGGGAGGTGCTGGCAGTGCGGAAAACAACGGCGGAGATGGGCCGCGAACTTGTATCAGTCACCAGGATGGACGCGCCTTCATCTTGACCTCTGCCTTGCACCTGTACTGCCTCGAGGCAGAGAAAGGAGAGCTGCTGTGGGACGTGGACCTGATGGCTGACTACGGGGGACGTAACATCACGTGGCAGAACGCAGCATCCCCCCTGCTTGAGGGAGACTTGGTGTTCGTCGCGGGCGGTGGCGAAGGAGAATCCCTGTTGGCCTTCCATCAGGAGAGTGGCGCATTGGCTTGGAAGAGCCACGATGAGCGGATCACCCACGCCACGCCTATCGCCACGACAATCCACGGTGTCCGGCAAGTGATTTTCTACATGCGCTCGGGGCTCATCTCCGTGAGTCCAGGTGACGGCGAAGAGCTGTGGCGCATCGAGTACCCCTTCCGAACCTCGACCGCTGCCTCCCCCGTTGTCTACGAGGACATCGTCTATTGCTCAGCCGGCTACGGTGTCGGAGCGGGCGCCTTTCGATTGACAGAGTCCGATGGCGAGTGGTCCAGCGAGTCCATCTGGCGCAAGCGGAACCGACTCATGAATCACTGGAGCACTCCCATCTGCCGCGACGGATACCTGTACGGGATGTTCAGCTTCAAGGAATACGGTGACGGCCCCATGAAGTGCGTCGACATCCGCACGGGAGATGAACTTTGGAGTGCCGACGGGTTCGGGCCGGGTAATTGCATCCTAGTTGGAGACGACCTGGTGGCCCTCACCGATGCGGGCGAAGTGGTTCTCGTGGAAGCCACTCCCGATGCGTACACCGAGGTCTCCCGCGCTCAATTGCTGGAGGGCAAGTGCTGGTCAACTCCCGCTTTTGCTGAAGGTGACGTCTTCATTCGCAGTACCGAGGAAGGCATGCGACTGGATCTGTCCGCAAACCGCTGAGCGCGCCACGCCCTTATTTATCATTCGCCTTGGACGTGTCGGTTTCCTTGGGCCAGACGTGGTCTTCGGGACGAACGCCCTCAACAAACCTCCCGAACCCAAACTTGGAGGGTTTGAACTCTCCAACGAAGGACACCTCACTCTCCGCAGGGATTTGCTTCTCCATGCGCAAACCCCAGTAGCAAGAGTTCACCATGATGCGGCGCACGCCCACGCTTGCAAAGTCCGTAGCCGCCCCCAGAGTGGTACATGCCGTGCGCATGGCCGGTCCTTTCTCGCGAGCGATTTCCCGCACCCAAAAAACAGGCATCATGGGGGCATTCTTGGGGCCCGGCAGAATGGCGGAGTCCGGCTGCATGCCCTTTAGGACAGCGCCACGCAGCAAGACAAGCGCGTCATCGGGCAAGTCGGTGATCCCGTAGACATCCGTGTCTCCCCACACATCCTCGGCTCCGCGCAGGGTCGGATGGTCCGAGTTGTAGGGCTCGATTATGCCGCGCGTGCTCTGGGTTCCGTGGCCTCCGTGGTGGTTGACCCAGGTTTCGCCGAGGAATCGCCGACCAAAGCCCCCGGGCCATTCCTGGTTCCTAAAGGAGTACCGAGCGTACGCGCTCTCCTTGTTGCGCGAGTAGTTAAAGGCATGGGTGGCTGTGCGAATGCCAAGGATCGGTTTGCCCGCTTCGACGTAGTCCACGAAATGCTTCATGTCCGCGTCAGGCAGCTCGCGGAATCGGGTAAACAACACGACCATGTCCGCGCTGCCCAGCACCTCAAGGCCCGGGATGTGCGTCTGGTTTTTCGGATCGATGACGCCCGTTTCGGGATCGGTCGAGAAGAGAACGGTGCACCGGAAGCCGTGATGAAAGGCGAGAATCTTTCCCAGCATGGGCAAGACCTCCTCTGAACGGTATTCCTCGTCGCCGGCAATAAGAACAACGTGCTTGCCCTGCCCCGGGCCTTCGCTGCCCTCATACGTGAGTCGGAATGGCTGCGCCCCTTCAGCGTCCTGGCTGAAGCCGATGGTGGGTACGAGTACAAGAACCAGAACGGCGTTCAGGAGAAGGGCTTTCATTGTGGGTAGGGGCAAGCTTCGAGAAAAACGAATGGGAGTCCGGAAGGGGCCAGTATCCGCCTTGGAACCCACATGCGCCACCGCTAGGCTGCGAGCCACAGGGAAGTGGCGACGAGCGCTGCGCTCCTCCACCATGATCGCCGATCTCGATGATCCGGGCCTCGCTGGCCTCCCCCACTACGATGTGGTCATTGCAGGCTCCGGGCCGGCGGGCATGACGTTGGCCGCCGAACTCGGAGGCTCTGGTCTCCGCATCTGCGTGCTCGAGAGCGGCCTAGAGAAAGTCACGCGCCGCGGCGATCGATTGCGCGCGGTTCAGAGCGCTGGGATTCACATCAAAGCTCACTCGCGCGAACGGATCTTGGGCGGTGCATCCAGCACTTGGTCGGGACTCTCTAGCCCGCTGGACGATGTGGATCTGAGTACCCGTGCCTACCTCAGTCAGTCGGGCTGGCCGCTCGACAGTGAAGAGTTGGCCGGGCTCTATGGCGAAGCTTCTGAACGCTACCGCTTTCCAGATCCGGCGCTCTACGCAGCCGGTGGGTTCGTGGAATTGCGCTGCAAGGGGGATGTGGAACCAGCATGGGAGGGGCTTGACGAGAAGATCTTCTTGGCTGCCGCAAATGCGCAAGACTTCGGTCGAGAGTGGCGCTCGTGCTTCGAACAGGACGGCAGCGACTTGTTACTCGATGCCACACTCGTGGATTTTGAGTCCGAGTCGGGAAGCGTCAGCAGCGTCTTGGCCCAATCCCGCAGCGGCCGCAAGCACTCCATCCGCGGGCGCGTGTTCGTCTTGGCAACGGGCGGCATCGAGAACGCGCGGCTACTCTTGCAAGGCAATCTGGGCAACGAACACGATCAAGTGGGACGGCACATGATGAACCATCCCAAGAACTACTGTGGCATCCTCCACCTGGCTCAGCCGGTTACGGATCTGCCGTATTTTTTCGGTTGCCAGGTGGGCGAGAATGCCGGCTACGCGGGGCTGCGCCTGCCAAGTTCGGTGCAATCCGAACAAGAGCTGCTCAACTCCTACGTCCGCATGGAGCCCCTTTTTCCCTGGTCCGACAACGAAGGGGTCGAGTGCTTCGTTTTGTTCGTGAAGAAGTGCAAGGGGCTGCTGACCTTCTGGACCCAGCGCCAGAAGGGGGCCGTCATCGCCATGCGCGACTACTCCGAAACAGGAGACGATAGCGATCTATCGAATGCGCGCCGGTCCACCCTCGGGACAGCCGCTCTATCCCTGCGAGTGCTGCTTCACCTGCCGAGCGTGCTGCAGTACCTATTCTTCAGGCTGTCTGGACGATCTCCCCGGGTCAGACGGGTAAGGTTGCGCAACTTCATGGAAATGGAACCGCGCCCCGAAAACCGTGTAACGCTGGGGCAGGAACTGGATCCCAACGGCCAGCGCATACCCCACGTGCAGCACGACACGAGCCAACGTGACCGCAGGTCACTCGAGGCCCTGCACGGGGTGCTGCGCGAGGAATTTGCGCGAACCAACCTAGGGACTCTGGGCCCTGATCTGAAAGACGCCAGCCCCTGGCCAATCGACCAGGATGCCTCCCATCACATGGGGACCACTCGCATGGGAACGGACCCGCTGAAGTCCGTGGTCACGCCGCAGTGCCGAGTACATTCGGTGTCCAACCTCTACTGCGCCGGTGCTTCCGTGTTCCCGACCAGCGGTTGTGCCAATCCCACCTGGACGATCGTGGCCCTGTCCATTCGGCTTGCGCGACATCTGCGCGGGGAACTGCAAGGGAGCCGGGCTTGAGTCACACCAGCACCCCCTCCACCCGGGCCAAGTTGCGAGTCGCCGTGATCGGAGTGGGCAAACGCGTGCGCGAAGCCGTGCTGCCCGCCCTGCGCGCCATTGAAGACCACTTCGAAGTCGTTGGCCTGTATGCGCGCAGCGGCCGCAGTTTCGACGCGGCAGGGCGCCTGTGGGGCGTAGCGCCCCTGGCTGAACTAACAAACCTGCAGGCCGTAGACCTGGTCTACCTCGCTGTGGGCAAGGAGGCCGTGCCGCCGGTGCTGAAGCATCTTGCCGGCCTTGGCGCATCGGACACGGAACTCCTGATCGATACACCCGTCGTGCGTTTTCGTCATTTCCGGCACCTCAAACTACTCACGGGCTTCAGCCGCGTGGGCGTGCCGGAAGACTGCGCGTTCTTGCCCTGGATTGCTCCGGTTCAAGAGTGCCTCGCTTCAGGAGTCCTCGGGGTGCTCGACGAGTTGGTCCTGTGGAAGTCTGGTTATGCCTATCACGCGCTGGCCACGGCCAAGACGATACTCCTGGCTGAGGAGATCCAACGCGCACGTCGCATTCCAACTTCGAACGGAATGCATGAACGATCACTGGTCATGGACAACGAGGCGCGTGCCACGATCGTGGAACCCCGGGACTACGGCAGCGGTTGGATCCAAGTAATCGGCTCCAAGGGCACCCTGTGCGACCAACCACGCGAGACCTCCAGCAGCCTGCACATGGAGGTCACCGTGCAAGGCGGCTTGTGCCGGTCCATTCGCGTGGGAGACTTCGTAACGCACCTAGATGATGCCGAGGCTTCCCTGACTGGAGGTGACCCTGCCAATGCAAGCGTCATCGCTCGTCAGGAGGCGATGAAGCGTGTGGGGCTGCTGCGAGTATTGCGCGGGGTGCGCGACGGCGAATTGGGCTACGGCCTCGAATGCGGAGTCGAGGACATGGTCGTGGATTACTGGCTCGAACGCCTAGGGCGTTATCGCGCCACGCCGCTCACCCGGCCTGCGGCCCCACTCGCGCGCGCCATCTTCTCAACCCTCTCGCGCCTGGGTGGTTGAAGATGGGCCACATAATCGAAACGCTGATCATGCCCCCGGTTGGCAACCTGGTGCTGGCCCTGCTCGGATGGTTCCTCATTCGGCGTGGTCGCAAACTAGGTCGCTACTGCGTCGGGCTTGGACTTGGGTCCCTGTTACTCATGACCATGCCCGTTGTCTCTGCGGCCCTGTTGATCAGCCTGCAAACGGCCGCGCCACTGGCTCCGGATGGCCCGCTGCCCAGGGCCGATGCCATCGTGATCCTGGGCGCGGACTTCCGCTCTATCGCGCCCGAGATGGGTGGCGCAACAGTGTCGCCCCTGACTCTCGAACGACTGCACTATGGTGCCCGACTCGCGCGGCGTGGCCAGGTTCCTGTCCTGGTGACCGGGGGTCCACTGGGACCGAAAGAGCCCCCGCTTGGAGGCTTGATGCGCAGCGTGTTGCAGGACGAGTTCGGAGTCCCGGTCCGATGGACGGAACAACGCTCGCTGTCCACGCGCCAGAACGCGACGTACTCGGCCAAGATTCTTGCTGACGCAGACTGCAAGCGAATCCTGCTGGTCACCCATGCCTGGCACATGCCCCGCGCCCAACGCGCGTTCGAGCACGCCGGCCTGCAGGTTATCCCCGCCCCCATGGGCATCCACCCGTGGCCAGCCAAGGAGATCGGGTCGATCACCCCACTCTCGCGCTCCCTACTTGAAAGTACCTGGGGTGTGCACGAGTGGGTCGGTCGCCTCTGGTACGCCCTGACAGAGTGAAGCTTGAGGGCCTGGGGTCAGTCGAGCAGCCAGCGATCCCATTCCGCCTCCAAGCCACGTCTCAAGTGCACGCGCGCACCAAGGGGCTGTTGATTGATCCACTCACGGGCGGCCTCCAGGTTCAGGTAGAAGGAGTAGAACCCCGGTCCGACGACGAAGGATCGCAGAAAGCGCGACCCTGCGCCTTCGAGGAACGATTCGGATCGAGCCGCCCCCATGTGCTGAACGACTTCCGCAGACAGAGAGTCCGGAGTAACGGACCAGTCTCGGCCTACTCGCCCAACAGCTTCCGCCAGTCGATCCCCTAGTTCTGGGCCCATTCCATCTGCGGCATGTAGGGCCGCGGCCACGTCGCCCCGTGTGGCCTGCACGAGTCGTCGCCCGAGCCCGCGAACCCAATCCAGATGCTGCTCTCCACCGAGGGTCTCGACCAACTGCAGGTCCGCAGCGAAGTTCTGACTTAGACCTGACAAGCCGATGCCTGCCAGGTCCGCGAACAGGAATTCCGGATCGGGTTCATTGAATCCCGATAGCCGCCTGAGCTGACTCTCACGATCCCCAGAAAGGTGAGGCAGGATCTTGGGAACGTATCCAAGGTAGTGGTAGCCCTTCACGTTCGACAGAATCCCGAGATTCTGCAGGGGACTCCAAGGTCGTGCTTCCCCCAGTATGCCAACCGTATTCCAAAGGCCAAGGACACAGAAGGCGGCCACGCACAGGGTTCCGGCTCGTCCGGCTCGAGCGGCCAGAACGGAGGACACGAGCAAGGCCAGCACCCACAAGGGCATCATGCGCATCCAATCAAAAGCGTAGTTGTGCTCGGGCAAGATAAATCCTGACCCCACCCACGCTGCGACCCACAGCAGGGCCATGCCGGCCAGGAATCGGGCAACGAAACCGCCGCGAAGGAGGGCGAGAACAAAGACACAGGCACCCGCCAGCGGATAGACAACACGTGTCACGAGCTCCAGGCCTTCACGCCCGCCATACACCGAACGAATGAAGGTGCCTAGCAGTTCCAGCCGACTGTCCTCAGACACCAGCGACCGCCCGTGCACGTCGAACAACTCGCCGCCTACGAGCGTGCCCATCCAGATCAATGGCAAGGCACCCACCAAGAGCCCAAGCAATCCAAGAGCGCCCGCACGCGAGAAAACGATGCCCGGACGCATTACGAGCAAGGCCAAGCCAGCCCAAGCAACAAACAGCGCCATCTGATAACTGAAATACACGCCTAGCCCGGCCACAATTCCTAGGCCCATCAGTGGCCTGGTCAAGTCAGCACCCAAGTGGCTCTTCAGCAACCGTAGGCACTGGTCCAGGATCAAGACGCCGAACAGCATGGCTTCAAAGTGGATGCCCAGGCTCAGCAGACTGAGCTTCTGAGCGGCTCTCGGCCCGAAGATGAACAGCAGCCCGAACATCAGAGCTTCGCGTCGCCCACAGTGGTGGGCCAGCAGCCTCCAACCGTAGCTCATGACCAAGGCGCAGGTCAGCAGACCCAACAACTTGTGAGCCAGCAGGTTCTCGCCCACGACCAGAAACGCCAGGGCCTTCAAATGACTGATCACAAACCCACCACCCTCGTAGTAGTGGTAGGCCAATTGGTGATGCTCCACGGCCAAGTTGTCGATCATGGCCTTGGCTGCCGTGCCCTTTTCCAACTCCTCGCCGTAGAGGAAGACGTCCGCGATGGCCGCAATCATCCAACCTTTGACGAGGGTCAGTAGGGCCAGGAGCGCGTACAGGTCGCGGCGAGGTGCTGGGGTCAAGGTCATGAGGGAAGCCTAAGGATGGCGAGACCCTGCTGTGGCTTGCAAGGATCTCAATGGGTTCGGGCCACGGCTCGATATGATCCCTGCATGCCCCGCACCCCGTTGATCCTCGCTCTGGCCCTGGTCAGCTGCCGACAGGCTGACCCCGAAGGGGCAGCGAGCGACCCCGATCCGGCCCGCGCCTTCGCAGGGTCAGCCTCCTGCCTCACGTGCCACGCACAGCAGTCCGAACTCTGGGCGGGATCCCACCACGACCTGGCCATGCAGGCGGCAGAGGTGGGCACCGTGCTGGGAGATTTTGACGGCGCATCGCTGGAGCACTTCGGCAGCACGACCCACTTCACCAATCTGGACGGAGAGTACTTCGTCAGCACGCTGGGCCCTGATGGCCAGCTCCATGACTACCGCGTGGCTTGGGTCTTTGGCGTCGAACCCCTGCAGCAGTACCTGGTCGAGTTCCCGGGGGGCCGCCTGCAGACTCTGCCCGCCTGCTGGGACACGCGGCCGGCGAGTGAGGGGGGCCAACGCTGGTTCCACATTTATCCGGACGAAGCGATCCCCCCCGGCGACGAGTTGCACTGGACGGGCCCCAATCAGACCTGGAACTTCATGTGCGCGTCTTGTCACACGACGGGATTGGAGAAGGGGTATGACTCGCGCGCAGACAAGTACGAGACGACTTGGTTGGAGGATGATGTCTCGTGTGAATCCTGCCACGGTCCCGCCCAACAGCATGTGGACTGGGCCAACTCGGGTGCATCCCCGACGGTTCCAAACGGTCTGGCGATTCAGCTCTCCGACACCAACGGTGGGGTCTGGAACATGGACCCCGAAACGGGCAATGCCAAACGCTCCGTTCCCCGATCGAGTCGAGCCCAGACCGAAACCTGCGCCCGTTGCCACTCCCGCCGCAGCGTGTTGCGGGAAACTCCCGTGGACGGATCATCGTTCTTCGACAACTATCGCTTGAGCCTCTTGGATGAGGGCCTCTATCACGCCGATGGACAAATCCTGGACGAAGTCTACGTCTATGGTTCATTCCTGCAGAGCAAGATGCACGCTGAGGGAGTGACCTGCAGCAACTGTCACGATCCCCACTCCGCGCGTCTGCTGTTCGAAGGCAATGCCCTGTGTGCACAGTGCCATCTGCCCGAGAAGTACGACCAGCCTGAACATCATCACCATGCCCAGGACGGCCCCGGGTCCAGCTGCGTGGAATGCCACATGCCGACACGCACCTACATGGTTGTTGACCCGCGACGGGACCATTCGCTGCGTGTACCCCGGCCCGATCTCAGCGTTGAGTTGGGTACGCCCAATGCCTGCACGGCTTGTCACGATGACCAGTCCTCAGAGTGGGCGGCCGAGGCCGTATTGGACTGGTTTCCCACCGGTCGCAGCCAGTCACCGCACTATGCCCGAGCCCTGCACGCCGCGCGCTCTGGCACTCCCGGGGCCGGCTCCCTCCTGGCGCAGATCGCCATGAGCCCAGACGTACCGCCCATCGTACGAGCCACCGCGATCACGCACTTGCCCACATACGTGGATCAAAGCACGTTTCCTGCTCTGACAGCCAGCCTCGGCGACCCACACCCCTTGGTCCGGGCCGCCGCAGTCGACGGACTGCGAATCTTGCCCGTGCAAGAACGCGCCAACATGGCGTTCTCATTCCTAGAAGATCCCGTGCGGCTCGTGCGCATTACCGCTGCCCGCACCTTGGCGTCATTCACGACCCAGAAACTCCCGGACGTCATTGCCACCCCGCTGAATGCGGCGCTGACCGAACTGCACGATGCGGAAATGGAGAGCGCCGAACGGGCGAGTGCGCGGGTCAACTTGGCTCAGATTGCCACCGAGCAAGACCGCCTAGCCGAGGCCATCACCCATTTGCGCGCAGCACGCGATCTCGAGCCGCACTTCGTCCCGCTCTACGTCAATTTGGCCGACCTTCTGCGGCGCCAGGGCAAGGAAGTGGAAGCTGAAGCAGCCCTGCGCGCAGGACTCAAGGTCGCCCCCGGCAACGCAGCTTTACACCATGCACTGGGCCTGCTGCTCGCGCGTACAGATCGATTGCACGATGCTCTCAACAGTCTGGCGCAGGCCATGGGCCTGGCACCACGGGACCCGCGCCTCGTCTACGCCCACGCCCTTGCCCTCGACAGCCTCGGCAATCGGTTGGAGGCACTGTCGGAGCTAGAACGCGCGCAGGTCAGATTCCCTGCAGACCCTGAAATTCTCCACGCCCTGGCGACCTTGAACCGCGACGAAGGGCGGACGGAGATCGCTCTACGATGGGCGAAGCAGCTGCAGGCCATCTCTCCAGGGGATGAATCTGTGGACAAGCTTGTGCAGGCGTTGGGGGGATGAAGCGGTGAGTGAGTCTCGCTGGAGATCCCGCCCGGCCCAGCTTGCACTCCCCCAATGACTCCCTAAGCTCCCCCCAGTATGAGCTCACCCAAGTTTGTCGTTCTCAGCGCCAGCCTCCGAACTGGCAGTCGTAGTCGCGTTCTCGCCCAGGGGGCATTCGACCGGTTGACAGCTAGCGCAGCTGACGTGGAGTTCGTCGATTTGGTCGATTCACCCTTGCCAGCCTGCGACGGTGGAGCTTGCTACGCAGACCCGCGGGTGCATGCGATGAAGGCCAGGTTGGAGAGTGCGGACGGCTATCTGCTAGCCGCCCCCATCTACAATTTTGATGTGAATGCGGCCCTCAAGAACGTCATCGAGTTGACGGGCCGCGACGTGTGGTCCGACAAGGTCGTTGGGTTCCTTTGCGCCGCCGGTGGGCAGGGCAGCTACATGTCCCTTGCCAGCATTTCGGCCAGCTTGATGCTGGATTTCCGCACCTTTGTGCTGCCGCGGTTCGTATACGCAACCGGTGAGGACTTTGATGAGCAGGACCAGGCCAGTGGGTCGATTCAGGAGCGACTGGATGGGGTTTGCTCGGAGCTCGTGCGGGTGACGCAAGCCCTCAGGGGAGCCTGAGGTCGGAAGAGGTTCAAAAGGCCCCTTGAGAGGCCCCCCAGCAGTTCCCTGGCCGCATTCCGCCTCGCTGCACGACTGGTAACCTATGCCCATGTCCCAAGAGCGCAGCTTCAACGATCTCTACGCCCACGGAATGGTGCGCGTCGCGGCGGCCGTACCGCGTGTGGAGCTCGCAGATCCCGCAACCAATGCAAGGGAGATCGTGCGTCTGTTCAAGCACGCCGCCGATGCGGGTTCTGCGCTGGTGGTTTTCCCCGAGATGTGCCTGACGGGCTACTCGATCGACGACTTGGTGCAGCAGCAGACGATCCTGGACGCTGCCGAAGAGGCCCTCGGATTCGTGGCCGAGGGCACAGCAAAGCACTCCGCGCTATGCGTGGTGGGTTTGCCCCTGCTGCGCTTTGATCGACTGTTCAACTGTGCAGTGGTTCTGCAAGGAGGACGGCCCCTGGGAGTCGTCGTCAAGTCCTACTTGCCCAGCTACCGCGAGTACTACGAGCGACGCCAGTTCTCGGCCGCTCGCGATGCCCGGAAGGACAGCACGCGCGTGCTTGGGATCGAAGTGCCCTTTGGCAACGACCTGATATTCCGCGATCGAGAGCGACCGGAACTCTGCTTGGCGGTCGAGCTGTGCGAGGACCTCTGGGTTCCCCAACCCCCTTCCGTGCGAGCAGCCATGTCGGGTGCCACGGTGCTGGCCAACTTGAGTGCCTCGAACATCACTGTCGGCAAGGACGCTTATCGACACGACCTGCTGGCCAACCAATCAGCACGCTGCCTGGCGGCCTACGTCTACGCAGGCGCGGGCAGCGGGGAGTCCACAACGGACATGGCCTGGGACGGCTGCGCCATGGTGTTTGAGAATGGAGAATTGCTCACGCGCTCGGAGCGTTATTCACCCAATAGCCAGTTTGTGTTCGCCGACATCGATTTGGAGCGCTTGGTTCAAGAACGCGCCCGCATGACGAGTTTCGGTGATTGTGCCACCGACCACCGCGAGAACCTGGGGCCTGTTCGCGAGGTCCCGGTGCGCTTCATCCCGCGCGAGGCCGCCGTTCCGCTTGAACGGGGAATCGAACGCCATCCGTTCGTGCCCCAAGACACACTCACGCGCAAGGAACACTGCGAAGAGGTCTACCAAATCCAGGTCAGTGCCTTGGCCCAGCGCCTCGCCGCGACCGGCACCGAACGCGTCGTGATCGGCGTATCTGGTGGACTCGACTCCACACAAGCCTTGATCGTGGCCGCGCGAGCCATGGACCGACTGAGCCTACCGCGAACGAACGTCCTAGCCTACTCGATGCCCGGCTTCGCAACATCGCAACGGACGCGCGCCCAAGCATCCAGCTTGATGGAAGCGTTGGGTGTCAGTGCGCACGAATTGGACATCGGTCCCTCTTGCATGCAAATGCTGAGGGACCTCGACCACCCGTTCGCACGTGGAGAACACGTCTTCGATGTCACATTCGAGAACGTACAAGCCGGTGAGCGCACGAGTCACCTGTTTCGCCTCGCAGGACAGCACCAAGCCCTAGTGGTTGGTACCGGTGACTTGTCTGAACTGGCCTTGGGTTGGTGCACATACGGAGTGGGCGATCAAATGTCCCACTACAACGTCAATGCATCCGTGCCCAAGACCTTGATCCGGCACCTCATCGGGTGGGTAGCGGATCGGAGCGAGTGCAAGGTTGCAACGGCACAAGTGCTGCGCGACGTTCTCGATACGCCGATCAGCCCGGAGCTTGTACCGGGAAGTGACGATCAGGCAGAGCCGGCGCAGGTCACGGAGGATGTCATCGGCCCCTTTGAGCTGCACGACTTCAGCCTCTACTACCTCACGCGCCGCGGGTACAGCCCGGCCAAGATCGCGTTCCTGGCCTGCGAGGCCTTTGCCCGTGGGCCCGAACCGGCCTACACCGAGGCGCAGGTATTCGACTGGCTAGAGGTCTTCCTCAGACGCTTCTTTGGTTCGAGTCAGTTCAAGCGCTCGGCTCTGCCCAACGGACCCAAGGTGGGATCTGGAGGTTCGCTCTCCCCGCGCGGAGACTGGCGGGCGCCTTCCGATGCGGGGCCGGACGCCTGGCTCGCAGCCCTGGCCGAGGCACGGACATGGGCCCTTGCGAGTCAGAAGGACTCGGAACCCCGCGCCTAGTCGTCTTCGGTTTCTTCCGGATCCCGGTCTGTCCAGTTGGCGATATCCGCTGCGGCCGCGAACTGAAATCGCATGCGCGGGCCCATGTCCAGCCAAGTCTGATTCATGAACACGGCAATGACATCGTTCGCGGGGTCGACCCAGAAGCTCGTCCCCGCGGCGCCACCCCAAGACCAGGTTCCCTCCTTGCCCAGCATGCGGTTTCTTTTCGTCACCACGGCCACGCCAAGTCCGTAGCCCCGACCGGCCAGCAGCACCTCGCCGGGGCGGTCGCCAAGGTGATCACGGGTCATCAGTTCGACCGTACTGGCGTTAAGAATCCGAACGCCATGCAAGGCCCCCCCGCTGCGCAGCATGTTCAGGAAGAGCAGGTAGTCCCCCACTGTCGAATACAGCCCCCCGCCGCCAGAGAGGAATGCGGGCGCCGAACCCGGAGGAATCGCTGCGCCACGTCCGCTGGGCTTGAGCTTGCCCCCGACCATGACGGAGAGCTGCGCAAGTCGCGGAAGCTCTTGTTCTGGCACAACGAAGCCTGTGTCGCCCATGCCCAGCGGCTTGAAGATCCGATCGTGGAAGACCTGGTCCAAGGGTTTGTCGGCCAGCACTTCTACCAATCGCCCCAACACGTCACTGGAGATGCCATAGCGCCAGCGAGTGCCCGGCTGGAACTCGAGGGGCAAACTACCGAGGGCTTCCACTCGGGCGGCCAGATCGGGATTGGAGTTGCCAAGTCGACGAGCTTCGGCCTCCCAAGGCGTGTCGTAGCTCCAACCCGTTGTATGACAGAAAACGTCGCGCACGGACATGGTGCGCGCCGCGACGGTGGCCTCGTCGCCCTCCCCCCGCACCTTGAGAGCGGCTAGTTCCGGAAGGTAGTCCGCGATCGGATCGTCCAGCTCGAAGCGTCCTTCATCTAGAAAAGTCAGAGCGGCCACCGCCGTAATCGGCTTGCTCATCGAGTAGATGCGGAAGATCGAATCGATCGTCAGTGCTTCTTCAGAGGAGCTGCTGCGCTTGCCGTTCACGTATTCAAGAACCACGTGCCCCTTGCGGGTGACCACGGCCACCAGACCCAGCGCTTTGCCATCCTGCACCAACTCATCCAAGGTCGCGCGCGCACGGGGCATGGGCGATCCGAGGTCGGGATCCTGTGCCGAACCACCCGCAGCCAGGGGCAGGACGACAAGAAGACTCAGGAATCCCCAGCCGCCTTTGCCGATCACGTTCACCTACTGAATCGTGAAGGTGGACGAAAGGATGGCGCTGGGATCGAGGCACGCGTTGCCCCGCGGCTCCCAAAAACGTCGACGCTTCTCCCAGAATGTCCCTGGCGGCCCGACGCTGGCAGGGTCCGCCTCCTCGAGCATTGGCCAGTACGCGAGTAGGCCCTTACCTCGACTGCTGATCCCGCCACCCGTGATGATGTCGGAGCCATCGGAGTCGCTGAAATAGGTGAAGCGCAGAATGGGTTCCATGAGGTCGAGACCCAGATCTTCGGTCACGAGATTGCCCGACGCGTCCTGGAAGACCGTGGTGCCTGTGGCTAGGTGGCTGTGCCACAGCCTCGTTAGGACCTGACTCCCGACCGTCTCGGTCGTCACGCCGAAGTCGCGGCCCCACACAAGCCCTTCCACTTCTTCGTGCCGCCACAGTCCCCAGAAGCCCGTCGGAGTCTGCACAGGCGTACCCCAAGAGAAGTCTCCGGTCCAATCGAGTTGAACATCGCTGGCCGTGTCCCCGCGCCGGAAGATCACGACGTGGTTGATGTCCTTGGTGCGGTTGCGAACGTTCATCTTGACGAACTCGGAATTGCGCCAGTCGTCCGGCAGGGGGAACGTCTCCACGTACACAGAGACGCGGGTGAAGTCTGTCAGCGCCCTGAGGTTGACTGGACCGCCGCAGTGATATTGATTCTCCTGGCTCTTGCGCACGTACCAGTTGCCACCTTCGATGAACGGGCTCTGGACCAGCCCTTGCAGCTGGTGGCCATCGGGAGCCAGCTTGGGAGCCGTTGTCGTCTGCGGGATGATGTTCAGGCCCACAGCACCGGGAGGCGCATAGCTGGCCAATCCAGTGCCCAGGGTGGTGTGGTCCGACGGATCGCTGGAGTACAGCGGATCGTCCATTTCCAAGTCCCAGTTGTGGGTGTGCGTCCACAGGTTCTCGTCCGAACGGTCCATGGACTCATGGTCAAGGGTGACGACGATGGTCTTGCCCGATCCATCCCCCAGCGGCGTGACGAACAAGTTGAGCGGGACGCTGGTCATACCGGCCGGAATGGTCAGCGCGCCGCTCTTGCTAGCGGGCGGAATGTTGTAGTCCACACCCTCTTGAGCAGTTCCACCTAGGGTGTAGTAAACAACCGTGGCTTCTCCAGACACCTCAGACTGGTCGATGATCAGGGTGTTCGGATTGCCTGTGGAGTTCCCACTAGCCGCCGAAGACTGGAATGCAATTCGCGGAACTGGCGCCGTGGATCGGATGAACAGGCGAAACTCACTGGGCTCTGTCACACCCACGTTCAGGCCGCCGGTCAAGGTGAGGCGGCAGAGCTTCTCTCGAAACCAAATGCTGCCGGCTTGTCCCAGTGGGTCGAGGCTCACATCAATGCCCGTGGCAGCAATCCCCTGGGCCAGTTGGAGAGGCGAGACTGAAGTGGGAGGGATCTCGTAGTGGACTCCCCGAACGGCGTCTCCTGCGAGGGCGAACGAAAGCTGACTGGGGCCGGTGGTCGGACCGCTCAGATCGATGGGCAGGTTGACCTCCGAGACCGGGGATGAATCGAGCAGGGTCGTGCCATCATCTAGATAGTGGGCATTGCGATACACCGAGCTGTAGGCCGCGAAGCTCGCATCGGGGGCGTTCGCGGATCCCGAGGAGCCAGAAGACGCCAAGTCCTTTCCCCAACAGCCGCTGAGAACGGTTAGGGAGGCAATTGCCAGGAGCCGGTAACCCATTGCGGTGGAGGACGAGACGGACAGGGTTTGGCGGTGATGATTCACGGGATTTGCAGGGAGGGTCTCGGGTGTCACGGGGCGCAAGTGCAGTCGGCAGGTACCGCTCAATGGCCCATGATAGGGACTTTCCTAGGGGCCCATCTACCATTGCGTATCCGAGATTCGTGGAGTTGTGAGAGCCCACCCCCCCCCGGCTGAGCAGGCCTTGCGCGCGACTGCCCACGCAGGCCTACGCACCTCTCCCAGGCTGAATTGGGACCGGCTCCCTGCCCACGGGACAGGATTGGCCTTGGGAGGGCCGAGATTCCACCCCCCCCAGCGTAGATTACGGGCAGACCCGACGGATCCTGCGACCTCCACGAATGACCCCATGACTGACTCCTCCCCCGCAGGCATGCGCTGGACGATCCGCCTTCTGTCCGTGGTCTTGTTCTGTCTATTCACCTGGCTCCTCAGTTTCGTCATCCGGGACATCAATGGAATCCGGGGACCCAACCAGCAGGTCATCTTCGATGCCGAAATCGATTCCGAACTGACCCAAGGACTGGCCGACTACAACAAGGCTCTCCAGCAGATTCAGGAAGACAGGAACCGCCAGGAGGAGATCAAGCGTAATCGCAGCGAGGCCATGGGAGTCGCCAAGGACACCTGGGCGGAGGTCCAAAAGGTCCATCAGTTCGAACTAGCTGCGGGTCGACAACCGAGCGCTGAGTTGAGCGAAGACCTCAGCCAAGCCCATCAGCGGTACATCTCTGCGCAGACAACGTTCGAGGAGGCCAACACGAAGTTGGCTGACTTGGGTGACGAAGAGTACGCCACCAACCAAGCCCTCAGGGAAATCAGCGATCAGGTCGCACCGCAACGAACAGCCGCACGGGCCCTCTACACGGAGACTTTCCGCAGGCACCGACATTCGCTGGCCATCTACAAGTTTTCGTTCATCATCCCGGTGTTTCTGATTGCCGCGTGGGCCGTGGCCAAGAGACGCGAGTCGGTCTACCGGCCTATCCTGAAAGCCATGCTGCTGGCTAGCTTCTTTCAGGTGGGTCGGGTCATGCACGAGCACTTCGACCGCGAGTACTTCAAGTACATCGCCCTGAGTGCGGCAGCCCTCATCGTGCTGGCGTTCCTGATGCGCCTGCTACAGTCATCGGCCAAGCCCAGACCGGACCTCCTGCTCAAGCAGCGCCGGGAAGCCTACCACCGCAGTCAATGCCCCGAATGCGCGTACCCCTTCCCAGCGGAGCATGCAGACGCATTCACCTGCCCTGCTTGCGGTGTAGGGCTGTTCTCTGCCTGTAGCTCCTGCGAGAACAGCAGGCACCACCTATTGCCTTTCTGCGTCCACTGCGGCCGGGAAGAGCCCGCACCCGCGAAAGCCTAACTGGGCGGCTAAGAGATCCAGAATTGAAGTTCGCTATCTGCAACGAAACCTACGAGGACTGGAGCCTCGACGACACGATCGAGCACGCTGCCCGCGTGGGATTCGAGGGCCTCGAACTCGCTCCGTTCACTCTGGCCAAAGACCCGAGCTCGCTGACGGAGCGAGACGCGACCGCCATCGGAGAACGAGTGCGCGCAGGGGGACTTGAAGTCACTGGACTGCATTGGCTGCTGCTTGCGCCCGCGGGCCTGCACCTGACCACACCTGACGACGTGGTTCGCAATCGCACAGTGAATTTCGTGCAGCACCTGACACGCTTGTGCGCCGCTATGGGCGGTGAAGTCCTCGTCTGGGGTAGTCCGGCTCAGCGCTCTCTGGCAGACGACTGGGAACGGGAAGCATCAACCTCGCGCGCCGTGGAAGCCGTGCGATCGATTTCCGAGGTTGCGGAGCAGTGTGGAGTGACGGTTGCGATGGAGCCGCTGCCCCCCTCCTACACGAATTTTCTGTCCTCGGCCGCTGAGGGTCGCGCCTTCGTGGACGCTGTGGATCACCCCGCATGCCGTCTACACCTGGACGTCAATGCCATGAGTCACGAGCAGCTCCCGATCGACGAGATCATCCGCGCCAGCGCCGATCACTTGCACTACTTCCATGCCAATGACCCGTGCTTGCTCGGGCCCGGAATGGGTGAAGTGGACTACGGCCCCATTCGCGACGCCCTGGAGGAAATTGGCTACTCAGGTTGGCTGTCGGTTGAAGTGTTCGACTACGAGCCCGGTCCGGAACGCATCGCGCGCGAGAGCTTGTCCTACTTGCGGCGGATGTTTGGGCGCGGTAACCCGAGTGACTGATCGAGACCCGGGCTGGAAGCCCTGCCATTCGCCCAACAAGTCCGGTGCGCCTCGCGTAGGATCTGGTCTGTATCGCGAGTCCCATGTCCTCTAGCCCCCCTCTCAACGGTCACCTGGCCAGCGCTTCGAACAGGGCGCAGGGTGGCTCGGAATACAAGCCGTCAGGAGCCCCACTAGCTGCCGCGGAGAGTTTCGAGCGAGGCCAGGGAAAGCCACGGGAGCAAGTGAAGCAAGCGACCTGGCCCGTCGAAGGCACAGGGCATGGTACCGGCGTGGGCCCAGCATTAATCTAGAGCCATGCCGACAGCCAACCGCGCCCTGACCCTCCTTCTGGGAATCATCGCCACGATCCTCGTGGGCTGGGTGGTCCACACGGGCGGGGCCATTCTCAAGCCTCTGGTCATCGCCCTCCTGTTGGCGAGCATGCTGCAGCCGATCGTCATCGGCCTGGCGCGTCGCGGCATCCCCCCACCCCTCACGATTATTCTGATCGTTTGGCTTCTGTTCTTGGGCATCGTGCAGGTCGGGTTGCTATTCAACCGCAATGTTCAGCTGTTCTTGGACAGCGGCCAGCCGGTGGAGAATGCAGCTGTCATCGAGCAGACGCCCGAGAACTCCCTGGATCCAGTGGCCGGTCGCCTGGATTCCGAAGGGACCAGCCAGGACGACATCACCCGCGAGTTGGGCGACTGGGAAAACATCGTTGACAAGATCGAGGCGCGGCTCACAAAGTCCGAGATGGCGGAAGGCGTGGTGCGCTACGCGGCCCAGGCGCTGCACGAGTTGCCCGTGGATCGCTTGGCCGGAGACTTGGCCATCGGCGGGTTTGGTTTCGTGGCCAACGTCGTGCTGGTCTTGATCTACATGGTCTTCATCTTCGCCGAACAGGCGGTTTTCAGACGAAAGATCCTCTCCATCGCCGGAGATCGGCGCGATGACGCGGAGCGCGTGCTCAACACCATAGGCCGTGGAATTCAGCGCTATCTGGGTGTCAAGACGGTGGTGTCGTTGCTCACGGGTGCCCTCTGCTACCTGATGATGGTAGCCATTGAAATTCCCTATGCGCTGTTCTTCGCGTTCCTGACGTTCATGTTCAATTACATCCCCACCTTCGGCAGCATCATCGCCGGGCTATTGCCCACGATGGCCGCCCTGGCGGTGGAGGCCAGTTGGAGTAAGGCAGCCATCGTGATGAGCACCTACCTGGCGGTGAACTTGACCCTGGGTTCGTTCATCGAGCCGCGCATCCTGGGGCGTGAGTTGAACCTCTCGCCCCTCGTGGTGGTCGTTTCGGTTGTGGTCTGGGCCGGGCTGTGGGGCGTTGTGGGAGGGTTCTTGGCGGTGCCGCTCACGGCCTCACTTCAGATCTGCCTCGCCAGCCAGGACTCCACGCGTCCTCTGGCTGTGATGCTCGGGGGAGGCCCCCCGCGCGAGAAGAAACGAACCAAGGAAGAGCCCGCCCAGCCCAAGTCCCCCTAGCGCCGGGGATCAGAGGGGTCCAAAGCGGAAAAACCGGGCTTCTTGGCCCTACCAAAGGTTTATATCGTAAGATCACGATATGCCGATATCTCTCTTGGGCGCCACTCGCGTTCTCAAGGCCATAGCCGATGAGACACGCCTACGGATTCTGCACCTGCTACAGCAGGGAGAGCTCTCGGTCAGCGATCTGATGGAGATCCTCAACCTGGGCCAGAGTCGGACGTCCACGCACCTGACCCTGTTGAAGGAGGTGGACCTCGTCAGTGACCGACGAGCTGGGCGGCGCAACTTCTATTCCCTGAAGACCGGTCCCTCCTCGGCGCTCGTCGATGAAGTGCTCGACGATCACCGAGAGGCCACCGAATTCGTCTCCGACCTGGCGGGATGGGAAGCCTTGCAACGCCGGCGACGGGAAGAGGACCGCTCCTACTTCGATCGCGTGGCGGCCACCTTTGGCGAGCAAGTTCTGCCCGGCCGAACCTGGGAGGGTCTGGCTCGCTCTATTCTGCGCTTGGCTCCGAAGGCGCGTTACGCCGACCTGGGCATTGGCGACGGCCTACTGACACTGATGTTGGCAGAGGTGGCGGAGTCGGTTACGGCGGTTGATCTCTCCAGTCAGATGCTCGACGCCCTCAATCAACGGGCCAGTCGTCGAGGCATCAAGAACATCGAGACTGTGGAAGGTGAAATTGAAGACCTCCCCTTGGAAGATGTCTCCTTTGATGTCGTGGTCCTCAGCCAGGCCTTGCACCATGCCCGTGTGCCAGCCCAGGCACTCAAGGAGGCCTTCCGCATTACAAGACCAGGAGGTCGCGTGCTGCTCATCGATCTGTTGGCCCACGGCGAAGAGTGGGTGCGTGACAAACTCCAGGATCGCCATCTCGGATTCACGGAGAGCGCGTTGGAGAACTTGGTCCAGAGTGCTGGTTTCGAAGAGGTCCGGGTCGAACGAGCCGCCCGCGATCCGCAGCCACCGCATTTCATGACTCTCATTGCGACGGGCCAACGCCCCGCAAGACCCTGACCCCGCCATGGACGAACCGGTCAACACCTGCGCAGCGCACGACAAGCTCGATGCGCTCCTTTCGAAGCGCATCCTGATCCTGGACGGCGCAATGGGGACGATGATCCAGGGCCTGAGCCTGGATGAGGCGGACTTCCGTGGTGAGCAGTTCGCTCAACACGACGGGCCGCCCCTGAAGGGCAACAACGACATCCTCAGCCTGACGCGTCCGGAAGCCATCCGCGCCATCCACTGCCAGTTCCTCGAGGCCGGAGCGGACATCATCGAGACGAACACCTTTACGGCCACGGCGGTTGCGCAGGCAGACTACGGGCTTGAGGACATGGCGATCGATATCAACCTCGCCGCGGCCCGCATCGCGCGCGAGGCCGCAGACGAGTACAGCGCTCGCACTCCAGACAAGCCCCGATTTGTGGCTGGCGCGGTCGGCCCTACTAGCAAGACCCTCTCCTTGTCTCCGGATGTGGGTGACCCCGGCTTCCGCAGCCTGAGCTTCGAACAACTTCAAGAGCACTATGCGGATCAGATTCGAGCCCTAGCCGAGGGCGGAGTGGACCTGGTGTTGGTCGAGACGATCTTCGACACCCTCAATGCCAAGGCTGCCCTGGCCGCCGTCGAACAAGTCCGGGCGGACACGGGCTTGGAGCTGCCCGTCATCATCTCCGTGGCCATCACCGATGCGAGTGGACGCACGCTCTCAGGCCAAACCGTTGAGTCCTTCCTGCACTCGGTCAATCACGTCAGTCCCTTGGCCGTTGGAGTGAACTGCTCACTGGGCGCCAAAGAGATGCGCCCCTATGTGGCAGAGCTCGCACGCCTCAGCCAAAGCTGGGTGAGTTGTTATCCCAACGCAGGCCTGCCCAATGCCTTTGGCGAGTACGACGAGCGGCCCGAAACAACAGCCGCCTTGGTGGGCGAGTTCGCCGAGAGCGGCATGCTCAACCTAGTCGGTGGCTGTTGCGGCACAACCCCCGATCATGTGCGCGCTATCGCTAAGGCCATGCAATCAATAACGCCGCGCGAACGCCCCGCGCTGAACGGAGCCGGCGTCACGCACTACACGGGTCTGGAGACTCTGAGCATCACGCCCGAGTCCAATTTCCTGATGGTGGGAGAACGCACGAATGTGGCCGGATCAGCCCGGTTCAGGCGTTTGATTACGGAGGGTGACTTCGAGACGGCAGTCGAAGTGGCTCTGCAGCAGGTGCGCAGCGGTGCCAACATCCTGGACGTGAACATGGATGAGGGGCTACTCGAGTCTGAACAGGCCATGACTCGTTTCCTCAACTTGATTGCTGCGGAACCCGAGATCGCGCGCGTGCCGGTCATGGTCGACAGTTCCAAGTGGACGGTGCTTGAGGCGGGATTGCGCTGCTTGCAGGGCAAGGGCATCGTGAACTCAATCTCTCTCAAGGAGGGCGAGCAGCAGTTCCTGGACTACGCCCGGGCCATTCGCCGCTACGGAGCGGGGGTCGTCGTCATGGCTTTTGATGAGGTCGGTCAAGCGGATAGCACCGAACGCAAGGTGGAGATCTGCCAGCGCGCCTTCAAATTGCTCACGGAGAGGATCGGCTTCCCAGCGGGCGACATCATCTTTGATCCGAACATCTTGGCCATCGGGACGGGCATCGACGAACACCGCCGCTATGGCATCGCATTCATCGAAGCCGCCACCGAGATCAAGCGCACCTGCCCGGGTTGCAAGATCTCGGGTGGCGTGTCGAACCTCTCGTTCTCGTTCCGCGGGAACAACACCGTGCGCGAGGCGATTCACTCGGCCTTCCTGTATCACGCCATCCGTGGCGGGATGGACATGGGCATCGTCAACGCGGGTCAATTGGAAGTGTATGAGGATATTGACCCGGTTCTGCTCGAGCATGTGGAGGATCTGATTTTTGATCGCCGCGAGGATGCGACCGAGCGGCTGGTGAACTTCGCGGAAGGCGTGCAATCCAAGGGGAAGAAGAAGGTCGAAGACCTGACCTGGCGCGAGGGTTCAGTACGAGAGCGCATCGGGCACGCACTGGTACATGGCATCCTGGATTTCTTGGAAGAAGACACCGAGGAGGCGCGCCTCTCACTGCAGACGCCCCTGGCTGTGATCGAAGGACCGCTGATGGACGGCATGCGAGTGGTTGGAGATCTCTTCGGCGAGGGCAAGATGTTTCTGCCGCAAGTCGTGAAGAGTGCGCGGGCCATGAAGAAGGCCGTCGCTGTGCTCGAGCCCTACATGGAGCAGGAGAAGGAGGGGAGTGCCGTCGGCGCGCGTGGAACGGTTGTCATGGCCACGGTCAAGGGCGACGTACACGACATCGGCAAGAACATCGTGGGCGTCGTCTTGGGTTGCAACAACTTTGAGGTCATCGACCTGGGGGTAATGGTTCCGGCAGAAAAGATTCTGGCCACCGCGCGTGCGGAAGGTGCAGACATGATTGGCCTGTCCGGACTCATCACTCCTTCACTGGACGAAATGGTGCACGTGGCCAAGGAGATGGAACGCGAGGGGTTCAGCGTTCCGCTGCTCATTGGTGGCGCTACCACGAGCCCCCAGCACACGGCCGTGAAAATCGCTCCGGTTTTTTCAGGGACTGTGCTGCATGTTCACGACGCCTCACGCTCGGTGTCGGCGGTTTCCGACTTGCTCAATCCCGAGCGCAAGGCTGAGCTGCATGCGGCAAACCTCATCGAGCAGGCGCGCCAACGTGAACTCCACACGAGCAAGACCCAGAAACCGCTCTTGCCGATTGCCCAAGCCCGCGCGGAAGCCGCATCCATCCGTTGGCGTGCAGAAGACCTGCCAGCACCCGCGTTCCTCGGGCGGCGGGTCATCGACGATGTGGGCCTTTCGGACCTGGTCCCGTTTATCGACTGGACGCTCTTCTTCAGCACGTGGGAGTTAAAAGGTCGCTTCCCCGCAATCCTCACACATCCTCGCTACGGCGAGGCGGCCAGCGAGCTGTACGAGCACGCACAGGTGCTGCTCGACCGCATCGTCAAAGAAAACCTGATCAGGCCGCGGGGCGTTTACGGCTTTTGGGCCTCCAATTCCGAACAAGATGACCTGATCCTGTTCGATGACGATGAGCGCAAGACCGAACTCTGCCGCATCCCCATGCTGCGCAGACAGGTACCGGTAGATGGTCAACCCAGCCGCTGCCTGGCGGACTTCGTCGCCCCACGGGACACAGGTCTCAGGGACCATGTGGGCGCGTTCGCTGTCAGCGCAGGAGAAGGCGTGGCAGAACTCGTCGATCAGTTTGAAGCGGACAACGACACCTATCAGGCCATCATGGTCAAGGCGATTGCCGACCGCTTGGCCGAAGCCTATGCGGAGTTCCTGCACGCCCGTGTGCGCCGCGAGTGGGGTTACGGCAGAGCCGAAGAGTTCAGCAACGAGGAGCTGATTACCGAGTCCTACCGGGGCATCCGGCCGGCATTCGGGTACCCCGCCTGCCCGGATCACCGGCCGAAGAAAATGCTCTGGCGCCTTCTGGACCCCGCCAGCCAGGGCATTACCCTGACCGAAGGATTCGCCATGGCACCTGCCGCGTCAGTCAGCGGTCTCTATTTCGCACATCCGGAGTCCAAGTACTTCCATGTAGGGCGCATCGGTCGCGATCAAGTCGAGGACTACGCCAGGCGCACGGGTACCAGTTTCGGCGAGACCGAGCGCTGGCTGTCACCCACGTTGGGATACACGCCGACCAGCTAGTGGCGATCTCGGACGAATGGCGCACCAACGCGTTCATCCGCCGTGCATCCAGGGGGTACAATCAGAGCATGAAGAGGAAAAACCCACTTCAAATCGCTACCTGGCTCCTGGTCACCACTTGCCTCGTGAGCCTAACGGGCTGTGGTACCGATGATCCCGGTTCAGGAGAGGAAGGACCCCAGCCGCCGGACGTGGTCCTCTTCCTGGTGGACACGCTGCGCTGGGACTGGACGCAACCGGGTGGGTTTGACCGCGAGACGACTCCCAACCTCTCCAAGCTCGCGCAGCAGAGCGTTGTCTTCGAGCAAGCCAGTTCGGCCGCACCCTGGACACTGCCCTCGGTAGTTTCCCTGTTTACGGGCAAGCACCTGGCAGAACACAACGTGGTGCACGACCGACTGCGCATGGCAGCTTCCACCGTCACCTTCCCCCAGCTGTTGCAGGAATGGGGCTACCAGACGGCCTCCTTCCATCGCAATCCGTACGCCGGCGGAAAGTGGGGTATCAAGCGCGGGTTTGATCAGACCACGCTGACGAGCGGGCAGACCGACAGGACTCTGCTGGCCGAGTTCTTCTCGAACCTCACCGCCATGCCGTTCCTGCTCTACGTTCACAACACGGAGCCCCATGACCCCCACGTAGTCCGCAAGAAATTCATGGGCACTTTCGACGAGGTGCCTTCAGGCTTCTTGAAGGAATACGGAGAACTGGTCGAGGTCTACCGCCAGAGCACGCGCGAGGACTACGTCAAGAAGAACGAGCTCGGAACGATCGACAACACGGAGATCCAGCAGAAGTGGATCGATCGACTCGATCTGCGTACCGAGGAAATTCGGAACCTGTATTCCGTTTCTGTCCGGGATGCAGACGACCACTTGGGAGATGTGATTGCCGGGCTCAAGGAACAGGGCCGCTGGAAGAACACCCTCTTCATCATGGTCGCCGATCATGGGGAAGAGCTCGGAGACCATGGGGGCTGGCAGCACGACCAGTCAGCCTACCAGGAACTGATCCACGTTCCGCTGATCGTTCGCTTCCCCGGCGACGAGTACGCGGGCAAGAGAATCCCGACGCCAGTCTCACTGGTGGACGTAATGCCGACGATTCTTGAAGCTGTGAAGTGTCCGCTTGAGCGGCCGGCCATGAGCGGCATCAGCCTCATGCCATTGATCAGAGGGGACGCGGACCCAAGCGGTGAGATGCGCCTCGTTTCGATTCGCAACAACAAGAAGAAATACTTCAAGCCCTACAAGGAAGGTCGCGGAGACCTGAACGTGGTTGTGCGAAAGGGGTTTCTCAAGGCCATCTTCAATATTGAGCCGAACACCTTGGAACTCTTCGATTTGGCCGCAGACCCCGGTGAGACCCAGGATCTCGCACAAGAACTGGGGCCGGAGGCGGCAGCCCTCAAGCTCTTCGCGGCACGTACCTATGCCGAGATGCTCAAACGGTCAGACCAGGCGCAGGCAGGCAATCTGGACGACCAGAGCGCCGATGTCCTCCAGGCCCTCAAGGACCTGGGATACGTAGGGGAAGACTCGGAGTCGGAAGATCCTCGCTGACGTCAACGCCTGGCTCTGTTGCACTCCAGCCCCGCCACAGGACCACGCGGCTCGCGCGCCCCAAGGGGCCCAATTCGACGCCCCGGAAACGGGAATGAGGGGTCCGTCGCAGGCGCCGTCTTCGGGACAGGCTCCCCTCGGAGCGAGTGAATCGCCCATGCGGTGCGCGACCCGTGACCAGAGTGTGGCTGTGTTGATTGGGTTAACAAGGTGTACACGCACAATGGCTGCGAACGGACGTACCAGGGGCTAAGCTCCTCAGTCCGCTGCCGCACGGCAGCCCACAGGAGCCATCTTCATGCAAAACGTCTCGACCCTGATCCGCACAGTCCTACTCGCCAGCATCGTGGCCTTGATCGGTTGGTGGACCCTGGTGCTGCGCGACAAGCTGCTCGAAAACGAACGGGCCGTGCAGCAGCGGGATGTGGAAATCGCCAGCTTGAATGGCGACATCGCAGAAAAGGCCGAGCTGCTTGAGGAACAGGCCCAAGCTCTCTTGGACTTGGAAGCGGATCTTGAGGCGAGTGAGTTGAGAGTGGAGGAGCTCGAACTCTCCCTCTGGCTCGTCAAGGTCGATCATCGTTTGGCTCGTATCACTGTCCTGGACCAGGGCCCCTCCCCTGACGAGCCACAGCGCTTCGTCACGCGCATTCGTTTCCAAGAGCTGGACGAAGCAGGCGAACCCGCTGGGCCGGCACGAGACATAACGATTGATGGCAAGATCCTGTACGTGGAAGGCCTCGTGATCAAGTTCAGTGACGAGTACGTCGAGGGTGGTGATGCGTTGCGCGGCAGCTCAGTAGCCCTGTTCAAACGTGTGTTCTCCGAGAATCAGGCGCCTAGCGAAGGCGTGCAGCTCGACCAACCTCGCACCCACCCGCTTCCGCATCGAGGGGATCAACTACCTGACCCGTTCTACGACGACCTGTGGTCCAAGTTCTGGGACTACGCCAATGACCCCGAATTAGCCGCCTCCAAGGGAGTGCGTGCAATTCACGGGGAGGCGCCTTCGATCGAATTGCGCGATGGCAAGACGTACCGAATCGAATTGCGATCTTCTGGGGGCCTTTCCATCCAAGCCGAGTAGGTCGAGGATTCGACGCTGAAACACACGACTGCATTCCCGTAGCCCGCGCGACGAGTGGTCAGCTCTTCAGCTTGGGCGCTCGGCTCAACCTCTCAAGTCAACCCGTCAACGGCGACCGCCCTTGAAGAGCGGAAGCAACGTGCCCTCAAGACGTCGGTACAACTCTCCGGTGGCGCGCACATCCCGTAGACAGTATTCCCCAATGTCTTCGATGCGGCCCTCGCGGTAGGCACGGCCAACCTGACTTCCATCGATGGACCCTTTCGGGCTCTCTACATCGAAGCGCCGACACCAATAATCCAAGGAGTATCGATCGCGGGTGGCCCCTTGGAAGGTCAGGACGTCAAACAAATCACAGTGATCCGAGATGTCATAGCGATAGGGCACGAGGTTGCGCGACGGAACGATCCCCAACTGCGCCGACCGCACGCTCAATATTGGGCCGTCATAGCCCCGGCCGTTGTAGGTGACCAAGCGCGGTAGGCGCCCTCGACTGTCGCGCCAGGACACGAGTTCCCAGAACCTGCGCAGAAGCTGACTCTCGTCGCCGCGGAAGATCTTCGAGTGGGGAACCTTCTCCCAGGCGTGCTCAGCGACGTCCTCGCCCTCCAAGAGGACCAGGCCTGTGTCCTGCTCCATGTTCCACAAGCCAATCGCGATCACTTTCCCCAGGCCTGGGAACAGGGCCGTCCGCTCTTGGACGGCATCCCGTTTCGAGGGATCGCGTTCCCTACCCATCAGGTACCCGCGCGTGATCTCGTCCACCTCTTCCCACGGGAAGCCGGCCACCTCAATGTCGAAGACAAAGGTGGGGCAGCGGTCCCCCGCATGATTTGCGCTAGAGCTGTCGGTCGAGGGGTGGGCGTCCATCCGCAGCACCCTAGCAAATCACGCTGTCGCCGGACTCCAGCGCCGCTTGCGCAAACCGATCCAAGCCACAAGCAGGACGATCCAACCGGCCCCGGCCAACACGCCCTTGAGGGTCGGGGGCCCTCCTATGAGGACCGTCCCACAGCCGCCACCAGAATTGCTCTGGGACGGTCCCGTGATGCTCAATGCCTCCTGGAGAATGAATGCCTGCTGTGTGAGCGGATTGCTCACGCGTATCGCGACCTTGCCCGCATTGCGAGCGCGGGTCGTGATGCTGAGGGTGGTGGCGTCCACAAACGTTGAATTCACGCCTTGGCCGCCATCGCCGGTCAGAGGATTGACGCCTACCCGGACGAGCATGTCCTCGGTGAATCCCTCTCCGACCAGCGTGACGGTTTCTCCACCGTCGCTACTGACGGCGGATGGATTGACGTAATGCAGCGTCGGGTCAGGAGCCGCACTGTAGCTGAAGGAGGAGCTCGTGGATGCCCCACCTGGAACTGTGACGCTCAAGGGGTAGGGCCCGCCGGGAACCCCGGCCTCGGTAACCACCCGCAGCTGCGTGAGGCTGACAACGGAAACCTGTGGTTGATTGACTCCGTTGATCTCAACGCCGGTTCCGGGAACAAAGTTGTCTCCGGTGAGGGTCAGGACGGTCCCACCTGCACTGGAGCCCGCGACAGGAAAGACACTGCTCACACTTGGCGTGGCCATCGCCAAAAATCCTTCGTCGGCACGCCCCTCAACGCCAGTCGCGTCGATGACGGTCACGTCATGGGAGCCGGGTATCGAGGCACGGGTGGTTAGCGTGATCATGGAGGAGCTCGCCACGCTGCACCCGCCGGGCTGGCCATCCACGTACACTTGATCACCGATGACGACACGGGCGCCGGGACGGAATTCAGCCCCCACGACCGTGATACTCACTCCACCGGTAGCTGGACCCGATGAAGGGGTCGCGAAGTTGACGCGCGGACTGGGGGGAGAGATTTCCAGAGCTGCACTCAGAATGCTGACGTCGCCCGCGGAGTCGGTTACGACCAAGTCCGCGTGCCCAAGGGCCGCACCTTCGGGCACGGCCAGGTTGAATGTCACCCACGAGCCGAACCAGCTGACATTGGTCACCGATAATGAGGAGTCACTGGATTGGAGGGTGGAGCCACTGTCGAGCCCAGCTCCCCTTACCCTGAGTGACCTTGTCTCACCCGTGATGGCGCGCAGCGGGTACTCGTCCGAGTTGCGGCCGAGACTCAGGTACGCATCAGCCCCCACCAGCAGGTCCCCCATGTTCTTCGGGTTGGTGCCCGTCACCGACACAGGCCCAGAGACCGTCGACTCAAAGTCCGTCTGAATGGTCCTGCCGGGAATCAGGTTGGACGCTGAAACGGGAAAGTCAAACGGGGTGGCGTAGACCGTGTAGGTATCCGGGGGTAGCGATGAGAGGGTGAAGACCCCGTTGGCGCGGCTCAGGGTTGCTGCCACCAGGCGCCCATCTGTGTCGCGCGCAGCCACCCAGGCACCCTTGACGACCGTGTTGGAACCTGCCCGCCGTACTGTGCCAAGGATCGAGCCCATGGCACTGGCCGGGTACACGCTCTCGATACCGCGTACCTCGTCTGCGGACAAGCTGCGGTGCAGGATCACACTCGGGTCCACATAGGGGTACATGCTAGCGCCCGCGCAACCGCTGTGATCCAAGCCCAGCAAGTGTCCGAGCTCGTGTGTGGCCACATCTTGAACGTCGAACCGGCCGGCTTCCCCGGAGGTCGTGAAACTGAAGTTGCCGCCGTTGAAGAGCACGTCGGCATCAATGATCTGCCCCGTGGTGAAGAACGTCAGGGGCGTGATGGCAACGATGCCCGATCCCATCGGGAAGAAACCCGATGAATTGTCCTCGTCGAACAACATCATGTGGTGTTGGCTCGAACTCCAGTTGCGACTGGATTGCCCCTGACTGCTCGTGTCTTCTACCAAGCGTGCCCGCGATCCACTGACCCCGTTCCAGGCATCGATGGCATTGCGCAGGGCAGGCATGTGAGTCCGGTCGGACAGGTCGTCGGATCCGTCCGAGTTGATAACGACTGAGATCGATTCGGGAGAGGACCAAAAAAGAGCGTTGCCATTTCCCGAGTAGATCAACCGTACGTGGGCGCCAACCCAAGTTGCACTCACGCCGAGCAATAGCAAGAGACCCAAGCGTCGCAACGTTCCAACGGCGGCGCTCATTTGCCAGCCCCCGGTGCACGGATCCCGCTCTCCAAGCCGTGACGAGCCCGCTTGGAACTGGCAGCAGCGGTGCAACGCGCAACGAGGTCAGCATAGTCCAGCACCTGCGATTGCATGCCAGGAACTAGGGCCCCGGTCACTTCATCGAGTAGGGCTTCGGGGCTCCCGTCGCGAGTGGCCAGCCGTGGTCCCGTGAAAGGAGTCAGAATTCGATAGCATCCCTGAGAGAGCCCGCAGAAGACTCGAGCTCCCTGAGGTCCCTCGGAACTGAGCATCAAGAGCGCCTCATCACCCGTGTTCAACGTAGCCATGCCAGGAATGATGGTCGCACGACCCGTGGGCAAGACCCCGCCCGGCAAACGCACACTGCGTGAGGTGAGATCATCCCCCCAGAAGGTCCTCTGTACTTCTAGGTCGAAGTCCGTGTAGACCAGTCCGTCCGCCCCGAGCACTGGAGTCTCGGAAACAACACGAGCCTCCAGGACGAGGTCCGAGCCCTCGACCAGTTGTTCGAGGTCCATTCGCAGGGCAGTACCGGCGTTTAGATCGCGCTCATGGACTCCCCACCCGCCAGAAGCCAGGGCTAGGACGAGGGCGCAGAGAAGGATGCCCTGCAGGGCGACGGGGAAGGGTCGATGCATGATCAAGAACTGCCAGCTGTTTGAAGGCAGAGGCCTGGGGACGGGAGCCGACAGGGGCCCATCGACCTCGGGCCAGGGCACCCTTGAACCCCGACCTGGAATCCCACGGGGGACCGCCCGCAGGTCCGTGGGCCTGCCCCCACGCTGCAGGGGTGAGTGTTCCGAATCGGGACACGGGGACCGGGCCAAGGTCGCCGCCCAGGCGCAATGCGTGGGATATCTTTGAGTCGTTCCGTTCGACTCCCACTCTTCCACTCGGACCCCTTGCCATGGACGCCAAGAGCCTCCTCCAGCGTATGTGCAGCCGCCAGGGCATCACACTTAGCGACGGCAGCCACCTGTTGCCACTTGTTGAGCGTGCCCTGCACTCACCGGACAGCGTTCGTAATCGAATCCTGACCATGGTGGCCAACAGTCTGGCCCGCAAGGTGACAGGCGAGGACTCTGTCCCCGAGACGGCTATGACCCAAGAAGACCTGGACGAAGAGGTGCTGCACTCAGTAGCCCGGGTCCTGCACGCTTGGACACCGTCGGCGAGGGTGACCGACCTGGGGCAACTTCTTCCCGACCTGTTTCCGGAGGGGTTCGACCCCAACAGCTTGGAGTAGACCCAAGCGGTCGCGGGAACTGCGGCCCGTGAACACAAGAGGGGCGGTTCCCAAGCGGGAGCCGCCCCTCTTCATTGCTCAGCTAGTGATCTGAGCTAGCGTCCGAGTCGACTGCTGAAGCGCTCAATGAGAGCTTCCATCTCGGACAGACGAGCCTCGAGTTCCTCGATGTGCTTGAGGAGCTCGTCCATGCCTGCGTCCGCATCGGGCACGAAGAAGGCGTGGCCGCCTTGGGTGATTCCCTGCATCAGGCTGGCTCCAGCGGTTTCGGGCGGCGCACCGCCATCGGGTGCACTGGAGACACTCCAGAAGTCAACATCTGCGGGAAGTTCATGCAGTCGTGCTTCCTCGCCATGCCCTTCAGGGGTCCACATGAAGGAAACTCCACCGCTGCCGTGGCGCCTGCTCTCGCCGTCATGGCCGCCCTGGCTGCCACCCTGCGCACCGCCGTGGCTTCCGTGCGTGCTGTGGCTTCCTTGGCTGCCGTGACTGCCGTGACTGCCGTGACTGCCACCCTGCGCACCGCCATGGCTCCCGCCGTTGCTTCCGTGCATGCTACGGCTTCCGTAACTACCGTGGCTGCCACCGCGCGCACTGCCATGGCTCCCGCCGTGGCTTCCGTGCATGCTACGGCTTCCGCAACTACCGTGGCTGCCACCGCGCGCACTGCCGTGGCTCCCGCCGTGGCTGCCGTGCATGCTGCGGCTCCCGTGACTGCCGTGGCTGCCACCGTGAGCACTGCCATGGCTCTCGCCGTGGCTTCCGTGCATGCTGTGGCTTCCTCGACTGCCGTGGCTGCCACCGCGCGCACTGCCATGGCTCTCGCCGTGGCTGCTGTGCAAGCTACGGCTTCCGTGACTGCTGCCATGGCCCCGAGATTGGATGTGGGAGCGGAAACTTCCGGCGCTGCACTGGGGGCAACCCTTGTGTCCAGACCCCATGCTCCCGTGGCTCTTGCTCTGGCTTGGCTTGCCGGAGTTGTGGCCCCGATCCCCTCGCGAAATGATGCTGTGCCAAGTTCCCCCACTGTGACTGCCTTCGGAGTGGGACTTGGCCCCTTTGGACTCCTCGCGCCGGATGCGAATCTGGGGCATGAAAGCCTTGGTGTCGACATCAAACATGTGCGGGGCGCCCTTGCCCTTGCCGTCGACCTTCACGTCGAATTCGATCTTCTGGGGCTTGTCCGTTCCCTTGCTGTTCCAGAATCCGCCGGCGCCAAGGCCGCTGCCCCCGCCGAAACGCATGACGTTGTGACTCTTGTCGTGGTCAGCGTGAGCGTCGTGGTCGTGGCCATCACCGTGGTCATGATCCTCGTCGTCGGAGCGAATGAAGAATCCCTGTGATAGGCCCTCACCCCTTCCGCCGCGCTTGCTGATGGCCTCCCGAATGCGTTCGGGCAGTTTGTCCAGGCCTTCCATGTGCTCGCCATCCGATTCGAACTTCATGACCATCCGCCTGCCGTCACCGGCGTGCTCTTCAATCAGTTCATGAATATGCTCGGGCAAGTTCTCCAGAGCCTTGAGGTGGTCCCCATCGAACTTGAATTCCATGACGCGATGTTCGCCGTCACCACCGCGCTCCCCAACGAGTTCACGGAGATGCTCGCGCATGCCCTCAAGGTCCCCGCCGTCGAACTTGAACTGCATGCCGCGACGCATGCCGTCACCAACACGCTCTTCAACGAGCTCGCGGATGTGCTCGCGCATGCCCTCCATGTTCTTGTCGTCAAACTTAAACCGCATGGAACGATGCTCACCATCTCCACCATGCTCCTTGATGAGCTCGCGCACGCGTCCGGGCAATCCCTTGAGGTGCTCCCCGTCTAGCTCGATCTCCATGACTTCCTCGTCACCATCATCGGTCTGCACGCGCACGACCGCCCGGCCGTGAGGCTTGGGCGCATCGGATTTTTCGACGTCAACGTCAACGTGCACTTCCATGCGCTTGCCGTCGGGCGTTGCAAGGTGCATTCGCCTTCCATCTGAAGCGTTGATTCGACGCACGTGGACTTCGGAGGAGTCTTCATCGTGATCAGCGACTTCGCTTTCAGGGCCCTCGCCAATGCCGAAGACCATGACTTGGCCCTCGCCGCCGCCAGCGGCCCGGCGCTTAGCGATGAACCTGCGGGCGCCCTCCGGAAGCTGATCGGCGCCTTCACCGTCCAGCTCCAGCTCAAAGACCTGACCTTCACCGTCACCGCTACGAAGGACTCGGATGCCCTGCCCCGTGGCCTTGCCACTCAGCTCCAATACTCGGGGTGCGTCCGCTCGTACTCGCCTCTCGACACGGGTCTGAACCTGGGGGTCACCCTCCACGACGAATCTACGGGTCACCGTCTCAGGCTTGACGTCCACGGTGACCTCGCTGGCCACGTTTTTTTGAAGCTTGACTGTCTTCTGGGACTTGACCTTCTCCTCGCCGTTCAGCTTGCCCAACGGGCACAGCTCGACCTTGACCTGCCCCTTGTCTCCATCCCGTAGGTACATCACCTTGGCGGAAGAACCAGCCTTCAGTTTGGCCAACTTGTCGGAAGCTCCGTCCTTCTTGAGGTCGATCTTGTTCACGCGCAGGATTCGGTCGCCTGCCTGCAAGCCCGCCTCAGCGGCTCCGCTGCCGGGCATCACGGCCTCAATGACCATGACACCGTCCTCAATGCGCATTTGGACGCCGAGGTAGCCGCGGTCATCGGCTTCAGCTTCTACGAGTACCGGCGGCGCGAGCAGAATGCGCTTGGCAGCCACGCCTTCCTGGGCCTCTTGGACCTGCTTCAGGAGCAGATCGACTTCCGCTTGGGCCTCCTGAGCCTTTACGAGCACAGCCCGCGAGGAGCCG
>CAYXTP010000010.1:95202-116015 GCA_964467985.1 uncultured Planctomycetaceae bacterium
CTCGTACTCGCCAGCGGGGAGGCCCTTCAGACTGAAGCCACCCTCGGCATCCGTCACGGCCCAGTGGGTCGCGTCCGTGACGACCACGTAGCCGGACATCCAGGGATGGATGTCACAGCTCACCTTGATCGCCTCCGCGCGCTTGAACGTGCCCTTGACGTCCTTCCCCGTTGGAACCGCGCGGTTGAAACCGGTGTTCTTGAAGGCGTAGAGGTGCACGTTGTGCACGCACTTGTCCGAGTTCTGAAAACCCACGGTGCTGCCCACGGGGACGACCATGATGTGGGGTTCGAAGCGGCAGGAAGCCTGATTGAAGATGACTGGCTTCTTGGGGATCTCGACCTTCGCGTCCTTCACTTTCAGAGAAACAACGACGTTTGCGATCCCCAGCTTCTCACCGATCAAGAGTGAGCGATCCTGGTCGTCCACATGCTCGCCGTCAGCGCAGCATCCGACGGATTGGGCCGCAGCGACCGTCAGTGGTTTGACCTTGGGCTTCTCACCTTCGAAGCGAATGTGGCCGGTGATGTGGCCTTGGGGCTTGGTTTCTTGAGCCCCAAGCGTTTCGACCGCCTTCTCATCCTGCGAGAAGCCAATAGCCAGCGAGGAGAGGGTTGCCAAGCCCAGTAGGGCAACGCGGGAGAGGGTCTGTTTCATGGTGTGGATTGCCCTCTGCCTACGGACCTGCCCGGCGGACTCGAGGTTACTTCAGTTGCGATTCCAATTCTTTGATCTTACCGGCCTGCTCGGTGATCGTGTTGGCCTGAATGTCGGAGGCGCGGTGGTCCATGTTGTAGACCCAATCCATCACGGCGTCGATCTGCTCGGCGTTCGTCGAGGCGGGATACTGAGCTTGGTACTGCGGCGCATCCGATCCGAAGTTGACGGCCATGGCCGTGCCCACATAAGTCGCCGGCGGGTTCCACAACCACTCGCGAACCCAATCCGGACGCAGGCGCGTCCGCACTCCATCTAGGGGCGGTGCCCAAGAGATGGGCGTCTCGACGTAGCTCGTACCGTTCGGGTGACACTGGAAGCAGTTCACGCCCTCGGCGCCCACAACTTCCCCCACTGCCAAGAACGAGTGGCGCGCCGCCAGGTAGGCGGCGGTCCGTCTTTCCAGGGTCTCAGTGCCGCGCTTCAAGGGGCCGACCAGGGAGAAGCCTTGGGAATCGCCCCAGGCCTTGAGCTTGTCGAAGCTGGCGAGGACATCCGTCTTGTAGCCGGCTTCGATCGACCGGATCGTGGCCGCGTCCAGCTTGAGCTTCGGATACGCAGACATGCGCGCTTCCATCTCCTCCGGGCTCAGGCCAGGACCTGGATCGGTGATGTTCGCTAGCGGGAAGATGGGCCACGTCAGGCTGTCTGCGGGCATGTCCCAGCCATGGGAATCGGGATCGTTCAGACCCGAGAGCATCTGGCGTCCGAGAGCCAAGCGCAGGGTACGCGCGTAGCGGCTGTGCCATTCCCAGCGTGCCTTGTTGCCGAAGTACCCCACGATGGCCTCTGCCTCGCCTGGATCGAAGACGAAACTCGGCATCTTCACCCGCAGTTGCTTGCGGATAGTCGAGGGGCTGCCCAGGAACGAGTAGAACCAATCCGCCTGCAGTTTGTGGCCTTCGTTGAGCAGAACCGGAGGAGCGAAAGTCCAGCGCAGCTTGTCCCGCTCCGTGGATGAGTAGGGGCGCACGACGCCGTCCACATCCTCAATTTGCATCACTCCCTGGTCGTCGGTACCGCCGTGGGTCCAGGCCATGGGTTCGCCATTCTCATCTGCGACGACAGTGCCAAGCATGTAGTACTCGAGCATCTGATCCACGAACTGGCCGCCGACCGAAGGCGTCACATCCACAAGGTCGTCGATCTCGACGAAGTGCAACTCTCCCGGTCCGCCGTAATCCGGCTCTGCCTCTAGGAGCTTGATGATGACCTCTTCCACTTCTTCGTCGGCGTTGAGTTCTGCCAACTCGCGGTCAGAGGCAAAGGCCTCCATCGAGTTCATGCTGGGAGGGATATTCTCGTCCAAGAGGGGTTGAAGCACGCCTCGGACAGTCTTGATGCCCCCGTTCTCGTCCCGGAAGGTGACGCGCGAGTTGTCCACGACGTGACAAGACATGCAGTTTTTCTGGCGCACTGCGCGCATGCCGGCATCGCTGACAGCCTGCTCTGCATCGGGCACCATTTTCTTGCCCGGCACGTCGTCGTTGACGAGTCCCAATACGAAGGTCGCAATGGCCTCAGCCTCGTCCTTCGAGAACCCAAAGAAGGGCATGCGGGCACGGTCCTTGGGAACCTTGACCTTGTCGATGTCGTACACGCGCGGGCGCAGCAACTTGCGCTCGAGCCAGCCCTCGCGGTAATGATGGTCGAGCTTGGGCAGACCAGCGACTTCCTTCAGGTAGTGCTGGCCAAAATCCAGCTTGTCCACGGTCTTCGAACCCCAGCTACTGAGCTCCGTACCGATGGGCATCATGGTCTGCATGCCACCGATTTCGTGGCAAGAGAAGCACCCGTAGCTCATGACGAGTCGCTCGCCTAGCTTGCTGGCGAGCACATCCGTGTCGCTCCACTCGTCGTTGAGCCGCGCTTCCAAGATCGTGCGGCCGTCCTTCTGGAAATACCAGCGAGCCTGCTCGCGCAGAACGTCGGGACTGAGATTGACACGGTACTCGGAGTCTTCCTCCCAACCACGGGGCGTGTCCGTGAAAATGGCGTCGGGGTCCTCAAACACGTAGGCCGTGATGTCCATCGCATCCGCCTCCGAAAGGCGGAGGTTAGGCATGCGCGTGTGAGGCCAGTACGAACTGGGATCCAGGATCCACTGGTACAGCCAGTCCTCGTTGAGCTTGGTAGCCACGCCACGCAGGTTGGGCCCCATCTGGTTACGCTCAGTGGAATTGTTCGAGAGCGAATCCACAACATCCGTCTCACCCATGTACGGGGAGGTGTTGTGGCAAGCGAAACAGCCGGCGAGGTTCATGACCTCGCGCCCGCGCTCTGCGTCCGCAGCCGCGCGAACATCGGCCGGGATGGGCTCGACGGCGTTTAACTCGTGGCGGTCGTACAGGAACGTCGTGATGGCGGCGACCGCAGCGCGGTTCCACTCTCCGCCCATGATCTCGCGTCCCGCGCCGTACTCGCTGGTGACGACGACCTCCTCTTCCGGCCAGTTCTCCAAGTTGAAGAAATGGGGCATGTTGGTCGAGGGGCGGAAGCCGCGCGGGTTAGAAATCCAAGCGTTGGTGAACTCGGGCGTAAGTTTGGCGGCCAGATTCGTCAGGGCCGGTCCGGGTCGGCGGTCGGTCGGGAACCAGTCCACCTTGTGGCACGCATAGCAGCCCTTCTCTTCGAACAATCGATAGCCCTGGGTCACCCGCGGGGCAGAATCCGCGATGAGTTCCATGGAGGTCTTGTGGCATTGCACACAGCCCGCTTCAACGTCCTGCTCGCGCAGCATGGGATAGTCCCAGTGGTGCTGCTTGTGCCAGTGCTTGTCCGACGACGCCCAGGCCGCCTCTTCCTCCTCGTTCGAAGGCCTGTGGTCCGAATGCTGGAATGAGAGCCCTTCCCCAGCTCCACGGTGACACGCAGTACAACCAAATTCCTTGGCGGGGTGCGGCGACTTGGAAGACAGAAACAGGTCCAAACGCGGGTGCGAAGCGTAGGGCTGGGCCTCTCCTTCGAAGGCGTCATTTTCAATACCCATGTGACACGTGGAACACATGTCGATGCGACCCTTGCTGGTGAAGTTCAGGTCGAACGTGATGCCTTCGGGTATAAATTTTTGGACCTTGAGGTTCGGTCCGATGAACTCCAGACCCGGCAAGTCGTCTCGAATGAAGTTCGCAACCTGGGTGGCGACATCTCCGGGAGCCAGGGATTCGATGCGTTCCTCGACACGTGCGAGCGCCTTTGTCCCACCGGCGAGTTCCTTTTCCGCGGCCGCCACGGCGGCACGCATTTCTGAGACAAGTTCCTTTTGGCCTTCCCACTTGATCGTTGCCTGCTCAAAAAGGAGCTCCCTGGCAGCGACATCCTCCCGGTAGGCGGCCAGCTCTGTAGCTTCCAGCTGCGGAATGTCCGCATCTCCTTCGAGGACGGTTTTCTCACTGCCATAGACTTCCCAATTGAGGGTGGACTTGGCCATCTTGAACTCTTCTTCGAGCTTGAAGCGGACTTCCTTCAGGTTGTATTGCTCGCGCTCTGCATCTTTCAGCGCCGAGCCTTGGGAAGCGAGTGCCACCGAGGCCTCGTAGACGGCCAGTGCTAGCTGGTCCCTATTGGCCACGGCCCCTTCCGCCTCCAAGGCGGCACGCGCCGACTGCGCCTTGGCAAGTTCCAATTCCCTGAAGTTCCGCTGGTAGGTCTTCCACTCCGCATCCCAATCGTCGACGACGGCCCAGACCATCGTGCCCAAGAAGAAGACGCTGGATAAGAAGAACCAGAGGTTCAGTGAGGGGACGCTGTAGTGTGTGTCGCCGCGATCAGCCATGGTTCAGTCGGGGTCAGGCGAAAGTGGGTGGAACTTGGCGTTGGGGAGCAAAGAGGCGAAACGCTAGACGTTGAAGAACCACTCGGGGATGCCGATGAAGTACTTCAGACTGAGGGTCCAACGCAGCACCATCTTGATGGGCACCAGCGCGGTCCAAAGGAAGAGGTGCATCATGATGTTGAAGCGCACGGGGCCCATCTCGGCAGCCATCTTCTTGAAGATGGTCTTGCCCAGTAAAGGTGGCATGGCCACGAAGTAGCCGAGGATCAGCAGGATGCCAGGAGCTTCCCGTATCAATGGGTTCTCCGGCCGTGGCATACCCAGCGTCTTCACCCAGAAGTAGACCGACAGGTCTACGTTCACCATGGGCTCGAGCTTGTGGGGGTCCCAATACTCGAACACCCCGAAGAACGACCAGTTGGGGCCGCGCAGGAAGGTGCCCATGATCACGAGCGAGACCCACATGAGCAGGAATCCCACCATGAAGAAGCTGATCGCGAAGGGGCGCTCGTTGAAGGTGTAGTAACCGTTGCCCTTGGGATTGGTGTCCAGGTAGGGAATCGCGCACAGACCGACAACGATGAAGCTGGGCAGCAACACACCGGCAATCCATGGGTCGAAGTACACCAGCATCTCCTGCAGTCCCAGGAAGTACCAGGGCGCCTTGGAGGGGTTCGGGGTACGTGCTTGGGAAGCTGGCTCTTCGATCGGCGCTTCAATCGAGATGGACCAAACCATCAAGGCAGCGATGAAGAGCACCATGCAGATCAGCTCGACGTAGACGAGATCGGGCCAGGTGAAGACCTTCTGCTTCGACAATTCACCTTCGAGGGTCGGCTCCCCCCGCTCGATCCTCTCATCGTTCAGCACAGCTCGACGCAACGCGAGCCATGTGAAGTACAGAATGGTCACCAGCAGGATCAGAATCGGAACGTTGTCCGGCTTTGTGACGATCTTCTTGAAGTTCTCGTCACCCCAGGCGAATAGAAAGAACCCGACCAGACCCGCCATCGCCGCGGTGAACACGAGTGGATGGGTGAGCTTCTTGCGCCAAATCAACACCGCGGCCAATAGGGCCCCATTGATGATGGAGTAGCGGGTGGGCTCCACCAGCCAGTCGGCAAGGTCCTTGATCAGTTGATCCATAGGTCAGTTGCGGAGAACTCTGAAGAAAGTGGATCGCCCGTTAGAGAGGCCCGGAAATTCCGCCGTCTTTTCGAACTCGCCAGAAGTGGAGAGCCATCAAGCCGGCAGCCACAAGCGGGAATCCCACGCAATGCAGCACATAGAAACGCATCAACGCCGCTTCCCCAACAAACCTTCCGCCCAACAATCCGAAGCGCACGTCGTCACCCGCATGGATGAAGTTGAGCCCGCCAAAACTGATCAGGGCAGCACCCGGACCCTCGTGGCCCAGGAACGGCGTAGCGCGGGCCATGTTGGTACCCACGGTGATGGCCCAAACGGCCAACTGGTCCCAGGGCAAGAGGTAGCCAGTGAAGGACAAGAGCAGAGTGATCACGAGCAGGATCACACCCACGTTCCAGTTGAATTCCCGCGGCGGTTTGTAGGAACCGGTGAGAAACACGCGATACATGTGCAACCAAACCGAGATCACCATCAGGTGCGCAGCCCAGCGATGGACTTCTCGCATCACGCCAATGGGTACGTGTTCTCGCAGCGCGAAGATGTCCTGATAGGCCAATTCGGCCGTTGGCCGGTAGTAGAACATCAGCAACAGGCCGGTGATCGTCTCCACCAGGAACAGGAAGAAGGTCAAGCCGCCCATGCACCAGGTGTAGGAGAGCTTGATACCACTGCGCCGCACCTTGACCGGGTGCAAGTGCAAGACCACGTTGGACAGGACGGCGAGGGTCCGGTTCCGCGGGGTATCCGGGTACCCGTGACGGAAGATGGAACGCCAGATCTGCGTGTTTGCGATGTAGCGGAAGAGCTTGTCCATCGAGAAACGGGTCGGTGTTGGGGGCGCGGGGGCCGAGGGCTAAGGGGAAAAGTTGGAAAGAGTGGGCGAGTCGAGGATCAGCCGAGATACGGGAGATAGGCATCGGGCAATGCCCACTGGCCCTTCTCTTCCTGGAACTTGGTGTTCTTGTCGATCAATAGTTGGCCGTCTGCAGCGAGGCTGACCTTGTAGCGTTCGAGAGGCCGCGGGGCGGGCCCTTCCACGTTGACGCCCGTCTTGACGAAACCCGAACCGTGGCACGGGCACTTGAACTTCTCCTCAGCGGAAAGCCAGTTGGGAGTGCAACCCAAGTGAGTGCAAACCGTCGACAAGACATAGAAACCCGTGCTCTCGCGCACAATCCAGACGCCGTGGCTGGCCTTGTAGCGCGTGTCTACCGCATCGACGGCGTACTCGTTTGGGAAGCCGGCCTTGAACTCTTGAGGCGGTTCGTAGAGCACGTTCGGAAAGAGGAATCGACCCCATGCGCCCAACATGGCAACGGAGCCGGCGGTGAACGCTGCCCAGGCGCCAAGCAGTACGCCACGGCGGGTCGGCTCACCGCGCAGGGGGGAACGCACGAGCGGCACGACGCTGCTCGGCTCGTCCTTGCTCTTGTCTTCCTTGGATTCGGTCACTGCGTCCTCAGCTGAGTGCTAGCGGGTTGCGCCGATGTGCCTGGGTGGCCGGGCATAAGGGCGGAGTTCTCTTGGGCAGGGGGAGCAAGAGTCCCGGCCCAAAGGCCGAAGCTCGTGGCTGGGTGCGGTCTCCCCAGGGGCTGTCGATGATCGTGCTTGAGGGGGCAGAGGATGGCCGAGGCAAGCGGACAGCGCAAGGCCTTTCGCGCCTCTCGGTGCCATCGGGCGGGGTCAGTTCCCCTCTCCTGGAGTGGGCGATTGGTCCGCAGCCGGCGGCGGCTGGGCGCCTTGCTCGAGCAGGCGCAGTACCGCGTCGACAACGTTGGCGTCGGGGTCCGTCTTCAGGCTCTCAATGTGAGCCCAGTCTGCCTCTCGGCCCAGGCGAGCGAGCGCGCCCAAAGCCTGGATCCGGAAGAGGGAAATGTCCCGAGAACGGGTGTACTTGGAAGGGAAATCCCTCCGTACGGCCTCATAAGTGGCCACTGTGGTCAAGTCCATCAGGACGGGCGCCGCTGCCGGGTCGGGCGGGTCCAGCAGGGTCAAGGCCATGGCCGCCGTGCCGCGTACATCTAGGGAACGGTCCCCGAGGGCTTCAAGCAGTGCCTCGCGTGCCCGGCTTCCAGGCAGATTGGCGAGGGCTCCAGCCGCCACGACGCGCAGGCCCTCGTCGGGTGAGCTCAGGAACGCGGCTACAGAATCCGTGGCGCGGCCATCCCCCACCAACCCGAGGTTGTGGATGGCCTTGAACCGCAGACCGCCGTCGGGATCTTCGGCATCCCCAAGAGCCAACATCTCCACCAGCATGTCGACGCCAGCGGGATCGAGGCCTGCCAGCAGCAAGCCCAGGGCCAGGCGCACCTCGTGGTCCTGCGCGTCGACCCTATCGGCCGCATCGCGGACCTTCTGGGGGAAGTCGCTGGCCATGGGCCAGGGCAACTCCTCGCCGCTGTTGGTGGCGCGTTGATTCTCTGAGATTTGGCGCATGAGCCCGAACAGCGCTTGGTCGCGCTCGTTCTTGCCGCCCACCAAGACCGTGTTCAGATTGTCATCCAGGCTCTTCTCCTCGCCCGTCAAGGATCCGAAGAGGGCGAACACCACCACAATGACGATCACGATGGCCGCCGGAACCACGACGAGAGGCACCCAGAGGTTGCCATAGGGCGTCTGGGCAGCTTCCTCGGCGCCTGATTCGGCGTCGGAAATTTCGATCTGGACTTCGCTCATGGGTGCCCTGGTTCAGCGGGTGCTGCCCTTTGGCGCGCACATGATAGTGGGGCCGCAGGTGGCCGTAAACGTGGACTGAGCCTCTTTGGGCGACCGCCTGTGGGAGAGCCTTCCCCTTCGCGGCCAGTGCCCCGGGGTGGGGCCGCTACTGACTGCGAGGCACGGGGTAGCAGGCCAGCCGGCCGGCAACTGGCAGTGGCCCGACCAGCGGCCGTACGTAGTCCAGGAAGGCCTCACTCACGTCGTGGGTCCCATCCAGAAACTCCCCAGGCAGGTCCTTGGTGTGGCGCGCCACCTTGTCCAGATCGACGCAGGCGTAACCTGGTCGATACTGGCCGTCCTCGTCGCAGCGCTCGATAATCGCTGACCCGTGGGGTCGCTCCCCGGAAACGGCCGCACGCACGGCGAACTGCCCGACCGCTCGCGCCTCGGTGGCGTCCTGTTCGGAAACACAACCAAAGAACGAGCGCTGTAGATAGCCGAAAGTGTCCGCGCGCACGCGCAGGTCCTTGCCAAAAGCCGCTTTCACGCGCTGACTCAAAATGTCGCCCAGGGTCCCGCTGCCGGAGAGCTGCGCGTTGCCGAATTCGTCCTTCTCTACTGACTGAGCAATCAACTCCCCCGCCGCATTGTGGATACCCTCGGAAGCGGCGACCACGCAACGGCCGTGTTGTTCTAGTGCGTCACTCACGTCACCCAAGAAGGCCTCCCACTCGAAGTTCACCTCGGGCACGTAAATCAGATGCGGCCCCTCCCCCGGTGCGCCGCGGGCCAGGGCTGTGGCCGCCGTCAGCCAGCCAGCGTTGCGGCCCATGATCACGTCGACCTTGACGCCCGGCAAGCTACGGTTGTCTTCGTCATCGCCCGCAACAGCCTGCGCCACGAACTTGGCAGCCGAGCCGTACCCTGGGCAATGATCCGTCTCCCGCAAGTCGTTGTCGATGGTCTTGGGAACGTGGAACAGGCGCAGGTCGTAGTCGGATGCTACGGCCGCCTGGTTCAAGAGGTTGGCCGTTTCGGCCGAGTCATTGCCGCCGATGTAGAAGAAGTAGCGCACGTTGTGAGCCTTCATCACCTGCAGCATGAGTTCGCAGTCCTCCAAGGTCGGCTTGCGTCTTACCGAACCGAGAGCGGCGCAGGGAGTTTCCGCCACGCGTTGCAGAACGCGCGGTTCCTCCAGGCCCAGGTTCACCAGGCGCTCGTCCAAAACGCCCTGAATGCCGTTCAAGGCCCCGTAGACATTCTCGATGGCGTCATGGGCGAGGCACTCCTCGACGAGACCGACGAGACTCTGGTTGATGACAGCCGTGGGGCCGCCGGACTGGCCGATCAGGGCATTGCCGCGCAGGGGGGACATGTGGAGTGGTGTTGGGCTGGGGGGAGGGAGATAGTCGGACGGCTTCTCAGCCGGGCGGGCACATGATCGGGTATGGGATCGGAATGGGAAACCACCCGCCACGCTCTCCTGATCGGGTGAGGTTGAAGACCCCGAAGGGACTGCTATGCTCTGCGCTCTCTTCGGCGGCGCCTCACGCCCCGCCGCCCCCTCCGCTGGGCTCCGCGCCCCCAGGCCCCAGGGCCGAGAAATGGTGGGAGCTGCCAGGAGAGTTCAAACTACAGCGCGCTGCACGGCGTTCGTTCGTCGGAGTGCAGAACACAGAGGACCTCGGTGCCCGGGTGGCGGAATTGGTAGACGCGCCAGACTAAGGATCTGGTCCGGTCAAACGGGTGCTGGTTCGATTCCAGTTCCGGGCACCACTTCTTCCTCTCGTTGCTGCGGCAGCGCGGCGCTGCCGGTCACGCTGGGCGCTGAAAGGGGTCCAAGAGAGCTTCTAATCAGGCAGGGGGGTGACCGCACGCAAGGAGAGGCTGAAGGAGCGCGGCTCCAATTGAATCAGCATCAAGAATGCGGTGCAGCTCATGCCGTAGGCGATCTGGCGTTGCCGCTCGCGCAGGAGCTCTGGGATCTGCTGCGCAATGAAGTCGCGACGGAACTCGCTCAGGATGGGGTCCACCGCAGCGTTGAGCCGGTCGCGCTGGTCGCGGGTCAACTGACGGCGACCGCGGCCGGGAAACAGCTGAGGGAGGATCTTGTTCTCTTCCTCGGCGCGCTTCTTGGCCCAATCGATACCGGCCGCCGCGTTCTCGCTGGCCCCTTCCTCTGCCTGCTCCTCCAGGGTCTTGCGCGCGCCCTGCGGATCCAACCACACCAACAGGTTGGCGCTCGGCACGGTGTCGCTCAGAAGCGCCCCGAATTCGGGTCGATCCGCCAGGCGGGGATACTTGCGGCCTCCGATGGTGGTCGTCTTGTAGATGTCCCTCAACATCTCGTGCACGTTGGTGACAATGAACTGATCGTGCGTGTTCATGGTGGCGATGACGCCCGTGCCCGGAACGAAACGCGACCAAAACTCATGCGTGCCATAGTTGCCGATGCTGTGCACGTAGTGCCCCGACGCACCGTCCCGCCCTTCGAGCCCAAAGTAGGTGGGTGCCTCGCCGATAATGTCACGCAATTCCACCAACCGGTCTTCGTTGGAGTACCAGGTCACAAGGGACACAGCGAACACTGTTTGGCCGTCGTTGGGCGGGCCCACGTATTCCATGAGACCCGTCTCGGGATTGGGTTTCTCCTCGAGCGGATAGTCGTTCTCTGTCACCACGAGCGCCAAGCGGTTGTGCAGGGAACTCGCCAGCTGGTCGATAACCGCATTGAGGTTTGGGTAGCGTCCCGTGGACCTAAACGCGTCGGCTAGGTTGGTCCTCATGGCGGGCTCAACAGACGCCAATACCTGCTCCAACAGGGTGGAAATGGGCCCCTCCAAGTAAGCGAAGAGAACAGCATCCGCCGGGGCCACCGTCGCAATCTTCTCCAAGACATCCTTGTGGCCAAAGCCGTTGTCCCGGCCATAGATGCGACGCTGGGCGTCGGTGATCTCCTCTGAGGAGAACGTCCCGTACAATTCGATACTGACGCCTTCGTCAAAACCGATCACACCCATCGCTTTGCGGCATGCAGGGACCTGAAACACGCGGCCAAGGAAAGCTGTCAGGAAGTGTTGCGAAGAAGTGTCGGGCAAGGGGCCAGTGTGGCCGGCGTTGTCCAACAAGGCGCGCAGGTCAAGCAGCACCTCCACCTCATCCCCCTTGACGGAACGGCCGCGGGCGTTCGCGATGCGATCGCCGTAGTCGGCCGAGAGGAAGAGCGAGTTTTCACCGCGAGCCCGTTCGAGTTCCACGGCCGCCCGCACCAAGCCGGGATCACTGCCCAAGACCCCCACGTCCAGGACACGTGCAACGTAGATGTCTTGGCTGAGCTGCCCGCCAGCTAGATGCAAGATGCCTTGCTCCTCGACAATGACGAGGCCGGAGTCCCCCAGCCCAAGCAAACCTGGGTAATTGAGCGCGCCGAGGGCCGCTTTGGCCATCCAATTCAGGCGTCCGTACACGGCCCAGTCCGCGTGCTTGAGAGTCTGCCCCTTGAAGCGCCCCGCCAAGGCGAGATCCGAACCACCAAACAGATCGAGGGCCGTGTAGCCCAGTGGAATTTGCTCCAGAACCTCGGCCAGTTGTGCCAAGCTCTCTTCGACCCCGTTGCGCTCCAGCCAAGCCCCGTAGGCAGGCGAGGCGTCCAGTTCCAACCAAGCCTCCGTGCCCTCGATGCGGCTGGCGGCCGCAAGCCGCGGAAACTCATCAAAGTCGTCGGCCAGGCCCGACTTGGCCACATAGAAGTCCACGTCCCGAGGCACCAGACCGGCAACATCAAACTCCCAGTCCCCCTCGTGGGGCGGGAACAGGAAGGTCGAGAAGGCGAAGTAGCCGATGAACAGCACCAGCCCCAGCAGGATGGTGAGAATCTTTAACCAGCGGCGCTTGAAGATCATGGGCGGCAGAAACGATGGGGAGGCGGAAATCTGCGGTGAGGTTGGGAGATTGAATCCGGGGGCGACAGGGAGGGGCCCAGAAAAAGAGCCCACGCAGGGCTTGGAAGGGTCGGACGACGCGCCGGGGTTCCTCTTCCGGACGGTCTGGGTTTGGTTCAGGTATCGGCGCGGGGCAGCCTCACGTGCAGACTGGTCGTAGACTGCGACCCCATGCGACTCAACCGACGCGCCTCCAGCCTGACCGGATCGGCGACTCTGGCCCTCGACGCGCGCGCCAAGGAACTCATCCGTTCGGGTGCGGACATCATCAACATGGCCGTCGGAGAGCCCAACTTTGACGCCCCCGCAGCCATCCAAGCCGCCGCCGTGGAGATTGTGGGCAACGGCAAGGTGCGCTACACCCCGCCGGCGGGCCGTCCCGAGTTGCGTGAGACCGTAGCGCGCCACGTCGCCACCACGCGCTCAATCGAAACCAACGCGGACGAAGTAGTGATTACCCACAGCTGCAAACACGCACTGTCCCATGCCATGCTCGCCGTGCTCGAACAGGGCGATGAGGTCCTGATTCCCCTACCCGCCTGGTCGAGTTACGACGAACAGATTCGATTCGCCGGCGGGGTACCGGTGCACGTCGGCCCGCGCGCCGACCTGGGCCCCAACCTCGAAGCCCTGTCAGAGGCCTGCACCGACAAGACGCGCGGCATCATGTTGAACTCCCCGTGCAACCCGTCCGGTTATGTCTGGCGTGCGGAGGAACTGCGTCGCCTCGGTGATCTGGCCGAGCAGCACGACCTGTGGATCATCTCGGACGAGATCTACCGCCGTCTCGTCTACGGGGATGCGGTGCACGTGAGCCCCACGACGCTGTCGCCCGAACTGCGAGCGCGCACGTTGATCGTCGACGGCGCCAGCAAGGCCTTCGCCATGACCGGCTACCGCATCGGTTTCCTCTTTGGCCCGCCCGCCGTGGCTGGAACCGTGGCGCGCCTGCAGAGCCAACTGTCCGGCTGCCCCAATGCCATCGCGCAGGAAGCGTACCGGGTGGCCCTGGCCGAGGAACCTGACGAGGTGCAGACCATGGTCGACGCCTACGACGAGCGCCGGCGTGTACTCGTGGAGGGCCTCCGAGATCTGGGGCTCGAGACGCCCTTGCCACGTGGGGCCTACTACGCCTTCCCCTCGGTGATGGACTTCATTGATGAGCGCGGGGCGGCAGGATTCTGCGAGGACCTGCTGGAAGCCCAGGGTTTGGTCGTGGTCCCGGGCACGGTCTTCGGCATGGACGATCACGTGCGCCTTTCCTGTGCGGTTTCCCTGGACGTCATCCACGACGCCCTGACACGGTTGGGACAGTTCCTCGAGAGCAAGTAGACGGACGGCCCACCCTCCCCACCAGGAGGACTCCCCAGACTCCCGATTCCTACGGTGAGCCGTCCGGGGAGGGAGACGGTCCGCAAGCGAGCCGATTTCAGCTCCTCCGAAGTTCTTCTCCCGGATTCAGACCTGATACCCGTCCCGCGCGCCTTCGAATTCGCCGCGGGTGATCTCCTGGACCTTGGCCAAGAGGGCCGGGTCCTCGGCGTCGGTGAAGACGTAGAACTTCCAGAGGTTGCGGTAGGACTCCTCCAGATCCGAGAGGCGTGGCACGCGTTCGGTGAATTGTGAGAGGGGCTGCACGCCCTGTTCGCCGGGCCAGCGGACATGGATGCGGGCTTCTTTCAGCTGCATACTCCGAGCTGGGCAATACACGATGACCTTGACGTCTCGGCCCGTGGCGAAGCGTACGAGCTCCGCGATGCGTGCTTCCATGTCCACGCGCCGGTCGCGCGCGCCGGGGGAGAAGAAACGCTCGAGCAGCTGCGCCTGGGCATCTTTGTTGCCGTGTCGGGGGAAGACACAAGCGCGCTTGTAGAGGCGGCGGTAGCGCACGCGATCGGTTAGCTCCCGGACTTCGACACCGACAGTCGCAGGCGAGGCCTCGGCGGCCTTGTCCAAGACGTCCAAAAGCGACGCGTCAGTCTGGTCCTGAAGATCGCTCTGGGTGAGTACGTCCGCGGCTACCAGATGTTCGACTGCGCGGGCCACCAAGGCACCTGCGCAGACCTTGGCGTGGTGGTAGTAGACGCGTTCGGAGAAGTAGTAGCGCGCCTCGAGCATGCGCACGATCTCGCTCAGGATGTCCTCCCGCAGCAGAGCGTGCTTGGCCAGGTCGATGTACAGGTTGCCGCTCTCCCGATCGATCTTGAAATAGCTCGTAACGCGCGGGTCCACCTCCAGGTGCAGGCCAGTGAAGTAGGCATCCCGGGCGAGGTAGTCGAGTATGTCGGCCGCGATCGTTCCCCCAACGAGCTGGTGCCAGTACGCAGGCACCTCACGGCGGCCATCGGTTCCCGCAGGCGTCAGAATGCTGAACACATCCTCGTACACACCCAGGTCACGCAGGACTCGACCCAGCGCACGGGCGGGATCGAATAGGCGCTGGAAACGATGGGGTGTGTCGTGGCGCTCGAAGAGCCCGTCCTGATCTTCGATGCTGTGCCCGTGGGGAATGTGTGCCACGTCGTGCAAGAGTGCGGCGAGCCGAATGACCCGCGCCTCTTCATCGCTGATCGACAGACTCGTCGCCGGGTCGAATTCAAATGACAACCGAATGGCATCGATCATCTTCTGAGCCATGTGCACGGTCCCGATCGAATGGTCGAAGCGGGTGTGCACGGCGCCCGGGTAGACGAGATAGGCGGTGCCCAGTTGTTTGACCCCACGCAGGCGCTGCATCTCGGGCGTGTCGAGCACGCGCAACTCCTCGTGGGTCAAGTACACGTCCCCGTGTACGGGATCGCGCAGCACGCTGAAGCGCTTGGGACGGCCCATGCCCTCAGCCCTCCAGCCGAGACTGCAGGCGCGCGACGTAGAGAGCCACTCCCTCCTCCAGAGAGGTGAAGGGCACCTCGTAACCCGCCGCCTTCAGGCGGTCCATGCGCGCTTCAGTGAAGTACTGATAACGCTCGCGCAGGTCTTCGGGTGTCGGGATGTAATCGATCTGCACCGGGGCATCGAGGGCCTTGAAGGTGGCCTCGGCCAGCTCCTTGAACGAGCGCGCCGTGCCCGTGCCCAGGTTGTAGATCCCGCGCTGGATGGGGTGGTCCAAGGCAAACAGCAGCACGTCGACGACATCCTGAACGTAGATGAAGTCGCGCATCTGCCCACCATCCTCGTAGTCGGGGTGGTGGCTTTGGAATAGCCGCACGCGCCCCGACTCGCGAATCTGGTCAAAGGCCTGCAGCACGACGCTGGCCATGCGCTGCTTGTGCCGCTCGCCGAAACCGTAGACGTTGAAGAACTTGAAGCCCGACCAGCTGGGCGGCTGGACGTTCAGGGACTCTTGCTCCAAAGCCCACAGGTCGAAGTCCAGTTTGGATTGGCCGTAGGGGTTGAGGGGCTGGAGACTCGCCATGGAACCCTCGTCATCGTCATAGCCCTGCGCCCCGTCCCCGTAGGTGGCCGCCGAGCTGGCGTAGACGAAGGGCACCTGCATGACTGTGCAGAACTGCCACAGACTGCGGCTGTAGTCGAGATTCACGCGCTTCAAGAACTCCACGTCCAATTCCGTGGTGTCCGTGCAGGCTCCCAGGTGCACGATTCCCCCCAACTGCGGCCGCTCGTCGTCGAGGAATGCGAGCAATTCATCCCGGTGCAGGGTTCGCCCGAAATCCAGGCCCGCGTGCTCCTCGCGCTGCCCCAGCAGTGCCGGATCGTCCACAGAGATCACATCCCAGCCGCGCTCATTGCAGGCTTCCACGAGCCGCGCGCCAATGAAACCCGCTGCGCCGGTGATCAGGAGGGGTGAGGTGGTCATGCTGGGGATGAGTATGGGGCGGGGGACTGAGCGAGAAGCCCAGTGGGCGTCGAAAACGGGCCACCGGGCGGGCCAGCTTGGCTCCACACAGGCTAGCGCCCCTGGTTCTCCCTGCAATCGCGGGTGACCCGGTGCGTCTGAGATCCTGTCCCCACCTGTCCGGCAGGGCACTGGGGCAGTGAGTGAATCCGGGTATGTGTACACCTATAGTATCCATGTACAGTCGCCTACTGTACACTGTCGATATTGATTTACATATGATTCCGTTGCACCCAATCCAGGACCTGCAGGCCCACCTTGAACGGGTATTCGGAGACCCTGTGGAGCTCAGCTCCACGGAGGGCCCGACCCTGCCGGCTTACCTCGCCAGGGCGTACACCTTCTGGCGCGGGGAGCTGGTGGGCCACGAGGTTCTCTTCGCCTGCGCGCGCCGGGCTCGACGACACGTCACGGCGAAACGGATCGAGGCCGATGCGCGAGCTCTCCAGGCTGCCGCCGAGGGAGAGTTCGTCGTGCTCGTGCTGGCGCGCATGGAGGCCCATGTGCGCCGACGTCTCCTGCGCGGCCGCGTGCCATTCGTCGTCCCGGGACGCCAACTGTTCCTGCCGACAATCGGCCTCGACCTGCAAGAACGGGATCTGGGCCCGGCCCGCGCGCCGGTGGACCAACTGGAGTGGGCGAGCCAGGTGACGGTGCTGCGACACCTGCTCTGGCGCGACGTCCAGGAAAAGTCGCTGCGGGCTGTTGCCGCGCTGATCGGGTACTCGGCGATGACCCTCTCGAACGTACAGCGTCAACTGGTTTCGACTTCGATCGCCAGAATCGAAAGCCGAGGGCGGGCGCACACCCTCCTGTTCGACGGCAACCCACGAGACGCGTGGACTGCGGCACTCCCCCACTTGCGAACGCCGGTTCGGCGCGCGACTGCGGTCCGGGTGGTGACTGAGTTGCCCGACGCGCTACCCGCCGGGCTCAGCGCCTTGGCACAAATGACGGCCATCGCGGACACGGCCCTCCCCACCCTTGCGATCGATCGTGAGCATGCCGCTCGTGCGTTACAGGATGGCTGCATCGAGGCGTGTCCCGATGCTGACGAGGCCGACGTGCTGCTCGAAATCTGGAACTACGATCCACGCACGCTCGCTCAGGGCCACAAGGTGGACCCGCTGTCCCTGTATCTGAGCGTGCGCGACGACCCGGACGCGAGAATGGAGCAAGCCGCAGAACAGCTCTTGGATAAAGTGAAATGGTGAAAGGGCTCGACGTGTTTCGGGAGCACTTCGCCGGGAACGCAGGCAGCTTCGTCCTCATCGGCGGTGTCGCCACCCAACTCTGGTTCGAGAACGCTGGAATCCCGGCGCGAGCCACCAAGGACATCGACATGGTGTTCCGCATCGAAGCAGCAGATGAAGCGTTCATGCGACGGGTCTGGGATTTCGTGCGCGCGGGCAAGTACGCGGTCAAGCAGCGCAGCGACGGCCGACGTGAGCTCTTCCGCTTCGCGAACCCAACGGAATCGGCCTACCCGTTCATGCTCGAGATCTTCGCGGGGACGCCCGCCGCCCTCGAGGTCCCTGGCGATCAGAAGATCGTCCCAGTTCCTGCAGGCAATGATGTCTCGAGTCTGTCCGCAATCCTCGTCGATGAGAACTACTACGAACTGATCACGACCAACTCGCGGGTAGTCGACGGGCTCCCGATTGCGACACCTGGTTGTTTGATACTCCTGAAAGCTCGCGCCTGGTTGGACCTGTCGTCCCGCAAGGCGGGTGGAGAACGCATCGACAGCAAGAACATCAAGAAGCACCGCGATGACGTGTTCAAGCTGTCCCAGCTGCTTGCAGTGAGCAGCACCTTCGAGACTCAGGAGCGGGTGTGGGAGGATCTCGGCGAATTTCTGGATCAGTTTCCACCCGATTCGAAGGCGTGGGACGCCGTCGCGAATTCGGCGGCGAGCTGCGGTCTCGACCTCCCACCAGCGATCGACGTCTTGGCGCTGCTTCGCGGGCACTTCGTGGTTCAGACTGGCTAGTTGACCTGAACGCGGCGAGTCGCCCGCCAACACCACAGGCTATTGCGTGCGGCCCGGTCTGTAGACACGACGGTGTCAAAATGGCTTCGACAGACAGGCCCGCTCGATGCCCTACAGGCTAACGTGGGGGAGTGTCGTCCACGCCGCTTTCCGTACTCGCCGTCGAACCCTGGCTTGGAGGGAGTCACGCGCAGTTTCTCGAGGCCTGGCAGCGACACAGCGACCACCATGTTGAGATCCTGGGGCTACCCGCGCGCCATTGGCAGTGGCGCATGGAGGCGGCGGCTTTCAGCTTGGCGTGCAGGGTGAAGGGGGGGGGCAGGGATCCGGATGTGATCGTGGCCTCGGATTACGTGGATGTGCCGCGCCTGCGGGGGTTTCTGCCCCCCCACCTGCGTGCCGTTCCTGTGCTGCTGTATCTGCATGAAAACCAGCTCACCTACCCCAACCAAGATTCCGGTACGGATCGCAACCACTACGGCTTCACGAACATTCTCTCGTGCCTGTCCGCGGATGCGATCGCCTTCAATTCGCACTTCCACAAAGAGGATTTTGGCGAGGCGGCCCGCGACCTTCTGCAAACTCTCCCCAGGCCGGTGCCCCGCGCTGAATTTGACTCCGCGCTTGAGAAGGCCCAGGTCATCTACCCGGGCATCGACCTGTCCAGCCTGCCACTGGGAACGGGCCCCCCCGCCAGCGCTCCCCTGCGGGTGGTCTGCAATCACCGCTGGGAATACGATAAGGATCCGGTGGGGTTCTTGGCCGCCGTGCTCGCGGCGCGCGCGACCGGGGCGGAGATCGAAGTGGTCATGCTGGGAGACACCTTTGCATCTGTTCCCGTGGGCATGCAGGAGCGGCTGGACCAGCTGGGCAGCGCACTCCTGTGGTCGGGATTCGTGGAAGACCGAGCCGAGTACGCACGCACCCTGGGCGAGTGCGATCTGGTCGTCTCCTCCGCTCGGCACGAGTTCTACGGCATGGCCGTGCTCGAAGGTCTGGGCTGCGGCTGTTCTGCCCTGGCGCCCGCGCGGCTGGCCTATCCCGAACACCTTCCGAGCGCCTGTCTCTACGGGACGGAGGCCAATTTGCGGGACAGGCTGGTGGAAGCGGCAGCCCCGCCCGATCGCTGGCGAGATCCCGGCCTACGTGCAAGGTGCCGGGAACTCGTGCGGGAGCACGGTGCGCAGCACACGGCCAGGATGCTTGATGAAGTCTGCGGGGCCCTGACTTCTCGCTAACGAGGGGTCCGGCATCAGCGGATATCCACCCAGACTCGGACCTCTCCTTCCTCCGGGACCTCGATTTCTGTCCCCCCAACTGCGCCCGGCACCAGGGAGCGGACGAAGTAGTTGCCAGGCTGGATGCGGTCAAAGACGAAGTGGCCGTCTATGGCGACAGTTTGGTGAATCCGGGAGAGTCCGACTTCCGGCTCTCCTCCGGCCGGGGGCCACGGCCAAAGAGTCACGTGCGCGAACTCGGGAGTCCCGCTCTCAAAGCGCAGTTCGCCGACCAGGGTAGCCTCGCCTTTGGGCCGCAGTTCCACAGTGGTGATTCCCTCGCCTTCGACTGTCACCTGGTAGGACAGGTAGTAACTGGCCTGGTCCCGGTCCAGAGTCCGCACCCAGATCACTTGATAGCCGCCCTCCTTCAGGCCCTCAAAGCTGAAACGGCCATCCTCATCCGTCGTCGCATCCCCGGGGTGCCGGCGCGCATTACCGTTCAGTGCGACTCCCAAGTGGATCCCTTCTCCGGCAAGCGGGATCCCAGCCCAGTCGAGCAATCGACCCTCTAGAGTGCCGCCGCGGGCCAGTTCGATCACCCGACTCACGCGCTCCGAAGGAACCACGTCGAAGGGGCCGTCAGTCCTGGGCACCCAGTCGGGGTGGTCGATCATCAACGATGTACGGCCGAAGGGCAGGCCCTCCAACTCGAAGACGCCGAACTCGTCGGTCAGTGCAGAGGGGCCGTCGTCCTCGCCCTCGCGCGGCTTGCGGGTGCGCGAGGTCCAGATCGTCGCCCCGGGGATGGGAGCACGGTCATCGGCAGAAACCACCCGACCTTCGATGCGGGCGCTGGTCGAAAAGAGCGCGATCACTAGGGAGTCCGAGTCGGGGGCCTCCACCACAACAGCGCGGGCGTGGATGGAGGGCGTGTAGCCGGCCGCGCTGGCCTGGATCCCGATGACAGTACCAAGATCAAAGTCCTCACTGTCCGCGGTTGTCCAGTACCCGTCCGTGCCCGTGAACGGCATGCCCGGGCCGCGGACTGACCAACCGGCCCCATAGCCATACAGCTGCTCGTCGCCATCCTCCATCATGGGCTCGACGAAGCTGATCCGGAAGGAGGGGATCGGCTGTCCTGTGAGCCCATCGATGACACGGCCCGCGAGGGCCCCCGACTTCGCCAGCCGGACGAGCAGGTTCTCTCGGTCGAGCTCGCTGAAGTGTTCCTCGTGACGTGAGTATCCGTCCTTCATGAAGCCGAGCTTCACCCTGCCTGCGGGCAGGCCTGCGATGCGGAAGCGGCCATCGCTGTCGGCGCGCACCGCGTTTACGTGGTGGGCGCGCTAGTAGTCACTGAAGTAGACCGACGCCCAGGGGATGGGCCGGTTGGCATCGTCGATGACCTGCCCTCCCAACCAGTGCCCCGCGACCAGTCGGACGTCCAGCCCAGCCAGAACCTCTCCTGAAGGAGGCACGACCACAGGCTGCATGCTCGACCGGA
>CAYXTP010000010.1:116115-138433 GCA_964467985.1 uncultured Planctomycetaceae bacterium
CCAGCCAGAACCTCTCCTGAAGGAGGCACGACCACAGGCTGCATGCTCGACCGGACTGCCGTCCTCCCCAAAGACATGCCCGCGCATGGTCGCGCCGCGCTTCAGCACCCACTCCAGCTCGCCGGCCTCGATCTCCTCTGACGTGACCAATCTACCCTGACCGCAGAACGCCGTTCCGTCGGCGCGTAGCTGCGGGTCCTTCTTCTGCGGATCGAAGGACTCGAGCACGAAGCGGCCCGACTCGTCAGAAGTGGTCTTGACCTTTGTGGGCCAGATGCTGATCTCGGCTCCCAGGACTGGCGCACCGGCCTCGTCGATCACGCGACCGCGCAGGCTCGTGCCCGCGACCAACACGACATCCTGCACCTGGATTTCACCGGGTCCGGCGGGTATGGCGATGATGCGCTCGGGACGGTAGCCCGCCGCCACGACAATCGCCTGTGCCCTCTCCCGGTAGGAGGACACGCGCAGACGGTAGCGCCCCTCGTGGTCGGTGCGCGTCTCGGATTGGTCACCAATCACGTGCGCTCCGGCTACGGGCCCGCCTTCGGAGTCCAACACCCTGCCAATCGCGACCAGGTCCCAGGGCTGCAGCGAGATGAGCATGTCCTGGGGAGGACTGTCCCCCGATGGAACTGAGGTCCTTTTCGAACCGCCGCGGAATCCGGCCTGGTCGCTCACAATGACAACGGTTGTCAAGCGATCGGGTCGCGGGAGTCCCCACTCAAACTCGCCCTGCGGCCCCGTCTTCAAGCGCTGCTCCTCGAGCAGCTCCCCGGCCGTCGAAGCGCCAGCGTACAGCCGGGCGATGAGGTTCGCGTCAGGCATTGCCTCCCGATAGCCCAAGGTCACCTGGCCCCGCACGACCCAGTCCCGTTCAACCGCAAGCGCGGGTTCCAGAGGTGATCTGCCCGCGCCGGCTGTCAGCCCAGCATCGAGACGCGAGATCTTTGCCACCGGTTCCTCGAGCGACGGTGGCCGCGAACCTGAGTCCTCGTCCGGAATCGTCCCGTCGGAACGGACCATCCAGCTTCCTCCTACGATCAGGAGCAAGCCCACGACTAATGCGACCAACAGAACCTGTTGCTTCATGACAAACACTCCACCCAACGGGACTAGCGAGGAACCCGCCGTCGCGACGGGGCCGGCCGCCCACGGTGGGCTGCCAGCGAGGGGCGCGAGCACTGCGAGCAAGTCCCGGGCCCTCCCCTCCCGGCCCGCGTCCAGCCGTCGGCGCAACTGTTCGATCCCCCGCGAAATGTGGCTGCGTACCGTGTTCACTGGGATCCCCTCCGCGCGCGCAATCTCCCGCGGGGATCGGTTATCGAAGAAGCGCAGCATGATCGTCCGGCGATAGGGTTCCTCAAGGGACTCGATGGCCTCAAGAAGCAAGCGCAGCACCTCAATGCTGCCCGCGGTCTGAGCGGCACTGGGAAGACTCTCGCAGCGCGCCGCCGACCGCTCGCGACGCCGCCTGCGTGCGTCGGCGCGGCGCGTGGTCAGCGCCATTCGGCGCACGGCCCCGGCCAGCCACCCTCGCACCTTACGCGGCTCTTCACCGCCCGGACGCAGGACAGTCAGCCATGCGTCCTGCACGGCATCCTCTGCATCGTGCTCCCCGTAGAGCAGTCCGCGCGCAAGGCGTGAGAGACGCCGCGTCTCCGCTTCAAGCGCTTCGGTGGTAAATGTGTCGAGCTGATTAGGCACGGGAACAACAACAGAGTGCCGCCCCGCCTGGAATCGATGCGGAGATTCCGCGTATTTGATACGGAGCCGACACGCAGCCGGCTCCGTACGTCAGCTAGCGCTGGCCGTCAACGACTTGAGCTCGGCGAGAACCATGTCGCCGACTTCACCGGTGGCGTGCATGCCCGTGCCCACGCCCTTCAGGCGGCCCGAGCACAGCAGGTTGGAAACGGCGTCTTCGATGGCCTTCTCGGACTCGGGTTCGCCCAGGTAGCCGAGCATCATCCCGGCCGTGAGGATGGCGGCCACGGGTGAGGCCACGCCCTGGCCGGCGTACTTGGGGGCGGAACCGTGGATCGGTTCGAAGAGGCTCACGCGGCCGGGGTGGATGTTGCCGGATGCCGCGATGCCCATGCCGCCCTGAACCATGGCTCCCAGGTCCGTGATGATGTCTCCAAATAGGTTGGGGGTCACGGCCACGTCGAACCACTCGGGGTTCTTGACCATCCACATGCAGGCAGCGTCGATGTAGGCGTGCTCGGTGGAGATGTCGGGGTACTCGAGGGCCACTTCGGCGAAGACGCGGGTCCATAGATCGTGGGCGCGCACGGCGTTCGCCTTGTCGATCAACGTCACGGTCTTCTTCTTGTTGCGCATGCGGGCTGCTTCAAAGGCGTAGCGGATCGCGCGCTCCACGCCGCCCCGGGTGTAGACCATGGTCTGAGTGGAGACCTCGTGGGATTGCCCCTTGTGAGCAAAACCATGCATGCCCGTGTAGGCGCCCTCAGTGTTCTCGCGGACAATCAGCATGTCCACGTCATCAGGGCCCTTGCCCTTCAGGGGGCACAGGTCCTCGTAGAGCAGCTTGATCGGGCGCAGATTGATGTAGAGGTCCAAGTCGAAGCGGCACTTGGCGATGATCCCGTACTCGATCTTGCCCGCCTCCATACGCGGGTCACCAATCGCGCCCAGGTAGATGGCTCCCTGCTGCTTGACCTCTTCGAAGGCCGCGTCGGGGAAAATCTCGCCCGTGTCCAGGAAGTGCTGGCTACCGAAGGGGTACACCGTCTTGCGCAGAGAGAAACCAAAGATTTCCGCGGCCGCGTCGGCCACGCGCATGGCCTCGCTGGTCACTTCCGGGCCAATCCCGTCTCCGCCGATAATTGCAATGTCGTGTTGATTCATGTCTAGGGATCAGGTGCGGGAGCGTCTCAGACGCTCGTCGGGGTACGGAACATTCCAGGGGTGTAGGCCACGATCTGGCCTCGAACTGCACTGGCGGCCACGGTCAGCGGCGAGCCCAGATACAGTCGACCGGGCCCACTGCGCCCGTTGAAATTGCGGTTGATGGCACTGATGGTGACCTGCTCGCGATCTTCGGACACACCCGGTCCGCAACCGATGCAGGCGCCACAACCGGGGTCGATGACCTCTACTCCGGCGCGCTCGAATACGTCCAAGTAGCCCTTGCTGCGGGCATAGTCCGCGACCGTCTCGGAACCGAATTGGATCAGCATGCGGGTCGAGGAAGCGACTTTCAGGCCTGCCTCGAGCGCCTCCGACAGCACCATGGCGTAGAAGTCCATGTCATGGTCTTTGCCAGCGGTGCAAGAACCGCCATAGGCGATGTCGATGGGCACGCCATCCAAGTCGCTGATCGCTTTGCCGTAGGTCGGGTCGCCCGGCTCGGCCACCATGGGCACGAGGGAGGAGAGGTCGATTCGATGCACGCCGCCTGCGTACTCGGCACCCTCGTCCGGAGCGACGAATTGAGCCGCGAAGGACTCGGCGGTTGTTCCGGGTCTGCGGGCTGCAAACCACTCGGCGGCAAGGTCGTCGCCGGCGCAGATGCCGGAACGGGCCGAGCACTCGGTGGCCATGTTGCACAGGGTCGCGCGTTCGTCCATCGAGAGGCAGGCCAGTCCGGGGCCACCGAACTCCATGACGCGGTCGAGGGTCTCCTCCCGTTTGGCGAAGGTGTCCAGGATATGCAGGATCAGGTCCTTGGCGGTCACGCCGGGTGCCAGCTCCCCCACCAGATCGAAACGAATGGACTCGGGCACATTCACGATGGTGAAGCCCGAGGAAATCAGACCCGCGTACTCGGTGGCACCCACGCCGTAGGTCAGGGCATTGCTGCCCCCGCCCATGCAGGTGTGGGAGTCGGTGGCCTGAATGAAATCGCCGGGATCCACGAATTTCTCGCGCGCCACTTGGTGACAGATCCCTGGTGAAACCCCATCGCGGGCAGAGTAGTCGCGGACTCCGGTGTGCCGCTGGAACTCCCCTTGCAAGTCGCGCAGGGTCTGGATCTTGTCCGAGAACGGCGCCATGCGCGGCACGCCATCGGCGTAGAGCAGGTGATCCTCGAAGACGGCAAACTTGTCCGGGTTCGGCACGCTGTAGTCGTCGCCGTACTCCTGACTCAAGAAGTAGTGCACCTGAGCCGTGGTGAACTCATGACTGTAGCCTCCGTCGACCTTGACTAGGCAGACATCGCCGGGCTGCACACAGGGATCTTCGTCGGATTGGGTCACGACCTTGGCCGCGATGATCTTCTCGGCCATGTTCATAGGCCGCGAGGGAGTCTGGAGTGCGGGCACGTCCACCTCGCCAGCGGCATGCATGGCTGCGAAGGGGAACAATCCGCCCGCTTCGACGATGGCAGCGCTGATGGGGTCGAGGTTGGCCGTGAACTCGTCGAGGGGAATTTCCTCTCCCGCCTGCAGCCGCCCGAACTGGTCGTGATCGCCCATCAACTGGCCTAGGTTCACGTTGTTCCTTGCGTGGATGGGCGCGAAGGATGAGGCGATGACCAGATGCACGCCCGACCAGCGTTCCGCCTGGGGAGCAGTCTCCCGACTGGAGCCCGTGCCCTTGCGTTGGCCGGAGACAATGACCTCGAAACCCCCATCAAGGAGGGCGCGGGACTCGAATACGCGCTGACCCTCCTCGTCCAGGAGACCTGCATAGGCATCCAGTGCGATGTCCTCGGGCCGGTGCCGGAAACAGACCCAGGCGGGTGTCATGGTGTCCGTGTTGATGTCGTCGAGCAGATCTGCTGGGTCCACCGACTCCATGCGCAGATCCTCTTCGCCGCGCAACTGAGCCCGGATACGCCCCAGGTCCTTGGTCAGGAACAGGGCACGCTTCCCGGGAGTTAAGCGTACGACCTTGCGGCCATCGGCCGCTGTGTGAATCAACGGGTTCATGCTCGGCCTAGCTCGCTGTGTTCTCGATCAACATGGCGATGCCCTGACCGCCGCCAATACAAGCCGAACCCACGCCGTAGCGTTTGCCGCTGCGACGCAACTGGTAGCAGAGAGTCAAGATCAATCGGGTTCCGGTCGCACCCAAGGGATGACCCAAGCTGATCGCTCCACCGTTCACGTTGCAGCGCTCACGGTCGAGTCCGAGTTCCTTCTCGCAACCTAGATACTGTGCACTGAAAGCCTCGTTGATCTCGAAGTAGTCCACTTCGTCCGTGCTCAATGCGGCCTTCTCCAGGAGGGACCGAATGGCGGGGACGGGTCCGATGCCCATCTCCTTGGGATCGACGCCGACATAGCTCCAACCGCGGATGGTCGCCATCACGTCGAGTCCATCGGTCTTGGCACGCTCGGCCGTCGTCACAACGAGCGAAGCTGCTCCGTCAACAATGCCGCTGGCGTTACCCGCCGTTACCGTGCCTTCCTTACCGAAGGCCGCGCGCAACCCGCTGAGAGCTTCAAGACTCGTTTCGGGTTTGATGTGGTCGTCGGTGTCGATCACGCGCTCGCCCCTGCGGGTCTTGAGGGTCACGGGAGCGATTTCCTCGGCGAAGCGCCCCTCGCTGACCGCAGCGGCTCCCAGCTGGTGACTGCGCAAGGCGTACTCGTCCTGGGCCTCGCGGCCGATTTCCAGGCGCTTGGCGACGGCCTCGGCGGTCTGCGCCATGTAGGTATCCGCGTAGGGGTCGTACAGGCTCGCGAAGAGCAGGTCCTGCATCTCCGGTGCCTTGCCGAAGGGGAAACCGCGGCGAGCGCCATAAAGCACAAACGGGGCCTGACTCATGTTCTCCATACCACCAGCCAGCACCGTGGTCGCCTCGCCGAGCTGGATCAGCTGGGCAGCGTTGACGATGGACTGGATGCCTGAGCCGCACAGGCGATTGACGGTCAAGGCCGGGGTGGGGACCGGAATCCCAGCACGCAAAGCCACGTGGCGGGCGCCGTAGATGGCATCCGTCGAAGTCTGCAGAGCATTGCCCATGACCACGTGGTCGACGCTGGCCGGGTCCACCTTGGAGCGCTCTAGCGCGGCGACTGAGGCGTGCACGCCCAGATCAATAGCGGACAGGTCCTTGAACACGCCAAAACCGGGCGTGCCCACGTACTCGGCCATCGGGGTCCGTGCCCCGCCGACGATGACGACTTCTTGACTCATAGTGATTTGCTTCTTACCGGTGAAACGCAAGGCCTACTTGCCTTGAAACGATGCCTTGCGCTTGTCGAGGAATGCGGCCATACCTTCAGCCATGTCCTCGGTCACCGAGGCCTGGCCGAAGTACTCGGTCTCCATCTGCTCGCCCTCGCTTTGGGTTCCGTCCCAACCACGCAAGATGGCTTGCATTCCGAACTCGATGGCCAAGGGCCCCTTGTTCAGCATGGACTTGACCAACTTGGCGGTGCCCTCTTCGAGGTCCTCGGGGGCGAACAAGCGATTGATCACGCCCACTCGATGTGCTTCCTCGGCGGAGAACATGTCGCCCGTGAGGATCCATTCGCGGGCCACGCCGGGCCCCGCAATACGTGAGAGACGTTGACTTCCTCCGTAACCCGGGATGATGCCCAGGCTCACTTCGGGCAGCCCCAAGCGAGCCGTGTTAGCGGCTGTACGCAGGGTGCAGGCCAGAGCCAACTCGCAGCCGCCGCCCAGTGCAAAGCCGTTGACCATGGCCACCGAGGGTTTTCCCAGGTCGTCCAGCTTGCGGAACACGGACTGACCGTATCCAGCCAGAGACGCGGCCTCATCGGACTTGCCAGCGACTTCAAGCAACTCGCCAATGTCCGCACCGGCGACGAAGGCCTTCTCCCCGGATCCCGTGACCACGAGCACGCGCACGTCATTGTCCGCCTTGACGTCGTCAAAGGCAGCCTCCAGCTCTTGAAGAGTCTGGTGGTTGAGCGCGTTCATCTTGTCCGGACGGTTGATCGTCACGCGTGCGACGGCGCCGTCCTTGGCTAGCAGGATGTTCTCGAAGTCCACGGGGGATCCTGGGGTAGAGGCCGAAAGAGAGGAATGAAAACTCAGTCGTTCTCGATGACAGTCATCGAGACGATCTTCACGGGCTCAACCGGTGATGATCCTTCCCCACCGGGCGTGCAAGCCGCGTTGGCGATGGAGTCCAGGGCCTCGAAACCATCGGTCAAGCGTCCGAAGGCCGTGTATTGGTTGTCCAGGAATCCCGCCTCACCGTGGCAGACGAAGAACTGACTGCCAGCCGAGTTGGGGTCTTGGGAGCGCGCCATGGAGAGCACACCGCGCTCATGGTGCACGTCATTGAACTCGGCGTCGATCTGGTAGCCGGGGCCGCCGGTGCCAGCAGGACCCGAACCACCGTCCTTGGTGTTCGGGCAGCCGCCTTGGATCATGAAGCCGGGGATGATGCGGTGGAAACGCGTGCCGTCGTAGAAACCCTCGCGCGCCAACTTGACGAAGTTCTCCACGTGGCCCGGGGCCTTGTCGGTGAAAAACTCGGCGGTCATGTCGCCGGCCTCGGTTTGGATTTTCACGGTTACGTCTGCGGTCGTCTTGGACATCGAAATGGTGGTTCTGTTGTTGAGGAAAAACGGAATTGACTTGGAGGGAACAGCGAGGATTTCAGGAAGCCTTGATGACGATGGCTCGCCGAATGAACTGCCGAACCTTGGGGCGGTGCGTAGCAGGGTTGCGGGGATTGAAACCCGCCTTGACACTGTCGACGACCGCTTCCACGGCGGGCATGCCCGACAGGACCTTGCCGAAGCCCGTGTACTTGCCGTCCAGGCTGGGGTACACGGCGTGCATGATGAAGAACTCGCTCGAAGCAGAATCGAAAGCAGGGATGAGCTTGCCATCCTTGTCCCGGGTGTCGCCGCTCATGCGTGCCATGGAAAGCACACCGGGCACGTGACGCCGCGAGTTGAACTCGTTCTTGACGTTGCGGGGCGCGGGCCGGGATGGCTTCGCGCTTCCGCCCTGGATCATGAACCCGGGAACAACCCGGTGGAACTGGTTGTCGTCGTAGAAGCCGGTGTAGGCGAGATCGAGGAAGTTGCGCACGTGGTTGGGGGCCACATCGACCCAGAACTCAGCCCGGATGGGGCCGTGCAGGGTGAGCAACACCACCTGATACTGGCTCAGCTCGTCCAGCGGCATGGTCATGAAGTTCAGTCCCTTCGGCGCTGCACGCAGGATGGGAACGCGAATCTCTTGGCCCTCCCCGAGATCCAAGCGCAGCACGAGGTCGGATGCCTCCGCCAAGTCGATGCTCGCCATGGCCGGTCCGATATCCAACGTGGTCGTAATGTGCTGGCCCGCGCTCAAGGGCAGGCCCTTCCCGCGCTCGCGCTTGCCCAGTGCCTTGCCCTTGATGGAAAAGGCGGCTTCCGACAGGGCCCACGCGGGGATCTCGGCCGCGGTCCCCTCCGGGGCTTGAATGTCCAGCTGAACCTCAAAGGCGTCACCCAAGATGTGGGCGTCAGGCACACTCACCGAATAGGCGACGTCCGTGCTGGGTTCCTGCGGGCTGAGCGCACCGGCGACAAGTGCGACCGAGAGCAGGCCCGAGAGGCTCAAGGGCAGATTCGGGGCTAGGCTCATGATTTTTTGTCCCCTTCCCAGGCGTAGTAGCCCTCGCCCGATTTGCGGCCGAGTTTGCCCTCCGCCACCTTCGTGCGCAGGCTGGAGGGCACGGAGAAGGCCGGCTCATCGGGATAGCGCTCGGTCCAGCCCTCGAGAATCGAGAGGGTGGTGTCGAGGCCCACGTAGTCGGTCAGGGTCAGAGGCCCCATGGGGTAGCCGCAGCCAAACTGCATGGCCGCGTCGATGTCTTCCTTGCTGGCATCCCCTCGGTCGAGCATCTCGATGGCCTGCACCATGTAGGGCACGAGCAAGCGATTGACCACGAAGCCGGGGGTGTCCTTGCAGGAGACGGGAGTCTTGCCGCAAGCCTTTCCGAAGGCGCGCGCCGCGTCGTAGACGCCCGCGTCCGTCTGTTCGGTGCGCACGACCTCCACGAGACGCATGAGCTGCACCGGGTTGAAGAAGTGCAGCCCCACGAAACGCTCGGGGCGGCCCGAGGCTTGGGCCATTTCTGAGATCGGGAACGAGGAGGTGTTCGAAGCGAAAATCGTCTCGGGCTTGCAGGTTCCACCCAGCTCGCTGAACAGCCCCTTCTTGGCGTCCAGGTTCTCGACGATGGCTTCCACCACCAAGTCGCAGTCGGCCAGACTGGCCTTCTCGGTGCTGGAACTGATGCGCCCGCGGGTGGCCGCGACCCAGGCTTGGGCCTCCTCCTCACTCATCTTGCCCTTCTCGACGTTCTTGGAACCCAACTTGGCCAAGCTCTTTTCAATGCGCGCGATGCCCTTGTTCAGAGCCCCCTCGTCCATCTCAAAGGCGACCACCTCGCAACCACCTTGGGCTGCAACTTGCACGATTCCGTGGCCCATCAGGCCACATCCGACAACGCCGACTTTTTTGATTTCCATGGGAGTGTTCAGAGGTTGGTCCGGAGCGTGATGCGCATCCGGAAGTGAAGGTGTGGGATCGTCAGGCCTGTGCGCCGGAAGGGATCGCGGCGGCTGCCTGGCGGTGGAACGCTGCGGCCAGCCCCATGCCGCCGGAGATGCACAGGCTGGCCAGTCCGTGCTCGCCATCGCGGCGGGCCAATTCGTGCAGCAGGGTGACCACGATGCGCGCTCCCGTTGCACCAATCGGATGCCCCAGGGCGATGGCCCCGCCGTTGACGTTGAGCTTGTCCGCATCGAAGCCCATTTCGCTCTGACAGGCGAGGACCTGGGCGGCAAAGGCCTCATTCAGTTCGATCAGGTCGTAGGCATCCAAGGCCATATCGTTCTGGCTCTTGAGTTGCTCGAAAGCCGGTACGGGCCCGAGTCCCATGATCGTGGGATCCACCCCGCCCGCTGCGATCTCACCCACCTGCGCCAGGGGCTTAATCCCCAGCTCACGAGCCGTGTCTTCGCCCATCAGCAGCACAGCGGCCGCTCCATCGGTGATGCCTGACGCATTGCCTGGGGTCACGGTGCCGTCCGTTGCGAAGACTGCTGGCAGCTTAGCCAGGCGTGCCATGTCCGTATCGGGCCGCATGTGCTCGTCCGCGCTGACGGTGATCGTCTGCTTGCGGCCCTTCACTTCCACCGGACTCAGCTCCGCATCGAAGCGACCGGCCTGCGCTGCGGCGCCGGCCTTGCGTTGACTTTCCATCGCAAACGCGTCCTGCTGCTCGCGGGTGATCGAGTACTGGCCAGCCAGTTTCTCTGCTGTCGCCCCCATGAGCATGTCCGCCAGAGGGCATTGGAACCCGTCCTGGTACATGGCATCCACGACCTGCTCGTGTCCTAGGCGATAGCCGCGTCGCATCTTGGGCAGGAAGTACGGCAGGCCGCTCATGCTCTCGACACCGCCCGCCACGACCACGTCGGCGCGCCCCAGGCGAATTGAGTCACTGCCAAATTGAATCGACTTCAGGCCACTGCCGCAGGCCATGTTGACCGTGGTAGCAGTGGAGGTCTCGGGAATCCCAGCGCGCACGGCGATTTGGCGTGCCACGTTCGGGCCGCCTCCGGCCTGCCGGCCACAACCCATGAACACCTCCCCGATGCGGGCGGCATCGACGCCGGATCGTCCCAACAGGTCAACCACCACCGACGTCCCCAGGTCCGCAGCCGACAAATCGGCGAAGGAACCCAAGTAACGACCGATCGGCGTGCGCAGGGCGTGGGTAATCACAACGCCACGCCTGTCGTGGGTGGATGTGGTTGTGTTGGGGGAACCCATGGGTAGATGCCTGCATCTCATCGGCGCGGCGAACTCCTCCATCACGTGCTGCCCCGTGAAGAACGGCGTGAGAAGAAGGTCAACTGAGGTGGATTCGAGCAGGCGCCTGGCCCGCCCGAAACGAGACACCACTGGCCGTGTCACACTCGCGCGCTCCCGAGATTTGGGCCAACCAGGATAATGTGGCTCCGTTCCACCTTCAAGGCGCCCAGGGGACTCCTGTGGGGGGTGAACGGCCTTTGCCCGCAGCCGGGATCGTCATCTCATTCACCGCTGGGCAAATGGCATAATGGGCTCCTTCCGATGCCGTCCCCTTCCAACGCCACCCGTACCCAATCCACCGGCCAGTTTGCCCCGACTGGTGTGTCGGACCCCACCTCCCATACGCAGACACTGATCGAACTGCTGGAGGATGACAGCCCGGTGGTATTCGCCGAAGTGCGCGAAGAGCTAGGCCGAGTGGGCAAGGCGGCCCACCGGGCCCTCAGGTGTGCCGCCCGGGGGGGACCGGCTCGTCGCAGGGGTCGGGCGCGGCAGTTGCTCTTGGACATGGCCCGGCGCCGCCAAGTGCGTCGTCTGGTCCGCTATGCATCGCGAGCGGAGCACGACCTTGAGAAGGCCCTGTTCCTCCTGGATCGACACGCGAATCCAGGGGCGGACAGCCGCACCCAACGCCGGGTCCTGGACGCCCTGGGCAACAAGTTGCGCAGACGCATTCGCGTTCTGACGCCCGGCCCAGAGCGGGTGACGGCTCTGGTGAGCTTTCTGGCCGGGGACGTCGGCTTTGCGGGCACTGACGCAGACCACCACGACCCCGCCAACATCTACCTATCCAACGCGCTCATGCGGCGCACGGGTATGCCCCTGACCCTGTGTGCCATCTACGCCTTCACTGCGCGCCGTGCCGGCCTGCGAGCCGGGCTCCTGCCCTTCCCCGGTCACGTATTGCTGGCGGTTCACGAAGCCGGTCGGAGTTTCATCCTCGATCCCTTTGGCGGGGGCAAGCTGCTCGACAGGCACCACTGCGCCAACTACCTGGCAGCCCACGAAGTCCCCTACTCAGACTCCTATCTACAGGAAGCCACGGACACACAGATGTTCCTGCGCCACGTGGGCAACCTGATTCACAGCTGCAAGCGGAGCGGTCGCTCGAGAGACGCTCGAGAGCTGGCTCATGTCCGGCAGGTGCTGCGCAGGACCTGCGTCCCAGCTGCCAGCCCTACTTGAAAGTGACCGCAATCGCCTCGCTGAAACCCGACGGCGCTCCGGCGGGGTTTCTGTGCCAGTATTGGAAATTCCAAGTCTCGCCGGAAGCGATCGCCGCCCCGCCGGATGAGGGAATGCCGAAACCCGGTCCTCCCGACGCTGAATTGGATATGTCGGTACTGAACGTGCCGCCAGCTGAAATCGCTCCCAAGTCCAGCCGGTAGCGACTCAGCAATCCTCCGACCACACAAAGGTCGCCGATAGCACCCGCCGGATCCGTGACCACCGATGATCCCGAGCCGATCAACAAATAGGTGAACTGTCCTGGGGGCGCATTGCTCATGTCGAGGGTGATTGGACCGGTCAAATCGCACCCGGACGCACCCAGGTTGGAAGTGTTGTTGGCGCTTCCACCCGCCACGGTGCAGTACGGCAACAAGCACGGGGTCAGATCGAATTGATAGGCCGCGCCGGCGTTGTTCCCCCCATCGTCGTCATAGATGGCGCCGACCAGCAGAGTGTTACCGTGCAGGCAGGCGCAGGATCCGAACTGATCCTCAGCCCCAGCGTCGCTGGCCAGGAGCTTGAATTGCTGGACTCCAGTCGCTGCATCCAGGACGTAGACGGCTCCCGCGTTCGTCGCCGCCGAATCGCTTCCCGCGGCACTGGCCGCGATGCGGCCCCCATCCAGGTGAACGTCGTACCCGAATTGATCCCCCGCAGCAGCATCAGAAGCCCGGTACCTGGCCAACTCGTTTCCGGTAGCCACGTCAAAGACGTACACCGACCCCGCATCGACCCCTCCCACCGCGTCTTGCTTATGGGCGCCCGCAACGGCCAGTCCGTTTTGCATGTCGACCTTCCAGCCAAAGAGGTCGCCAGTCCCCACGGTTCCAGGCAGCAACTTGTGAACCTGAGCACCTGTGTTGGCGTCGAAGATGTAGGCGGAACCCGCGTCGGGACCCGCATCGTCGTCGTAGTGGGCGCCCACGAGGACGAATCCTCCGTCGATGGCCACGGTCCAGCCCATGCGATCGCCGGGCGTGGCGTCTGCAGCCACAAGGGAATGCAGTTGCGCGCCCGTGGTCCAATCAAAGACAAAGGCCTCGCCCGTGTCGACACCTGCTGCATCGCGGGTGTGCCCCCCCACGGCGGCCAGATTCCCGTCCATATCCACGCCGATTCCAAAGTGCCCGTTGAAGTCCAGGGTGCCGGGAACCAGGCGCCCGATTTCAAGGCCGGTGGTCAGGTCGTAGATGTAGACGGCCCCGACCTTTGGCGCCCCCGCCACGCTGTGGTGAGGCGACCCGATGAGTGCAATGCCATTTTGCACAGCGATGCTGTAGCCAAACTTGTCATAAGACGCTCCATCCGAGGGCACGATCTTGTAGAGCTCTTGTCCGGTGGTCCTGTCAAAGACATAGGCGGCTCCGGTATCCACGCCACCGATCAGTGCGTCTCGCGCGCCGATGACGACGAAGTTGCCGTCCACATCCACTGCATGACCGAAAGCGTCCAACGGTACGGCATCCGAAGCCACGTACTTGAATGTCTCGGTCTGGCTCAGGAGAGGAGCCGAAGAAATGGCGACTGCGAGGGCAGAAATCGTGATTGATCGGAGGAACATTGGCAGGGGAGATTCGGAGCCAGGAGGCGAGGGCATGCGAGTCGTCACTCCAAAACATACCCCAAAGTACTGATATTGGAGGACGGCGATAAGTGCCCGAGGGTTCCCCCTGATCCGCGTCGCGGGTGAAGACTCTCAGGGCGCCCCCGGAATACCCATTCTGATCCTCAATCTGGGGCAGTTTAGGTGTCCGCCCCCCCGCACGGCGTGGAGCCGGCTCTGCCAGGTGGGCCTTGGGTGCCCACGCAGGTCTACGGGGAACAACTAATGTCGGGTTTAATACAATCCGATTACCTCCTCTAGACATGGATTCCCACGAAGACCTGCTCAGCAGCCTGCCCGATTTGGCTAAGCAGAACCGCGAAGCGTACGCGGCTGCCAAGCCCTTCCGGCACGCCGCCTTCGACAATCTCCTGCCCGACTCTCTGCTCGAGGGAGTGCTGGAGGAGTTCCACGAGTCCAACCGCTCGGAGTGGCTCGGACTCGACGAGGGAAAGGTCTCGCAAAAGAAGTCCATCGCGCCTTCGGTCAAGCTTATGGGGCCCAAGGCGGCCGACCTCTTCAGCATCTTCCGCACTCCCCAGTTCGTTGAGTTCATGGAAGAACTAACCGGCATCAAGGGCCTGCTCACCGACCCCCACATGCTCGGCGGCGGGTGGCACGAAATCCAGCCAGGTGGGTACCTCGAATTGCACGCGGATTTCAGCTGGAACCCGCGCATCCGCCTGTACCGGCGCTTGAACATCCTTCTCTACCTCAACAAGGACTGGAAGGAGGAATACAACGGGCACTTGGAACTCTGGGACGACGAACTCAAAGAGCAAACCAAGATCTTGCCCACGTGGAACCGGTTCGTCGTATGCGACGTCACTGGCAGGACCCTGCATGGATTCCCCGAGCCCATCCGCTGCCCTGAGGGCACGACCCGTAAATCCATTGCCTTCTGGCTATACACAGCGGACATCCCCAGCGAAATGCGTACGGACTACGCACTGTGTGAGACCAATTTCCTCCAGCGCAAGGACGGCGTCGCTCAGCCCCTACCCAGCCCCTGGGCCCGCCGCCTTCTGCCGCCGGTGATCTACAACGTGCTCAATACCAGCAAACGCTTTTCAAGAGTCTACTACCCGCGTGAGGTGCTCTCCCTGATCAAGCACTGGCTGATCCCGCCCATCCTGCTCAAGTCCGGTGCGCGCAAGCGCTGAGATTCAGGCCGGACAAAAAAAGCGCCGCCCCCCTCAGTGGGAAGCGGCGCTTTTTTTTTGGCCGGAGCCAGATCCAGAGGGTCGTCAGCTCAGCTCACTTGAAGGTCACTGAGACGGCTTCGCTGAATCCCGAGGGTGCGCCGCCGGGGTTGCGATGCCAGTACTGGAAGTTCCAAGTCTCCCCAGTGAGGATCGCCGCTCCGCCAGAGTTGGGAATTCCAAAGCCGGGTCCGCCACTTGCAGAGTTGGAGATGTCGGTGCTGAACGTGCCCGATCCGGAGATCGGTCCGAAGTCGAGAACGTAACGGCCAAGCGATCCGCCCAGGATACACAGGTCGCCCTGAGCTCCAGCCGGGTTGCTGACCACGGAGGAACCCGATCCGATCAATAGGTAGGTGAACTCGCCCGCAGGGCCGTTGCTGAGGTCCAGGGTGATTGCACTCGACAAGAAGGGGCCCGAGGCGTCCAAGACGCTGGTGTTATTGGTGCTCCCCGTGGCAACCGTGCAGTACTTCACGATGCAACTGCCGAGCTCGATCTGGTAGGCGGACCCAGCGTTGATCGTGATGTCGTCGTCGAACGTCGAACCAACGATCATGGTGTCCCCGTCCAGAAGCACAGAGGCTCCAAACAAATCACTCGCCTCGGCGTCGCCCGCGAGCCACTTGATTTCGAGGGCACCCGTCGCCGCGTCCAGGACGTAGACCGCGCCGGCGTTGGCGTCTGCCGAGTCCTGGTAGGGGGCACCCACGACGAGGCGAGTCCCGTCGAGATCGACGCTGAAGCCAAATTCGTCAGCGGCACTGGCATCAGGTGCCGTGTATTTGGCCAGTTGGTTGCCCGTCGCCACGTCGAATGCGTAGACAGCGCCTGCGTCCTGTGCTCCGACGAGGTCGTGGTATTGGGATCCCACAACGGCCAGACCGTTCTCCATGTCCAGCTTCCAGCCGAAGTGGTCGCCCGTGGCGCCGTCGCTAGGGAGCAGTTTGTGGAGTTCTGCACCTGTCGCTGCATCAAAGATGTAGGCCGAGCCGGACTCTACGCCCAAGTCGCCGTCAAAGTCGGCGCCGGCGAGGATCTTGCCCCCGTCAATGGCGACCGTCCAACCCAACTTGTCTCCGGCGGCTCCGTCGGATGCTGTCAGGGCGTGCAATTGAGTCCCTGTCGTCCAGTCGAACACAAACACCTCGCCGGAATCCGTACCGAGCGGGCTGCGGGTGAAGGCCCCGACGACGGCGATGTTGCCCTCGACATCCACGCCGATACCAAAGTGCCCGTCATCCGCAAGGACGGTGGGAGCCAGGCGGCCGATTTCGAGGCCCGTGCTCAGGTCATAAATGTAGACCTCGCCGTTCTCCGTACCAGCCACATCGTGGTGCGGCGAACCGATGAAGGCGATGCCATTTTGGACCGCCACGGCGAACCCGAACTTGTTGTCCGAGGCCCCATCGGGGGGGGTGATCTGATAGAGCTCCACCCCCGTGTTCCGGTCGTAGACGTAGGCAGCGCCAATGTCGACGCCCCCAATGAGAGCGTTTCGGGATCCGATGACGACATAGTCGTCGTCCATGCCCACCGCATGCCCGAACGCTGCGGGTCCAGCAGTGCTGGCATCGGATGCGGTGTACTTGAACGATTGGGTCTGGGCGGTTGCCGCCGCACAAGAAACAGAAGCTATTAGAATGCTTAAGAACGAGGATTTCATAGGAGTTCGTTTTTAGGGGGTCGCTGCGAACGACCGCGCAAGAGGATTGCCGGCGGAGAGAACGATCCCCGGGACCTTCGCCCGAGGTAGCACCCGGAAACCTACCCTACCCGCGCGATTCCTGCTCACTTGTGCGTATTTTTTGGGGCTTGGAGCCACCTAGGACCGCACTCTCACATTGAGGCACACGCGCACCCGGAGCAGCGGCCCTAGTCCAGCGTAGCCACGACCGGTGCGTGGTCAGAAGGCTTGGGCCCATCCCGAGCATCTAGCGCCACTCTCACCGCTGAGCACGACTCCAGAGCGGGAGCGGACATCAGAAAATGGTCAATGCGCAGTCCCGCCTTGCGCTGCCAGCCGCGGCTGCGGAAGTCCCACCAGGTGTACTGTCCCGCGTCCTGGTTGTGTTTGCGGAAAGCATCGGAGAGGCCGTTGCCCATGATGCGCGCCAGAGCGTCGCGCTCAGGCTCGGAACACAGCACCTTATCGCGCCAGGCCTCGGGATCGTAGACATCTCGGTCGTCGAAGGTGATGTTGAAGTCGCCCGTTAGCACGACCTTTTCAGACATGTCGTAGCGTTCGTCCACCAGGTCGTGCAGTTGCTCCAGCCACCTCAATTTGTAGGCGTACTTCGGATCCCCTACCTCACGCCCGTTGACCACGTACAGGTTCAAGAGCATCACTTCGCCCCCGACCGTGGCGCCCAGTACCCGGGCTTCGGCATCCGGTTCATCATCCGGGAACCCCCGGAACACGTCCTCGATCCCCACTTTGGAGAGGATGGCCACCCCGTTGTAGGTCTTTTGACCGTGGACCACGACCTCGTAGCCGAGGTCCTCGAAAGGCTCACGGGGGAAGAGCTCGTCCACGACCTTGGTCTCCTGGAAACAGACGACGTCAGGGTTCTCTGCTTCCAGCCAGGGCAGCACCCTCGGAAGGCGTGCGCGCAGGGAATTCACGTTCCAAGTAACGATGTCCACGGGCGCATCGTAACTTCTGACCATGGCCCTACCCAGCCGCAAGCCCCTGCTGTGGGTAGCCATCCTGCTGTCCGTCGCCACGGCCATTGGCGCTAACCACCGGGCACGCAGGGGACGCTGCGCCCTGCTCAAGTGGGAACCGGTCTTCGTCGCACTCGAGCAGGGCCAGGAGATCTACGGCCGTGGCGAGGCCTTCGGCGGGGACGCCCTGTCCGAGGGATACCCGACCCTGCCCTTGAGTCTGCTGCTCCTGAGCCCCTTCCGTGCCCTGGGTCCGACCCTGGGGCCACTGGCTTGGGCCCTGCTCAAGATCGGGTTGGCCTGGTGGATCGTACTGCGTGCCTTCGCCCTGTCAGCGGGGAGCCCGAGCCGTTTTCCCCCATGGGCTGCGTGGATCGTGCTGCTGCTCAGCGTTCGCGTTCTGCACTCCGACATTCAGCATGGCAATCTGAATTTGGTGGTGGGTGCGATGGTTTTGGCTGCCTTCAGCGCCTGGCAGAGGGGACGCGCACTGCGCTCGGGGCTTTGGTTCGGAATGGCTGCTGTGCTGAAGGTGACGCCCGTGCTGGGGCTGTTGTACTTGGCGCGCAAGGGTTCTCGGCGCGGATTGCTGGGCCTGCTGGCGGGCGTGCTGCTGTGCGCAGTCATCGTGCCGGGCCTCTGGCTCGGTTGGGATGTGAACCTGGATCTGATCGGGGCCTGGTGGAACCAGATGATCGGCCCCTACCTCGCGGGTGCGCCCCTGACCATCGTGCAAACAGAGCAGATCAACCAGTCGATGCTGGGAGTGGGAGCGCGGCTTCTGACCGACTCGGTTGCGATCGTGGCCCGACCACCGATCCACCCGGCAGACGCGTCCGTTCACCTACTGTCCTTGGCCCCTGAGACCTTTCGGTGGGTGCATCGATTTGGCTGCGTCCTGGTGCTCGTCCTGCTTTGGCGCACGATCCACCCGCGTGGGGAACGCCGCAGCTCGGTGGTGCTCGGTGAGGCGGCCCTTCTTTCCCTGGCGATGCTGGTGCTGTCGGAGCGGAGTTGGAAGCAGCACTACGTCCTACTGCCCCTGGCCCTGACCTACCTGACCGGGTCCATTGCGCGAGTCCAAGGGGCGCTCACGTCCGGCCGACGCAAAGTAGTCGTCGTGGCCCTCGCCCTGGTGGCCATCCTGATTGGACTGAGTGGAGATGCAGTCCTCGGCCCGCGGGGAGCTGATCTGGCGGAGGCCTATGGGGCCTGGTTTTGGGCAGCGCTGGTCCTGTTTGGGACCCTGAGCACCCTGTTGCGCGATCAGAGAACAGATTGTGTGCCTTTGAGCCCCGCCCAGTCCCCCTAGAGCCGTCCACCCACTATCCTACTCGCCCTTCAAACCTGCGCCGCCGGGCTCTTGCCCCGCGCAGGGATCCTCCAAATCCACTCCGAAACAAGTCCCTTTGAATCGAACCAGTCGAGACAGTCGTAGTCCCAGAGGCCCCCGGGGCAACTCCCGGGGAGGCCGCCGCGGCGGTGGTGGAGGCCGCGCAGGCAAACCCCGCCGAGATACGGGTAGTGCCGAACCCCTGCACCCCGTTGAGGACGTCCCCCCCATCGAGTCGTTCGGCGAATGGAACTTGGGCGATGAAGTCCAAGCCGCCATCGCTGCAATGGACATCGTCAAGCCCACTCCCATCCAAGCGCTCACCATCGGCCCCGTGCTCGAAGGCAAGGACGCCATCGCCAAGGCCGAAACCGGAACCGGCAAGACTCTGGCCTTTGGTGCGCCCATGATTGCCAGGGTCGACGCGGGTCGATCAACCGTGCTGGGTCTTGTGCTGTCTCCCACGCGCGAGCTCTCTGAGCAGGTTCACGACGTGCTCAAGGAACTGGGCGAGGCGCGCGGGATCAAAACGGCGCTGATCGTGGGAGGCGAACCCATGCGGCCCCAGGTCTTGGCTCTGCAGGACGGAGCTCAGGTCGTGGTCGGGACTCCGGGTCGAGTGCTCGACCTCATGAATCAGGGTTTCCTGTCATTCCCCTGGACGGAGTTCGCCGTACTCGATGAAGCGGACAAGATGTTGGAGATCGGATTCATCGACGACGTGGAGAAGATCCTCGCGGCGTGCAATGAAGACCGCCAGACATTGCTGTTCTCCGCAACCTTCCCGCCGGCACTCCTGAAACTGGCGCGGGCTTACACCAAGTCCCCCATTGAAGTGGCCACGGCTTCGGGCATGGCGACAGTGGATAATATCTCCCAGTACCACCTGAAGGTCACGGATGACAACCGCGTACGCGGCCTGTCCATGATGATCAACTCCAGTGCGGAGAATGACGTCTTCCTCGTTTTCTGCGAGCGCCGGACGGATGTGGATCGACTCATGCGGCGGCTCGAACGAGAACGCTTCTCGGTCAAGGCCCTGCACGGTGGTTATGACCAGGCCTCGCGTTTCCGCGTCATGAGCGCCTTCCGCACGGGAGAAGTCAAAGTGCTCTTGGCCACCGACGTCGCTTCACGCGGACTGGATGTGAAGCACGTCACGCACGTGGTCAATTTTGGGGTTCCGCGAGACATCGCCGACTACACCCACCGCATCGGCCGCACGGGCCGCGCCGGTCGGGATGGCACGGCCGTGACCCTGGTGGGTCCCGAGGACGGTCGACGCTGGTCCTCCTTGCGAGCCCAGGCCTCTTACGAGATTCCCGAAGCGGAGAGTCCGCGCGCCGTGCATCCAAAGCGCGGGAAGTCGAAGCCAAAGGCTGGCGCTCAGGAGCAGCCCAAGCCGGCCGTTGTTGAAGCCCCTCAAGTGGACGCGGTCGAGAGCGTCGTGGAGGCCAGCGCGGCGACGCCTGACAAGAAAGTCAGCGCTGCCCAGATCGGGTTTGGCTTGGGAGTCACAGACTCCACACCTGCGGCCGAGAAGCCCGCTCAGGTGGTGGAGCGAGTAAGCGAAGCCAGTCCGTCCCAGCCCCCGACTCAATCAGGGGCAGACGACGAGGCGACAACGGGCTTCGGGGCCGGGCTATAGAGAACACAATGGCTGGCACAAACCCCTACCAAGAGAGCGAGGTGGCTGCCCTGCCCAAGCAGCCCTACCGCCTGACGTTCATGCCGATGGAGGTGACCGTTGAGGTCAATCCTGAGCACTTGCCCGCCTCCGGAGAGGGGCTGCCAGGGTCCATCCTGGATATCGCCCTGGACAACGGCATCGAAGTGGATCACGCGTGCGGAGGAGTCTGCGCCTGCTCGACCTGTCACGTCTTCGTACGCAGCGGCGGTGAATCCTGCCCCGAGCCCAGTGAAGAAGAAGAGGACATGTTGGACATGGCACCCGGGCTCGAACTGGACTCGCGCTTGGCTTGCCAAGCCGTGCCCGATGGTTCAAGCGCCGTCACGGTGGTCATTCCCAACTGGAACCGCAATCACGCGCAGGAAGTCAGCCACTAGGCATGGATGCCCGCCTCGCCAACCCGCGCGGTTTCTGTGCTGGTGTCGACCGGGCAATTGAAATTGTCGAGCGAGCGCTCGAGCGCTACGGATCGCCTGTGTACGTGCTGCACGAGATCGTGCACAACAAGCATGTGCTGGAGGATTTGACCTCCAGGGGAACGGTCTTCGTGAGCTCTCTAGACGAGGTCCCCGAGAACGGAGTGACGATCTTCAGCGCCCACGGTGTTTCGGACGCAGTGGTTCGGGAAGGGCGGGAACGCGGGCTGCGTGTCATCGACGCCACGTGCCCCCTGGTGACGAAGGTCCATGACCAAGCCGTGCATTACGCCAATACCGACCATGAGGTGATCCTGATTGGGCATCCGGGTCACCCTGAGGTCGAGGGCACGCAAGGTCGTATCGATGGCAAGGTGCACGTGTTGTCCACCGTGGAGGAAGTGGAAGCGCTTGAGGTGGCCGATCCCCACAAGTTGGCCTATGTCACCCAGACCACGCTCTCAGTCGACGATACCCACGAGGCCATCGAAGCCCTGACGAAACGATTCCCGACGATCCAAGGACCCGACGTCAAGGACATCTGCTACGCCACGCAGAATCGGCAGAACGCGGTCAAGGAGCTGCTACCTGACGTGCAACTTCTGCTGGTCGTGGGCTCCGCCAACTCCTCCAATTCCAACCGCCTGCGGGAATTGGGCGAGCGCTACGGGACCCCGTCCTATCTCGTGGACCACGCAGAACAGGTCCAGGAGGCGTGGGTCTCCGGGGTCGAGAACGTGGGCGTTACGGCCGGCGCTTCGGCGCCCGAGGCGCTGGTCAAACTCGTCTTGGAGCGCCTAGCGGAATTGGGCGTCTCTGAGTGTCGAGAACTGCCCGGCAAACTGGAGACGGTCGTCTTTCAGATGCCGCCCGAACTGGATTGAACTGCGCGCCTCTGGCTTAGAACTTCCAGCCCACGGTCAGCAGGTACAGACTGTCCACCCGATCCGCACCTGCAGCCGGGGTGTTGTCCCAGTCCATGACCCACTGCAGCTGGGCAAACATGTTCTCGCCCAGCGTGGCCTTGGCCCGGGTATCGATCTTGGAGTAGACATCCTCGCTGTCTTCGACGCTGGGGAAGATTTCCCCGGTCTGCAGTAGCTCCCAGCGGTCACTCGTTTTCCAGCCCAAGTTGTACGCCACGCGACCCGACATGTAGCTCTGGGTTGATGCCGCGACGTCGTCTTGGTTGAACCAAGTCAACCCGAACTCGCCGGAAGCGTTCCACTCATCGTTCGAAACGAACTGATGACCGGCGCCCACTCCCAAGGTCGTGCGCAAGTCGACGCCCGCTTGCTGATCGGCTTCCGCGCTGGTTTGGGCCAGCCAGTAGGTCTTCTCCGTGAAGAAGCGGTCGTACTGTGCGCGGCCAAATGTCTTGCGCTGGGTGATCAGGCCGGACTCCTG
>CAYXTP010000010.1:138533-161619 GCA_964467985.1 uncultured Planctomycetaceae bacterium
GCTTGGGCCTCGTTCACCGTAATCACGCACACGCCGTCTGAGTGCCCCCCAACCTGTCGCACGCACACCCCATCGAAGAGCTCGAGACCATCGGTCTGCTCCCCATTGAAGAGGTGCACCAAGCCTGCAGCTTCGAGGGGCACGACATCCTCGGGCCGATACGATCCGCGGCGGACGGCGTCGGGCGCCTTGGCCATTTCGAATTCGATGCGCGGCATGTGGTGTCGGGCATTGGGGAATAGGGGCCGGAGGTCGCCATCCCGCTCCTCAACCAGGCTGCCGATGTGGTCCCAGTGGCAGTGGGAGGCCACGCAGTCCGTCACGTCTTCGGGATCCACTCCGCAAGCCTGCAGTGTCTCCCGCAAGGACGTGCAGCGATCGATGTGGTAGATGGCCCGCAGCTTGTCAGACCAACGGTCGCCCACACCACCCTCGATGACGACCTTGCGATCCCCTCGCTCCAGCAGGTAGGGCCGTAGGGCGAGTCGGATGGTGTTGTCCTCGGCGGGTGGCGTCATGGGCCGCCAGAGGGTGGCGGGAACGACACCCCACATGGCGCCTCCGTCCAAGCGAAAAAACCCGTCGCAGAGGGCGGTCACCTTCCACTCCCCCACTTGGACGGTTTCCCGTGTCCAGCAAGAGGATTCGGAGGACTCGTTCAAGTTGGGCTCCTCAGCCGACTCGTTTGGCGTCGCGCAGGATCAGTCGCGAGATCACAAGCCGTTGGATTTCGCTCGTGCCCTCCCCGATGGTGCACAGCTTGGCATCGCGCCACATGCGCTCAACCGGATACTCGCGTGTGTACCCATAGCCGCCGTGAATCTGAATCGCGTCGTAAGTGACTTTCATGGCCACTTCCGAACTCATGAGCTTGGCCATGGCACCCTCCTTGGAGAAGGGCAAGCCGGCGTCCTTGAGTCGCGCCGCATGGTAGACAAGGTGCCGAGCCGCTTCGATTTGCGTGGCCATGTCAGCCAACTTGAATTGCACCGCTTGCTGGTCGGCGAGGGTCTTGCCGAAGGCCTCGCGCTCGGTCGCGTAGCGCAAGGCCTCGTGGTAGGCGCCGTCAGCGATGCCCAAGGCCAGGGCGCCAATCGAAATACGACCGCCATCAAGGGTCTTCATGAAGGTCTTGAACCCGTCTTCCTGCGTGCCCAGTAGGTGGTTGGCAGGGATACGCGCATCCTCGAATACCAAGCTGGCCCAGTCCGAACCGCGCATGCCCAATTTGGCCTCACCCTTCTCGAGGCTGAAGCCTGCTACATCACGGGGCACGACGAATGCACTGATGCCCTTGGCTCCCAACGACTTGTCGGTCACCGCGGTGCACACGAATACGCCGGCGTGATTGGCATTGGTGATGAAGCACTTGCGGCCGTTGAGAACGTACTCGTCACCGTCCAAGGTTGCGGTGGTCTGGGTCCCCCCCGAGTCCGAACCGGCCCCAGGCTCAGTCAAGGCGTAGGCGCCCATGTACTCGCCCGAGATCAGGCGCGGAACATACTGCCCCGCGAGGTCTGCGCCGCCCCAACGGTAGATCGGATACGTACCGAGACTGACGTGGGCTGCGAACGTCAAGCCGGTCGAACCACACACCTTGGACAACTCTTCTACGGCCAAGATGTAGGCCAAGGTGCTGGAACCCGAGCCGCCCAAGTGTTCAGGGAATGGGATGCCGGGCAGGCCGATCTCGACGATCTTGTCCCACAGCTCCTTAGGGAAGCGGTGGTTCTCGTCAATCTCTGCGGCAATGGGTGCGACTTCGTTCTGAGCGAAGTCCGCCACCATTTCCTGAATCATCTGCTCGTCTTCGGTCAGGTCGAAGGCGTGCTGAATACGGGGAATTTCAGTCATTGGGCTAGGAGGTGAAAGCGCGGAGGTCACGGCGTTGATTCAGTCAAGTTCGATTTGCCACCCGGCGCGGCGGGAGGTGGAATCCTGTCCCTCTCGGGCACTGGAGCCTTCTGCGTTGTCTCTGTAGAACTCCGTCGATGAACCGGCACCGACCCATTCGATGAGCGCCTGGCGTGAAAATTTCCACTCGCGCCCAATCTTGCGCGCGGGCAGGGCTTCAGAGTGCAGGACCTTGTTGAAGGTCTTGACGCTCACGCCCAAGAGGTCGGCGGCCTCGTCGATGTTCAAGATGTCGCGGTCAGAACTGGTACTCATGTCGACTTCCTAAGCGCAGTGATCGTGATGAATGAGAAAGTGGGAGGGACCATCAACTCAGAAGTTGGCGAGCAATTACAAGTCTTTGAATATCGGTAGCGCCCTCGTAGATCTCCGTGATGCGTGCATCACGGAACAAGCGTTCAACGTGGAAGTCATCTGTGTAACCAGCGCCCCCGTGGATCTGCAGGCACTCGTCGGCGCAGAAATTGGCTGTCGTTGAGGCCGCCAACTTGGCCTGGGCCGCCTGCATGCCGCAGGGCTGCCCCTTGTCCCGCAACCAGGCGGCCCTGTGGGTCAGCAAGCGGGCGCCTTCGAGGCGCGTGGCCATGTCTGCCAGCTTCCACTGGATGGCCTGGAAACGCCCGATGGGCTGTCCGAACTGCTCTCGTTCCGCGGCGTAGCGCAGCGAGGCGTCCAGGCAGGCCTGGCCGATGCCCAGTGACTGGGCGGCGATTCCGATCCGTCCGCCATCCAGGGTATCCATGGCGATAGGGAAGCCCCGGTTCAGCTCTCCGAGCAACGCGCCCGCTGGGACACGGCAGTTCTCAAAAACGAGCTCGGTGGTTGACGAGCCGCGCAGGCCCGTCTTCTTCTCTTTCTTACCGACGCGGTAGCCTGGGGTCTTGGCGTCGATCAGGAAAGCGCTGATGCCGCGCGCCTTGTGAGCGTCCGGGTCGGTGCGGAAGTAGCCCAGCACCAAACCAGCCTGTTCACCCGTGGTGACAAACAGTTTCGTGCCGTTCAGCACCCACTCGTCCCCGTCCTTGACAGCCGTGCTACTGAGAGCCGCAGCATCGGAACCGGCACCGGCTTCGGTCAGGGAATAGGCCCCGATGACTTCGCCGGTCGCCAGCTTAGAGAGCCACTGATCCTTTTGGGCCTCGGTCCCGAACTTGGAGATCGGTGTGCAAACCAGACTGGCATGCACGGAGAGGGTCACCCCAACCGACGCGCAGGCGTGGTTCACTTCTTCTAGAACGATCGCGAGCCCCAAGCTGCCTGCGTCGAATCCGCCGTAGGCCTCGGGCACGGTCAGCCCCCATAGGCCGAGCTCCCCCATCATCCCGAACAGATCGGGGTCAATGCGTTCGTCTCGATCGTGCTGGGTGGCGCGGGGCGCGAGTTCGTTGGTCGCGAAATCGCGCGCCATGTCACGAATGATGCGCTGCTCTTCTTGGAGTTCAAAATCCATGGTTGGTCAGAATATGCTCGTCCGCGTGTTGTTCGCGGCTGTGCTAGTAGTCGTAGAAGCCCTTGCCGCTCTTGCGACCCAGGTGTCCGGCCGCGACCATGCGCCTCAACAGCGGGCAAGGCCTGTACTTACTGTCCCCAAGGCCGCTGTGCAGGACATCCATGATGGCCAGGCACACGTCGAGTCCAATCAGATCCGCGAGGGTGAGCGGCCCCATGGGGTGGGCCATGCCCAGTTTCATGACCGTGTCAATCCCCTCCCGATCGGCCACGCCCTCCATCAAGCAGAACACGGCCTCGTTGATCATCGGCATCAGCACGCGGTTGGCGACAAACCCCGGATAGTCGTTTGCTTCAACCGGCGTCTTGCCCAATGCGGTCGAGCTCTCCATCACACGCCGTGTCACCTCGTCACTGGTAGCCTGCCCGCGGATTACCTCCACGAGCTTCATCAGCGGCACCGGGTTCATGAAGTGCATCCCGATGACCTGTTCGGGCCTCTTGGTGGCTGAAGCGATCTTGGTGATCGAAATCGATGACGTGTTGGAAGCCAGAACCGCCTCGGGAATCGCAATCGTGTCGAGCTCACTGAATACCGCAGTCTTCACATCTTCGCGCTCGACAATGGCTTCAACAACGAGGGTCTGATCGGTGATGGCTGCCAATTCGCTCGCGCCCCGCAAACGAGCCAGGGCTGCATCGGCATCCCCCTGACTGATGCGTTCCTTCGAGACCATGCGTCCTAGGTTCTTCTCGATGGTCTGCTGCCCGTTCGATAGGGCCTCGACGTTTGTGTCGACGAGTAAGACGTCCGCGCCGCCTGCGGCAAAGACCTGGGCAATGCCGTTGCCCATGGTGCCCGCACCGATCACCGCGACGTTTGTGAAATGAAGTTCAGACATGGAAGTCAATCAGGCCCGCTCGACAGCGAGAGAAACGGCGTTGCCTCCACCTAGGCAGAGCGAGGCCATGCCCGTCTTGGCGTCGCGCTGCTGCATGGCGTGCAGCAGGGTGACAAGGATGCGTGCCCCCGATGCGCCGATGGGATGTCCCAAGGCCACGGCTCCACCGTTCACATTGATGCGTTGCGGATCGAGGTCCAATTGGCGCTGCAGCGCGATGGCGGCTACGGAGAAGGCCTCATTGATCTCGTGTAGGTCGTAGTCTCCCGGAGCCTTGCCGTCCTTCTGAGCACAGCCTTGAATCGACTCCTGGGGAGCCATCATGACCCACTCGGGGGCGCAACCTCCGGTGTTGTAGGCGCGGATGGTTGCAAGCGGCGTCACTTTGAGTGCTTGAGCCCGCTCGGCGCTCATCACAAGCAAAGCCGCGGCTCCATCATTGATGGACGAAGCGTTGCCTGCCGTGACGCTGCCCTCTTTCTTGAAAGCGGGACGCAGTCCGGAGAGGCCCTCGGGGGTCATCCCCAGCCGGATGCTCTCATCCCGGTTGAACGAAACGGGATCACCCTTGCGTTGAGGCACGTCGATGGCAAAGCGTTCAGCATCAAAACGCCCGGCACCGGTGGCCTCTTCGGCTCGGTTGTGGCTGGTGGAGGCGAAGGCGTCCTGCTCCTCACGCGTGATCTCGAATTTCTCCGCAACGAGTTCACCCGTGATGCCCATGTGAAAGTCGTTGTATACGTCCCACAAACCGTCTTGCACCATCGAGTCAATCAGCTTGGCGTGACCGAGCCGAGCACCGGTGCGCGCCGCGGGCATCAAGTAGGGCGCGCCGGACATACTCTCCATTCCGCCTGCGAGCACACACTCCGCATCGCCGGCGCGAATCGCTTGGGCGGCGAGCATGACGGCCTTGAGGCCCGATCCGCAGACCTTGTTGATGGTCAGCGAACCGACGCGGTCGGGCACACCTGCCGCCCGGGCTACCTGACGCGCGGGGTTCTGACCGGCACCGGCCGTGAGAACGTTGCCGAAGATGACTTCATCGACCGCGCCGGCTTCCACTCCCGCCCGGCGCAGGGCCTCAGCCGCCGCGAGTGCCCCAAGCTGGGGGGCCGTGAACTTCGCGAGGGTGCCCTGGAAGTTACCAATCGGGGTTCTGCAGGCACTGGCAATGACAACGTCGCGCATGGGATTGGAACCTGTCGGAGGGGGGACGCTGTGGAACTCGAATAGAGCCCTGGAGCCCCGGGGCGCGCCCCAGCTGGGCACTGAATTTGGGGCAACACACTAGCGCCGGCCGGGACGCGATGACAGTACAGAAGGGTGTAAATTTAGTCCAACTTCGTCCCTATTGGGGGTCAGCTAGGGACTCGGGCGGAGACTACAGCCGGTGCAAGTGTTGGGGTTTCGAGGGGCGCGCGAGCCCCTGAGGGGCAGTCTGTTGGGATCCTCCCTGACAGGCGGCTGCGTTGTGGGCCCCCATCCACAACCCCCGCCCGCCTCGGGGAAGACGCCCCGCAATCCCGCGAGTTGCATCCCTCACCCCAAGAACCTATCTCCTACCTATAGGATCGGCCCTGTCGCCGCCTCCTGGGGAACGCAAACAGTGGAAGAGTACCAACTCGTACAAGGGCTTCGAGATCGCGAGGAGGAGGCCGTCAAGGCCTTCCTCGAGCGCTATCGTTCGCTGTTCTACCACTGCATAGGGCACTTCGAGTCCGACCCCAGTGCCCGTGAGGACCTGTACCAAGACCTGGTCGTGTATGTGCTCGAACGCCTGGATCGCGGCACGTTCGACCCCGAGAAAGGCTCCTTTGGAACTTGGCTCTACAGGGTGGCCTGGTGTCGCTGCGTCGACCTGAAACGCCGCCAGAGCACCTGCAATCGCCCACGGCCGGCCGCGGGCGGGGACGAAGTACCGGACCGTGAAGACGACACTCCTGGTCCCGATGAGCGCGCAGGAATAGGCGAAATCGGCGACATGGTGCGCGCGGCCATGGGGCTTCTGACCCCGGAGGAACAGGCGCTACTCAACCTGCGCTTTGTCGATGGCGAGACGATGGGGTCCATTTCACGGGACCTGAGCATCTCTCTGGAGCAGACCAAGTATCGCCTGCGCAAGGCTGTGGTGAGCATGCGCAAGGTCTTGCTCAACCAGTATGCTTTCGAGGAGGTTGCCGAATGAGCCACCCCGAACCTCGACCCGACAAGAATCGTCCCAAGATTGGGAAGAAATCGGACCCCATGGCCGCCTGGGATGCGGAGACGCGGTTAGCCATGGATTCCCTAAACAATGGAAAAGGCCCCTTGCCCGCAGGGGATGATCCCGCTGTGACCGAATTGCTCGCCCATTGGGACGAGTTGCCCGAAGAAGGCCTAGCCAACCTCACGGCTCACCCGGTCCACGGTCCTCGATTGGAAATGCTGCGAGCGTCACAAGACTGGCTTGAGGGCCAGCTCGAGGACGCCGGCGACTGTCCCCCCGCAGAAGTGCTTTACGACTTCGCCCGCGGCCCGGGCTCCGTCAGCCTGGAGCGTCAACAGCACCTGGACGTACTGGATCACCTCACCCACTGTGGTGAGTGCGCGGCGCTGGTCGACTCCCTGGAGTCCTCCCCCCCGGTCCCCCTGGATTCCACCTTTGATCCGGACAGCGTCACCGAGATGGCCTCGATCCACTCGATTGACGAAGAGTCTAGGTCGCAGTCGACCGATGAGCACGAGTGGCAGGCTGAACGCCCCATCCGAGTCATGCGGCGTTGGATTCCGATCGCCGCCTCCTTGGCTGCACTCTCCGGCGGATTGATGTTCTTCCACGGTTCCGGGACCAACCAGAGCCTGCCCGCCTATCCGCTGCTACGCGGGGAAGCCCAAGGCAGCTTGCTCTTCCCGCGCGGGCCCGTCCTGCTCGGCCCCGAAGACCCGGACCTGTTCTTTGAAGTGAACCCGGTGCCGGAAGCCGATGGCTATTCGATCATGCTGAAATCGCACTCGGGCGGCGCCTTCTCCGAGGGAACTGTCATTGCGCGCCTCAGCGGCGTTACCCCTGGTCTGCACCTCTACGAAGACATCCCCGCGGGTCACTACACCTGGGAAGCCCAGGCCAGCGTGAACGGACTCGAACAACCCCTCGGCGCACGCGACTTTGAAGTTCGCGAAGATGCCGATCTCAAGCAAGCACTGACGGAGCAAGACGCTTACGAGCGCGTCCGCTCTCTGCACGCAGCGGGTTATTGGACGGACGCCCGTGCGGCTGCTCGCAAGCTGCCCCCTGGCAGCCAGCGTGCCTCCTACCTGGAATCGAGCCCCGGACGCTAGCCCGCATGCCCTCCCAGTGGTTGTCCGCCCGAATCCCTAGGGGATTGCTGGGCGGAGGGCTGCTGAGCCGCCTGGCTCCTGCACTCCTGGCGGCCCTCGTGGTCTGGACACCCACTGGCCTGGCCCAGCAATCGCGCCCCGCGGCGCGCGAACTGACGGAGTTCATTCGAACCCTGTCCGCCCTGCGCGCAGGCGACCAAACCGTTTCGGGGCAACTGCTCGAACAGGCCGAAATCCTGTGCGTGGACTTCGCGCGCTGCGACACCCTGGCCGTCGCACGCTACTACCTGAGTCTGAACCCGGCTGACCTGGCACAGGGGCTCCAAGCGGAACAGAGCTACCTAGCCACGCGTCGACGGGTGGTGTTGGCCGGGCGCGGCGAACTCCCTGAGGGCAGCGACTGGCCCACGGAACGGGCCGCTCTGTACGCGGAACTCGCCGCCCTTGCGGCGGTGGTTGAAGAGCAGGGGGACGTGGTGCCTGCCGCTCAGAGCTACGCCCTGTTGGCACGCCTGGAGCTCTCTGAATTGGAGCAGAACCTGGACTGGTCCGGCGAACGCAGCCAACAGTTGTTTGGCCTCGTCTCCACACACGTCGACCGCAGCCTGGCCCTGTTTGAACGCGCTGGCCAGGTCACTCCACGACTCGAGCCCTTGTGGCTAAGCGGCAAGCTCGCACGCGTCCATTCCGAACTCGGTCGCGCCCAGGGGATCTTTGAGGATTGCTTGAAACTCGCAAGGGATGTGGGGAGGGTTGAGTATCAAGAACGAGCCCTCAAGGGCTTGGTGGCCCTAGCCAGGGATGCAGGCGACCTGCGAGAAGTCGATGAATACCTGGCTAGCTGGGCTCGCCTCGTTTCCCCCAGTGACAGCTGGGATCTGGCGCGCGAGCACGCCACCCGACTGCTCGCTGATGATCGCGCGGAATCGGCCCTCGCTTTCTTGGCCAGCAATGCACCCACACAGGCGGCGCAACTATCCCAATGGCGCGGCTTGCTCGCCGTGGGCTACCTGCGTACCGGCGACCGAGTTTCGGCAAGGCGCGAGATCCTCGCCCTCGGTTCCGAGTCCAGCACGGTGAACTCCCTTGCCCGTGCCGCCCTGGCCCTTGTTGAGGGCAATCCCGAACTAGTGCGCGAGCTGCTCGGGAATTCCGAGCAGAGGGCCCATTGGTCTGCTCAGCGGCAAGTGGAGGCCGCCGCACTGATCGGCGAGAGCTGGTTGGACTCCGGTCAGCCGAGCAAGGCCCTGCCCCACCTGCAGGGTGCCCTGGAAGTCGCGCGACAGCGCGGGCGCCTGGTAGACGATGGCAGTGGGAGCATCGTGGGCGAGTGGGTGGGACTGCACGCGGTCACTCTCTTGGCTCGAGCCCATGCCGAACTTGGGGACCCTTTGGCCGCGGCTCAGGTCATCGAAGACAACCAGTCCCGGCGCCTGCGACCGGCCGAGAGCCGCCTTTCCATCGAGGAATTGCGCACCTGGGCCAGCCGATTTGATCGCGGCCTGGTTACCTTCGCCGTGAGTGCGGACTTCACCGTTGTGGTCTGGATCGACGCCAGTGGACGAGCGACCGCCAGCACCCGGCCCCTGGGGCGACGGAGCCTGCAGGGTGCCGTTCGCAGACTGCGCGAAGCCGTGATTTCCGGCGACTTGCAGCGTGCCCGGTCGCTCGGCCAGGAGATCGCCGCCGCCCTACTGCCGAGCGAGTTGCTCGACCATCTGGGCACTGGAAACCCGGACGAACGCGCCCTGTTCCTGCTGCACGGCCCGCTCGAAGCCTTGCCCATCACCTTGCTGGGAGTAAACGGAGATTGGCTCGACGAGAGACTAACTCCCTTGGTCTTGCCCGGCTTGCCGCTAGGCGAAGCGGCCGACCCTCTGACCGCCGACGCCGACTGGAATCTAATGGGAAGCCCACTGGGGGGAGAGAATCGCGAGGCCCTGCTTCCGGGCGCTGCTCGCGAGCTTGCCCAGTTGAGCCGCATGCACTCGACCGCAAGTCTCTACACGGGCACCGCCTTTGTACGCTCGGCATTGTTGGCGGCAATGGAGGGCGAGCAACCCCTGCACGTGGCCACGCACTTGGTACGCGCGCCGGATTGTGGACAAGGACGCCTGGCGCCGGTGGGCTTGCTGCTCAGTGACGGGGATGTGTTTTGCTCCGAGGAAATCTTGCGCGTCGGGCCGCGCCTACCCTTGGTCGTCCTGGCCGCATGTGAAACCGCTGGTGGGCGTACGATCGATGCAGAGGGAGCCCACGGCGTGGCACGCGCATTCTTGGAGGCCGGCACCCGAGATCTCTTGGTCACCCTGTGGCCGATTTCGGACTCCGCCGCCCAGGCCTTTGCAGAGGCCTACCACGGGAATTTGAAGACGGGATTCGACCCGGCCGCAGCGGCTCAGATGGCGCGCAAGCACCTTCGCGACCTGGGTTACGGACCCCAGGATTGGGCGGCTTTTAGGGCCATGGGCCGCGAATAGGCCCCCTTCGAGGGGGGCGAGTCCTAGTTCGGGAATCTGACGGACCGGGCTCAAGGTACGCCCACGCCGAGGCCGATACGGCCCTGCCGCGAATTTTTTTACCGCCGGTAGGAGACCATCATGATCGCTACGGCCCTGTGCGCCCTCGCTTGCCAAGTTACGACCCCCACCCTGCCCCAGGCCCTCGAGCAGGCGCAGGTGGAGACACTCATTCAGGTGAGCACAACGGAGTTCACGTTCAATAATATTTCTACTCTGCCCCAACTCCTAGTCGTTGGAGACGCTGAGTTTGGCGCCACAGGCACTTCGCAGATTGCGCCTGGCGAGTCGGTCACTTACCCCTTCCCCGGTGGAATTGTTGACGGCCTCTTGATCGAAGTCATCACGATGGACACAGAGAACTGGCGGAACACCGGTGCCTTGGAATTGTCCAGCGTGCTGCAGGCAGATGATGGCGCGCTCTGGATTCAGAACGCAGAGACTTTCTCTGTGGGTTGGACAACAGTGCTGGGTGAACTGCAACACGAAGCACCGATCACCGGACTCCTGTCCGAGGCGTACATCGCCGCCCACGCGGGCCTCTTGAACTACGAGGAACTCGCCAGCATGCACATCCCCGTGCCCATTCCTGGTGACGACACGGACGGTCCTCCCGTCGTGGAAGACGATCCGCTGCCCGTCGTGTAGGTACGCGCAAGAACGAGAACAGAAGAGAGACTGAAGAAGAGAGACGCAGAGGGAGGGTGCTCAGGCACTCTCCTTCTTCGTTTTCTGAGCAGAGCGGCTAGCCCGCAAGGTCCCGGGCACTGGCTGGGACCCAACCTCTACAGGAGTCCGCGCAGATCCCGCTTGTTCACGGGTCCTGCCACCGACAAGCAGCACTTGTCGGGATAGAGGTGCTTGTTGGCGACGCGCTGAATGTCCTCAGCCGTCACCGCAGCGATCTCCCTGGGAAGCAGCTCGAGTACGTCGTCCGGCAGGTTGTGAAGTTCGGAGGCCACCAGGAATGCTGCGCGCCGACTCGCGCGCTCGAATCCTAGGGCAAATGAGCCTAGGACGAAGTCCCGGGCCACATCCAGCTCATCCGCCCCCACCGGTTCCTCTTGGATGCGGCGCATCTCGTGCAGGAACCCCTGTACCGCCGTGGGCAGGTGTTGGGGAGAGGTTCCTATGTAGGCCCTGAACATGCCTGGTCTGAGACCCGAACTGGAGTGGATGTCTGCCTGAACGGAGTACGCCAGACCCAGCTCGTCTCGCAAGCGGCGCGTGATGCGGTTGGTGAATCCAGGTCCGGTACCCAGCACGTGGTCCATCACCGTCAAGGCTGCGTAGTCCGGATCGGCGCGCTTGATACCCAAGTGCCCGAGGTAGACGTGCACTTGCTCCCGTTGACGACGGAAGGCGTCAACGCGCACGGCGAGTTTTGGCAGACGCAGGGGAGGCACTTCGAGAGGACGCCCCTTCTTCCAAGAGCGCAGCAGGCGGTTCAGATGTCGGCGTACCTTCTGGGGCTCGACATCTCCGCAGACTGCGATCAGCGCACGTTCTGGACGCCAGTGCCGCTTGCGGTGGCGGCGCAAGTCGGCGGGCGTGATGGAAGCCAGGCTCGCGCTACTGCCCGTGGCCGAGCCACCCAGCCAGTTTCTTCCGTACACCAAGCGTCGAAAGCGGCGCGCTGCCTGAGCGTGGGGATCCACGTCCTGAGACTCCATGCGGGCCAAGATGCGCTCTTGCTGACTCTTCACCGGCTGGGCTGGATAGGCAGCGCCCAATAGAGTCTCGCACAACACGTCCAGCAGCAGTTTCCAAGAGTCCCGTTGAATCGCGCCCGAAAGGCCGCTGGCATCACCACGGATCCCGCCACCCGCCGGTTCAAGCAGTGCCGCGAGTTCCAGTTCATCGCGGACGTCAGTGCCCTTGTCGGCCAACGTCCCGGTGAGGAAGGCTGTGCCCTCTTTGCCCGCAGTATCCTGGCTGCGCCCCCCGCGCAAATGCACGCTCACGGCGGTGATCGGCGCCCCGGGACGAGCCGAAACGAGTAGCTGGGCGCCACAATCCAATTCGAAGCGCTCGCGGGGCACGACGACCACCGGTACCTGCCCTCTCCCGGCAGCCAGGTCTGTGAAAGCGCTCATGCCTTGCCCCCTTGTGCTGCGGCTTGAGGCAGGCTCCAGCCCACGACGCGCCGCTCAGGGCGCAGGAGTTCGCGGGCGACCGTTCGCAGCTGTTGCGCGGTGACCTGTTTGCGACGTTCGGACAGATCCAGCACCAGAGCCCAATCCGCGTCCATCGCATAACCGCCAATATGCTCGGCTAGGTCGCTGACGGTCTCACCTTCGCCCGCCTCGCTGGCGACGAGCAGGGACTTGGCGCGTTTCAATTCCGCTGCAGGCACCAGGTCGGCCCTGAAGGCTTCGAGTTCAACGTCGATGGCCCGTTCCAAGTCGGAGGGGGCCACACCAGGGGCCGCCTCGGCGTAGAGCCAAAAAGCCCCGCCTTCTGCGCGCGTGTCGTTGCTTGTGCTGACTGAGATCGCAAGCCCCTGCTCCAGCACGAGCGAGCGGTACAGTCGTGAGAGACGGCCGGCGGTCATCACAGTGGTTGCGACGTCCAGGGCAAAGTCAGCCTCCGTTCCCACGCGAGTCGAAGGCCAGGCCATCATCAGGCGTCTAGACGGGTCGTCCCAGGTGAGTTCCAGTCTGCGTTCGCCTTGCGGCTCGGGGAGTGGCGGTCGGTAGGGCGCAGCGTCTGTTGCCGGGCTCCCTCTCAGGTCCCCCAGGTGCTTGCGCACCGCCTTGAGAGCCGGGCCGGGTCGCAGGTCGCCGCAGAGTACGATCGTCGCGTTGGCGGGCTGGTAGAACCGGGAGTAGTACGCGCGCATGTCTTCGGGGCCTGCGCGCTCCAGGATGTCTGCGTAGCCAATTACCGGACGTGCGTAGGGGTGACGGCCAAACACGAGTTCCTGGACTGCGCTGGAGAGGCGCCGCCAAGGATCGTCCAGGCCCATGGCCAGCTCCTCGAGAACGACCGCCTTCTCGGCCGCGAACTCCGCGGAATCCAGCAGCAGCCCCTGCATGCGGTCCGCTTCGATCTCCAATGCACTCTCCCAGCGATCGGAGGCGAGCTCGAACCAGTAGGCGGTGTGGTCATGGGTCGTGAAGGCGTTGTTTGAGCCTCCCAAGCATGTGGTGATGCGATCGACCTCGCCCTTGCCCAGGCGTGCGGTGCCCTTGAACATCATGTGTTCGAGGAAGTGCGAGAGGCCCGCTTCGTCCGCGCCTTCGTGTCTCGAACCAACGCGATAGAAGATCATGGCCGCCACGACCGGATCGAGGTGGCGCTCTGCGATCAACACCGTCAGGCCGTTGCGCAGCCGATGTTCAGTGATCTCGGCACCACATAGGGAGCCGGAACCGGGGGCCTGAGTCTGAGATCGATTCAAGCTCAGCGTCCCCTACGACCGCGTTCGCCCGATGTGCCGCCCCGCCGTGAGGAGCCGCGCCTGGAACCACCAGATCCACGACCTCCAGCGCCTCGACTTCCGCGGTTGCCGCCTGAGCGGCGAGATCCACCGCCACGCCGGCGGGGGCCCGCGCTGCCCCGGCGGGTGCCGCGTGCACCACCGCGAGAACCCGTGCCGGACCGGCGGGATCCCCCAGTGCGCGGCCGCTCCTCACCAGAACCCTCGCCGCGCGGCTGGTAGCCTCGCGGCGACCCCCCGCGGGAAGGCCCATTGGGAGACCATTCCTCTTCCAGTTCTTCGGCCGACTCAAGGCGCGCCACCTGCCGGCTACGGGGGGTGTCCAGCGGCTCGAGAGCCCGTTCCTCGTCGGCTAAGTCGAGCAGCGCCTCCACCTCCTCGCGCGACAGCGGCCGCCACTTGCCCGCGCGCAACCCGCGTGCGCTCAAGGGACCGATGTCCACGCGCGCGAGACGCACGACCTTGAAACCCACGTCGGCGAACACCCGACGGACCTCACGGTTGCGCCCTTCTCTCAGGGTTACGAGCAGCACCGAAGAGGAGGTCGAGCGGCGTCGAATCAGAATGCGCGCCCCGCCCGTGCGCCCATCCGACAAGTACACACCTTCGCGTACTTTTTGAATGGCCTCATCGTGAATGCGACCGTGCAGGGTCACGCGGTAGGTCTTGGGCACGCCGTAGCGCGGGTGCGCCACGCGCTGAGCGAAATCTCCATCGTTGGTGAGCAGGATCAGGCCCGTACTCTCTTCGTCCAGGCGCCCGACAGTGTAGATGCGGCCCTTGTCGCGATCCGTGATCAGGTCGATGGCGCGCGGCCGGCTCTCGCTGCGTTCGTTGGTGCACACGACCCCCGCTGGCTTGTGGAGCATGTAGTAGCGACGCGAGGCCCCCTCAGGTCTCAGGATGGTGCCGTCTACTTCAACTGTCTGCTCAAGGGGGTTGATCTTCGTGCCCAGCTCGGACACGGGCATCCCATCCACCGTGACCTTGCCTTGCTCAATCAGCGAGTCACAGGCCCGGCGCGACGCCACTCCGTGGTCAGCTAGGTACTTGTTCAGTCGCACGAGGGTCTCGGTGGACACCGGTTGCCTGGCGGAGGAGGTGCTGGCCGCGGGCCGACGCGCGCTGACCTTGCGCGGAGCGTTGGACTTGGCGCCACGCGCACCGCGACCGCCGCGGACACCAGCGCCTCGCCGGCTCGACCCTCTGCCGCGAGCACCAGATGATCTTCGTGAGGATCGTCTCGATCCGTCCCTTCGTCCACGCACCTTGTATGTCTCCTACTTCAGGCGCGTGCCTCGACGCGCAGCAATTCGAGTTCGCCGTCAGAATCTGTGATCGCGTAGTCACCGGCGTCGGCCGGCAGTAGCCAGGCATCGCCAGCCACCATTCGACAGGGCTCGTTGTCTGCAACGCGCAAGGATCCGCCGCCGGCGAGCACGACATAGACCCAAGCTCGCCCCAATGTGCTGTGGGAATAGTGGTCGTGAATTTGTAGCCAATCCACCGCGAAGGGTCCCTCTCCTAGCAGCGAGGCCTGCGGATTCACCGCAGACGCGTCCTGTGCGCGAGCGCGAATGGGCCCTTGCACTTGATGGTCGAAGGCGATGGCCTGCAGAGCCTCCTCTCTGTGAAGCTCGCGGCTCTTGCCATCCAAACCAGCGCGATCCCAATCGTGAACGCGGTAGGTCGTGTCGGAATTCTGCTGGACTTCCACGAGCGTGAGTCCCGCGCCGATGGAGTGCAGAGTTCCTGCGGGGACATGAAAGAAATCGCCGGGCTGCGGCTTGAAGCTCTGCAGCAAGTCGAGCACGTCCCCGTTTTCTGTAGCGTCGGCAAAAGTAGCGGCATCCACTCCGTCGCGTAGGCCCAGGTAGAGGACACTGTCCGGTGCTGCATTGCAGATGTACCAGCATTCATCCTTGGGTTCCGACCCCAGTCGTCCTGCCAAGCCCGCACCAGGATGCACCTGCAACGAAAGCAGCTCGGCTGTGTTCAGCCACTTCACGATGATCGGGAAGTTGTCATCAACCGACATTCGCGACTCCCCCAGCAAGGCCAGCTGTTCGGACAACATGAGCCCTGCCAAGGTGCGCCCGGCCAGCGGGCCCTCGGCGACGCTCGAAGTGTGCCCGGGCCGGTCGCAAAGCGTCCAAGCTTCACCGGTCTGACTCGGCCAGGTGACTTGGCCGCGCAGGAGGTGCTGGAGTTGTTCGCCACCCCAAACCCGCTGAAACGGTTGGGGCTCAAAACGGAGGGCTTGCTGGAGTGACATCGGGCTGTGGCGGACAGTTTGGCCCAAGAGAATAGCGTCCGGCGGGCCTGGGGACGGGCTAGGCCGAGAAACCCGGGGTCTCAACTTTGTTTTTCAAAGTAATGGGCCATGATAGCCCATGCAGAGCCCCGTCCACAATGAACTGGAGCAGGCCGAGCGGCTTGCCGTGCAACGCGCCGTTTCACAGGACGGCCTCTGCGACATCTTCTGCGGCCTGTGCCTTGCGCCATGGGTCAGCTTGTTCGTGCCCGTAGTGGTCGGGTGTGTCTTGTTGGTTCGCTTTCTTGGGGCGAACCCCGTGGTTGAGCCCGCACAAGAACTGCGATGAACCTGGATCGACTCGTCCACTCTCCCGGACGCCTGGCACTGTTCACGCAATTGATGGTGGTCGAGCAGGCCGATGCTACCTGGCTGAAGAAGCAGACGGGACTCAGTTGGGGCAACCTTGCAACCCACGTGCGCAAGCTTGAGGAAGCGGGCTATCTATTGGCGCAGAAGGACTCAACTCATGGACGCACACGGACCCTGTTCGAACTCACGGAGCGGGGCCGAGCGGCCTACGAGAGCTACCGCCAGATGATGTTGGATCTGCTGAACTAGCGCTTGCTACTGAACTTCGAGTAGGCGGCGAGCCTCTGCAAGGGCTGTGTCCTGGTCGCCACCACCGCTGATCATGTCCGCCACCTCGGCCAGGCGCCGGTCGCCAGTCAGCGCTTGCACCCGGGTCCGCGTTCGGCCTTCCTCGACGTCCTTGGCCACTCGCAAGTGGTGTCCAGCCCGAGCCGCGATGGGCGCGAGGTGGGTGACGCACAGGATCTGATGCAAGGAGCCGAGGCCCCACAGGTGCGCAGCCACCTTGGGTCCCAGCCGACCACCCACGCCTGCGTCGACCTCATCAAAGATCAGGGTCGGGGTAGATTGCCTGACCGCCAGTGCCCCGCGCAGGGCGAGCATGATGCGCGCGGCCTCGCCCCCGGAAGCCACATCACGCAGCGGGCTGCTCGCTTCACCGGGGTTGGCGGCTAGCAGGAATTGAACATCCTGCGACCCTCCGTCGCCGAGTCGTTTGCGTTCAACAGCCAGGTCTGCCGATGCGTCACCCTGCCCCGCCCGCGCGACCAAGCGCACGTCGAATTCCGCATTGGCTAGGCCCAACTCCTCGAGGCTGTGATGCACGGCCGCTCGCAAGCGCGGGATCAGCTTTGTCCGGGCCACTCGCAGTCGCACAGCGGCCTCTTGGACCCCCGCATGAGCCCGCTCGACGTCCTGCGCAAGCTGTTCGCGATTCGATTGCGCACCTTCAAGTTCCTCGAGCTGTTCGGCCAACTGGGCGTGCTTGAGCACCAGACCCTCTCCGTCGGTGCGGAACTTGCGCGTCAGCCTCTCGAGGTCGCTCAATCTCTCCTCGACGATTTCTAGGCGCGCAGGGTCCGCCTCGACGGCGGCGGCGAAGGACAAGAGGTTGGTCACGGCCTCTTCCAAATGTGCGTTTACCTCGCGCAGACCCGCAGTGGCATCCTCCAGTCCCGGCACCCGCTCGCGCCACTGTTCGAGCTGCCGCTCCGCCATGCGCACCTGCTCGAGGGCTGCGCCGTCCTGCTCGGAGAGTCCGCCCAGGATGCCCGCCAAATCAATCGAGAGCTCATTGGCGTGGCGCAGCAGTTCTCGTTCGGCTTGCAAACTCGACATCTCACCCACCTGGGGATTGAGCTCGCTGAGTTCGCCGATCTGGAATCGAAGCAGATCCAGGCGTTCGAGGCGTTCGGCCTCCTGGGACTCGAAAGCCTCCAGACGTTCTGCACCCTCAAGCCATATCGCTCGCCGTTCCCGGTAACCCGCCAAAGCGTCGTCCAGCGAGCCGAATGTGTCCAACAGTGCCCGCTGCTCGGCGGCATCAAAGAGGCGCTGATGGTCGTTCTGGCCATGGATTTCCACCAACTGCGAAGCCAACTCACGCAGGATCTTCTGCGTCACCGGCCTGTGATTCACATGCGCGCGACTGCGGCCATCGCGAGCGAGGGTACGCGTGAGAATCAACTCCAGGTCTGCTGATCCGGAGTTCGCGTCAGATTGAAATTCCTGCTCTTCGCGCCATTCCTCCAGGACCTCGGGCAGGTGGTTCTCCAGCCACGACTGCACCTCCGCACCGCAACCCGGCCCCCCGAGGCGCTGCACAAGGAAGCGCCCCTCAACCCGGGCTCGATCTGCACCAGCCCGAATCAAGCCGGAACGCGCACGTCGGCCCAACAGCAGTTCGAGCGCGTCGATCAGCAGGCTCTTGCCCGCGCCCGTCTCCCCGCTAATCACGTTCAGTCCACCCTGGAACGAGAGTGAGGCGCTTTCGATCAGGGCCAGGTCGCGGATATTGAGTTCGGCAAGCATGGATCGTGTTGAGTCCCAGGTCGCGCGACTAGAAGTACTTCTTCACGATCCACGCGGGCTGGTGCCTGTCAGCCTTGCGCGCGTGTCCTGTGAGATCCACGTGTTTAGGTCCTAACTTATCGGCGGTCCAGGATGTCTCGTCCCCGTACTGGGCCTGCCCTGCGCTCAGCAAGCCTCGCATGCGGTCCAGAGTCGCAGCGTTCTGCGGGTCGCCGGCAAGATCGTGAATCTCATCGGGGTCGGCTTGCAGATCGAAGAGCAAGGTGACGTCGATCGCCGGGAAGCGGATCAACTTCCAGCGCTCGTCTCGCACGGCGAGCTGGCTGTGGTGATAGACGGTGAATAGGGACTGTCTCGCGTTCCCTGGCTGGCCCTTGGCGAGCCCCAAGAAGCTCCTACCCTCAACTGCCTGCTCGACCTGCACACCCGCGACTTCGCACAGGGTGGGGTAGATATCGAACAGGTAGGTCAGCTCCTCGCGCACCTTGCCCGCGGGCAGACCGGGTCCGCTCAGGATCAGCGGACACCCCATGGAATGCTCGTAGAGGTTTTGCTTGCCCAGCAACCCGTGGCTGCCCATAGCCAAGCCGTGATCGGCGGAGTAGACGACCAGGGTGTTCTCTGTCAGCTTCAGCCGCTCGAGGGTGTCGAGGATGCGCCCCACCTGCTCATCGACGTGGGAGATCAGGCCGTAGTACTCCCCCAGTTGATCGCGGATCACCTCGGGTTCCCGGGGCCAACCAGTCAACACCTCATCCCGAATCACCAGGGTGCCGAGATTGAAGGTCCATGGGTGTTGGGGCAGGAAGTTCTCCGGCAAGGGTGGGGTGTTCTGGGCGTAGACCTCGCGCCAGCGGGCGGGTGGGTCCCGCGGGTCGTGGGGTGCCGTGAAGGCCACGTAGGCAAAGAAGGGGCGATCGCGATCGGACGCGCCATAGCCTTCGAGGAATTCGACCGCCGCCTCACCAAAGATGTCGCTGGAGTGGCCCTGACCCACGCGCTTCTCGGTGAACCCCGTGCCGTCAGCCTTCAGATCCTGAAGGGGTACGCGATTGTGATCGGACATGCCACCGAACATCACCGCCTTGCCCGATTGGAAACCGCGCTCGAAGGAGTCGCGGCCGTTGTGCCACTTGCCCGTTCCAAAGGTCTGGTACCCGCCGCCGGCGAGCGCCTCACCCAGTGTGATGACCCCGCTCAAGTCCGTCTTCACCCTGTGCAGGCTGCGCCCGCTCATGACCATGGCGCGCGAGGGCAAGCAGACCGCGCCCCCCATTGACCCCATGCAGTGGTTGCTGGTGAAGCTCACTCCGTTCGCAACCAAACGGTCCAGGTTGGGAGTCTGAATAGACTCGTTGCCCAGAGCCCCGATCGTGTCCGGGCGCTGATCATCTGCAAACAGAAACAGAATGTTGGGACGCTGCCCGGGTTGGTCGACGTCTGGTGCACGGTGAGCTCCGGCAGACAGACAGGGCACGAGAAACAGGGGGATCAGGATCGAATGGCGCAGGGGAAGGTCCTCTTCATCAATGTCCGCAGTGACAAGCCCGCTTCTGGGCGGGCCCTGGCAGTGTATCCAGTCCTCACCGGCGGCTCCGAGCCGAGCTTCGCAAAAGGCCTCTGCCGTGACAGGTAGCGTGCCACCGTGGCCCGCGCCAATCGTATTCCCCACTCTCACTACCCGGTCCTGTGAACCACGTATCCACCCCAACCCCCTGTCTCTCCCTAATCGCCTGCCTGATCGCCCTCGCGTGCGGGCCGCCCCTACACAGCACGCAGGCCGCGACCAAGGGCCAAGAGGTTGCCTTTGCGTTTTGGAACTTGGAGAACCTGTTCGACTGCGAGGACGACTCCGACAACAGCGGGGACGACTCCCATACACCCGCTCAGGGTTGGACCGTTGACCGCTACGGGTTGAAAATCACCCACTTGGCAGAGGCCATTGATGCGCTGGACGTGCAATTGCTGGGCGTCTGCGAAGTCGAAAATCGCCGGGTCCTGAAAGACCTGGTGGGTCACCCAGCCCTCAAGGGGCGCGGCTATCGCATCGCCCATTTGGACACCCCGGACTCACGCGGAATCGACTTGGGACTGCTCGTGGCCAGTCCCCTTCGAATCGTGGGCAAGCCGATCCTGCACCCGATTGATCTTGGCAAGGATGAACGACCCACCCGCGGGATCCTCGAAGCACGGGTCCAGGTCGGTTCCAAGACCTTGACCGTACTCGTCAACCACTGGCCCTCGCGTTTCGGAGGTCGCGCCGCCTCTGCCCCGCGCCGCGCACGGGCCGCGAAAGTCTTGCGATCCATCGTCGACACCCAGATGCGGATCGGCGCAAGACTGCAACAGGAGGCCGAGATCCTGATCCTGGGCGACTTCAACGACGACCCATTCGACACGTCCATCCGCGACGTACTCAGAGCCGTGCGCGAACTGCGTGCCGTGACGCATCCCTTCAACCGTCTGACAAGCAATGAGGACCAGACGGCGCCGCGCCTCTACAACCCCACCTGGTCCCTGCTTGCGGATGGCGATTCCGGGACCTACTACTACTGGAACGAATGGACCTGGAACGTGTTCGATCAGGTCATCGTCAGTCCAGGCCTGGTCGATGGCCGGGGCCTTGAATACGTACCGAATTCCCTTCGCGTTCACGCTCCCGCCTTTCTGCGCGACACGGAAGAGAACGCCCACCGCCCCGCCCCGTTCCGCAAGTTCAAGGGCGAGTGGGAAGAGGGCTACAGCGACCACTTCGCCGTGCGGGGTGTGCTGGTGAGCATGTAGCCCAGAGAACCTGACCGAAATCGGGGGCTAGCCCTCATCCCGCACCGACGTCTTGCCTGCCGAGCCGCTCCACTCATCCGCCAGCAGCGCCCAGCGCTCGTGGTCACACCAACGCCCCGCAACTTCCAAATAGCGCGGCGAGAACCCCTCGCGCCGAAATCCGAGCCGCTTGACCAAGGCAAGCGATCGTTGGTTGCCCGGTTGCACATTGGCCTCCACCCGGTGCAGGCCTTCCTCACCAAACAACCGCTCGAGCACTGCTGTCAGACCCCGAGTCATGACACCCCTGCCGGCATGCGGTGCAAACGCGTAGAACCCCAGGTACGCGCTTTGAAAGTGCCCACGCACGACTTCGCTGGCGTTGACCACACCTGCCAGCTCTCCGGAGCCCGCCAACCTCACGAGAAAGCAGCGCATACGCTCGTCCCGCGATCTTCCTAGGTAGCGGTCAAACGACCCTGCCGTGTCCGGCGGCTGCATCCATTCGCCATGCAACTCGCGACTAGCGTGGACGGCGGCCAGAAATTCGTCCCGATCACTGCTTGCTGGAGGCCGAATGAGAACGTCCATGGCTGCCACCATAGCGCTCTGACTCCGCTCTCGTCCCATGCCGGACTGTGGGGACTGTCCGGCGAGAAATCCCACCGTGGATCGCGGTCTCAATGCGAGACCATGATCGTCAGCACAGGCTTCTCGTTGATCCAAGCCGCCCCAAGAGCGCTGAATCCGTGCAATACTGTCACACCATCGGCCAGATGATGAATCGCGCGGCATCTTGCGGTGGATCACCCCGATCTCGCGAATTCACCGTCCTACTCGACCCACAACCTCGGGTCGCTCATCCCCAGCAGTTGCCCAGAAAATCACATGAACCTCAGCAGAATCCGACTCACGGCCGCAGCGCTTCTAACCCTGCAAGCGAGCTCTTTCGCTCAGACAACGGACTTCGTCGTCGTCAGCAAACTGCAACTACACGAGCAAACGTCCGCAACCCAGGTCTCGCTCATCCCGTTCCTGCCCTTCGGGTGTGACCTGAGTGTGGAAGATCTCCCCACGTTGACGCCTGCGCCTTCTGTTACCGGGCCGATTTCCGTCAGTGAACCCACCCACAACGGTGGAGTGCTCGGCTACAACACATCCATCGGCGAGTGGGGATACGGCTTCCCAAACTTCAACAACTACGGGACACAGACCAAGGCTGAACTCGACTCACTCTTTGGCTCGGGGGTGTACACGTTTAGTGTCAATGGCGTATCCGTACCGCTGAACCTCACGGGTGAAGTGTACCCGTCCAGCGCTCCCACGATGACCCTCACAGGCGGGTACTGGGATAGCGGGAAGTACTACGTAGAGGTGGGACAAACGCTCACGATCACGACCAGCGCCTACCTTGAGTTTGGAACGAACGCGGAGGATGTCGTGTGGATTGAACTCCTTGGTTGCGACTACTCCGACGAGATGTTCAGTTTCGCAGGAGGGGGTGGATCCAATTCTGTCTCTCTGACCATTCCGCCGTATACCCTGTCGAGTGGGCTCCAGTACAAAGCTGAGACTGCTTTCGTTGCGGCCTCGGACTTCCTCGCATCCATCCCGGGCCTTCCGGGCGCCGCCGGGGCTGCGACCTACGACAAGTCCACGATCTTGGACATCGTGGTAGTCCTTGACGGGGGACTTCTAGGCACCAACTTCTGCGGTCCGGCCGTCCCCAATTCCAGCGGGTCGCCTGCGGGAATCCAGGCCGGCGGGAGCAACGTAGTCGCCAACAACAACGTGACCCTCGTCGCGACCCAGCTGCCTCCGAACCAGTTCGGCTTCTTCCTCGTGAGCCAAACTCAGGGCTTCATCACGAATCCGGGAGGAGCCCAGGGCAATTTGTGCTTGGGTGGCGCGATCGGGCGCTACAGCCGACCGGGCGAAGTGCTTAGTTCGGGCCCATGTGGAACTTTTGCCCTCGCGCTGGACTTGAATGACACCCCTCAGCCCACGGGCCCCGTGGCAATCCTCCCGGGTGAAACATGGAGCTTCACGGCCTGGTTCCGGGACGTGAACCCGACCAAGACCTCCAATTTCACTGACGGACTCTCGATTACGTTTCAGT
>CAYXTP010000011.1:0-109889 GCA_964467985.1 uncultured Planctomycetaceae bacterium
GGGGGCATTGGGAGGCGGATTCCTCTCTAGTTCACTGATTCAAGCGCGCATAGGATGGCGGGCGAGAGGTTCCTATGCTCCCCCACTTCCGGCCGTTTGCTCTGTTGTTCTTGGTGCTGGCTGTGCCGTTGGGTTTGTGGCTGCTCTTGGATGGATCCGGGAGAGCGGATTCCGTTCGCCTCTCAGGCCGCACTCTCACCGAGAGTGGCGAGCCCTTGGGAGGCGTGATCTTGACTGCGCGTGGCCTGTCCCCGATCGGGAACGGTCATGGAGAGGGTGAAGCTCACACCACTCAGTCAGACGAAGATGGCATGTTCGACCTATCGGGCCTCCCTCCGGGCATGATCGAGTTGCTGGCCACCCATGACGGGTTCATGGAGACAAGCTTGGAAGTGGGACCGATAGCAGACGGCGGGGGACTGCAAGGTGTGGAGCTAGTGCTCGCTTCGAGGTCCCTTGCCCGCATCTCGGGGATGCTTGGTTCTAGCGTGAGCGACATTGCGGGTCGGGAGGTGTGGATGGTCTCACTGGACAATCGGGAGGGTGACCGAACTAGGACCGACAAGGGGGGGCGATTCCAGTTCATTGACCTGGTGCCGGGGAAGTACGGATTGTGGCTAAAGCCGAAGGACAAGAATCAGGGGAGGTTTGGGTTCAGAGATGGCGCTAGCGCCCCGGAATCGCCTGTCGTCGAACTGCATGGCGGCGATGTTTGCCACGTTGTGTTGGAGGGCCGCTAGCCACGGCCAGCGGAGTGGTTACGCACGGGGCGTGCGGGGCCTAGTGATCGACACCCGAGGGTACGGCGTCTCGATGAGAGTGAACGACGAGCCCGGCGTGGCCAGGCCTCTCCCTCATTGTTACCTCGCTTCGCACTAGGCGGTTCTCGCGGCCAAGAGCGACTCAAGGTCGTGCCCGACGATCACTGGGCCAGTGATCCGCCCCGACCCCGCCAACCTGCCCTTTTTGTCTGCTCAACCAAGGAAGAATGATGAGTGCCATCAGAGAACAAGCCGAACAATTCTGCGCTGCCTGCGACTCAGGCATGGGATGGGAAGGGTGCAAGGAGTTCTGTCACCCAGATGCGACCTTCTCGGTCCAGGCTGCGGCTCTTGCTGACGTGGTCACGGTCGAAGCCTACAGCGAGTGGGTCAAGGGACTCTTGACCCCCATACCCGACAGCCGAGCCGAAGTGAAGTGCATGGCGGTGGACGAGGAAAACAGCAAGGTCTCGATGTTCGCCGTCTTCCACGGAACGCACACGGGGGATGGCGGACCCGTGTCAGCTACGGGAAAGGCCACAGCCAGCGACTACGTCTACGTCATGGACTTTGAAGATTCTCGAATCCGACACGTGACCAAGATCTGGAACGACACCGTGTGCCTCCAGGAACTTGGCTGGATGTGATCGCGCTAGCGCGGGCGCTGCGGCAGCGGGTCTGTCCGACCGGCGCAGGGGCTCCAGCGAGCCGCGCTCATTTGCCTGACTCGCTTATCCGACTAAGCCCGAGGGCGTTCGCCACCCGTGGGTCTTGGACGCCCCGCTCGATACTCACGGAGAACCACATCAAGCCGAGTCGAATTCGCGAATTCCGAAAGGACAGGCGACCAGCCGCCGGTCAACGATCGGAGTGACCGCCGAAGTTGCCGAACTGCAAGAACTGAAGCGTGGCGGAGATTGTTTGGGGGTCGTTCATGATGAATGTGTGCAGGCCATGGACCACGAGGTGGTCGGCGGCACCCGCGAGGCGTGTCTCTTCGATGGACACGATGCCGTCGTCATCACCAGGCAGCCAGGGGTTGTAGCCGTCCTCGGCTCCTCGGCCGGCGGCGAGGATGCCGAAGGGGCAGGGGGGTGCGGGGAGGGTTCGCAGGGTGTCGGTGGCGAGTTCGCGGGCGGCAGGGCCGGCGATCATGGCGAAGGGCAGGAAGTCAGCTAGGGACCGGGCGAGACTGGATCCCTGGCTCGGGGGAGCGATCATGACCACCCGTTGAGGGCGGAGATCGCGCGACCAGTCCGGATTGCCGGCCAAGGAGCTGCGCACGACGAGGGCACCTAGGCTGTGGGTGACGAAGGAGACTTCGCGGGGCCCCTCGAGATCATCGAGCAAGTCGTCGAGTTGGGCTGCGTGCTCGGCGATGGAGCGCCGGGTCGACGGGTAGGCCAGGGCGGCCACCTGGTAGTTCTGCTCACGCAAGGCAGCGGCCATGGAGTCCCAAACGGAATGGGAACGGCCGAGGCCATGGAGCAAGACGACTAGGGGCCTCGTGTCGGGGACCCAGCCTTGAATCTGTCGTTCGCGTTCGAGCACCGCCCGGCAAGCGTTGCGGCTGCCCCAGGCGTGGCGGGTATCGGAGGGATCGAGAAGTCGGTGGTGTCCACTCAGAACGTTCTCTTGGATACGCCAGGCCCCGAACCAGTACACGTCGGCCCAGAACTGCTTCGCCCCGAGGGTCGGCAGCGCAAGATTGAGATGGCCTGCACCGTGAAGTTCCAATAACCGCTGCACGAGAAATTCGGCGCAGTGCCGATGATCCCCGACGGTCAGGACCTCTCCCCCTTCTTCCTCTACGAGCCCATACACCTGCCCATCGGGACTCACCTGTAGGCGGTGGCCCAGCACAACCGGGCGCATGTCGGCGAAGTCTCCACTGTGCATGATCAGTGATTGGGAAGTGAGAGGCGTCTGGGGTGCGGAAGCGGGAGGCTGCATGGCCGAACACCCTGCGGCCAGGCTGATCGCAATCGAGCCCAGCCAAGGATGGTAGGAACACGTCGGGCTGGGTGACATGGGGTTCATGACAAGCTGCCGGATCTGGGCTGCCGTGAGCGGCCAGTCGGTGGATAATCGTTCATGCGCTCCACGCGCCCCCCGCTTCCAGTTGGCGGTAGGCGGCGTGGCGGTGTGCGAAGAAACGCCGCAGGCGGCGCGCCACAAACCAGTGAGTTGCAAGGCTCCCCCCCAGCCACCAGGGGAGCTCGACACGGATTCGATCCCGGATGATGGTCTCGTTCGACATCTCCCCCACGGCTTCGAATTCGTGCAAGTGCTCGAACCGCCGACAGAACCCCTTCACCATCCGTTCTCCGAACACACGGGGCGGATCCAAGACGAAGTGCTCGAAGACGAATCGGAATGTGAAGATACCGATTCGCTCGCTGACACACGTCCGGGAACCGGGGTGCAAGTGGCCCTCTGTCGAGAGCACCTCGGTGCCTCGCCAGCCCTTGAGCAAGGCGCGCAGGTTTTCGGGGTTCGTGTGAAAGTCGAAGAGCCACTCGCGCGGCGCTTTCAGGTGCACGCTGAACTCGAGTTCCATGTGCACATGCTACGGGGTGGAGTACCTGGGTGCCGAGCGGGCGGCTCAAGTGGCCCCCTGATCTCCGGCGCCGACCACAGGCGCCGGACACGACATCCTCCTGCAAGCGGGAGGAGCCGATCTCTTGACGTCGACAAGTTCAGTCCCGGCCCAGCCGCTCCAGACGCTTGAGACGGTCGGGGTCGCTTTCCTGGATCCATCGCTCGCCCTTCAGCTCTTCGAAAGCGGCCGCGAAGTGGGGTCTTGCCTCCATCGGTCGACCCAGTGCGGAAAGACACTCAGCGATCTCCTCATGACAGTAACCGTCGGTTCCCCCTGCCTGCTCGTGCTCAACGAGCAAGGCCTGCTGCCCGGCGAGCGCTTCGGCAATGCGGCCCAGCTTGCGCAAGGTGTGGTAGAGGGCCCATCTCCCGATGCGTTCTCCACGAACATCCTCGACTGACTCGCGGAAGGCACGCGACTTCTTCGCCCAGACCAGGGCCGTCTCGTATTGCCCCTGCTGCAGGTAGGTGAACCACGTATTGTGATAGAGAGGGCCTAGCCAACGGCGTGCTTGTTCATCCGTGCAGTTCTCACAGTACTCGATCGCACGCTGGTTCCATGATTGCGCCTGCTGAGGCGGAGTGGAAATGCCCAACATATGGAGCGCGTCCGCGGCGTGGACTTCGAGACCGAGACTGTCCGCTCGCTCAAACGCCTGCTTGAAAAGCTCCGTTGCGCGTCCCGCGTCTCCTGCAGAATTGTAGGTGCGACCGCGCTCCAAGAGTGATCGGACCCGTCCCGTAGTGGCCCCATCGGTGAGCATCGCGTCCGCCTCGTCCAGCAACGCGTGTGCCTCGTTGAAGCGCCCGCGCAAACTATGCGTCCGAGCGATCTGGGTCAGCAGTTGGGCGTGGGTATCCGGGTCAGCGCGTGCCTCGATCTCCGGCAACCACTCGAGCAGTCGCTCTTCCGTCCCCGCAGGATCGGAGTGATCCCAGGCCGAGTCGAAGTCGGGCAGCGATTTGGGCATGGGGCTCGCACAGGCGGCAAAGATAAGGGTCAGGGCAGTGAGTCGCACGGGAGGTCCGTAGTGGCTAGGGGTCTGGGCGAATGAACGGCAGGCTGGAGCCCCCGGACTAGCCCTATCCCCCAAGCATGACGGGCTCAATCCGCCTGAGAACCCCGCGCACGGGTTCTGGGGTCAATCATTGTTCAGCATCGAAGCCAGGGGGGAGCCACTCGCCTTCCTCCCCATCCGAGGGGAAGGTAGGCGTGTGGGCGATGATCGTCACGCGGGCGACCCGCAGGCGGCCTCCGGCACACAATCCCTAGTCACAAAACTGGACCTGCAGTCCGTCGGTGAAATTGAAGCCAGAGTTCCCGGCCGGGATATCCCGGTACCAGGCCTGGAAGAACATGGTGTCGCCCGAGACGATGGGGCCGCCGCTGGGGAGGTTGGTGAAGTCCAGCGAGGTCGTTAGTTGGCCTAGGAAGTCGCTCAGCACAGGGGCGGTCCGGGTGATGCTGCCTCCCACGCAGAGGAAACCATCGCCCACGGGGAGGGAGTTCCTGTTGTTGCCGTAGATGAAGATGCCCGGAGTGTTGGCGGGCAAGCTGATCGCGAGCAGGTTGAAGCTGTTGTCGGACACGCTCTGGGAGCCGTTCATCACCATGGTGCCGCCGAAGCCTGTTGAGTTGATCGCGCCGGTGCAATAGTTGCTCGGGGCCGGGCAGCCGGCATCCAAGAAGGTGATCTTCACTTCGTCGACGGCGGCCTCAATAATCGAGCCGGTGCTCAGGTCGGCAGCCCGGAAGCGAATCTGCATCTGGGAGGTCATGGGCAAGATGGGATCAACGATGAAACCGCCTGCGTACCAACCACCACTGGTCTCGATCCCCGCAGGTCCCACGGTTTCGCCGTTGGTCCAGGTAGCACCCCCGTCATTGGAGATACCGATCTTGAAAATGTCGGAATTGGGAGCACCGCCCTGGTCATTGGAATACCAACGCCAGTACGAGACCTTCACGCCCCCCATCCCGGTCATGTCAAAGACGGGGCTGAGCAGGGTGGTCACGCCGCCGTCCACATCATTCGAACCGACGCCGCCACCCGTGTGCTGGCCCGTGAACCAGCAGTTGACGCCCGGATCGGCCGTCACGTCGAACTCCGGCTGGGCCGCGGTTCCGACGGGATCGTCACGTTCCCACTGGCCTGAGGTCGCCGTGTCCGCGGGCAATCCCCCGGTCCAGCCTTCGTCGGTTCCGGCCTCGAAGTCCCAGTAGCCGATCGATTGCTCCACACCGACCACGAATTCTAGAGGTGCACCCGACCCGGCACTGGGGTAGTCGTCACTCTTGCCGACGTTGTCGTACCCGGACAGGTAGTAACTCACGATTCCATTCCCACCCAGGGCAGGGATCTGACCGGCAAATCCTGCGCCGCCGGTGCTCGCCATGGGCACGGTGGTGTAGCCGCCACCATTGACCTGGTAGTGCAAGTCGACGGCTGTCACGGGGGGATTAATCAGGGCCACGACGTCGGCATTGACGTCATAGGGACCGACGTCCGCAGGCACATCGGCGAGGTCCGTAACGTTCGTGAATTGGACCACGTCCAGGTCGTAGCCGGGGAACCCCTGCTCGAGGAAAGCGCTGTCGATGTCGTTGAAGTTTGGCGTGCCGTTCCCAAGATTCCCGTCATCGTCATCGAGGGTCAGCCACTGAGCTTCGATGATGGAGTCAATCTTCGTTTGGTTGTAGGCGTTGAGCCAGTTGACGAATAGCCCATCTGCCGTCGCGCTACCGAGGGCATCGCCCAGGGTGGTCTTGAGATTGCGACGTACCTTCCAAGCGGCACCCATCCAGACCTCGCCGTCGGCGTGGACTTCGCCGTAGCAACCGCCGTTGCCATCCCCGCAGTACTGGCGGGTGTTCAAACCCGTGCGCACAAAGCCGCCGTTGGTGAAGAAGTAGGCACCGACGATGGGGTCGTCATTGGGATACATCCCGAACACGTCCGCATTGCCCTCCCCCATTCCGTCCGAGCCGTTGCCGGTGCCATAGCGCACATTCAGCCAGTGACCGTATTCGTGGGCGATGACCGAGGAGAACGCCGTGTTGTTGCAGGACCCGGCCTTGCGATAGTAATTCACCGAGCTGCCGTCGAAGTAGGCGTTGCACGACGAGTTGATGTTGGGTTTGGAAGTTGCCTTGAAGTCGGCCGTGTTGTCCGAGGGAACGGTATCCCGGATGTAATCCCTGACGACATTGATGTGGTGGTAGGCGTTGGCCTGGGCCGTCACGTACTGTGTCGGTGAGGGGTTCATCACCAGGGTGTTGGCCTGGCCGGGCATGACGCCGCCAAAGGTGATCGTGTAGTCCCCACCTGCCATGTTGTTGACATTGTTGAACGTACCGTCGTACTGAACCGTGAGGTCCAGGGGCGTGTTCACGCCAGCGAAGTTGAAGTTCCCGAAGCGGTCGGTCTGCACGGTGCCCGCGCTGCTCTTCACATCGACATAGGCCATGGGGATCTGCACTGGAGGGTTGCCCGAGTGGTCCGCTTCGGTGCCCGGCGTGGCCATGCTCATCAGCGTTCCAGTCACATCGAAATAGTGAACCGTCGATGAGCTTTGAAGAACCGCGCCAGTGAAGGCGTCAATCGCATACTCGAACCCCAGCGGCTCATTGGAGTTGGTGACGGTTACCGAGTAGGCCAGTCGCGCCCGGCGCGTTCCGGTCTCGTCGACCTGAGCGATGCGCATGAGGGGCAGACCCACGCTCTTCGCCGGGACCCGCTCCGTCAGCTCGAATTGATCTCGGGCAACGGCTTGCGCCGCGCGCGGGCTGATTCCGGGAACTGCCCCCAGGCCCTCGGTCAGCGGCGCACCGGTTGAATGCACGGACAAGAGGTTTCCCGAGGTGTCCATCAGGACGTTGACCCTTCCACCCTGGACGGGCAGCCCGGCGACGAACTGGTCGAAGGCCACCGTGACCTTGTCCGTTCCATTCGCCATGCCGAGCGGCAGGAATGTGAAACGGCCGTTCGACAGCTCCCCGTTCTCGATGCCATGCATGGAAACTGTGCTGGCGATCCAGTGCCTGGCCAGGTCGAGCCACTGGTTCTCGTTGGAGAGATCGGGTTGGAGACTGGACAGGGCACGGCCCCCGTAGAGCATCTCCACGTAGCCCGTCGCTCGGTCCACGCGCAGCGTCCACGACTCTCCGTGTTCCTGTCGCCAGATACTCAAGGAAGTGTCCAGGCCGGTCACCGTGGGTGGCGAGACTTCTTCACCGGTTTGCGACCAAGCGGGGGTGAGCAGGAACAACCAAAGAGCTGAAGCGAGGGGATTCTTCACGGCGTGGAGTGGGTTGGTTTGGGGAATCGGATTCCGGAACTGCGAGGCGTCGTGGATTGTAGAGAGCGTGCGCGAATCGCATGACGAGTTTCGCAGACTCCGATCTGAGCCCGAGGCCCACCCCCCCCTGTGTGGGCCTACGCGTGCCTCTCCCCTGCTCGATGGCACGTCGCGAACGTGAGTCGGCTACGCGCGCTGGACCTGCAACGCTGAGTAGCCATGGGATGGTCGGCCAAGTGGGACACCGTAGGGCTCGATCCTGGGCTTGGGCCCCGGATCGACGAAGCCGCCCGCCGACACAGCCGAGGGGAACTCGGCTGGCCGGCAGCGGCGATCACCATCGTTGCGCGTCCAGCGTGCGACTCTCAGGGGAAGGTCGCCGTGCCATTCGCAGACCGGCCGTCCTGATTGGGGTCGAGGAGTTCGATGTGGCGACAGGCTGCAATTCTGATTCGGAGCGTTTGCCCGCGCGGCAGGGCGTAGGTGTTCCAAATCCAAGGAAAGAACCCCTGAACCTCAACGATCACATCTCCGGGCCCCGTGTTGGTGACGACCAACAACCCCGCTTTGGTGGACTTGCCGACGTAGCTATTGCCCCCATCGGGGCAGAACCAGTTGACCACCTGACCGACCAGCGAGTCGGCAGCAGCGATGCCGGGTTCGACGGCAGCGGACTCCGAGTCGGCCTGTGCAGCGGGTTGAAGTGTGATGAGTCCCAGCACCAGGGCCAGGGGACAAAGCAGGGATAGTTTGTGGGTGACTTGCATTTCAGTATCTCGTGGGTTGGCTGTGTACGCCGGAGGGGATCTCTCGGCTGGAGGGAACAGCGTGGGGCACCCGCTGGGTGTGACGGGAATCCGAGAAATCCCTGGAGGGAGGCTCTGGCAGGTCGCGTGGGGGTCTTTTGGGCCACCCCGGTTCTGCTGATTGCGCCCGAAGCTTGCCCGCTAGGCGAGGTTGGTAGACTGCCAACAGCATGTCGATCTTCCCGGAAGCACCTGGTGAGGAGATCACGGTCGAACTGATCGCCGACGCCAGGCGCGGAAATAGTGCTGCGCTGGATGACCTCTTTCGGCGCCACCATGATCACCTGCTCATGGCTGTGCGTCTGCGACTCGGGCCGCGACTGCGGGGTGTGTTGGAGAGCGGGGACATCCTGCAAAGCGTGGCGCTCGAGGCCTTCCGCGAACTGGATGGATTCGAGCCCAGGGGCCAGGGCAGTTTCAGGCGCTTCCTGAACCACTTGGTGCTGAACAAGATCCGAGATCGGGCCCGGCATTTCGAGGCCCAGAAGCGCAGCGGGACGGAGCCCCTCACACCTGAACACTTGGAAGACGCCGCCACTGCCGGCACGGGCAATTATCTGGACCCGAATGGGCGCTTCGAGCAGCTGGAGGCCGAGATTCGCAGGCTGCCGGACGACCTTCAAGAAGTCCTGATTTTGCGAGCCGTGGACGGGCTTCCCAGCGCTGAGGTCGCTCAGCAGCTCGGCAAGTCCGATGCCGCCGTGCGCAAGATGTACTCGCGCGGGATCGCCCAGCTGGCAATGCGCCTGGAGGACTCGCAGCCGTGACCGCCAAGCCCCTTGAAGATTGGGTGGCCCAGTTCGTCGAGCTGCGAGAATCAGGTGCCAACCCGGATCCCGAGGACTTCGCGAGTACCCACCCCACCCGCTCCAAAGAGCTACTCGCCATTTTGCAGCGAGTCGTGCACACCGAAGGGCAACTCAAGGGGCCGCGTGAATCGAGGAAACGTCTGGGTCCCTACACACTGCTAGAACTACTCGGCAGCGGGGGCGCGGGCCAGGTCTATCGCGCAGTCCACGAGGACCGGCCTGAACAAGAGGTCGCCCTAAAAATCCTGTCTCTCGCGAGCAGTGCAGACAACCGGGCGCGGGAACGGTTCTCCCGCGAGGGTCGTGCCCTGCTGCAGCTCAATCACCCGGCCTTGGGCAGGGTCGTCGACTCGGGCACCCTCTCGGACGTCCCATTCATCGCGATGGAGTTCGTGCAGGGCGGCGACCTGAGCGATGTGATCCGCTCGGCGCGCCGCGCTCAGCAACAAGGCTCTTCACCCAGCTCACACCTGTCTCTGCCAGGCGAGCGACAAGGGCGCGCGGGCGCGGTCGAACTCGTCACTCAGCTTGCGCAGGCCGTGGCCTCTGCCCACGCTCTTGGAATCCTGCACCGGGACATCAAGCCGCAAAATGTGGTCCTGCGCCCGGACGGACGGCCCGTGCTGGTGGACTTCGGCCTAGCCCACGATTCCCAGGCGGTGACCTTGACGGGCACGGGCGACCTGCTGGGGACACCGCGTTACATGGCGCCCGAGCAGGCCCGGGGCGAAGCGGCGGACGAGCGTACGGATGTCTTCGGCCTCGGAACTCTTCTGTACGAGCTGCTGACCCTGCGCCAGCCGCACACGGGAGACGATGTGGTGCCCCTCCTGCGCGCGGCCGGCGGCTCTCGCATCCCACCCTTGGCCCTCGGTGATCCAAGAGCGCCACGTGCATTACAGCGGATCGTGGATCGGGCTTGCGCCTTTCGGCCGGCCGCGCGCACCGCGAAAGCCAGTCAATTAGCGCAGGAGCTGGGTGCCTACCTGCAGGGCGCTGCGGTCGGCGCGAAGCCCTGGAGCCTGCGGGAACGGGCGCAGGACGCATGGGCCCTGCACAAGCCGCGGGTCATCGGGCTCCTCGCCACGACCGTGTTGGTGGCAACGATCCCCTTGGTGATCCCCAACCAACCGGACTTGGATGTCCTGCTCAACCGTGCCTGCGCGGCTTTCTCCCGGGGAGACTTGCTCGACACGGCCGAACAGGCCGCCGCGGTCTTGGAGCGCGATCCGGAAAACGAGACGGCGCTCTTCCTCAAGCACGTCGCACAAGACGAAGTGCCGCGCGCCAGTAGTCCTCACATGCTGGCTCTGATCAAGGGCATGGGATTCTCTCGACAGAAATCCTGGCCCCTCGCCGTGACTGCGTTTCGCAGGGCCAAGAGCCTGGCACCCGATTCTCCCCTGCCTACGATTCTCCTGGGACAGACCCTGGATGCCATGGACGAACAGGCGCTGGCCTGCGAAGCGTCCCTGAAAGCGGACCCGGGCAGCGCATCGACTTGGCTGGAACTCGGTCGCTTGCGGGCCGGTCAACAACGCTTCCAGGAGGCCGAGACGGCATTGCGCGAAGCACTCGTTCGGCAGCCCGACCTGCATGAGGCCAGGAGGGAACTCGCCCTCGTGCTCCACGACCAAGGTCAGGAGATGGCGGTGATTGAGGCGACCTTCGGTCCAGGCAGCAAGGACGCGCTCGACTATGCGGACAGCATCATGCGGCGTGAAACCGACGCCAGCGCCCAACACGCCGACTCGATTCTGGCCAACTACCTGCGCACTCATCCCGCGGACAGTCGTGCACTCTATCTACGCGGGTCGGCGGCCGACTACCAACACGACTTCGAAGGTGCGCGGCGTTTCTACGAACAGTCCTTGAAACAGGATCCCCACTACAAGCGGGCCCTGCGGGAACTTTCCTACCTCATGACCGGCTCCCGCAGAGACGCCTGCGCCGACTGCCGACAGTACTACGAAGACCATCCGCAGGCCATCGACCTGGACGAGGCCGAGCAACTCCTCTTGCGCCTGATTGATTCCGACGGCGGCAAGAGCAGCACCGACTACGTGGGCTACGCAGCCGCGCGCGCGCGCTTCATAGGCCGCACGGATGCGGTGCAGACGCTGCTGAGAAAGCACCGCTCAGCGTCCACGGGCACGCAACAGAGACAGCGTCTTGACCAAGCCCTGGCCAGGTTGGAGGGCTAGGACGCGACGCGGGTACACGGCTCAGAACCTGAGCCCCAGGCGCAGGAACGGCCCCTCCAGATCTAGGACGAGATTGGAGGGCTCGGGGAACCCTTCCTCCCGATCGGCTCTGTACTGCCACCCCTGATATCCGCCGCTAAGACTCAGAGCCTCCGACAACATCCACTGTGCACCGAGTTCGCTGGCGAAGATCTCGACGTCGTCGGTGCCGCTGACACCCTGAAACAATCGCAGCTCGTAGAGGCCTCGCAAGCGAGGCGCGAGTTCGAAGGAGAACGCGCCGGTGAGCAGGAACCCGAGATTGTCAACCGACTTTGAATCGGTCAGGCCCAGCCTGGAGATGCGCGAATTGAGGAACGAGCCTCCAACTCCCACGGATCCCTCGTTCATCGGCCCCCACCCGTGTGAGTGCCGCGGTGGGTGTCAGCCATTCGAGCCAGCCTAGGTTGCCCGTGCCACCGCATGAGCAATACGCTCGCGGCCATGCTCTGAGCAGCTCAGGGGGGGCTCACTTCGGAAGCTCCTGAGCGAGGAACCTGTAAGCCCGTGCGTCCTGCTTGGTGAATTGGGACTCGGGAATGTAGGTCTCACCCGGCATGGCGTAGAGGCGCCGTGTTCCTGCGGATCCATCGCTGATCAATTTGTAGCCCTCCATCATCAGGGCTTGATCCCACTTGGCCGGGTTCGGAGGTGCGTTGTTCTTTGGAAATTTCTCTGCGTAAATCGTCTTCGCCACACCTGCGTGCCCGTTCATGATCGGGACCAGACTGTGCCCGTCGATGGAGTGCGAGTACGCCCTTCCCCGGATCTCCGCGACGGTCGGGAAGAAGTCCACGATACTCACCAGGTCGCTCGACACCCGGTGGGGTTGTGCGGAGGACCGTGGCCGCGTGACTCTGGATGACGACCGTGGGTGCATCCGAGCGCATCGGATCCTCGAACGCGGGTCGGGTTTCGTGCGCGCCGACCACCCTGGATCTGGAACCGTTGTCGACTTCTTGACAGCCGTCGTACCCGACAGAGCCCCAGCTGATCATCAGGTTCTGGGAAGATCCGATGTAGTTTCGAAAGCCCTGGTCCTGGGGGCCGGTAGGGCGGCGATCGACGTGCCACGTTCCAAACAAGTCGGCGGTGTTGGGCGCAAGGTGACGAATACGAGCCCCTCGCTCAGGAGGCGGACTTCGGATCCTCGGGGCTCCTGTTTCGCAGGACACATCGCTACGCTCGCAGCACGTTCGGCTTCGAGATTGTCGACGCCGCCACGGCCAACGTGTTGACTGTGCCCTGGTGATCAGCTTTCGGGATCGCCGCCGATTCAACTACGAGTTTCACGCCGCAGATGGCTGGCTAGCGACCGTTGACATCTCAGATCACCCTGGGTTTCGATTGATGATTGGCGTCAACGGGTAAAGGCGTGAGACCTTCTCGCCAAACGAACGGCAACGCGCAGATCCGACAAGGGACCTGCACCACGTCCAGCTCGAGCAGGGGTTGTTGACCACAATCAGGGTGTATGGGGACTATGCCGATGAGCGGGTCGACGCCTCGGTGTCCGGGGCGGCGGTCTGGTACGGAACTCAGCTCTTGGCTGTTGTGAGGGCCCACGATGAGGCTGCGTTCGCCGACCTCTCCGCGGATGCCGGTCTGGCCCTGCTGGCAGCGTACTGTGCCGTGGCCTACCAACTGAGGGACGCTTTCTACAGTTTCGACCGAAGTCCGCCGCGCGCGCCACGAATAGAGGACGTCACCTAGGCCAGCGGCCTCAACCCCGGCGGCTCAAGCCCGCTCGAATCCTGCCAGCAAGTGTGAATGCCCTCAATCGCATGTCATACTCGCGAAGCCCTGATCCCCCTTCGGCCGGTCCGTCGGTCGACAGCGTCCCCCATGATTGAAATACAAGGTCTGCGCAAGGAATACGGAGATCTAGTCGCCCTCGACGGAATCGACTGTGAGATGCAAGCGGGCGAGATCTTCGGCCTGCTCGGCCCGAACGGTGCTGGCAAGTCCACTGCGATCGGTTGCATCTCCGGACTGCTGACTCCATCCGGTGGTAGCGTCCGCGTCCTGGGTCACGATGTGGTTCATGGCGGGGCGGCGGCCCGTGAGGGATTGGGGATTGTGCCCCAGGAACTCGCCCTGTATGAGGATCTCTCGGCCCACGAGAATCTGGCCTATTGGGGAGAGGCGTACGGACTGGACAAGGGGCGTTTGCAATCGAGGGTGATCGAAGTCTTGGAACAAACGGGTCTGGCCGATCGCGACAAGGAGCAGGTCAAGAATTTTAGTGGCGGCATGAAGCGCCGCCTGAATTTTGCCTGCGGCATCGTGCATGAGCCCAAGGTGCTGTTGCTGGATGAACCGACAGTCGGAGTCGATCCTCAGAGTCGAGTGCGGCTTTTGGACCTGGTCCGCGAGCAGGCACAACTCGGGACGTGTGTGCTCTACACGACCCACTACATGGAAGAAGCTCAAGACCTCTGCGATCGGCTCGCCGTGATCGACCATGGCAAGGTCATCGCGCTAGGGACTCTGACAGAACTGCGGGCCATGAATGGTGAGCGCGACATGCTCCGGTTGAACGGCCAATTCGATCCGGAGCGCGTGCAAGCCGGCCTCACGCAATTGAATGGCGCAGAAATTGTCAGTCTGGACGAGACGACACTCATCCTGGGCATGCAGGCTGCATCCAAGCAGCTGCCCGCCCTCTTTTCTGCCCTTGCGGAATTGGGCTGCGATGTGCGCGAAACGACACTCAGCCAACCGAGTCTAGAGAGCCTGTTCATCAAGCTCACGGGTCGAGAGCTCAGGGAGTAGTCATGGACTTCATCCTGCTCTCAGCCGCCAAGGACCTGCGCCGGCGTATGAAGGACCCCACGTCCCTGCTGTTGTGGGTAGGGATTCCGTTGATGATCGGCTCCATGATGTCCCTGATGAGCGGGGGCGGGTCATCGGTGCCGAGGGCCAAGGTCTTGCTCGTCGATCAGGACGACAGCTTTGTCAGCCAGCTGCTCGCGGGAGCTGGTTCAGGCAGTGGTGGCCGGGGTGCGCCACTCGACATTGAGGTCGTCGATCTGGAAGAGGGAAGACAACGCATCGATAACGGTGAAGCCTCGGCGCTACTGATCGTGCCTGAGGGGTTCGGGGAGGCGGTTCTGGAAGAGCAGCCCACAACCCTGCAGCTGATCACCAACCCCGCCCAGACGATCCTGCCTCGCATCGTCGAAGAGGGCCTCGAGATCCTGGTCGAGGGTGGCTTCTACGTTCAGCGGCTATTTGGCGATGAACTGAAGCTGATCAGTAAGGGCCCGGACGTGGGCATGAGCTTCTTCCCTAGCGCGACGATCGCGCTCATGAGCACAAACATCAATGACCGCATGCGGCGGCTCGAAGACTTCCTTTTCCCAGCGGTCCTGATTCTCGAGGAAGAAGAGGTGCTGGCGACGGAAGAGGCCGAAGAGGAACCCAGCCTTGGCTTGGGCATCATCATGTTGCCCGCCATGCTGCTGATGTCGGTGCTCTTCATTGCCCAGGGAATGAGCGAGGACATCTGGAAGGAAAAACAACAAGGCACCCTGCGCAGGGCATGCTCTTCACCCCGTAGCCTGGCCTCGTTCTTGGGCGGCAAGCTTGCGGCCGGGGCCGTGGTCGTGGCTGGAGTCTCCCTGGTGGGAATCGTGGTCGGTTGCTTCGCTTTTGATATGAGCTTTCTCTTGGCCCCCGTGGCCATTCTGTGGTGCAGCTTGACGGGTGCCGCCCTGCTCTCGTTCTTCATCCTGATCCAAACCCTGGGCAAGACTCCCAAGTCCGGAAACGTCCTGACCACCCTGGTGCTCTTCCCCATGATGATGTTGGGCGGCAGCTTCTTTCCCTTTGAGGTTATGCCCGCAGGCATGGCCCACATCGGGCGCTGGACCCCCAACGGTCAGGCCCTGTTGCAACTCAAGGAATTGCTGGCTGGCAGCTTTCAGCCCATGCCACTCTTGACCGCCGCACTCTGCATCGGGATCCCAGCAGGGCTCACCTTCTTCCTTACCGTGCGACGCGTGCGCGGTTCCTTCCTGGGGGCCTGAGTCGTGTTCAAGAGCGCCTGGTTCATCGCCAAAAAGGACGTGACTTACAGCCTGCGGCAGAAGGAGACCCTGATCTGGATCTTCATCATGCCGATCGTGTTCTTCTACTTCATCGGAAAGGTCACGGGCGGCGCGCTCGGGCCCCCGCGCTCGGGGGACAGACCCGATTCCCTGACTCTGCTGGAACCCGAGTCTGGCGGCTTCCTTGTGGACGAGTTGGTCAGCCGATTGGAGCAGGAAAATTTCAAGGTCACCCGCACAACCGATGAACAGGTCCTCAAGGACGCCGGCCGTCGCCTGCGCCTGCCCGCCGCGCCGGAGGGCCATGCCACCTTTACCGCCGGGGTGCTTGCGGGACAGCAAGCCATCCTGCGCTTTGGCACCAACAGCGAGGGTCCGACCGCCAACCTCGACGAGGTTCGGGTGGCGCGCGCCGTGTACACGGTTTTGGCGGACGTCGTGGTCACAGCCGAGAGCGGGAAAGTGGTCGGACGCGAGGCGTTCGACGAGCTGGGCGCGATGACCCGCACCATCAACCTCGAAGTCAAGCCCGCGGGGGAGCGGCTGGAAATCCCCACCGGGTACTCACAGACGATTCCTGGCACCCTGGTCATGTTCACCATGCTGGTGCTGCTCACCGGTGGCGCGATCCTATTGGTCATCGAACGTGAGCAGGGCCTGCTGCGCCGCTTGGCGGTCACCCCCATCTCCCGCTCGTCGGTGGTCCTGGGCAAGTGGATGGGCAAGTTCGGCCTGGGTCTGGTTCAGATCGCTGTAGCCGTGCTGATGGGCACCTACTTGTTTGAGCTCGACTGGGGCAATTCCCTGCCCATGGTGGGCGTCGTGCTCTTCACCTGGGCCGCCTTCACCGCTTCCCTGGGCATCTTGCTTGCCAACATCGCGCGCAACGAGGCGCAGATGTCGGGCATCGGGGTCCTCGTTACCATGCTCATGGCGGCCCTTGGTGGTTGCTGGTGGCCGATTGAAATCACGCCGAGTTGGATGCAGGACCTGGCACTGTGCCTGCCCACGGGTTGGGCCATGGATGCCATGCACAAGTTGATCAACTTCGGCTACGGGCCCCTGTCGGCCTTGCCCAATGTGGCGGCAATTGTGACCGGCACGCTGATCCTAGGTTGGCTGGGTGTGCGGACTTTCCGCTACCAGTGATTGCCGGCCGTTGAGCCGCGCACCTTGTGCCTTGGGGATTCGGGCTGAGTTCGTCTACGCTGTGAGCCATGCGATTGCCGTTTGAATGGGCCCTGCCCCTCTTGTTGGGAGCCTGCGCTGCTACGCAAGGCACGCCTGGCTCCCCCACCGATTTCCAAGACCTCTTCAACGGCCGAGATTTGTCCGGATGGCAGCGGGTCAATACCGCCCCAAGCACTTGGACCGTTGAGCAGGGTCTGTTGCGCTGCAGCGGCAAGCCCACGGGCGAGTTGCGCACGAAGCGCATGTACCAAAATTTCGTGCTCGAGGTCGAATGGCGTCACCTGGTCCCTGCTGGCAACGCGGGCATTTTTGTCTGGGCGGACGATTTGACGGCTCGCGGAGTGCCCTTCCACCGGTCCATCGAAGTGCAGGTCTTGGATCACGGGTACGGCAACACGAATTCCCACACAACCCACGGCGACATCTTTCCTATCCACGGGGCGCGCATGACACCGGTCAACGGCCGCGGTGGCTCACGCGCATTCCCCACCGCCCTGCGCTCGAAGCCCAGTCCCGAGTGGAACCACTACAGCATCACGTGCAACGAGGGCTCCATCACTCTGGCGGTCAACGGTGAAGTGGTGACCCGCGGGGAGATGTGCTCTCCCAGCAAGGGCTACATCTGCCTGGAATCAGAAGGAGGTCGGGTGGACTACCGCAATCTGCGCATCCGGGAGTTGCCTGACACACCGATCGCGGATCGAGATGTGGCCCAGGCAGACCGCGGCTTTGAAAGTTTGTACAGCGGAGTCGATCTGAGTGGTTGGGTGCTCAGCCCGCAAGCGCGCAGACACCTAGAGGTGCGCGATTGGATCTTGCGAGCCGATGCCCGCGAGGAACCCGTGGCCCTGACGACGGAGGGCACTTTCCGAGAGTTTGACTTCATTCTCGATCTCAAACTGGCGGGGGAGCGGGCCACCCTACACCTTCTGCCGCACGGGCTCGGCACCCAGGGTCTGCGCCTGGCCAGCGACGAGCCGCCGCTGGCGTCAGCCCTGGTGAAGGGTTGGAACCGCCTGCAGGGAACGTACCGCTCTGGGCGCTTGGAACTCGACGTCAACGGCGAGCCCTGTATCCAAAGTGCGCTGACCAACCCACAGCCCGAGGGACACCTCTTTCTGCAGTTCGAGGGCGGCATCGTCGATCTGGCCAACCTGTACGCTCGGCAGTTGGATTGACCGCCAGGCTCAAGCGCGAGGCACGCCGTACCAGTCCGCGAGACGCTGGGGAGACACACCCCAGCGCAGCAGGGTAGGGATCAGGCGCATCTGCAAGATAGTCCTCCACGGCCGGACTTGGAACCGGCGGCCGGAAACGAGCACCGGGCCGGGAGCTCGGGCGATGGGCGCGTGCTGCGCCAGGCTCTTGGCCAGCAGCAGATCCTCCAAAATGGGGACCTCTGGAAAGCCACCCAGCTGGTTGAATGCACTCGCCCGGACGAACAGCGCCTGATCCCCATAGGGCCAAGGAGTACGCTCCGAGCGGCGGTTCGCCCAGTGCAGAAAGGGGGTCAGCCAGCGTCGCATCGGGGCTCTGGGATCGACAACGGTGCGCACGACAAACGCACCCGCCTGGGTGCCCGGCTCGCCCAGGGCCGCCTGAATTTGAGCGGCCGCATCCAGCGGCAAGCGCACGTCGGCATGCAGAAAGAGCAGCACCTCAAACGATGCGTCCGCCGCTCCCCGATTCATTTGCAGCGCTCGGCCTCGGGGGCTGTGCAGCAGCCGGGCTGCAGGATCTCGTTCGACGACAGCGCACGTGCCATCGGCGCTGCCTCCATCCACCACGAGCACCTCGTCCACACCCGCAAGGGTCTTGAGATGCTCAAGTTGATCGCCGATTTGAGCCTCTTCCTCGAGGACCGGCACGATCACGGACAGGCGCAAGGGATCGGTCACGAACGACAGAGTACGGCCCGGGTGCACGACAGACGCTCGGGTTCGGCCTCCAAGAGGGCTTCCAACTGAACTAGGTCCTCGGGGCGATCCACGTCAAAGAGCGCGGGCAGCGACTGCACTTCAAACGCCAGGCCTTCCAGTCGTGCGCGCGTTGCCCTGCATGTGTCGCGAGTTCCCCAAGGCAGGTCCGCAAGAACTCCCGGGGGCACTCGCCGCAATCCGAGCAGGTAAAAGCCGCCGTCTTCCGCCGGACCGAGCACGGCATCATGCCGCGCCAAAAATTCAAGTGCCAGGGTGACACGGGCTTGGCTGAGACCCGGAGCATCCGCACCCACAGCGAACACCGCGTCGGCGTGCTCAAGAGCGGCGCTCAGACATCGCTCTAGGCGTTGACCCAGGTCTCCGCCTCCCTGGTCCATGCGGGGGATACCCGCACGCGGATCATTTTCCAGGCTCTGGCCCAGAACCGCCCTGTCTCCACAAGTCGCCAGCAGAAGATCCACATCCGGCAGGCCTTGCAGTTCGTTCAGGGTATCGCGCAAGAGTGCCCCGGCCAGGTCCGCTGCTCCTTGGGCGCCAAGTGCTGGAATCAGGCGCGTCTTGACCCGCCCCGGCTCGGGCGCCTTGGCGAAGACAACGAGTGTCACCTTCACGGGCCCGAATCTCCGAGCGCCATTTCGGATGCCCTACGCAGGCCGAGGATGGCAGCCCTCACGTGGGCGTCCAGTTGTGGGTCGGGGCCGAGTTGGGGCAAGAAGGTCTCGAGTCGCTCCAGGAGTTCGTCCCGCACGTGTCGGAAAGCTTGGGCCGCTGCCGACCTGGGCGCGTCGGCTGGATCCGGCACGGGCCAAGCCTCGTGGCGAGCGTCTGGGAACAGCTGCATGAGACCGTCCCCGCAATCGCAGAGACGCACGACGCAGGCGTAGTCCTCGGCGCGTAGGTCGCCCTGGAACTTGGCGTGTTGGGATGAGATGTCGATACCCAATTCGGCCATGGCCCGCACAGCCCCCGGGTTCAGCTGGGTGGGAGCTGCCCCGGCGCTGGCCACGGTGTAGCCGGCGGGCAGCACTGCCCGAGCAAGGCCCTCTGCCATCTGACTGCGGCAGGCATTCTGTGTGCAGAGGAATAGAAGACCGGGGCTCATGCCAAGCTTCCCCCACAACTCGAACCCGCTCCGGCTGTGCACCCAAGACAGTGGGCTGCCGTGCGCACGGGCCTATCCACGAGGTCACCCGGGCCGTCCACGTCAAAAATCGTGCGGGCTCCCTCCACGGAGAGAGGCATGTCCAGCATCTGGTTGAAGTCGCAGTCGTGCAGCGTTCCGTTCCAAGCCACGCTCAACATCTGGGTACACATGAGTTCCGGCAGGGTCGAGGGATTGAAATTTTCGATCAGCAGCTGCATGTACTCCTGCAACTTGCCCTGCCGCTCGAGTGCGGTTGCGAAACGCCGAACAGGTAGATTGGTCATGACCAGCAGGTGGGAGAACCGAATGCCATGGGCATTGAGCAACTCCTCGCGGTAGCTCGCTTCCAGGTCCGCCTGGGGCGGTGGCAGGTTCGCTCCACCCGGATTGAACACCAAACTCAACTCCAGCCCGCTTCCGGGGACGGCATAACCCAACTCGTTGAGCACGCGGATCGCCCGCACACTCTTCTCGAAGACACCATCACCGCGTTGGGCGTTCACCCGTTCCTCGGAATAGCAAGGCAAGCTGGCCGTAACGTGGACGCCCTCGGCCGCCAGGAATTGGGGCAGAGTTTCCTGACCGGATTCGAAGAACACGGTCAGGTTGCAACGATCGATGACCTTGCGCCCCAACTTGCGCGCGTGTCGCACCAATGGGCGAAAGTGAGCGTTCAGCTCCGGTGCGCCACCCGTCAAGTCCAACACTTCGATGCTTGGATTCCTGGTCAACCAATCCATTACGCGCTCGGCCACCGGGCCTTGCATGATCTCTCGGCGTCCGGGGCCGGCATCGACATGGCAGTGCAAGCAGGCCTGATTGCAGAGCTTGCCGAGGTTGACCTGCAGCGTCTGTATCGACCGCCTGCGGGGCATCGAAAGTCCTCGGCCCGCCAGTTGCTGCGCGAAGCTAGGGGCCTCAACTGGCGCGGCTAGCGGATTGGCATGCAGAGGTCTAGGGTTCATGGACGTCCGCTAGCAGCACCCGCTGTCGGCAGCGCAGTCCTCGCCGCCCGCCGTCAACTGGGTCCCGGCCTTGCGTTCAGCGGCGGAACGCAAGAGCACGCCTTGGGTGCAGGGAAACGGAGCGGCCTGGGCCGGATCGATGGCGCTCTCAGGTTCCAAGAAAATGAAGTCGGCCGCATAGGGCCCGTTGAGCAACAGGTTGTAGGTCTTGTGGCACACCGCGACGGCCTGCCCGCGGGGGTAGGTGTGTGCGTCATCGTCGAGCACTTCCTTGAAAGGGCCCTTGTAGACAACGCTCTGCCCGCACTCGAGGCACTCGCCTTCCTTGCCCTTGAACGCTTCGACCGTGAGGCTGCGGAATTCGATGCCCTCGACGACGCGCCACGGAGCCTCTTGTCGCTCAAGGACTTGAACCCCGTGGAAGCCAGCATCCTCAAATGCCTTCAGAAAGTCCTCCTCGCGCAGGGCACCCGAGATGCAGCCACTCCACAGTTCTTCGTTTTCCTGCAAAGCCAGGGGCACGCTCTCGTCGCTGACGATGTCGGAGATCACGGCCCTGCCGCCGCGACCCAGCACTCGGTACAGCTCTTCAAACAGCACGGGTTTGTGCTCGCTGCGCACGAGGTTGAGCACGCAGTTGCTCACCACCACATCGATGCTGTCGTCGGGAATCAGCGGAGTCTCCATGCGGCGGCGTTCGATTTCCGAATCCAGCGCGCGCATCTGTTGCTCATTCCGCACCGGGTCGTCCGCCAGCCGCTTGTCGAGCCAGTCTCGGTCCAGTCGCAGATCCTGGATGTGTGCCTTGTGGAATTCCACGTTGGCGTACCCCACGCTCTCTGCCACGGGGGCCTGGGCAGCGCGGGCCACCTCCAACATCTCGTCGGTCATGTCCACGCCGACGACTGATCCCTCAGGCCCCACGACTTGACTCGCAATGAAGCAGATCTTGCCCGTGCCGGATCCTAGATCGAGCACGCGTTCGCCGGGTCGGAGATGTTTGGAGGGATCCCCGCAACCGTAGTCGCGTTCGATGACTTCCTTAGGCAGGGCCTCGAGCAGCGTGGGGTCGTACGAGGTAGGACAACACAGGGCCGGCTCGACGGCCTGCGCCCCGGCGGCGTAGCGATCCTCGACGGATGCCTCAGGTTGCAGGGCGGAAGTCGAAGGAGAGTCAGGAGAGGGGCTCATGGGGATGAGGATGGCGGCACGTGAGAACTCACGAGGGTCTTCGAGGGAGGGTCCAGGCTGTGACAGGATAGGCAATCTTGCGGGTCAATTCCCCGACCCGTCTGGGGACCAGTCGAGTCAGCGCAGGGCGATGAAACCGGCGCCCCCAGCCAAGGGGACGTTGGAAAGGTGCACGGGTCGGTGAATGCCCCCAGCGCCGTACCAGTCGTACACACGCACCTCCAGGCGGTGCGCTCCGGCTGAGAGGGCTTCAGTCAACCGGTGGGATGAGGCCTCGTCGAAGGCGGTCGCCCGATTGGGGATGTCGCCGCCCGTACCACACAGGGTTCCATCGAAGTGCACTTCAAAGGCGTCGTCCACCCCCTCAAAATTGACGTACAAGGGCTGCCCCAACCACGCCCCGGATAGATCGAGATCGAGGGCGTAGGTGGCCCATCCGTCCAGGGTTTCAAAACCGAAAGATTCCCAGGCGCGACCGATGGGGATTTCCACCCAGTCCGGATCCTCTTCGACGTTCTCGTCCGGGTCGGGTCGGAACAGCCAGGATCGCGAAGTGAGGTCCATACTGCGTCCCTCAAGCCGCTCAGAAATCGCGTCCACGACATGCGCCTCAAGAGCGGCCTTGGGTACAGGACCATGGGTCAGGTGCTGGGCGAACGCGGAGAGTAAGTAGCGACCCGCCGCATTGTCGTGGTTGAGGCTGGAGACGAGCAGGCGTCCGGCGCCAACGCGAGTCTCGAACACGAGGCATGAGTCCCGCACGTGATCCAAGTCGTGGGTCTCCCAGAAGGCGAGGACTGGCTGAATCTGATCGCCGAGTTCCTCCAGGCGCATCAAGCCGCTGGGGTGCAGGTCTTTGACCACAAGATCCAAGAAGAACTCGGGGGCGATGGTCTTCGTCAATGGGTGCGTGGGGAACCACAGGGATCCGCGCAGCAACCATGTATCAGATACCTTGACCGAGCCGGCCCGACCGTCCGTCAGGAGGATGACCTTCTCGCCCATCAACATGCGCACAATCTGACCTGGATCCAAGCTGCGAACCACGCGGACTCCGTCGGGCAGGGGTTGCGTGGGAGGCAATGCCCACAGCGACCAGTCGTTCGAGGCGTCGGCGCTGCCCAATCTCACCTCAAGTTTCAATTCCCGAGGAGCGTCCACCCGAGGTGCCCGCAGCTTGAGCTCACCCAGAAACTGAACGGCTCCTGGCTCAATCCTGGGGTGCTCTAGGGAGAGCGGCGCGCCGTTCCATGTCGCCTGCAAACTACCAGGAGACAAGTCTCCCGTTCCGTTGTGTGCGGCGTGCAGGGGCAGGGACAGGACCTCACCTGACTCGATCGCGCGCGCTGAGTCACGGCCAGGCACAATCATGGTCTCCCCATGCCAGGCCCAGTCCTGGATGCTCCACTTGTGCTCGCCACGGTGATCCGCCAAGCCCATCTCGGCCTTGTTGAAGTCCCGCGCAACGGAGACGACATAGCCCCCGCCTGGCACTTGCCTGCGGAAGGCCTCGATTTGGTCTTTGCGCTGATTCTCTGCAAAGCGCAGCGAGTTCGGCCGCAGACTTTCGACCACGGAAGGGCCATAGCGCTCTCGGACAGCGCTGGCCCAGTCCGTGACGGCATCAGCGTGTAGGGAGACCCCGGGTCCGAGGTCCGATCCTGGCCAGGTGTCGGCAGCGATCGCTTCCCCTAGCACGAGCGGCTTGAGGGTGCGCGTTGTGATGAACTCATTCAGTTCATCGAGCTTCGCGGGCCATGTGTTGTTGTTGCCGTAGGGATGGTCGTCATAGAAATCGAACACGCGATTCCATTGGATCCACGAGGAGTCGTCCACGACAACGGCCCCGGGGATGTTGGCCTTGGCCCGGTCGTACAGATCCTGGATGACCTCGAGCGACGCGGAGGGGCCCGTCTCACAGGTGAGACTGCGCAGGATCACCGAGGGATGATTGCGATCCAAGGCATAGAACTCCTCGAACTCAGCGGTGAGTTCCGATCGGTGCTCACCATCGAAACGCGGGTGCCAGGTCGGGTACTCCATCCAAACCAGCAGACCTGCCTCATCACACATGCGCAAAATGCGCTGGGGAGGAATCCACAGGCAGAATTTGATCAGGTTGAAGCCGCGTGCTTGAGCGTCGCTGATGACCTTGTGCATCACCTCGTCCGAGGGCGCCGGGTCGAGGCTCGGAGGGAAGTAGCCCCACTCCAGCATGCCGCGCACATTGAGTGGACGGCCGTTGAAAATCAACTGCCGGCCTTCTGCGCGGATCGAGCGGAAGCACAGGCGGCGTTCGACCTCATCCAGGATCTCCCCCTCCTCGCTCACCAGCTGAAACAGGACCGCATAGCCCTTGGGCGCTCCAATCTCCCAAGCTTGAAAGTCTCTTACGGCCACCTCGCGCCGGCCTTTTCCCATCGTCACCCATGTGGTGCGCCCCTCGACGGTGAATTTCACTCGCACGCTGGACCTGGAACTCTCAGGCAAGTCTGCCTCGAACAAGGCCAATCTGCGCTCGAAGTCTCCGACCGCCAGCAAGTTCAGATCGTCAAGGCTTTCGTGGGGCAAGGCCAGCAGGCGCACGGACTGCCACAAGCCGCCAAAGTGGGGTGCGATGATGGGCAGAAAACCCTGAGTGTTGTGTCCGACTTTCTCGTCCAGGACGACAGTCAAGTCGTGCGTAGCGCCGGGCTCCACGAGCGACGTGATGTCGAATCGAAAAGGCGTCCAAGCACCCAGGTGCTGCCCAACCTCTTGCCCGTCGACAAATACCTGGGCCAAGGTCGCCGCCCCTTCAAACTCGAGGACCACCCGGCTGTCGAAGAAGCCTGCTGGTACGGCAAATTCACGGCGATAGGTGGCCAGGCCGTCGAAGTCTGTTCCCAATACTATTTCGAAGGAAGCCGGAACGCGGATGGGGATCCAGTCGGAGCCTGCCTCGGCCTGTCCCACGCAGACTTCCCAGGTTCCGTCGAGGGACACGGCTTCCCGATCGAACAGAGGCAAGGCGCACAGCAGAGCGAGCGGCAGATTGAGCATGCTCGTCATGCTAGCGCGAATCCGGTTGGGCGGTGGACTGGGCCGTGCCCTCCCGTGTCCGGGCCACGCAGCCAGCCGCATGAACGGGCGCCAACGAACGAGCCCCCCGGGCCCGGAAGACAATCTTCCAGGAACCCGAGGGGCTCGTCTAGCCGAATGCCAGGTCGCCTAGAGGCTGTCCGCGTGATCCGTCAGGTAGCTCTTGACGCCTTCATCACTGGGAGCCATGCCGGCCTTTCCAGCGGCCCAGCCTGCGGGGCAAACCTCGCCGTGCTCCTTGAAGAACTGCACACCGTCCACGGCGCGCAGGAGTTCGTCCATGTCGCGCCCCAGGGGCAAGTTGTTGACGACCGCGTGCCAGCAGATGCCGTCGGGGTCGATCAAGTAGGTGCCCCGAGCGGCGAAACCCGACTCTTCGTGGACCACATCGTAGTCCTGGGACATTTGCTTGGAGGTGTCAGCTAGCAGGGGATAGGCAACGGGTCCAATCCCGCCGTCGTTGATCGCCGTGTTGCGCCAACGTGCGTGGGTCTCCGCGTCATCCATGGAAACGCCCAGAACCTGGACGCCTCGCTTTTCGAATTCGCCGATGCGGCGGTCGAAAGCGATGAGCTCGGAGGGTCAGACGAACGTGAAGTCCTTGGGATAGAAAAACAGCGCCACGTACTGACCGGAATAGTCGGACAGGCTCACGCTCTGCGTGCTTCCGTCCGGCATCACGGCCTCCGCGCTGAACGCGGGGGCAGACTTGCCGATGAAGTTGCTCATGAGGGGGGGTCTCTGAATGATCTCTGGAATCGGTTGAATGAAGACGGTGAATGGGGTGCCAGGCCACCAGCAGGCGGCCATTGCGGGGAGCAGTATAGCTGCGCGCCACCCTCCCGTGAACGGAAGAGTGAACCTTTCAGCGAAGGGCGGGCCGGGCCAAATCCCCGGCGAATCAGCGTCTGCGGAACCTCGGGCGGGCCTCGGCCCCGTCGTCCTGCTCGTCTTGCTCCGCTTCCGGATCCTGGAGAGTCTTTACATCCAACTGCCAGACTCCGCGCCCGTGGGTGGCGGCCAAGAGCACGCCATCGCGCGGGTGAACGACCAGGTCGTGCACGAAGGTGTTGGGCAGACCTGCCCCGAGCACGTCCCACGATTGTCCGTCATCGAGACTGACGTACACGCCCAAGTCGGTGCCCACGTAGAGCAATCCCGAGACCTTGGGGTCCTCATGCACCACGTTGATCGGTCCGCACGGAATGCCCTCCCCGATGTCGACCCAGGTGGCTCCGCGGTCGGGGGAACGCCAAAGGTAGGTGGCGAAATCGTCCCAGCGCTTGCCGTTTTGGGCGGCGTAGATCACGCCGTCCTGGTGAGTGGAGGCCACGACGCGCGAGATCCAGCGCTGATCAGCCAGGCCAGCCGTGCGGTCCTGCCAGGTCGCCCCCGAATCCATCGTCACCTGCAGGTGGCCGTCATCGGTTCCGACGTAGATTTCTCCAAACGTCGCTGGCGACTCGGAGATCGTGGTGATGGTCTGGTATTGAATGTCGCCGAGTTGCTCGGGATCGTTGGAGGTCAGGTCAGGACTGATGGGCTCAAAGTTCGCACCCATGTGCATGGAGCGGTAGAGACGATTCATGCCGTGGTACACAACCCTCGGGTTGTGGGGCGATAGCAGGAAGGGCGCCAGCCATTGTCCCCGTAGCTCAGGCTCGCCTTCCGCTGCCTTGGGCTGCAACCGAAAGCGCTCACCCGTGGTCAAGTCCGTACGCTCGATGCTGCCGTAGAAACCCTCGGAATAGAGCACGCTACTGTCCGTCGGATCGACGGCGTGGAAGCTCGCTTCCCCGCCGGACGCGCTTTGCCACTCACCCGCCGAGCCGCGCCCAAACCGTCGCCGTCCGCCGCTGTTGGAGGGAGCTGTCCCCACTCGACTGCCGTGGTCCTGAATGGAACCGTAGATGTGGAAGGGCTCGTCCATGTCCACGGCCAGGTTGTAGAACTGCACCGCGGGCAGAGTGTGGGTTGACGTACGCCAGTTCTTGCCGCCGTCGTAGGAGACCGCCAACCCACCGTCGTTGCCGTTGACCAGGTAGTCGGTATTGGCCGGGTCGATCCACAGGGCGTGGTGATCGCCATGCATGCCGCGCAGCGAGCGGAAGGTCTTTCCTCCATCATCGGAAACATTGAGGCCCAGTCCCATCACGTAGACCCGATCGGCATTGACTGGATCTGCACGCACCTGACCGAAAACCCAACCGTAGGTGGCCGACAGGCCGCGCATGAAGCGGTTCTCTTCACTGACGCGTTCCCAGGTGCTGCCGTGATCAAATGACCGGTAGATCGTCGCTCCCTTGATTTCCCGCTGCTTCTCACGACCGTAGGAATCGGTTTCCCCGCCCTCCTCGTTTTCCTCCCCGCGTTGTTCGTCTTCCTCAAGCTCCACCAGCTCGTAGTTGTCGACTAGGGCGTACAGGCTGCCTGGGACGGAGGGTGTCGTGGCCAGGCCGATTCGTCCGCGGTGCTCGGGTGTGGGCAGGCCCTCGTTGATCGCCTGCCAGGAGTCTCCACCGTCCTCGCTGCGCCAAATGCCACTGCCGGTGGTGGATGGATAGGTACGCGGGTCGTTCCAGCGCTCGCGCTTGCGTTCCCAGGTCGCCGCGTAGATGCGCTTCGGGTCCTGGGGGTCGAGGGCCAAGTCAATCGCTCCGGTGCCTTCGTCGACGAACAGCACGAGATCCCAGGTCGCCCCGCCATCGCGGGTGCGGTACACACCACGCTCTGGGTTGTCCGTCCACTCGTGCCCGCCAGCGGCGACGTAGACCGTGTTCGGATCGGCGGGGTGCACGGCGATGCGTGCGATCGTATGAGTGTCTTCCAAGCCCTTGTGGGCGAAGGTTGCCCCCCCGTCCTCCGACAGGTAGATGCCGGTGCCCGCCATGGAGCTACGGAAAATGTTGGCCTCGCCCGTGCCCATCCACAGGCGCTCCGGGTCGGAGGGGTCGAGGCCCAGTGCGCCGATCGAGGCCGTGGGCCCGTCTTCAAACAGCGGTTCGAAAGTCGTGCCCTCGTTGCGGCTGCGCCACAGGCCACCGGTGGCGGTGGCCACGTACAGGGTGTAGTGCTCACCGCGCGGGGTGGGCAGGGCGACGTCGACCACTCGGCCACTGATATTCGTGGGTCCGATGAAACGCCATGTCCGATCTCCATGAGGGCTCGTCTCGCCCATGGACTCGTGTACTTGGTGAGCAGCCAGGCGACCACTCGCGTTCAGGGGCGCGTCTTGCGCGACGGTCGCCGAAGGGGAGAGGCAACCGGTCGTCAGAGTCAATCCGCAGGTAAGGATCGTCAACATGGGATGAGGCCAGGCAGTTGGGGGGAGGAATGGGCGGGTCATGGTCGCACGAGCATACAGCCCACGAGCGAGCCGCATCGCCCCGAACACCTGTGGCGCCCCACCAAGGGCAGGAGTACCTTGGATCCATGTCGACGTTCAAATCAAGGGATGCGACTTTTTCCCGGCGCCATGCGCCGAATCGGAGCCTGCGAAGGTTCTGCATGGTCCGCTCCTGTGTAGTTGTTTGGATTCTGTTTCTGGTACCCGGAGCCCACGCACAGGGACCGCTGCTGACGGAATTCCAGGCGTCCAACTCCGACACCCTGTTTGACATGGACGGGGACTCCTCCGATTGGATCGAGATTCACAACCCCAGCGCAAGCGCGCTGGATCTCTCCAACTGGTTCCTGAGCGACGATGCGGGCAACCTCACGCGCTGGCAAATCCCCAGCCCGACGACTCTGCCCGCCGGCAGTTTCTTGATCGTGTTTGCGTCCGGCAAGGATCGCGCCGTGCCAGGCTCTGAGTACCACACGGACTTCAAGCTCAAGGCCAGCGGAGAGTTCCTTGGACTCACACAACCCGACGGAACGACGCTTGAGCACAGCTACGCACCGGAGTACCCGCCGCAGTTTGCCGACACGTCGTACGGGCTGTCGTTCGACCCTGGACCCACCGCGACGGAGACCTACTTCGCCTCCCCAACACCGGACACAGCCAATGGTCCGGGATCACCACTCTTGCTCAGCCCTGGCTATTCGCCGCCCGAACCTGGGCCGGGTGAAGACGTCACCGTGTGGGCTACGGTCCCCACCAACTTGTCGGGGGGCACGGTCAGTCTGCTCTGGCGTATCAATTTTGGTGCAGAGAGCCAACTGATCATGCTGGATGACGGGCAGGGAGCGGACAGCCTGGCGGGAGACGACATCTACACCGCTGTGATTCCGGGGCAGTCCTTCGTGCCGGGAAACATGTTGCGCTGGCGACTGGAGGCCCAAGACGCGGGCAGCGGCCGAATCGGAAAACTACCGCTCTATGCCGATCCTTCGGGCTCCGCGCAGTACCTGGGCACGGCCATTCGCAATGACGCCGTAACGACCGCCCTACCGCGCTGGCAGTACTGGCTGGAGTTCCCCGCCAAGGGAGAGACACGCAACGGGACCCGGGCCTCGGTGCACTACAACGGCGAATTCTACGACAACGTCTTCGTCCGCATTCGGGGCGGCTCGTCTACCTGGTACCCCAAGAAGAGCTACAAATTCGACTTCAACAAGGACCAGCGCCTGCTGTTCCCCAGCGGATTGCGGCACGACGAGGTCGATCTCAACACCACTTGGGCGGACAAGGCGTTTGTGCGTCAGACCCTCTCCTACGAGCTTTACTCACTGGCTGGCTGTGTCTCGTCGAAGTCCTATCCACTGCGGCTCGAGCGCAACGGGGCCTTTGCCAGCGTGGCCATTTTCGTCGAGGAGCCCGGAGAAAAAGCGTTCCTGTCGGAGCATGGTCTCGACCCGCAGGGCGCGCTGTACAAGATGTACAACGTGCTCAATAGCTGGCAGAGCGGAGTCGAGAAGAAGACACGCCTGCAGGAGGGACACAAGGATCTCAAGCAACTCGTCCAGGGATTGCAGCAGGCCTCGAGCTCGGAGCTTGAGAAGTTCCTCTTCGACAACATCGACCTGGACCAGTGCCTGAACTACTTGGCGGTCACGAGCCTGATTCACGACAACGACCATGTCGCGAAGAACTATTTCCTGTACCGCGACTCGGTCGGAGACAAGGAATGGCAGTTCGTCCCTTGGGACAAGGACTTGACCTGGGGCCGCAATTACTTGATTGGCGGTGGCGTGCTCAACGACACCCTGTGGGCGATGAACGACCCCTTCAGCCATCCCTTGTTTGGAGACCAGGCCCATCCGAAGAACGATGGTCCGTACAACATTCTGATCGACCGCCTGTACGCCAACCCGCGCATCCGACAGATGTACTTGCGTCGGCTGCGAACGGTGATGGATCAGTTCCTCGAGCCTGCAGCGGTTCAGCCGCATTTCCTGGAGTCCTGGATCAAGACCCTGGTGGCCGACATGCGGGCAGATGTCGCCCTCGACCAAGCTCTGTGGGGCGTACCCAGCTGGGGCGCCGGCTACACGTTCCTTGAAGACGTGGACCGACTGAAGCAGAAGTACCTGCGCAAGAGGCGCCAGCACTTGTACGTGAACCACGGCCCCAGTGGCAGCGGGCTCATCCCGCCGCCCAACCCCTCGCCGCCCATCGTGATCAGCTTCATTCAAGGCGATCCGATCTCGGGCAAGAAGGGCGAGGAATACGTGGTCCTATCCAATTCATCGTCCATGGCCGCGGACTTGTCGGGCTACTCGATGGGCGGCGCCATTCGGTTTGGCCTGCCCGAGGGCACGCTGATTGCCGCAGGGGACGACCTCTATCTCAGCCCCAACGTGAAGCTCTTCCGCAAGCGCCTGACGAGCCCCACAGGCGGCGAGGGCCTGCACGTGACGGGCCCCTATTCTCAGTTCATCGAGAGCGGTGAATGGGTGCGCCTGTTCGACCGCGAGGGTTTGCTAGTAGACGAGTTGCTCTACTGAGCCGCAACCGGGCCCACTATTTCTGCGCGGCCACGCGGCCAGGTGCACGGCGCCTGATTCCCGTTTCGCCAGTCAACCGATCCCCAAGTTCCGCACGCATGTCGAAGACATCCCGCAGAAGCGCTTCGACGATAGCAGGGCGACTCGTAGCCAGGTCCTGGGATTCCCCAATGTCCGTCGACAGGTCGTACAACTCGAGGCCTGTCTTCCAGGCGTAGTCGTACTTGCCCGGTTGACCATCCGCACCCACGGGACGCGCACCCATGGATCGGTAGCCATGGGGCAGATGCAGCTTCCAACGACCACGGCGCATGGCCTGCAGTTCGTTGTTGCCGTAGTAGAAGAACAGGGGGCGCTCGGGCAGGGGCTCCTCCCCTAGCAGGGTATCCCAAATGTCCAGCCCGTCGATCGGCTGACCGTCTAGGGGTTGGCCGAGGCGACCGGCCCAGGTGGGCAAGACGTCGATCGTCATGAGCGGCGTGGCGCACACTCGACCGGCCGGCAGTTGGCCTGGCCAACGCCAGATGCAGGGCACGCGCACACCGCCTTCAAACGTCGTTCCCTTGCCTTCACGCAGGGGCCCGGTGGAACCGGCGTGGTTGCCATAGGACAACCAGGGCCCGTTGTCTGAAGCGTAGATGACCAGGGTTCGTTGCGTGTTGCCCGTCCGTTCCAGCGCGTCAACCACGGCCCCGACGGAAGCATCGATCTCCTCGATCACATCGCCGTAGAGCCCTTGCTGGCTCCCGCCTACGAAGTCCGCCGAAGCATGGAGTGGGACGTGAGGCATGGGATGGGCCAGATACAAGAAGAACGGCTTGTCTGCATGACGCTCGATGAAGCTCACCGCCCGCGCGGTGAAGTCGCCCGTGAAACGCGTCTGGTCCGTGTTGAGTCCGACGACTTGGTCCCCTTCCAGAGTGGGCAGGTCCCCCCAAGCGGCTGGGTTCTCCGGATGGAAAGGCCACATGTCGTTGGAATAGGGGATCCCGTAGAACTCATCGAATCCGTGCCGTTGGGGCAGGAACTGTGGGAGGTGTCCCAAGTGCCACTTGCCGAAGATGGCGGTTGCATGCCCCGCCTGCTTGCTCAGCTCGGCCAGCGTCTGCTCGGCGGCGGAGATCCCGATCTTGGAGGAGGGGCCCAGTGCACCGGCAATGCCCACGCGGTTGGAGTAACAACCCGTGAGCAGCGCGGCCCGCGATGCAGAGCAGACGGGCTGGGACACATAGAAATTGGTGCAGCGCACCCCTTCGAGTGCCAGGGCATCCAGGTGGGGCGTCTCGAAACCCTGCGCACCCTGACAGCCAATGTCGGCCCAGCCCTGATCGTCCGTGAAGATGACAACCAGGTTGGGGGGGCGTTGCGCCGCGCTCTGACCGAATCCCGCGAGTGTGGACAAAGCCCACGCCGGAAGAGCCCAGACCACAACTCGCCAACTAGACATATTCCGCGCGGACGATGTCCATGTGAAAATTCGTGTGTCCCGCCAAGGACCAGGCGATGCCGCGCGGAGTGTAGGGATCCTCGTCCACGCTGCCCTTGCGCAGCCAATCCTGGATTCCAAGGCTGGAGAACATCTGCACGTTTGCCCCGCGCAACTTTTCCAGTTCATTGCACAGGTCTGCCAGGGTGCGTTCGTCGTACTCAGACGCCTCAACCCAGCCCTGGGCGCTCATCCCCGGCATGTTGCACTCATGCCCGCGGGCAAAGTGCAGGGCGGCGCAGACCATGAGGCGTTCAAAGTCCAGCAGGTGCCCGACGATCTCACGCAGACTCCAACTGTCGTCCGAGGGTCGATACCAGCCGCGGTCTTCGCTCAGTGCCCGCAGGTACGCCACCGTCTCGATCCCCTGAGTCTTAAGAGTGCGCAAGATATCTCCCGCGGGAACTAGATCGATGAATTTCTGAACGGACTCGGGAAACTCACCTGCTTCGGGAGAGGCTGCAGTCATAGGGCTCGGTTAGGCGTGCGGAGATTGACGAAAGGCATGCGCTCGATCACTTTGACCCAGCGCGCGGTGATTGTAGGGCATGGGGCCCCACCCCTATCAGTGTTGCTCGGGATTCAGCAACGCAAACAGCGGGTCCGTCTCAGGCACGGACGGCAGTCGAAGCACGGGATAGAAAGGATGTTCGGCGCCTTCTGTCTCACCGAGGGCATCGTCTAGCAGATTCCAGGTCACGAGTCCGTCTTCGGTTTCCGGCTCGAGCAGCTGGGCCGCAACGCGCACGAGCCGTTGACGCGCGCTGACTAGGACCGTGCCCGCGGGAAGGTCCTGCTCGCGTGCCTGCCAGTTGCCACTCAGGCTCGTTTCATGATGTCCTTGGAAGAGGCGCCTAGCGCGGCGGATCTCCTCGACTTGGAAGGCTTCGACCGTCTGGGTTTGGCTCTGCTCAAGGGTGACCGTGCGCAACCCGTGCCAGGCCAAGCGCGCCAAGACCTCAGGGGTCGGATTGGGGAGCGCCCAGGCGTCGGGCAGCGCCACCTGGCGCTTGGATTCAAATGCCACTCGCACTTGCATGGTCTCCGTGCTCCACTCACTGCCCGCCACGCGGCGCGTTCCCAGCTCGGGCAACTCCACCGCAGTCAGGCTGCCTCGCAGGATTTCCAGGGGCTGCCCGGCGGCCAGGCTGGTCTCAACCCCCAGGGTCAGCGCGCCAGACAAGGCGCGTTCATCGGCTGCCTGACAGGCGGCGCGCAGGCCCTCGGCATGCCCAGCAGCGTAGGCCAGAATCTCCAGCACGAAGTCGTGGGTCACGTCCACACGCTCAACGAGGGGCAGGTAGCTGAAGGCTTCCGACAGAATCGAAAACCGGTTGCGCAGACCTACATAATTCGTTCCGAAACGCGGGCGATGGTCGTAGGTCGTCCATTGCACCTGTTCGCGGCCGCTGAAGTTGCCGTAGTCAAAGATCCTCCAACCGGCACGCCGATCCATGGCCTCGCGCACGGAGGGTAAGAACTGTTCGCGCGCCATGCGGTTCAGGTCTGGGTCCACATTCGTGGAGAGGGAAGGCGCGTAGGTCAGGTGATAGCCGTGGTCCGATCCGTTCGTGGTGTGCAGGTCGACGTACAGGTGCGGGTCGATACTGTTCATGAGGCTGAGCAGAGCCTGGGCCTCAGGAGACTCGGCCTTGATGAAGTCGCGGTTCAAATCGAGGCCTTGACCATTGGCTCGCTCGCCTACGCCTTCATCCGGGCCGTTCTGACTGACGCGATTGGTGCGAGCGATGGCGTCGTTTCCGTCTGCGTTGTAAACGGGCACGACAAACAGGGCCAGCTTCTCCAACAGGGGCGCATGTTGTCCCGAGACGAGTTCGCGCAGGATCTGCTGCAGGGCTTCCTTGCCCTCCACCTCGCCGCCGTGAATGTTGCCGGTGATCAAGACCCGCAGACGATCCCCGCAGGCCGCGGCCAGCGCGCGTTCGGGCAGGGGGCTGCCCACGCGCACGAGCAAGAGATCTCGGCCCTCGTGGGAAGCCCCCACGACATCCATGGCCAGGCGCGGACTGTCAGACAGGCTTCCGAGACGATCGATGAAGGCTCGCACCTCGGCGTGCGTGCTGGTGCGGGCCCAGTCGGCCTTCTCGGCTGCCGTGCGGGGCAAGGCGTCCTGAGGTTGGGTGTTGGCTGAGTAGGCGGTCAAGAGGAGAGTGCAGGCGCAGAGGACAATACGTGGAGCTGTGAACATCTGGCCGACCCTATCAGCCCGGCCGCAGTTTGCGATGGCCGAGTGCCTGCCGGTGCCCTAATCTCAAGCCCATGTTGATTTCCGCACTCATGGCTCCCCTTGTCCTGTCCGCCCCGCTCTGGTCCCACGACCCTCACGATCCCGCGAGCGGGCATCACAGCCACCCAAGCAGCGGGCCAGCAGGGATCGGCCCCGCCCTGCCAGCCCTCCCAGCGCTGCCTTGGTCGGGAGCAGAACCTCGCCAGTCCTTCGCATTTGAGTGGGTGGACGATTGGTTGCAGCTACCCGATGGCATGGAGCTGGGGAACACGCACGGGGGCATGCTGGTAACGCGCGATGGCAACATCCTGTTCAACACCGACAGCGCCAATGCGGTGGTCGTCGTGCGTCCCGATGGAACCCTGCTCGAGACTTGGGGGGCCGAATTGGCCGGAGGGCTGCATGGCATGTGCTTGCGAGAGGAAGGAGGAGAGGAGTTTCTCTACCTCTGCCACCTAGGTCGCCACGAAGTCATCAAGACCACGCTGAAGGGTGAAATCCTTTGGACGCTCGGGTATCCGGAGGAATCGGGCCACTACAAGAATGCGGGCGAGTATCGCCCCACCGGAGTGGCCGTCAGCGCCGACGGCAGCCTGTATGTGGCCGATGGCTACGGCAAGTCATGGGTGCACCAGTTTGACGCCGATCGCAAGTACGTGCGCTCCTTTGGTGGGCTTGGAAACGGCGAGGGACAGTTCCGGACCTGCCACGGAATCTGGCTCGACACGCGTGCGGAGCAAGAGCGATTGATCGTCGCTGACCGCGAAAACCACCGTTTGCAGTTCTTTGACCTCGAGGGTCAACACCTCCAGACCCTGCAACATGGGCTGAGGCGCCCCTGCGGAGTGGCCGAATGGCAGGGCGTCCTGGCTGTCCCGGACCTGGCCGGGCGAATCACGCTGATCGATGAGCAACAGCGGCTGATCGCCCATCTATGTGACAATCCCGACCCCGCCAAGCGCGCTCGCAACGGTGTGCCCCCTTCAGAATGGGCCGCGGGCGAGTTCATCGCGCCACACTCGCTGTGCTGGGATCGTCAGGGCAGCCTGTTTGTCATGGACTGGAACGCCCGCGGACGCATCAGCAAATTGCAACGCCTGCGTTAGGGCCCGGGCCCAGCCTCCGTTCTGCTGCAGGCCTTGCCAGTTGCGTTGGGAGCGGTGTAAAACTCCCCCGCGCGCCTACCCGCATGCAAGGGACCCCGTAGCGCGCCTATGCGCCACTCGCCAGCGAGCCCTTGCGGCCTCCGCAGCTCATCTATGATCGAGATTCAACAACTCACGAAGGTTTTCGATTCACGGCCAGCCGTGGATCAAGTCAGCTTCGACGTGCACCCGGGCGAAGTCCTAGGCTTCCTAGGTCCCAACGGTGCGGGCAAGTCCACGACCATGAAGATGATCACGGGCTTCCTGCCGCCCACCTCGGGAGGGGCTCGGATCTGTGGTCACGAGGTCACCGCTGACCCCATCGCGGCCCAGCGCTGCATCGGCTACTTGCCCGAGGGGGCGCCCCTGTACCCGGACATGACACCCGCTGCCCTGCTGCGCTTTGTAGCCGAGGCGCGCAACATGGACCGCGCGCGGCTTCAGCAGCGCATGCAGGAGGTCGTGGCCCTGGTGGGTATCGAAGGGGTGTTGGAACAACGCATCGACACGCTCTCCAAGGGCTTCAAGCGCCGGGTAGGTCTGGCCGCCTCGATCTTGCACGACCCCGAGGTCTTGGTTCTCGACGAGCCCACCGACGGACTGGATCCGAACCAGAAAGAGGAAGTGCGCAAGCTGATCCGCAGCATGGCGCAAGACAAAGTAATTGTGCTCTCGACCCACATTCTTGAAGAGGTGGAAGCTGTTTGCACGCGCGCCATCATCATTTCTGAGGGGCGTGTGCTGTTCGACGGAACCCCTGCCGAGTTAAGGGCTCAATCCAAGACTCACGGTTCAATCCTGTTGCACGTTGAAGGAGTTCAAGCTGACCAAGCGCAGGCCGCACTTGCTGCCCTAGACGCGGTGGCCAGAGTCGAGACGCTTGACGCGGACCCGGGCGAGGGTCACGTGCGCCTGCGCGCGTATCCTGCGGGCGAAGCCCCTTTGCTGCATCCGGTTACCGACCTCGTCAAGACGCAGAATTGGAACGTCGAACACTTGAGTGTCGAGCGCGGCAACCTCGATGAGGTCTTCCGCGCCATTACGACGACCCCGAGCACAAACGAGCGGGTATCCAACGCGGGTACCCAAGCATGAACGCCGCCATTCACAACGCACGCTGCGTGTTCAAGCGCGAATTGCAGGGCTACTTCGCCACCCCCGTTGCGTACGTCTTCCTGGTCATCTACCTGATCCTCGCCGGTGTCTTCACCTGGTACCTGGGAGGCCTCTACGAGCAGGATCAGGCGGATCTGACGCCCTTCTTCTCCTTCCAACCCTGGCTCTTCCTGGCCTTGATTCCAGCCCTGGCCATGCGCTTGTGGGCTGAGGAACGGCACAGTGGCACGATCGAATTGCTGCTCACGCTGCCCATCAGTCCCGGGCAGGCGGTGCTCGGAAAGTTCCTGGCGGCCTGGCTCTTTGTGGGTGTGGCCCTGGCCTTGACCGTGGGCGAGTGGATCACGGTAGCGTGGCTAGGCGGCCCCGACCACGGGGTGATCGCCACCAGCTACCTGGGCACCCTGCTACTGGCCGGCGGGTTCTTGTCCATCGGTGCCTGCCTCTCCGCCCTGACGCGCAACCAAGTGGTGGCCTTTGTGCTGTCCATCTCGATCGGATTTCTGTTCATCCTCAGCGGGTACCCGGCGGTACTCGAGTTTGCTGAGGCATTGTTGCCCGACTTCCTGGTGGGCTCTGTTCGCCAGATGAGTTTCTTGACGCATTTCAATGGCATCGTGCGGGGGGTGATTGATGCGCGCGATGTGGTCTTCTTCCTCTCCCTCATCGGCGTGTTTCTGTTTGCCAACACGGTCATCATCGACGCCAAGAAGGCGGACTGATCCATGAAGCATCTGAACTCAACTTGGACCGCCCTACTGGCAGCGGGTCTGCTCTTTGTCGGCATCAACCTCTTCGCAGGCACGGCCCTACGATTCTGGCGCATGGACATGACGGAGCAGTCGCTGTTTACCCTTTCACAGGGTACGCGCAACATTCTGAAACGCATCGATGAGCCGATTACGATCCGACTCTTCTTCTCCGCGGGTACGGCCGAGGATATTCCTGCCTTGCAGACCTACGCACGGCGCGTGCGGGAACTGCTGGAGGAGGTGGAAGCCGCAGCCGACGGCAAGGTGGCCCTGCTCGTTATTGATCCCGAGCCCTACTCCGAAGAGGAAGAGCTAGCAAACTCCTACGGCATCCGTGGGCAACTGGTCAGCGCAGCGGGAGACATGCTCTTCTTCGGCTTGGCCGCCAACAACAGCGTAGACCGGGTGGAGACGATCCCTTCACTCGACGCGCGCGGGGCAGCCTACCTCGAGTACGACGTCGCCAAGCTGATCCACGACCTGACCCAAGCGCAGGATGACCGCGGGCGTGTGGCGATCCTCTCCAGCCTGCCTCTGGAGGGACAGCAAGCGATGATGCCCGGCATGCCCTCTCAGAATCCGTGGGCCATCACCCAAGTCCTTGGAGACAGCTTCGAAACCGAGACCCTGAACCCGGCCAACATGACGGGCCCCATCGACCCCGGGGTGGATGTGCTGCTCATCGTGCATCCGAAGGGATTCAGTGACACGACGCGCTTCGCGATTGACCAGTTCGCTCTGGCTGGCGGCAAGGTCATGGCTCTGGTCGATCCCTACTGCTACTTCGATATGCCGCCTCCCGGGCAGCAGAACCAGTTTGGATACGTTCGCGCGTCGCAGCTCGATGATCTGCTTGGGGCCTGGGGGGTTGAAGTGACCCCCTCCCAAGTCGCTGGGGATGCGTCCCTCGCGCGGCCCGTCCGAGCGGGGAATTCTGTACTCGATTTTCCACTATGGATCGAGCTCAACGCGTCGGTGGACGAGGGCATGTTCAACGCCACCGACACAGTTTCCTCCAGTCTGTCTCTGGTCAATTTTTTCTGTCCGGGTGAAGTGCGCGCCATCGCCGATGGCAGTACCGAGGTCACGACCTTGCTGTCCACATCGCCCACGGGCCAAACAATCGATGCGGTCAACTTGCAGTTCGCGCCCGACGTCGTGCAGCTTGCGCCCACCCTGGGCGCGCAGTTCGGGACGACCCCGCATGTCGACGAGCAGGGCGTCGAACAGCGCGTAAGCCTGGCCGTGCGGGTCAGCGGGCCCATTTCCACGGCCTTCCCGGAGGGTGCCCCCGAAGGCTGGCTGGGACAGGATCCGGTCCTCGAAGAATCGAAGGGAGCCTTCAACGCCATTGTGATCGCAGACGTGGACTGCATGCACGAAGCCCTCTGGCGTTCAGCACAGATGACCCAGCTGGGTATGCTCGAACGACGCAACAACAACCCCGTCCTGCTGGTCAACGCCATCGAGAACCTGCTGGGCTCCAACGACCTACTGTCCCTACGTGGCCGCGGCCTGTTCAGCCGGCCCTTTGAAAAGAAGGACGCGCTGGCGAAGGCCGCCCGTGAGCGTTTCCTGGACAAGGACCAAGAACTGCAAGCTAAGGAGCAGGAGCTCAGCGCTCAAATTCAGAAGCTGCAAGCGGGCGCCGATGAGCAAGGCGTCACCTACGTGACTCCCCAACAGCTCGCGGAACTGCAAGCCAGGCAAGAAGAGCAAATCGAGATCCGCAAGCAGCGCGGTCGAGTGAAGCACGACCTGAGCAAGGACATCGAGGCCCTCGGCATGCGCCTCAAGTTCATCCACATTGGATTGATTCCCCTTCTGGTCGCCCTGGGCGGCCTGTCCTTCCGGTTTCGTCGGCGGAGGAAAAGCGCATGAAGAACAAGACTCTGATCGTGATGGCGTCCTGCGGCGCGGTCCTAACCGTGTTGGGCCTCGCACTCGACTCCGGTCGTGACTCGCGCGCCGCCTGGAGCCAGACTTCTGAGCTAATCTTCCCAGATCTTCCCGATCAGGCCCAAGAGGCCGACACGCTAGTCATCGAGAGTGCCTCGGGAGTTACCACCCTGACCCGCTCCGGTGAGGACTGGACCGTGGCTGAACGGCAGGGCTACCCGGGACGCGGCGATGAAGTGGGTCGATTGCTGCTCGCCTTGGCCCAGGCCAGGCGCGTGGAGCCCCTGACCTCCAAGCCCGAGTTGCATGAGCAACTTGGACTGGGGGGCTTCGCACGCGAGGACTCCCCGACCGTGCGACTCACGGCTCGGGTCGGCAAGGACACCGTGTTGGCCGATCTGTACATCGGAAATCGCCGCACCCAGGGGGTGGGCGAAGGCTGGTACGTACGCCAGCCCGACGAGGACGAGACCTGGGCCGCCCAATCCAAGCTCAGGTGCCCGCGCAACACGAGCGAATGGTTGCAGACCGAGCTACTGGATATTGCACGGGACCGCATCGAGCGCGTGCGCTTGGAAGGGCCCACGGGCGAGATTGTTCTGCTCAAGCGGCAGGCCGAAAACGGACCCGGCTTCGACATCGAAAACCTGCCTCAGGGTCGCGAGCCGAAGACCGCCTCGAGCGCCCCCAGTTTCTTGGGTTCCCTCGCCAGCCTGCGTATCAGCGACGTGCAGTCCAATTCAGAGGGTTCGTTCCCCACAACAGGGCTGACCCGTACGACCTGGACCACAAGCGCTGGATTGTGGATCAAGACCGAACTCGCTGAAGAGGATGAAAACCTGCTCGCGCGTTTCGAATTTGGTTATTCAGGGCAGGCCGCGACGACTCCGCAGCTCGGTCCGGTTCCGGCTCCAGACGAGGACGCAGAGAATCGGCCCACACCTGAGGAGTTGCAAGCCGAGGCCGCCCAGCTCAATGCGGCCACAGAGGGTTGGATCTTTGTACTGCCCTCCTGGAAGACAACGTCGTTCATCACGACTATGGAAGACCTGTTGGTGCCGCTAGTCGAAGAGGAGGACGGAGAGGCTGGCGAATCGGACTCCGTTGTCCCCGATCTCCCGCTGGAAGTGCCTGAAGTCGAAGCGCAGGATGCGGAGCAAGACTCAGAAGGCACAGCCGAGACCGAGGGGGACGGCGACGGGTTCTAGGGGTCCCCAAGGGAGAAGTCGCTTGTGGCCGCCCCAGGCGGCGCTACCCTTTGGCCATGAATTGGCACCTGCGCTTGGCCCGCGCTTGGACTTCTGTCCGCACCTCTGTTTGCGCTCCTGTTTGGGCACTGAGTTTGGCGAGTTGCGCGACGACTCCATCGACCGCTCCGTACCTGCTGTTGTTGGGAACGGCCCAAGACGGGGGCTACCCGCAGATCGCCTGCCAACAACCCCTGTGCCAAGCGGCCAGGCAAGACAAGGGGTTGGCCCGCAATGTGGTCAGCGGCTTGATCGTCGACCCGCGTTCAGAGCAACGCTGGCTCATCGACGCCAGCCCCGACCTGCCCGACCAAGTCGAATTGGCACGTGGACACGGGGGCCCGGCTGCCGATGTACCTGGCCGCCCCCCCCTCTTCGATGGGATCTTCCTGACCCACGCTCACACCGGGCACTATGCGGGGCTGGTGCACCTGGGGCGTGAGGCCTACGGCGCGCAGACTACAGCCCTCTACACCTCGCCCTCGATGGGCAGGTACCTGCGAAGCAACGGGCCGTGGAGCCTGCTGTTTGACGCCGGGCACGTGCAGCAGTTCGACCTGACCCCCGGGCAAGCCATGGCCATGGCGCCCGGTATCAGCGTCACTCCGATTCCCGTAGGTCACCGGGGCGAGTTCAGCGACACGCTGGCCTTCGCGATTCAGGGCCCCCAACGCCGCATCCTGTACCTGCCGGACATCGACCGTTGGGACGGGGATTGGGCGGACTTTGCGAACTGGCTGTCCGCCTACGACCAGGTTCTTGTGGATGGGACATTCTTCGACAGCCATGAATTGCCCGGGCGCGACATGTCGAAGATCCCCCACCCACCGATCGCGGCCACCTTGGATGCCATCCAGTCCTTGCCATTGAGCGAGCGCTCGAAGGTGATCTTCTTCCACCTGAATCACTCCAATCCGGTGTTGGACCCGCGCAGCCCGCAGACGATGCGAGTGCTGGCCAGCGGGGCACAGGTCGCATGGGACGGAATGCGCATCGAGCTTTAGCCTCCTCTCTGGTTGAGATTCACACCCGGCGCTAGAGTGGCCGCCCCCTTCCCCCCCAACCCCACACTCCCGAAGCCATGATTGTCCCGCGCACCACCCGTGATGCCATCCTCACCAAACTCAAGAACAAGGTCGCGAATCACGACCCGATCCTGATTTCCTCGGCGGGCAGTGGCCTCGTGGCCAGCCTGCTCGAGAAGGCGGGGGCGGATTGCGTCAACACGTTTGCGGGAGCCCGCCTGCGAGCGAACGGCATGGGCACCATGTCCATGATGTGGCCGATCCTGGACTCCAACGCTCAAGTTTTGCGTAACACGACCGAGGACATCTTGCCGGCCATGAGCGGCGATGCATTCGTGTGTGCCTGCATCAATGCCAACGATCCGTTGAAGGACATGCGCACTTTCCTGCAGACCCTTCTGGACAACGGAATCCCGGCCGTTTCGAACATCGGCCCTTCGGTCAGTTACGTCGACAAGGACTCGACCCTCTTTCGGGTCATGCACAAGAGTGGGATCCGCTTCCAGCACGAAGTGGAGATGTTGGCCCTGGCCAAAGAAATGGGCCTGGTCAGCGTCGGCCTAGCTTTCGACATGGAGGACGCCCAGGAACTCCTGGAAGGCTCCAAGCCCGACATCTTCTGCTTCCATGCAGGCAACACCAAGGGCGGACTGCGCGGCTACGACTCCGGGGAGACCATTGAGGAAACGGCTGAACGAACCGAAGTGGCGTATCAAATGGCGCGCAAGATCCACCCCGAGGTGATTCTCGTCGGCCACGGTGCGGCGATGGAAACTCCTGAGGATGCCCAGTACATGCTCGACCACACAACCGGGGACGGGGTGTGGACTGGGTCCTCCACAGAGCGCCTGCCTATCGAAAAGGCAGTCCTCGAAGCCGCCTCGGCCTTTGCCAATCTGAAGTTCAGCGCCAAGGCGACCCAGGGATCCTGAAGGTGTCCAAGCCCGTGCCCACTATCGCCGTCCTCGCCACGCTCGACACCAAGGGCGCCGAAGCCGCTTACGTGAAGGAGCGCATCGAGGCCCTGGGTGGGGAAGCCCTGCTCATCGACATGGGCCTGGTCGGCGAACCGGGTACGCAGCCGGATGTCGGTCGAGATGAGCTGATCGCGGCTGGGGGTTCCAGCTTGGCCGCCTTGTTGGAGAACCCCGAACGCCAGACAGCCGCCCCGATCCTGATCGCCGGGGCAACGGCCATCCTGCAGAACCTGATTGCCGAAGGGCGCATCGGGGCCATGCTGGGATTCGGCGGGACTCAAGGCAGCTCAAACTGCTCCGCAACGATGCAGGCCCTGCCGTTTGGATTCCCGAAGGTGCTGTTGTCCACCATGGCATCGGGCGACACGTCTTCGTTCGTGGGCATCAAGGACATCACGATGATGTTCCCCGTCAGCGACATCCTGGGTCTCAATCCTCTGGCTCGGACGATGCTCGCCAACGCGGCGGCCTGTGCTTGGGGCATGGCCCAGGCCGGAGTGCCTCTCGAGAAGTCCAGCGGTGACCGGCCTGTCATCGCCATGACCAACCTCGGAGTGCTCACCGATGGCACGATGCACGCGCAGAAGCGCTTCGAGGAGGCTGGTTACGAGGTGATCATCTTCCACGCGGTGGGTTCCGGTGGCACAGCCATGGAACAACTCATGCGCGAGGGATACATCCAAGCGGTGTTCGACTACGGCCTGGGTGAGATTTCCGATGAAGTGCATGGTGGATTGCGAGCGGCCACGCCCGAGCGGCTGACCGTGGCCGGTGAGTTGGGTTTGCCGCAAGTGATCGTGCCCGGCGGCACGGAACACATCGGCCTCTTCACCGAACCGAATGTGGTACCCGAACGCTTCAAGGACCACCTGCACGGGTTCCACAACCCCATCATCTTCGTTCCGCGCCTGAACGCGGAGGAAATGCGCGCGGTTGCCGAGAGCATCTGCGAGCGATTGCAGTCCACCCGAGGCAAGGCCGTCATGTTCTTGCCCCTGCGCAGCACGAGCTGCTACGGAGTAGAAGGCGGTATGCTGCGCGACCCCGAGTCCGACGCGGCTTTCTACGCAGCCCTCAAGCACGGTGCACCGAACTCGGTGGAGGTCGTGGAGGTGGATGCGGATGCGGAGGATCCGGCCTTCGTGGATCAGGCCGTGGACCGACTGCTCTCCATGCTCTAGGTCCGCGCGCCTGCGCGCAGGACTCTCGCCGACGCCGGCACAGGTCAGCCCTGATCAGCGCGGGATTAGAGCGGCGGCAAACAACAACACCGCGGCAGCGGCGGCGAGCAACCTTTCTAGTGGCCAGGCTGCAGGCGCAGCTCGGGGGTCCGCAATGCCCGGCTGCGGGGCACGGCTGCTGGTATCTCCTGCGGAAGCGCGTTCTGCTGAGGTCAGTATCCCAGGGGCTGGGGCCAAAGCGCGGTCCAGTAGCTCGGCCCAGGAAACGGCAAAGGTACCGGGATCCACGCTGCTTTCCTCAAACGGCTCGCGAAACGCCAGCCGCACCCGGCCGGGTTGCCAGGTCACCAGACGCTGCTCACGCCCGTTCACCTGGCCACTCAGCCAGGTGGACCAGCGCGCCTCCGGGGAGGGGTCATCCCTCAGCTCGGAAACCTGAGCCCTGGCCTGCCACCCATCGCGCCCGAAGGTGCAGGGTACGGCCGAGGGCTCCGCGATCGCGGTCGCTAGCAGGCGCAGAGCCAATCGATCCGCTCCAGTATCCACATCCAGCACATCGAACCCGCGTTGTTCCGACCAGATCCGGGCGAACAGAGCCAGTCGTTTGGGCACGCCCGGATCGACATACACTGCGCGGCGAGCCAGGGCCCGCCCCTCGACAATCTGCCCGCCACTCAGAACCAGACTGCGATCCCCCACGCTGGCCACGGCCCCGGCTACCGGGCCACCGCCTGATAGGACATATCCCGCGTATTGAGGAGCGGGCCCGGGCGGCAGGCGATCGCTCAGCCACAGGGTGTTCGGCTCATCCAGTGCCGACCAGGAGCGGCGTTCGTAGCCACCTGGAGCCGCGACGAGAAAGTCGTCGGGCACCTGGTCGGCGGCCAACCGATCCAATCGTGTGACGCCCGAGAGACGACGGGACCACAATAGCTTTGGGCGCGTGGCCTGGGCGTGAAGCAATTGATCCAAGGTGCCAAGGGCGACAGCGAGCCGGGTTCCACGACCACTCGCCAGCCCCCCCTCGGTGGTGTGCTCGAGGAACATGGCAGGGCGGGTGTCCACGATCACGTGCCAGGTGGACTGCTGGTCCGGTTCTCCTGGGCGCGGCCCGGCCAGTGCCAAGGCGCCGGCTGAGAGGCCTGCCACCAAGAGCACGCGGGACAGGGGCAGGCGCCAACGGATGCGGGCACCGTCTCCCTCGCCAGCGAGATCACGCCACAGCCGCAGAGTGCCTAGATGCAGCGGATTGGGTTTCGCACGTCGCAGGGAGAGCAACACCAAGAGTGCGGGCAGGGCCAGGGCCCAGAACCCCACCGGCCGCGTCCACTCAACGTTCACGCTCAGGGCTCCAGAATCGCGCGCACCGCACTCTCGAAGGGCGAGTCACTGGGGAACAGCCCATGGGAAACTCCATGCTTGGACGCCATGGACTGCCAAGCCTCGAGTTGCCGCTCAAGGCTCATCTCATAGGCCTCCAGATTGGCGCCGTCCAGACGCACGGACAGACGCTCGCTGCCCTCGGGGTCCAGCCACTCGACCCAATCCCCATGGCGTGTCCCAGCTTGTTCGACTCCCAGCCCACTGGCGCCCACGGGCAACAGCTCGAGGGGAGCCAAGACTTGAACCCAGAACAGCTCGCGTCCGGGGCGCATCCAGCTCAAGGCCTGCGCGGGATCCATGTCGAGCAGGTCGCCTATCAGGAACAGTCGTCCCACATGAGAGGCGGGTCGACCGGCCTGCAGCGAAGCTCCCAAGCCCCCCAAGCCCGTCGCCCCTTGAGCGCGCAGATCCCGGAGAAAGCTCAATAGGGCTCCGATATCGGACAATTTGCGCGCCAGCAGGCGTTGCTCCCCGGCCACCAACTCGATCTTGGCACCGACCTGCAGGCCCGCGGCCGCAATGCCGCCCGCGACTTCAGCGGCCATCTGTAGCTTGCCGGGAGGACCCACCCCCATGGAGGCACTGGTGTCGATCCACAGGCTCCAGAACTCGGATGCTTCCCTGCGAGAGACGCGAATGTAGGGACGGTCCAAGCGGGCCAACAAGTCCCAATCGAGTTGGCGCAGATCCTCGCCAGGGCGATAGGGCCTGCTCGTCACGTACTCTTCACCTGCCCCCAAGAGGCTCGCACGGCCTGCCCCCTCGCGCCGTTCCAAGCCCGCCGCAAAGCGCAGGCTGAGGCGTTCCAGTCGTTTTAAGTACTCCGGACCCAGTTGAACATCTGGGCATGGCAAGGCCCCCTGCAGCCCAGCGCGAGCGGGCGTTCGGTGGGGATCGGGAACAGAGGAGCCAGCCACCTATTGAGCGGGATCTCCCGGTTCTGGGCTGGGCTCCGCCTGCCCACTTGCACGCCTAAGGGTGACGAGAGTCATGTCGTCTTCTCGTTCACCGCCGGAGAACTTCAACACTCCCGCCACGACTTGTTCGGTCAAGTCCTCTGCACTGGGGTCCCCCCAGCCCAACTCAGCCAAGATACCGCGCACTCCCAGCTCCCCAAAGAACCTGTCGGGGTGATCGTGGTGGCGGGCTTCAACCAAGCCGTCCGTGAACGCCAACAGGGTGTCGCTGGGGTTTAGCTTGAGTGGCTCACTGACCTCGTATTGCATGCCATCCATCAGACCCAGAGCGGGGCCCGTGGCGGGCAAGTCCTCGATGACTTGATTGGCGTGACGCCAGAGCAAGGGTGGCGTATGACCTGCGTTGACGTACTCGAGTTGGCCATCTGATGAGAAGACGCCCAGGAAGAGTGTCAAGAACATCCCGTCATCCATGCGTTCGGCCAAGTCGGCGTTGAGCAGGCTAACGACCTGTGCTGGGTCCGTCAGGATCTTCAAGTACGAGCGCAGGCTGGCCTGGGCTGTGGCGGTGATCAGCGCGGGCCCGATTCCGTGGCCGGTCACATCCCCAACGACGAGCGCTTGTCGACCGTCGCCAAGTCGCACAAAGTCATAGAAGTCGCCCGTCGCGTGTTCAGCGGGGCGAAACCAACCAAACAACTCGAAGCCCTCGACCTGAGGCGGTGCGCTGGGCATCAAGCCCTCTTGGATCTCGGTCGCGATCTCCAGCGAACGCTCCAAGCGCATTTTCTCCAGCGACTGGGCGTTGAGGCGCGCGTTCTCCAAGGCAACCGCGATGTGTTGGGCCAGGGCCGAGAACAGGGCCAGGTCGCGAGAGCTGAACTCGCGCGTGGTCACCTTCGAATCCACGTACAGCGCACCCCGTTGCAGGCCGGACTCCTCGCGATAGGCCTGGCCCTGGGGCGCCAGTGGAGCACACATGACGCCGCGCAGTTTCAATTGAAAGACAGAGTTGCCCAGCTCGAGGGCGCGCGCGTCGCTGTCTACGGTTGTTCGCAGGGGAGTATCCGACTCCACGACCCGGCGCACGACCGACGTGGAGTAGGCCCGCTTGTCCTCTGCAAGATCCTCGCCATTGGCCCGCGCCACGCGCACGACCTGCGTTTGGTCGCCCTCAATCAGGACCAAGAAGCCGCGCTCGGCCTCCATCGTCTGCGCGGCCTTGTCCACCACGTACTGAAGCAGGGTCTCCACATCTCGCGACTCGGACACCGTGCGAATGGCGTCGAGTAGGACTGTCAGAGACTTGTCATCGATTAGGGGATTGCCGCTCAAAATGCCGCTGGATAATCCCTTGTCCTCGGCCTTGGTGGAATTCTCCTCCCCGGAAGGCGGGGTGCCCACAGCCTCTGATTCCGATTGCATCGCGGCTGCGGAGCGCTTGGGTTTCTTCTTCCAGAGGGCCATGGGTTCATCTTAGGGCTGGGCCCCTCAAGAGTGTCATCTGGTGCGCAATTCCCTTGCCAGATCCCATTCCAGTGGAGAGACTATCCACGCCCCCCCTTACCCACTACTTCCCATGCACATCACCGTTGAGCCCAGCGAGAACCACGCCATTCTGCACCTGCGCGGTGAGTTCGACACGTACTACTGCCCGCTGCTCCAACAGGAAATCGAGAACACCCAGAAGGCCGGCATTACCCAGGTCGTGCTCAATTTGCGCATGGTCAAGTTCATCAACTCGACGGCGCTGGGCGCCATCATCAAGGCCTCCAAAGCCTTGAGTGCTCAGGGAGGGCGCCTGGTCATCTCTCACCCGTCGACTTTTTGCCGGGACATCCTCGAAAAGGTCGGTCTGAACCGCGTGGTTTCGGTGCTCGACACCGACGAAGACGCGGTCGCCTTGTTCGATTCGGCAAACAGCGGCAGGGTTGCTGATGGCGAGGGCGCCTTCGAGGAAGACTCGTCGTCCGTGCTCTTCACGCTGGAAGACAAAGAACGCCTACAGCACTTCATCGAGAAGGTGAGTGCCGAGAACCCTGTTCACGGACACGCCTTTGGGACCAACTGGAGCGGCGTCGGCCGTATGTCAAACCTGAGCGGAGAAGGCCTGGCGTTCACATGGGGAGGCGGCAACACCGACCTGACACCGTTTGAAATGGGCCAGATGCTGGCTCTCGGCACGCCCCTCGCCGTCAAGTTCAGGTTGCCGCTGCTGCAGCGCGGCTACTGTGAAGCCGTGGTCGAAGTCGATCAGCTCGAGGAGCGGGCCGATGGGGTCAAGCTCAGTTGCCGCTTCCGGGATATCGAGCAAGACACGCTGCAAGCGGTCACTCAGTACGCCGAAGACATGGAACTCCTCAAGGATGAGCTCGGCGAAACGGCCGGGGGCGACAGCACAAGCGGCTGATCCCAGGTTCGACTGGCCAAACTGGACTGGCCAAACTGGACTGGGCCGATTCTAGCTAGTGGGGCCCACTGCGGGCCCGACCTCAGGTGCACGAGGATCGGATCGACCGAGCGCGGTCAGCAAGATCTCTTCAAACTGCTCGACGATCGCGGGCCAGGCGTACAGCTCTTCGGCCCGTTCACGTGCAGCCAGCCCCCAGCGCCGACGGCGTTCCGGCGAGCCTGTGGCGAGGGTCAGGGCTTCTTCCCACGCCGTGTTTTCCTGAGCGTCAATCAGCCAGCCACAGCCGTCGTGTTCCACGAGTTCTTCGGCGCGTGATCCGCGTCCAGCGAGGATGGGCAAGCCGCACGCCAGAGCGCGGCGCACCTGCCAACCGGACACCTCGCCCCCCAAGCCGGGGGACACCATGAGTGTCGAAGCCGCCATCAGTCCGGCCAACTCCTCAGTCCGGGGCGTGCGTAGCCAGCACACATGCGCTCCGATTCCCAGTCGATTCGCCTGAGCTCGCAACTGGCGAGCCGCGGAGCCAGAGCCCGCGAGCACCAGGGTCCATCCTTCGCTCTGCCCGACAGTGCGCCCGAAGGCATCGATCAAGACCTCCAGACCACGGCCAGAGTCCAATCGACCAAGGTAGAGCAGAATCCTGCCGCGAATCCCATGCCGACTGGGTAGGGAACTGGTCAGGTTAGGTCGGTAATGAACGAGGTCCACCCCGCCAGGCAGGACGTGGATCTTGTCCGGTGCGAAGCCCTCCTCCCGCGCCTGCACCCTGGCCATCTCGTCCAGCGCAATCACCCGACTGACCCGGTGCCTAACGTAGCTGCCCCACAGTTTTTCCCCCAGCCAGCGTAGGGCGCGTTCGAACCGGCGGCCTCGGTCAGGAAGCGCTTCCTCGATGACAAACAAGGGCACGTTCAGCTTGGAGGCGCTGCGAGCCGCACGGGCCGCTGCCGGCGAGAGCGCATCGTAGGCCACGAGCACATCTGGAACGAATCGATCCATGCTGACGACCGGTTGCATCTGAGCGATGACGGAGCCGTCCCTCGATCGAGGGATCACGCCCGGGGTAGCGCCAAACCCACGAACGACGTGGCCGCGTCCCATGAGCTCCCGAGCAAATTCTGGGGCATGCTGTGGCACCCGGTTCTTAAACCGAAACGGATTGACCACCAGGGCAATGCGCAGGGGCTGGCGCACGTCGGAGTCTCGATCCGGGAGTTGGGACTCAGGATCGAAGGGCATTTGGTCGATTCTTGATTCTGGACAACATCGAATCCCACTGCGCGCAGCTGAAGGGGGTCCGGTCACGGTATCGGAAAACTTTTCCCGGTCAAGATCGGCCTCCCAACCCGCAAGAACGCGACTCACACTTCAACGTACGAACCATGCACCACGCTTACCGCAACCGACCGGATTTCGTCTCGAAGGGCATTTTCATCGACCGTTGGGGCACCCTTTTCGAACGTCCTCGCAAGGGTTATCTCAGTAGCTTTGAGCGCGTGAACTTCACGGCAGGCGCGCTCGATGCGCTATTCCTTGCAGGTCAAGCGGGTTGGAACTTGTACCTGGTCGGAAACGAGGATTCAGTGGCTTTCGGGGACCTTTCGCAGCAGAAATGGGAGTCCTTCGAGACCGCCATGCTGAATAACCTCCGCAAGCAGGGCATTGTCATCACGCGTAATTACGCCTGTCTCGATAACCCCAAGGGCAAGGCCCCGCACAACAACGAATCCGTGTTCCAATTCCCCAACACGGGTACCTTCCATCACGCCGCACAAGTGGATGGCATCGACTTGGGTCAGAGTTGGGTGATCGGCGACAGTTCGCTCGAACTGGTCGCTGGGTGGCGTGCCAACTGTCGCCTGGCGAGCGTTCGGACGGGCGAGGCCTTGGGGGACGGGCACTTCCCCGTCGAGCCCGAAATCCAGGCCGATTGCCTCGCAGACGTACTGCTCAGCCTCAACTCGGGCAGCTTCTCCCAGGCCTGCTAGGGTCCGCACAAACGGCTGGTGACGGAGAATCGATCTAGGTGATCGCAAGAGCCGTGCGCAGGATGGCCGCTCGCGCCTGGTCACGCTCCGAAACGTCCAGTAGGCCGTCCTCAGGATCCACAGCCACAAGGGCTTGAACGTGACCACGCTGCACCTTGAGCCCCAGTTCATTTAGGTCCCCTACTCCTGGCCCGTCCAGCAGGCCCAGGTAGAGCCCCAAGCGCAGGTTGGAGAGGTGCGCTAGGGCATCCTCCGTGGGAATTGAGCGCGCCGATCGCAGCACAGTCTGGGACTGATGGATGCGGTCCTGAAGCGGGACGCCTAGATGCTCGTGAAGTTCCGCACGGATGCGTCGCTCGAACTCGATGATCTTGGGTAGCAGGGCCATGAGATCGCCAATCAACTGCGACTCGCTGCGTCCGAGCGTGATCTGATTGCTGATCTGGTAGAAATCGCCCGCCGCACGGCTGCCTTCTCCGGCCATGCCCCGGACCACCAAACTCGTGCGCTGCGCAGCGTTGAAGACCTTTTCAAGCTCCCCGCGCGCGAGTCCTAGCCCGGGTAGGTGCAACATCACCGAGGCGCGCATGCCCGTCCCCACGTTGGTTGGGCAGCCCGTCAGGTATCCGAGGGCGGGCGTGTGGGCAAATGCCACGCGCTCTTCCATGAACCGGTCGAGAATGCGAGCACGTTGCAACGCGAGGTCCAGGTCGAGACCTGCAGCCATGGCCTGCAGGCGCACATGATCCTCCTCGTTGACCATGACCGAATTGGACTCGCTCGCACCAAAGGCTACGGCCCGGCCTGCGGCATCGGGTCCGAGAGCCGTGGGGTCCGCCTGAGCATTGTCGGCGCCCCCACCTAGGAGATCGCGACTGATGAGATTGCGTTCGCACAGCAGCAAGCGCACTACCGGACTGGCCTCGAGCATGGAAACCCATGAGGTTTCCCCATCAATACGGGCTTCCAGCAATACATCCTTCAAGCGTGTGGCGATTTCAGCCGCGCGCTCGGGCTTCAAGCGAGCGACAAATGGTTCACCCTCGAGGTTGCGAGCCAGACGTACTCGGCAGGACACGACCACATCTGAGTCGGGCCCCTTGGTTCTGAGCCATTCCCCGGCCCGGCGTACAAGGGTCTTTGGGTCGATCGGAGAGTAGGCCATTGGTCAGGATGAGCGCTTCGGAAGCTGGGCAGCGCCTTGCACCATGCCGTTTATAGCCCACTTCTTGCGTAGGAAGAAGCCTGCTGCCATCTTCAGGGCAGATGTTCCCTCTGACCGAGCCCCACCTGGTCCTGCTGATCCTTGGCGTCAGCATGGTTCTGTTCGTAACGGACAGCCTGCGCTACGACGTGATCGCCGTAGGCGTGGTCTTGGCCTTGGCCCTGACAGGGTGCCTCACGGCTGAGGAAGCTCTCAAGGGGTTCTCGTCAGAGGCCGTGGTCCTGATCGCGGCCATGTACATTTTCAGCTACGCGTTCAACCGCAGCGGCATCGCAAGGGCAATTGGTACACGCTTCCTAACGGCCAGCACCGAGAGGGGACTGATCCTGCAATTGACCATTGTAGCCGCGCTGCTGTCCTCGGTGCTCTCGAACACCGGCGTGGTCGCCACCCTGATTCCCGTGTGCAGCAGCCTGGCCCACTCGCGCCGCATCCCCCTTGGGCGCCTGCTCATGCCCCTGGCCTTCGCCAGCCTCTTGGGGGGCCTGGTGACGGTGCTGGGAACGTCCAACAACCCGGCCATCAACTCGGCCCTACGAGAACTTGGGCGGACGCCCTTCGGCATGTTCGAGTTCAGCCACCTCGGTTTGATTTTGGCCGGAGTCGGAGTTCTCTACTTCTTGGGTCCGGGTCGCTATCTGCTCCCGAGTAGGGAGACGGGGATGAGTTTGACCGAGCGCTACCAAGTGCCGAAGTTCATTAGCGAGATCCTCGTCGAGCCTTCCAGCGACCTCATCAATCGCAACGTGGCCGACGCCAAGATCTTCGAACGCTTCAAGGTAACCGTACTTGGAATCGTGCGAGCAACCGGCGAGAAGACCGTGTTGGCCCCCGGCCCTTACAACCGGATTCGGGCGGACGACACGCTCATCCTTCAGGGCTCCCCAGAGGACATCGTGAACCTCTCCGAGGAAATGCCCATGAAGCCGCGCACTGCGGTCGAGGTGGGCGATACACGCCTTTACTCGGACGATGTGCGTCTGGTGGAGGCGGTGATCGCCGCGGGTTCTCCTTTTGTAGGCCGTACGCTGATCAACTCCGAATTTCGCTCCCGCACGGGCCTCAACGTGCTCGCAATTTCCAAGCACGGGGAGGTGCAACTGCAACGCATCCAGGACACCGCCATGGAGGTCGGAGATACGCTCTTGATCCAGGGGCATGACCGAGATCTCGAACGAGCGCGCAACGGACGCGGACTTCTCATCGTGGACGAGGTCGAGCGCATGACGGATGGACGGCACGCCAAGGCTTGCGTGGCCATCCTCCTGGCTGTCTTGCTGGCGGCGACAGTGACTCCTGTCAGCCTCGCTCTCCTGGCTCTGTGCGGAGTGGGCGGGCTACTGGCCGTCCGTGCAGTGCGAGCCGAGGACCTCTACCGCGTGATCGACTGGCAGGTGCTGGTCCTGATTGGCGGCATGCTCGCGCTAGGTACGGCCTTCGATCAGTGGGGGCTCTCCGACGGCTTGGCAGCGTGGATCATTGGGTTAGGCGAAAACGGCTTGAGCCCGCATACCGTACTCATCATCTTGCTGGTCTGCACGGCTCTCCTGACGCAGGTGCTCAACAACGTGACCACAGCGGTGATGATGACGGACGTGGCTGTGAAGTTGGCCCACTCCCTGGAAGTGCCGGACCGGCCGTTGCTCATGGCCGTCGTCACGGGCTCCAGCCTGGCGTTCTTGTCGCCCGTCGCTCACCAAGCCAATGCCATGGTGATGGGCCCCGGCAACTACCGCTACCGCGACTTCGTGAGGGCCGGAGCACCCTTGGCGCTGATCATGCTGATCGCTGCCGCCTGGTTGATCCCGATTTTCTGGCCTTTCTAGGGCATCAGGCTTTCGGATCCTGTCGGGGCGGGAGGTAGGGCTCTGCGTTTCGGCCGCGAAGCACACGCTTGAAGTTGTCGATTCGACTGCGCAGGGAACCCTTCAAAAACGTGAGCTCCGCGGCACGACTCTCCAGGGCCGCCTGCGTGCTCTCCAGCACCGCACGGGTGCGCTCGAGGGCGTCTTGCAGTTCCACTTGGTTGGACTGCAAGGCCGCCAACTCCTCCAGAATTTCCTGACGTCCCGTTGCGTGGGCCTCGAGCTGTTCTCGCAACTCACGCTCCGTGGCCTCAAACTCCAAGCGCTGTGCCTCTTGCAAACGAGTGCAGGCATCGAGTTCCTTGTCTCGCTGCGCGAGTGCATCTCGGTGACCCTGCAGATCGTGGCGCACATCGGAAAGAACCTGCCGCAGTTGCGACTCAGTTTCTTCCCGGGCCGCTAACTGCTGATCGTACGCCTTGCGGGCGGAGCTTAGCTCCTGGTCTCGCTCTTCAAGAGATTGGCGATGGCCCACCAGGTCCGCCTCTCGATCCGCCAATCGGCTCTTGTGCCCCTGCAGGTCTTCCTCCAAGTCCCCGATGATGCCCTGCAGGCGTTGGAACTCTGGTTGCCAGACGTCCCGTTCGCTATCAAGGGCAAGCAACTCGCGTGCAAGGGAGAGCACGGCCTGAGTGGTGCCTGCAGGCGCAACGGATTCGCGCTCAGAGGCAGTGCGCTTGGGCAAGGCTGCCTCGCCCTTGGCCCCCACCAATGCGTGGCGGTACATGTCTCCGCCGTGATCCGAGGAGTAGAGAGTCTCGTTGTAGAAGCGGAAGAAACGCTGGGCGATGGGCCGCAAGAAAGGGTCTGTATCCAAGTAGAGTTCCAGACACATGAGAGCGAGCCAGCGGTCCAGGTTTCCCTGGCCTATCTGAGTCGTCTGCAGACCGTGCTTGTGCAAGGTCTTCTCTACTCGTCCAAGGCTAGGCAGACCGTTTGTGCGATGCTCGTTCAGGTAGCGGTGCTCAATCTTCAGCTTCTCACTCAGGAAGTCCACGAGGCGTTCCTCGGCCTCATTGACGCGCTTGGAGGCGTAGGGGCCGATCAGCACGACCCAGCCCGAGGCCACCCGGGCGCACTCATCCACAAAGGGTGTGCGCAGTGCGGGAGGGACATGCTCCAGGGTGTCGAAGCCAGCCACCACGTCGAAACTCCCGTCTTGGAAGGGCAAACAGGATCCGTCCCCAAGGACGAGTCCTGGCTCCTCGCTGGCCTCCAGGTCCACGGCAGTGACCAGGTCGTCGGGCAAGAATTGTCGCAACAGCGCGGTGCGCCCACCGACATCCAGAATCGTCAGGGGGCGGCCCTTCGGGCGCACTTCATTCAGAATGTCCGCCACCAAGCGGTAGCGCTGGTACTGATCGAAGGGCAGCTCGAGCAGGTCAGCGGTCATGAATCAGATTCGCTGTTCAGGTGCGTCCCATCACCGGCCGTACGTTGAACGGCCCAGCGGGTGGGCAGGTAGAGCATTCCGTGCTGAGTGGGTGACGCATCGACAACTTCAAAGGTCACGGCATGCTCGCGGTGGTCGATGGCGGTCGGAGCCGCCTTGCCATGCTCGTAGAGGAACGTGGTCAGATAGTACTCGCCCTGCAGCAGGGGCAGGGACTCGAACATCATCTCCACGATGCCCGTCTCGCCCGTCGCCACGGGGCCCAGCTGGATGGGCAGCTTGCGCCAGCCGTGGTTCGAGCCATTGATGTAGGTGCCGTCTGAGCGGTAGAGGCCAATCCCAAACACTGGCTCCTGACATTCCCCGCGGGCTTGATAGTGAATTCGGACCTTGAACGGGTCCCCGGGGCTGAATACATGAGTGGGTTCTGCGCCCTGTCCGAAGAGCTCTACCTCGCCCGTCTCGATTTCTCCGGTGCCCCAGCGCGGGTACGCGCTGCCCTCGCGGTTGTAGCTGGACAAGCGCTCGTTCCCTCGCTCGTGCGCACGCTTGAGGTAGGCATCCGCGACATCTTCGGCACTGCCTTGTTCGAGAATCTCGCCCTGCGCCATCAAGATCACGTGTTGGCACATGGACTTGATCGATCCCATGTCATGCGAGACAAAAACCGTCGTCTTGCCCTGTTCACGGAACTCGTTCAGTCGATTGATGCACTTGCCTTTGAAGTGCTCGTCGCCCACGGACAGGGCCTCGTCGATCAGCAAGATGTCCGGGTCCACGCTCGAGGCCACGGCAAAACCCAGCCGAACGTACATACCCGACGAGTAGGTCTTGACCGGCCTCTCGATGAACTCACCTAACTCTGAGAATTCCACGATGGACTCGTAGCGTTCCTGAATCTCCTCATTACCCATACCGAGGATCGAGCAATTCAGGAAGATGTTCTCGCGACCGCTGAATTCAGGGTGGAAGCCGGCACCGAGTTCGAGCAATGAGGCGATGCGGCCGTGCACGTTGACCTCTCCGGTCGAGGGGATCGTGATGCCCGTCAAGAGCTTGAGCAGGGTGCTCTTGCCTGCACCATTCTCGCCAATAATGCCCACGGTTGATCCGTGCGGCACATCCAAGTAGACATCGCGAACGGCCCAAAACTCACGGTACCGAGGCCCTCCGAAACACAGATCCTTCAGCCGATCGATCGGCTTGTCGTACAACTGATAGGCCTTGCCTAGGCCATTGGCCTGGATAGCAATGGTCCTGTCCGGCTGGATCGCGGCTGATTGCTGGTCGGGAATCAAAGCAGGTCCGGGAATTTGGATTTCTGGGACATGAAAAAGCGGCCCCCCAAGATGAAGATGCCGACACTAACCAGCACCAGCCTCAGTATCAGCAGGGGATCAGGCCATAGGCCAAACAGCAAGACCGAGCGGTAGCACTCGATCAGCCAATGCATGGGGTTGATCTCCAGTATCCATCCGAAGCCTTCATTTCTCACCATGAAGGCCGGGTAGAAAATGGGCGTCGCGAACATCCAGACCGTGATTCCCACGCCCACCAGGTGGAAGGTGTCGCGGAGAAAGATGTTCAAGGTAGTGAGGATGTAGCCCAACCCGACGGTAAAGATCGCCTGCAGCAGGAACAGGAGCGGAAGGGCAAGCAGGCCGAGGCCCAGGCTCAGGGGATGGTACGCGTTGTCGCCATTTCCGTACTGCGGATGAATCAACCCCTGGGGTGCGTCGGGGACTATCGTCGGCGCGGCCGGCGCATCGCTCAGGGTCCACTGCCAACGCGACGTTGCCCACGGCTCCCACGCTTCGGGTTCGTACAAGACGGCCCCCGCGGGAGGACCCAACTCGATCGTGATCGTCTCGTTCTCTTCCTGTACCTCGTCCCTCAAGGGCGTGATCACGAAGCTGACCGTGTTGTCCCCGCTGCGGATAATGGCCTCGTCCACCGGAAGCAGGTAGTCCACTCCGCGGGTCGCGGTCCCCGACACACGCAGAGGAATGACAACGTCGCGCCACATTCCCCGGGTCAGCTGCAGGTGCACGCGGTAGGGCAGGTGGTCTTCGCCAATGGGCGTATCCTCAATCACGAACTGAGCGGCTTCCTCAACCTGCTCCATATGCCCCGGCACCTTGATGAAGGTCTTGGAAGGCAGGACATAAGCAAAGGCAGCAACACAACCCAGCACGACTGGCAGACCGATCGTCATGTTGATCAAGCTCGATACGGTCAGGTACCAGGGCAGGATCTCTGCTGGAAAAACCACCTTCTTGATCAGGTTGGCGTTGTCGACGAGGCAGTTCGTGGTTCGCGAAAGGGTCTCAGCGAACGAGGCCCAGACCAAAATGCCGGCAAGCATGATCAGCGCGACTTCGTAGGCCCCCTGCCGATCCGACCAGCGCGCATTGAGAATGAGGCGGAACACGAACATGTACACGCCCAGGTTCACGATCGGAAAGATGACCGACCAGAAAAACCCCATGGCCGAGCCCACGTAGCGCGCTTTCAGGTCGCGCACGACAAAATCTCGCAGGAGGGCGCGGTGCTGCCGGAGGGAACGAGTCAGGCCAGTCACAATGGGTACCTAGAGCGTGCGCTTTCCAAGAGCGGAGAGGACAAATTCGGCTCCCTCACGGGCTGTCTTGTTGGCCACGTCGAGGATTGGATTGATCTCTGTGATCTCCAACCCCAACAAGGCCCCTGTCTCCGCAGCCAACTCCATCACGGTGTGGGCTTCCCGCAGGGTCAGGCCCCCCGGCACAGGTGTGCCAACACCTGGGGCAACGCCTGGATCCGTGCCGTCCATATCGAAGGACAGGTGGAATCCAGCGGTGCCTCGAGTCGCGCAATCCAAAGCCTTCTTCATCGTGTCGTGAATGCCGTGACTGTCGATGTCCTTCATGGTGAAACAGGTCACGCCCATCTCGCGAATCAAATCACGTTCGCCCCTATCCAATGAGCGTACGCCCACCAGGGCCACGTTCTCTACGTCCACCATCGGGAAGCGTTCGCTCAAGCGGGTCAATGCATCGGGCCCGCGCCCCAAGATCGAGGCCAAGGGCATGCCGTGGATGTTGCCCGACTCGGTGCTCTCTGGCGTGTTCATATCCCCATGGGCATCAAACCAGACCAGACCCACCTTTTCGCCCTTGCGATGATGGTGACTCGAGAGCCCCGCCAGGGTCCCGCAAGCAATGGAGTGGTCCCCACCAACGACCAGTGGAAATTTACCTTGGTCGAGAACGTCCAGGATGCGATCCCGCAGCCGTGCACAACACTCGGAAATCTCGTCCAGGAAACGGGCCTTGGGGTCTCTGGCGTGACTGTCCTCGGGGGTCCGTACCGCTATATTGCCCCAATCCTCAAAGTCGTAGCCGAGGGCCGAGACAGCCGGCCCGAGATCGGCGATCCGCATGGCGCTGGGTCCCATGTCGACGCCCCGCCGGCCGCCGCCGAGGTCCATGGGCACACCTAGAAATGCGATGTGAGTGTGTTTCAAGTGTTCTTCCTTCTGGCGATCAGAGGGGCTCCGACCCCGACGCCCAAGGCCTGCGCCGCGCTGCCCTCTCGTTGGGCGATCTCAAGGTGTCCATAGGAATCTAACAAGGTCAACAGTTCCCCCGTGTCAACCTCCCCGTAGGTCTTGCATCCGGAGATCACCTTGCCGGCCATTTCTACGTCCCAAAGTCGTGCATCCGCCTCGTCTCCTTCGGGACAAAAGCCGCTGATCAGGTTGCCATAACGGTCCACGACAAGGACTTCGGTTTCCACCACACCCTCCGCGCGCCGAAGCGGCTGCGGGAAGTCTATGGGTGCCACCCCCTGCTGGGCTTGGCTGAACACAACCGGCCAGGTCCCCCGGCTCATGCGAGCCGCGAGGGGGGCGAAGAGATCGCGTCCGTGAAAGGTATGGCTGAGCGGCCTGAGTCCCGCGGCTTCCAAGTCCACGGCCCACAGCTTCGCATGCGCAGGCAAGACCGCCCCGAGCAAACCGTTGTCTGGCGCCAAGAATGCATGTCCCTCAAACTCGGCCACCAGGATCTCTCGCGCCCCACCTACTCCCGGATCCACGACGGCCACGTGCACACTGCCGGGGGGGAACCAGCGCCAGCTCTTGGATAGATACCAAGCTGCAGATCTTACGTCCTGGGGCGCGACCTCGTGGGTCAAGTCTACGAGGCTGGCCTGCGCGTTCTCGTTCAGCACAACACCCTTCATGATTCCCACGTAGGGGTCGGCGAGACCGAAGTCCGTGGTCAAGGTCACGACCCCACAGGGAGCCCATTGCGACGCTGCTCTGGCGGATTCCATGACCACTAATGAGTGCGGGTGGTCAGGGCCCCGAGCAGCGCACCTTGCAGGGCAGGCCGCTCGGCACCGGCCGCCGAGCCGAGCAAATCGCGCAGGTCATCGATGACTGCGAGCCCACCCCATTCCCCAATCGAGAAACCGAGGCGTCGCATGTCGAGCGAGCTCGCCGTCGCGGGGGGGTTCGCCACCCAGTGCATAAGCAGGTCCACGCCGCGGTGTTCGGCCACTACCGCCGCCGCCAAGACACTGCGATGCCACGGACCACGCCACACCGCGGCCTGCAAGATGGGCTCAATTTTCTCGTGCCCGTTTTCGACGAGAACGCGGGCGAGCAAGACGTTGCTCTCGAAGCTCCCCTCCAGTGGGAATACGCCAGCGAGAAACTCAAGGTCTTCGGCTCTTGGCAAGTGAGCCATGCCGCGCAGCAACCTGCGGGCAGAACTCGACCCCAGCTGCGCCTCGTTGTAGGCCGTCCTGAGGTCCGCTCCAGGAGAGGCTCGACCCGAAAGGGCCAGCAGAGCCTGGATCTCGGCCTGCACGGATCCCTCGGCTTGCGAAGAAACGCCGTCTAGGAATTGAACCACGACCTCGGCCAAGCAGGCTTTCTCGAGTGCATCCAAGACCACGGCCCGGTCGTCGTCGTTGTACATGGGGTTCCGCCCGACGAGCACCTCCAGTAGGTATTCGTTCGCGCTCAGGTCGCCGAGCCGCAGGCGGGCGACCCAGGCAGCGGCAGACAAGCGCATGCGGTTAGGTCCCCTGGAATCGGGCGCAAAGGCGGGTTCCGACAGACCCCGCAAGGCGACAAGGTAGCCCTCTAGACCCAAGCGCCCCACGGCCTCGGCGGCCCGGATTCGGGGCTCCCTTTTCTGACCTCGGAACGCTGCACGCAAGATCTGCTCCAGATCCGGGTCACCGCGCAGCAATTGCGCCGCCGCCGTGGGAGCCAGGGAACGGATACTCAGGGCCATTCCAAAAGTCTCGGGCATCTGCCCAGCCCAGCCGGACTCCACAGCTCCATCAATCAATTCGGTCCACTCTTGCGGACGTCTAGGTCCGCCAAGGCCGCTGAGGATCATGCGTTCGACTTCAGCTGGCAGGGCGTAGGCCGCTGCGCGCCAACGCACGGGCCGGCCCGCTTGGATGGCGAGTTCCAAGAGGTGATCTTTGATTCCAGGTTGCCGAAGATTGGCTGCAGCCATGAGGATAAGTTCATCCAGGAACTCATCGTCCTGTTTCAGCTCATCCATTCGGTGTTGAGACCAGGGCTTGCCGTTCAAGCTGCCGTAGCGCTTGGCTGATTCGAAGCGCAGGTTCAGAAGCAGGGTTACGGACTCAAACTGCGAGGGTTGCCGGGGCAGGCGGACAAAGGTGAGCGCAGCGATGGCACCTTGCCTGAGGGGATGTTCGACAGCTGCGGCCAGTTCAACCAAGCGCGCCTGAGCACGCGGAGACCCACAGCGCGCCAAGGCCAACAGAGCGTCATTGACAATGACAGGGTCCGGGTCACTCAGCAGCTCGAGCAAGAGCTCCACCCCTTCCTTGAGTGAGGCTCCCATTTCGCCCAGCCCCAGCACGGCTCCTCGACGTTCGATGCCGGGCGCCTCCCGCGCTTCGAGCTGCAGGAGCGGTCGTGCCGCTACGGATTGAATCGAGCCCAAGGCAAAGAAGGCGCAGGACCGCGAAAGCCCCAGGACCTCGGGGTCGTCCAAGGCGTCGCGAGCCGCGTCCCGCGTGCGCGGCGTGAATCCCACGCTTGAGTCCCGGCGCAACAGCTGAGCCCATCTGCGACCCGCTTGCCTTGAATCCTGAGTTGCCGGTTGCGTCTCGGGCGTCGGCTCAGGATCTTGGGCCGCGGGAGCGCCAACGGGTTGGCCCGTGACCGGTGGCTCGACTAGGTCCGGATCCTGAAGGCCTGGGCCAGACACGAGCGGCCAGCTCAGCGCCAGCAATACGGGGAATTGAAGCATGGGGGTGGGGAGGACAGGGCAAGTAGAGGGGCTATCCACCCTATCGGCACGGGAGGGTAGCCCCCGGGAGCCCTGGGCAGCCTATCTCTTCGGGCTGGGTGCCGAGTCCCTCCGATGTCCATTTTGGGCGTTCCCCATTCGGGCGAATAATGCGGGCTGCACGCGCTTTTTCGTGATTCCATCCGCAGCGGGCGTGGGCACTCGATCTGCGCAGGCAGCAGCCTCGAGCCCCGCCCTAGGCCTCTGGCTCGCCCAGCAGGGCCACGAGCTCATCCCGCTTCTCGTCCCGAAGGGAGGCGCTGGAGGCTTCGAGGTTGAGCCGCAGCAGGGGTTCCGTGTTGGACTCGCGCACGTTGAACCACCACCAGGACTCGTCTTCCAGGCAGCCGAACTCCACGGTAATTCCATCCAGCTCGTCCTGGGTTCCCTGACTGTAGTTGGCTTTCAGTTCAGCGATCGCTGCCGCCTTGTCTTGCACGCGGAAGTTCACCTCTCCAGTGGAGTGGTAGCGACGCAGGTCCGCGACCAGGTCGGCCAAGCTGTTATCGGCATTGACTTGACGACCGAGCAAGTTGATCGCGGAGACCATCGCAATGACCCCAGAATCACAAACGTAGTTGTCCTTGAAGTAGAAATGGCCAGAGAGTTCCCCGGCAAAGAGGGCGTCCCGCTCGCGCATGGTGGCCTTGATGAACGAGTGCCCAACTCGATCGCGAATGGGCTCCCCCCCGCCCTCGGCGATCACCTGTTTCACGACCCACGACGAGCGTAGATCGTAGACCACGGGTGCACCTGTGTTACGCGTCAGGAAATCGCGCGCTAACAACGCAGTCATCAAGTCCGCTGGCACGGTCTCCCCGCGATTGTCCACAAAACAGCAACGGTCTGCGTCTCCATCGAAGCACACACCAAAGTCCAATCCCTGCGCACGCACGAGTTCACGCACTGGATCGAGGTTTTCCTCCTTGAGGGGGTTGGCCTCATGGTTGGGAAAGGTGCCGTCCGGTTCCAAGAAAAGCGTGTGGGCTTCGACACCCTCGAGAGCAGGAAGGATGCTCGGCAGAGTGTGCCCTGCCATGCCGTTGGATACGTCAATCCCAATCCGCAGGGGGCGTTCAACGTCGAAGAATTGCGCGACGTGTTCGCGGTACGCCTCGCGCAGGTCGAGACTCTCAAGTGCTCCTCGATTCTCCACGGCACCCGGATAGGGCTCGCCGCACAGACGCTCCAGGTCGGCGATTCCGTTGGCACGACTGATTGGACGTGCGCCGGCCGCGCAGAGTTTCATGCCATTGTATTCCCCTGGGTTGTGGCTAGCGGTGACGCACAGGCCTCCGTCAACAGCCTGGGAGCCGATCGCGAAGTAGGTCATGGGTGTCGAGGCCAGTCCAATATCCAACACGTCTGAGCCCGCGTCCCGCATGCCGTCGATCACGGCTTGAGCCAGGTCGGGGGAATGAACACGCATGTCCCGTCCAACCAACAAGCGCTGGCCACCAATCAGACGCGCAAAAGCGTGACCGATCTTGCGCGCCAGCTCGATGTCGAGTTCCTGCGGGTAGAGGCCGCGAATGTCGTAGGCCTTGAAGATGCCCATGGGATTACTGGTTGTGTGGGCCGCAGCCCGGCCGGAGAAAAGAGTCGTGATTGCAGACAGACAGGGGGCGCAGAGCGAAGTGACGTGTGATCAAGGCCGCGGTACTCAGCTCAAGAGCTCTTCGGCCGCCGTGACCAGACCGTCGACATCCTCGGAGCCCACACCCAGGTGGGTCACAAAGCGCAAATTCTGCCCCATGGGCATGACGCCCACGCCGCGCTCACCCAATGCCGCAGCCAAGCGCGGCGCATCCCAATTCGGATGCTGCACGCGCACCATGACGATATTGGTGTCCACCGAGGCTGGGTCTGCGTGCAGTCCTTCGATAGCCCCCAAACGCTTGGCCACGGTCTGGGCCAGTTGATGGTCGAGTTCCAAGCGTTGCACTCCATCACGCAGCGCAATGAGTCCGGCAGCCGCGAGAACCCCGGCTTGCCGCATCCAGCCTCCCAGCCGTTTGCGCACCAAGCGGGCACGCTGCAAGAAGTTCTCATCTCCGGCGATCACGGAGCCCACGGGCGCCCCTAGCCCCTTGGACAGGCACAGAGAGACCGAATCCGCCCACTTGGCCCATTCGGATGCCGAAATACCACTCGCCACGACAGCGTTCGCCAAGCGCGCACCGTCGAGATGAACGGGAATCCCCGCGGCGCGCGCTACACCTGAGACGCCGCTCACCATCTCCATGGGAAGCACGCGGCCGCCGGCGTAGTTGTGCGTTTGCTCGAGGCACACCAGGGCCGTCTTGGGGCAATGAATGAAATCCGGCCGCACGGCCTCGCGCACGTCCTGCGGATCCATGCCGCCATCCGCAGCGCCCAAGGTAATGGACTGCAAGCCGTGCAGATAACCCGCAGCGCCCGCTTCGAACGTAGTGACGTGCGCCCAACGACTGACGATGATCTCGTTCCCTGGTTGCGTCCACGCACCGAGCGCCACTTGATTGGCCATGGTGCCCGAGGGCACAAAGAGGGCACCGGGTTTGCCCAACCACGCGGCTGCCTCACGTTCCAGTTCCGCAACGGTAGGGTCTCCATCGAGGACGTCATCCCCCACCACGGCCGAGGCCATGGCCTCGCGCATACTTTCCGAGGGTTGCGTCAGGGTGTCGCTGCGGAAATCGGCGCGGGTCATGCGGACTCCAGGTTAGTGGCCACGCGGCGTAGGCCTTCGCGAATGTTGTCGATGCTGTTGGCGTAGCTGAAGCGCATGTAGCCCTCGCCCAATGCACCGAAACTCGCACCTGACAGACAGGCCACGCCAGCGTCATTCAAGAAGCGCTCTTCGAGATCGCGGGAATCGATGCCTGTACCCGACGTATTGGGGAAGGCGTAGAAAGCACCCTTGGGCATCACACAGGAGAACCCTGGAATCGCGTTCAGTTCCTCGTGGATGACGAGACGACGCTCATCGAACGCCCCTCGCATTTCGTCCACGGCATCCTGCGGTCCCCGCAGCGCCTCGATGGCGGCCACCTGAGTCACCGCATTGGCACAGGAGGTGGAGTTGATTTGCAAACGTTCGGCTTGATCCACGATCGAGCTGGGCCAGACTCCGTAACCCAAACGCCAGCCCGTCATGGCGTAGGTCTTGCTCCATCCATCCAGCATGATCGCTCGATCGCGCACTTCGGGGTACTGCAGAATGCTCACGTGCTCCTCGCCGTCATACAACAGCCGGGAGTAGATCTCGTCGCACAGGATCGTCACGTGCGGATGGGCTTCCAAGCCCGCCGCCAGCCGGTCCATTTCCCCCCTGGGCAAGACGCCGCCTGTGGGGTTGGCGGGCGTGTTGATGATCAACAGGGAGGTGTTCGGGGTGATCTTCTCCAACACACTCTCGGCGTTGAACGAGAAGCCATTCTGCTCGCGCAACTCAATGGGAACCGGCGTGGCACCGGACCAACGAATCAAGGATTCATAAATCGGGAAGCCTGGGTTGGGGTAGAGGATCTCCTTGCCAGGTTCTCCAAACATCAAGATGGCGTAGAACATGGTCGGCTTGCCGCCGGGCACGATCAGAACATCGTCCGGGTTCACCTCGGCGCCGCGATGCGTGAGTATGTCCTCGCACACAGCCTCGCGCAGCTCGGGGATGCCCTTGGCGGGCGTGTACTTGTGCCATCCGTCGCGCAGGGCCTTCTCACCCGCCTCGACGATGTTCGCCGGAGTCGAAAAATCAGGTGCGCCGATATGCAGATGGACGATGTCCTTGCCTTGAGCCTCTAGGCGCTTGGCCTTGGCAAAGACTTCAAAAGCAGTTTCGGTCCCCAGCAGGGACATGCGTTGGGCGAGGTTCAATGGAATGGGGTCGGTTGGTCAGGCGTCTGCGGGGCGGAACCTGAGAGGCTACGGGCCCAACTCGAAGGCCGTCAAGCGGGCCCCAGGGTAGGACGCTCGAGTTTCCTCCTGGACCCAAGAGTACCAAGCTGCCGGACTTCTCTGCCTGCGCACTACGGCAAGGGAGAATCCCCAGGCCCTTGTCTGTGCCCGCCGGCCACTCAGTCGTCGTCGTCGCCGCCATAGCCCAGTCCACGCAGCGTATCGACCTCTTCTTCCGTTGCAGGACGACTCTTGGATTGGCGCAGTGCGACTTGCGCTTCGAGGAGTTCTTCCGCCCTGATCGACAGCTCTACCGTCTTTTGGGGATAGAGCACGGCCACATCGTGCAGCTCGAACGGGTCACTCTGCAAGTCAAATAGGGACGCCCCGCCGTCTGAACGACGCATGAACTTCCAGCGCCCGGTCGTGAGGGCCAGTTCGGATCTGTGCTCAGTCAGCTCGGCTCGAGCTGAACTCTGCACCAACAGTGGCCGAGGCTCGAAGCTGGGATGCAAGACATCAAGGCCCCGGGTGCGCCTCTCGTGCTGTGTCTTCTGTTCCGAACCCGGCAGATTCATCAGACCCAACAGGGTGGGGCCCAGGTCGGCCGCCGACACCAGTCGACTCTCCCGGCGCGCTTCCAAGCCGGGGGCCCTGAGCAGAAAGGGCACACGTACCTGCTCATCCCAGGAGAAACCGTGCCCGGGTTCACGGTGTTGATTCAAACCCTCTCCGTGATCGCCCAGGACGGCCACGACCGTGCGCCCCCATACATTGGCACCCTTCAGATGATCCAGCAACACTCCGATGTGATGGTCCATGAAAGCGATCTCACCATCGTATTGGTTCACGCTCCCGAGCACGTTTACCCGGTTCCCCTGCTCGGTGCGTTTGACCTTGCTGCGGAATACGGTCAGGGCAACCGCGCGTTCACCTAACCACTGGCGCAGTTCGGCAGTGGTCTTGAAGGCCTCGTCGTACGGACTGGGGGGCAGGTAGGGACCATGCGGATCAAAGTAGTGCACCCATAAGAAGAACGGCTGGTCGCCCACACCCTTGAGCCAAGAGATCGCTTGTCGCGTGGTCTTCTCGGCGTCACGTTCCTTGTTGCGTGTGGGTTGGTTGTAAACGTCAAAACCGGTGGCGAGGCCGGCCCCAGCCCTCAAGGGGAACGCACTGACAAAGGCCCCCGTCTTGTATCCCGACGCCTTGAAGACCTCAGCCAGGGTGACTAGCGAGGGATCGCGCTCGTAGATGAACTGCTTCTTGATATTGGCCAAGACCCCGTGCTCAGCCGGCCAAACGCCCGTGAAGATAGACGTGTGGCTGGGCAGGGTGGTGGACATCGGAACCAAGCAGCGTTCGAACAGGACAGACGAGGCCGCCAGTTGATCCAGCCTGGGCGAAGTCTCCCGGAAGTACCCGTAGCAGCCCATATGATCGGCGCGCATGGTATCCAAGGTGATCACCACGACATTGGGACGGCTGGGTGTGGGCAGCTGCGACGCCGCAAACGAGCAGACACCAAGCTGAAGAAAACACACCACGGCAAGTCGAGTTCGATATTGGTTCACGGGAGTATCGTAAGGGTTGTTGGCGTGATCACGAAGTCGGTGATTCTCGCGAAATTCCCCGCCCTCGTGGTGTTCGATTGTCGGTCCTGCGCGGGCAACCAGTACTTTGGCGCCATCTGGGGATGGAGCGCCAACAGGAGCCGCGGCACGCACCCGCCCCCCCACCACGAATGACCCTGCCGCCAAGGGAGCTGGGCTCCATGCGGTCAGCGCGTACGGCCTCTGAGCGCTACTGTCAACAGAAGACCTTTCTGCCAAGAGAGGTGTGGCGCAGTTTGCGACACCTTATCCTCCGACATGCGCTCTCTGCGACCCTCACTCTGGCTACTGCCCTGGCTCGTCGCGTGTGCGGACCCCGGATCCACCCCCCCCGTTACGCCTCCGAACCTGGTGCTCTTGACGCTCGACACACTGCGCACGGATCACGTCGGAGGTTATGGCTACCCCCGCGATACCACACCCAATTTAGACGCCCTGATGGACGAGGCGTTGGTCTTTGACCGGTGCTTCGCTCCGATCGCGCATACAACTCCGAGTCACCTCTCGCTCCTGACCGGAGTCTATCCGCACGAACACGGGGTACTCTCCAACGCAAACCTCAAGCCCGCTAGCGTCCAGCAGGCCCAGGCCTTCCGCTCCACTCCCAGCCTCAAGTCGTTTGCCCAACACGCGCGGCAGCGCGGCTACGCAACGGGTGGCTTCGTGAGCGCTGCACCCCTTAAGGCGATCACCGGATTGTCCCTGGGGTTCCAGGAGTGGAGTGAACCGGAGAGCGCCCGCCGAACGGCGACCGAAACCCTGGCAGAAGCCCACGCCTGGCTTGATCAGCAGTCCGCCGGCAAGCCCTGGTTCTTGTGGGTACACCTCTTCGATGCCCATGGACCCTATGTGCGGGGACAGCAGCCCCCGGCACCCTACGACGGCCTCTTTGAGGCAGACGAAGCGCTGCGTGCGAGGCTGGACCGAATGGGGTTTTCCCCTGAGCTGCGCGGGAGGCAAGTGGGCAAGACCACCGCGGTCGAGGTGGTCAACCTCTACGACGGCTCCGTGCGCTGGCTGGACGACCAGTTGGCACCTCTCTTCGAGCGACTACGCGATCGTGCAGACTGGACGCGCACAGCGGTCGTGGTTGTCGGGGACCACGGTCAGGGGCTTGGCCAACACGATTACCTGGCCCATGGCGTTGTCTGGGACGAGCAGCTCGCGGTCCCTCTGATCATGCGTCTCCCTGGCCACGCACCTGCCCGTATCCCCCACCTGCTTTCGACAGTCGATGTTCTGCCGACGGTGCTGGCCCAGCTGCCGGGACTCGCAGACCAGGAATTCGTGGAGCAATTCCACGGTACAAACGCACTTGCGGCGGGCATCCGTCCGCCCGTCTTCGGCATGTCCCCTCCCAAGCGTGGGTTGACCATGCTGCGCGGAGCGCGCTGGAAGATCGTGCGCGGAAATGAGGGCGATGAACTCTATGACTTGGGTGCGGATCCTTACGAGCAAATGAACGTGGCCGCGGATCATCCCGACGAGCTCGCCAGGCAAGCGCAAGCGCTCGATGCATTCATGCTCCAGCAGTTGCTGCGAGGAGAGCAGCAGGCAAATTTGCGCCAGGGATCTCAGGTGGGTGGGCCCGATGCTGAGCACCTACGCGAGATGCGCGAATTGGGTTATGCGGGCGAGGATGAGGATTGAAGCAATCCTCCAAGCCCACGAGTCCTGGAGCGCACGGGCGGGCACTGCGGGCTCTCAGGCTCCTACTTGGCCTCGGTTTGGCGCTCCTCACCATCAGCCAATTGGGGGAGCTGGCCGCGTCGATGAGCGCCCGTCTCAGCGAGCCACTCGTTCACGACCGACTGGGTGGCAGTATCGTGGATCACGTCATCCGGGTCCGTCAGGGCCAGCCCCTCTACATCGAGCCGACCGACCGCTGGGTCCCGTTGGTCTACACACCGCTCTACTACTACTTTGCGGCGCTGATCATGGGTGGGGTCGGTGAGGGTGAATTTGCCTGTCGGCTGTCCTCGATCCTGCTTATTGGAGCCAGCGCGGTCGTGGCCCTCTCACTAGTGAAACGGATGACGCGCTCCTGGGCTTGGACCGCGCTGGGCGTCCCCTTGGTCGTCGCTGGCTATTCGCTTTGCGAGTACTTCTACGACTCCCCTCGTGTGGATCCGATGAGCACGCTGTTTGTGCTGCTGGCGACGTGGGTCGCCGTCTGCGGGCGCGGTCGAGGCGGGGCCCTGCTCCTGGGGGTCTTGTGCACCGGTGCGTACTTCTCCAAGCAGAGTACGTTGGCGTACACCGTCGTTCTGCTTAGCGGCATCTTGCTGCTGGACTGGCGGCGGGGTGCGCTCGCCAGCCTGACTTTCCTCGGACTGGGTGGGAGCCTTCTGGCCCTGGCTAATGGGTCCAGTGACGGGTGGTTCTGGCGCTACGGTGTGTTCCTGCCAACGCAACACAGCTTTCCTGCAGATCGCGTGCGCACCATCCTCACGGGTGATTTTCTCGCTACGGGCCTGCCCCTGGCCGGATTGCTGACGGCGATGGCCGTGCTGCTCAAGACTCGCGTTCAGGATGAAGAGCGGCGATCCACACTCGTGCTCGCGATCGCGGCCTTGGCCACGGCCGCTTTCAGCTTCACGTCGCACGCGCGCAGCGGCGCCACGTTCAAAGTGCTGATGCCCCTGGGCCCGATTTTCGCAGCGGCCCTTCCAGTTGTCTTCGCGTGGCTGGCCCGCACGCGCGCGACGGCGCACGGCCGCCGGGCAGTCCAATGCCTGGCCCTCTTGTTGACGGGTGCTTTCCTGGTGCAACACAAGTTGGTTGCAGCGGATGCGACCCTTCCGACGGCCGATTTGGAGCGCTGGGAAGCGCTGCAAGCCGACGTTCGGGAGCGCTGTGAGCTGGGGCAGGTCTGGGTTGCGCCCTGGGGTTACTTCACGACCCCCATTGAGGGGCAAGGCATGCGTCCGAACTTGATCGCCCTTGAGGACTACCTGGGCGTCAAGGGCAACGACACCGGCCTGCCCTTTCCTCAAGCGTTGAAAGAGATGATCCAAGAGCAGCAATTCGCCACGATCTACCTACCGATGAAGGGTGGCAACCGCCCCCTGCGCGATCTCTTGCGTCGGCACTACAAGGTGGTCGAGAAACGTGAAATGGTGGTCGGGACGAAGCGCTTCACGATGGCTCTGGGGACCTTCGTTCCCAACGGGGAACCCACTCGGCGACGCCCCTGACGCCGCGTCGGCTAAGATTGATCTTGACATGCAAATCCCGAATCGATGTGTCGTCGCACTCGCAGGCTTGTTGCTGCTGGCCTGCTCTCGCGACGAGGCGCCCAGCGCGGGCCCAGCCAACGTTCTCTTCTACGTGGTCGACACAACCCGCGCGGACCACCTGTCCGCCTACGGCTACGAACGGGAGACCACACCCCGCTTGGAGCAATTCGCCAGGGAAAGCGTGTTGTTCGAGCGCGCCTACGCGCCGAGCTCATGGACGCGCGCCTCAACGGCATCACTCCTCACCGGCCTAGCCCCCGCGCGGCACGGTGCGCGATCACGCAAGAACAGGATTTCGAAGGACGCACCTCTGTTGGCCGAACTCCTGGCCGCAGAGGGCTATGCCTGCGCTTCGATCGTGACCAACCCTCACGTTGTGGAGACTTGGGGTTTCGGACGCGGCTTTGAACACTTCGAAGACCTGGGCGCCCTCGCTCCCCAGTGGCAGGACGCGAATGCCGCACTGGTGGCCGAACACCTTGAGCCCCTGCTGGATGGTTTCGCAGACAACCCACGGCCGTTCTTCCTGTACGTCCACACCATCGACCCCCACGGCCCCAACACGCCGCCTGAGCCCTACGATCGACTCTTTACGGACCATCCGAGCATCGCACCCTTGCCCGGTTCCCTCTCGCCCGACACTCCAGCCGAAGTTGTCGAGAACATGCGTGCGCTGTACGACGCCGAATTGCGCTTCGCAGACGAGCACTTTGGGCGAGTTCTCGACGCTCTACGCGCCCGCGGGCTGCTAGATAACACCTTGATCGTGTTCACCAGCGACCATGGAGAAGAACATCTTGATCACGGGCACGGGGGACATGGCCAGCAGTTGTTTGAGGAGAGTGTGCGCGTGCCCTTGGTGGTTCACTTTCCCGGAGCACAGGGGGGTGGGAATCGGATCACCGCCCGCGCTTCACTGCTCGACATGGTTCCGACAGTCATGGCTGCGGTGGGCCGTCCTGTCCCCGCGGGATTGGACGGCACGGACCTGTCGCCGTTGCTATCGGGCGACGCCCTGACAGAGTGGGAGCAACGCCCGTTTTTTCTAGACCTCAACCTCCTGCGACACGATGGCAAGCTGCATCGCGCGGAGGCGGTCATCCTGGGAAACTGGAAGTACATCCGGATGCATGAAGCCGGAGCCCAGGGCTGTATTGTTCAACTTGGCCGCCGATCCGGAGGAACTCCATGACTTGAGCTCGGCGGAACCCAACCTCGCACAGACCCTGCAAGGACTCCTGGACGCGAAACGGGCGGAGAGTGCGGCGGGCGTGCACCTGCGCTTTGCGAGCGCTCGGACGAGTTCCGAACCCGTGACCGTGCGGGCTCGCTTGCGCGTCGAGGGCGGGCAGCTGGGTGACCTGGTTGGAATCGAGCTGGAGGATGAAGATGAGTTCAGCGTCGACCCGGTGACTGGAGTGATCGAACTGGCTCTGGTGTTGCGTGGGACCTCGCGCCAAAACACCGCTCGACAACGGAGCCAACAGGACTTCGATGAGGTGATCGTGCGTATGACGCCTCCACAGGCGCGCCTGGTGATCGAGCAGGTAGAGGGACTCACCGGCCCCGTCATGGCCAGGGGCGAGTCCCTCGGAGAGGATCCTTGGCCGTTGACCCTCGCAGCCGATGCAGTGGACTGGCCCGCGCCCCCGACACAGCAACGCGGTGGGCGCAAGACAGTGGACGCCTTCATCTGGGTCCACGCCGCGCCGGAATTGCACCCAATCCCAGAAGATCTATCGCGGCGTATGGAAGCACTTGGATACGCGGGTGACGACTAGCGACCCGAGGCCCTGATCGGAAGGGGCCCGCCCGCCTGCGCGAGTTCCCCGGACCCGCTGCTGGGCCAGCCGATTCGAACCCCGTCCTCTCAATCCACCCACTCCCAGAGGGGCGGCACAAGTTGCGACTCCCAGTTCGCGTAGGCTTGCTCAAGAGCCTCGAGGCGCTGCGGGTAAGCACGAGCGAGGTCCTGCAGTTCACCCGGGTCTTGCGCCAGATCAAACAACTCGACGCCCTTGCGTTGCACAACCATCTTCCAATCATCAACGCGCGCCGCGTGCCGTTCGCCACGACGCCAGAAGAGGGCAGAGTGCGGGGTTTGCGCCCCGCGCAGACCGGCCAAGTAGGGCCGCAGATCCACACCGTCCGAAGGACGACCTGACTCGACGCCAGCCGCGGATCGCATCGTCGGCGCAATGTCGAGAGTCGACACCAGACCGTCAAAGGTCGACTGAGACGGTACATGCCCTGGCCAACGTACAAAGAACGGCACCCGAATCCCGCCTTCGTAGTGGCTCTGCTTGTGTCCGCGGAAGGGGCGATTGAGCCTGTGCGCCCGCGGAGCACCGTTGTCGTTCATGAGTACGACCAGCGTCTCATCCGCCAGGCCGCGACTGTCCAGCGCGTCGAGCACGCGCCCCAGCCCCGAGTCCAAGGCAGCGACCATGGCGAGGTAGGTACGTCGCTCCTGATCCTCCATCTGAGCGACCGCCTCCACGTACTCCACCGGCGCCTCAAGTGGCGCATGGGGTGCGTTGTAGGACAGGTAGAGGAAGAAAGGCTCTGAACGCCCCGTCTCAATAAAACTCACCGCCTCGTCCGTAAAGGCTTCTGTCAGGTACGTGTCGCCAACCGCGGGCGTTTCGCCGTCAAGGATCGGTCCAGTCTTGGGGTCGTCCCACACGCTGTAGGAGTGCCCACCGCCGAGGTGTCCGAAGAAACTTTGGAAGCCTCGCCGAAGCGGATGAAATTCCCTGTTCACGCCCAGGTGCCATTTGCCGATGGCGGCCGTCGCGTAACCCGCCTGAGCGAGGTCGTCCGCCAAGGTCTGTTGCGCAAGCGGCAGGCCGATCCCCTGCGCCGCTTGACGGCGAATGTCGCCGGTGTTGTGTTCGTGCCCGAAGCGTTGCTGGTAGCGCCCGGTCAACGTCGCAGCCCGTGAGGGACTGCATAGAGATGAAGTGGCGTAGGCTTGGGTGCACTGCACGCCTTGCGAGGCGAGGCGGTCGAAGTTCGGCGTGGCCACTTCAGTCGACCCCGTGCAACCCAGATCGCCGTAGCCCAAATCGTCGATCACGATGAGCAACAGATTGGGCCTCGCGTGCTCGTCCTCCCGGTGCGTGCCTGTGCAGGCCAACACGACACACAACAGTAGGCTGAGACGTGTCCACACCATGCGTGGATTGTAGAGCGCGCCGACTTGTAAAGCCCTCGGGTAACGAGCAGAATCGTCCAGCATGTGGCGCAACTTGCTGCTGGCCATGGCGTTCGCCGCGTGCTCACCCAACGCTGCACGGCATGAGGTTGGGCCTCCGGTCATCCTGATTTGTCTCGACACGTTTCGAGCAGACCACATGAGTTCGCAAGGCTACGGGGTGCAGACGACTCCGCGCTTGGATGCCTTCGTCAACTCGGCGACCGCCTACCCTTTCGCGCGTGCGGCTTCCCCGTGGACCCTGCCTTCGCATGCGTCGATGTTCACTGGGCTCTACCCCCGCGAACACGGGGCACGCACCTACGACACCGCCGAGTTCACAGGCGTGACCGAGGCCACGACCAACGCGGCAGCTCTCAGCACGGATCCCCTGACCCTGGCCGAGGTCTTTGCCGAACTCGGCTACGACACCGGAGCTGTTGTCGCCAACGAGTCCTTCCTGGCCCCCAAGTACGGCCTCGCGCGGGGCTTTGACTGGTACGACTGCAAGTTTTCCTGGGTGCAGGGGATCAACGAACGCGCCCTGGCCTGGGCTGCGGGTCGCCAACAGCGGCCCTTCTTCCTGTTTCTCAACTACATGGATACCCATCGGCCCTACAACACGGCGGGGCGAGACGGCTTCGACGTGCGCAAGACCAAGGGAGTCTTCAAACACTTGAAGGACTACCTAGCCCGCGGAGATCAGCCTCCTGCAAGAAGAACAGAACAACTGACCGGTGTGTACGACCTAGCAATGGCCAACTTGGACGAGGGCCTGGGCGAACTCTTCGACCGACTGATGGAGTTGGAGATCTACGACGAGGCGCTGATCATCCTGACGGCTGACCACGGGGAGTACCTGGGCGAGCACGACCTTGTGGGACACTCGAAGGACGTCTACGACGAAGCCCTGCGGGTACCGCTAGCCATCAAGCTGCCTGGCCAGAGCGAGGGCACTCAACAAGACGGCTGGATTTCACACGTGCACTTGGCCGAGCTAGTGCTCCGATCTGCTGGCTTCGATGAGCGAGCCGATGCCTTTCGCCGCACGGGCAATTCTGATCGCCGGACCATCGTCTCCGAGAACTACGGGTTGCGACAACTCGACCTCGGAGAACCCTGGGCGGCCTGGCTCGATCGCAAGCGGGTGGCCCTCATCCAAGAGCACTACAAGTACGTGGCTTCCCCCGACGACGGGAAACACGAACTGTACGACCTGGACGCAGACCCCCGTGAACTCAAGAACCTGATCGAGCAGAGGCCCGACTTGGCGGCCCGACTCTCCGCCGAACTTGGGGCGTGGATCGATAACCGACCCGAGCGCAGAGCGACGAGTTTGATCGAGATGGGGCCACACGACTTGGAGGTCTTCCAGGCATTGGGTTACGCGGGCGGCGACGACGAGTGAAGGACGGCTCTCGATCGGAGGCCAGCGATGTGCGCCCGGGCCTTCAGCCAAGAACGCTGAGCCTCTTCGCGCTCGTCTGGGTCCCCTACGCGGCCCTGGTTGCTCGCTTTTGGTGGCTCTGCGACGACGCCTACATCTCCTTCCGCTACGCGCGTCATTGGGCCGATGGCGCGGGAGTGCGCTTCAATCTCGGCGAGCACACGCCGGTCGAGGGCTACTCCAACTTCCTGTGGGTGGCGCTAGGCTGGATGGTCGAACGGCTCGGCGGCTCACAGGAGTTGCTGCTGCCCTGCGCGTCTTTTGCCCTCGGGTCGTTCACCCTGTGGAGGGTCTTCCAGAGCGCGCAGCGCTCATACGGGGTGTCGCCGGTCTGCGCGGCTCTCGGCACCCTCACCCTGGCACTTTCGCCTGCCTTCACGGTTTGGTCCACGAGCGGGCTGGAAACCATGGCCTTCGCCTGCCTGTTCCTGTTGTCCTTCGAGCACCTGGTGCTCTTGCGCGGCGGGAGATTCGCTGGACTCATCGGCCTCGGACTTGCTCTGGTCCGGGTGCAGGGGATCGCCTGGGTCCTAGTTCTGGCTCTCGTTGGTGGTCTGGTGCGGCGACTGGAAGGACGTGCTCGGCGCCCTGTCGTCTCAGCTGCAGCGACCGCGTTGGCGGGCTTTGCCATCTACTACGCTTGGCGCTATGTGTACTACGGCCTGCCGCTTGCGAACACGGCCTACGTCAAGGTGGGCATGAGTTCGGCCGCCCTCTCCATGGGGTGGGACTATGTGGTCGGTTTCTCACTGGCAACCGCCACTCCCCTACTGCTTCCAGCGCTGGGCCTGGCCGCGCTTCGACCCGGGATCAAGGCGCGCGTTGGCGCCTTGTTGCTGACGGCCCTGGGCGTCTACTCCTATGCCGTCTTCGTCGGTGGAGACTACATGCCCGTTGGCCGCATGCTCGTCCCGGCCCTCCCCTTGCAGGCCTTGCTGTCTTCGGTCGCGCTCGCTCGACTCGCAAGGGCGCGAGTGCCAGCCGGACTTCTACTTGCCGGATTGGGCTTGCCCTGCGCCTTCAACGTGCACCTCTTTTCTGAGGACCTGCGCAAAGACTTCGACGTACGCCTCAACTCCGACGAGTTTCGTAGCGAACTCGAACAGTGGCGCTACATGGTCGACAACACACGCGAGCGCAAAGAAATCGCCAGCGTCCTGGCGGCGCACACCCGGCCAGGTGAGTCACTCGTTCGCCCCGCGATCGGAGTCATCGGCTTCGACACCGACCTCTTTATCTACGACACGTACGGCTTGGTCACACGTTCGGTTGCTACACGCGCAGGCCGCTCCGATGACCGTTCACCGGGGCACGCCAAGCGGGTGGAGCCAACCTTTTTCTTGTCCGAGTCCCCGACCTATCTCGCGGTGCGTCGCATTGCTTTGGAGGGTGAGCAAACCGCTGATCGTCGGCTGCGCCGCGCGGCCAGGCACTGGAAAGACCTGTACGGAGATCAAGCCTGCGCCGACTACGTTCCCCAAGTGTTCCCCAGCCCTGATTCTGCGCAGCCGGCCTTCGTGCTTGTGCTGCGGCGGGTCGCCGACACGGAAGACGCGCAAGCCACTTGGGAGGCCTTCCCACCCACAACGCAGATGTAGCCCGGAGCGGTGATCGGAGGCGAGCGCTCCGCCCATGACCTGAGCCACCCGACCACCCGCTTGCCCGTTCGATCCAGGCTGCCGGGACAGCGGATTGCCTGCCCGTGCTGCTTTCGTACCGGCGAACCCCCGGGCGCTCCGACGCCAGCCCACAAGATCGTCGAGTGGTCCCTAGAACTTGGCCCCTTGGGCAGGGGGCTTTTGCTGGGGCCCATTTCCCGACGGGTCCAGTCGAGTTACGGGTGGGAAACACGGGGAGTTCCGATGCAAGCGCGATGGCGGTCAGGCTGGCCACCCGCGTAGCGCGGCACGGGATTCGCCTAGGGGTCCAATGCTGCTAGGCTGCCGCCGTCCCTATAGCCTCCATTTCATGCCCCAAGTCACTGCCTCCCTCCTGCCCGCCCTGCGCGCCCGCCTGCGCAATGGCTTGACCACCCTCGGACTGCTATTGGCGGCAGGCTGCAGCCAACCGGACTTGGTGGTCTACGTCTCACTGGACCAGGAGTTCTCCCAGGAGTTGATTCAGGAGTTCGAAAAGGCAACCGGCCTCGAGGTGCGTGCCGAGTACGACACGGAGGCCAACAAGACAGTGGGCCTCGTCAAGCGCATTGTCGCGGAGGCCGAGGTCCCACGCTGCGACGTCTACTGGAACAACGAGGTGGCCCAAACTGTCCGGCTGGCCAACCTTGGTTTCTTGGCTTCCTACAAGTCCCCTAGCGCGGCCAACATCCCCGAGCAGTTCAAGGATCCAGAAGCGCGCTGGACGGGATTCGCTGCCCGCGCGCGCTGCTTGATCGTCAACACGGATCTGGTACCGGATCCCGAGTCGATTCGAGGAATGTGGGACCTGCTCGATTCGCGCTGGGCGGGCCAAGTGGCTTTCGCCAAGCCCTTGACGGGCACGACCTTGACCCACGCCTGCGCACTCTTTGACGCCATCGGCGAAGAGGCTGCCCTGCGCTACCTCACAGCCATCGCGGAAGGCTCGACCCTGGACGAGCCGCCGGTCAACGTCGCCCAAAGCAACGGGCGCACACGCCAACTGGTCGAGTCGGGGCAGCTGGCCTGGGCTTGGACGGATACGGATGACTTCAATGTCGCACGCCTCAAGGGTGCCCCCGTGGTACGCATCTTGCCGGACCAGGAGCCCGGTCCCAACGGGGAGCCAGCACTGGGCACACTGTTGATTCCCAATACCGTCGCGATTCTCAACAATGCGCCACACCGCTCAGCTGCCGAGCGGTTTGTGGACTGGGTTTTGTCGGAGAAGATTGAGGAGCGCATGGCTTTCTCGCGCTCGGCTCAGATACCCGTCCGCGCCTCGGTCGCCCGACCGTCACACGTCTGTTCGGACCTCGTGGCCATGCGCGTCAGTTATTCCGCACTGGGCGCCCAGATCGAGAGCCGGGAACGCATGCTGCGGGAGCTCTTCGTCAACAATTGAGCCGCTCACTTCTGACCCTCTCGTTGACGCTGCTGGCCCTAGCGGGGTTGGCACCCGTAGCGATCATGGCCTTGGGCGTGGTGCAGGATCCCGGCGTACTCAAAGGACTCCTGGATGAACGCACGCTGAGTCTCCTGGGCCGCACGCTGTTGCTGGGCGGCGGTGCGGCGGGCCTCTCGCTGATCTTCGGCGCCCCTTTCGGGTACCTAACTGCCCGCACGGACCTCCCGGGCGCCGCCTGGTTGCGCTCCCTAGGGCTCGTGCCCTTGATCATGCCACCCCTACTGCTGGCCGTCAGCTGGACGGTGCTCCTGCCGCAATTGCGCGGGGCCAGCATGACGACTCTGCTCATGGGGCTCTCCACCTTTCCTATCGTGGCGCTGTTCACCGCCAAGGCCGCACGGCGCATGGACCGACGGCGTGAGGAAGCCGCCCTGCTCAGTGGCGGACTCCCTGCCGTCCTACGCATGGAGTTTCGCTTGCTACTGCCCGCGGCCCTGAGCGGAGCCTGCTTCGCCTTCCTGTTCGCTGCCAGTGACTTTGCGCTGCCTGACTTCGTCTCCTCCGTGGGACCCAAGTTCAACGTCTACGCCGACGAAGTGTTCGCCAACTGGCGCGTGGAAGAAGATGACTCGCGCGCAGTGGCGACGGCCCTGCCGCTTGTGCTCTTGATCCTCTCGGCGCTCCTGCCCGCGTTGGCGCTGAGAAGGCGGGGCGCCCTGGCCACTCTGGACTCGGACTTCATCGCCCCGCGTACCTTGGGCCTGGGCAAGTGGCGTTGGGGCCTGGCCGCCCTCGCTTGGGGTTTGGTGACATTGGGAGCCCTGATTCCACTGGGCCGCATGCTGTTTGAGGCTGGCGGCGGCCCCACGGGTTGGAGTCTGGGCAAGTTCCAGGCCGCCTTCGCTAAGGCACTCGACCTGTGCCGCGACAACCTGCTGGCCAGCCTGGGTTACTCCATCTTGGCCGCAACGCTGGCCCTGCCTCTGGCCCTGGTCCTTGGCCACGCCATCGCGCGCTGGCGCCACGGATGGCTCCTCGAACTCCTCTGCGTGTTACCCCTGGCCGTGCCCGCAATCCTGTTCGGCATCGGCAATATCACGCTCTGGAATCACACCTGGACCTACGGCTTCTACGGCAGCGGCGGCATGGTCGTCCTGCTCTACGTGGGGCGCTTCCTGGCCTTCCCCACCTTGATCAGCTCTGGCGCGGTGGCATCCCTCGATCCGCAACTCGAACAGGCAGCGGAGCTAGCCGGTGCAGGGCCCATTCGTCGCCTGGCAAAGATCGTGGCTCCCGGGCTGCTGCCCTCACTCGTTGGAGGTTGGATCTTGATGTTCGTGTTGGCCATGCGCGAACTGGATGCGGCTATCCTGGTGCCTGCTGCCAACGACACCGTCATGTTCCGCATGTTTAACGCCGTTCACTTCGGGCGCGACGATTTTGTCGCAGCTCTAGCCCTCTTGATCTTGTTCGTCACGATCGTGCCGGGGCTGCTTTGGCGCCTATTCGGCGGGAAGGAATTGGAGGTACTACCGTGAGCGACCAGACTCAATCCGCAGTTGCCGTTCGCGGCCTGCGCGCGCGACTAGGAGCTGAGGCCACCCTGGGACCCCTGGACCTGGACCTTGGGACCGGAGAACACGTGCTGCTGGTCGGCCCTTCGGGCTGCGGCAAGAGCAGTCTCCTGCGCGTCTTGGCCGGCCTGCTGGGCCCCAGCGACGGCCAGGTCTCCCTCTTCGGGCGCTGCGTCAGTCGGGGTCCGCAGACCCAGGTTCGACCCCAGGACCGGGGAATCGGGTTCCTATTTCAAGGTGGCGCACTGTGGCCGCACATGAACGCCGCCGCACATTTGGACTTCGTATTGCGTTGCGCCGACGTGCCCCCTGCGGAGTGGGCGGCAAGGCGTGCGGAGTTGTTTGCCCAGGTCGACTTGCAGGGCTTTGAGGATCGGCGACCTGGGGGATTGTCCGGCGGAGAGGCCCAACGCTTGGCCCTGGCCCGCGCCCTGGCGCCCCGTCCACGCCTGCTGCTCCTCGACGAACCGCTTGGCCCCCTGGATGCTGAGCGTCGCATGGGACTCCTGGAGTTGTTCAACAGCCTCCGGGAACGACTCGACCTCACCATCCTGCACGTGACGCACGACCCCGCCGAAGCTGCCGCGCTCGCCAGCCGCACCTTGTACATGCAACAGGACGGCACCTTGGACCTGGAGCGCCAGGCATGAGGCGCGCCGCAGGAATTCTGGTAGCGACCCTCTTCGCCTGGCTGCTTGTGTCCCTACTCATTCCTGGTGGCGACCAAGCAAGCGCGACGCCCCAGACTTGGACCTCTTCCAGGCAGTGCATGACCTGCCACGAGCAGGTCTTCGCCGAGTGGCAAGACTCCTGGCATGCGCGTTCTTGGATCGACCCTGACGTGCGGGCTCCAAGTCAGTCCAACAACTTCCAAAACAAGGACTGCATCGACTGCCACGCACCGCGCCCAGTCTTCGAAACCGGAGTCGGCAACCGAGTCTTGCCACGCTCATCCAGGCGTAGCGAAGGAGTGGACTGCATTGCTTGCCACTTGCTTCCCGATGGGCGTGTAGCGGGGACGATCGACAATCCCAACGTGGCGTGTCGGCCGGTGGCGACGGTCAGCCTGCAGCGCGAGGACTACTGCGGCGTTTGCCACAACCAACACAAGACCGTGGACCAATGGCGCACGACCGCCTGGGCCGAACGCGGGGAGGGTTGCCTCTTCTGTCACATGCCCTTCCGCGATGGGAACCCGAACCGTGGCCGACACCACGGCATGCCAGGTGGCCACGACCTGGGCTTGGTTTCCCAGGCCGTCACGCTTGAGGCGCAGCGAACCGAGGTCGGTGTGCAGGTCCATGTCAGCAACGTGGCAGCGGGTCACGCTTACCCCACGGACGAACGGTCCCGCGCTTCCGATCTCTGGTGGCGGCCCGTGTCCGCTACCGGCGAAGAGTTGGCTTGGCGGCACCTGCACCGCATTCGGGATCCGTACCGTTGGGAAGTGGACGTGCCCAGCACCCTGTTGCTGCCCGATGAGAAGCGAGAACTGCTGATCGACGGACCCGACAGCGAGGGCGCCTTGGAAGTCCTGCTGGTCTACAAACTGACGCCCTTCTACCGAGATCCCGTGAGCGGCGAGCCTCACACTCTGGCCGAGGTCAGAGATCCCCTGAGTGACTCCCAGGAGGTCCACCGCGTACGGGTAGGCGGCACCGAGGCGCCGAAATGAGCCCGCGCCTGTGGGCCGCCAGCGTCGCCCTGCTCCTGTCCGTGGGCTGTGGCCAGCCGCAAGAACCTGAATCAACTCCCGCGCCGCAACTGGGTCCGGTGGTGCAATCGCGCTTGGCCGAGTTGGACCGTGAGTTGGGCACTTCCGACCCACTCCCCGAGCTGACCCCTGCCCAACTTCAGGATCTGGATGGGCTGGTGACGATGTTGGTCAGTTCTACAGGCGCCCTGCGCCAGGTCCCGCTCGAGGCCATCAACGAAGATATCGGGCCGGCGGCAGTTCCCCGGCTACGGGAGTGGCTCGTTGACGATGCGCGGGAAGCGGCTCAACGCCTGGCCGCGGCAGAATTGCTGGCCGCACTCGACCATCCCCTGGCCGCCGAGGCACTACTGCGACGGGTCGAGTTGGCTCCGGAGGCCTGGATGCGTAGTTGGTGTGCTTGGTACCTGGGAAACACCAGCCAGGACCAGGTATTACCCAGACTGCTGCTGCGGCTGAGGTACGAAAAGGACCCCCCCACCTACCTATGGCTGGGACGCGCGTTGCTGCACTTCAACAACTACGCCGGGCTGGCTGCTCTGGAGGATTTGGCTGAACGGGCTGCGAACCAACCCGAGGTGAATACGGCTGCCCAACTGCTCCAGGATGCTGCCGCCCGAGCCGGGGTCGAACGCTCACAGTTGAGAGCTCTGTGGTCTTCCCAGCGAGCGACGGAACTGCCCCAACTCAGCCCCTCGCTCCTGTTGCGGCGGGAGGTTTGGAGGCTGGTCAGTGAACTGTCGGAACAGCACTTCCAATTGCGCGGTGTCGATGATGCGCGCCACGTGCTGGCCAACATGGGGCCCTGGGTCGCTATGGAAATCACGCCGGCCCTGGCTGACTCCGACGCTCACATCCGACTGCACACGGCTCAGGTTCTTGAGCGTATGGGCCCGCGCGCCTCGCGCACCGGGCAGGCGCTGCTCAGAGCGCTCGGGGATCCACGCCTGGCCCCGGCTGCTGCGGAGGCCCTGGGACGAATCGGCTACCCGCCCGCCGTACCCGTCTTGGCTGCCAAGAGCGAAAGGGGTCAGCAGCACGAATTGCGAGTGGCCGCCCTGCGGGCCTTGGGACGCACGGGAGTCTCGGAAGGCCTAGCCAGCCTGCGGGCGGCCTTCCAGCCGAATGAGGAGCCTGCAGACCTGTGCCAGGCTGCCGCAACCGGCTTGGTCCTACTGGGGGCCGGAGACCAAGCCGCCACCTGGCTGGTGCAGCAGCTGAGTGATCCCCTAGCCGATGGTCAGGGTGCAGAATTAGCCATCGAGACTTGGCTCTGGCGCGGAGCCCAGAGTGAGCGTGGTGACTTTGCGGTGGCCCTCGAAGGGTGGCGTGCCTTGGCCGAACCGCCAGGCATCTTCCCCTCTCTGGAGCAAGTGCGACAACGATTGGATCAACGGGCTCGGTTGCTCGGCAGCCTGCTGCCCAAGCTCTTGGCGAGTCCCCAGCGCTAGAGCGCGCTGACCCGGCGCCTAGCGTGCCGCCAGCAGGTAGACGGCCAGCGCATAGGCGAGGCAGTTCGCCACGAAGGTGGAGTCCCCGCCCAATAGAACCCGCGTCGGGCTGCCGCCGCCCTTCTGGGTCTGCACGAGCAACAAATAACGGAACAGCCCGAAGACCACGAAGGGCACGGTGTAGACCATCTTGGTGTCGCCGGCCCAAGCGTTATTGGGCGCCACGGTCCACATGGTGTAGGTGATCACTGTGCAAGCGGCGAGCACCACCGTGATCTGATCCAAAAAGCCGGGGGTGTACTCGAGCAGGATCTTGCGGTGCTCACCCCGCCCCTCGCCCAGCAGATCGATCTCAGCTCGGCGTTTGCAGAAAGCCAGGAACAAGGCCAGGAAGAACGTGCACAGCATGATCCAGCTGGACAGGGGTACTCTCGCTGCAAGCCCGCCGGCTTCCAAGCGCATCAGGAAACCCGCAGCGATGATGAAGGCATCCACGATCACCACGTGCTTCAGCTTGATGCTGTAGAGCAGGTTCATGAGCATGTAGGCCAGCACAACCCAGGCCACGTTGCCTCCGGAGACGGGAGTGGATTGCCAGGCCAGGGCCAGGGCGCCCACCAGGCAAACGAGCGCTGTCACCAGCGCTACTGGCACGCTGACCTGGCCAGCGGCGATGGGTCGCTTGCACTTGGTGGGATGCAAGCGATCGCTTTCCACATCCATGATGTCATTGATCAGGTAGATCGCGCTGGCACCCAAGCTGAAAGCGGCGACCGCCAAGAGCACCGGTGCCAACCCAGCGGATGTCGTACCCTCGAGACCTCCGCCGGACTCCGCCCAGGAGAACAAGAGCGCTGCGCAAACGAAGACGTTCTTGACCCACTGGTGGGGTCGCATGGCTCTCAGGATGGCAAGGGGCGGCATGGGCAATGGACTCTACGGACCCACGAGGGCGCGCGTGAGCATGCTATCGTCCGTTCGGTGGCCAGTCTGGACCCCTGCTCGACACTCTTGGCTCCATTCGGGCAATCAGGACCAACCGGCTGGAGCCCAGGCTCAATCCAAAGACAGTTTCTGGAGTTCGTCTACTGGAGACTCAGGGCCAACGAGCAAAACGGTTTCCTCCACATCGATCATCTTCTGATCCTTCAGGGTGGCCATGTTCCACTCGCGAACGTTCCAATCCCCCATCAAGGCCAGAGTCGAACTCTTGTGATTGTTTTCGGGGTCGTTGTCGTCGGCCACAAGCACTTCCTTGCCGCTCAGGACCTTGCGGCGGAAGCCGTACTCCTTCACGTTGCGACCCGCGTAGGAAGTGTAGGTCCCATCCACGGCATCGTAGTCGGCGAACCACTCCTCTTCCTCAAGGCCCTGCAGGCCGGGTAGAGAGTTGTAGTCCACGCCCGGGCACGTCAGTCCGCGGGCAGACTTGGGAGTGTTCTCCCAGATCATGTCGCGCTTGATCAGTACGCAAAAGAACTTGGCTCCGCCCTCCTTGGGCATGCCATCGAATTGGGTCTGGTACGCCAGGAGTCCCTTGCCGATCTCGCCCAAGTTGGCACGACAGGCTGTGATGTAGGCCCGCTCCTGAATGAACGGAATCTTGGGAATCAGGAAGGTGGCCAGGATCCCGATGATGAGGATCACGGCCAGCAACTCAATCAGGGTGAAGCCGGCCCGGCGTCCGGGGGCTTGAACACCATGAGGAAGATTCGAAGCAGGGGCAGTGGAAGGGTGCGGCATGGGCGAACGGCTGGGAGAATGAGGACCTAGGGCAGAGGTTGTACCCCGGCAGGCCCCCCCAGTCACGCGCAGATCCAGCGGGCAGAATTCCCATTCAGGAGGGGGCGCTGGCGCCAGCAGCCTGTCCGACAGGGGAGCTTCAGTCGATCCCAGCGGGTTTCTCCCCCAATCCAGTGCTGCCCTAGACCGCTGCTCCCAGGGCTGCCTTGAGCTCGGCCACCTTGTTGGTCGCTTCCCAGCTGAATTCGTCGCGCCCAAAGTGACCGTGGTAGGCCGTCGCCTCAAAGATCGGACGACGCAGGTCGAGAGCCTCAATAATGCCCGCGGGAGACAGGTCGAAGACCTTGTCCACGGCCTTGGAGATCGCCGCCTGGTCTACGGTCGCCGTGCCAAAGGTCTCGACGAAGACGGACAGCGGGCGCGGCACGCCAATGGCGTAGGAGAGCTGCACCTCACAACGGGAAGCCAAGCCCGCCGCGACGACGTTCTTAGCCACCCAGCGAGCGGCGTAGGCCGCACTGCGATCCACCTTGGAGGGGTCCTTGCCGGAGAAGGCGCCGCCGCCGTGACGGCCCATGCCGCCGTAGGTGTCCACGATGATCTTGCGCCCGGTCAGCCCGCAATCTCCGTGGGGTCCGCCAAGCACGAACTTCCCGGTGGGGTTGATGTGATAGATAGTCTCGTCATCCAAGAATTCGGCAGGGATCACGTCCTTGACGCACGTCTCAATCAACGCGTTGCGGATCTCTGCGAGTACGTCCCCCTCTTCGGTCTTGCCGTTCACGGTCGGGTCGTGCTGGGTGGAGATCACGACGGTGTGGACGCGCACGGGACGTCCGTCTTCGTACTCCACCGTGACCTGGCTCTTGCTGTCGGGGCGCAGCCAGGGCAACTCGCCGCCCTGGCGCAACTCAGCGAGTTTTTCCACGAGGCGATGGGAGTAGTGAATGGGGAAGGGCATCAGGGACTCGGTCTCATCGCAGGCGTAGCCAAACATGAGTCCTTGGTCGCCCGCGCCTTGTTCTTTGTGCAAACCTTCGCCCTCGGACACCCCCTGGCTGATATCCGGCGACTGCTTGTCGAGCGAGACCATCACGGCACAAGTATCCCCGTTGATCCCGTAGGCATCTTGGTCGTAGCCGATGCGCTTGATCGTCTCGCGCGCGATTTCCTGGTAGTTCACCACGGACTGAGTCGTGATTTCTCCAGCCACCACACACAGGCCCGTGGTCACGAGCGTTTCGCAAGCCACGCGACTGTTGGGGTCGCCAGCGAGAATGGCATCGAGAATGGCGTCTGAAACTTGGTCGGCAACCTTGTCGGGGTGCCCCATCGAGACGGATTCGGATGTGAAGAGGGTGCGAACCATGGAAGCAGGAGAGGGCTTGGAGGAGGGGACGGAATGGCCTGTGAGCGCTGCCCGCAACGGGGCGCCACCTGCGCTCCTATCGGCAATCTCTGCTTCAGATGTGAGGCCCCCCAGGCAGGGATCCAGCAGAAACGCCGATCGGCGCGCAAAATCAGCCGCCCATTATACCTACCCGAGGGCGTGACAGAACCCCCACATTCCTTGGTTCCAGCGCTTTCGCGGGCCAATCCGTACCGTCTAGGCGCCGAGCCCGCAGCGCTCGCGCAGCACTTCCATCGTGCGGGCCGTGGCCCCTTTTTGGGCTTCGACCGCCCTACGGGCGGCCTGCCCCATGCGTTCGCGCAAGCCGGCGTCCTTCAGCAGCTTGTCGAGTGTCTCGGTTAGGTGTTGGGCGTCGCGGACCGAAAGGCTCCCCCCTGCTCGTTCGAGCATTGCCGCTTCTTGGATGAAATTATGCACGTGCGGTCCATGGACGACGGCTTTCCCGAGGGCCGCTGGCTCAAGCATGTTCTGCCCCCCGTGCGGAATGAGACTTCCCCCCACGAAGACCACATCTGCAAGGCTGTAGACGCGTTCCAGTTCACCGATGGTGTCAACGATCAGCGCCTGAGATGTGTCCAACTCGACACGACTCGCGCGCAGGTCGGTGAGTAGTTGGGCGCCCTGACTGCGGGCAGCCAAAGCCGAGAGGACGGCCCGACCCCGCTCGGGGTGGCGCGGCACGAGAACCACACGGGCCGTTGGGTCGGCCTGCAGGAAGGCACCGTGCACCAAGCCCTCCTCAGGATCATGTGTGGAGCCAGCGACGAGGACCGCCTGTCCCGCAAGGGGCCGCACGAATCCCCGCAATTCTTCGAGAGCTGCACTCGCCGGAGGAGAAGCCGTGCTCAGGCCATCGATCTTGACGTTGCCTGTGATCACAACCCGTTCACGTGATCCTGCCAGGTCGGCAAACCGCCGGGCATGTTCCTCGTCCTGGACGGCGAATACCGTGATGCGGTGGAACTGCGGAAGGGTGGTCCCGAAACGCCGATAGCTGGCATGACTCGAGGGCGTGATGCGGCCACTCACGATGGCCACTGGAACCCCGAGCCGATTGGCCTTGCGCAGGAAATTGGGCCAGATTTCCAACTCCATCAAGACCACACTCGAGGGGCGCACGCGGCGCATGAAGCGCGAGACTGTCAGCATGTGATCGATTGGAAAGCGCACGACCTGGTGTTTGGGATAAAACTGCCGAGCCACCCGCATGCCCGTGTTCGTCGAACTGGACACGACGACCTCGCAGGTCTCCGAGAGGGCCTCGATCAAGGACTTGGCAGCCTTGACTTCCCCCACGGATACACCGTGTATCAGAACCCGCGGTCGATCCGATCTGGGCGGCAGCGGCCGCAGGTTCAGGGTCAATCGCCCCCGTACCATGCCCCGCGTGGGCGCATGCACAAGACTGCGCACCAACCACCACGGGCTGGTCAGGAGCAAGGCCAGCGTCCAGAGGACGTCGTAGACGGCGTAGAGCAGGGTGATGCGCAGTCCGGCGTGTGGATCCGGTCCGAGGGCTGCGCTCAGTGGCATGCTCTGATTGCCCCTCCGGGGCTCACCCGGCACCGTGGCACTTCTTGAATTTCTTCCCGCTTCCGCACGGACAAGGATCGTTGCGGCCTGTGCCTTCAAACCCGGTCGGGGCGGCCTCGGCCTGCTTGGGGGGCGCAGTCCCTGACGGCTTGCCCGACCCTCCCGCTTGGGAAGCCTGGCCTCGACGCATGACATCAAATGCACTTGAGGCCGGAACCTGTGGCCGCATGGCGCGCCGCGCAGCCTGCTGTTGCATGCGTTGTCGCAGGACTGCCAATTGCTCTGGGGTCGGCGCAGTCAGACCACCGGGAACAGCCTGGCCCGCGCTCACCATGCCGCGCGGCGCGAGGCCCGAAGAGCCAGGTGCGCCCGCACCGCCCCCGTCTGCAGCCCCTTGGCCGCCCTCATCTTCAGCGGGCCGGCGGGCCTGGATGCGCAAGATCAGACTGGCGACCTCGCTCTCCACGGCCGGCAGGAGTTTCTCGTGAAATAGCTGCGTGCCTTCCTTCTTGTAGGCCACCTTGGGGTCCTGTTGCCCGTAGCCGCGCAAGCCGATGCCGGCCTTCAGGGCGTCGATCGCGTGCAAGTGGTCCTTCCACTTGGAGTCGATGGAGTTGAGCATCAAGTACTGCTCCACGCGACGCGTGAGTTCTTCGCCCATCTCCTCTTCGCGGTCGTTGTAGCGCGTCTCAAGACGATCAATGACGGCTTCACAGACCGGCTTCTCGGTATCCGTGGCTTGCACCGCCTCCGCGTCAGAAATGTCGACGTTGAAGCTCTTCTGACACCACTCTCCAAACCCGGTGGGGTCGCCGCTGTACACGCGCGAGGAGTTCTCCACGACATTGCCGATCATGGTCAGGATCTTCTCCTTGAGTCCGCGCTTCTCCAGAACGTCCTGGCGCACTCCATAGATCGTCTTGCGTTGCTGGTTCATCACCTCGTCGTACTCAAGCAGGGACTTGCGCACCTCGAAGTTGCGGTCTTCGACTTTCTTCTGGGCACGCGCAATCGCGCGACTGACCATGCCCGACTCGATCTCCTGGCCCTCGCTCATGCCCAGCTTCTCCATCGCGTTGGTCACCCAGTCGCGATAGAAAATGCGCATCAACGGGTCCTGCAAGCTCAGGAAAAAACGACTGACGCCCGCATCGCCCTGACGCCCGGTCCGACCTCGCAGCTGGTTGTCGATGCGCCGCGCTTCATGCCTCTCGGTGCCGAGCACGTACAGGCCCCCGCTTTCGAGCACCTTGGCTTCGTCGGCCTCGCAGAGTTCGCGGACCTCTTCACGCACAGCGTTGACCTGGTCGAGTTGTTCCAAATCCCCTTCCGTCAGATCCTTCTCGTCCAGGGCGACTCTCAAGCGGTATTCAAAGTTGCCGCCCAGCTTGATGTCGGTTCCACGGCCGGCCATGTTTGTGGCAACGGTCACAGCACCAGCCTCACCGGCCGTCGCGATGATGTGCGCCTCTCGCTCGTGGTTCTTGGCGTTGAGAACCTCGTGCTTGATCTTGGCCTTCTTGAGGAGGCTGGAGACTTGTTCGGAGTTCTCTACCGACGCGGTACCCACGAGCACGGGTTGCCCGCCATCGTGCAGCCGTTCGATTTCTTCAACGATGGCATTCCACTTCTCCCCTTCTGTTCGATAGACGACGTCATTGGCATCGTCGCGGGCGATGGGCAAGTTGGTGGGAATCGAGACGACGTCTAGGTCGTAGATCTTGTGGAATTCCCCGGCCTCCGTGAGGGCCGTCCCCGTCATGCCGGACAGCTTCTCGTACATGCGGAAGTAGTTCTGGAAGGTGATCGTCGCCAGGGTCTGCGACTCCTGCTTGGGCTCCAGACCCTCTTTCACCTCCACGGCTTGATGCAAGCCGTCTGACCAGCGCCGGCCCTGCATCTTTCGGCCCGTGAACTCATCGACGATGATGACCTCGGGCCGCATCTCACCGGTGTGCCGGTCCTGCGCCGGCTCGACGACGTACTCTTTGTCGTTGGTGTAGAGCTCGTGGGCTCGGATGGAGTTCTCAAGGTAGTGCGGCCAGTCTTCGAACCCGGGCTCGTAGAAGGACTCAACCCCCAGCAAGCGCTCAGCCTCCACGATTCCGGCCTCGGTCAGGGATGCGCTCTTCTCCTTCTCCTTGACCTCGTAGTGTTCGTCACGAGTCAGCTGGCGCACGATCTGGTCCGCCTGCAGATACTTGCCCACGTGCTCTTCTGCGGGTCCCGAAATAATCAGGGGCGTACGCGCCTCGTCGATCAGAATCGAGTCCACTTCGTCCACGATGACGAAATACAGGTCGCTCTGGACCTGCTCATCGACCGTGGTCTTCATGTTGTCACGCAGGTAGTCAAACCCCATCTCGTTGTTCGTCGCGTAGATAATGTCGCAGGCGTAAACGGGCTTGCGATCCCGGGGGTCCATCGAGGACTGAATGGCCCCAACGCTCAACCCCAAGTAGTTGTAGATGGGACTCATCCACTGAGCATCCCGCTTGGCCAGGTAGTCGTTGACGGTGACCAAATAGACCGGCCGCCCCGACAGTGAGTTGAGCGCCAAAGCGAGTGTTGCAACCAACGTCTTGCCCTCACCGGTCATCATCTCAGCGATGCGGCCTTGGTGCAGAACGTAGCCCCCCACGAGCTGCACGTCGTAGTGCCGCAACCCCAGGGTGCGGATGGAAGCCTCTCGAACCATCGCAAAGACCTGCGGCAGGGCCTCGTCAAGCGTGGTTTCTTCGGCGAGCACAGCCTGCTTGAGCCGCGCCATTTCAGCCTGAATGGCATCCTGGTCCATGTCCTGGGCCCACGACTCGAGCTCGTTGATCTGCGCGATGATCGGCTGCATCGAACGCACCATGCGCTCGTTCTCAGATCCAAACATGGACTTGAGACGGCGGCCGATCTTCTCCCCGGCGAGAGAAATCTTGTCTGTGAAGTCGTCCCAGCTCATGGGCAATGGAAGTGAATTGGCGGCCCAGGGGGGGGCTCGCAAGGGTGCTTGGGGGGCGGGCGGGACGGATTCGGGGGGGTATTAGACGGGGTGGAGGGGAGGGGGACAAGCCCCGCACCCAATGGGTGATACCGGGGGGACTGGGGATCGTCAGCCCGGGTGGGAGGGGGTGGTGGTTGGTGTTCTCGGTGCGTGCATGACAGGCGGGGACGCTGGCAAGGTCTGCGGACTCGGCTTGGGGTTGTCGTCCGGGGTCGCCAGGCCGCCTGGGTCCTTGGATCGAGAGGTGAGGAGCCGGACTGCGGGCGCCCATTTCCCCTTGGCCAATTCCAACTGCTGAGCCCCCAATCACCCCCTGCCCACAGCAGCGCGCCGAGCCCCCCAGCCCAAAGTCTCAGACTCCAATCAGTCCCTGAATCATCTGAAACAGCACACCGCGGGTATAAGGCTTGCGCAGCAGTCCATTCGCTCGAGTCATCGTCTCAAGATCAATGTTGCTCGCCGTTGCCAGCAGGATCTGCATGTCGGCGAACTCGGGGTCGGCGCGCAGGCGGCACATGACCTCTTCGCCATCCAATTCGGGCATCGAATAGTCCAGCAAGAGTAAATCCGGGACTGCGCTGTGCTTGATGCGGTCAACAACCTCCTGACCGTCGAAGGCCGTTTCGACCTCGAATCCCCGCGCGCGTAGCAAGGCCGCTAGGCCGAGGGCCACATCGCGTTCGTCGTCGACGATCATGATGCGGCCCGACAAAGAGGGTTCGGCAACCCCAGAGGCGATCTCTTCCGCCTGTCTCTTCAGATCGCGGTGAGTTGGCAATCCCGCATCAGCCCAGGCGCTCTCGATGGCATCCTTGAGGCGGCGATTCTCGCGACGCACGAAACGCCAGGCTTCATAATCGGGCATCTCAGGCGAGACCTTCAAGGCGTCATGGGTGTCGACCGAGAAGAAGTACTCGTCGTCCACGATGTACTCCTGAACGACGAGCTTCATGAACGGGTAACCGTGGTTCCCCAAACGGATCACATGGCGCGGGAGTACACCCTCGCTGCGACCCTCCGGTGCGTCGAAGAGCGCGAGCGGGCGATCGATCCCGGCGTGCTGCTTGATCTCGTCCGCCGATCGAGCCGGGGTCCTTCCGCAGCCAGCTGGGTAGGCGTGCTCGAAGTAAATATCGATGGCTCGGCCCATCATCTCCGCTGTGATTTCAGCGAGGCGCATGACCGCTGGGCCTCCAAGTCATCGATCGACCTCCATGCAGCCCACCACATCCTGGATGTCCCCCACTCCCGCTTCGTCCAGCAAGGCCTCCACCTCCTGGGGTAGTCGGCCGAGCATTCCCGGGTCCGAGAAACTCGCGGTACCCACTTGGACCGCCCGACACCCCACAGCCAAGAAACTCAAGACGTCGTCTGCATCAGCGATGCCACCGCAGCCAACGACCGGAATGTCAACGGCCTGCGCGCACTGCCAAGCACAACGCAAAGCAACGGGGCCCATACCCAGCCCCGAGTAGCCGCCCACAGTGGTCGAGAGCGCGGGTCGCCTTGTGCGCCAATCGACGCCCATGCCCAAGAGCGTATTGACAGCCGTGATCGCGTTGGCGCCACCGGCCTCTGCTCCAAGCGCGATCTCCTCGATACGAGTCACGTTAGGTGAGAGTTTTGCCCACAGGGGTTTGTCAGTCTCCTGAGCAACCGCCTTCAAGACCTGCTCGGCTTTCTTGGGATCCGTGCTGAACGGGAGGCGCCCGCCATCTACGTTGGGGCAGGAAAGGTTGATCTCCAACGCGGAGATGACATCGAAGCCCGCCAGGGCGCGCGCCGCCGCGGCGTAGTCCTCAACGCTCTCTCCCCCGATGTTCGTGACGATGACCGTGCCCGCGCCCTGCACTCGGGGCAGCACGGTTTCGATGTAGGAATCGATGCCGCGGTTCTCCAGCCCGATGGAGTTCAGAAAACCCGCTTTGGTTTCGGCGATGCGCGGGGCCGGATTGCCGGGCCGTGGCGAACAAGTGACGGTCTTGCTCACTAGGCCGCCGAGTCCCTCGAGCGGGACCATGTGCTCCATCTCAACGCCGTGCCCGAAGGTCCCCGAGGCGGAGAGAATTGGATTCCGCAAGCGGATCCCGGCGAGGTCGACCTCCATGCTGGCCATGGCTGAAATCTAGCCACCCAGGCAGGGTGGGGCAATGTGGGTCTGAAACTAGGCCTTGGCTTCCTGCTCGTCGGGCTCCTCGGCAGCAGTCGAATCCCGCCCCTCGGGCTGCGCCCCCCCACCCAGGATACCGGAGAGCAGCAGCAACACCGCACCCACCGAAATACAGGCATCGGCCACGTTGAAGGTGGGAAAATGCCAGCGTATTCCCGAGAAGTACACATCGATGAAGTCGCGTACTGGCCCAAAGGTGCGGCCCAGCTCGTGATCCACTGGCCGGTGGAAGAGATTGTCGTAGAGGTTGCCGGTGGCGCCCGCCAGGATCAGAACCAGGGCCACGAGATAGAGCTTGCGTCCCTGCGGTACCCGCGCCACGAGCACGGCCAAGACCACGATGGCGATGCCCCGCAAGCCGACGAGAGCCGTCGAGATGCCCTTCAATTGTCCGAAAGCGGCGCCGTAATTCAGGTTGCGCATCAAGCCCAACCAACCCCCCAAAATCGGGTAGCGGTCGTGCCCGGTCCCATCGCGCACGAGGTCGGCGTGTTCCAGAAACTCAAAGGCCGCTGCCTTGCTCCATAGATCCAGGGCCACGAGCAGCACGATCGCCACCAGACACTGGATGTGACGGCTACGCGGAGCTGGTAGCGCAGCAGCGTCGGGAAGCGGGGACTCGTTTGTAGAAGAGGACATGGGTGAACGCACGCAGGCGGCGGAGTATAGGCACAGGCTTGTGGGCGGTCGAGCCCGGCCTTGCATCCGCTCCAAGCGGGAAGCAACCTGCAAGAGTGACCACGGCCCATGAACACCCCATCCCGGCGGCCATGGGCGCCGACATCGCGGACTATCTGGACGCCGCGCGGGCCGAGGCAGGGTTGGCGCGCAATTCCTTGCGCAGCTACCGAGCCGACCTGGAGCGCTTTGCCCGCTGGTCTGGCCGCCGCGGTGTCACGCTGTGGTCGGACCTCGACACGTCCACGGTCATTGACTACCTGGCCAGTCGGCGGGCAGAAGGAGCGGCGGAGGCCTCGGTGGCCCGCGGCTTGGTCTCGGTGCGCATGCTGCTGCGCTTCCTCGTGCTCGAAGGCTCCCTAACTGAGGACCCCACGTGCCGAGTCCCTGCCCCAGTACTCAGGGAGCTACTGCCGCACACCCTCTCACCCGATGAGGTGGAGGCCCTTTTGAACGCCCCGCGCGGCAACGGTTGGATGGCACAGCGTGATCGGGCATTACTCGAACTGCTCTACGCCTGCGGCGCACGCATCGGTGAAGTCGTGCGTCTGCGCACGGATGATCTGGAACCCCAATTGCGGGTACTGCGCCTGCACGGCAAGGGGGACAAGATGCGCGTCGTGCCAGTGGGGAATCAGGCTCGGGTAGCGGTGGAGGAGTGGCTTCAACTTGGCCGGCCGCAGGTGGCTCGCCACGAGCGTCAGGCGGAACTCCTGCTGACACGCAACGGCCGGCCTTTGGATCGCACCAACGCCTGGCGACGGGTGAAAGCCGCAGCCAGCGCAGCACGACTGCCCAACTCCATCACACCCCACAGCTTGCGTCACTCCTTTGCCAGCCACCTGATTCAAGGAGGCGCCGACTTGCGCTCGGTCCAAGAAATGCTGGGGCACGCCTCGATTCGAACGACGGAAGTCTACACGCAGCTGGATGAAGGACACGTGCGCGCCATCCACCGCCTGCACCACCCGCGTGGGTAGATCGGCCTAGTCCGCAATCGACTCAATCGTGAGATTGCGCCAAAGCGTGGTCGAGCCCTTGAAGGTCCCGACCGCCCAGGGCCCGCTCATGTCACGACCCAACACGCTGAAGGGTGAAAGTTCCTCGTTGCCGATCTTCACATGCGCATCCTCCTCGAGGACCCGCAACTCGAAGGAAGTCCACTCCACCAATTTGAACGGTGTGCTCCAGCCCTTGGACTGCAGCATGTCGAACTTGCGCTCGCCTGTGGAAGAGTCCCAACTCGAATCCCAGACCGAAATTCCCGTCTGCGTGTGAATCGAAACCTGCAAGAACTCCTCACCCAGACGCCCGAACAACAAGTTCGACTGGCCCCAGCGAGTGCGCGGATCCAAGAAGGTGCGGAACTCCCCGTGAATGCGGTAGGGAGCTTTCGGGACATTCTCGCCACGCCAGGCAATCGCGTTGTCCTTGACTGACGCTTGCGCCCAACCATCTGAGTGCAATTGCAGGGCGGGGTTCGCGTCGTCCCAGCTGGGTCGCCTGGCTTGCAACCAGAGATGGAATTGCGCTTCGAGCCCCGGGACTCCCCCTTCTCCGAGCCACGAATCCAGCTCAGACAGCAGTAGCTCACCGCGCAGCCCGCGCAGCAAGCGCGCCCTCAGATCCGACCAGGACCCCTGCTCCCCTTGCCGATCGGAGAGATGCTCCATCAGGAACTCGAACAGCACCGCCCGCAGGCTCTCCACTTCGGGCCCGCCGAGATCCCCCACCTTGTCTGCCAGCACGTCTTCCAAGATGGGCAGGGTCCCAGCGCTGATCATGCGGCGCACTTCAAGCACGCGTGTTCCCAGCCAGATGCTGCGATCTCCCAGTCCATCCTTGCCCCGACGCGCCAGCGCGCGCGTGGCCAGGTACTGGGCGGAACCATCGGCAAACCAGCGGGGTGCGCCATCGTCTCCCCCGGCGAGCTCTTGACGGCTCAGCTGGGCAACACCCACGCATGCGCGTCGCAGGCAATCAGCAGGCACGCCCAACTCAACCAGGGCGCGATCTCCTGGGTAGGGTCGCATGCGCACGTACGCGCTGCGCGAGGGCCAGTGGAAGAAGTCGACGGTACCTTCGGCGGATCCGGGAGACACGCTCTCGACTCCAGCCACGTAGCCAGTCGTCCCCTTACGCGTCGTGTACACGAATAGCTGGAGGGGCTCCAACTCTCCTGGCCTCGGCACACCCAACAGCTGCGGTCCTGCCAATCTCACACCTTGGGCGGATTCGAACAGCGCCTCGGGCAGGGCTTGACCCGTGCGCTCGGAATAGAACCAACACAGCACCTGCAGGTGCTCGTCCCCTGCCACCATGTACTCGGGCTGATCCTGGGCCAATGCCGCGGGCACCAGGGTCAGGGCGGTCAACAGCAGGGGGGCGATCGGTTTCAACATGGGATCTGAAGAAGCCTACGGGGCTGATGACGAGAGTCGAAAGGCCAGCCCTTTTTTTCGGGAGGCACGCGTCTCACTTGGCGAGACCCTCCCGAATGCGGCGCGCGAGGGCGCGGTCGATACCCGGAATCCCGGTCAGTTCTTCCACGCTCGCCTCTTGCACTCCGGCCACACTTCCGAAGCGACGCAGGAGAGCCTTGCGACGGGCGGGGCCCACGCCCCGAATGCCATCCAGGCGACTGGTTACCCGGCCGCGCTCCTTGCGGTGGTAAGTGATGGCGAAACGGTGCGCCTCGTCGCGAATGCGCTCCAGCAACAAGCGCGAAGCCGAGTGCTTGGGGAGTTCGATCGGGTCGACGGCAGCGGGCAACCAAAGCCGCTCCTGAGTCGCCGGCTGCCGCACGCCTGCGACGGTTCGGGCACGTCGTGCCTTCGCCAGGCCCACCATCGCCACGCCCCATGCGCCCGCCTCGGCGCGGGCTTCGAGGCCCTTGGCCAGCTGAGCCTGGCCTCCGTCGACGACGATTAGATGGGGCAGATCCCCATCGCGCACACCGCGTTTCAAGCTGCGCAAGACCACCTCACGCATGGCCGCAAAATCGTCCTGGCCCTGGACGTCACGAATGCGAAAACGCCGATAGCCAGCACGATCCGCATGCCCGCGCCGATTGCGCACGCGGCTGGCGACCACGTGCGAGCCCTGGATGTTAGAGATGTCGAAACAATCGATGACTTCAACACCGGGCGGCAGGTCGAGCAACGCGATGAGTTCATCCAAAGCCGCTTGCTCACGGACATCCATAGCGCTGAGCCTCTCCAGCTGGCGACGCGCGTTTTCTCCGGCGATGTCCAAGGTGCGTAGGCGGTCCCCTCCGCCAGGCATGACGAGTTTGAGTTGCTCCCCCAACTCAGCTTCCAACAACTCGCGTTCCGCGGGCGCACAGGGCAGCACGATTTCTGCGGGGGGTTGCCTTCTTCCGGCGGCGTAGAGGGCAGTCAGCACCACGTGCATCAGCTCCTCGTCCGGCAGGCTGGATCGGAAACGGTGGCTGCGGCTTTCACTTAGGCGTCCCTCGCGAAAGGCCAGCCGGTGAATGAGCGCATCCTCACCCCGACGCGCCAAACCGAGCACATCCCGCTCCACGCGGTCTCGAGGTCGTACGCCCTGACCCTCTACGGTGCGCCGTAGGGCCTGTAGCCGGTCCCGCCACTGGGCCGCCTTTTCGTACTCGCGCGCGCTGGATGCGCGCCGCATGCGCCCATCCAGATCGTCCTCCAATTCCTGCACATCGCCGCTCAACACGTTGACCGCGCGTTCCACCAACGCGGCGTACTGCTGCTCGTCCACCTTGTCCACGCAAGGTGCGCAACACAGCCCCATCTGGTGCTGCAGACACGGCCGCGAACGATGGTTCATGACCGAGTCGGGGCAATCGCGAAGCGGGACCACGCGTTGCAGATCGGCCAAGGTGCGCCGAACTGCCGAGGCCGAGGCAAATGGACCAAAGAAACGGCTGCGCCCTCCGGTTTTGCCCTCCTTGGGACTGTGGGCGCGTACCAGCTTGAGCCGGGGGAATCGTTCAGCGTGATCCAGGCGTACCATCAGGAAGGATTTGTCGTCCTTGAGGTGCACGTTGTGACGGGGCTTGTAGTCCTTGATCAACGTGTCTTCGAGCAATAGCGCCTCTTGATCTGTGCGCGTCACGATGGTCTCGACGGAGTGCGCATCCTTTTCGAGGAACAAGATGTTCAGTCGGCCGTCTCCACCGGGCTTGCGGTATTGGGTCAAGCGCGCTCGTAGATCGCGGGCCTTGCCCACGTACAACACCTTGCCCTTCGCATCCCGGAAGAGATAAACCCCCGGGCAACGCGGCACGCCGTCCAAGGACCACGCCGGGCCGCTCACGGAACCATACTCATCGTTTGAGTTCCATGTCTTCCAAGCGTGTCAGTCGATCCCGCAATCCGGCAGCCTCCTCAAAGCGCAACTCCTGAGCCGCCAGGAGCATGTCGGCACGCAAGTGTTCGATCTCTCCACGCAGGCGCTCTAAGCTCCAGCCTTCGGCCTCATCCGGTTCGACCCCCGGTTCTGCCACTTGCGGAACATCGGGGTAGTCCATTTCGTACAAGGATTCGATGCTCTCGCGAATGGGCTTGATGATTGTCGTGGGCACCAATCCGTGCTCTGAGTTGTAGGCCTCCTGAATGATGCGCCGTCGGGCGACCTCGTCCAGGCAGGCCTGCATCGAATCCGTGACGCGGTCCCCGTAGAACAGGACTCGCCCCTCCACGTTGCGGGCCGCTCGTCCGCAGGTCTGGATCAGGCTGGTGCTCGCACGCAGGAAGCCCTCTTTGTCAGCGTCGAGCACCGCGACCAAGGCCACCTCCGGTAGGTCCAAGCCCTCGCGCAGCAAGTTGATGCCCACGAGCACGTCAAATTCACCCGCCCGCAGGTCGCGCAAGATGGATGAACGCTCGATGGCGTCGATTTCCGAATGCAGGTACCGCACGCGGATGCCAAGTTCAGAGTAATAGGTCGTCAGCTCCTCCGCGGAGCGCTTGGTCAGGGTGGTCACCAAGACACGCCAGCCCGCGGCAATCACCTTGCGCAGTTCGGCCAGCAGATCATCCACCTGGGTGGCGGCCGGGCGCACTTCGATCAGCGGGTCGAGCAGGCCTGTCGGCCGCACGACTTGCTCAACCACATGTCCCTCAGAGTGCTCAAGCTCGTAACGCGAAGGGGTCGCCGATACGTGCACGACCTGACGGAGAAGGTGTTCGAACTCCTCAAAGCGCAAGGGGCGGTTGTCCAGGGCGCTAGGCAACCTGAAGCCATGTTCGACCAGGGTCTCTTTGCGCGAGCGGTCGCCCTTGAACATCGCTCCCACCTGGGGCACAGCCACGTGGCTCTCGTCGATGAACATCAGCCAATCATCCGGGAAGTAGTGCAAGAGCGTGAAGGGAGATTGCCCGGCCGACCGCCCATCCATGAAGCGCGAGTAGTTCTCGATGCCATTGCACACACCTGTGGTCTGCAACATCTCGAGGTCGTGGCGTGTGCGTTGCTCCAAACGTTGCGACTCGAGCACCTTGCCCTGTGCGCGTAAGGACTCCAAGCGTTGCTCGAGTTCCTCCTCAATCTGGGGCAGGGCGCGCTCGATGCGTTCTTGTGGGGTGACGTAGTGATTAGCCGGGTAGAGCACGATCTGTTCGCATTCTTCCAGGACCTCCCCCAACAAGGGGTTGACGACGGTGATGGCTTCTACTTCATCCCCGAAGAACTCAATGCGCAGGACACGCTCCTCTTCATAAGCAGGGAACACCTCAACCACATCGCCCCGCGCGCGGAAGGTCCCGCGCCTGAACTCCAAGTGATTGCGCGCGTACTGCATCTGAGTCAGGCTGCGCAGAAGATCGTCGCGATCCAGTTCCTCGCCGCGTGTGACCTTCACCGCCATCTCGCTGTAGTTGGAGGGCGAACCTAACCCGTAGATGCAAGAGACCGAGGCGACGATGATGACATCACGTCGGTCGAGCAGTGAACGCGTTGCGCTGTTGCGCAAGCGCTCGATGTTCTCGTTGCGGTTGGCGTCCTTCTCGATGAACGTGTCCGTAGAAGGGACGTAGGCTTCGGGCTGGAAGTAGTCGTAGTAGGACACGAAGTACTCCACGGCGTTGTGCGGGAAGAGCTCCTTGAACTCAGAAAACAACTGGGCCGCCAGGGTCTTGTTTGGCGAGAGCACAAGCGTGGGCTGGTTGAGGCGCTCAATGACCGAGGCCACAGTGAAGGTCTTGCCTGAACCGGTAATGCCCAGCAGGGTCTGCTGGGTTGCGTCCGCACGTAGTCCCCGGACCAATTCGTCGATCGCCTGGGGCTGGTGGCCCGTCGGTTGGAAGGGACAAACAAGTTCGAAAGGCCGCTGGTCCATGGACCTCTACTTGTACTCCATCCCGCCCGGGCCGGGGATCGGGCAAGCCCTCTAGCGGCCTTCATCTTGCGCCGTCTGGCCACCCCCGGTACCTTGTCCCGCCGGTCCTTGCCACGGGTCCAAAGTCGGTAGCCAGCCCCCTCCGGACGGGTACCCCCCCCGAGGAACCACCCCCCATGATCATCGAATGCACTTCGTGCGGCGCACGCGCCAAGCTCCCCGACAGCAAGGAAGGCGCCAAGGTGCGCTGCGGCGAATGCGGCCGCGTCTACGTGGCCCACCCGCCCGGTGCTCGCCGCGGCTCGCGCGCCCGCAAGGAAGACCCCACGAAGTACTTCATTATAGGTGGTGCCGTCCTGGTGTTTGGGCTGGTCATGCTGATTACCAACCGGGCCAAAGACGACCCGCCGGTGGTCGCCGCCCCCGAACCCGAGCCCGAGTTGGACACGGCCCCTGCGCGGGGTTGGGACTCCCCGCACGTGGTGTTCGCACGGCAGTTGCACGACCTGGCCTTCTCGCGCAACACGTCCAAGCTGTTCGTGTTGCTCGACTTTCCCCGAATCCATGCGCACACCCAGGCCGCATTGGCGGAGCCCGCCGCAGAAGGCGCAGCCGACCTCGCAGCCGACCTCGCAGGCCTGAGCTGGGAATCGCTAGACGGTGCGAGTCAGTCAGCGTTTAAGAACGAGGTTGTCGATGCGTTCGTCTCCGATGAAGGCGAGATGGCCGTCTCCAAGTGGAAGCCCTATGACGGCGACGTCGAGGCAGAAAGCGAGGACATGGCCATCGTGCGTGTCCACATGCAGTCGCGCAGCGGAGATCCCGAAGTCTTCGACCGCTGGATGGAGTGGGAGTTGGTACGGGGCAAGGACCTACGCTGGAGGGCCTGGCGCTGGGAACGCTGGATTTCTCCTGAAGAGCAGAAGCGCGAACGGGTGGCACGGGCCAAGAAAACTGTTCGCAAGACCCTTTCCGATGGCTCCGAAGTGATTGAGGCCGAGGTGCGGGTGGACATCGAGTACCACGAGGAAACCACACCAGAGCAAATTGCCCAGACCGAGAGCCTGATCGACCAACTGATCGACCTCGATGCCGGCCCCAAAGAACTCACAGCCGCCAACAAGGGCTTGGAAGAACTCGGAAAACACGCCGTGCCTGGCCTGCTCAAGCGCATGGGGGGGATTCCACTGGACACCGAGGACAACGCGATCCGGTTGAACTTGATCCACCGCTCGCTGACCGAAATCACGGGTTACCAGACGACGTTCACCGTGCACGTGGCCATGGGGGGCACCGAGGAGCGCATGGACTCCGGCATCAAGCAGTGGTTCGGTTGGTATGAACGCAAGTGGAAGCGTTTCTGGCGCGACGCAGATAAGATCGAAGAAGAAGAGGATCCCCTCTGGGACAACCCCAATTACAAGCCACGCAATGAGAACGAGAGACGTCGCATGGAAGAGCAGCGACGCAAGAACGACGGCGGACGGTAAGTTCAGAGCGAGTCAACCCTCGATTCCCAGCCCCTCGCGTCCCAGCGACGCCTGACCCCTAACGAGATCCCCGGATGCAGTACCGAGTTGGCACCTGCGCGAGTTGTAACGCCACCTTCAAGGTTCCCGCGACCTTCCCCGCCGACAAAGCCAAGTGCAAATCCTGCGCCGATGGCGTGGTGGAGATCGGTCCGCCGGTGGACGAGCCTGAGCCCAAGAAGGAGTCCTTCGAGGAGTACGTCCCCTCGGGCAAATCTGGGAAATCGGGTCCCAGCATGATGGAGAAACTGCGTGCCCAGCGTGCGGAGGATGCCGCTGCGGCAGCCCCTCCGGTGCCCTCCCGCAAGCCAGCCGAGGCGAAGTCCGAGAAGGCCAAAGAAGACAAGCCCAAGCGAGCTGGTTCGGGCAAGAAGGGCGTACGTACCCGTCGTGGGTCGGGCAAGCCGGCACGCTCCGGCGGCCGGCGCTCGGGAGCGGTTGCCGATGATGGAGAGGACCATGGCGGCGGCACCTCGGGTCGCTGGCAGCCCCGCAAGAAGAAGAGCCCCCTGCCGATGTTGGGATCCTTCGCCGGCGCCTTGATTGCGGTGTTCTTGGTATGGAAATTTGTGATTGCCCCCAACGCGACCGAAGAAACTCCGGTGGACAACACCGTCGCCGAGGCCGGCGAGAACTCGGACAGCACGACAGATTCCACGCAGACGTCTGACGACCCCGATGAGGGCGCGGCGGATGAGACCGCCGAGGACCTCCCCGTGGAAACCGGACCCGACGAGACGGCTGCCGACACCACCACGACGGACGATACGCCGGAGGAAACGGCGAAGCCCGAGCGCAAGTACGACCCATCCAGCGTCGACCTGTCAGACCTGGAGGTCTTTGGCCCCCAGGAAGGCACGACTCCCGAGGAGTGGAGCGATATTCAACAGTTGACAGCCACGGCCATCGATCCGGATGCGGGCGCCGCAGGCTCCCGAGCCGTCAAGAAGATAATCGAGACCTACGGGCCCAAGGCCTTCGGATCGATCGTCAATCGCATGGCCACCCTCGACTACTCCACCGAACAGGGATTCCGTGACGGCGACGTGCTGCAGCGGGCGCTGATGGACATCTCGAACGGCAAGAATGCCGGTTGGGCCTACAGCACCTCCGACAAGGACCACGTCTTTAACAAGAAGGTCGTCGTTCTGTTGCACAAGGTTTGGTCCCGTGCGCGCACGGACGAGGCCTACTGGCTGAACTACTCCAAGCAGGACAAGGCTGCCGAGGACAAGGAAGACGCGGCCGAGATGAGCGACGACGACCTCGACGCCCTGGACGACATCGACTTCTAGTCCGTGTCCCGGGGCCGCTCGGGACGAGACATGGGCTGACCCTCAATGCCCGCCACGCCCCCCGCTCGGGGATCGCTCACGGCGTAGACCCTGCCACCGGGCACGATGTGGATCGCTTGGATCGAGCCAAAGCCCCAGCTCGTGGCCCACTCCACTTGCTGGCCGTGGTCACGCACCAGACGCTCGACCAAGTCGGTGTCCCACTCCGGTTCGAGCCGGGTTGCCGGAGGCACCCACTGCTGGTGAATGCGCGGGGCGCGCACGGCCGACTCCAGGTCTTGTCCATAGCCCAGCACGCGCAAGATGACCTGGGCCACCGAGGTGATAATGCGCGGTCCACCCGGGGCCCCAAGCACTAACGTCACCTGCCCTGCGCTGTCGCGCACAACGGTGGGACTCATTGAAGAGAGCGGGCGCTTGCCCGGCAGCAGTTGGTTGGCCTGGCCACCGACGAGCCCAAACATGTTCGGAGTTCCCGGCTTGATGGAAAAGTCATCCAGCTCGTTGTTCAACAGAAAACCCGCACCCGGGACGAGGATTCCGCTGCCGTAGGAGGCGTTCAAGGTCGTCGTCAGGCTGACCGCGTTGCCTCCGCGGTCGACCACAGACAAGTGGGTGGTTTCCGAACTCTCCTCGGGTGCGAGTGTCAGAGGCAATACGTCCGCGCGGGCCATCTCGCCGATCCCAACGCGACGCTCTGCGATCCATGCAGGTGAGAGCAACTCGGCCACCGGCACGGCGTAGAAGTCCGGGTCGCCCAGGTGTTGGGCGCGGTCCGCAAACGCGCAACGCATGGCCTCAATCCACCAGTGCAAGCCCCTGGGAGTCAGCCCGACGTCCCCCTGCTGCGTGGCATCGCGCTCGGAGTCCAACGCGAAGCCCTCCAAGATCCCGAGCACCTGCAAGACAACCAGCCCGCCCGAACTCGGAGGGCCCATGCCGATAACCTGATGCCCACGGAACCAACCAGCTAGGGGTTCGCGATGCTTGACCTCGTAACCCTTTAGATCGGCGGCGGTCATTCCCTGACTTTGGGTGACTCCATTCATGCGTCGGTCTGCGGCCTCCAGCGCCTGCAAGATCGCCGCGCCCACGGGGCCCTCGTAGAAGGCCTGCGGGCCTGAGCGGGCCAACTCCTCCAAAGTGAGCTTGAGTTCTGGCTGCCTCAGCCGCATCCCGATTTCCAAGGGCTGGCCACCGGGGAAGAATAGGCGCCGAGCTGCTGGGTCGCGCGTCAATCGTGATTGGCGCTCCCATTGACTGCGCAGGGATCGGGCCAGCCAGGCGTCCACCAGGAACCCCTCGTCGGCCAGGCGGATGGCCGGGGCCAACAATTCCTTGAACGTGAAGCGCCCCGAGCCGTGCTGGCTGAACAGCTCGTAGAGTCCGGCGGGCGAACCCGGGATTCCGACAGCCAGCGGGGTCCCCAGGGAGCGCTCCGACACGACCTCACCCGCTTCGTCCAGATACAAACGCGCTTCGTAACCGGCGGGAGCCTGCTCGCGGAAATCGAGGGAGGTGGGGTCCCCTTCGGCGGGAACCCAGAGGGCGAATCCCCCGCCGCCTAGGTTGCCAGCCCTGGGCAAGACCACGGCCAGGGTCAGCGCGGTGGCCACCGCTGCGTCCGCTGCGTTGCCGCCGCGTTCCAGGAAGTGCAAGCCAACGGCGGTGGCCAGGGGGTGCTCGCTTACCACGGCCCCGCGCTGCGGAACGCGACTGCCCGTCAATCGATCCAAGGGGTCCGGAGCCTGACAAGCGCACACCCACAGCAAGCTGGCGCACCACGGGCGCCAGTCGCCACGCCGGAGGAAGTGTTTGATCGAGAATCCCGAAGCGCCCGCAGCGACCTCAGACACTCCGCTTCTCACCATCCGCAGTCATTTCCTCCACCTTCACGCCCTTCTCTACCAAGTAGGCCACTGCGGACTCGATCTGTTGGGGATCCCCTTCAATCTCGACCGCCACGAGGGCCACGGCGTCGTCGATCGAAGCTGCACGAATGTTGGGCACGACCCCAAACTTTTCACCCAAGGTATGGCTGATGATGGGCTCGGAGATGTGCTCTTGGGGGAACGTGCAGAAGAACTTGCGGGGGCTCATATTGAAGTGAGAGAAGTCGGATACTCGGTTGCGACCCTAGGGGGCGGATCGCGCCTCCCATTGTATGCCCATCCAACTCACAAGGCACCCAAGCAGCAGGGTAAGTGGCCCTGCCAGAGCCCCCCTCCAAGGCAGGCGTAGGAGCGGATCGATGGAGTCCGCGCCCGCAGGCGTGTAAACGGCAGGATGGCGCATCCAGTCGACGCCCGCGCATTCCAATACGAGAGAAGCGGGAGAGAGATCCAGAAAGTGAGCCGCCCATGCAGGAGACCAGGGTGCAGGTCCCGTGAGCCCACCCATGGATGGCAGCGCAGTCAAGAATAGCCCCACGAGGAGCAGGCTTGAGGCCCAAGTCAGACCGCGTCCCGGCCAGGCTCGTCCAATCCCCCAGCCGACGCCAAAGAGACCGGCCAGGACCAATCCACCGTACGCCAGCTCAAGTCCGCCAGCCAACGGAGGAAGGAGGCAGGCCAGCCAACCCAATGGAACGAACCATCCTGTGAGCCCCTGGTCTGCGGCCAGCGCACCCGCTGGAGCGGCCCAGAGGGAGAGCCAAATCAGCGCCGTGACACCGACTCGCTTGGAGTCCATGCCCAGCGGGACAACCGCCAGTCCCAGGGCGAACAGACCAAGCAGATAGAAAATACGGCGCGGCGCCATGGTCGCATTCTCCACTCTGAGCCATGGGAAACCAGGGAGTTCCTGGACAGACACCCTGTCGGCCCGGCCAAATGGCATCCCATGCGACGCCTGTGCACCCTGCTGCTGTGGACGGCCTGTGCGGCCCCGTCCGGACTCGACGTCAATGCGGCCCCAGCCTTCAAGGAGCCGCTGCACCGCTTCTTCTGGGGAGTACCGCGCGACATCGGAGCGGGCGCAAGGATTCTGCGGGGCGACCTCGATCTGGAGCGGCAGTGCCTGAAGCTGGAGGCCGGGGGCGAGTACACCTCCGCCGCGCTGGACCCGAGCGGCGCCTTTGACGAGTTGCTCATGTCCTGGAACGTCGAGGTTCCAAAAGGAGCAGGTGTGATCCTGCAAGTCGCCGTGCAAGGCGCGGGTCCCTGGTCGCCGTGGTTGCACCTGGCCGACTGGGGGCAGGTCGAGCGCACCGACCTTCGTCGACAGTTCGAACACGGGGAGGTCCACGTAGACATTCTGAAGCTAGAGCAGCCCATGGCACGCGCCCGCTACCGCATTCTCGCGGTGGGCGCCCAGCCAGAGGAGCCCGTGCGGGTTTGGCGCACGACCCTGGTCTTCAGTTCTCGGTCGGAGATTCGGCAACGCTTCGCCTCCAGAAAGCTCGCCGCAACCCAGGGACTCTACTTGACCGTTCCGAGCCTCAGCCAACAGGACGCGGCGCCAGAATTGGCCCCGCGTATCTGTTCTCCGACCAGCGTGGCCATGGCCTTGGCCCATGCGGGTCAAGCGACTACTCCCACCGAGGTGGCACGGGTCGTCTACGACCGCGAGCATGACATCTACGGCAATTGGGTGCGCGCCGTGCAGGGCGCATTCGAATTCGGTGTGCCTGGACGCCTGGTGCGCCTGTCTTCATGGAGCGCAGTCGAGCACTTCATCCAGCAGGGTTTGCCCCTGATCGTGAGTATCAAGGTTCGACCCGGCGAATTGACCGGGGCTCCCTATGTCAGCACGGCAGGACACCTACTGGTCATCACCGGCTTGGATGGACGCGGCGGCGTCGAGGTCAATGACCCGGCGGCAGCGACGGAGTCAGGCGTTGCGCGCACCTACGCGCAACACGAACTGGAACAGGTCTGGATGGCCCGCGGCGGCGTGGCCTACATAATCGGTCGCTAGCTGCTGGGTTCCTCGCCAGGCTCCATGGCCAAGGCACCCAAGAAGGTCACCAACGCTCCCAGAGGGACGTACCAGGGCCAGGGCAGGCTCCCTCCCCCGGACAATTCCCCGTAGCGACACAGCCACTCGACGAACCCGAGCCCCAGCAGCAGTACCAGTGTTCCGCGCAAGTCGCCGCCGTCCTTGCTCAATTTCAGGACCCAAGCCAACCCGATCAAGGCCGAGCCGGTGTGCACGCTAGCCAGCGCCCAGGGTTCGTGCCAGACCAAGGCAAAGACGGCCAGGACGGAGAGCGGAGCTGACCAGAGAAGGCCGCGACCGCGGGGGCGCAGGGGCAAGAAGGCCAGGAAGAAGGCACCCAACAAGGCACCACCTGTGTACCCAGCCATGGCCAACGCCAGGTCGAGGATCGAGTCGTAACGCTCCGCCACCTTGTCCACGGCCACGGCCGCGGCACAAAGCACGAATCCCCAGACGAGCACGAGCCCACGCGAAACACGCAGGGTGCGCGCCTCTTCACTTGACTCGTCTTGAAGGCTACCGGCGGCGGCCAATTGTCTTCTACGCCGCGGCAGGTACAGGGTGGCCAGGGTGGTTTGGGAGAGGGCAGCTAGGATTGAGTCCAAGCTCGAAATGGCTGCGGCGAGAGCGCCGACAATCACCAGTCCCTTCAACCCGGGCCTCACGACCTGCATGACAAAAATCGGAAGCACTCGATCCGGCCGCTCCGCTACAAGCGCTGCATTGCCATCGGAGAGAGGGAACTGCTTGTAGTACGCCCACAGAGCTACCCCCACCAGAGCCACGGCGAGGATGATCCCCACAGCGGCGATCGATGCCACGATCGCTTTGCGCGCCTCCTTGGGGCCACGGCAACAGAACAGGCGCTGGGCCATGAGTTGGTCGCAGCCGTAGGGTCCGATCTGTCCCCAAGAGGCGACAAATAGGGCGATCCATAGGGTGAACGGGCGGGAAGGGTCCGTGCTCGTGTCAATCCAGTCGAACTTGCCCGCGCTCCAGCCATCCACCATGGCGGCTCCCAGACTGCCACCTACCTCGGCCAGGGACTGGTGGACAGTCCACAGAGTCACGACGATGCCCACGAAGAACAGGCCGAAGAGCACCACGTCGGTCCAGATCACGGTGGCGATGCCCCCCATCCACGTCCACGCGACGGCCACGATTCCGATCAGCGCCACGGCACAGATCAAGGATGATAGGCCCGTCCAAGTTGCGACGACTGCCAGCTGTTCGGCCAGCAAGACCTCCAACACCAGAGCCGTCAAGTACACACGCGCACTCTGTCCCAGAATACCCCCAAGCGTGAACAGGGCCGTCGTCATGCCGCGTGCTCGGTTGCCCAAGCGGCGCGCCACATAGTCGTAGGGGCTGTAGATCTCTCGTTCGTAGTAGGCGGGAACGAGCACGTAGCCGACGAACAGTCGCGCCAGCAGTGAACCGATCAGCACAATTTGCAAGTAGTGCAGGTTGCCACCTTCACGAAAGACAACCGACGGGAAGGAGATGTAGGTCACCGCGCTGATTTCGGTGGCCACGATCGACGCCGCCACGGCATACCAGGGCAGATTGCGCCCGCCCAAGAAGAAGTCGCGCACGTTCTTTTGCCGGCCTGCAAGGCGCTCCCCCAGCACCGTGGTCCCGATGAGGATGGCCGCCACAAGCGACCAGTCCAAGGCGGTGAAACCAGCTCCCATGCTCAGCCCTGGGCGGTGTCTGCTCGAGCGCAGGCCGCCATTCCCAAGGCCGGGGCAGCGCGCAGGTCCGATGCGCACAAGAATCCCTTCCGCAGGGCTCCGGCATCGAGGGCATGGATCGTCATGGCTGTATCCTGTCGCGCGCGCAGTCCAGTCTCCAGGGTCTCGTACAAGGGCTCGCGATACCACGGCGCGGCCACGTCGTTTGCCAACAGCTGCCCCGACCGTTGACCGACCACGACGCGTTCCAGAACTCGGCCATCCCAGAGCAGCAACTCATCCAAGCGCTTGAGCAGCCACTCTCCCAAGGCGCGCGCTCCCCGCGCCAGGATTTTCTGGGCCTGCGCGTCCCCTGCCTGAGCGGCAAGATGCACAGGCCCCGCGCCGCCCCGGCTCCACAGTTGCTGGAGTCCCCCCAGCGACACCTCATCCTCCCAAGACCGCCCAGCGGGCGAGATCGTCGACCAGGCGGCGGGCAAATGTCGGCGAAATTCGCCGACGTCCAGGTGCGTTCCTTGCCACTTGAGCCCCTCAGCAAGTCCGGTCCCCGCCCCCAGGTAGTAGGCGCTGCTCACATCAGAGAGCTGCCCACCCAACGCAACGTCTTCGCCCAGAGCAGCCGCCCAACCATCTCCCTGCAGGTCCGGGGGCACTGCAGCCAATTCCAACCCGCGCTCTTCGCAGCCAGCCTGTAGGTCTGCCAGCAGGCTAGGCGAGCGGGGTCCGTGACGGCGCACTGCGATTCCACGGCGGTCCCGCGTGCGCAGGCCAGGCATGCAGAGCCCCAACCGCATGGGCACGCTCGATCCACGACAGAGTGACTCGAGGGCGTTGAGCAGGGCGTCCACTTCTCCGCGCGCGGCTTCAAGCTCTCTTCCCTCCAGGTGCAGTTCCGTGGACCGAGTCAAGCGCGCGGATTGTTCCAGCTGGCGCTCGAGAGTCACAGGCTGGAAGCCATTCACCTGTGGCCACTGGGCCTCGACCTGCAAAGCGTCCCGACACACCAACCCCGCGGACTGTGCCTCGACAACATGGGCGCGAAAACCGCTCGCGCCGCCGTCCACTCCGATCAAGAGACTCGAGGTGGGCACGGACAATCCGGGGCCCCGCTCTAACGCACCCAGGCCCCGTCGGGCACTCGCGCTGGATCGAGTTCAGATGCTGCAGCTTCGTCAATCCAGATTTCCAGGTCCGGATGATCGCGGATGAGCGATGCGGGCACGGCCTCATCCACCGGCCCCATCAAGGTTGACTTGAGGGCTTGGGCCTTGCGCGCACCGAAGGCCAAGATGCGCAAACGCTTGGCCGCGCGAATGGTCGCGATACCCGCAGTGAAGGCCTGCCTGGGGACGTACTCCAGTCCACAGAACTGGGCAGCGGCCACCTGCCGCGTGTCCTCGGCCAGGTCCACGATCCGGGTGCGGCTCTCTCGAGAGCTGCCGGGTTCATTGAACGCAATGTGGGCGTTCTCTCCCAACCCCAGCAGTTGCACGTCCAAACCACCCGCCTCTTCAATCGCCGCCTCCCAGATATCCGCGTAACCATCGGGGTTGATGAGAGCACGCTTCGAACTGGGCACGTGGGCGTGCGCCTTGTCCAAGCCCACGGGAGCGAACAGGTGGACCTGCATGAACGCGTGGAACGAGGCGTCGTGATTGACGTCCAGACCGATGTACTCATCCAAATTGAAGGTGCGCACGCCTTCAAAGGAGAGGTCCTCTTCCCGAAACAACCGCACGCATTCAGCGAGCACGCCGATCATGGACCGGCCCGTCGCCAGCCCGAGCACTGCGGGCCGACCGATTTCCCGTCCGGTATCGATCAAGGTCCGGATCTGCCCCGCGACACGGCGCTC
>CAYXTP010000011.1:109989-132744 GCA_964467985.1 uncultured Planctomycetaceae bacterium
CGATTTCCCGTCCGGTATCGATCAAGGTCCGGATCTGCCCCGCGACACGGCGCTCCGCTAGCGCGCGATCACGGACAATGCGCAGACAGTCGAAGGTGCCGGAAGAGGCCGACGTCGAAGCAGTGCAGTCACCCATGCTGCCATCCTACACGAAGCAAGAGAGACGAATCACTGCAGGGAGGCGAGCAACTTGCGCAGGATCTCGCCATCTGTCCAAGTCAGTTCGCTCTCCCCAGGCAACTCAGGCGCGCCTAGCCGCGACGCTTGGTCGGGCTGCCAGGCAGGGCTGACCACTCGCCGACCCGCCGATAAGTGCAGGTCCTGCGCCCCCGTAGCCTGCAAGATCGTGCCGCTGTTTTCGGGCCCAATGCCAGCGGCCGGGATCACGCGCAGTCGACCTGCAGCCTGCTGAACAAGTTGCCCCAACCGTTCTAGTCCGTGCACGGCTCGCTCCGCGCCACCCGAGGAAAGCACCCGCTCTACACCCAACTCGGCCAGCACTTCCAGTGCCTCGATCTGATCGCGCGTCTGGTCAAATGCACGGTGAAAGGTCACCTCCATGGGACGCGCCCGATCCATCAGTCGCGCCGTGCGTTCGCGGTCGATGCGCCCATCGCGTGTCAGGCAACCGAGAGCGACACCCTCGGCACCCTGCTCCCGCGCAAAGTCCACGTCCAATTCCAAGCTCTCGAACTCGCTTGTCCCGTAGTAGAAGTCCCCGCGCCGCGGACGCAGCAATAGGGTCAGGGGAAGGTCGACCGTTCGCCGCACCACCTTGCACAGTCCCGGTCCCGGTGTCACTCCGCCCAGCGCTAGTGCGGAGCAGAGTTCCAAACGCTGGACACCTGCTAGTGCCGCGATGGCCGCGCCCTTGGGTCCTTCGACACAAGCCTCGACCTCAATCCCATCCGGCTCGCTGGTTGAGTCCATGTCAACTACCGTAGCGGTCATGCTTGTACCGATCGATAGGCCTGTGAGAGCGGATCGGGCCACCTGGGGGCGATTGGGTAGTGTGTACTGCTCTTGGCTGAAGGGCTTCCCATTGCATGACTGCGGTCCAAGGGGGTACAAACCCGTGTGGTCGCCATGAGTACCCGTTGCCAAGAACAGTTCAAGAGCCTCTTCCGGGGGGAGTGGCGTGCCACCTTGCTCGGTCTGTTGGCCTCGCTGGGCTTCATCCTCATCCAAGTCAATGGGGCATTGCACCTGGCACTCGCGGATCACTGCCTAACCCACGAGCTCGGTGCTATCGCAGCAGAGCATGGGCACGAGCACGCGAACCATGGCCATGACGGGTCCGCTCACCACGCCGGTCGAACCCATGCGGAGCTGCGAACGACACACTCGAGTCCCCCGGAGCTCGGTGGGTCCCATTGCCCATTCTCCCTGACCGACCATCCTGAGCAAGTCGGTGCCAAGTCCCCTTCCACCTCGCCCGGGTCATTGTTGACCGGAGTGCGAACCGAAGGGTTCAGCTTGCGCCATCCACGCAGCGCGCCGGACACAGGTCCGCAGTGCAGCGAGCTCGCCCCTGCGTCGGCAGGGGTCCAAGATTCCGCGCCACCCCGCGCTCCGCCCTCCCTGGTCTAACCCGACCAGCAAGGATGTGCATTCTGCCGGGAGACCCCCGGCAGTAATCGCCCGAGGGGTCCAAGCCCCGGGCACTTCGCAGGACCAGTGACGCAGGAGGACCGACGTGTTGGGACGTCCGAGACAATCATGAGGAACGCACGCAACCCCCTCACGGGGAAGCAGCGAAGGCAGAGGGTCCACCGGCCCTCATCCATGGTCAGGCTTCGATCCGGGCTTGCGCCTGCGCGCCCCACCGCACTGGTCTTGGGAATCGGGCTTCTCGGTAGCTGCGTGAGCTACGAAGCGCGGCCCCTGGACAGCCGGGCCCACATGCAGGCTTGGCTTGGCCAAGATCTCAAGGCTGAGTCCCTCACGGCTCGACTCGAGCGCATGGAACTGGAGCTCGACTACGACGAGCATTCGTTCGACGCTCGAGACGGGTTGCGCCTGGAGGAAGGCCGCTGGGTGGCGCTGGCCTACAACCCCGAGCTGCGCTTGGCGCGCTTGCGATTGACACAGGCCACTGGTGTAGCCGCTGAAGCGGCTAGCTGGCCAGATCCGCAGTATTCCTTGAGCACCTTGAAGCTCAGAGAACAGACACCTGACCCCTGGGTTGTCACGCACGGGCTTGAATTTTCCTTGCCCCTCAGCGGCCGAGTTACCGCTCTTGTGAGTCTCAAGCAAGCCAATGCAGAAGTCGCACGATGCACGGTCCGCGAGGCCGAGTGGAAAGTCCTGCACGAACTCTCCCTAGCGTGGGTGGATTGGTCAGCCGTGCAGCTAGGTGTCGAACAGACGCGGGACCAATTGGAAAGGCTCGGCCCCATGGTCAGCTCCACCGTCCAGATGGCCCAAGCGGGTGAGTTGCTTCCAACCGAAGCCGGCTTGCTCGCCCTGGATCAGGCCCTCCTGAACAGCCGGCTGCAGGCCTTGCTGGGCCAATCGGCGGAACGCAGGCAGGAGATCCTGGCACTCATGGGGTTGCCCCCGCAGCACTCCGTACCGCTCGTGCCCGGACTTCTCCGGCGGGAGGAGCGGCCCGCGGGACCCCAGGTGACCGATGCAACCCAACTCGCCGCGCGAAATCCCACGCTCACCCGCCTGCGCGGGCAATACGAGGTCAGCGAACAGCACCTGCGTACAGAAATCGCCAAGCAGTGGCCGGACGTCCGTCTGGGTCCAGGCCTTGAATCAGACGAAGCCCGCACCAAGGTGGGACTGGTCGGAGGACTGACGCTGCCCCTGTGGAATGCCAACCGCGAGGCCATTATCGAAGCACAGGTGGGACGCGAGTGGGCACGGGCTGCACTCGAGAGCGAACATCAGACGCTGCTCGGACGGTTGGCGCAAATCGCTCACCGCAGCACGTCCCTCGAAAGCCAACGCATGCACCTCGAAGAAAGGGTTGTTCCACTGCTCGACCAACAGATTTTCGACGCAGCGCAACTCATGCGACGGGGCGAGGGGTCGCCCATCGTCCTCGTCCAGAGCCTGGCACGCGCTCATCAGACCCAGCTGGACTGGATCGCTATGCGCGCGAGCCTGGCCAAAGCCGAACACGAACGGGGCTTCCTGATCGGCCCCCCACGCACAGCGCCCGAACCGGAAACCAAGGACACGATCCGATGAAATTCCTCTCACGTCCCTGCCTCCTACTTGTCCTGCTCGCTGCGCCTGGCTGTTCCCCCCAAGCCTCGCCTGCCGCAGCACAGGATCAACCCGACGACGCGACTCCTGCCAAACCGGGCATCGCCCTCTCGGCCACAACGCGCAAAAACCTGGGCGTCACCTTCGCCGAGGTTGAGGTCCGCCACGTGGCCACGACGGTCCGCATCCCCGGTAACTTCGAGTTCACCCCGTTGGCCCGACACGAGTACCGACTGCCGCTTGCCGGTCGCGTCGATCTGGCGGTGGCTCAGAACGAACGGGTTGAGGCCGGACAGCTGCTCTTCCGCTTCCAGTCCCCCGCCTGGCCCCAATTGCTGCATGAGATCATCCTGGGAGAACAGGAAATGGCGCGCTCGGCAGCCCAGATTCAAGTGGATGAGGCCACGCTCAACGAGGCCCGTTCGAACTTGAAAACCACGCGCTCGCGACTCGACGCCCTCAACGCAATCAACTTACCGCGTGCAGACCTTCTGGCAGCCGCAGCTGAGATCGAAGCCAGCCTGCCACGCCTCGAAGCTCAACTTGGACTTGCCCGCATCGGTTTTGAGAACGCGCAGCGTACGCGGCAACACGCCCTGCACCGCGCTGCCACTGCGGTAGGCCTGTCCGAGCAGGAACTGTATGCACCCTCTGACGGCCTGGACGCCGAAGGCGAGCCTCTGCCCGGCTACATGGCAATCGACTGGATCGACGTGCGGGCCGAGCAGGCGGGCGTGGTTGAAGATCTGGCTCTGACTGACGGGGAGTTTGCGGAGGCACCAGCTCGGGTGATCTCCGTGGTGAACCCGGCGGCCCTGCGTTTGCGCGCCATGGCTTTGCAAGCAGACCTGGCTCAATTGGACGGTGTGACCCGAGCAACGATCGTGCCCCCGCGCTCCGTGGGCCTCACGCTGGAGGATGGTGTCGGCGCTGATGTACAGCTCGGTCTCGAGGCGCACCCGAACGAACGCACGCTCGTTGTCCTCGCCACTCCCGACGGCCCAGCACCTTGGATCCGCAACGGCGTCTCCGCGTTCCTCGAAATCGTCTACGGAGACGACAGCAGCCCACGCAGCCTCGCCATTCCGCGGTCTGCCATCGTGCAAGACGGCCTGGAGCACGTATTCTTCCGCCGCGACCCATCGGACCCGGGTCGAGTACACCGCGTAGTTGCGGATATGGGAGTCTCAGACGGACGCTGGACAGCGATCCACAGCGGAATCCAGCGTGGAGACCAGGTCGTGCTGGCCGGAGCCTATGAACTCAAGCTGGCCACGAGTCGGGAAGACAATGCATCCGCCGGCGGCCACGTGCATGCAGATGGCACCTCCCATGGGGCTCACTAGGAGGCGACGGTCGTGCTCAAGAACCTGATTCGCTTCTCAATCGAACACGCCGCCCTGGTGTTGATCGCCGGTCTGCTGCTCCTGGGCTGGGCCGCCTACCGGTTGCCCGACTCACCGGTGGATGTCTTTCCGGACCTGAACTCCCCCACCGTTGTGGTCATGACGGAGGCCCCCGGGCTGGCGGCCGACGAGGTGGAACAGTACGTCACATTCCCAGTGGAAGCCGCGGCGCGCGGAGTGCCGGGCGTGCGACGCGTGCGCTCCAGCAGCGCCATCGGGCTCTCGATCGCCTACATCGAATTCGACTGGGGTATGGATATCTATCGTGCGCGGCAACTGGTGGCCGAACGTCTGGATGCCGTGCGCGAAGAACTGCCCCAGGGCAGCCACGCGGAGATGACGCCCATCACCTCCATCACGGGTGAGATCATGCTGCTGGCCCTGTCTTCTCCCGATGGTTCCGTCGACGACCTGACGCTGCGCGCTTTCGGTGAGTTCGACCTGCGCAACCGTCTGCTGGCGATCCCGGGTGTAGCCCAGGTTTCGGTCATTGGCGGGCAGCTGCCCGAGTACCAGGTGTTGGTCAATCAGGAGTCCCTACGCCTGTACGGCCTGACCGTGCGGGATGTGGCCGCCGCCGCCCAGGCCTCTCACAGCACGCTGAGTGCGGGTTATCTCCCCGACGCGGAGCACCTGGAGATTCCCATTCGTCAGAGCGGCCGCGTGCGCTCGGTGGACGACATCGCCGGCAGCTTGGTGAAGATTCATGAGGGTGCGCCGGTCACGATCGGGCAAGTCGCCGAGGTCCGCTTGGGCCCGGCACCGGCGCGCGGAAGCGGCGCTGACGCCGGTCGCCCAGCGGTCATCCTGACCCTCAAGAAGGCCATGGGCACCAACACCCTGACGCTCACCGAGGCCGTGGACGAACTGCTGGACGGCCTGGAAGCCTCCATGCAAAACGGCATTGCCATCAACCGCGAGGTCTTCCGCCAATCCGACTTCATTGAGTTGGCCGTACACAACGTGGTGATCGCGCTGCGCGATGCGGCCTTGATCGTCTCGATCATCTTGTTGCTGTTCCTGCTCAACCTGCGCACAACCCTTGTGACCCTGACAGCCCTTCCCCTATCCCTGGCCGCGGGCATCCTCACCCTGCAAGCTCTCGGGGAAACGATCAACGTCATGACCTTGGGTGGTCTCGCGATCGCAGTGGGCAGCTTGGTGGATGACGCCATCATCGACGTGGAAAACGTCTTTAGGCGCCTCAAGCAGAACGCGCTCTTGCCTGATGCGTCCCGCCGTGCCACACGGGCGGTAATTTTCGATGCCAGCAATGAGATTCGGCCGGCGATGGTCTTCGCGACGCTATTGATCGGTTTGGTGTTCATGCCGCTGATGTTCCTGGACGGCATCGAGGGCCGCTTCTTCAGGCCCCTGGGCATCGCTTTCGTGGTGTCCCTAGCCGCGTCCCTACTCGTCGCCCTCACGGTGACGCCAGCCCTGTGCCGCGTACTGCTGGGGGGGAAAGCGCAAGTAGCGGATAGACCCGAGAGTTTTGTCGTGCGCGCATTGAAGCGCATGTACGAGCCGACTTTGCACAGGGCCCTTGCTCACAAGGGCCTGCTGCTGAGCGCTGCCGCCCTGGTCACGGCCGCGACCCTGTGGTTGGGATCAACCTTCGGCTCATCATTCCTCCCGGAGTTCCATGAAGGCACGTTTACAGTGGGGGTCTTCGCGCCGCCCGGCACGTCTCTGCGAGCCAGCGGTCGTTTGGCCTCCTCTATCGAGTCCCAGTTCCTTGAACTCGATGGCGTACGCAGTGTCACACGTCGCACCGGCCGGGCGGAGCGGGATGAACACGCCGAGCCCGTAAGCACTTCCGAGTTGGATGTGACGATCCTGCCAGGCCACTCCATGGAAGACGTCCGCGCGCGCATGTCCGGGGTGCTCGATCGGGTGCCTGGTGTGACCTCCAACATCGGTCAGCCCATCAGTCACCGCCTGAGCCACATCCTGTCCGGTACACCCGCGGCCATTGCCATCAACGTCTACGGAGACGATCTGAACACCCTGCGACAAATCGCCAAGGACGTCGAGGTGGAACTCGAGACCCTGCCCGGTGCGCGGGACATCGCCGCCAACCGCGAACTGATGATCCAGTCCTTGCCCATCAGCTACCGTCCGGCGGACCTGGCCGCCTACGGCCTGACTCCGGCCGACGCAGCGAGTCAGGTACGCGATGCTTTCTTCGGTGTGAAGGTCGCGGAAGTCCACGAGGGTGTGCGTCGCTACGATCTTGCGGTGCGGCTGTCCCCCGAAGACCGCGCCGAGGAGGACGACTTGCGACGGCTGGTCCTGCGCGGTGCGGCGGGTGCTCTCGTGCGCCTCGAAGAAGTCGCGGACCTGGGCCCCGAGATGACCTCCAATCTGATCGCTCGCGAGGACTCCCAGCGCAAGGCCGTGATCTCGCTCAATGTAGCCGAGGGCGCCAACCTCGGACACTTGGTCGAAGCCGTGCGCGAGCGTGTGGACCCCATCGTCCAACGCGCGGGCTACCGCGTAAAATACGGGGGCCAATTCGAAGCCCAGCAATCCGCTACACGCACGATCCTGTGGTCGAGTCTGGTGGTCCTGTCCCTGATGGTCGTCATCCTGAACCTGGCCATCGGTTCCGTGAAGGACTCGATCCTGGTGTTGGTCAACCTACCATTGGCCCTAATCGGTGGAGTGCTCGCCCTTTTTCTCGTTGAGTCCCCCAACCTCATTCGGAACATCTCAGCGCTCTTCGGGGCGGGCGCCTACGTAGCTCCAGTGCTCTCTATCGCCAGCCTAGTGGGCTTCATCACCCTCTTTGGAATCGCGGTGCGCAACGGCATCTTGCTCGTGAACCACTACACCTACCTGATGACGCACGAGAACCACTCGGTCTACAGCGCTATCATCCAAGGCTCCCTAGAACGAGTGGTGCCGATCTTGATGACGGCCCTCACGGCCGCCCTGGCCCTGGCCCCGCTCGTCCTGCAAGGCGACCAGTCGGGCAACGAGATCCTGGCCCCGCTGTCGGTCGTGATTCTGGGCGGTCTGCTTAGCTCCACCTTCCTGAACCTGATTCTCGTGCCCGCCGGTTACGCTCTGATCCACGGCGCGCGTCGCCCGGGCCCCACTCGTTGATCCGATCTAGTTCCAACCTACTCGCCCTCCCCATGCTGCAATTGTCCCTCCGCACCCGCGCCGCCTTCGTTTCCATGATCGTTCTCGGTCTGCCCGCCTGCAGCGACGACCACGATCACGACCACTCCACCGACTCCACCTCCGAGGAGTCAACCGAACCCGATCACGGCGGCCAGGATCACGAGCACAACGAAGAATCACTGGGCTCCGTCACCGTAGGCGACATGACCGTGGAGCTCGCCCAGGGCCACGGGCACGTCGTGCCCGGCGGCGAATCCCAGCTTGTCGTCAAGCTGCCCTATACCGACGGTGGGTCCACGATCGTACGCGCCTGGCTTGGCACCCAAGACCGCACCATGTCCTACGTCGGCCTTGGTGAGTACGCCGCGTCCCACGACGACTACGACATCCACGTAACGGCCCCCGACCCCCTGCCTTCCCCCCTGCTTTGGTGGTTCGAGCTTGAGTCACCTGAGGGCGACAAGCAGTTGGGTTCGGTGGCCCCATTGGTCAAGTAGAACCAGATTCGGGCGGCGTGGCACATCCGCCTCCGCGCTCGCTGCCACATTCCAAGGCCTGAAACCGAAGTCCCATGTCGAGCCACCCCGACCGAGAATCGCGACTGCGTCCTGCAACACCTGAGGACGCCGCAGCGCTCGCTCGTGTCTACAATCACTACATCGAGAACACCGTGGTGACCTTCGAGGAAACGCCGGTGTCGCCAGCCGACATGACTTCGCGTCTGAGTGAGATCAGGGACGCTGAATTCCCCTGGTTGGTTGCCGATCGGGATGGCGACGTGGCGGGGTTTGCCTACGCGGGCCCGTGGAAAGGCCGTTGTGCCTACAGGCACTCAGCGGAGATCACGGTCTACCTCGATCCACAACAGGTGGGCCGTGGACTCGGCTCGCAACTCTATGCGGAGCTGATCAACATCCTGAAGGACCGCGGCTTCCACGCGATCATGGGTGGGATTGCTCTACCCAATGCGGCCAGCGTTGCGTTGCATGAGAAATTCGGCCTTGAGAAGGTGGCCCACTTCAAGGAAGTCGGCTTCAAGTTCGAGCGTTGGGTGGATGTCGGATACTGGCAGCGCCGGCTCTAAACCTGCGGCGCGGGCAGCGGCGGGTGGGGCCTGACGAACGACCCCAACCCTTGACGCTCACTCTTCGGTCGACGGGCGGGCCGAGAGGCGACCGGAGCCGGCCTGGGCCTCCGGCAATCCCAGCAATCGGATCGACTCCTCGAGGAGAAACTCGTCCTCCATGAACGGTTCGTAGGAGATGTCCTGCCAGCGCACACGGCCCTTGCCGTCGATGAGGTAGGTGCCGTGCAAGGCGACACCTTCGAAGTCGTCGTGGGCCCGCCAGCGTTTGAATTCGACAAGGTCCGGGTCGGCCAGGATCGGAAAGGGGTATCCCGTTTCTTCAGTGTCTTCAGCTTGCGAGTCGTTGAGTTCCGCGATGGAGTCCGTTCCGATGGCCACGATATCGATGCCTGCCGCCTTGAACTTCTCGGCGGCTGGGCCGAAGGCGTTGAGTTGCTCGACACAGTGCACACAGCCGAATCCCAGGAAGAAGATCACGAGTACGGGCCGGCCCTCGTAGTCGGCCAGCGCGACCTCGCCGTCGAACCCATCAGGAAGCCGGAATCCCGGGGCGGTCGGCGGAGTCCAGCGGAATGGCCCCAGTGTCGCGAGGTCCACACGCTGCCCCACATCGGGTGCCGTCGTGGCGGCCGGCCGCCAGTCCGCGGCTAAGCCGCGAGCCTCGACCAGCGGAGCCAAACGTTCAAAGGCGGGCATGCCCAGATCTGCCCGGGCGCAACGCTCACGCAGGGCATCAAACACCTCGAGCGCCTCGTCGCGCTCGCCGGCAGCATCGAGGACGTAGGCCAGCACGGCCTGGGGGTACACCTGGGACTCTTTGCCCTTGGCTGCCTCACGTGCCAGGTCCAAGGCCTGCTGCGCGTCGTCCGCATCCAGACAGAGCAGTGCCAGGTGCGCCTTGTCAAAGCGACGCTTGCGCAGCAACGAGATCGTCTCCTTCAATTCCTCATCCGCAAGGTCGCCCGCCAATGCCGCGTGCAGAGCCACCAGGGCTTCGTGCTTGTCGCGCAAGTCATCGAGGATGCGTTGGTGTTCATCGAGCACCTCGTCCATGGCGGCTCGAACGTCGGAAGCCTTGAGCTCCGCCTCCAAGCCATCTGCCTCTGCCGACTCAAGAGCCTCGACACGCTCCAGTTTGGCGGAGTCGATTGCCATGGACAGGGCGGCCAAGTGCTGCTCAAAGCCGGATTCGTCGCGCACATAGGCATAGGCCTTGGCTAGTCGATAGAGGCGATCCGCTCGATCCACGGGGCGCTCCTCGTCGGGCTCGGCGGGAGCGAGGTACATGGTTTGTGACAACCGAATCAAGTCATCCCACTGCTCGAATAGCTCCAGCGTCTCCAGCAACCGCCGGCGGCCGTAGGATGCGCTGCACCCACGCTTGTCCAGGGTGTTGTACTTGGGGTGGCGCGGCAACTCGATCATGTTCTTGGCCAGGTCAATGGCCTCCGTCACGCGACCTTGCTGGCGCAGGCTGCGCACGAGCCACTCGTTGTTGTGGGCGTAGTTGTGAATCTGATCGGGCAGCACGTGATCGCGAATCATGTACGCGTGGTCCACACGCGCCGAGGCCTCTTGCTGGTAGGCCGCGTCGTCGTGGCGGCCGAGACGATCAAATATGTGCCCCCCCATGTGCCACATGTGGGCCACGCCGGGTGCGCTGAGTCCAGACTTGACGGCCGCTTCCACGACACGTTCGGCTGAGTCTTTCGCGTCCCACAGGTGGATGCGGTAGTGGTGCGCCGGGTGCATCGGCGCGACGTCGAAAATCTGCTGCAGCAAGGCCTCGTTGGCTTGCCGACTGGTGAGCGTCACGCCCAGTCGCCGATTGAGCCAGAGTCGATTGACGAGGAAGGCCTTGGCTTCAATGTCATCCGGGTAATCCCAGATGATCTCCTCGTAGTCCCGCGCCAGCCGCTCCGCCCGGGACTTGCGGCCCTTCTTCAGCGACTCCTCCTGCTTCTTCTTTTCGTCCTCCTCCATTTCCTTCAAACGCTCCGGAGTCTCGGCTCCCAATACGTCGTGGAAACGAGCCAGGGAATCGATGTACTGCTGTTCACGCTTGTCGGCCAGACCGCGCTTGAGCCAAGCCACGCGGGCAAACCCTGCGGCTCGCTCGCCGTTGTCCACGTTGGCCATGGCCATGCCCCAGTAGGCCATGGCGCAGTCTGGGTCGATGGCGGCGATCTGTCTGAAAGTGCGCTCGGCCTCGAAGTACCAGAAGCCATGCAATTGGCCGATCCCTTGGTCAAACAACAGCTGAGAGTCCGTGTCGGAACAGGTGATGGAGAAATGGACGCCGGCTTGACCGGGCATGAGGTAAGCCGCCTGACGCGGCCCTTCATTGAAGACCTCTCCGTGACTGGAATGGCCTTCCGGCAGTTCCTCTTGGGCGAACGCGGGAGCGGCACAACACAGGCAGACAAGCAGTCGTTTCATCGGGTTCGTTCTTCCATTTTCCAAAAAGCGATTCCGCCCGCCTGCAGACCGAGGTCCACCGACGCGACGAGTTTCAGGTCCGTAAGATGTACCACATCGAGGGAGCCAGGCTCACCCCCAATCCCCTCACTGGAGACGAAGGCGTACTTGCCGTCGGGGGAGATCACCACTCCATGGGTGATGCGGCGAGTGGATGGCAGGCGCGCGACCTCCTCGTACTTGGCGAGGTCCCAGACACCGATCGCGGCGGCTCCCTTGTAGGTCACCACGAGTTGCTTGCCGTCGGGAGTGATTTCCAGGTTGTAGGGGGCCTTTGCAGTGGGCAGGCGCCGGGTCACCTCCCAGTCGTTGAGGTCGACTTCCACGACCTGGGCCGAGCCGTTCAAGCACACGAAGGCCCGCTTGCCATCCGGATGGGGCTGAACCCAAGTGGGCTTGGTCACCGCGTCGTGGTGATCGCCCGTTCTCGGCCGGGCAATGCCGCCCGTCCCGTCATCCAGGTGCAAGCGTCTCCGGACCTGAAAATTGCGCGCGTCCAGCTCGATCAACTCGTCGCTCATCATCGCGCAGGAGTAGTGGCGCTTGCCATCGAACGAAAGCCTCGACCCGTGGGGCATGGAGCCAGTCGTCGTACGGGCGACCTCGACCATCTCATCGGGATCGACCACCGAGACCGAACTGGGACTCATGTCGCCGTGCAGATCAAAATTAACGCAGTACAGGAGTCCCGTGTCCGCAGAAATCTGCATGGTCGCCGGGAAGAGCCCCAGCTCTACCTGTCCGACGAGGCCGTTGTCAGCGGTCCTGTACTTGTACAGCGTGCCGTAGGGCATGCCGTGCGCCATCGAGAGATACCAATGCTCACCGCCCGGATCGACGGTCAACCCGTGGGGCCCTTCGATCTCCGTCGGCATGTAACCCACGCTGATGAGCTCAGCGACGCTCGCCTGCTTCCCATCGAAGCGTACCACGTGCACCTGATCCGCCGACTCGGCGGTCACATAGACAAAGTAGTCGCTCTCAAGGGGCTGGCTGCCCAGCCCGAGGCCGGCAGAGAGAATTAGCGCGAGACTCAATTGCTTTCCTCTTCAAAACTCACGCACCACAGGCCCGTGTTCCAGTCCGAGAAGAAGATGTTGCCCTTGTACGGCTGGGGTCCCCAGACCATCGGGGCGTTGGGGATGTGACCCTCGGGGTCCGCCGGCAGGAAGAACGCAATCTCCCGGCCCTGGCGATAGAGGTCCCCCATCAACTCGCCAGATATGTCCACGACTCGCAACCCGCCGTTGTAGTAGGCGCCATAGAGAATGTCGCCCTCAATCCAGAGGTTGTGCGTGCCGGCTTCAGGAACCTGGTAGCGGGCCACTTCGCGTGGTGACTCCAGGTCCGTGAAGTCGATGAAGTGGAACCATCCGCGCGGATAGGTGGGTAGGCCCTGGGTGTGCAGCCCGTAGGGAAAGGCCTCATCGCCCGCCACCACGTAGAAGCGCCCGGTCTGCTTGTCCCGATAGGGAAAAGCCGCGTGGTTCCAGCCCGAGGGGTAGGCGTACTTCGCGACGAGCTGCGGCTTGCTCGGGGAACCACCGCGCAGCCCCGCGCCCACGTCGACGATGTGGACTCCGTTGCGCCAGTTCGAGGAGTAGGCCAAGCCCTCCTCGATCCAAACGTCGTGGATGGAATGGCCGGGTGTGTCCAGTTCGTAACTGCCGATCGTGCGCGGACTGCGGGGGTCCGCAGCGTCGATCACGTCGTAGCGCCGACCCGCGGACAGGGCGTAGATGTTGTTCTGGTCCAAGAAGACGTTGTGCACGCCTCCTGTCAGAGCGTCGTCGTAGCTGGTCAGGATCTGCGGCTCACGCGGATTGCTGACATCCACCAATACGACGCCGTTCTTGCGGTTCGAGGCGCCTTCCCGGCTGAGAACACACAAGCGCCCATCGGCAGAGACCTTGACATCGTTGACCGTGCGCGCATCGACGTTGACCGTAGCGATGCGTTCGATGTGCTCGGGGTCCGTCACGTCCCAGAAAATCGCGTCACCGTTGGCACCCCATGTGCCCGTGACGGCGTAGTCCCGGCCGTCCACGCCTTCCCAGACCCAAAGGTCAGAGGTGTGCGTCTCAAACACATTGCCGCGTCCGATCAACTCAAGCTCGCGTCCCACGTCGCGGGGCACGATGCGCACGCTCTTGCGAGCGGTGGTACCGCCGCAGGTGGCGGTGATGGTGTAGATTCCTGGCGCCTCGGCGACAAAGCGTCCGTCCTGCTCGATCTGGCCGGTTGCCGCAGAGCCCAGGTCGTCGTCCGGGCGCACCGCCAGGGAGAGCCGCACGGGCACGCCAGCGACCGGGCTACCGTTCACGTCTCGCGCCACCGGCGAGAAATGCAACACATCCCCCGTTCGCGCTTCATCGGCATCCGCCTCTAGAGCGAGGCTCGCCACCGGGTTCGCAAGGACTTCGAGGTCTTCAGTACTCAACACTCCCTCGGCCTTCGCAGCCGCCGTAAAGCGGCCCGGGCTGAGCAACTCGAGTTGCCCAAAGGGTGTGATCATGCCCACGGCAGGATCTGAACTGGTCAGGACAAGCTCATCGACTCCGCGCGCTGCACCTCGATCGTCCACGCCCTCCACGCGAATCGGCACTGCGGTACCCGCGTAGAGCCGGCCTTCGGGCAAGACAATCGTCATTCCGACCAGCGGAGGCGGAAGGACCGTGACGGGAATCTCCGCAGTCAGTCTTTCTCCCAATAGGGATCGGCTCTCCTGCCCTTCCCCAGTCGAGCCCCGCCGACGCGTGCGGGCGACGATAGTGAAGTTCCCCGGGGCGAGGGCCTCGACTGTGCCGTCATCGTCGATGGTGACCGAGCGTCGGCCACGCGAAAAGAAGAAGACCTCCCCCTCTACAGTTTGACCATTTCCGTCGACGACCCGCGCCTTGAGGGAGGCGCTCTCTCCCACTTCCAGCTTCAGCGAAGCCGGTTCGACAACAATTCGTTCGCCGGTGGGCTTGGGGTCCTGAGCGATGGACAGCCCAGACAGAGACAGGCACAGACACAAGGCGGATAGGGACATGGGGGCTCCTTAGGGGTTGAAGCAGCATCCTAGAGGATCGGGGGCATTTGGCGCCCGAAATCTACGCACGATCTCCATCGTGTGGTCGTACTCCGCGGTCCATGTCTTCGCTCTGTACAGGGATCGCGCTCGCTGATTCGCCTGCCTACTGAATCCATCCCGCCAGGTGTGGATGGGGTAAATCGACACGGTCGCACGCTGAAATCGGAACCCCTCAGTGCGGGCGGATGGGTCGGCGACCGGCACACCTCACCCAGTCTGCGACCTCCAGTGCCGTCCACGGTACGCCTCACGCTGAATCTCCAAGTACGCACACATCGAATTCTCACACAGGGCCTAGAGTCTGTTCACGCGCGCGCGACCCTCTCGGCGCCCAGACCACCCGCGACGTCCGTCTCCCCCACGAAGCCCACAGGCAGAACGAAATCATGAAAGCCCACACCGCCGTACTCGCCCTGGTGCTCCCGCTCGGAACCCTCATGAGCCCCGGCCTTGGCCAGCAACTGACGGACCCACCCCTGACGTTGACAGCTGTTCAGGCTGGGGTAATGGAGTTTGAGCAGTCTCCCCCGGCGCTCGCTGCACTGGGTGAATTCGACCACGTGATCATGCGTGGCATGCCCTTGCCCTGGGGTTCTGCGGTGGACTTGGAACTGAAGCGTAACCGATTCGACTTTTCTCAGGTGGGAGTCTACGTGGATGGCAGGCGCTCTAGTTTCGACCCCGGGGACATGACGATTTGGTCCGGCACCTTGCGTGGTGTCGAAAACTCTGACGTCCAGCTGAGTTTCTCTTCACGCGGTACCTACGGCTGGATTTTTGACGGTGTGGAGTACACGCACGTGAGCTCCATGCCCGGCAAGGACGGCACCTGGGACCTCGCGCAGGTACGCTTGATCAGCGATCGGATCATGCAGCAGGCGGGCGCAGGAATGCCCCCGAGTCTGTGCATGCAAGACCAGGTTGGACCGGCGCCCGGGGCCGGAGAAGGCTTTGGCTTGACGGATTCGGGCCCGCCCACCTACGGCGCCGCGACCAAGCTGGAACTGAAGCAGGCTATCGAGACGGACTGGCAGCTCTACCAACTCTGGAATGACCTGAATGCAGAGCAAACCTACGTCATGGCCTTGCTCGCGGCGAAGAGTGCCCGCTACGACGCGCAGGTGGACATCGTCGTCACCTACCCCTACGTCCAGTTCTACACCAACTCCAATGACCCTTGGGTCAGCCAGGACAACGGCGGCAACTCCATTAGTTTGCTCTACGAATTCCAGGCGGCCTGGAAGTTCAACATCCCCGCAGGGGCGCATCTGGCCCACTTCCTCAGTGGAGCAAGCCTGGGAGGCGGTGTCGCCTGGCTCGATGTCTTGTGTGATCCCGAGTACGGATTCGCTGTGTCAGGCAACATCAACGGCGGACTCACGTTTCCCGTCACACAGGGATCCAACACCTGGGACTTCATGGTCTTCGCTCACGAAACGGGACACAACGTGGGCACGGGGCACACACACGACTACTGCCCGCCGCTCGACGAGTGTGCTCCCTCGGGCTACTTCGGCTCCTGTCAGAATCAGCAGGTCTGCATCACCAACGGAACCGTGATGAGTTACTGCCACCTGTGTTCGGGGGGCATGAACAACATCACGACCTATTTCCACCCGACCGTGGTGGCCAAGATGCGCACCGAGGCGGACAACTCTTGCCTGCCTGATTACGGACAACCCCAAGTGCTGTTCAGCGATGACTTCGAGAGCGGCGGGTTCGCGGCCGGGGGCTGGACCCTGAAGAACGGGCGCGTGAAGGTCCTCACGAAGGCTGCGTACCAAGGCACCTACGGAGTTCGAGCGCGGCGCAAGCTCTGGTTTGAGAAGGCCCTGGATACGACTGGCTTCAAGGACATTACGGTTAACGTCGCACGGCGCACCAAGAACTACGACGCGGGCGAAGGTCTGAAGCTGCGCTTCCACGATGGAACCAGCTGGACGGACATCGAGGTCACGACGGACACGGCTTGGGGCACAGTGAGCTTCGTGCTACCCGCGACGGCAAACGACAACGCAAATTTCAGGCTGCGCTTCAAATCCTCTGGAAACGAGGGCAAGGAACGCGGGGACATCGATGACGTGCAGATCATCGGGACCCCGAAGTAACCCCAGCCCCTAGCGCGGCTCTCCGAAGCAGTAGAGCCGCGACTCGCTGCGCAACCAGATGCGACCGTCCTCCAGAGCGGGCGTGGCGTAGCAGGCATCTTCGAAGTCCACCGTGTGCACGGGCTTCAAATCCCCTCCCGCCTCGAGGACTGACAGGATGCCGGCCTCAGACAACAAGTAGACGTGCCCGCCACCGGCCACGGGTGCTGCGTAGTAGGCGTCCACCGCATCCTCCAATCGTGAGCGTTCGATCGTCTCGCCAGTGCCTGCCACCAGGGACGTGATTAGCCCTCCCTGGTCACCGAGCAGGTAGTAGACATCCTGGTAGACCAGCGGGGAGGGCAACTGGGGGATGGAACGATAGTAGCTCCACAGGACCGCGTCCCGCGTGCGATCCCCCCGGCCTCCGACTCGGATGGCCATGGCCGAGTTGACGGCCGCCAGGGAAGCCCGGGTCCCCTCCCACTCCTGTTGGTCGAGGAATTTGTCTCCATCGAGATCAAAGAAAACGAACAGACGTTGAACGCGCTCGTCCGGGATCTCCCCCGCCGCGATGAGGCCGTCTGCATCAGCATCCATCGTCTTCACGGCCTCCGCGAAGGGCGGGAATTCGATCTGATTGCCCTTGTTGTTGAGGGGTGACGCGAAGCCGTGGGTCCAGAGGGTCTGGCCTAGCAGCACCGGCACGGATTTCATTTCTCCTGGCAATCCGCGCACCCACCAGAGTCGTTCGCCCGTCTTCGCATCGTAGGCATCGAGCAAGTACGAGCCAGGCAACAACACTTCATCGCGCCCCTCCGGCGTGCGGTAGACGACCGGTGTGCAATGCCCGCTCACGGCCTGGGGCCTGGCGACCCTCCAGAGTTCCTCGCCCGTGTATTTGTGAACGCCCAAGACATACGAAGACGTCGATTGATCGCAAGGCAGTACGACCACATCCCCCACCAGGATCGGCGAGGCGGCCATGCCGTACACGTTGTCGAAGGGCCCCAGCGGCAGTCGCCAACGTTCCTCGCCATCGTGATCGTAAGCCAGCAGTCCGTACTCATCGAAGAACACCACGACCGTGTCGCCATCAACGGCAGCCGACGCGGCAGCGGCGTGGTTCTTCGGGTGCATTTTGGTGCGGCGCGAGCGCGGGGACTCTCGCTTCCACAAGGTCGATCCGGTCTCCCGATCGAGCGCATACGTGAAGAGCGCCTCGCCTTCCACGCCGGTTAGGAAAATGGCCCCCTTGGACAACACCGGAGAGGATCGGCCGGCTGGCATCTCCCGGTCCCAGATCACCTTGGATTGTGGGCCGATCTCAACGGGGTACTGCCCCTCTGCCAATCCCGTGCCGTTCGGTCCACGGAAGCGACTCCACTGCGCAGAGCCTCCAGATCCGTGCGTGTTCGCCGCAGGACTGACACAACACCCAAGGCAGACGACCAGACCAGCGGCTTTCAGTATGCGCTTCATGGGCTGAATGTACAGCACCGACCCACACTGCGCTGCCGCGATGACGATCCCCTGCACCTGGCAAGGTTCTTCCGAGTTGGCGTTTCGTTAGGCGCTGATCGCAAGCAACAGGCGGCGGCTACTGGCCGTCGCCCTCGCTTGCGCGGCTTGGCATGGGCCAGGTATCTGCAATTCGATAACCACGGGGCCAGGGGTCGCTCGGATCCAACGTGTATTCGTGAACGCCTGTGATCCAAGCCCGACCGGACACGGCTGGTACGATCGCTGGAGTCTGCCCGACCCGCGTATCGGAAAGGACCTGGCCGGTAAAGGTGGAGTGGATCACCGACTTCACGGTCAATTCGTCACCGATATCCATCTCCCCGCGCGCTCTCAGCACGGCCATGTGCGCACAGACACCGGTCCCCGTAGGAGAGCGGTCCAACTTCCCTGGATCGATCGCGACTGTATTCCTCAGGGTCTGCATCCCCGTTTCCGGATCCCTCACGAGCTGTCCGGCAATCTGGCAAAAAGAAATGTGCCGCCACTGATCGTTGCTTGGGTGGACAAATCCAAGCTGTTCATTGGCAGCTCGCGTGATCCGGACACCCAATTGCGCAAGCTCCCTGGCTTCACTTGGATCAATGCTGCACCCAATGTCGGCTGCCTTGACCATGACAAAACTGTCTCCACCGTAGGCCGTGTCGACCTGCAGGGTTCCGAGTCCGCTGACTTCAAGCTGTGCGTCCAGACGGCCTGCGAAGGAGGGCACGTTGGTCACGCGGATGCGTTCCGCTCGCCCGTCACGACAGTGAGCCTCAACCGCTACCAGTCCGCCGGGCGCCTCCAACGTCATGTGGGTCACGGGCTCAGTCATCTCGACCAGACCCTGATTCAGCAGGACCGTGGCAACGCACATGGCATTGGAGCCCGACATGGGCGGCGTGTGCTCCGGCTCCATGATAATGAACCCCATGACCGCCCTGGAATCCCGCGCAGGCAGCAAGAGATTCACGTGTCGAAAGACGCCTCCACGGGGCTCATTCAGCACGAAGTCCCGCAGCACTCCATCTTGAGCAATGTACTGGGCCTGCTCCCAGAGGCTGTCCCCCGGCGGCGGCGCCACGCCTCCGACGATGACATCCCCCACCTCACCCTCGGCGTGGCAACTCACGACTCGGATAGGAGTCTCGATATTCACGGTCGGTCACTCCTCGCCACAGCCCGTTCCATCACCGCGCACTCAGATCCGCGCACACAAGCTCCTCATCGTTACGTGCGAAGACGTGTTTCCCTGAAAAAGCTGGATGTGACCAACACACTCCTGCGCGTTGATTGAGTTGACCTCGAGTGGGTTCGAGCAACTTAGATCGAGAGATTTCCTCGAAGCCCTGCGGAGAGAGGCGGCCGATGATCAGCTCTCCCCTCTCATTGAACATCCAGGTGATGTCTCTGTTTTGGACGAGGTGGATCGTCGACCAGCGGGCCTTGGGCACCGCGGTCAGGTCCTCCCAGACGCGCTCGCCATCCTCCAGGCGCAAACAGCGGAGTTGGCCGTAGCTGTCCACTCCGTAGATGTGGTCCTCGAGCACGACAGGGGTGGAAATGATCGAGTGCAACGCATCCGTGCGCAGTTCGTTCTGCCCACGGCGCTTCCAGACCTCGGTAACACGCGGCTGCTTCTGATCCAGCCTCAGCAACAGCGAACCGTCGTAGAAGCCCGTGAAGAAGAGGAAGTCTCCCGCAAGAACGGGAGCTGCGACCCCCAAGGGCATGCGATGGGCAGGAAAGGGATGCTCCCAAATCAGCTTGCCGGTTGCGGGTGCGACCCCTACCACGCGATCGCCTGTCCAGCACACGAGCACACGCCGCCCGGCTTGGTCGATCACGATCGGAGCGGAGTAGTTGCCCCGATCGCTCAGGGACTTCCAACGCTCCTCCCCGGTCTTGAGGTCGAAGGCCACCAGGCATGCATCCTTCCCGGAGGTCGGCACGATCAACAGGTCGCCCTCGACGATGGGCGAGGCGGCAATGCCCCAAATGGGCATCTCAATCTCGTAGACAGCTCGCAAATCGTGGGACCAGAGGATATCCCCCTCGGCCGCGTCGAAGCAGAAGAGGTCGCCAGCGGCCCCCAAGCTGTAGGCGAGTCCTTTATGCACGAGAACACTGCAACGCGGCCCAGCGTCATACCCGATCCCCGCGTAGTCGCAAGAATAGTCGTGGGACCAAATACGTTCCCCCGTGTCAGCATCGAAGCAGTGCACGCGCTCGCGGTCCTCAGGCTCTTCGATCTTGTCCGCCACAAAGACACGCCCCTCCGCCACGGTCGGGCTGCTGTAGCCCTGCCCCACCGCAACTCGCCAACGCAGCTCAAGCTCTTCACTTGGGAAGGAACTCAAGAGGCCGTCTTCTCGCCAAACTCCATCGCGCGTGGGACCACGCCACTGCGGCCAATCGTCCCCCAGGGACGGCTGCAGCAACAGAGACAGTGGCGCGAGGAAGAGGTGCATGGACGAGAACCGCATGGTAATTGGATCGGGCTTGGGCCTTGAAGCCGTGTGTTGTTCAGGAGGTCGACCCCCTTCCCCAAGGTGTACACCTTGATCCCAATTGTTGCGCGAATTCTACCGGTGAACCGCATGCTGGCCGGTTGCAGAGCCACCGATGAGAACGCCTCACTCATCAAGTGGGAGACCCAACGAGCAAACAGATGGCGCAAGGGCAATCACGGGCCCCTGAAACTGCAACCTATCCGGTGGGATCCGCAGGCCATCCAGGCGCCCCAACTGCCTCTACTCGGTCGAAGAGCGATGGCGCCGTGTTCGCCAAGGTCATTGCGGACGGGCGCGACGAGTTATTCTGATAGTATCTCCTGCGCCACACAGGTACGAGTGTGGGTGACAAATCGACCAAGTAGATTGACCAAGAGTTCTACCACTTCTGAAGGCCAAGCAAATCCCATGATGCGCTCGATCAACATTGTTCCGCCAGCCGTCGTGCTTTGCATCGGAACTGCCTGCGGGGGAGGCGTTGGTGGAGGAGCGGGCGGTGGAACGAGTGGTGGAACAGAGATTGGCTGGACAGAGGTGAAACCCGCCCAATCACCGCCCAGTCTCACTGACTCCGCGATGGTGTTCGACTCTGCTCGAGGTCTAGTCGTGTTGTTTGGTGGCAGTTTGGGACCGAGCGGTGGCCTGAGGAACGACACCTGGGAGTACGACGGCGTCAACTGGACCCGAAGAAGTCCGACGACCTCTCCACCCGCACGCGCCAGGCACGCGATGGCTTTTGACTCCTTCCGCAGTCGAACCGTGTTGTTTGGAGGTTGGGGGGGAAGCCCACTCAATGACACTTGGGAATGGGACGGCATGGATTGGAAATTGATCAACCAACCGACGTCTCCGCCCTCCCGCTCTGAGCACGCGATGGCTTATGACTCTGCGCGCCTTCGCATCATCATGTTCGGAGGCCTACGGACCGGGCCACAGTACCTGTCTGATACCTGGGAACTGGATGGCGGTGGCTGGTTGCAACGCAACTCCGCAACCTCGGAAAAGCACTGGCACGCCATGGCCTACGACTCAGCTCGGGGGCGCTGTGTGTTGTTTGGTGGACTGCCCTGGGGTCCGTCACCGGACACTTGGGAGTGGGACGGAATGGACTGGGCTCAACGAACGCCTGACACAGCCCCCCTCGATTTGGTTTGGCACGCGATGGCCTTTGACTCTTCACGAGGGCGCACCGTCTTGTTTGGTGGAAAGGACGTCAACTCCAACACAGTTGGGGACACTTGGGAGTGGGACGGTAATGACTGGACACAGCTCACGCCTTCGACAACGCCCCCTTCCCGCGAGAAGCACGCCATGGCCTACGACTCGATTCGTGGTCGCGTGGTGATGTTTGGGGGTCGCTCAGGGGGATTTGACGGCGGCCCGTACCTCAATGACACTTGGGAATACGGCGCCCCTAGCACGCTCAACGCTGGTGGTGACTCCACGCATGCGCGCGATGAGGAAGTCCCGAAGACGACACGCTATCTCCCAGATGTCGGTCCGAATGCAGAGACCATTCCATTGCCCATGGAAGGGCTTGCTCGGGGTTCTGAGTCCGCAACGCGTCAGTTCACACTTGAAAGTTCATTTCACCCCTCTGGTTCAGGCAACAAGAGCATGGGGCTCACAGCAGATGAAGCCCTGAGTTCCTATTTCAAATCCAAGAGCCATGGGGGTCTTGATGGCGCCCGCCGAGATCAAGTCGATCCAGGAGATTGGGTTGGGTCGTCCTATTGCTGGGCTTGGCCCAATTCTACGGGCGAAGTCGCGATCCTCTACGCAGTCGGTTCACCCCGAGTGCAGGACAACAACCTAACGCTTTGCTCGTTCAACCTGCCCCCTGACCAGTTCGGGTACTTCATCAACTCCCCGGCTCGGGGTCTTGTTGCTTTCCCCGGTGGCAGCCAGGGAAGCCTTTGCCTTGGAGGTCCAATTGGGCGGCATTCAACCCCGCTGCAAGTCACGCGCATCGGATCTTCAAAACTGACCCTGGACCTAAGACGAATCCCCACCGCTGATGGCCTCTACGCAGTCGCTGCAGGAGATACCTGGCATTGGCAATTCTGGTATCGCGACTTCGACCCGAACTCTACATCGAATTTCACACACGCAACCTCCGTCACGTTCCAGTGATGTGGATGGAGCGCAGGGTCCGTACGCAGTTCCTGGGCGCCTCCTTGAATCTACTCCAGCGGATACGTCAGTGATTGGAGTGCGTTTCGGTGCAACAGCGTGCGAGAGCCTGCACTCGATT
>CAYXTP010000012.1:0-124887 GCA_964467985.1 uncultured Planctomycetaceae bacterium
CCCTTCTGAACCGCATCGAGCACCTGCAAGCCCGGCACCAATTCACCTGCTTGGTAGGTGTGGATTCGGAAGCGACCGCCAGACATGGACTGCACGGATTCAGCCAGGACGTCCGAGCTGCCAAAAATGACATCGGTCGAGTGTGGAAAACTCGACGCGAGTCGCCATTCGACACGCTCACCGGTGTGGATCGCTGGACCCGAGCCCTGCTTCGAATTCGTGGTGCTCGAGGCTGCTGCACCAAGCAACCCGCCTGCGGCTCCGACTAACCCTCCCGTCAGGAAGGCCCTGCGCTGGTGTTGATGTTCCGCCATGGATGGCTCCTTGGCGAGACTCTAGCGCTCTCGGGTCACCATGGGCCAGTCGTCAGTGCGGAAGGATGGAGCCGGGAGGCCCTCGCGGTTCTTCAGGTTCGGCTGATCCGCCGCTCCCCAGGCGTAACGCACCGCACGCGGGTGAGGCACGGCTTCTGAGCTCACAACCACCGTCTCGCCATCGATTCGGGCATTGGCCGGATGAAAAACCTGGTCCTCACCGGCAATCGTGAAGTGGGTCGGAGTCCCTCCGGCCGCAGACAAGCCTCCATCCGCATAAGCAAAGTGAAGTCGCGCTTCGCCCCTCACGACAACCATGGATCGATACATGGGGCCCGAGGGAATCACGCTGCGCCCGTAGTCGCGAGCCAAGGCCCAGCGGGCGAGCCGCGCACCTACGTCTTGCTTGTTTGTGGGGTGAATGCTGCCGGGGTTGCCGACATCCATGGTCACAGCCATGCCCGTGTTGGGCATGGACAACGTCAGGGTCTGCGCTTCGCGTAGCTCCGCAGCTTGACCGGTGTCATTCCCATACCTAAAGGGAGCGATCTGCACGAAGTAAAACGGAAAGTCACCCTGCCCCCAGCGCGCGCGCCAATCCTGAATCATGGTCGGGAAGAGTCGACGGTACTGAGCTGCGCGTGTCCGGTTCGATTCGCCCTGGTACCAGATCGCACCGCGCATGCCGAAGGGGATGATTGGCGCGATCATGCCGTTGTACAAGGCGGTCGGGTAGTTCTGGTGGAACCAGGCCCCGGCGGGGAATGCGCCCAAGCTGGACATGGGCACGCCAGCTCGCGCTTGCCAAGCCCCCTCCAAGGGAATGCCTTCGCCAGACTTGGAATCTGCGCGACGCAGGCGCATGGGTGCGTTGTCGCTTCCGTTTCCGCCCAGGTAGCCGCCGCCACCCGTATCCACAGCGCACACGGCGATGGAGTTCGATCCGGCGCGTAGCTTGCCGGCGGGGATCTTGTAGGAGCGTGGGGTCTGCCACTTGCCTTGGACCCGAGTAGCTCCCGCTTCCTCGCCGTTGATGAAGGTCACGTCCATGTCATCGACGGGTCCAATCTCCAAGATCGTCTCCACTCGCGCGAGGTCGGCTGGCACGTCCACATTCCTGCGGAACCAAACACAACCATCAAATTCGCCCAGGTCCACGGAAGCGAAGGTGCCCGGTATCGTTGCGCCCATCCATCCATCGGAGGCGCCGCCTTTCCCTGCCCAATCCTCTAAGAAACCGGGATCCTTGGCCTCAAGCCCGTCCCACCAGCGACCTTGAAGCTCGGTGAGAGATTGTTCCTCTCCGCCGGACTCGCGGGCCGCCTGCAGGCGTGCGAGTGGCTCTGCGAATTCTCCCGCGGCATTCAAAGCCCTCGTGCTGGTCCAGGCTTCGACCACGGTGCCCCCCCAGTTGGTGGACACGAGGCCAATCGGGACACCCAGTTCGCTCTGCAATTCGCGCCCGAAGAAGTAGGCCACGGCGCTGAAACCAGCCACTGTGTTGGGCGAGCAGACCGACCAGGAGCCGGCGATGTCATCTGCTGGTGCCATGGAAAACGCCCGCTGCGCTTGAAAGAGCCGTAGCCGAGGATGTTCAGCGCTGGCGATCTCAATGCTCGCCTGATCCGATTGGGTGACACTCCACTGCATGTTGGATTGACCCGAGCAGATCCAAACCTCGCCCATCAGGATGTCTTGCAGGAGCACATCACCCGACTCGGCGTGCACACTCAGTGCGTGCGGGCCGCCAGCCGAAGTCGTCTGCAAGACCACGCGCCAGGCGCCGGAGGCATTTGCCCGATCCGTTGCCGGGGCAACTTCGCCCTGCTCACCCGAGGTCCAAGATGGAGTGACTCGGACTTCCTCTCCGGGTTCGGCCCAGCCCCATATGGCCACCTGGGAATCCCGCTGCAGGACCATGTGGTCGCCGAAGATATTCGCCAGTCGAACATCGGCCTGGGCGGGTGCAGCCCAGGCGCAGGCGAGAGCTACGGAGCAAGAAAGTGAACGCAGAACCGTCATGGGGAAAGGCAGGGCTGGGGTTTGAAGAAACGGGCTACTAATTCTGAGGGCGGTGGTCGTTGCAGACGAGACTGCCCTTGCTGTTACGGCAATAGATGCGGCCATTGGCAAGCACCGGCACGGTCCAACACACGCCGTCGCTGAATAGCTCTTGACGAGAGAGTTCCTCGTACTGCTCCCCGTTGGCCTTGGCCACGACGAGTTCACCGTCGGCGGTCAGGAGCAACAACCGATCCGGGGTACCAGCAATGGCCCCCTTGCCGATTCCGCGCATGCGCCATTTCTCAGTGCCAGCGAGGTCGAAACACCTCAACTGAGACTCGTCGATGCCAAAAATGTGGCCGTCGATCAGCATGCTGGTCGCCATCTGGTTGCGCAGGGTCTTGGTCTCCCAAACGGGCTCCAGCCCTTTGTCGGTCAACTTCAGGAGCGTGCCTCCGTGGCCGTACCCAGAGGAGATGAGGATTTGGTCATCGCCAACCGGTACCGGGGTGGCGGCGTTCACGTCGTACTTGGTCTCCCAGGGGTACTGAGCGATCACCGTCTGCCCATCGTGGGAAAGCAAGAAGAGCCCATCACCGCCAAGCACGGCCAAGCAGTCCTTGCCGGCGAGAGTGCAGTGGACCGGGGTTGAGTAGGCGTGTCCCAAATCCTGCTTGCTAACCCAAATCGGTTCACCCGTCTTGCGTTCGAAGGCAAACACGCGACCCATGTTCACAATGACGCGATCCTCGTGGATGAGCGGGGAAGCGCTGAAACCCCAGGTTGGATGCTCCAGGCCAAACTCGTCGTGCAGGTTCTTCTTCCACTTCAGGTCGCCTGAGGTGGCGTCCAAGCAAAACAACATGCCCTCTCGGTTTTGGAAATACACGACGTCCTCGTCGAAGACCGGAGTCGACAAGGTGCCGCCGCTATGGAACTTGTTCCAGATTTTGGCCGGGTACCGGAAGCTCCACGCCTCCTCTCCACTCGTGGCGTCCAGACACCAGACCACATCTTCTTCTGCTTCCGTGTCGAATCCAGCAGTCAGCAATTTTCCGCCGGACACGCTTACGGCTGAGTAGCCCAAACCAACCTGCTTCGTCCAGGCAGTCTTGCCTTCCGAATCCCATTCCGTCTCGCGGGAAAGACCATCCTCGGCGGGTCCGCGCCAGTGGGGCCAGTCATCGGCCGCAATCAGAGGGGAGATTGTCAGTAGGGTCAGGGGCAGGATTGTCAGAGTCATGGGAGTCTCCTGTGGGTCTCGGGGGGCCCCAGTCTACGGCAGCTCTTTCCCGCGGGGCTGCACAGAATCTCCGGTTCCGGCGACGGGCAAACGAATCTCAACTATCCGTCGATGACGTCCACAGAAACGGCCTGCATGCGGTAGAGGCTCAGGGCAAAACCGGTGGGCCCGATGATCTCACCCATTTCCAACACACCCTGAACCTCGACTCGCAGATCTGGGATCAGAGAGGTCGTGCCAGGAGGCGCCTCGACTTCAACCCATTCATCCATCACGGGCACGGATCCAAAGCAGCAACCCGGAGGGAACCGTGAGAGCAGGAACGTCTGCACCGACTCGCCCTCCACGGAGGCGGCCAGTGGGAACCCACGCAGGCGGAAACTGTGGCCCGCCAACGAACGCAGGTCGGCCGGAAACTGATCCACTAGGAGCGGCTTGGGGGCCCCCCGCAGCTCGGGTGGGTCGTAGTCCGGCAGGGCCAAGAGGGACATGTCGAGCAGTCCACCTTCATCGGGAACGGCTGCCCTGGGAATCACTGATGGGTTCGAGTCCAATGGCTGGCCGCGCTTCAGCTCCTGGGCCGGCACTGCACGGGTCACGTCCCACAACAGGATCCGTCGGCCGGGACCGGCAGCCGCAAGTAGGTTTCCCGAAGCGCTGGATTGCAGCCGCAAGACAGAGCCCATGGGCAGGTCTAGTTGTGTCAGCACAGCACCATCATTCACATCGATCAGGTGCAGGACGCCGGCCAAGGAGGAGGCCGCCAGAAGCGGGCGCGAACCCAGGAACACGAGCGACCGGGTCGGACTGCCCAGATCTTGGGCGCTGCAGACCAGACCCTTGCCCATGCGCCACACTTCCACCCTGTCCGAGCCCACTTCGTTTGTAGCGACCATCTTTCCCGTCGAGTCGACGGCGACTGTGCCCACCAACAGACCATCCTGGATTCTGTAGCCCCCGAGTTTTGCCCCACTCTTGCCGTCCCAGGTTCTCAACCTGCCGCCATCGGAAGCCCAGGCGAGCACCGATCCGTGGCGGGACAGATCGAGATTGCTCACCCCGCGCTGCACCGGGCCTGGCTTTGAGAGCAGAGGCTCGCCGCTGGGCAAGGACCAGGAGTAGATCGCGCCCCCCACTGTCACGGCGAGCACGCTGCCCCCTTCCGGCCCAAAGGCCACGCGCGCCAACGGTTCGTGCGCCCCTTCGAGCACCTGCTGCTCGGACAGGGGCTCAGTCGCCCAGACGCGCACGGTGCGATCCGGTCCAGCGCTGACCAATTGGCTGCCGTCTGGAGCGAAGGCCAAGCACGTAACGCCCCGCCTGTGGCCCCGTGCCTCACCCACAAGGGCACCATCTTCTGTGGAGAACAGCCGCACGCGGTCATTCGAGAAGCCCGCAGCCAACCGCCCCGCGGACTCGCTGATGGCCACGCACAGGGCCTGCCCTCGCTCGGCTTCGTACTCGAGAAGTTTGATCGGGCCCTCAGGTCGATCCCTGCTCAGGTCGTCATTTCCTGTGCAGGCCAGAACAAACAGGGCTGAAACGAGAACGAGGGAGCTCGGTTGGACAGCCATGAATTCAACGACAGGACGATCGCCTCTTCGAACCCATCACAGCCGGCCGCCGGCTTGTTTGTTGGCCCAGCGAGCTCCCACGAGAATCCAAAAGCCTGCGTTCAACACCAACGCCCCGAGCCATGGTCCAAGCTGCTTGACTTGTGATCCATCCAGTCCGGTGGGAACGAGAGCTAGGATCGCTGCCAAGACGCCAACTAGGACCCCGATAAGCGCCAGGCCACCGTGTTCCACGAGCAACATCTTGCGCAACGCCCGAGGTCCCAGGCCCACAGCCGAGAGCACGCGCCATTCGTACCGCCGTTCATGTGCGTTGCGCAACAAGACAAGTGCGAGCCCGACACTGCCCAGCAAGACCCCCAGCCCACCCAGAACCTGGAAGACTTGCAGGTACGTGTCCTGGACTGCGCGGAAACGTGACAAGCGTTCAGCTGTGCCTTCACTCTCGAAGCCCTCGGGCGCCAAGGCCTGCTCGAGAGCCGGCAGGACCACGTTTTCGCGGCCTGGCTCGATCGCCATGAGCCAGCCCGTGTAGCCGCTAGTCCCCGGAAAGTGAAACAGGAACGCTTCTTCGGGAATGAGAAGCATGCCCTGCAATATGGAGTCTTTGACGGTGCCTACAATCTCGACGTCTATCTGTTGACCGTGACCATCCGTGACCTGCACCTTCTGGCCCACACCCGACTTGAGGGACCAAGCCACACTCGCTGCGTCGCCAACCGCTGGTACCGCCTCTCCTGGGGCCCAATGATCCAGCTGCCACCAGGGGCTTAGCGGAAGCCATGCTGGATCCAACTTCTCGGCAAACGTGAACGCCTCTCGCTCAGAGAGCTCGCTCGGCTTCACACCCACAAGTCGGGGCTGCTGTGGGGCGCCCAAGTTGAGGCAACTGGCTTCATCCCCTTCGGCCATGCGTAACGACACGAGGTCCAGACCTTGCATGTCGGCGGGCAACAATGCGTAGGCCTCTTGCCCGCTCTCCGTAGTCGGATCGTGAAAGAGGGACAGTGCCGATTGAGCAAAGTGAGTGAACCCACCTGTGCCCGACGCGGGGTCTCGAACATCCACCTCGTCGCCGAGCACGTGCGCGCCCAACGACAAGACCATGAATGACCCGATGGCCATGAGGGCAACGACGGTTGTGCTGCGTCCTGGACGACGGCTGGCCGCGCGCCACCCCAGTGCTGCCAATGAACTCAGAGTGGAGCGGTTACCGGGTGCCATGGCGAGCCTCCCCCAGGCGATCCCCGCCACGAGCAAGCAGGCCGCGGCCAAGAAAAAGGCTCCCGCTGATCCGGAACCAACACCAAGGGCGACACAAGCCAACAAGGTGAAGGTGGCCGCTGTCCAGAAGGGCGGCTCCCAGGCTGGACGTCCCTTCTCGGGTGGTGCCCCCTCGCCGCTCGCCAACAATGCGCGCGCCTCGAAGGCCATCAACCCGCGCGATGCGAGCCAACCTGCGGACAAGGCGACCACCCACGTCAAAGCCAAGCCCAATCCGAGAGTCGACCAGCGCCCGTGGTTCTCGAGCAGTTGGCCCGCCACCGCGCCGCTCCAGCTCCCCGCCAGCAAGTTCAGGATTCCGTCCTGGTACAGCCAACCCAGGAACGCCGCGCAGATGCACGCACCGAAAGCGACGAGAGCCGTCTCCCTCAGCAACAGACGGCGCACGCGTCGGTGAGTGAAGCCGACGGCCAATAACAACCCAACCTCCCGGGACCGACGCTCGATGCCGAAGGTCACCAGCAGAACCACCAGCCCCATGGCAGCAGCCAATAGGAAGAACGAGAGCCCCAGGAAAAGACCGCCGAAATCCGTTGGAGATTGGGACGCCGCCATGGCCGGGGTGCGCAGGTCTTGGAAGTCGAGCCCCAGGCGAGCCGGATCCAACGTGTCGTGTAGTTGTTGCGCATAGTCGCCGGTGGAATCCGGCGCCCTAAGGGAGGTCAAGGTCCCATAGGGATTGGCCCAAATGGACTGACCGTCCTCCAAAGACACGAATGCTTTGGGTGTGCCGCGCCTTTCTTCCCAATAGCGCTCGTCCACGTCGCGGATGCGTTCGAGGTCGACAGGGATGCCCGGTTCCCAGTCGCGGCAGTGCTCCTCGCCCTCGAGACCCGGGAATTGGGGCATCAGAGTCGGATCGGCCGCGAAGCCACTGTGAGGCACGAAGGATCCCACGCTGAAGGTGCTGGTCTGTTCCGTGAGACCACGACCCGGCGCCGGCACGAAGTAGGTTAACTCCACGGTGTCACCGGGAATCAGAGCCTGGTTGCCCTCGAGCCATTCGCTTATGGCGATCTGCTCGCTCCCCTCGGTTAGGGCGAAATCGCCCAGCTCCGGTAGAGGCCCAACCAATTCCCCGACGGCGGAGACCGTGGAGTAGGGACAGGTTCGAATCGGGCCGCTGATCGAGTTGACGAAGTAGGTCAGGATTCCGAGGGAAGGCCGGGCAAGTGAGCGAGCTGCTTGCTCGATGGCCGCATCGAGAAAAACGCGTTCCGTCGACAGTTCAATCCAGCCGTTCTCGTGAGCGGTGACGTCAATCTGAGCGTCGCCCCAACGCCATGCTCTAGCCAGTGCCGCGTTGCATCGACGTTGAAGCTCGGCACTGGGCTCGCCCCGGTTAGAAGAGGCCAGAAGCAAGTTGGCCGCGCCCGCGCGTTGCAACTCATTCTGCAACCAGCCCAAGTTCACGAAGGCGTTGCGAACCGGTGCGGAGGTGCTGTGTAGGGAGAAGGTCGACCATTCCTCTGGACCGAGAATTCTGGCCACGGTAACGCGCAAGCCCACACTGCTGTCGTCTGACGGTGTGAGAGCCAGATCACGGCTTAGTGCGGAAGGTGCGGGCACGCGCAGGCGCACCTCGCTGCCTAGTTCTAACCCCAAGCCAGTGGCCAGTGAATCCGAGACGAAGACCTTGCCCGCTCCAGGCTCTGGCCACGATTCGTGCGCCAACGACCCAAGCCGACCGTCGCAACCGATCACCTGCACGCCTCCCAAACCAGCGGATTCGGATCGTGCTTGGCCCACCAACCTCCAAGCAGGCGCGAGCAGCACATCATCCAGGTAGCCTGAGAGTTCGCGCGCCAAGTCCGCCTGGAACTCCCGCTCATGCGTGACCAAGACAACATCTGCCCTGCCGATTCGTTCAAGTGCACGCGCCTCCAGAGTGCCGCGTACCGAGTCCCCAACTAGCAAGGCACCTGTCAGCACTGCCCCGGCCAAGGCGATGCCAAGTCCTGTGAAGAGCTGCGAGCCCAGATGGTGAGAAAGGCTACGCCAAGCGAGTCGCGCCCCGTTCACCGCGAACTGACCTCGGATTCAATGCGGCCGTTCAACAAAGTGAACTGTCGGCTCATCCGATTGGCCAGGCGCTCACTGTGAGTCACGACGATCAACGCGGTGCCCAATTCAGCGTGAACTTCGAGCAGTAGGTCGGCGAGTTGTTGCGCGGAAGTGCCGTCCAGAGATCCCGTCGGCTCATCGGCCAGGATCAGCTGTGGCTCATTGATCAAGGCGCGAACGACCGCCACCCTCTGGGCCTCACCACCCGACAACTGGCCCGGGAAGTGGTCCAAGCGGTCCTTGAGGCCGACGCGATTCAGCAGCTCTCGCGCTCGCTCGGGAGCGCTCTGGCGAAGGGCCGCATCCTTGCAGACCAATGAAGGCACAAGCACATTTTCCACTGCGCTGCATTGGGGCAGCAGGTGGTGTGCCTGAAAAACGAAGCCCAAGTCCTTGGCTCGCATGGCCGCGAGAGACTCGGGATCCATCTGGGCCAGATCTTGGCCCGCAAGGCGAATCGCCCCGCCGTCAGGGCGATCGAGCCCACCGATCAGGTTCAACAGGGTGGTCTTGCCACAACCCGAGGGACCCACAATGGCCAAGGCCGCGCCCGCTTCCAGGTCGAAGCTGACTCCGCGCAAGACCTCGGCCGTGGTGGAGTCTCCGGCCCCGCCAAAAGTGCGGGTGACATCCTGCAACTCAAGCAAGGGCATGGCTCTACTCCTCGACTGCCGCAGCGGGGGGCTTGCCCGGAGGGGGTTTGTAAAGGGTTACGAGTGTGCCTCCCACCGCAGCCAGCAAGATACCCAAAAAGAATGGCCACCGCACAGCACCCATGCCGCCGGCCGGCGGGTGCAAACTGAAGGCCACCACGGCGTTCACGATGGGCGCCCCCGCGAAGACAATGGACATGACCACGGCGGGATGCCCCTGGGCTCCAAAAGCGAGCAGCACGCAGAACGCGCCCAACGCCCCGACGGTGCCGGCGAACAGCGAGAGCGTGATGCCCTTGCCCGGCATGTCCCAACTGGCTCCGTTGGCGAGCAACATGGCGAGGGGTCCGAGTACCGCGATGACGATGTACGCCACACCAACCCAAAGGAAGGCCTTGTAGCGGCCGTTCTCGGGATCCCCCATGGCCACCTGGCCACTGTGCAGGAGGATGCCGTAGAGCCCCCAAGTGGCGACGGTCATCAGGGCGAACATGAGCCACAGGTTGCCGGAGGAAGATTGTTCGGGAGTCATGCGGTTTCCTGGTCGGGAGCCTCGTCGAGGATTTCTTTCAGGGCAGGGGGAACGGGCGCACTGTGGGGAGACTCTTGTCCGCGCATGCCAGTCAGGTGCACGACGACGAGCTTACCTCGAGCAACGACTTGCGCTGATCCAGTGCTGGTCGATTCAAATGTGAAGCCGTAGGTCAACGACTTTGTACCGATGCGCAAGACGCGCAAGTGGATGGCGAGCAGGTCGGGGTACAGTACCGGCACGAGGTAGTCGCACTCCGCGTGAGCGCGCACCCACCCACTGACTCGAGTACCGTCATCGTCATGGACGTCATTCCCAAATGACCGGAAGAACGCGTGCTCGGTAGCCTCCATGAACGAGAAGAAGTTGGCGAAGTGCACAATACCTGCCATGTCCGTTTGCGAAAACTCGATCTGAATCTTGTGCGTGAAGGAATGGACCATGGACAGACGGGGAAGGCTGGCGGGTGTACGGGATACAGACTGTGCCGCACCGGGCTGGCCAAGGCGAGGACGGGGGCGGGATCCTGCTGCTGGGAGTATTAGGTCAGCCAGGATTTGCAGGCGCGGGCCACCTCCTTGGCCATGCGCGCGGATGTGTAACGGGCCAGAACTGCCTCCCGGCCTTGGTCAGCCAGCCGAGCCATGGTCGGATGATCGAGGAGGATCGAGTTGAGTGATCGGGCCAGCGCCCCCTCTTGATCGGGATTGTAGAGCAGACCCCCACCGGTATCCTGCACCAACTCCGTCAGGCCACCGTGGTCAGGTTGCACCACGGGGACACCTGCGGCTAGGGCTTCCAGCACGTACAGGCCAAACGACTCTCCGTAGGTAGCCGGCACAGAAAGCACAGAGAGGCTTGAGAGGAATGTGTGTTTCTCGGAGCGCGTCACGTTGGGCAGGATGTCCACGCGCTCGGTCAGGCCCGCTCTGTCGATGCGCCGCCGAAGCTTAGCCAGGGGAGCTCGATCTTCAGGTTGCAGAGTGCCGCAAAGCCGCAACCGTAGGTCGGGGTGGTCGCCGCTCGCGACAAGCGTTTCGAAGGCCGCGACCAGGTCGAGCAGTCCCTTGTCTTCGCAAAGCCTAGCTAGGAAGCCCAAGGTAGGAACACTAGGAGTCTCTCGCGTCATGGCGCCCAGTTCCTCCACATCGATTCCGTTTGGAACCGCGGTGAGGAGCTCGGGGTTCAGGTTCAGGCGCGCCTTCATGCGTTCTCCGTGCCAGTGACTGACGGCCACAAACCCATCCACCTCTACGCAGCGGCTGCGCATTTCATCCCACGCATCATCACGATAAGGCTGGGGAAGGCGATCGAGGAACGGCTCCTCGCCTTGGAGTGTGCAAACCACCCGCACAGCGGGCATGCCCGCCTTCAGCTCACGGACAAGACCACAAAGCATGGCATTGGAAAGGATGATCACGTCTGGATGCGGGCCTTCGGCCATGCGCGTCACGAGTTGACCCAAGAGCTCCTTCAAGGGACCCGCCTCCCCTCGCAAGGCAGCCACGCTCAGTGGCCCCAAGTCGGGTGAATCCGTCATGTTTCCGCGTCGCGAGGCCCAGCGCAGGACTCCAGGACGGTCGAACAGTCTTCGCAGCCACCGGGGCAGCCTCTTGGCCCAGCCCAGTTTCTGCTGCAAGTACATATTGATGCCACCCAATTGCACCGCTCCCTCTCCGGGAGTGATCGAACCCTGATCCAACACCAAGGGCAAGTAGAGAGGCGTCACGCTCACGTCGTGGCCTGCGTCTGAAAGACTTCGGGCAAGGGCCTCATCCCTCAGGCAGCTGCCGCAGTGAAAGTGTCCCGTGCCCGGGATCAGCAGGCAAATCCGCAAGGCTCAGACCACGTGGCTGGTTCGGTAGGAGAGGGGAATGTAATCACCGATCAAGCTGTCCACGCGCATTAGGCCCTCACGCGTGAGGCGGATTGGATCATCGCCATCCTCCAGCCAGCCTTCTGCACGGTGCTGCGCCAAAATGGCTTGGTATTCCCTTGCCGGATTCACACCGAGATTGGACTCAAACCAGGTGGGGTCCACGTGGCCAAGCTTCAGCTGCAGCAAGAACATGCGCCTCCAACGCTCATCCTCACTCATGGCGTAGGCCCGACAGTGGGGAGATTCTCCTGCGAGTACGGGAGCCTGATAGTCCTCCAAGTCCGCCTGATTTTGGACGTGTACGCCGCCGAAGTGCGAGAACGACGAAACGCCCACGCCCAACATGTCCGCGCCCTGCCACAGGGAATCCCGGTAGAGAAAGCGCGTGTCCTCCCCGCGGTAGACCGTGTAGGCGCTTCCGACTTGATAGCCCCCGGCTTCGAAAGCCGAGAACGCCGCATCAACCCAGCGGCGCTTGGTTTTCCAGTCCGCAACGGGCGCCAACTCTTCTGAGCCTTCCTGCATGCGTTTGTAAATCACCGTGTTGTGCGGAACTTCCATCTGATAGACGGTCACACTGTCGGGCGAAAGGTCCAGGGTGCGATCGATGCATTCTTGCCAGCCCTCTTCCGTCTCACCCACCATGCCCGCAATCAGGTCGATGTTGATTTGAGGGAAGTCCGCCTTGCGGGCAGCCTCAAAGGCGGCATAGATCTCATCTTGACGATGGGCGCGCCCTGCCAGCTCAAGAATTTTGTCGTCGTAGTGTTCAACGCCCAGGCTTAAGCGAGTCACCCCAAGGTCCTTCAGCCTTTGCAGCTTGCCCTCCTTGACCGTGCCCGGTTCGCACTCAAAGGCAACCTCCTGCACACCCCGCCAACCCATGTGCTTCTGGATTGCGGCGAACAGCTCGGAAATCTGGTCCGATGAAAGGTAGGAAGGCGTGCCACCGCCAAAGTAGACGTAGTCCGGGCAACGCCCCCTTAGGTAGGGCGCCTTCACCGCCCGTTCGAGTTCAACCAAGACCGCGTCGAGGTAACCCCGTACCTCGGAACTGCTCTTGCCCGTGTAGACCTTGTAGAAGCAGAACTCACAACGCCGCCTGCAGAACGGAATATGGACATACAGGATCAGCGGGGTGCCGGGCTTGGGCTCGGAGGCCAAAATGCTCTGCACGGCTGGCAGCTGCTCTTGGTTCCAGAACGAATAGGCCGGGAAATTGGTGAAGAAGTGATTCCCAGCCCGAGTGGGATCGATCGGTTCGCGGGTGGTCATTTGATCAAGTCGTCGTCACCAGTGGGTGCAGGTCCAAAACAATACAGGCGTGAGTCGTTTGCGCCCACCAGCACGCGGCCGTCCACCACTGCAGGAGAAGACAAGATGGGGCGGCCGATCTCGTAGGACCACAGTTTGGAGCCATCCTTCAAGGAAAGCACGAACACCCAACCGTCCCCCGAACCGAAGACGACCTTGTCCCCCGCGATAACGGGGGATCCGTCCACCTTGCGGCGCGTAGGGAAGTTCCAGATCTCCTTCCCGTCAGACCTCTGAACGCAATGAAGTTGCTTGTCACGCCCCCCGAAGACAACCAACTGCTCGCCTACGGCGGGGGACGAGAAAAAGGGCTGACTCTTGTGGCGATGGCTCCAGATAGGTGTGCCCTGCTCCAGGTCGACGCAAACAAAGGCATTGCCGTAGTGGCCCAAGTAGGCTCGACCGTCCACAAGGGCCACCGATCCCGCTACGTGGCTATCGGGGCCGAGCTCGACCTGTGCTTGTGCTTTCCCCGTCTCCACCGAGACCACGTGCAAGATCGCATCGCATCCCCCGAACACGACGACGCCATGGTTAACAGCCGGTGTGCCGTTGATGTAGTTCCCGGTCTCGTAGTTCCACAATTCAGACCCGTGCAGCGCGTCCAAGCAGTAGAGCCTTGTGTCGTAGCTTCCGAAGAGCAGTCGACCTGCGGACGCACCCCCGGCCTCGGGCTGTTTCGGTCCCGGCACCCACGTCGCGCCGCCGACGATCTTGTCGCCAGTCTCGAACTTCCAGCGCAGGTCCCCGTTGCTCGCGTCCACTGCATACATGAAGAAATCACTGGATCCCACATAGACCGTGTCCCCGTGGACCATGGGCGGGGCCTCGATGATGTCCTCGGTCGCGAAGGACCAAATCTCTTCGCCCGTCGTGAAGTCCAGTGCACGCAGTCGGCCGTCATCGCTGCCGAAGAAGACTCGGCCCTGCGCCACGACTGGAGAAGAGACGATCGCGCCTTCCGCTTGAAAGCTCCACGTCAATTCAAGTTCCGATTCCAGCCCGCCGGGAGCCACACCGGCTTGGCCGGGTCCGCCTCGAAACATGGGCCACTCGTCGGCAGGGCCGATGAGCGACAGGGCTAGCAAGCTGGGTCCGAGGCACAACATGCCCCCATTGTGGCCGATGATCGGGGGAAGATGGGTCTCCTGCAGCGTTTGGATGTTGTTGCGGCCCAGGACTAGAGGGCTGACAGCAAGATCGAACGCAAACTGGGTGCATCCACGGGGCGGGGATTGAATCCGGCAGTCCATTCCTGAGCGGCCGCCTCAGCAAGGGATTCCAAGTCGGATTCCAGGACTCCAGCCGCCCCGAGGCCCAGAGGCACCTGTGCCTCGTCCAGCCAGGCCTCGATTCTGCTCGCAAGGCCTGGGGCGCCACCCTCAATTCCGGCCGCCTTGCACAGGCAGGCGTAGCTCTCTGCGCAGGAATCCACCTCTGCGTTATGTCGAATCACATGGGGCAAGACGGTCGCTACGGCGCGCCCGTGATCGAGGCCTGCGCTCGCCGTCAGGGGGTTGGCCAAGGCGTGGGCCGCGCCAAGCATGGAATGCTCGATTGCCAGACCCGACAAGCTGGCGGCCAGCAGCATGTTGCGCCGGGCGCCCGGGTCCTCGCCTTGCAGGACAGATGAGAACGATGAACTCACCAAACGGAAGGCCAGGTAAGAGAGCTCAAGGGACTGTTCGGTGCGGACCGTTGTGACGGCTGACTCCACGGCGTGGGTCAGGCAGTCGAGACCCGCATAAGCCGTGACCTGCCGAGGTGCGCTGGCCGTCAACTGAGCATCCAGCAAGACCGTTGTTGGCAAGGCCCGTTCGTCGCCGCAGGCCATTTTTCGACGATCACTTTGGCGGGTGATCAACGCGAAGGACTGCGTTTCGCTGCCCGTTCCCGCGGTAGTGGGTACGGCTACGATGGGCAGGAATTCGCCGCGCCCCTTCGCGCGTCCCCAGTAGTCCTCCATGCGGCCCCCACCAGCGACCAAGAACGCTGCACCCTTAGCTGTGTCCAAGGCGCTACCTCCGCCGAGAGCCACGAGCAATTCGGCACCCGCGTCCGTGGCGGCTTGAGCGCACGCTTGTGCCTGAGCTTGATTCGGATTGGGGCTTACGTCGAGGAAAATCGCCGTGTTGATTCCTGCCGCTCGCAACGACTCGTCAGCTCTGGCCGTGTGACCCGCGGCCCGCAAGCCCGGGTCACTCACAAGAAGTGCTCGAGAAACACTGAGTTCCAAGCACAGTTCTCCAAGGCGAGCCAAGCCCCCGTCCTCCACGACGATGCGCGGGCGTTCGCATTGCGCAAGTCGCTTTTGGGCTTCCGAGGAGCACATGGCGCTGAGGATACGAACCCGCTGCGACTCTACCAATCCGATTGGCGGTAGATCGCGCGACGCGTATAGAGGGCTTCAAACAAATTGCCCTCGTGTGGCTGTTCCCAGTCGATGCGAGTGGTCGGCACGCTACCCAAGTTGAGTCGATCGATACTCGGGCTGGCGAGCAGCCGGTTGGCGAGCGCCGCGTCACGAGTGATCGCACTGACGACCAAACTGTGCCCGATGGTCTCGACGACCTCAGCCTCGAGTACCTCGACCACGGCACAGAATGGGAACATCATCTCTGTGTTGCCCAGCGGGTGATCGAGCCCGGGGGCACGCACCAGCGTGGGCTGCAAATAGCTCGCACCATTGTGTTCCACCAAGCGCGGTGTGCCACGCAGGCGTGCTGTCACGTCTTCGGCCTGGCCGACCTTCAAGCCCTCTTCGAGAGTCCGGTCACACCAAGCAGCGACGGCTGGATCGGCAAAGGCTGAGAGTTGCGCTTCGGGATCATCCGCGGCCCGGGGAGCCACTGCGGTCATCCGTTCAGCGAGCGCTTCGGCGATGGCATCCGCGTGTCGTGGCACACACAAGGTGCTGGCATTGACGCAACTGCGCCCGCCATTGTCGAGAATGCTGGCCGCCATCACGTCGAGGTGTTGTTCCCAATCGTCGGCCTCGTCTTCCCCGAGAATCACCTTGCTGTGACCAGGACCGTGAACCTCAACGTGAGGGGAGTTCGCGTGAGCCTTCGCGACTTTGGCGTCTCCAAAGAGGATGGCTCGATCGCAGCCGTCGAGAATTGCCTGTGCGCCCTCATGACTGGTGGGGTAGTAACCCACGGCTTCTGATGGCAACCCGGCAGCCTGCAGTGCGCGCAGGATTCTCAGTGGAGTCCAGGGCTCAGCGCTCCCGGGTTTGACCGCGACGGCCGTCTTGAGAGCAAATGCGGGGAGCCAGATGGAATTCACGCCCGGTGAATTACTGGGCAGCACGGCGCCCAAGAGCCGTGCATTGGACACATAGCAGAGGTCCACGCCATGCTGCTGCACAACTCCCTTGTCCAAGACGCTCAAGTCGAGACCGCGCGCCAATCCCTGCAGCACGCCCCGCATGCCTTCTAGTGCCTGGCGAATCTTGCCCATGTTTGAACGACACAGGCTGTGGGGCAAACCGCTCGTGGCGGAGAGGCAGCGGACGAATTCTTCTGGAGACTGTGCCGGGCCGGATTCCGAAACACACAGGTCCGCCTCCTCGAACAGGGAACCGGCTTTGGCGCAGATGTCCAGCAACTGTGCAACGTCTAAGGAACGCAGGCTGTCCGCGGCCGCTGCCGCACGGGTTTGCAGGTCTCGCCGCAACATGCCTGGGCTGGCCTGGCTGACCTGGGCAAGTACCTCACCACTGGCCGGAGCGATGACGTCGGTTTGCTCGAGGCTCTCATACTCTCGGCCGAAACGCAGGACCGGAACCTTCCAGGGAGGGGTCACGGTCAATACACCCCTTCCACGATGTTGCCCGCCTGTGCCCCAAAGGGCCGAACCTCTCCTACTCCGTCCCAAGGAAACTCTCGACAGGGTTCGCGCCGAATGCCCTCATCGCGTTCCAGGAATCGAGGCATGAAGAACTCGCGTGTGAGCGTCGTCAACTCAACGCGGCCCACCTCACCGTAAGAAACGGCCTGAAGCGGATGGTCGGGATCCACAACGCGTAGCACCGCGCGCGGCTGGGGTGCGTAGTAGGTGATCGAGTAACCATCCTCCGCTAGCTCGGGCTTGTGAGCAGCCAATCCCATCAACGTGTTGCCATAGGTGGGTACGAATCCGACCTTGTCTTCCAAAACCTCTTCAACCAAGAAGCGCGTGTACTCGGGGTCCATGGTGGTCCCCCCGCAAAACACTCCCGTGATACCACACTCGGGAATGGAGCATTGCAGCGCCAGGGCCTCGAGCAGGCGCGGCGTCGTGAAGAGCACAGACACATCGCGCGCTTTCAATATGGCCAACGCTTGGGCCACGACATGTTCCATGTAGTCGCTAGCCTGCGAAGACTGACCCGAGGAGATGAGCTTCTTTACCCATCGTGGGTCCAGATCCACGAAGTAGCAGGAGCTACCGCGCACGTTGGCCAGGTGCTCGATGGCCAAGCGCAGGCGTCGGGGTCCAGTGGGTCCTACCATCAGCCAGTAGCTGCCGGGCGGGAAGGCCTCGTCGTCCAAGGTCTCGGAGAATTCCTCGTAGTCGTGGCGGTAGTCCTCCCAACCAATGCGCTGCTTCGGAAGCCCCGTGGTCCCTCCGGTCTCGAAGATCGTGAAGGGCTTTCCCTCATAGGCCTTGGGAATGAAACTGGCGTGGGGTTCGGTGCGCAGGATCTCACCATCGAAATTGGGGAAGCGCTGCAAGTCGTCGATCGTCTCGATGCACTTCAGCGGATCCCAATCCTGGGCTGCGGCCCACTCCAGCCAGTGGGGCGTGCCGGTCTCGGCCGAGAAATGCCAAGCGATTGTCTCGCGCAAGTGGGCGTCTAGGGCGCTTCGGGCCGCCGAGGCGTCTCCACCACAACGGGGTTTCATGCCGCATCTCCCGGTCGGAAGAAGCGGGCCACGTGTCGGTCGTCCATCGGTTTCGTGACAAGGGACACAATCACGAGGGCCGCCGCGGAAATGCCAAAGATGGCGACGACGGGCATCATGCCCCCCACCAGATAATCACCTTGCGCGCCCTCGGGACGTGCAATCAGGCCCTTGTAAAAGAACCAGAACCAACTGGCCGCCATGGCGATCACAGAAGCCAGGGCACCTTCTCGCGTCACTCTTCTCCAGAATAGGGAGGCGAACACCAGGGGAAACAGGCTGGCGAATCCACTGAAACACCAAACGGCCAGATCGAAGATATGGGGCGGAGGGAAGAAGGTCAGCAGGTAGGTGAGTGTGACGATAGCGACGATGAAGCCGCGGGCGATGAACACACGTTGACGATCGTCATAGCGTTCCTCCCCTAGGCCGTGAATCACGACGTCATGGGTAAACATGGTGCCTAGGCAAACGAACTGGGAGTCAAGGGACGACATGATCGCCGCTAAGATGCCAGCCATGAGCATGCCCGAGAGCAGCGGGCTCTGCACCAACTTGGCCACCATGTAGGGCAGCACGCCGTTGGAGCTGGGCGGATGGAAGGAGGGGTCCGAAGCGGCCAGTCCAGCGGCCCAGAGTCCCATCAAGATGCAGGGAACCCAGACCAATGCGATGAAGATGGGGTGAAAGGCAACGCTCAGATGGAAAGTCTTGGCGCTCTTGGCTGTTAGCCAGTGTTGGAAAAGGTGCGGGAACATGCCCACAGAAAGCGGCACCAAGCCGTAACTCAGGAACTGCGCTTTGCTGATCATTCCAGTGCGCGAGAGATGATCGGGGACATGCGCAAGGGCCATCTGGGTGGCGGCCTCGACTCCTCCCAGCTTGTTGGAGATCAGCACGAAAGCGACGATGCCCATGATCATGAACACCATCGTCTGGAACGTGTTGGCCCAAACCGCACCTCGGATTCCCCCAAAGAAGATGTAGAAAAGCACGACAGCACACACGACCAACCCGCTGAGCCAGGGCGGCACGGCGCCGCCCGTAGCCTCGAACACCTCGGGGAACATCCCGCGCGACATTCCCTTCACGACAACCCCTGCACCAAGCAGGCCAATCAAGAGATAGGGAATGACCAGCCCCACCAAGATCGGAAACAGCAACCAACCCAACAGGGGAGATTGGAAGCGGTCGCGGAAGTACTGAATCTGGGTCACATAGCCGTAGCGCTTGCCGACCGCCCAGAGCCGGATGCCGACGAGAAAGAAAACCAGGCTATGCACGAGCCCTGATGACGAAGCCATCAAGCCGTAGACGCCAACCCCTTGATCAAAGGCCTTGCCCGTCGATCCCACCAGCGCAAACGCGGTCATGGTCGTGCCGAACACACTCATCAACAACAAGAATCCGCCCACGGATCGTCCCGCTGCGAAATAGTCGACGCTGCTGCCACTGAACTTGCGCCGAGTGAGTAACCCGAGACCTAGCAGCATTGCCATGTAGCCGCAAACGACAAAGAGGGGTGTGCGGTCTGGCGCGGCCGCAGCCAAGAGAGCGATTGTCATCAGGTCCTCTCCCCATCCTCAGCGTCGGCCCAGGCTTCTACTTCGCTGGGCCAAGCGAATCGCAGCGCAGCCATCCAGACCAAAGAGGCCACTAGGGAGAAGCCCGCGTGATACGCCAGTCCCGCGGGCATGAACCCAAAGACCAGCGTCTTTGAGTCCCACAGCCACACGTCCTGATGCATCACAGCCAGAACAAGGACACCGAACCAAACGACGCGAGCCACGCGCTACTTGCCCTCCTCGGCTGCCTGGTCTCCTGAAGACTCATCCGTTCCGATGGCAAACAGGTGTGTATGGGTCGCCACGTACAGCACGCCGTTTGCGGCGACGGGTGAAGAATACACAGGCGATGTCATGTCGACTTCAATTACGGCCTTGGGGTCCAGGGTCCGACCGGCAGGAATAATCGTCAGGTAGCCGTCTTCGTTGCCAATATACACCTTGCCGTCGGCCACCAAGGTTGAGCCCCAGATGTGGGCCATGGTGTCATGCCGCCATTGCAACTCACCTGTTAGTGCGTCCAGGCAATAGACGAAGCCCGAGTAGTCGGCCACGTAGATCAGACCGTCCGCAATGGAAGGCGTCGACATGGATCGATGGATGCCGTCGTAACTCCATGCGATGTGGCTCTTGCTGACATCGCCCGACCCGGTTGGGTCGATGCAGACAAGCTGGCCTACACCTTCTCCGTGCTCGGGGTCCTGACCGATGACTGCGTAGACGTGGCCATTCCATGAAATCACGGTACTCAGCACTTCACTGGGGCCCTTGCGAGTCGCGTACTTGAGCGGCTTGCCATCCACCTCGCGGTACTCGGGCCGGTTGGCATCGCAGCGCCAACGTTCTTTGAAGACTAGGTAGCCGTCCTCGTCCTCGACCGGTTCGGGTTCAAAGGCGTACACGAAACCATCCGGTCCGCCGAAAAGGCTTAGTTCAAGTGGCTTCCCATCGACGTCCGTGCTCAGGTAGGCGGGCGAAGTCCAGTTCGAGTGGAAGATGCGCTGACTCAGTCCCGAGGCCTCCTCACCGATGAGTTTACCCGTGTTCTTGTCCACTTTGATGAGGCACGGCGCGAAGGGTGCGGGCGTTTCCACGTGGCCGTAGTCCACTCCGTTTGAAGTCGTGACCCAAAGGGCATCGTCCACGACCAGGACTGCGCTCGTGGTGGTGTTGTGCGGAAACACGCCGCACTCGTCGATCATATTGAGGATCCAGAGGATGTCGGCATCGTGGGCCTCTACGGGAAGCGGCTCCTTGGAGGGCCAAGCGGCATACAACCCCTCGTCGGCGAAACCCTGATTGCCGTCAGCCATGCCGTTCACATCCAGGCACATGACCTCGCAGCGGTTGGTTACCAAGTACACCTTGTCGCCGTCCACGGTGGGTGAGCTACAGATGCCCAGGAATTCCCAGTCGCTGACCTTGCCCGTTCCGAGCTTGGGCACGTTCAGCTGCCAGATCAACTCACCGGTCGCCTCGTCGAGGCAGTTGACCACGCACCGATCTCCCGTGTAGCGCTTGTCCCGCGGCGAGTCGTTGTTCGTACCAACATAGACTCGACCGTTGGCCACTGTCGGGTTGCCGTAGGCCTGAGAGCCAAGCTTTGCGATCCAGCGCACGTTTTCGGTGGTTGCCGGGTCGATCATCTCGCTGACTCCGATGAAGTCGCCGGCCTTGAAGGTGGTCGGCAAGCCGCTTGCCTCACAAGCCATGTTGCGGCTCGCGTCATGGCCCCACATGGGCCAGTCGCCACCTTGGGGTTCCTGATCGCCCCCCTGGAGGGACACCAAAGGCACGAGAGCGAGCAGCCATGAGCTACCGGAACAGAAATCAGTCATTGGGGGTCACCGAGTAGTTGTCGAGATAAACGTGATAGCGGCTTTGCGGGGAGAAGCCGAAGAGGCCCGGAGCCCCGTGGGTATGTGCGTGAGCGTGTTCCACTTCAAGTGTCCAGTCGCTCGGTTCGGCTTCGGCCCTGGCCCATGCCTTGGCGCGTACGACGCCACTTCCATCAGCGTTCACGTCTACGCGGGTTTTGAGGGTGTACCAAACGCCAGGCTTGATGCGAAACTCCACCTGTTCCTTGATGCGTTCATCATTTGAACTGATCTGGAGCGCGCGGTAGTTGCCGATGAGTTGGATCAAGTAGCGCTGGTTGACGACTCCCGCTGCACACATGATGCGGCGATTTCCATCTGTGCGAATGTCCACCTGCACCGTGTAGTTGGACATGTCTGGATGGCCGGTAAAACTCATGGCCCGTTGAAAGAGAGGGTTAGCCAGGGTCTTCCGCAATACCCTGCCGCCCTCGAGCTCGGCCACCTCCCATTTCTTGAATGCGCCGATCCACCCGCCAGGAGGGAAGGCAACCTTCTCTCCCTGATCACCGGGCTTGTTGAGGACTCCGGATTCGAAGTCCTCCACCCATGGGAGCTCTTGGACCACGCGCACGCGAGCTACGGCAACTCCAGATGGAGTGTGCACTTTCAAGAGTCCGGCTCCGACGCTCTTAGCCAAGCCGGATGTGGGCGAGCCCGCTTCGATCATGGCAGGCCATTCGATTAGCCCAGCTTCGGCCGCTCCTAGGTCGTGACCCATGGCGTCCAACGTGCGTACCTGGATTTTGCCTGATCCACCCAATTCCAATGTCTGGCCCACGCGCAAGAGCATGTCACCGGGGATCAGGCGTACGCCGGCCGCCGGACCGGGTCTTCCCTCCTCAGGAACGGCAGACCACGCGGGCTCTTCGCCTCGGGTACCGAAGCAATAAAGACGCTCAGTAGTGTGCACAAAGACTTGCCCAGCGCACACGGCGGGCGCCGCCAAGCAAGCGCCTTCGAGTTGCACTGAGCACAGGACATCAGCCCCCTCGTCGCTCGGCCGCACCACATGAAAGCTGCCGTTGTTCATGGGCACGTACAGCTTCCCATCGGCGAACACGGGAGAGGCGTGGATTTGGTCGGGGGCCAGCTGATGGCGCCACAAGATCTCGCCGTTTCTGGGGTTGACGCAACACAGATCGCCGTTGCCTACCGTGACGTAGACGCGGTCTTCCGCAAGCACGAGAGAGCTGGTGAAGGAAGCCAACTCGTTGCGCCACGCTTCATCCTCACGGTCGAGCAATGCGGGGCCCGCTGCGCCATCCTCCGGCTCAGTGCCCAACTGAATCGAGAGCATGCGGCCGATGGTCGACGAATCCATGTTCTCGCGCCCGTGAATGGCAATCAGGTGGTCGCCGTAGAGCACTGGTGACGCGTTCACACCCCCCGTCGCCATACGGTAGCGCCAAACCGGTTCCCCAGTACGCGCATCCACGCAGACCATGTTTCCACAGCCGGTGCCGGCGTACAGCAGACGCCGCCCGCCTCGGTTCTCGAGGACTGGGTGGGAGTAGGGGCCGTCCTTGGGGCCGGTTCCTGGAGTCGACCACCAGACCACATCCCCGGTGTCCTTGTGGAACGCGTAGAAACGATCACGCGCAGGGCCTTCGACCTTGCCCCAGTGCGCCGTGATGATGTGCACGATCACCAAATCGCCATCGATTACCGGTGCACCGGTGCGACCGTTGGGAAAAGTCAGGCGCCCCAACTCCTCCATGCAGGAAACTTCCCAACGCAGATCGCCATCCGGGCTGTAGCGCCTCAGCAGACCAGCTGTGGTGAGAACAAAAAGGTCACCACTCTCGGGATCAATCGTGGGGCTTCCGATGGAGTAGCGGTCATAGATGATGTCCGTCAGGAAATCGCTCCACCGATCTTCCCAGATCAGCTTGCCGGTACGCACATCCAAACAGACGAGCACCTCCTGCAAGTCCGGCCCTTCGCCCTCGTATCCCAGAGCGTAGAGCCGCCCGTCCGCAATCACGGGGGTCCCCCGCCCAGCCAGGGGATAGGACCAAGGGTTGCCTTCCCCTCCCACCTGAACACTGTCGAACAGGCCCTCCTCAACAGATAGGCCGCCCTGCAGCGGGCCGCGCCAGTCGAGCCAGCCTGTCGCCGAAGACTGGGAGTCTTGAGCAAGCAGGTGGCCGGTGCCAGCAAGAAGGAACGTGATCGCCAGACTGGGCAGGCGCAGTGCGAATGGGGATGTACTCATGGGAGGGTCTTTAGAAGCTGATTCCGACGGAAACGCCCCAGGTGCGGGGTGCGCCGTTCTCGCCGATGAAGAAGTTGGGGTCGGCGGGGTTGGCCTGGAAGGCCACGGGGACGTATTCCTCATCTAGCACGTTGCGCACAAACAAACCCATGCGCCAGTCACCGCGGCGATAACCGCAAGTCAGGTTGACGAGTTCGTAGTTTTCGCTTTGCAGGTTGGACGGGTCGTAGAAGAGATCCTTGACACCAACATAGTCGGCCGAGGCGAACAGGTCTCCACCGCGGACGTCCCGATCGTAGCTCATGCCTACGCTCCAGGTTTGCTCCGGTGCATTGGCCAGCGAGTTGCCGGATGCATCCATGCCGTAGGCATCGGTAAACTCCTGGAATTCGGTACGCGCGATCCCGATGCCTACGAACATCTCCAGCCCGGCACCCAGATCGGCTTCCAGTTCCAACTCAATGCCTTCGCTGGTGGACTCACCTGCGTTCTCGACGTATCCGCCGGCCACAGGATCGAACAGGGACAGCTGCATGTCGTTCCAATCCACATGGAAGGCGGCCAATTTCAAGTCAACACCGCTTTCCGTCAGTGCACGCTTGTAGCCAACTTCGTAAGTCCAACTCGACTCAGGCTCGAAGAACTGCGCGCCGGCGGGCGCCGTCAAGTTGAACCCCCCCGCTTTGAAGGACTTGGCCGCATAGGCATAAACCTGCGAATCATCTGAGGGTCGGTAGCTCGCACTCGCCATGGGAGTGGTTTCGCTGAAGTCGTCATCGAAGGACGAGTCGGTGTCGAGCACCGTGAAGCCGCCTGTCTCAAACGTGTGATTCAGGTCGAGCTCCTTGCTTTCGCGATCGAAACGCAGGCCTCCGGTCAACTCCCACCCTGCTGCCGGGCTCGTGCTCAGCTGGCCAAAGAGACTCACACCCTGGTCATCGAAGCCCCCGGTGTTCGTGTCGATGCCCTGCATGGCCGGGGGGAACATCCCCGGCCTGAAATCATTCGCGGCCGAACGGGTGGAATCCGAATCGAATCCCGACAAACCCACCAGCCAGCGCATGCCCTCACCCATGTCCACGTCGAAGTCGCCTTCATCGGAGAGCCGCAGTTCCTGATAGAAGACGTCTTGTTCTTCCTCGGTCCGGCGCCGCACTCCATCGATGAAGCTGAAATCAAAATCGCTGGTCTCGGTCACATCCCAGGTGGTAAACGCTGAGATGGACGTGAATGAGAGGCTGCCTTCTTGCCACTCGTAGAGCACTGACGGCTGGAATGAGTTCCTCGACGTCTCGCCCTCGAAATCCTGGTTGATGGTGTGCGGATCGGATTTCAGGGAACCCAATTCTCCCAAGCCAAACCCTCCATCATCCGCCGTCTGCCCGGTCAGAGAGAAACGCAGGCTGGAGGAGTCACTGGTATCAAAGGACAACTGCATGCGCCCGCTGAATTCGTCGCGATCGTCCACCTTGTTGCCCGTAAAATCGTTGGTCGTGTAACCGTCGCGACTCGAGGACCTGGCATCGAAGACGAGACCCATGTCATCGCCGACAGGCCCAGAAAAGGATGCCGAGACCTCCTCGAGCGAGTAGTTGCCGAACAGAGCACTCGCACCCCATAGCGGCAGAGCGCTCGGCTGTCGACCCACCATGTGGATCACGCCACCCAGTGCGTTTCGCCCGTAGAGAGTGCCTTGGGGGCCGCGCAAGAACTCGAGTCGATCGATCCCCAACAAGGGCAGGTTTGTACTGCCCACACTGAGTTGCGGCACACCATCCACATAAGTTGCCACGCCCGGTTCTCCCAAGCCCGATCCAATGCCGCGCACGTGGGGGAAGCTGAGCCTGCGCGCGCTGAATTCCGTGAAGTGCAGGTTGGGTACGCGTCCAACCGCGTCGCTGACCTGTCGCATGCCGAACTTGGAGATGTCGCCGGAAGAGAGGGCGCTGACGCTCGCGGGAACATCCTCGATGGCTTCCTCGATTTTTCGGGCCGTCACGACGGTGGTGCCAAGGTCGGCAGCGGAGCCGGTGGCGGCCTGATCGCCCGCGTCCTGAATGAGCAGGGCCAGGGAGAGAAGAAGGGACATGGGCAGGGCTAGTACAGGGGGGGGTGAGAGAGATTTCGAGAATTGGGAGCGGCCATCCTATCCGTCCGTTTTCTCACCGCGTGGCAATTCACCAAATCCATGCACTTGCGGGACCCCGGCCTGGGGACCCATGCTCCTATACTCGGGGCCGCTGGCCCTGTCCGGCGCCCCTCCCCCCTTGAATGTCGATCCAACCGAGTCTTTCGATGTGGCCGTCGTTGGCGCAGGGCCTGCTGGCTGCGCTGCGGCCACGGTTCTGGCCGAACACGGGCACCGGGTCGCGTTGCTCGAACGTTCGCCCCTGCCACGCTATCGAGTCGGCGAATCCCTGATCCCCCACTGCTGGTATCCGTTGGATCGGCTGGGCTTGGTGGAGAAGCTGAACCAATCGAGTTTCATCGTCCCCAAGGTCAGCGTCCAATTTGTGAGCACGGACGGAGAGCAGACCCGGCCCTTCTACTTCACCGAGCACAGCGATCACCCCAAGGGCAATACCTGGCAGGTTGTGCGCTCGGAATTCGACCAGATGTTGTTGGAGCGCACCCTCACCGCGGGCGTGACCTTTTTCGCGGAAACCGCTGCCATCGGCCTCTTGAGGGCTGGTGATGGGGCCCACGACCCTGTCGTGGGTGTACGAGCCACGAACGCCCAGGGCGCATTCGATCTGAAAGCTGCCATGACGGTCGACGCCAGTGGCCGCGACCTGTTTGGGGCCCAGCGCAATGACTGGCGCGTGAGCGACGCCAAGCTGCGCAAGCTGGCCATCTGGCGCTACTACCGGGGAGCCCTGCGCGACCCGGGTCGGGACGAGGGCGCCACGACGATCGCCTACCTGCCAGAAAAAGGCTGGGTCTGGTACCTGCCCCTGAGCGATGACCTGACCAGCGTCGGTGTCGTCGCCGAGCCCGAGTACCTCCTTCGAGCGGGAAAAGACCACGCCCAGATCTTCGAGCGTGAGGTGGCCTTGCAGCCGTGGGTGGCAGAACGCCTGGCCCCCGCGAGCCAAGAAGGTGACCTGCGAGTCACGAGGGACTTCTCCTACCGCTCGCGCCACTGCGCTGAGGACGGACTGGTCCTCGCCGGAGATGCCGTGGCGTTCCTGGACCCGGTCTTCTCAGGGGGCGTGTACCTCGCCCTGGACGGCGGGGTGCGCGCGGGTGATGCGGTGCACGAAGCACTTGTTGCCGGAGACCCAAGCGCGCACCGATTTGCCAAGTACGGGGAAGAAACGACTCGGCAACTGGAGGCCATGCGACTCCTCGTCGTGGCCTTCTACGATTCAGAGTTCCACTTCGGCAAGTTCTTCAAGGTCCATCCGGAGATGCGGGACCGCGTCACCGATGTTCTGATTGGTGACCTGCACCAGGACTTCAGCGATCTGTGCAGCGCCCTGAAAGATGTGATCCATATCCCCGAGTCTCCAGCAATTGGAGCACCGCGCTCGAGCAGCTAGGGTCGGCTGCCTTCCTCATCCGAGCCGGTTTCCTCCTCAGCATCTCCCTCCGGCTTGGCGTGTCGAGGCTGGTGAGGCCCCGCGCTCGTCGCGGCCGGCCTAGGCTCCTTCTTCATGACAGGCACCGTCCAGATGACGTCACCACGGGGATCCTCGGTAACGTCCGCATGCCGCAGCTCGCCGCTCTCCATGGTCACGACAGCAACTCGCAGCTCGGGAAGGCGGCTGCGAAGTCGCGAGACCGTTCCCTCGCCGAAGTCCGAGTGAAACTTGCCGCAGACGTGGACAACGATCGGTCGGCGACCGTCCTGCCACGCTTCCCCCAGCGAGTCGGAGATGGACTCGGCCATCGTGTCGTCCTTGTAGCACTGGGCCGCGAAGAAGCGTTGCAACAACTCTTCGTCTGGTTCACCACCGCCCGGGGTCATCACGTCCCAAAACAGATCGTGGTAGAGCCCAGTAGGAGCGGTCGAGTTGCGCGCGACAAACGGCTCACCTTCAATCGCTTGGGGCCCTTCCTGGGAGACCTTGCGTGCCAGCGGTCGCGGGATGTTGGCCGCCAACACGGGCAGGCCGTTGTCGCGCGCGTACTCCACCAGGGGACGGTAGTGGGCCGGGTAGTTGGGCCAGGGGCGCGAGTTCTCGAGGAACTCGGCTTCACCTATTTCCCCCGCGAGGTAGCGATCTAGTAATCCCTGGACGTCTCGTTCAAACATCTCCAACGAGAGGATCAGATCTGGGTGTTGCTGGTGCAGGGCGCTCAGCATTTCGAGTTGCATAGCATGCCCCACGTCGTTGTCGTGCTCTTCACCAAGGAAGACGACATCTCGCGTGCTGAATCTCAGCGCCAGGTCCTCGATCGAGTGGGCCTCGCCTGTCACCGTGTCGAGAGAGCGGTGGCTGGTGGTAGCGCAGGCAGCGAAGAGCCCGGATAGAGCGACGCAGATCAGACGTTGGAAGCGGGTCATGGGTGAGAGCCCACAGTAAGTGCTCAGGGTGCGCAAGCCTCCACCTTGTCCTGGCACCTTGGCGGTGGCGTGCGGGTCGCGATGCGGGAAACGAAAACCGCCCCCCCGCAAGATCACGGGAGGGCGGCAAAAGGGCTCGCCAAAGCCCTGGTCGAGCGATTCGTCGGCCTAGAAGCCGGGAACTTTGGTGGCCTGAGCGTAGAGGGCCTTGATGATCACAAAACTCAGGATGAGTACCGCGGTGATCGTTTCCAAGGCACCGTAGGTGAACATCGCGGGCTGACCCACACCGACCATGAACAGCAACAGTGCAGCCGACATGTAGGTGTTGTGCTTGGATCTCGAGCCGGCCATGGCCGCGTCCGCACCATCGGGGGCTTCACCGTTCTTGATGGCCATGATGATGCGTTTTTGCGCGGGCCAGATTCGCATCCAGACATTGGCGGCCATGCAGGTGCCAAACAGCGCCGCCACGTGGATGTAGGTAGCGCGATCTGAGAAGCCCAAGCTACTGCTGACATACCAACCAAAGGCCACGGAAATCGCGCCCCAGACGACGACGGCCACAGAGTGCTGCTTGGCCATGACCTTGAACAGGGTGTCGTAGATCAAGAAGCCCACGAACAGACCCGCGAAAGCGGGCCCCCAGTCGCCGGCGGTTGGCGCAGCGTGCTGCCCTTCAAACAGGTTCGCCCCGTCGTAACCGTGGTAGTAGACGAGGAACATCAGAAGTACACCTGTGATCCAGGTGTAGGCCGCGCCCCAGCGGAACCAGAATAGGCAGCGCGGCATCAGCTCGGGGATGACCTTGCGCTTGGTGTCAGCGTCCATGGTCGGGGCGAATGCGGAGTTCACCCAGTTGAAAAAGTACAGCAAGCCGATCCAAAGCACGCCTGCTCCAAAGTGCAGCCAGCGGTCAGCGAGTTCGAAGAGTTCCATGGTTCGCGGGGGGAGATGTGTTGGGAGATAGGCGTAGGGCCAAGACCTGACGCCCACGTGAGAGTCACTATCACAGAATCGGCCCTGGTGAGTCAATCTCCCAGCCCAGGCCTCTGCTTGGCCCTCAGGACGGGCCCCTAGCGGGCCTCGAGAGCCAGGGTGATGCCCGTGGACTCACCCGCTCGCACGACCACCCTGCGGCGCAGGACTCCGAGTTCCTCGTGGTCGACGCGCAGCACGTATTCGCCGGGAGGGACGTCTTCGATTGTGAATTGGCCCTCGATGTCGGAAACCGCAAACCAGGGGTGCTCGCACACGTGGACAAGGGCAAACATCCACGGGTGCACATCACACTTGAAGCGCACCGTATCCGCTCGCCGGGGGATGTACTCCAGCGGCGCTTGGCCCGCCGACTGACTCATGTTGAAGTCACGATTGCGCTTGGATTTGACGTTGACGTTGTGGGTGGCGGGATCACTGTTCGATACCTGGACGGTTTGGCCCACCCGTGCCGCGAGCACATGCGGTGTGTAGATGCAGCCACGCTGATCGAGCACAACCGGCTCAGTCGGCGCAGGCGGGATTTCCAATTCCTCATAGCCCGATTCCAGGGACAGGTAGGCAAAACACAGGTTGCCGTCTTCCGCGATCAAGATGTCGCTCAGGTGTTCGACGTCCGGATGGTGTGTGCAGTCGGCCACCTTGCGTGCGCCCAGAGGGAATCTCTCAGGCACTTCACCGTTGACGCGAACGGTCCCGTGCAAGGCACCCGTGTCGGTGGAATCCAAGGGAATGGGGTCGAGCAAGTCGGCGAGCGGAACATCGTCCTTCACCTCGCCCCCGTTGTCATCGCCGCTCGTCCCTCCATTTCCGTTGCCCGGCCCAACCGGGCCCGGCTTGTCCGGGTCCCCGGGGCAAGCCGAGAGCGTCAGTGTGAGCAGCAAGAACAGCGCGCCTTGGAAGATCTTCATTGGCCTAGAATAACCCCTGAAATCGAGCTGGAGAGTAAGGCGTGGGATCGATTACCGGGTCCTTGTCACACACCATGTCGGCCACCAATTCACCACTGGCCGCGCACATGCTCAAGCCCATCATGCCGTGCCCGCTGGCCACGAAGATATCCCTTTTGGACGGCAAGGGGCCGATCAGGGGCAGTTCATCGGGCGTCATGGGACGCCACCCCACCCACTCCTCGCCCCCTGTTTCCACGTCACAAGTCAGGAACCGACTCGCACCGGTGCGCAGGGCGGCGATGCGGCCGGGCAAGATGTCCAAGTTGCGGCCACTCAGCTCCATGGTCCCGCCAAGACGCAAGCCGCTGGGCCAGGGCGTGGCCACCATGCTGGCCTCGTGTAGAAGCAGCGGCATGCGCGGCGCCTGTTCGGGCAAGGGCAGGGTCAAGGAATACCCCTTGCCTGCTTGGATCGGCAGCTTGAGGCCGAGTCCGCGTGCCAGATCGGGACCCCAAGCGCCTGTTGCCATCACCAACTTGGAAGCCACCCAGTGGCCCCGCCCGGATTCCACCCGCTGTGCTGACCCGTTGAGCAAGACACTCTGAACCTCGCAGTCTGTCTGGATAACTCCACCTCGCTCGCAGACCGCGCGAGCCAATTCCTGCAAGAACGTATCCGGGCGTAGGTGCGCATCACGCGGGTGCAGCAAGCCGCCGGCCACACTCTCAGCTCTCAGACTAGGCTCACACTCGAGAGTCTCTCGTGCTGACAAACGCTTCGACTCCAGGCCGTGGTCCGACAGAATGGCCTGCACGCGGTCCGCCTCCGGCAGGGCCGACTCCTCTCCGTACACTTCGAGCAAGCCCATGGTCTGCCATTCGCAGGCCAGGCTCTCCTCGTCGATCCACTGCTGTGTCAATTGCAAGGAGCGCTCCAGCAGAGCCGAGCGGGCCCGCAGGGCAAGTTCCATTTTCTTGCTTCTACAGTGCAACGCAAAGCGCAGGCCCCAGGCCAGAAAATCCCAGTCCAATCGTGGGCGCACGTAGAGCGGCGCGTCCGAACGACCCATGCAGCGCAGTGCCTGGCGTAAGGTCGCTGGACGAGTCAGGGGCAGGGCGTGACTGGGGGTCAAGAGGCCGCAGTTTCCGGGAGAAGCGCCACTGCCCAGTTCTCCGGCCTCGAGTACGCACACAGTCCGGCCCCGACGCAGCAGAGCGTAGGCACAAGCCAGCCCCACAACACCTGCACCCACCACGATCACATCAAAGCGTCTCTCCATCGGTTGCTCCGCTTGGGCATACTACGCATCCCATCGCCTGATCGCCCATGCTGTCTCTCCCGACTCCCCCACAGCTTCGATTCCTTCTCGCCGGCGCCCTGCTGTTCGGCGCCTGTTCCGCACCGGTGTGGAACGTCGAGTTGGACGACGACTACCAAGACGTTGTTTCCGAGATGGCGGAGGCAGTCAGGCAGGAGATGTTGATCAAGGACATCCCCGCCTTGTCCATAGCTCTCGTGGATGAAGGGCGGGTGGTCTGGGCGCAAGGCTTCGGTCAGGCAGACCCCGAGCAAGGCCGGGTAGCCACGGCAGACACCGTCTACAGGGTCGGCTCGGTTTCCAAACTCTTCACCGACATCGCCGTGATGCGCTGCGTGGAACGCGGAGAGCTGGACCTGGACGAACCCGTCACGACCTACTTGCCCAACTTCCAGCCGGTCTCGCTCTTTGAGACCCCCATCACGTTGCGGCACCTGACGACTCACACCGCTGGCCTGTTGCGCGAGCCGCCCGTGGGGAACTACTTCGAGTCGGGGGCGCCGAGCCTTGAAGACACCGTCCTTAGCATGAACAACACGCGCCTGGTCTTTGAGCCGGGGACGCGCACGAAGTACTCCAACGCCGGGCTGGCCGTGGTCGGCCGCGTCCTGGAAGTCCTGTACGGCGAACCCTACGAGGACGTCATGACTCGGGAGGTGCTGCGCCCGTTGGGAATCGCCGGGAGTTCTGCCATGGCCCCTAGGGACACGATTCAGCGGCGGTCGGCCAAGGGCCAGATGTGGACCTACGACGGACGCAGGTTTGACGCGCCGACCTTCGAGCTCGGAATGTCGCCGGCAGGCAGTCTGTATTCTTCGGTATTGGACTTGAGCACGTTCATGCGTGTCCTGTTTGGACAGGCCCTCGATGAGGGTCCGAGTCTGCTCGAGCCCGCGACCCTGGAGACCATGCTGACGCCTGGCCTGACCGCCGACGGTTCGCGCCAGCCATTCGGCATTGGCTTCCATGTGGGTGGGTTGGACGGGCATCGACTCGTTGGACATGGCGGCGCGCTGTATGGCTTCTCTACCGAACTGGCCTACTTGCCGGACGAGGGCCTCGGGGTCGTTGTGGCCTCCGCACTCGATGGGAGCAACACCGTCACGCGCCGCCTGGCCACCCAAGCCCTGCGCCTGATGTTGGCTGCCCGAGAGGGTCGCCCCCTACCTCAACTGGCACCTTCACGCAGCATCAATCCTGCTCGGGCGAGGCAACTCGTGGGTCTCTTCGACCTGGATGGACGCCAGGCGCGATTGACCTGGGACACCGATCGCTTGCTACTGGAGTTTGGTGGCAAGATCTGCGAGGTGCGGGAAATCGGCGGCCGCTTGATGGTCGACGATCGGCACAGTTTCGGGCTGCTGATCGAGTCGATCGATGCGGACCACATTGCGATCGGAGGCGTGCCGTACCCGCGGGTGGATCTCTCGACACCGCCCGCTGCCTGCCCTCCAGAACTGGAGGAGTTCGTGGGGGAATACGGACCCGACCACAACACCTTCTACATCCGCGAGCGCGGGGGCCAACTGGAAGCGCTGATCGAGTGGTTCTGGATGGATCCCCTTGTACAGGCTGGACCGGACCGTTTCGTACTTCCTACGCACAGTGGGCTGTACGCGTCGGAGGAAATCCGATTCCAAAGGGACTTGAGGGGAAATGTGTCTGCACTCCTGCTCGGGGAGGTGGCGTTCAAACGGCGCAAGGTCGGAACGCTGGAAGGGGAGACTTTCAAGATCGTCCCGCTCCACGATTCGCAGCAGTTACGCCTCATGGCAGCCGCTGCCGCGCCTCCCATCGAATCAGGCAAGCTCGAATCGGACCTTGTAGACCTCACCACTATCGCGCCGTCAATCCGCCTGGACCTGCGCTACGCCACGACGAACAACTTCATGGGGACGGAGTTCTACGAACGGGCCGTCGCGCTCATGCAACGTCCGGCAGCGGAGGCCCTCGGCCGGGCCGCGAAGGACTTTGAAGACCTGGGTTACGGGATCCTCATTCATGATGCCTATCGCCCCTGGCGTGTGACCAAGATGTTCTGGGATGCAACGCCTGAACGGCACAAGCAGTACGTAGCCGATCCGAGCAAAGGCTCGCGCCACAACCGTGGCTGTGCCGTCGACCTAACGCTGTACGACCTTGAAACTGGCGCTCCTATTCACACCACCAGCGGCTATGACGAGTTCTCGCCCCGCGCTCACCCTCTCTATCCTGGTGGCACGGGCCTCCAACGCTGGTACCGCGACACCATTCGTTCCGTGATGGAGGGTGCAGGTTTTCGCACGTACGTCTGGGAATGGTGGCACTTCGACTTCGGCGGGTGGCGCCAGTACCCCATCCTCAACGTGCCTCTGACGGAAGTAGGCCTGGGCGACTAGCCGATCATTGAGAGCGCACCGAGAAGTGCCAAGAACACAATGATGGCGGCTGCGATGAGCAGGATCTTCCCCCAGCTGAAGGGTGCATCGCCCATCAAGACGCGTGAGTCCTGCCCCGAGATCACGACGCGAAAGAGATTGTGCTCGTAGCGATAGGCCATGACCCAAGCGGGGAACGCCACGCGACGTGTTTCTAGCCCAGTCAGCAGAGCGCGCACGTGCACGTTGCGGAAACGCGAACCAGGAATGTGGCCCTGCTTCAGGCGTTGTGCGGCGACCCTGCGGATCCCGTCCGTGATGCGCGCCCGAGCTTGGGAGCGCTGGACATCAAAGGCCTCTAGCGTCGAGTCCTCGGGGGGATCGGCCAATTCGGAAGTGGAGTCGGCCAGGGAATACGAGGGAGCCAAAGTGTAGGCCTCCTCGCTCGTCAGCCCTCTCGATGCTGAAATGAGTACGTCGTCAAACACCAAGTCGGTCTGGCCGGCGTGCGGGGCCCAGTCGCTGCGCATGGCCCCGGCATTGGAGTCTGCGGTCCAGCTGACACGGGCGTTGGCATCAAACACCCAGCCCGCCCACCAGATGGGGCGCAGGTCTTCAATGCGCGCGGCGGACTTCAGGTCCGCCGGACGGAAAAAACCCATGTTGCCCAACCACGTGCGCAGGGCCTTCCGCGCCTCATCACGCTCGACCGTGAAGGGCAGGAATTTCTCGGTCTGCTCCACGGGATCCGTGACCCGTTCGGATCGCAGTTCACCCCTGCAGAAGGAGCAACGCAATGACTCTGAACGCGCGTCGTAGCGGGTAGCCGCCCCACACTGCCCGCAGCGCAGGACCACCTGTTCCAATTCCTCGCTGACAACGGTGGGCGTGGAGACGTCGGGCACATCCCCGCAGACGGCACAGCGCAGGTCCCCGGCCTCAAGCGGCGACTCACATCGTTTGCAGTCGACAGCGGTCACGAGAAGGCCCCCGCGATGAGGATGACTGCAGCGATGAGGGCAAGAAAGAGCACCAAGGCCAGCCCGATCTTGGGCCAAGACAGGGGGATTCGTCCGCCCACTTGGCCGTTCTGGCCGTTGATCACGATGCGGATCGGCGGCTTGTCATCTCGGTAGCGCAGGGCGAAGACCCACACGGGCAGCAACACCAAGTGCGCCACCTCATCAGAAAAAGCGACCTCAGCCTGAATCTTGCCGGACGAGTCCCCGGGCATGAAAGCCTTCAGATCGCGCTCAATGGTTTCGCGCGTCTCTACTTGGGCCTCTCGCATGCACACATCCGCTGCAAGGGAGGGCTCTTCGGCAATCCAGCCGGCAAGCAGCCCCGGGTTGTAACGACTCAGCGCACGCAGATCGAACGGCTCGACAGACTCGAGTTCGTCGTTGCCGATGCCCTTGGACGCCGTGACGACAATATCTGTCACGTAACGCTCATAGCGCCCCGCCAGATCGCGCCACTCCGTGCGCGTCTCCGTGCGAGTACGAGTGACCGTGCGACCCTTGGAGTCCGTCGTGGTGTAGGTCACGGTGACCGTGTAGTTCTCGCCGATCTTGGCCCTGTAGTTGGCCAGCGCTCGGGCCCCGTAGAGGTAGCTAGGCAGGTAGATGCCCTGAGTGCGCTCCAGGGCACCCTCCTTCAATCCACTCTGCGCGAAGGGCCCGCGATTCTTCACCCAAGCCTTCACTCTCTCAGTCGCCGCAGCCCGATCTAGAGTGAACGCCAAGACAAACACGGGATCGGGGCGGCCGGCTTGAGGCGGACGCTCGACGACGTGGGGAGAAGCGCAGTAGGGGCACTCGGTCGTGCGCAAGTCTTCTTCGACGACGACCTGAGCCCCGCAAGTTGTGCAGGTGATCTCGAGGGCCGGCGAGTAGGGTGCTTTCGCAGTCATGCGACTGGGGATTCTCCAGCCCCCCAAGCCCGGCCGCAAGACACCAACGCGAATCGTGCTTTTGCTGTTCCCCAACTGATTAAGTGTGTCCTGTCGTGCGCTGGCTGCGGCATCATGGACTGCGTGTTGAACCTGTCACCTGAGGAAATCGCGCAGCGAGAAGAGCGGCGCCTGGCCCTGAGCATCTCTGAAGTCGCCCTGGAGGCAGAGGCTGTCGCTGGCGGCTGGATGTGTTATTCGAAGCCCGGTTGCTGGTCAAATCAGGCCTGCGGATTAGGCATGGATGGTCCAGTAGGCAGCGAGCACGTTGAACGGGTGGTGGATTTCTACCGAGCCCGAAACTGCCTGCCGCGAATCTCTGCCTGCGCGAGCACGGACCCGTCCCTCGTGCGCGCATTGGAAAAGCACGAATTCGCCATGCGGGAAGTCATGACCGTCTTGACTCGCAAGCTCCCCGCGGCCGCGGACGGATTGGATGACATTCGAACCAAGCCCGACGCGCGCCTCGAGATCCGCGAGCCCCTCCCGGAGGAGACTGCGCTTTTTGTCGAAATCTCCATCTCGGGGTTCATGGAGTTCGACCGCGAGAGCCCTGGTTCCCTGGCCGAAATCTCGGGACGGGTGGTGAGTCACCCACGCTGCACGCCGTTCCTGGCCTTCTGGGAGGGTGAACCCGCCGGGGGCGGGTTGATTGAGACTCTCGACAACCAAGCCTGCCTGATCGGCACAAGTGTTCTTCCGCAGTATCGCAGGCGCGGGATCCAACGTGCCCTGATGACACGTCGCATGGAGTTCGCCATCGATTCCGGAGCACAGTGGATCAGTGTCTCTTCCTTGCCCGGCATTGCCACTGAGCGCAACGCGCGCCGAATCGGATTCACGCCCGCCTACGCCCAGGCGACTTTCGTCCAGCCCTCGAGCTGACCTAGAAGTTCTGCAAGCCGTCGTCTGAGTCTTCGCCTTCCTGATCCGGCTCGCCAGCGGAACGCTTGGGGCGCTCGTTCTTGCCCCCCGTACGCTTCACGCTCGTGGCAAAAATGCGCGCGCGTGGGATATGGTCGCCACCGGCGGACATGACCAGTTCTTCCATGCTGGACAAGGGAGCGCCCTTCAGCACGCCCAATGACACCTCGATAGCGCTAGATCGACGTCTCGCGGTCACATCGCGCGGGAGGCCCTGCAGGAACTCAACCCACTGCTCGTTGCGAGTCAGACCCATGGCCAGCAAAGCGGCAACCTGAGCGTCCTCTCCCTCTTCCTCAAGAACCTCTCGCAGAGTCTCGTCCACTTCTTCATTGGGGGCGACAAGACCTAGCGCCAAGATTGCGTTGGCCTGCAGAAGTTCGTCTCGCCCATCGCCTGCGCGCTTGATGAGCGTGCCGCGCGCGCGCCGATCGTCCCTCGCAACCGCCCCCAACGCTCGGTAGAGGTTTTTCTTGATCAAGGGATCACTCTCCTTGCCTAGGTGCTTTGAGACGTCCTTGAGGGACTCCGGGGCGCCGAGCTGCTCCAGGGCCACGATGGCTTCCTTGCGTACACTCTCCTCTCCTGCACTGATGAACTCGACAGCGACCTCCCAATAGCTAGGGGGCGAGTGGACTCCAATCCAACGCAGCAACTCGCCGCGCCGATCTTTGGGCGCCGCGCCGCGTTTGCCGCCACTCGCGCGGCCCGCACGTAGGGTCGTCGTCACAAACTCGCGAGCTTCAGGTTCATCGGCCGTCACCAAGCGCTTGATCTTCTCTTGCTTGTGCTCAACTCGACCCTTCTTGAGCTCCTTGATCAGCTCCAGAGCTTCCTCACGTGTCATGGGCGGATGCGCCGTTTCGCCCCCTCCAGCGATGACGCCATCCATCACAAGCCGGGCTGGTGGCCGCGCCTTGGACGACAGCTTGTGCGTGAACGATTCATTCACCTTCTGGATTGCCGTAACGAAGCACCATTCGAGCTCCGCCTCGCTCACCCCGTAAGGAACGGACAAGATGACTTGGCCTTCGGGGTCCAAGAAAACGTGCTGTGGAGCGACGACGTAGCCGTTCTTGTCCGGAGCGAGTACGTGCTTGCGCACGTTTTGGTCTACCTGGCGATGCTCCACACAGGAAACCGTCCCGAAGCGCGGACATGTGCTGCCCGTGTTGTGTGTGTTGTTGGAAGCCACCAGATTGACGGTCTCAGCTGCAAGCTTGGTGATGACCTTGTCCTTGTAGACTTCCTTGGCCATGCGGTCATTGGCTCGCTCGCCGTCCATGTTGACGGCCACAAACAGGACCTTCCCCTCAGCCTTCGCCTGGATCAAGGCCAGCTCGTAGGAGGACTGCCACTCAATCCCAGCCACGGGCGGGGAATTGGGAACGAAGAAAAGCAGAGCGCAAGCGATGAATGAGCGCATGACGAGTAGTTCGGCGAGTCCGGGGAATGGGGAGAGTCTCAGGATGGACCCAGGTGCGAGAGTTTGAAAGGGGGACCCTGGCCACAAATCGGATCCGGGTCGGCGCCCCGCCTTGGCAGGCTCACAAGGGGCAAGGGGCGGGGCGGATGGCCCGCAGATGTTGCGGGCGGGGGCGCGTGAGAACGCGCTGTAGACTGGCTCCATGCTGCACTCACTTTGCTTGGGCCTCGTTCTTCTCTCAGCCAGTCCCACTTCGCCCAACAGTGAGGAGAACACAGCCCCGATCAAGGTCGCCTGCATCGGCGACTCGATTACCTACGGCAGCAAGGTCGCGGCAAGGGAGAAGAACCACTACCCAGCCCAGCTCGGGCACCTGCTCGGGGAGACCTATGAGGTACGCAATTTCGGTGTAGGCGGAGCCACACTGTTGAGTGCAGCGGACAAGCCGTACACCAGCTCCCAGGAGTGGGATGCCGTCCTGGCTTGGAAGCCGGACGTGGCGATCGTCATGCTTGGCACAAACGACACGTGCCAAGGATCGGGTCGATCCAATTGGCAACACGCTGACGGCCTGGAGGCCGATGCACGGGCTCTGGCCCAGACGTTGCTCAAGCAGAGCGATGGGGTGCGTGTCTTGCTCTGTTCTCCGCCGCCCATGTTCGCGGAAGCGTCCGGCTTGAGTCCTGAAAGACAGGACGACCTCAAGCAGCGAGCCCCGCGCCTGGCAGAGATCGGCAGCGCCTTGCGACGGGTGGCTGATGGCCAGAAACACATCGAGTACCACGACCTGCAACGTGTGTTCACGGCCAACGAGACGGTGGACGGTGTCCACACCTCCCCCTTCGGTGCCAGGGCCTTGGCCCAGCGACTGGCCGGAGCCATCGAGTCCAAGTTCGTCCAGGGGACCCACTTGAAGCTCGCTCTGTCGGCGCTGGGCCTGGAGTTCAAGTCCAGTTTTTATGAGGGCTTCTTGCGCCTGGACTTCGAACTACCCCAAACAGGTGCTGCTTGCACGTTGGTCGCCCCCCATCAGAGTCTGCGCGGACGCCCCTGGCTTTGGCGCATGCGTTTCTTCGGCCACGAACCGGAACTCGAACTCGAGTTGCTCGATCGCGGCCTGCACCTGGCCTACGTCGATGTGAGCGGTCTCTACGGCGGCCCACAAGCCATGGAGAGAATGGAGGAATTCCACGCGCTCATGCGCGTTGCCAACGGTCCTCGACTCTCCAACCGACCGGTGCTGATGGGCATGAGTCGCGGTGGACTGCCGGCGTTGAACTGGGCGACCACGAATCCCAAGAGGACAGGTGGTTTGTACGTGGACAACGGTGTGTTTGACCTTTCGAGCTGGCCGGGAGGGAGGGACGGTCAACGCAGGGAGACCGAATGGTCGGAAGCCTTGACTGCTTGGGGCTGGACCGAAGCCGCGGGCATGCGCCGAGGCGATCACATGATCCCCAAGTGCGAACGCCCGGCTAAGGAAGGTGTGCCCCTGTTTGTTGCCGTGGGCCTCGCTGATGAAGTAGTGCCCCCCGGCCGCAATAGCCTGCGACTCGCGGGGGCCTGGAGGCGTCGGGGTGGGCCGGTCTATGTGTGGACCAAACCCGGCGCGCTGCATCACCCCCACGGTGTACACCCCGCGGCATCCCTTCGGCGCTCCATTCTGACTGCATTGGGATACGCAAGTCCTCCCAGCACGCGTGCTGTGCCTTCCGCTGAATACAGGGGCGGCCCTGCGGGCTGGGGTGGAGGCACCTGGTGGGATGAACTGAACAAGTTGCAGGCTCTAGCGCGGCAACACCCCCAGACCACAGTCGTTTTCTTGGGTGATTCCATCACCCAGGGACTGAGCGGCGCGGGTAATCGCGTGGCGCGCGAAGGAGGAGAAGGAGTGTTCAACCGAGACTTTGGACTCTCGAAAGCACTCAACCTCGGTATGAGTGGTGACAGAACGGAACACCTCCTCTACCGCATACGGCACGGGGCCCTGGCCACCTTGGACCCCAAGGTGATTGTGCTGCAGATTGGTGCCAACAACGTGAACGCCGCTGGTCACACCGCTCGGGAAACGGCTGCTGGCATTGAAGCCGTGGTCGCGCTGCTCCTGGAGAGAGAACCCCAGGCCAGGATCGTGGTGTGTGGCCCCTTCCCTATCGGGGCAACACCTGATGATCCAAGGCGTATCTGCGTGGATGAGGTCCATGAACGGATCAAGCTGCTGAACCGCAACGATGCAGTTCTGTACGTGGACCTGCGTGCGGCGTTTCTCGACAGCCAGCGCAAGACCAATGGCAACATGGCCGGCGACGCGCTGCACATTTCGCCGGCGGGCCGGGACGCCTGGACATCGGTCATCTATTTCTCGGTCATGGATCTGCTGAGTCGTTAGCAGCTCCGAGCGTGTAGGAATCACGCAAGGCGCGGGCCGCGGACTAGCGCGGCGACGTCACTCGACGGAAGATACGCCCATGAAATCCGCCCTTAGATTCAGTTGGCTGTTCGCATGCGCGATCCCCTTCGCCCAGGCCTTGCCTGCCCAAAACGACAAACCTGAATGGGGCGGGTTCCGTGGCAACAACAGCGCCGGCATCGCGGCGGACGCCCAGCTGCCTGACGTGCTCGACACGGAGAGCAACCTGCTGTGGCGAACAGAGATCCCGCGCGGCTACTCATCGCCCACTGTCTGTGGCACCCGAGTCTTCGTCACAGGTGCAGACGAGGAGCAACTCTCGACCCTGTGCCTAGATCGCAGCAGCGGCGAAGTCCTTTGGACAGCCAGCCTGCCTTACGACGGCAAGCGGCCCGGCGCCAACTCGCCCGCCGCGCCGACGGCCGTGACCGACGGTGAACGGGTTTACTCCCTGTTCCACCACGCAGGTCTCATCGCCTACGACATGCAGGGCGAGGAGCTGTGGCGCAAAGACCTCGGTGAATTCAACATCCCCCACGGCTTGGCCACCTCGCCCCTTGTACACGAGGGGCTGCTCATCCAGATGATCGATCAGGACACGGGATCATTCCTGGTCGGCATCGATGCCAAGACCGGTGAAGAGCGCTGGCGGACGGAACGCAACAACGTCACCCACTCCTATTCAACTCCGACGCTGTACAGCCCAGAAGAGGGTGAGGCGCAGGTCATCGTTTCCGGTTCATTCCAAATCGCGGGCTATTCCCTGCGTGATGGATCGAAACTCTGGTGGGTCGATGGTGGCGCGTGGCAGACGAAGGCCGTGCCGGTCGTTGTCGGAGATCTGTGCATCGTCAACTCCTTCATGCTGTCCACCTCAGAAATGGGCATCCCGAAATTCAGCGGCACGTTCGAAGAACTGCTGGAGCTGCGCGATGAGAATGGCAACGAACTGATCGACCGGGAAGAGTGGGATCACGATCTGATTCAGCAGATCTGGTTCATCCTCGACCTCAACGGTGACAACATGTTGGACTCCGCAGACTGGAACTACGCTCTGGCCACGACCCGAGCTTTGGGGGGGCTATTTGCCATTCAACTAGGCGGCAACGGCAATGTGACAGACACCCATGTGCGTTGGTTTGAAGACAACAAGCGCGGGTTGCCGGATATTCCCTCGCCGCTGGTGCTGGACGGCACGGTCTACATGATCAAGCGCGGCGGGATCTTCACGGCTCTGAACGCCGAGACGGGCGAGCTGATCCAGCAAGGACGTGTGGGAGAATCCGATGCGTACTACGCATCTCCGGTAGCTGCGGGCAGCCGTATTCTGCTCGCCAGCCAGTCGGGTCAGTTGCTGTTGCTGGATGCTGAAGACGGCTGGAAAGAAGTCTCGGTGGGTAGCGTGGACGAGGAGGTTTGGTCCACGCCCGCGATCGCCGGACGCAACGTACTCGTGCGATCTCAGGCAGCGCTCTACTGCTTCGGGCCGGGACCGGGCTAGGCTCTCGGCAACCTAGGCCCCTCTCGGTGATCACGATTCACTTGCCGGGGATCCCTGCTCCGGCAATAGGGTGACGGCTAGCGCCGGGGCACGTTGAAGATAATGATGTCGCCATGACTAACGCTGTGACCGACTCCACCTCGCCCTCGTCGGAGACCCCCCATCCGGTCTCAGATCCCTCGCTAAGTCGTACATGGCCCAGCTGGCTGGTGATGATCGGAGCCGTGCCTGGTTCCGTCCTCTTTTCATTGGTCTTCTTGAGCCTGGCCGCTGCCTGGTGGGGACCGGTCGGTGTTTTCCAGGGCGAAGGACTTGCTCGGTGGATCGCCGAGCTGGCGGGAACACTACCCGGCATCCTGATCATTGTGCTCCCGGGACAGATGTTCTTCATCTCAGCAGCCATGCTGCCGGCCCTCCTCTCTAGACGACCATGGATGGGGCGACTCGGATTGCGCCGTCCAGCGATTTCCATGCGCACGTGGGTGACACTCGTACTCGCTACGCCCGTAATTCAGGTTGCCAGCGGGCTCTTCGCCAGCCTGTTCTTCGACCTGACCGAGCCCTCGCAGAACTTGCAGATGCTCGAGACCATGCTGACCGGCCACACGGGACTCGGCTTGGTCTTTGTTCTCTTCTGCGCGGCCGTGCTGCCAGGTATGAGCGAAGAGTTGTTCTTCCGAGGTTACGTGCGAGTCGGGCTCTCGCGTCGGCATGGATTCATGCTGGCCGTGTTTGTGCCCGCCTTGTTTTTTGCCGCCGCCCACATGGATCCCATTCACTCCACGGCTGTTCTGCCTTTGGGGATCTGGTTTGGTCTGATCGCCTGGTGGACACGGTCGACGATCCCCGCCATGTTGGCCCATGCCCTGAACAACTCGATGGCCATTCTCGCTAGCAACTTCGCGGGGGAGGATCTCGAGCCGCAGACCGCACTCGAGTCCATCACGCAGGCACAGGCGCTCGTGGTCGTGAGCTACGGATTGAGTCTCGCCTTCTTGGTCATCGGCCTGATATTCCTGAGTCGAGAACGCGCAAGATCCTGATCGGAGCCACCCGGAGGAGCTGGTTTCGCTGCAGTCCTACTCAACCTTTTCCCCGAGGCTTCGCTGCCTAGAGGTACCGTACGGGGTCCCAGCGTGGATGACTCGCCATCCTTGGCACTTGGTACCGGCCCATGAGGCCTCGGCTGCACACATCGCAAGCTCCAAACCAACGCGTGCCCAGTAACGGGCGTAGGCAGCGCTAAGATCTAGCTCTTCCTCGGACTCGGAGACCTCCCCATGAACTCACGCTCCCTGCTGGCCCTGCTCTTCCTCGTTGTAACCGGCGGCCTATTCGTTCTGCTCAACAAGGGAGATGAGGCGTCCCGCGCGAATCTCAGCGATAGGACCCCGGATGTTGGCGCCACCGTTGTCCCCACATACAACGCGGCAAACATCGATGCCCCCGAACGTCCGGCGGAGTTAGAGCAGGCCGCTGAAGAACGCTCCGTTGCTCCAGAATTGGCCAGTGGCATGGGTGATGAGGAGCCCGAGGAGCAGTTCGACGATCGCGCCTTCTCCGGTACCGTCGTGGACACGTTCGGCCGTGGAGTAGAAGGCGCCCGGGTGTGGTTGGGCCCTGCCTCCAGCCGCTTTTCCTTTTCGCTTGGGGGCGATCAGCGCAAGGACAAGGACGCCGCGCTGACCGATGCCGATGGGCATTTTTCAATGCAGGCACCGGGTAGCCCTTCATTACGTGTTGCGGTGCGCGCCAGCGGTTTCGCGCCCCTGGTCGAGACAGATCGCACCTCTCCAAAGGACGGAGAGCTGGGTGAGCTGGTCCTGCAACCAGGTGCGATCCTCTCGGGTCGCGTGGTTAGCGATCTGGGTCTGCCGCTCGAGAACGCGCGCCTGCGAGTCGAGCCTCAGCAACAGTCAGGCCTGACGATCGTCTCGGTCTTCAGCGACCGAGCGCCTGCCGACGCCATCACCTCCGCTGACGGACGCTTCGTCCTGGACGAACTAGCTACCGGCCCCTACGTCGTGCGCGTTCACCACCCGCTGCACCCCAACCAGGAAGCCAAGGGGCAGTGCGAGCAACCCGGCCGTCAACTGGGCGAGCTGACGATTCAGATGGACGCCGGAGGTTCTGCCAGCGGGCTTGTGCATGGCTGGCGCGCCAGCGACCAGGACAAGTACGAAATCATCGCCCGCCCAACAGGCAGTGACTTCATCGAGCGGGCGCGTGATGCGAGGCGGGGCAAGATCACGGAGCACAGCGCCCAGTCTGGGGGCTTCGAGATCTCCGGGCTAAGGCTGGGCAAGCCCTACGAATTCTTCGTTGAGCGCAAGAACAGCTTCAGTGCCTTTGCCGGTGACGGAAAGTCCCCTGTCGTCGCTCGAGCTGGAGAGCACGGACTCGTGCTGGAGATGCATCCGCGGGCAGGCCTTGAGTTCCGGGTGGTCAACGCCAAGACCGGTGCTGCCGTCGAAGACTTCACGGCCTCTGCAGGACGACGGCGCATGGAGAGCCTGAAGGGTGAGGACGGCAAAACCCTCCGCCACCATCCTGACGGGCGAGCCGCCTTCAACGAGGTGACCTTTGATCAAGACCGTGCTGCGCTAACCATCCAGGCGGATGGCTTTAAGCCCTACCGGAACGATGACGTGCAGGTGACTGCGGGATCGACTCGCAACCTGGGGGACATCCGCTTGCAACCGATGCCCATTTTGAAGGTCACCGTGCTCGATGATCTCACTGCCGAGCCTATCGCCAAGGCCCGCGTGCAACTGAAGACCCCCCCCGAACCCCAGCAATCGGGCATGCGAGTACGGCGCTTCGACAGTAGCGGCGGAGCATCGAAGTCAACAGACGAGGAGGGATTGGCCAAATTGACCACCACCCCCGGCAAGGTCATGGCTCTCAACATCCAGCATGATGACTACGCGACTCTGGAGCTTCCTGCCCGGACGTATGGGGCCGAAGAACTGGTCGTGCGCCTTTCCGTGGGCGGCATCGTGCGGGTAATCGTGCGCGATTCCTCCGGATCCCCACTGCCCGAGGCCCGAGTCGACCATCGTGGTCCGACGGGCAACCGAGAGGCAACCGGTCGCGCAGATGAGGAGGGCATCTGTATCTTCGAACACCTGGGGGCCGGGACCCACGCATTCAGAATCAGCGAATCGAGTGGCTCGGGCGGACTCGTCATGGTCTCCAGCTTCAACCGCGAACCCAGGTCAGAAGGATGGACCCAGTTTGACGTGGGGCTCGACACAGACGACGAACTCGTGCTCGTGGGTGCGGCTCGTGGCAACCTCCGGGGCCGGCTGACGGTACGCGGGCGAGCCTTGTCGGGAGGCACCCTGGACCTGGGCCCCTGGACCGAAGAGGAGGACCCCATGGCCGGCATGATGTTCTTCGGCGGAAACGGTGGAGTGCAAACCGACTCCTCAGGATCCTACGAGTTCAAGAACAAGAGCGTCGGCGAGTACAGGCTCACCGTGAACCACCCGGATCGATGGATGCCAACGATTCTGCGCGTGACGATCCAAGAGGGGGACAACGAGTTCGACGCAGAACTTGGGGACACCATCCTCGAGGGTCGGGTTGTGGATACAGCGGGCAATGGCATCGCCGGGGCTACGTTGCGGCCGGTAGTTGCCTCGCCCGGACGTACCTCGAGCAATACCGTGATGATGATCTCGACCACGGTCTCAAGTGGATCCGGTGGCGGAGGGATCGTGCAGATTGGTGGGCCCGACTCGACCGCGATGTCGGGTGAAGACGGCACCTTCGAACTCCACGGGGTCCGACCCGAGGTAGACATCACGCTGAAAGTCACGGCAGACGGTTACCAACCCGGAGAGACACTGGTCAAGGCACTTGGACCCAACGAAGTTCGTAGCGGGATCGAGATCGGCCTTGAAGTGGGATCCACATTGACCGTGCAGGTCTTTGACGCGAGCGGCGGCCAGGGTGGTTTCGGAACCGTGCAACTGACGAGACTGAGTGGCGGTGAAGACGGCAAGGGAGATGGCGCGACGCGCTTCGGTAGCATTCAAAACGGAACGGTCGAAGTGCAGGGAATGGCCCCAGGTCGTTGGACCATGGAAACGACCCTGTACTCGATACCTGGACCTGGTCAGACCGAGACTCCTGAGCCTGAAGTGGACACGAGGGAGATTGCCGTGGTTGAGGGTGAGCCGACGGAGGCCGAGGTCCGCTTTTAGGAGCCCGTGATCGCTGGAAGGTGGAGTTCCCCGCCAAGTCGGAGGGTCCGCCCGAATCCCCCCACCTAGTTATTACTGTCGGTAAGCACCCTGCTTCCCGACAATACCGGCCACATGCGATCCCTCCTGCCGACTTTGCCATTATTCGCTCTTCTTGCCGCCTGTGTGCCCCCTCCTCAGCCGGGTACACCCTCCGGAGTCATTCGTCTGGGGTCGTTGCTTGCTGATGCGCGCATTGAGAGTCCTCTCCCAGGAATTCAAGCCGCTGCAAACATTGACGACCTGCCGGACCTGACGCGCACGATCGAACTGCAAGAGGACTTTGAGCAATTCGATGCGGAAGCCGCCGGTTGGCGCATGGAGGGCGAGAGCTTTGTGAGCCCCGTTGACGACACCCAAGCCTTCGTGTTGCGCGGACTGGGTGGCCGAGCGCGCTACGGCTGGGTCCTGCCGGCTGAACCCAGCGCGCACTACATCTTCCGCCGCAGGATCAAGACTGCCGTGGCCCCCTACGCAGACTTCGCCGTCGTGGAAGCCAAGAGCGAGGGTCGCATCTCCGTGGGAGGCCCGTTCGCCAACCACTACATGGCAGGACGCGGGTTGGCGCTGAAGGTGCACTGGCCCCGTCAACCGGCCACCGATGATGCCTGGCACACGACCACGGTCTCGTTTTTTACGACTCCCAATACGCACTCGCTCGCCATCATCCTGAGGCAGAACACGAGTCAGATAGCTGGGCGCGGGAAGGATGAGGCTCTGAGCTTCGACGACATCCTGTTGGAGCGCGTCGAACCGACTCCCGAACAGGCCATGGCCCTGCTCAAGGCGCGCTCGCTAGCCAGCGGGGCGAACCCCGACCTGGGGGTCGAGAAATTCGGCCAATTCCCCCCGCTGGGTGACGTGGGTGAGGCTCACGGGCCGCGTGACGACAACTACTCCTACCGCTACGGACTGTACGCACCGCCACGCACGGACCTGGGGTTCAGTCTGCGGGTGCCCGAGGGCGCCAGCCTGAAGCTCTCCGCCTGCCTATCGCGCGAAACGCAACCCGGTGCAGCCGCCCGCTTCGAAGTCCTTGCACTAGCCAACGGAACGGAAACCCAACTGTGGTCCCACGATTCATGGGCCCGGCCGGAGGATTGGCTCTGGGAGCAAGCGCGCATCGACATGACAGGCTTGGCGGGCAAGGAAATCGAATTGGTTCTGCGCACGAGCAGCCTGGAGGGATACCCGCACCCCATCTGGGGCAATCCCGTGTTGGAGACTCCCCCGACAGACTCGGGTCCAAGCAACGTGATTCTGATCGCTGTGGACACCCTGCGTGCGGATCGCCTCTCGTGTTATGGGTACGACCAGCCCACGACGCCGCACCTCGACGCCTTGGCCGCTGACGGTGTGCGCTTCGAGTCCGTGGCCAGCAACTGCAACTGGACGTGCCCCTCCTTCGCCTCGATCTTCACGGGTTTGGTCCCGTCACGGCACGGCGTTTTTTCGTACGGATCGAGGACTCCGTTGCCTGGCTCGCTGCTCACGCTGGCCGAGCGTTTTCGCAACGCGGGTTGGGCGACACAGGCTGTGGTCTACAAACCGCCGCTCTACGACGGTGGGTTCGAGCAGGGTTTTGATGTGGCTTTCAACGTGCCGCGCGAAGCTGTGCGAGGCGAGGACAACTTGACCGAGGCCCTCGAGTGGTTGGAAGATGCCGGACCGGGCCGCAACTATCTGTTCCTGCACTTCAACGACCCCCACCAGCCGTTCACCCAGCCCGACGCCTACGCCAAGAAGTTTGCGGAGGACCCCGATGCAGAGGCGGTCGAGTTGCCTTACTCGATTTATCAGGACGGCTACCCGCGGGGCGAGAAACAACGCAAGGTGATGCGCTTCTTGTACGACGGCGAGGTGAACTACGTGGATGACCGCATCGGGGCCTTTCTCAACGCCCTCAAAGAACGTGGCCTCTACGACGATGCGGTGATCGGATTTGTGTCGGACCACGGAGAGCAACTTTGGGAGCACGGAGGCTTCGGTCATGGCCCCTCGTTCGGCCGGGGTGAGGCCCTGTACGACGAAGTGGTCCGAGTTCCGCTCATCGTCAAGCCGGCGGCGGGCACGTGCGAACCCGGAACGGTGGTCAAGACTCAGGTGCGCGGCTTTGATGTCACCCCCACCTTGATGGAATTGGCCGGATTGCCTGGAGACGACGGCATGGACGCGCGTTCGCTCGTTCCGCTGATGCAGCCTGGAGCTGGAGACGCCCCGGATCGAGTGGCCGTAGTCGAGACGTCTGGCAACCGGGTCGCCCTGCGAAACCAAGAGTGGAAGTACGTCCTGACCTACTCCAGCGCCCCGAGCGAAGAGCTGTTTGATCTGAGGGTCGACCCGGGCGAGAAAGACAACGTCGCTGAGTCGAACGGTGCGGACTTGGAAGTGCTGCGCCTGCAGGTGTTGGAGTACCTGCTGCTTCACAGACCCGGCACCTACTTGGTCGCCAACACCGCCCTGCGCGACAGCGATACGGACCTGGAAGTCGCGGGCATCGCCGCGCCGGTCTCCTTTGCCGGCCTGCGGGGACGTGCTCCATCTTCGAGTGACCCTGGTGGCCCGGTCGTGTTTTCGGGCACGGCAGCGCAATCCTTGCTCCTGGTGTGCGGCGTGACGGTGACGGGTTCCGTTTCGGTTGCGGGCGGCCCGGCCGCCCCTGACGAGGCCGTTCGATACGCGGCAGGGGACCTCCATCAACTACTCGCAGACCCCGCCCCCACCTGGCGCCTGTACCGCGGACCCGATCCAACCCCCACAACTCAGTCACAACAACAGACAATGGACGCTCGACACCTGGAGGCCATGCGGGCCCTGGGTTACGGCGGAGACAACGAGGACTCCTAATGACAAGCCTGCGAACTGGATTGCTGATCGGCTTCTGTGCTCTGACTCTGTGTTCCTTTGGGAGCGCACAGGAAGCACGTCTGATAGGTGACAACGGCCTCGCCATGGGCGACCCCATGCCTCGCCGCGCGTCGGCCCGAGACCTGCGCGGCAACCGCCGTCCGCTGCGTGAGTTGACTGGCGAGAAGGCCACGGTGCTTGTCTTCCTGGGAATCGGATGTCCGCTGGCCAATCTCTACGCCCCGCGTTTGATCACCCTGGAAGAGCAGTACCACGCGAAGGAAGTGCGCTTCGTGGCGATCTACTCCAACGAAACGGAGACCTTGCCAGCCATCGCCGCCGACGCACTCGACAAGGGTCTTCCTTTTGTAGTGTTGCGGGATGTCGAACAGCGCCTGGCTGACCAACTGGGCGTGGACCGCACACCTGAGGTCGTCGTCTTTGACGAGCAAGGCAACTTGAGCTACCGCGGGCGCATTGACGACCAGTACTCGGCCAACGCTCGCAAGGACGCGGCCGACAGCGAAGACCTCGCTAGAGCTCTGGACGAACTGCTCGCAGGCAAGCCTGTAGCCCTCCCCGAGACCGTTTGCGACGGTTGCCTACTCCAACGCACGCCCCTTGATCCCGGCCTGGAGGGTGTGACGTACACACGCGATGTCGAACCGATCTTCCAACAGAAATGCCAGACCTGTCATCGTCCCGGACAGATCGGCCCGTTCTCTCTACTGACCTATGAAGATGCCGCGACACGCAGTCGCATGATCGCCGAGGTTGTCGAGCAAAGGCGCATGCCGCCCTGGCACGCGGATGCTCGTCACGGCACGTTCGCGAATGACCGCAGCCTTTCGGCAGCTCAAGTGGCGACGATTCAGGCGTGGGTGAATGACGGAGCGAAACGGGGCAAGCCCGAGGATGCTGCGCCCCCGGTTGTGTGGACCGAGGGTTTCACGATGATGAATCCCGACATGGTGCTTTCCATTCCCGAGCCCTTGCCCGTGCCAGCGGAAGGCGTACTGGACTACCAGTACGTCACGACCGAAACGGACTTCGGGGAGGACGTATGGGTTCAGCAGGCAGAAATGCGACCGGGTAACGCGAGCGTGCTGCACCACGCGTTGGTCTACATCATCCCGCCGGGCGATTCTCCGCGCTCGTTCAACCGCCTGTCCAGAGCCCTCGTCAACTGGGTCCCGGGATCCATGTCCAAGACCAACCCACCCGGTTCGGCCACCAAGATTCCCGCTGGGTCTTCGTTGCTATGGGAGTTGCATTACACGCCCAACGGAACAGCCACCATCGATCAGACATCCATGGCCTTGAAATTCACAGAGGAGCCGCCGGAGCGTGAAACTCGCTTCACAATCTTCGCCGACTTCCGCATCAAGGTGCCGGCCCACGCCGCCCACCACGTGGAGGAGCACACGATGCGCTTCCGCAGCGATGCACGCATTGTGAGCCTGCGGCCACACATGCACCTGCGCGGAAAGAGCTGGACCTACGAAGTGACCTATCCCGACGGCCGCCACGAGGTGTTGCTGAACGTGCCCAACTGGGATTTCTATTGGCAGACGGAGTACTTCTTCGCCGATCCAATCGAGGTTCCAAAAGGAACTGTGTTGAGCGCCCGGGCTATCTTCGATAATTCCGACGACAATCCCCTCAATCCAGATCCCACGGCGTCCGTGCGCTACGGACGCCAGAGTTTCGAAGAGATGATGAACGGCTGGGTCAAATTCGACAGGGTGCGCGACTAGTCCCGGTTCTATTTTCCCCCGACGGACTCGACGAAGGCCTTGTGGTCGTCGCGCGGGGAGACGTGGTGAGTTGCCGTAAGCCGCAGACCCCGCTCTCCTTCAAAGGGGAACGCCAGATCCAACCGACCGTTCGAATAAGCCATCGACCCCAGTTGGCTGATGGCCTGTCGCAAGAGAAATCGGTCCCGTTCCTCCATCTGCGGTGGATCGGCGATGTTCAGCAGAGCCAGGTGGAATAGCACGGGCGAGCAGGGCAGATGAAAGTGCAGCCCACCGTCGTCGAGCGTCATCCATGGATCCCCTCGTCGAGCCTGCTCCAAGGCCAAGCGCAGCGTGTCGGCGTCCACCCAGCCGTCGGCCTCCTCTTCCAAGTTGGCCTCCCCATAGTTCTGGATGAGCCCTGCGGCGATCGCCGCGCTCGCACGGATTAGCGCCTCCTGAATGGAATGAAACCGCACGCTCTGATCCAGTTGCAGGACGGGGCCCTCGACTGTCGTGACCCGGGCCCGCTCGACCGTAACGTGTTCTAGCAGCCACTCGTCGCCAATCTCGTTCAAGTCAAACTCGAAAGGCCAGCCCATGGCGATGAAGCGTGGCTTCTTGCCCAGCACTCCCTGCAGCCAATCTGTAGCGGCCTCGAGCCCAGAGTTTCCCGAAACGAGCCCTATGTACTCGAGGTCCAGGTCCATGATGTCCTGTTCTGCATCATGTGTGAGCTTGAGCTCCTGACGCTCAAATTCGACCTTCGTACACGCGCTTGTGACCAGCCCCAGGCCTAGGACCAGGGGTTGCAACTTCCGCCGGCAGTATTTTTCCATCGTTGTCCTCCGTGTGAACTACCGACGAGCGCGCCGCGGGTTACTTCCCGACTCCTCGGCCGGGACTCCAGGCAACGCCTGCCCGATCGAGTTCCTTCTCGAGTTTCGGCAGGAGCTTGGCCCTGACAGCCTCCAGCTTCTGCTCCACAGCCTTCATGCGCTTGAGCCCAATCGCCAGGCTCTCGCGATGCGAAGGCGAGGGACCGTAGGTGGACCAACTCGTACCCATCGAAGCGACACTCAACCGACGTTGAATGGAGACCGCACCCGGGTCACCGGCTTCACCCCGGCGGGCGTCGCCGGAGAAGGCCAATTCCGCATCCTTGAGCTGCCGTTCGATGGCCGCCGCGCGGGCGTCCAAGGCATCCACGTCACCCGTTGCGCGTGCCAGCACCGAACGAATGGCACCCACGCGTTCTAGCAGGTCCGCCGTCAGCCCACCGATAGCGCCAGCACGACGATTGGCAGCTTCAAGCTCCAAGCCGAAGGCCGCCGCCGCCGCGGGACCCGCATTGGGCAAGGATCCCTCGCGTAGGGGTGTGACCTCGAAGGCCACCGCCTCATCCAGATCCGTCCATTCGCCTTCGACCTGCTTGCGCAGGGTCACGGTGTAGGTACCGGGAGCACTCAAAACACCGCCGCCATCACGGCCCCCGCGACCGGGATTGCTGGCCCGGGACCAGGCTCCGACGTCAGGTCGACGCAGGTCCCAGGTCACGCGGTGCATGCCCTTGCCCGTCTCACCGGCTAAGCGCCGCACGACGCCGCCCGAACCATCCCGCACGACCAACTCAACGGCCGGATCGGGCGCTAGGTCCTCTTCTCGCAGGGCCTCCCAGCCGGGCGTCGGCGTATCTCCGCCGTCCTTGGCCGCCTTGCCCTCAGCCTCTTGCCGCTCAGCCTTGCGGCTCTTGTAGCCGTCGCGCAGGTAGTAGGTGAATGTCGCGCCAAAGGGCGGATTGTCGGCCATGTAATAGGAGTCCCCTTGGGAGGCCTTGCCCCCTCCACCAAGAGTGGGCCGCGGGATGTACCAATACGCGTCGCGCGCACCGAACAGGGCCCCCTCTTGGTCGAGCACGTCCGCGCTGACTTCGCGCAGGGAAGAGTAATCGTCCAAGACATAAAACCCGCGGCCAAAGGTGGCCCCCACCAGATCGTTCTCGCGGCGTTGAATGGCCAGGTCGCGGAAGGGAATGTTGGGCGTGCCGCCGGTGAGTTTGATCCACTGCTCGCCCGCATCCAGGCTGAAGAACACGCCGAACTCGGTTCCCAAGAACAGCAAGTCGGCCCGAACGTGATCCTGCACGAGCCGCCAACAGATGTGCCGGTCAGGCAGGTCGCCCACGATGGACTTCCAGGTCAAGCCACGGTCGGTGCTGTGCAGTAGGTAGGGCTTGAAGTCACCGGTCTTGTGGTTGTCCACACAGACATAGACACCGTCGGGGTTGAACAGGTCGGCCTTCAAGTCATTCACAAAGAACCCGTCTGCCACACCGGGAAGTGAGTCAACGGCACGCCAGGAACCGCCCCCATCTTCGCTGACCTGGATGCGGCCATCATCCGTACCGGCGTACAGAAGCCCTTGCACCAGGGGCGACTCCGAGAGCGATGTGATCGTCCCAAATTTCGACATGGCCCGCAGATCCCACAGCGCGTCGACGCTCCACACCCGATCCATCATCGGTGTCAGGAAGCGGTCCGTCCCGTGGGTCAGGTCACCACTGATGGCCGTCCATTGATCTCCGCGATCGTCCGACCGCCACACGCGCTGACTGGCGTAATAGAGGCGTGTGGGCGAATGGGGACTGACGAGAATCGGAGCGTCCCAATTGAAGCGATCGGTGGGCTCGTCCTCAGCGGGCTGGGGTTGGATGTAGACAATCTCGCCGGTACGTCGGTCCGTGCGCACCAGGTTGCCCTCTTGCCACTCCGAATAGACGATGTCCGAATTGCCCGGTTCGGTCGCCGGCTGATGCCCATCCGCAAACACGGTGATGAACCAATCGGCGTTGCGAATTCCGTTGTCACTGTCCGTGCGCGAGGGCCCGCCCTGGGTAGAGTTGTCTTGGGTTCCGCCATACACGTTGTAGAAGGGCTCGGCGTCGTCCACCGCGACCTTGTAGAACTGGGTCACTGGCAAGTTGGCCACGAACTTCCAAGACGCCCCCAAGTCGAAGGACTCGTACAGACCACCGTCGCAGCCGACCAACAAGTAGTTGGGGTCGCTGGGGTGAAAGGCGAGGGCGTGGTTGTCGGAGTGCTTGTTGGACTCCGGTACCTGGGCAAAGGTCTCGCCGCCATCGTGCGTGACATGCATGCGTACATCCGCCTGGTAGACCGTGCCCGGAGAGTGTGGGCTGGCGAAGAGCTCCTGGTAGTAGTGGGGTCCGGTACCCCCCGACAAGTAGTCGTTGCGCTTCGTCCAGCTCGCGCCGGCGTCGGTGGATCGATAGAACCCCCCTGAGTTCGCGCCCAGTTCGATGGTGGCGTAAACGATCGAGGAATCCTCCGGCGCCAGGGCAAGCCCGATGCGGCCCTTGTCCGCGCTGGGTATGCCCTTGGTGAGCTGCTCCCAGGTTGCACCACCATCCACGGTCTTGAAGATGCCCGTCTCAGGGCCGCCATTGAGCAGGGCCGCCACGGTCCGCAAGCGTTGGTGCTTGGCTGCGTAGAGCACGTCGGGATTCCGCGGGTCGAGAATCACGTCGTTGACGCCTGTGTACTCGCCTCCAGCCAGGATCGAGTTCCAGGTCGTGCCCCCATCGGTGCTCTTGAAGAGCCCCCGTTCACCGCCGGCAGACCACAGCGGGCCCTGGGCAGCCACGTACACCGTGTCCGAGTCGCGCGGGTCGATGAGGATCTTGCCAATGTGCTGGGTCTCCCGCAGGCCGACATTCGTCCAGCTCTCTCCGCCATCGTGACTCACGTACACACCGTCCCCGAATCCCACGTGACGGCCACCCACGTTCTCGCCGGTGCCCAGCCAGATCGTGTCCGGTGCATTGGGGTCGATGGTGATGCATCCCGTCGAGTAGGACCCCTGATCATCAAAGATGGGTGTCCACGTCGTGCCGGAGTTGGTCGTTTTCCAGACGTTCCCGCTACCGACGGCCACGTACCAGATGTTGGGATTGTCCGGGTGCAAGGCGATGTCAGCGATGCGGCCCGACATCAGCGCGGGCCCTAGGCTGCGCAGTTTCAGCCCGGAAAAGGTCTCCGCGTTCAGCGGTGATTCCGGTTCGCTGGGCGCGTCCTCTTGAAGTACGGGTAGGGAGGCGCAAGAAGAAAGCACGAGACCAGAGAGGGTCAACAAGGCCATGACGGATGTACCGGTGGAAATGCGAAGGGAGAGACTCATGAGTTGGGACAGAGCCTAATGGATCGACGCCCTTTCCGGGCGACCGCCTGAACCCAGATGGTTAGCGCGCGGGGACGCTACGGCCACTCGCCACGTACTTGCGCGCCAACTCGACCATGGACTCGACGATCTCCGGATGATCCAGGAATACGTTGTTCGTCTCGCCCGGATCCGTCTGCAAATCGTAAAGCTGCCCAGCCGCCTCACCCGGTCCCACTGGAACCCTGGAGGGTTGCGTCCAGCCGCCGCTCCCGCGCCCGAAGATGAGCTTCCACTTGCCCTGCCGCAAGGCGAAGAGCCCGTCGATCGAATGGAGCATGGTCGCTTCGCGCAGGGGCGTTTTCTGGATCTCGCCCTTCCACAGCCCAAGCAGACTGTAGGAGTCCTGTCCAGCGTCCTCGCCAAGCGGGTGATCCACCACATCCGCTAGCGTCGCAAAGATGTCCGTGTGGCAGGTGATCTCGTCCGTAACCGTGCCCGCCTGCACCACACCGGGCCAACGCACGATGAACGGCACGCGGTGCCCTGCCTCGTGGATGTCGGCTTTGATCCCGCGCCAGGGAGCATTGGGGTCGTGCCCAGTCTCAACGGTTACCGACCGGACATCGCCACACATGTCTTCTCCACTGCGAGCCGGCGAGCCATTGTCCGAAGCGAAGATCACGAGGGTCTCGTCTTCGATCCCGGCTTTCTCAAGCGCCTTCAGCACTCGTCCCACGCTGTGGTCTACCTGGTACACAAAGTCGCCGTAGATCCCAGCTTCGCTCGTGCCCTCGAACTCGGCCAGAGGCGCGATCGGCGTGTGGGGCGCAGGCATGGTGAAGTACAGGAAGAAGGGACGCTGGGGAACGGCCGCGCGTGCTTCGATGTAAGCCACAGCGCGCTCGGTCAACTCAGGAAGTTCCCGTTCGGGCATCCAACCCGGCGACATGGGCCCCGGCACTCCGAAGAACTGGTCCAGCTTGGTCTCGGTAGGCTCCACCAGTGGGTGATCATCTTCGATGAAGCAGTAGGGCGGGAAATTCGGCACGTCGTGTCCGAAGTAGTGATCAAAACCCCGGGTCGTCGGCCCACCGAGGATCGGTTGTGAGAAATCCACTTTGACGTTGTCCAACCCGCGGCCCCCACCGAAGTTGGGCGATCGCCCTTCGGTGATCGGCCAGTCCCAGCCCAGGTGCCACTTGCCGATGCAAGCGCTGTGATACCCGTGCTGGCCAAGCATGGCGGGCAGGGTGAGGCGGTCCTCTTCAATCAGCGGTGGATCCCACTCGAGCAAGACCGACTGCTGCAACCAGGTGCGCCAGGCGTAGCGGCCGGTGAGAATTCCGTAACGCGTGGGTGAACATACGGCCGAGGGCGAGTGAGCATCCAGGCCACGCAATCCCTGCGCCGCGAGTCGGTCGAGGTTCGGCGTGGGGATCTTGGACGCGGGCTGATAGCAACCCAAGTCTCCGTAACCCAGGTCATCGGCCAGGATCAGAATCACGTTGGGATTGCGCGCTTCGGAGGGCTCCGCCCGCGGTGTAGGTTCCTCTGCGCAGGAACCCAACAGGAATAGACAGCCGAGTGAAAACGCGCTCCTCACGGGGCCATGTTACGGTTTGAGCATGGAACGCAAGTGGGATCGCCGGGAGGAACTTCTGAATGCCGGGGTCCACGGCATCGGGTTCGTCGCCGCCCTGGCACTGCTGCCTTTCTTGCTCCACGAGGCCGCACAACGTGGTAGCGCCTTGCACATCACAGGCTGCGCAGTGTTCGGCACCTCCATGCTCGCCACCCTGGCCGCCTCCACGATCTACCACGCCTCCGTCCACCCCCGCCGCCGCCGGGTGCTGCGTGTTGTCGACCACGCCAGCATTTTCTTGATGATCGCCGGCTGCTACACGCCCTTCTGCCTGACGAGCCTTCCGGGCGCCTGGGGCTGGACACTGTTCGGTGTCGTCTGGGGAGTGGCCAGTTTCGGTGTGGTCTTCAAGTTGATCTTCACCGGACGCCACGAACACCTCTCCCTGCTGCTCTACCTGGGTCTGGGCTGGGCCGGCATGATCGCGATCGGCCCTCTGATCGACTCACTGCGCACCTCCGCACTGGTGCTCATCTTCTGCGCCGGAGCGGCCTTCACCGTCGGCGTCGGTTTCTACGTGCACGACCACAAGCGCTGGTTCCATCTGCTTTGGCACCTGTTCGTGATGGTCGGCTGCGGCTGCCTATACGGCGCCGTATTCGCCGAGTTGCCCGTCTGATTTTCCCGCCGGACCCGGCCTAGAAGTGCAACTGCAGTCCAAACAGGAACGCGCTCTCCCCACCTTCGAAGCGACCGTCGATGAGCACATCGTCCGAGTAGACGCTGTGGACAAGAGCCTGGCGCAGGATCATGTGTCGGTTCATGACCCAGTTGAGGCCCAGGGACAGGCTGCGGATTGCGGGGGTGTACGTGCCCGGCGCGACGAGGCCCTGGGACAACAGGCTCTCATCGGAACGCAACTCCGAGAGCCGCGCGGTCAAGACCCAGGCCCCGCGCCCCGTCCCGGTTGACGGGTTGAAAGGTTGGTCGGGCTCCACGCCTTTGAATGACTTGCTTTCACCGGTCAGCACGTGGGCCAGTTCCAGATAGGAACCGGCGAAACTCACGTCAGCGCCTCCCGTCGCCCCGACCATGTCCTGCTCAACGTGCAGGTACTCCGCCTGCACGAACCACGGCCCGTCAAACCAGGCCGCTTCGAAACCCAGCCGCAGACGATCCCCGTTCAAACGCGTACCGGCAGCCATGCGGATGACCTCTTGGCCGGCCGCGTTTTCCACGTGCAAACCGCTGGCGTCCATGTGCACTGCATCCGTCGTCGCCCCCACACCCAGTTGCAAGTTGCGCCAGGGGGAGGCGTCCTCTCCCGCATGGGGGTGCAACATCACGCGCCCGGCCAGGTTCACGCTGGCCTCAGCATCCCCCGACTCCACTCCATCGGTGGCGCTCAGCCCGTATTCCCAGCGCCCCGACTCGTTCTTGCCGTTCAAGAACAGGCCCTGCTCCTCCGCCGGCGAAAACTGATTCAGAATCGAGAAGCGCGTGAAGTCGATGTGTCGCCTGCTGCGCACCTCTTCTAGTCCGAAGGGCACCTTCATGCGCCCCACCATGAGCAGCCCCTTGTCAGAGAGCACGTTCATGCCAACCCAGGCCTCCTCCAACTCCACGTCATCCGCCGTGAACTTGGGTTCCAGCCTGAAGCGCAGGGAATCGTCCAGCACACCCGCAAGCTCCGGCCGCATGCGAGTCAGCTCAACTCCCGCCCTAGGCGATCGCCCACGACCCAACACCGACCCGGTGATCTGAAACAGCCCCTCCAGCACAATCTCACTTCGACCATCTGCCGAGACCCAGCGGGGACCCACGTAGGGATCGGGGGGGACGGGCGCCTGAGCGCGCACCCCGTTCGGAAGCAGCAGGAACAGGAGCAGACTCAGGGAGGACTTGGAGTTCATCGGAATCATGCCGTTGAAGCAGTGCGCGGGGACAGCCCGAGAGACTTCTGTTGTCCGCGACGGGCGCACCGCCCTAGCCGTGAAACAGCGCGGGTCTCACCCAACTCGCTGGCGTTTTCGTGAGTCACCTCCCAAGTATGCCAAGGCCCTTCAGATGTTCGCACTGATCCCCGGCCGAAGATACGAACTGCCGCGTACGAGCCCAAGTCAGCGCCTGAAGAACGCATCCGCCAAAGACCCTCCTGTCGTCGGAGCTCAAGTCTTATCAGGGCAATTCGATGCGCACGAGACCTTCCGCGTGAGCAGGCACGACTACGATTTGCTCGAACGACTCTCCCCCAGGCAAGGTGACGTGCAACGTGTATTCCCCGTTGGGCACGCCACTCAACTCCACGCTCCCATCCGCCGCACTCACCAAACCCGAAGGCCCGGTGCTGACACGACCCTCCCCAAGCCACACCGAAGCTCGGGTCCCACGTTCCTCGCTGGTGAATTCAACGGTCAAGCCTCCCATGGGCGACCCTTCCTTGCTGAGTTCCACACGAATCCCCCCCAGGCGGCGCACCTCAAAAACCTGCTGCTGCCCGGGATCAGGCGCACGCAGGGCGAAGACGTCCGGCCAGTAGCCCCCACTCTGAATCTGAACCACATAGTCGCCCGCGGCCAGCGGGCCAAAGGGCACCTGGCCGGCCCCATCGCTGCTGGAGAGATCCAAGATCGCCCCCGCGAGAGAGTGGTGCAATGACAGGCTGATCCCATCCACCGCCTGCCCCCTCTCGCGCGCCGAGGCCAGAATGGGATAGTCACATTCGTAGGGAACGAGGATGGGTTCATCTGGACTACTGGGACCCAGGGTCACCTCTTGAATCTGCCCCACCGAACTGCCGGGCCCGGTCGCGTAAAGCAGGACGCGTCTCTCGGTGACGTCTCTCAAAGTCAAGCGCCCCTGAGCGTCGCATCCGGTGGACAACCAGCCTGTCACGGATTCCAGAGGCGGCACACCGACACGCACCCGCGGCCCGGGCACAGGCTGCCTCTTCGAATCCACGAACAGCAAGTGATGGGCCTGTCCATGAACTTCAAGAGTGATGCGGTCACCGCCGTTATCCGAAGTCGTCACCCAATCAGTCACAATTAGGTTCCGCAAGTGGTCCATGACCGTAAAGACCATGCGCTCGCCAGGGGGGAGGGACAATTCGACCTGCAGGTTCTCGTCGAAGGTCTCGAGGCGACGGAGGGCCCCGGAGCGTTTTGAGTCTCGGTAGACGTTTAGGAATATCAAGTCGGGAATCGTGACTCCCTCGTCGAGAACCAACTCGACAACACTCCGGGGGCCGAACTCCACATAGACTTCAATACGGTTCTCCTGTGATGCTCTGACCGAAAACCAAGTGTCGATTCGGCGGTGCATGTTCTCGGGCTGGACCGACAGGCGGTGATTCCCAACTTCCACCTGGCCAAACCGAGCGTAGCCGCTCGCATCGAAAGACTGGGGGGGATGGCGATAGAGTGTGGCCGTGTAGCTGCTGAAGTCCTCTTTTTGATAGGAATACAGCTGTACCTCAAGGGCCTGGAAGCGCTCCAGGGAGATGACCCCCACGTTGTGGGGAGACTCGTGGACCCGGCCAAGGAGCTTGCTGTACGGACTGAAACCCGCTGCCTCCACGCGCAGGGCCGCGTTCATCGGCGCGAGAGGAAGTCCCTCGAATTCCCCTAGGCCATCCGTGTAAACGGGATCCTCCCAGACATCGAGGATGAGTGTGTCGGACGCAGAATGCGGAATCACTTTGGCTCCGACGATGGACTTGCCCGTAGTACCATCCACGACGCGGCCGAAGCTCGCTATAGAATCGGTGAGCTCCAATTCAACGAACGGGACCGCAGCACTTAACTCGTCAGAGTCGGACACGCCCGGGGCTTGAACCGTGACCACCTCCGAAGGGGCCGTTCCGTCGCTAGTTGCGAGTACGTGCACATCGCCTACGGGGATTGCATCCAAAACGAATCTCCCGTCCGGTGCATTCCTGAAGCTCTCCGTTACGCGGCTCTCGCGACTAGCTCCCCCCCAATAGGTCACGTCGAAGTCTTGGACTGGAGCGCCACGGTAGATGCATCGACCTTCCACGTAGGCAGCCCGTTGCATGTCCAGAAGAAAGCCCTCGGCGGCGCTTGCAGCGGGCATATTGAAGGGACCATAGGACATTGTGGCGAATCCATCGGCACTAACCCGCACGTAGACCTCCGCCTCAGGTAGGGACTCCAAGATCGCAACCCCGTCCGCAGGCGTGCGCATGTGGTAGTCCATCCAACCCTCAGCCGTCTTCCACCTCGCGGAGACGAGAGCGTTAGCAATGGGGTCCGTCGCTTCGTCACGGATGATCAGACGCAACCCGGAGCCGCTGCTCCACGCGAAGTCTGCCAGTACGTCCTGAGGGCTGTCCAAATGGACACGCTCTTCGGAGGGTGTCACGCCCTCTCCCTGCATGCGGAACACATATTCCCCCGGTCCTATCCACGGCACAGACGGGGCGCTCCAGGCACCATCCCGCCCTATGGCCGCTGTGGCCAAGGGCTTGCCCCACTCATCCCGCAGGGCCCCGGGCACACGGTTCGTCTCCCCACCGCGAACGAGAATAGTGCAACTGTCTAGTGCTTCAGGCGTCGGCGCGCCCGTTACCTGGCCACGAGCTACGAAACCTTCAACGAGAGTCAGGGTGATTCCCCCGCCCACGGCGCTATGTTCGCCGAGCCAGAGAGGACTTGACCGACCCGCTTGAGTTGCCAGTAATAGGGATGGATTGGGTAGGGGGCAGAGGTCCACGAACCCATCCAGATCGGACAGGTAGGTGCGTTCCACAAGCCGTTCGGCCACTCCCGCGATCCAACCAACGGATTGGACTTGTGCCGCGGCCACGGGTTCCCCACCGGCATCCACAACGCGCACCCTCACCGGATCTGCCGCCTCCATTGTGAAGTGAATCGAGTCCTGTTTCGGCTCGAGTTCAACGAGAGCCGCCATGTGCTGAGGAGAAGTCACATAGACATAACTGCCCTGAACACCCAACTTGGGTGCCCGAGGAAAGCCAAAGTGTGCAACGGTCATTGCACTCGAGTTCACGGCCACGTCCAGGCTCTCTTTTCCCCTTGCCGCGTTGCCAATCAGACTCGTCTTCCACCAAGGCGTCTGGCTTGTCCGATTCACCTCAGGCAGGGCTCGCCAGCTCGCAAGAGCCCCCTTCAGCCGCGGCCCGGTCCCTGGGTCGGCCTGCCCCACAAGCACCATTGAACCCAAGCTTGTCCTCTCCGTGCCGGAAGGTGCTGGTGTGGCTGTGGACAGGTTTCCGCCGTCGCCACCGAGCTGCACTGGAGTGTTCGAGGCAGGACCAGGATTTCCCCGCTTGACCGCAATCGCTGCGGTTCCCAGTGACTTGTCGGCTGGCTCCTCCTCGCCGGGTGGAGTCCTCGCAACGCCGCTGCGCCCGTGATTGACGGAGATCTCCACCAAAGTGGAATCCGAACCGCCAAGCGCACCCACTAGGAAGAGCACGCCTACGACCACAAGCGCGAACGCTGCTCCTAGTAGAAGCCCCGTGGACCTGAACCTAGACCTGTTCACCTAATGAGAGCCATGGTGGGTATGACCGCCGGGCAGTTCGTCCGGCGGGAAGCCCGACCCGCCGACGCCGCCCTTCTTGGAGCCTACGGCCTGAACGGACGAGGCCGCAAGACCCACGAGGATCAGTGCCAGGACCCAGATCCGGAGCCGTCTAGTTTGAACGTGTTGCTTCATTCGTGAGATGCCATGTGAGGGGGCCAAACTGGCCCTCAATTCTAGAAAGGGTCGAGTGGAATACCGGGGACAGAGTGGTTTCTCCATCGTGAATGGAGTCCGCGTGGAACGCGGCGTAGCTGAAGGCCGCCTGGTCTTCCCAGGCGGCGTGCCCGTTCAAGATGTCAGTAGCAAAGGCTGCCGAGGGCAAGTCACCGACCTGCAGGCTGCATAGCAGGCCGTTCAACGCATAAAGCGAACTCGTTGGATCTAGCTGCGCCGCTCGCAAGTAGGACTCCGTTGCCGGCCCCGGTCCTCCTAGATCCTCCTGCGATTGGGCGATCATCGACCACGCACTCGCACGCACGAGGGGGTCAGTCCGCGGCGTCGTACACGCCCGCGCCAGTCGATTGCCCTCGTAGCGCTCCCCCACATCCATGAGCGCCTTGGCGTGGCAGACGCGCAGGGCGTCCGTGTCCATCAACCGACGCGCCCCGTGAATCAGGCGCAGGGCCGCGGTCGGGCGCATGGACTCCAGGCCCTGGGATAGCTCGCGGGACAATTTGTATACGGGATCGGATTGTCCTCTCGGGAACCAGGACTCCGGGGGGCAGGATTCGCCGGACCCCCGACCGACGTCCTGCAGTTGCCTGGCACGGCGGGTGATCTCCTCCGAATCGGGTTCGAGGTCTTGGGAATAATGCGAGAAGTCAGCCGGACTTGAGGAAGTGATCAAGTGCTGGGACGCCGCCCGCATAACCGTCGCCAGTTCCTCCCGAAAGTGGGTCACGATGTGCTCTTCCGTTGGAGTCCAACGTTCGCGCCAGGCGCCTTGGATCGGGATGGGGTCGATCACCCCGCTGCCCAATTCGCAGGGAGTCACCCGGAACAGGGCCGAACCCTGCTCTTCAGCGGCTTCGTTTAGGAGGTCTCGCAACTCCGGATCCAGCGTCCGGGCAGCCAGTGACCGTTCGACCGTACTCATGCTTGCTCCATGGGAAAGTCCTCACCTCGGGCGGCACACTCATGTGCGCCACCGATGGTCTTCATCGCGGATCGAAAGGCCCGTTTCACGCCGGCTCGGCCCACGCCACCCAGGTGGGCGTACTCGTCCAGGCTGCGGCCCTGGACCAGCAGGAAGTGAAACGCCCGGCGCTCGTCCTCGGGCAGGGCGTTGGCGGTGATGCAGGCCGAGCGCAGGGCCGTGCGTTCGATGCCGAGTACAGCTTGTAGGAAAAGGAAACGCGGGGAGAGGGGGTCGGGCAGTGGGCGGCGGGCCGCGTCCAATTCCTGGTCCCGGGCGTGCAACGTGTTGGCCGTGCGACGGAATCCGCGATCGAGCCAGCACTCCAAGGGCAGGGAATGCACACCGGCCAACTGACCAAAGAGAGCGTGGTCGCGACTGATGGCCACCGAAGCGCGCTCCACGAAGGGCTGCACGTCGAACAACAAACACGACCTGGTCAACCAACGTTTGGAACGCTCGGCCAGGTCCAAGGGATCGCCCTCGGCCAGGGCCGCCAGTCGGGCGTTCTCGTCCTTGCCGGCCAGGAAACGCTGGACCTCGGACAGGGTCAGGACGGTCTCGGGCGTCTCCCCGGCCGGACGTACGGGCGCCGATCCGGGCAGGACGGTTGGGTAGATGCGCGGCTTGGGGCTGGACTGCATAGGCAGGCGGGGCTGCCGAGGGGCGCCCGTCGATCCAACCTAGGTGCCCGTGGTCAGAACCGGCCCTCGCCAGTCAATGCCCCCCCGGGTGCGGGACCGGCTGAGACGCACTCCCGGGCACCCGCCCGGAAACAGGTCGAGGCCCGCAGCCCTTGCCCCGCAAGCACTTGCAGCGCACAGCCCGGGCAAGACACGAGTCGGCCCCGGGGGACTCACCGGGCCTTGGGGATCGCCCTCGATTCCCCTATCCGCGGCCCAGGGTCGGCGGGCTGAGTTCTCCACAGACCGGGCGCGCTATCTCATTGCTCGCGTGAGCGCCTTCTGCCCACCCACCACCGGCAGGTGTAGGTGGCTGTTGGCGAGGTCCACCGTGAGCTCGGTTCCGGGCTTGGGCCGTAGGGTGAAATCGCGATCGCTGGAGAAGATCATCAGACCGATGCTCGCGCCTTCCGGGATGATCTGATCGTCGGGCTGCAGATCAAAGACCAGATCCACAAACTCACCGGGCACCAGGGGCGTTCCGGGTTCGAGGGACGAGTAGTGATCCGGCCCCTTGTGCCCACCCGACTCGTGGCAAGGCCCGTCTAGGGAAGCGTGGTTTTGAGGATCTGCCCAGCCCCTGGAGATGATGTTGTCGTTGATGTTGCGGCTCTCGGTCCAAGGCAGGGAGACGAGCCAGACGGACAGGTTGGCAGCGGGCTTGCTGCTCGCCAGGCGCAACTTGATGCGCGCGCTTCCTGATAGGTGGACGGGCTTGGAAAGTGGCTCGGTGGAATAGAGCAGTCTGTGAATCGACTGCTCGGCTGCGGCCATTTTGGCTCCGGTCACCAAGGCGTCATCGACCAAGGTCTCGCGGGCCTCGCCGCGGGATTGGCGTAGGGTCAACGCACCGCTGCTCTCACCGCCGGCGCCCATGAAGAAGGTCACATCGTGGGCGTCAGGGTTGGGATAGTCGGCATAGGGAGTGGGCTCATTGCGCTTGGCCCCCTCGCGCACAACCCACGCGCGCGGGTCCTTCTCGACGCCATTCTGCACACCGCAAACGTAGCGCGTGAACCAGCGGTTGGTGATCTCCATGGTCGCTCCCCCACCGTGTCCCCCTTGGTGGAAGAAGACCTGGGTCGGCACGCCCTTGGCTTTTAGAGCCTGGTAGATGCGCACCGTGTGGTTCGGCATCACGTTCCAGTCGTTGAAGCCGTGGGCCATGAGTGCGGCGGCCTTGAAAGAATCCAACTGGTTGAAGTAGTCGCGGCCGGCCCAGAACTCGTTGTAGTCCCCGTTGACCCGGTCGTGGTGCGCGACAAGCTGCTCATCGCGAACGTCGCAATCGCAAGTCTCGCGCATGCCGGGGGCGCCGCTGTTGATGAAGTCGTACAGCACGTCGATGTCTTCGCCCATCCAACCGCCAGGGTGGCGCACCAGGCCGTTGGAGCGGTAGTAGTGGTAGTAGGACGTGTTGGGCGCGATGGGAATGATGGCTTCCAGGCCGTCCACGCCGGTGGTGGCCGCGGCCAGGGGCAGGGTGCCGTTGTAGGAGGTGCCGGTCATGCCCACCTTGCCCGTACACCAGTAGGCCTCGACCTCTTCATCACTGTCGATCTCCACGAAACCCTTGGCGCGGCCGTTCAGCCAGTCGATCACGGCCTTGGGGGCTAGGGCTTCGTTGGCGCCGCCCACGGTCGGGCAACCCTGGGACAGGCCGGTGCCGGGGGAGGCCGAGTGCACCACGGCAAACCCGCGCGGGACCCAAGTGCTGATTTGAGAACGAGACATCAATGGACGTCGGCTCTGGAAAGTAATGGCCGGGGCGCTCCGGCGCTTGCGCGGGGCGCTGCCCAGTTCCTGATCGGGGTTCCAGAAGTAGCTCTTGCCCCCGCCGGCAGTGCCGGAAAAGTAGGGGCTGGTCTCGTAGATCACATGCACGCGCAAGTCTTCGGAGTCCGTTTGCTCGGGCCGAGTCACGTCCACGTGCACACGATCCAGGGCTCCATCCCCGTCGGAGTCAAACTCGGTCTCCACCCACAGGTCGTGCTGAATCCAATCCTTGGAGTCCTTGAAGGCGTCCACGACCTGCGACTGACCGTCGACAAATACCTGCTTCGCCTTGCGCCGTCCCTGGGCTGTGGCATCCACCTGGGCCAGGCAGGAGAAACAGACGAACAGGAGGCCGAGGCGCTGGATGGGATGGGTCATGGTCGTGGAATCCTAGGGGAATGCGGGGCGGCTTGCCTCGCACTAGGGTCCCGTTACCCATCACACCCCGCAAGCCCCCGGGGCGAGGGCCTTACCCAAGGAATGCACAGGGCGCGGATCCCGATTGGGCCCGCTGGCACCAACCGCGGATTATTTGCAGCAGCCCGGCGAGCCTTCGATTTTGCCGCACTTCTCACAGCGCGGAGCGGCGTCGTCGCAGCAAGCGTCGCTGCCTTTGACTTCACCGCAGGCGCACAGGGCAACGTTGGCGGCTTTGGCGCCCAAGTCTTCCTGACAACAACCAGGCGAACCCAATGTCAGGCCGCACTCCGGGCAATCTGCGACGGAAGAACGAGTGGATCCGCAGCTAGACAGGGTCGCGGCGGCGAGAAGGCTGAACGAGAGAATGGCTTTCTTCATGGGATTGGAGTGGGAAGTGGTGCGCGCTCTCCAAGGAGAGGTTGGGGGAGCTCTGGGAAGAGTGTGCAGACGGGTGCCCGCAAGCGAAAGGACCTTCGGGGTGCCGGCGTCTGCGTGACAGAAATCGCCTGTGCAGGGGGTAAGAAGGACGTGCAGGCCTCTGTGCCCGGCACCGGGCGGGTCATCGTGTACCACGGCGTTGAGGGGCCAGGCCGCCTCTTGTGCGCCCACGCCACCGATCCGCTCCGCAACAGGCGAGGACCGGGCGCGAGTTTCCCGATGACCCCTCAAGCGCCATGTTGGGCTAGGCTTATCGACCCGGGTCCACAGCCCCCTAGCTCCCATGCTTGCCACCAACTTCCTCGTACGCACCGGCCTACCAGCATTGGTCTTGTGCGCGGGCGCCTCCGCTCAAAAACTCGGACACCCCGCGCCTCCCATTCAGTTGGAACACGCCTTTCAGGCGCCCGCTGCCGAGGCCATCACCCTGGAGCAGCTGCGCGGCAAGCTGGTGGTGCTCGAATTCTGGGCGACCTGGTGAACGCCCTGCATGGGTGCCGTGCCGCACCTCACGCAGCTGGCTGATGAGCTCAAGGACGACGACATTCAATTCTTGCTGGTGACCGACGAGTCACCCGAGCACATCGCGTCTTTCCTCGATAACAAGGCCATGCCAGGTTGGATCGGAGTCGACTCGAACAAGGACACGTTCAGGAACTACGGGGTCGAAACCATCCCGGCGACCTTCGTGATCGACGCCAACGGAAAGTTGCTGCTCAAGAGTTCCCCGCAGGGACTGACCGCGGACCTGCTACGGCGCATCGTCGAACGCACGCCCCCGCCTCCCCCGCCAGTGTTTGTCGAACCCGAATCGTTCGAGCAACGGGGTGGTTGGCTTGTGGATCAGCAGGTGATGGACCTGATGGGCTCGCCCTATGTGCTTGCCCACGGGCTCGGGATCCCGGTGGACGATTGTGTCGGTGAGGTTGTCCTGCCCAGTGCCGGCACCTACCGAGTTTGGGTTCGTACCCGGGACTGGGTCGCTCCTTGGAGCAAGCCGGGGGCACCGGGCCGCTTCCAAGTCATGCTCGACGGGACGCCTCTGAGGGCCGTCTTTGGAACCGAAGGCGAAGACTGGCACTGGCAAGACGGTGGCACGCGGGAGTTGGGGAAAGAAGTTGAGGTCAGTCTGCACGACTTGACCGGCTTCGAGGGTCGCTGCGATGCGGTCCTGTTTAGCGCGGACACGGGTTGGGAGCCGCCGCACGAGGGCCAAGCTCTGGCTGAGTTGCGCGAACGCTGCACATCCCTTGGCAATGAGGTGGTCGAGGGCGGGGAGTTCGACCTGGTCGTGGTGGGCGGCGGCGTGGCAGGAACCAGCGCGGCCATCACGGCCGCCAGGTTGGGCCTGCAAGTTGCCCTCGTCCAAGACCGGCCCGTACTCGGAGGCAACGGAAGTTCCGAAGTGCGCGTATGGCCCGAGGGTCACACCAACCAGGAACCCTATCCGCACGTGGGTGATGTGGTAGCTGAGTTGATCCGCGAGAAGGGGCCCGGAGACGGGAACTCGCGCGATGCCCACGTCTACGACGATGAACGCAAATTGGCCCTGGCCCGCGCGGAACCGAACCTGCGCCTCTTTCTGAACCAGCGAGTCAATGCGGCTGAAGCGCCCGAGCAGCACATCATCGCCGTCACAGCTCAGCACACGAGCAGCGGGCAGCGCACCCGACTGCGCGGCACCCTGTTCTTGGACTCCACCGGCGACGGCGTGCTGGGGGCACTCGTCGGAGCGGACCACGAAATCACGACCCACGGCCACATGGGGGCCAGCAACCTCTGGAACGTGGCGACGACTTCCAAGAACGAATTCCAACTGCGGTGCGAGTGCGATGACGAAGGCGATCCATTGTCCCTCGCGTTTGACGTGTCCGGTGATCCGGCTCCCTTCCCGCGCTGTCCCTGGGCCGTGGACCTCAGCGCACGCAGTTTCCCGGGACGTCAGAAAAAGACGGGCGAGGCCAATCCGCTCGCACGCCTAGGTGCTTGGTTCTGGGAGAGCGGTTTCGACCTGGATCCCATTCAGGACATGGAGCGCGTGCGCGACTTGAACCTGCGCGCCATGTACGGAGCCTGGGACACACTCAAGAACGTCGACGGTCTGTACCCCAATCACCGTCTCAAGTGGGCCGCTTACATCGCTGGCAAGCGCGAGTCCCGCCGACTCTTGGGTGACGTCATTTTGGAAGGTGACGATTTTCGAAACCTGAAGAGCTTTGAGGATGCGTCATTCCCTTGCAGTTGGCATCTGGATCTGCACTTCCCGAACACCGCCTACGACGAGGACGCTGACCCTTTCATCGCGGACTACACGCGCAGTGAGGCGTATCGCTATCAAGGACCCTATTGGGCTCCCTACCGCACGCTCTACAGCCGCAACATCGACAACCTATTCATGGCCGGGCGCAATATCAGCGTCACCCACGAGGCGCTGGGCGCGGTGCGGGTCATGCGGACCTGCGGCATGATGGGCGAGATCGTGGGGCGCGCGGCCTCGATCTGCATGCGTCACGAAACAACTCCGCGAGGGGTCTACAGCGAGCACCTGGCAGAGCTCAAAACCCTCATGGAGAAGCACATCAGACCGGCCCACACGCGCTGGTGATGCCGCTGTCCGAGGCGCGCTAGCTGCGGATGGAGGGACTGATCCGGACCAGACTGCCGCTGCCTGCGAAGTCAAACGACAACTTCGGGTCGCCTGCCAGCACCACGTCGCCCGATCCGGCGCCGTCGCAGTGCAACTGCTCGACGACGCTTACGCTGGCTTCCCCGCTACCGAACTTGTTGACGGTCATGCTGGCCGCCCTAAGAGCGAGCAAGTCCACGTTGCCGGAACCCGTCATGCTCAGGTCGACCTCGCTCATCTCGCCTTCCGCCGTCAGATCACCCGATCCCGTCAGGGACAGGGACAAGCGCCCGCCGTCTAAGCCGAAGAGCGCTGTAGCACCTGATCCGACTCGCTCGACACGGGTGCACAGGGGCATTTGCACTTCGATCGATGGCATGGGGCTGGGGCTGTAGCCGTCCTTGGTGGACAGGATCAAGCGGTTGCCCCGGACGCTCGTTTCGACGTAGTCCATCAGGTTTGAGTCACCGTAGACCGTGACCTTGAACTCCTCTCCTTGCACGACGGTCAGGTCCATCGATCCGGAGCAGGCGACTTCGTAGAAGTCCACCAGCTCGCGACTCTCAATCACCTCGTCGCCATTGCCGTCAACTCGTAGCGAGTTGAATCCGATCGAACAGGAACTGAAGAAGAGCGAGGAAGCGAGGAGCAAGTACGAGGCGCGCATGAGAACAACTCTGAGGTGGGGAAGGGATCGGCCGATCTCCGGGATCAATAGACCGGGCCAATTCGGGATTCAGCCATTGTGTTGGGAATTCGACGGGCAAAATTGCGCCGAATTCCCCAAGAACTGCCCGATTCGACATTCCCGCCTGCCTGGGGACCGACAGGAATCCCCGCCAGCCCGCGCTCACTCCGTTTCAGCGATGCAAAACAGCTCGGTCTTGCCGCGCAGAAGCAGGTTGCCGCCAACCGCAACGGGCGAAGCCACGAAGAACTGGTCACTCAAATGGCTGCTGCCCAAGACGCTGAATTCGTCACCCAGGGCCAGCATGTGAACGTCACCTTCCTCCGTGGCCACATACAGCACACCTCCGGCAGCCACGGGGGAGGCCTTCAGGATGGTGCCGCGGGGAAGGCGCTCTTCGAGGTAGTGGGGCTCGCCTGTGGTTGCGTCAAAGCAGCTGATCTTGCCGTTGTCGGTCACGGAGTAGTAGCGGCCGTCGTGCAACACGGGTGAGGCCGTGTAGGAGGTCCCACGCTGGGAACTCCAGGCGATAGGAGAGGGGCTCGCCTCGGTGATGTCACCCTTGCCACCTAAGCGAACCGCCTGCAGCTTGGGCTCGCGATACCCGGACATGGCCAGGATCAGGTCACCGTGGCGCAGGACGGAGGGGATCGCGTTCAGGCCAATTCCGCCGCATTCCCAGATGTCCTCACCAGTGAAAAGGTCGTAGGCGCGCATGCGATTGGTCCCCGACGTGATCACCTGCAACTTCCCGCCGTACTCGGTGACGAGCGGGGTCGACCAGCTCGAGGGCTCATCCCGTTCGCGGCGCCATTTGACGTCTCCGGACTTGGCATCCAACGCCAGCACGAACGAATCGGCCTCGTGGTCAAACACGTGCACGTAGACACCGGAGTGCAACACCGGGTTGGCTCCCTCTCCAAATTGCCGCCTCATTTGTAGCTGGACACCCACTTCGTGCTCCCAAAGCAACTTGCCTTCGAGGTCGTAGCAGTAAATTCCTTGGGATCCGAATGAACAGATCAGCCGCTCCCCGTCGGTGACCGGGGACACCGAGGCGTGGCTGCCGTAGTTGCGGTGGTAGCCCTCGTGGGGCGTGGCCTCGCAGGCTGTCTTGCGCCAGATCTCCTTGCCGCTGGCGAGGTCCAGGCACATCACGACGAAGGCGTTCTTGACTGACGTCGGGGGGTTGAAGCCCCCGAACCCTCGGCCGCGGCGACCGCCCCCTCCTTGCGGCTCGGGTTCCGGTTCCGGGGGCTTCTCCAGGGGAATCGCCGTGGTCAAGTACACGTGCCCTTCCCACACGATGGGTGTCGAGAATCCACGCCCTGGCACGCTGGCTTTCCAGCGCACGTTCTCGTCATCCGACCAGGTGGTCGGGACGGGCGCGGCCGCCACTCCGGTTCCATCGGGTCCACGCCAGGTGGGCCAATTGTCTTGCGGCGCAGCGAAAGCGGTTGTTGTCAGGACGAACGCCAGACCTAGGGGACGGAAGACAAGCCGCTGAATCCGGTTGTGGGATGTGTGCATGGGTGCTGGGGTTGCTGGAGGATTGGGGCTGCAGCCTAGTCGTTGTGCGTAGCTCTGCTGCAGCGGGCACAATTGCTCCAACACATTCCTAACGTGCCCGGCCATGGCGCAGCTCTCAGCCAACCCCCGCGCCCAATTCGCCGACCCGTCGCGTACGATCCTCCAATGCGTTGCCCTTCCAGCCTGCTTTCTATCGCCCTGCCCCTCTCCTGCCTCGCCTCTTGCGCGGGACCTCAGACGGACGTTCCCTTGGCTCCCTACATCATCGAGCACAAGTCACTTACCGAGATGCGCGCCGATCTGGTGGACGGCCGGGTCACGTCAGAACATCTGGTCGAGCTCTACCAGGAGCGCATCGCCTTGCTCGACGCTGCTGGCCCGCGGTTCAACAGCGTGTTGGCGCTCAACCCGCGTGCACTGGACGATGCGCGTGCCTTGGACCGCGAGCAGGCACGGGGTGAATCGCGGGGCCCATTGCACGGCGTGCCCATCCTGCTCAAGGACAACATCGAGTCCGCCGACCCACTGCCCACAACCGCTGGGTCCCTCGCACTTGCGGACAACGTCACGGGCCGAGATGCTCCGATCGTCGCCCGCATGCGCGCGGCTGGAGCAGTCATCCTGGGCAAGGCCAACCTGAGCGAATGGGCCAACATCCGCTCCTCCAATTCCTCGAGCGGCTGGAGTGCAGTGGGTGGACTGACCCGCAACGCACACGATCCCTTGCGCACGGCCTGCGGCTCGAGTGCCGGCAGCGCCGTGGCCGTGGCCGCCTCGCTCTGCGCGGGTGCCTTGGGTACCGAGACCGATGGGTCGATCACGTGCCCCGCGTCAATGAATGGAGTCGTCGGCCTCAAGCCAACGGTGGGTCTGCTCTCGCGCACACACATCGTTCCCATTTCGCACACCCAGGACACCGCCGGTCCGATGACGCGCACGGTGGCGGATGCAGCCTTGCTCCTTTCTGTGCTCGCGGGCAGCGATCCTGCGGACCCGGCCACCCTGCTCGCGGACCACTTCCGTCAGGACTACGCCAAGGCGCTCGACTCCAGCTCGCTGAGGGGCAAGCGTTTGGGAGTCCTGCGCTTTCACACTCGACGCCACGAGGACAGCACCTTGGAGGTGTTTGAAGCAGCCCTCAGCACCCTGCGGGAAGCCGGGGCGGAGCTCGTTGAGATCGATGACCTTCCAGGCAGGCGCTCTCTCGGGGGCCACGAGTTCCGCATCCTGCTGACCGAGCTGAAAGCCGACATGAATGCCTACCTGGCCTCCACCCCGGCGACCGTCAAGACGCGCACCCTGGCCGACCTGATCGCTTTCAACGAGGAACACGCCGACGTGGAGATGCCTTTCTTTGCCCAGGAGTTTTTCGAGCGCGCGCAGGCCCAGCCGGGTCTCGACGATGCAGAGTACTTGGAGTCCGTTGAGACTGCCGCCCGGCTCGCTGGCCCCGAGGGCATCGACCTCCTGCTCGCCGAGTATGACGTCGAAGCACTCGTCGCCCCCACCGCCGGGCCCGCCTGGTTTATCGATCTGGAGAACGGCGATGCCCACGGTCCTTCCGCAACGACCCTACCCGCCGTCTCGGGTTACCCGCACTTGACGGTACCCATGGGCATGGTCGAAGGACTTCCCGTCGGTATCTCGTTCATGGGCCCCGCCTGGTCCGAGGCGCAATTGCTGAGGCTCGGCCAAGCCTATGAACTGGCACGGGGTGATTCCTGAGCCGGCCACAAACTAGTCCACTCGTAGCGCTTGCGGGATCGCCTGCTGCGTCAGAGGCTGGACCCCGATCAACTCGCGTGACGCACCGTCGCAGCGTAGACACCTGCACGACAGGCTCTTCTCCTCTTTCCAGCTTACGATGAAAACTCCCCTACTACTCTGTCTGGCCATTTCACTCAGCGCTCCCCACGACCTCACTTCCAAGCATGAAAAGGGGCAGGTTCGACGTACGAGCTTCTCGTTCGAGGAAGAACGGTCCATGGTCGAAATGTCCGCGACGGTGAACGGTGAGGAACAGCCCGCCATGGAGGGCATGAGCCACATCCAGACGTCCAGTGGCAGCGGCCTGTTCGTTGACAGCACAACTCGGGTGGAGGACTCGGAATGCATGGCCTTCGAGCGGGTGTACGAAGAATTGGAATACAATGCATCGCTGGAAGTGGACAATCCGTTTGGCGAGGGAATGAGCGAAGTACCGAGCTTCGAGAGCGAGTTGGAGGGGATGACGGTCCGATTCACTCGCGATGACGGCGATTTTGTTGCGGAATTTCCAGAGGAGGACGCCGGCGATGAAGAGCTGCTCGAGGACCTCGTGGGCGAGCTTCCCTGGGACAACTTCCTGCCCGCAGGGAGCGTAGAAGACGAAGCCGAATGGGAAATCGAATCCGAAACCTTCTTCCAAACCCTCGATCTCGGCGGAGACCTTTCCTTTGAGGCCGACGAAGAGGGCGCGCTCAGCTCCGCCATGGCGTCCGACAACGATGGTGACGCGGACTACAGCGGTGAAGTGACCGCCACATTGATCAGCGTCTCTGAAGTAGACGGCCGGATGATGGCAAAGATCTCCCTGGAAGTGGACGCGTCCAAGCTAGAGGACAACACGGAGTCGGCTCGCGCCCAAATGGAAGAGCGCGGACAGCCCGACGACGCCCCGGAAGGAGCCCTGATGCCTGAACTCGAATCCATGGAAGTGGAGATCGCCTACGAGGGTGAAGGCACCCTGATGTGGGATGTGGAAGGCGGCTATCTCGTCAGCCTTGAAATGGAACTCGAACTCGAAGCCTCGCAGACCATGGAGATGTTTCTCGAGTTCGGCGGCCAGACCATGGAGATCGAGCAAGTCATGGCCTTTGAAGGCAAGCACTCCATCGAGGTTGAAGTCGAAGTGGAGTCCAACTAGCGCATCCGCGCGACGCTCCCGCGGTCAGACCTAACCCAGCAGGTACTCGATCACGGCTTTCGCCGGGTAGGACGTCGCACCGGGTGCGAGGAAGCGCGCCACGTGAGCCACGTCGTCGCCCGACGTGAACATCGGCAGTTCCAAGTAGTCGTCCTTGCGCACTTGCGCCATGCCTAGGTTCGCCAGCAGACCGTTGCACACGCACTTGCGGCCGAGTGTGTCTTCCAGCTTGCCGCCACGTTTCAAGTAGTCGTCTTCGGGTTCGCTGGGGCAACGCCACCCCAGCGATCCATCGTCCTTGCGGTAGCCATGCCGCAGGTAGCCCAGGTCGCAAATGCGCTTGCGGCCGTCGTAGGAGGATTCCTCAGATTGGGTCTCCTCAAGCTGAATGACCTTGAAGGGGAAGCCCGTTGGGGAGGCAATCGGGTCGGTGAACACGTGCGCCTCGCCCACGCGACTGAGTTCGAGGATCTTGGCCTTCCAATGGGCCTCGATGCCTGACTCCTCGGAGAAGGCAAAGGCCGTGCCGACCTGAATTCCGGCGGCACCCTCCGCAAGAGCCTCTTGCAGCTTTTCGGGCTCCGCATGGGAACCCGCGAGCCAAAACGGCAGGCCGTAGTCGCGGAATTCCTGCAGCTTGGGGATGTCGCGCTTGCTGTAGACCGGCTCGCCCTCTTCGCTCAGGGCTGGCCGCCCGCGCGGGGGAGCGTTGTGTCCGCCGGCAGTGGGTCCCTCGATCACAAACCCATCAACCTTGCCCGTGGCCTTGCGCAGCATGACGTTGGCCACGATGGAGGTGGAAACGATCGCGAGGAAATTGGGACGCTCAAGGGTGGGCGCTGGGCCCTCCATGAAATCACTCGGATCAAAGTGGGTGGTGAAGACCTCGCCCTCCTGGGCTCCGGCCACGTCCAGCCGCAATTCAACGGCCAGACCCCTGGACAATCGATCGAGGATTCCGGGGATCGCTAGAGGAATGCCAGCACCCATGCAGACCGTGCTCACGCCTGCGAGCATGGCGCCGAAAATGCAAGGCAGAGTCGGCACTTGGATCTTCTCCAAGTAGTTGATTCCGACCATTCCCGAGTGACCTTCGCGAGCCAAGAAGACCTCGACAAAGTTCGCAGTAACGGTCAGTTCATCGAGTGCACGACTGGGCGTGGCACTCGGCATGGGCTTGCTCTTGAAGATCGAGTCTTTGGCCTTGCCACCCTCGACGAAGTAGCGATCGAGTACGCGTTTGGCCACCTCGGGCAAGGGGAAGGCCGACAGGGCTCGGCGCATGTGGCCACCCGGGTCTCCAAGCTGGAGCCGGCGAGCCAAAATGACGTCGAGAGCGGTGCCGGCAACAACGCCCAACTGCCCACACCGTGCGACGGCATTGGCCAAGCGCCATTCAGAAACTCCGGCACCCATGCCCCCTTGAATGATCTGCGGCAGAGGATTCACGCGAACATGTTAGTCATGGGCCCCAGGTAGATCAGTCGTTGGGCCAGAAAATCGCATTGTCGGCTGGTTTCCAGGAGCTACAGGCGCTGGGGGCTGAACCAACAGGCGTGCTGGGTTCGTGGGCGGGGCCTGCCGCACGGGTCGACCGGAAGCTCCCTGCGTAGTCCCGGCAGCGAGCCTACCCCCATGACTCGACCCTCCTACGCCCTAGAGCGCCTAGGACGGGGGCCGTCGCGACCTAGATTGGGACCAAGTGATCAACCCCGGACGCAGCCAGAATTGCGTCACACGATGCGGGTGGCTCCTTTAGAATCGAGTCAGTCCAGCGACAGAGCACGCTGACCCCGGGCACGCATCCGGGCCAGCGGCAGTAGCCCCGCCACGCGGGGCGGGTGGCCGAGACGCTGCCCAGAAAAACGGGCGACTCTTGTCCGGCAACAGCCGACGGGGGCCGCCCGATCTTCTTGAGCCCCACCCTGAAGTGCTTTGCGAGCCGCGGAAGGGAATTGGAGGCTACAGTGTGGATCCCATGCGCTTCACACTCCTGCTTCTGTTGTTGACTGTGTTCGGATGTTCGTTGCCAGGCACCGCGCCTACGACAGGGCCTCCCGACTCTTTCCGCCTCTTGATTCTGGGCGACTCCATCTCCATCGGCTACACGCCCATCGTGCGTGAGATGCTCACTGGACAGGCCACGGTGGTGCGCCCCATGAACAAGAACGGCAAGGGAGCCGAGAACTGCGCGGGTACGACCTACGGCAAGGATCACATCGACCGGTGGTTGAACCTCGACGGCGGGAGCTTCGACGTCGTGCACTTCAACTTCGGCCTGCACGATCTCAAGCGGGTACACCCCGAGACAAGAAAGAATTCCAACGACCCCAATCACCCCCACCAGGCCGACCTGGCCCTGTACACGACCCAGCTGCGGACGATCGCAAGGCAACTGCAGGACTCGGGTGCGCGGGTGGTGTTCGCGACAACGACTCCCGTGCCCGAGGGCGGTGTGAAACCCTATCGCGAGCCCCAGGATGTGGTGCGTTTCAACGAGGCCGCGAGGGGCGTCATGGCAGAGCTGGGCATCCCCGTCAACGACCTCTTCGCCAAGGCGATGTCCCGCCTGGATGAGTATCAACAGCCTGCAAACGTGCATTTCAACCAGGCCGGCTCGACGGCGCTGGCGGAGCAGGTCGTGGATGGAATCCGGGAGTTGGCTTGGCGCTGACCCAGGCCCTCCAGCAACCCGTTACGATTAGCGCATCACCATGAAACGCATCCTCCTCTTCGTCGGACTCGCGGCCCTCCCCGCTGCGGGCATCTGGTTGCGCTGCACGGGCGGGTGCTGAGGCACACCCCGAGGCACGGCCGGTTCGGCCCTGATCATCTCTGGCGTCCTGGGCATCGTGGCGGCTAGCAAGCCACGTACGAAGTAGAGGGCGTCGGACTGCGCGCGGGCGATCAGAAGAACGTGACGATCCCCGAGACGAGGCTGTACTCAGCCCCGATGACTTCCGCGCGCCCCGCCTGAACGGCTGCCTTGATGGGCCCAGACTTCTGGCTCAGGTGCCGAATGGTGGCTGAGATATTGGCTCGCACACCCTGTTGCATCCAGAGCTCGAGGTCGGCGTCGCCGTTATCAGGACGGGCACTCTTGATGCCCGGTGTCATGCGGTCCACGAGACCCTTCAAGTTCCGGGACAGATCCGGGGTCGGATCGCGCAGTTCGCCGATGGTTGCCTCCACGGCTCCGCAACCCGAATGCCCGAGCACCAGTACCAGTGGAGATCCGAAGAGTGCCAGCGCGAATTCGATACTCGCCATGGCGTCAGGCGAAGCCGTATTGCCCGCGGTGCGCACCACGAACAGTTCGCCGAGGGGTTGATCCAAGATGATCTCGGGGGCAACGCGGGAGTCGCTGCAGCCCAAGATGATTGTTGCAGGGGACTGGTCTGCCGCCATCTCGACAGGATCCTGGTACTCGGCACACGTCCCGGTGCCCTTCAAGAAGCGGGCATTGCCCTCTCGGAGTTGTTGGAGGGCTTGGCTGGAATCCATCATTGTGGCTGCGCTTGGGCTCGGCCCGAGTACCCACCCAGAATGGCACCGCTGGCGCCGGGAAGGAAGTCCTGAGGCCCGGCCAGCTCAGACGCTGATCAGCAGCCCACCGATCACAACCAACAACCCCGCAAATGAGCGTCGCAACGCGAGCTGGGAGACCCTTGCTCCCAAGCCTGTTCCAGCCATGCTGCCGAGGATCCCGACGGCCGTGAAGACGAACAGGACTTGCAGGTCCAGGCTGAGCTCGAGTTCGCGCAGGACCGCGACGTACTTCACAAACCCGGTCACCGACTTGAGGGCGATGATCACCAGGCTGGTGCCCACGGCGCGCTGCATCGACAGACCGCCAAGCAGCACGAGGGAAGGCACGATTAGGAAGCCCCCCCCGACACCGACGAAGCCCGTCAAAACTCCGACCAGCGTGCCTTCCAATCCCATCAACGCAGGCGAGTGAGGCTTGGAAGTGGTCTCGGCTCGCACAGGCTTCAGCATGAGCCAAGCCGCCAGAACCATCAGCACAGCGAGAGCAGACATCTGAATCGTGCCCGATACAAAGCGAGAAAGGTCGGCACCTAGATAGGCGCCGGCCATGCCGGGCAAGCCAAAGAAGAGAACACTGCGAGCGTCCACCAAGCCCCTGCGCGCCTGGGGAATTGCGGCTGCGACACTGATCATGCCGACAATGGCTAGGGAACTTGCGATCGCGACCTTGTCTTCGAGCCCGACCAGGTAGGTCAGCACGGGAACCGTCAGAATAGAACCACCGGACCCCAAGACGCCCAGACTGAGGCCGATCGCCAACGCGCCGATGAGGGAAAACACCACGGTCCGATCAGCTCGCCTTTCCAGATGCAGCAACCCGGTTCCATGGCATCTTCGCGAAGAGCATGCCCATTCCGCAGGTATCGGTGATTCCTGCGAACGCGAGGCCCAAGCCAACGAAACCCGACAGACCCAAGAACCCCGGATGGACCGTCAATCCCAGGATGACTCCAATCAGAACCAGGAAGCCAGCGGTCGTGCGCACCTGCCGCTCGATGGAGAAGGCCTTCGGTCCGCGATTCACGGGCAGGTCCTTAGACATCCAGTTGACGATGCCACCTTGCATGACTCCGGAGTCGCTGAGGCCCTGGCCGTCCAGTGACTTGCGTGCCTTCTCCGCCCGCTTGCCGGTCCGGCAGAGAATCGCAACGCGGCGTGTCCCCGCGATATCGGCAATGTCTGCGCCACGTCCATTGAGGTCGGCGAGTGGGATATTTATGGACCCGGGAACATGGGCCTCCATGAACTCGCCCGGGGTCCGGACGTCTAGCACGAAGACATCACTGTGCAGGGAGTCGTTGGCCCAGAAGGCCTTTCTCTCTATTGCGATTTGGGGGATGTTCATTGTCGGAATTGGCAGATCGTTGCTGACTAGGAAAGGGTGCAGGAAGCGGCTGAATCGGCGTCGACACCCGTCCAGGCATCAAAGCCGCCCAGAAGGTCCGTCATCCGTGTGAATCCGGCGCGCTGGAGCACGCTGATCGCCATGGAGGAGCGCTCGCCTGTTCGGCACAACACAACCAGGTCGCGATCGGCGGGAATCTCGCTGAGCCGGTTTGCAAGCTCGCCGAGCGGGACGTTCAAGCTGCCAGCGATCCGGCTTGCCTCGTGCTCCTTGGCAGTGCGCACGTCAACAACCAGAGCTCCATTGGTAGTCTCAAGCTGCTTGCGGAATTGACTGGGAGTCACGCCGGCCACTGGAATCAGGGGGATGTCGCGCGTCTTCCATTCAGACATCGGGTGCTGCAAGTACCCCGCGACGATGTCGTACCCGATCCGGCCTAGACGCAGCGTTGCATCGACCTCATCCCCGGGTTCGGCAACGAGAAGGACGGGCAATTCGCGATCGAGGAGAATGCCCGACCAAGTCGCAAATCGGCTGGAGAGGGGGATATTCATCGCCCCGTGAACATGACCCTGCGCAAAGGCCGCAGGTTCGCGAACGTCGAGAACCTGCGCACCCAGCCATTGACGCTCAAGCAACTCCACTTGCGTCAAGGGAACGAGTTCCTGAGCCAAGGCCGCATCCAAGGTTGGATGCTCTTGGCGGTTGAGGGTCGCGTTGTATCCGAAATAGGGCGGCGCCGCGGGTTGGTCCTCCGTCACCATGGCAATGAACTCGGCCTGAGTCAGGGGCTTCAGCGCATCGTTCTGCTCTAGTTGCTCGCCGATCGTTGAGGACCGCTCGGTGCTGAGTTGCTTACCACACATTGAACCTGCGCCGTGGGCGGGAAAAACTCGGGTGTCAGCCGGTAGGGACATCAGCTTCTGCCGCAGTGACGAGTAGAGCTTTGCGCCGAGGTCCTCTGCAGTCACGCCCACCGAGGCCATCAAGTCCGGCCGACCTACATCGCCGACGAACAATGTGTCGCCCGTGAAGACCGCTGTCGGAGATCCGTTTTCCTGCTCGGAGTCGAACAGCAAGATCGAAATGGACTCCGGAGTATGGCCTGGAGTCTCGAGGAAGCGGAACCACAGACTGCCCAGTTGGAGGGTCTGCCCGTCCCGGACGGGAGCAAAGGGGTACTCGGCCTCTGCCTTGACGCCCAGGTGAATGGTAGCCCCCACTCGGTCTCGTAGCTCAAGGTGCCCGGCCACGAAGTCGGCGTGGAAGTGGGTCAGGAATACGTGCTTGATCGTGAGACCAAGGCGCCGCGCCTCATCGATGTAGATGTCGACGTCCCGTTGGGGATCGATCACCACGGCGGTGCCTGTTTCTTCGTCTCCAATGAAATAGGAGGCGTGGGATAGGCAGTCGAGATAGAAGGGCTTGAAGTGCATGGCGGGTCCTGAGGAAGGGGATCGGTGTTCGCTCCACCCCCTTAGGGACACGCTTTTGCCCCAGGTTCCCGGGTCCCTAGCCCCGAACTGCCATATTGCCCTAACCCCTTGCTATCGCACGTCTTATGACCTGCCCTTCTAGGGCTAGGGCCTGAATGAAGCCAACAACTGGGCTCTTAGTGCGCTCGGCATTCGACCGCGCGCGATGTCCTGACAAACGTCCTGAGCCAGGTCCATGGTGGAGAACAACTCCGAACAGCGCTCGCAGACAATCTCGGGCGGGAATTCGAACGGGACGTTGCGGTCGAGCGCTTCTTGTTTGGCCTGCAGGAGGTCCAGGCAGACTTGTTGGGAGTAGGCCGGCGCGGGCACTTCTCTCTGGGGGAGAGCCTCCTCAAGCGCCTTGCGCAGACGCAACCTCGCTCGATACAGGCGAGTCTTCACCGTCGCTTCGGGCATGTCCAGGATGCTGGCGATCTCAGCCAAGGTGAATCCCACGATCTCTTTCAGGACCAGCGGCATCCGAAATTCCAAAGGCAACCCCGCGATGGCCTCCTCCACTTCCTTGCGACTCTCTTTGCGCAAGACCGCGTCGAGCGGTCCACCATCTCCTGCCGGAACAACGGCCATTGGCCCAGCGCCCATCGGGAGCAGCTCTTCCAGAGATTCCATGCGCGCCGGTTCGCCCGATTTCTTGCGATGGAATCGTTGGCAAACGCGCGACGCGATGACGTACAGCCACGTGGCTGGAGTCGAACGTCCGTCAAATTGATCCCAGCTTCGATAGGCCTGCAGGAATGTCTCTTGGACTAGATCCTCAGCCTCGTCGGGATTGCCGCAGAAACGCAGGCCGAGAGAGAATAGACGGTCGCCTTGGGCCTCCACCAAGTCAGGCAACGCCTTGTCGGCAGGGGCTGCGGAGAGGTCAGGGTCGGAACTCACGGCACCAACATACGTCCCGGGCTCCTAGCTCGCGGTTGGATCTAGCCGCTTTTGTCCACTAGGCGTTGAGGGACTATCTCCTGGGACCCATGCCGCCGCATGGGGTTCGAAGGTGACCCCCAAGGGCGAAATGAAGGTCACGGTCTTCCTGTTCGGCTGGCTGATGAAGTGCTCTAGCTGCGACGACCGGAGCAATGAGATCGAGAGGCTGCGGGAATTTTGCCTCGCACGCCCGATGGCCAAGAAGCCGGCTCATCTCGCGCGTTGCTCAGATCAGTCCCCGCGGCCCGCTCGCTCGTCCAGCTCATCCAGCGTGAAACGCACGCTCAAGATGTAGGGCTGCTGGCCCTCATCCCAGTGTCCGTAGGTGGTCGTCACGAAGGTCCCGTCGGGCAGCAACTCAAGGCCAGGATAGGTCGTGTCCCAGCGATGCTTGTTGTCCTTGAAGCGCACGCGGTACTGGCCCTCTCGTCCCTGAAGCAAGTCGTCGAAGGTGCCAACCCAGCCCACCCAATCTCCCTGGGTCGGACTCTCGTGGGTGGTGTCGCGAAAGGTGATGAACAGCCGCCCATCTGGGCCATAGGCAGGAGTGTGCCGGTCGCCGGTCAAACTCGCCGGCAGTTCCCGGGGGGCGGACCAGGTTTGGGCCTCATCGTCGGAGAAGATCACATAGCTGTTGCGCGTGCGGCTGTTTTCGCGCAACAGCACAGCCAGGGTCGTGCCATCGGGTGATCGAATGCAACCCGGCTCGCACAGGTGCACATCCGACCCAGACCAAACTTTGTCGGGCTCGGACCAAGTCAGCCCACCGTCATGACTGAGAGTCTGATAGAGAGTGAACACGCGCGGGCTTGCACCCTGGTTCTCAGATGAAATGAAACGCCCGTCGTCGTGAAACATGGCCAGATACGATCCATTGCGCAGGCGTTCCACGAAGCCCATCACGACGATGCCCCCCCACTCGCCGACCGGTCTTAGCTCGGACCAGGACGTGCCGTCGTCCTCGCTCACCGCCAGTCGAGCGGGGTAGAGGCCCGACCAAATAATCAGTCGCTTGGCTCCCGTCTTCGGGTCCAGCACGCGGTGAATCGTGGGCACCTCACGGCTCGTGGCCCAGTTCTCGGGCGTGGGCAGCCTTTCCGACCAGGTGAGGCCGCCATCTGTTGAGCGCTTGTACACAATCGGCCCCCGCCCGTGCCCCTTGGGGTAGACGGCCAGAATCGTCTTGCCATCCTCGAGTAGTTCGGTGGTCACGTGGCCCAGATACTGGCCCTCTTCTCGATCCACCACGACGTGGCGACCCGCATCGCCGTCGAGATCCACGAGGGGAATGCTGTAACCCCGCGACGGCAGAACCTCTTCCATCATCGCCAGGGTGAACCGCGCTTCAACGACCACTGGCTCCTTGCCCGCCTCCAATCGGCTCGGGCCGGTTGAGAGGAAGGAACCATCGTTCAGGCGAGTCAGCTGATTTTGAACCGCTACGAGGGGGTCGCCCTGGTGGTCCACCAGGCGGCAAGTGAACTGCCCTTCCTTGCCCCCTAGGAGATCATCGGTGGTTCCAACCCAAGCGATGCGATCCCCCCGGGTTGGGCTGTTGGGATGTGTATCGCGAAAGGTAATGAGCAGCCGGCCGTCTTTCATGAAGAGGCCTGCGTGGCCGTCACCCCCGATGCTCGTGGTCGCGGGCAACCTTGGCGACCAAGTCTTGCCGGCATCCGAGCTGACCACTGCTCCCGTGCCCCCGCGCACCGGGTTCTTGGAGTGGATAATGACGCGTTGTTGGCCGTCGGCCGAACCAAACCACCGCGAAGAATCCGAGCTCGGAGTGGGTTTGCCAGACCAAGGTCCCGCGACCTTGAGCACCCCTATCCTCCTGGACAGATCGACCCAGGGCGTCTGCTTGCTGCGGGTCGGGCTGATGCCACCTTGGGCAGCTCGCGCAGGGGAGTTCGACAGTAGAACGAGAGTGACGAGAACCAGCAGTCTAGGCGCGGACAGGTCTTTCATAGGGACCAGTGTACGCCCGCTCAAGAGACTCGACGCTCCGCGAATCAGAGTGCCAACTCGAATTCGACGAGCTCCGTCACATCCACCGCGCCCACGGCATCGGGACCCATCAGTGAGCAGAAATTGAATTGACGGCCAACAAGTGAGGACCAGCCGCCAGCAGGTACTCGCAGCAAAGCCTGGCTGCGACCCGAACCGTCCAGGGTGCCCACGGACCGATAGAATTTCTGGGTGTTGCCCTTGGTCGTCCACGTGAACATGAAGAACGGATCGCGGTTGAGAGGCACGTGGATTCCGCTGTAGTCGAACCCGGGTGTAGTTCCCGAGTACCCTCCCAATATCCGGTACGCCCGGCCCGCGTCCTGGGCACCGCGGTTGATGGTGAAGGGTACGCGTCCTCCATTGGTGGCACTCACGGTCCGCACCCCGACGTGCAACTCCGTCAAGGGAGATGTCTCCAGCACGATCAGCGGGCGCAAGAGCACGGATCGAGGCCCCTTCGCGTCGATCTCAACCTGGAATGCACCGCGACCGGCTGCGGTCGTTGAGACGAGTTCGAAGCTGTACGTGCCATCTCCATTGTCGGTCACCGGTCCGGGGGTCGCGGTCGCTGGCCCAGGGCTCGTACGCCGAATGGTCAGCGAGGCGCCACCCGTGGTCAGCGGGACCCCATCCACGTCCACGAGCTGAACGCGAACGCTGGCCTTTGAGCGCCCATCTGCCACGAGCAATTCGCGATCGACGAACACCTTGGACAGGTAGTGATCCGGGATGCCCGCCACCCCGGTGCGCCACGCGTTGTACCGGGACGTCAGTTCCGTCACGGGGTCCGGGTCGCTGGGTCCTTGACCTTTGAACACCTTCTCCAAGTAGTAGTTGCCGTTGGCGCATCCGAGAGCTTTGTTGCAAATGCCATCTACATCCCCAGGGCGTGCGAGCACGATGAACGCCGTGTACGCCGAGTGGGTAAAGTTGGGCGGCGGCGAGCCACAACCGGGCGGATTGGAGCCGCTACATGAGCAGCGGCCATCCCCACCCCACAGGCGGGCCGTCTCCATGGCAGCCATTACTCTCTGGCCCACATCACCCGTAGAAGCTCGCAGCGTTTTCTCGGTTTCCAAGATCACTTCCTTCCCGGCCAAGACATTGCCTTGGATGGCGTAGATCAAGTCGCCCACCTGGCCCGTGACGCCAAACCGCGCCTGGCCTGCCTTGCTCCCGGTGAAGGTCACCGGCGGTCCGTCGACGGTCACAATTCCGTACTGGCGACTTTGGTGGGAGCCGTCCTGCTTGGAGAGTTGATCCAGAATGCGCGCAGGCAGGAATCCGTTTTGAATTCCGTTCCAGATCGTCATGCGGTTGCCACCGAGACTGTCGACCATGGACTGGGCTACGCCCCCTCCTCGCTCGACCACGATCACCGGCAACCAGAGCTTCAGGGGAAACTTGTTCCCAATGCACGTGGCCGAAGCGACGCACACTTCGCCAGTCTTGCGATTGAGAACGACGATGGACCAGGTGGCGAGGGCAGGCGACGCGAGGACCAGAGAGGTCGCTATCAGCGCGCCCAGGCGCCGCGAGAGGACCGATTCGAGATGGTTGAGAAAGTGGCTCATCACGCTTCAATTGTACGCCTGCCCTGAGGATCCGGTGTGCTGTTAGGGTTGAGTCCATGGCCCCGCTTCTCACTCCACGTCTGATCATCGCTCTGTGTGCAGCCCTGGGCATCTGGGCCGCCCCGGTGGGCGCGGCGAACAAGGGCGGGTCCCCTCCCAATATCGTGGTGGTGGTGCTGGACGACATCGGCACCGAGCGTCTCGGGTTCTATGGGAACGGGCCAACACCTGCCACGACCCCTGTGCTTTCGAGTTTGGCCAGCCGCGGGCTGCTGTTCATGAACGCCTGGGCCAATCCGATTTGCTCTCCGACCAGGGCGACGATTCAAACGGGCCTGTATGGCATCCACTCCGGGATTGGTGAGAACCCCAGCAAGGCGAACCCCGGCCTGCCCGTAGGCACTACCGTTCTGCCCGACAGACTTCCTCTCGCCTACACGCCGATCGTTGTTGGAAAGTGGCACCTAGCTGACGGCCTGCAGGGCCCAACACATCCGAACGATCTGGGGTACCAGCTCTTCTCCGGCTCGCTCGCCAATCTGACCTGGGCAGGGGGGGACTATTTTGAGTGGCGCCAGACCCTCAACGGGTTGACGTACCGGACAACCACCTACGCCCCGTCAGTCAACATCAATGACGCGGTCCGCGCGGTGGACCTGCTGCCGCGACCATTCCTAGTGCATGTGAACTTCAACAGCATTCACACACCGCTGCACGCACCCCCCCCGGACCTTCACACTCAGAATCTGCCGCCCAACCCAACGGACGACCCGATTGCCTATGTGAACGCGATGACTGAAGCTGCGGACACCGAATTGGGACGCCTGTTGGCAGAATTGCCGGCCAACACGTACGTGCTCGTCGTGGGTGACAACGGCCCGTTCAGCGGAGCAGTTGAGCCACCGCTGGACCCCAATCGAGTGAAGGGGACGCTCTATCAAGGAGGCATCCATGTGCCTATGTTCATCGCCGGGCCAGGGATTGTGCCCGGACGAATCGAAGCGCTTGTGGGCGTGGTCGACCTATTCGCCACGATTCTCGAATTGTCTGGAATCAAGGACCTGCCGAAAAATGACAGCGTCTCGTTGGTTCCGTATTTCACGGATCGCACGTTGGCCCTGCGCAAGTACATCTACTCCGAGCGCTTCACGCCCAACGGAGTGAACAACCCCTTTTATCTCAGCCGCAAGAGGGCAGCCCGCGATCGCCAGCACAAGCTGATCCGCCGACAGGGAGCACCCGATGAGTTCTACGACCTGCTGCAGGATCCCTACGAACTCGTTGATTTGGTGACGATTGGCCTGACGCCCGACCAGCAGTCCGCGTTCGCACGGATTTCGACCTACATGGAGAGCCTGTAGAAGCGAACTTGGCCTAGACCCAGGTGCCGTACAACTCCGGACGTCTGTCGCGCATGAAGAGCTGCTGACCGTGGGAACGCTCGACTTGCGTGAGGTCGAGTTCAGCGGTCAAAACCTCTTCACTTCCCGTGTCTGCCCGTGCGACGACCAGGCCAGCGGGATCGCAGACGAAGGACTCCCCGGCAAAGGTCAGGTGCTCCTCCTCTCCCACCCTGTTGCAGAGAGCAGTGAACACGCCGTTCTGAAATGCCGCCACGCGCATCTCCGCTTCGTACAGGCCTGCGGGCCACTCCCCAAGCGCGCCTGCCTGGGGCACGATGATCACTTCGGCACCCGCGACAGCCAGGGCGCGCATGTACTCGGGAAAGTGTCGGTCGTAGCAGATCGCCACGCCGATCTTGCCAAAGCGCGTCGAATAGACCGGTGCACCGCGGTCGCCCGGATCGTAGTAGCCCTGCTCGTGGAAGTGCTCGTATTCGGTGATGTGCACCATGCGCGTGCATCCCAGCAATTGGCCGTCGGCATCGATTACGGGGGATGTGTCGTAGGCCTTGTCCCCATCGCGCTCATAGAGATTGAGCACGACCACCACGCCGCACTCAGCAGCGAGGGACTGGAAGGCCTCGGTGATCGGCCCGGGGATGGGCTCGGCCAGGTCACGCACATCCGCCGCTGCAGTCTGGGAACCCGCCGGGACCTGGGGATAGAAGGGCTCGAAGGCCAGCTCGGCGAAGCAGATGACCTGTGAGCCCTGAGCTGCGGCCCGCCGCGCGGCCTCCAGGCCTCGCGCCAGATTCTCTTTCACGTCGGGACCTGCCGGCTGCTGAATCAGGGCGATCTTCATGCGGGCGAGCATACCAGGGCCTGCCAGGGGAGTGCGGAGAGCTACCGCGTCCGGATGCATCGAACGTGATTGGCGGGCTACGGAACGGCGCGTGAAGGACTAGCAATCCTCTTGCGTGCGTTCGCCTTCCCGGTCCTTGTCCAGCAGCCCCAACCTTCGGAACAATTCGTCTTCGCCAAGCTCATCCGGGCGCTCTTCGCTTGCGCCAACAGGTCGCGTTTGCGAACCCGGTGCTGGGCAAAGTCGTCACGACCGTCTCTGAAGTGCGGCTCGGAGTCGAGGTGAGCGAGGGCGTGTTTGAGTTAGAGGACGAGTCCCCCAACCTGAATCGAGTCCCCTGTGCCTGAGCGGCTCGAACTCAACGACTTACTGGAACAGAACCCACAGGCCGTCGCTGAAGTTCGACGTGCTGCCGTCCTTGAACCAAGCCTGGAAGTTCCAGGTCTCCCCTGGCACGACCGGTTGATTCGGCCAGACGGGCAACGCGCTCAAGTCCACCTGGATCGTGAACGTGCCCCCGCTCCCCGTATTCTGAACCTGGCTGCGGAACCGCCCGATCCGGCCTCCAAGGCAAAGGTTGCCCTGGCTCGCACCGGGGTTGGGTCGAAAGCCTTTGGTCTGACTGCAGATGAAGAGGCCCATCTCATTGAGGGGCATCGAACTCGAAGTCAGTGCGAACGAATTGGCGTCCACGGCCGTCTGCCCCCACGCGCTGATGAGGGCAGATGATCCAGTCGAATTCAGATTTGCAGGCCCGCAGTAGTTCGTGCCCACCGGTCCGTCCCCCCCAGACCAGTCCCACGACAAGACGTCGTGGGTCACTGTCGATCCGCCGGTCCCGGCGCTGAAGCCCACATAGGCTGCCCCAGAGGTCATCAACTCCAGTCCGCCGGCTGCGCTTCCGCCCAGATAGGTGCCGCCCGTGGCAAAATCCCAGGGCACGGAGATCAGCGGATTGATCAGATCATCCACGAAGATTTCGATCGTAGTCTTGTCGTAGTCAATGACAGCGGTGTGCACGTTGCCATCGCTCATATTGGCAGGGACCTTCGCGTTTCCGATCGAGTAGGCCTCGTCGTAGCTATTGGCCAACGTGCTGCGTGTGTGAATGCTGACATGGTTGTCCCCGGGATCACCGAGTCCGGAGTTCCATGTGTCCAATTCGATCACAAGGCTGTTGTCGATCGACTGACTGGTATTGAGGGCGTAGCCCATGCCGGACCCGTTGTCCCCGATGGCCTTGAGCCCCGCCGCGGCATTGTGAATCACAAAGGCCATTCCGTCGGCACCCCCACCAGTAAGGGACTCCATCTTGAAAGTAAACGTACAGGTGAACCCAACGGTGACCTGCGTGGGCAAGTCGTAGAAACACGATCCCCGCTGGGCGGAAGCCGAAGGCGTCAGGCGCAAGACGGTACCGGCCTGGCCGGCGTTGGCGTTGACCGTAAGCCCGGCCATGCTCGTGAAGTCCGGGTAGGAAAAATCCTGCGCCTGCGCTGTCCCACCAACCAAGATCAGCGTCGATGCGACCAGGGCAACTCGGGGTTGGATCATGTCAGCTTTCAATTCGCAGGAGAAAAGAACACGGACCGCACAGGCCAGTGTCCCGTTTGTACTTGGGGCATGCGCCAAACTAGAACCTAGCAAAGAGCCCTGAGAACTGCCCGTTGCAGTTGCCGTCGGACCTCTGGCGACGGGACGCGGGCGCGTGGGCTCTTCAAGTAGCGGCTCGAAGCGACCCCTACAGCCAGTGGCCCCTGGCGGTGCAAATCACATTTCGGGATCATGGCTCCCCATCTCTGGCGATCTGGCGAGCGAGGCATCAAACACCCTCACTTCCGGTTTCCGGTCCGCCATGGGAGTTGACCGGGCGCCAGCGGAATCGCTGAAGGCACTCTGTCCACCGAGCACGTATCCCTTCCAGGGCCCGTGAGTCAATGTGCCGGCGGAGTCCACTCCGAGGACGGGGGCTTGGACTCGCAACGCGGTGTGTGAGATCCAGGAGTGCAAACTCCGGCCGTGTTCTGGCCAGTCTTCTGCGGGGGCTGCCCAACCATAGGGCACCAGCACGATTCCTGGTCGAGCTGCACCCAGTTGGAGAACAATGGAGTCGTCAAAGGTGTCGGCACAAATCAACAAGCCAATGCGCCCGAACTCGGTGTCCGCGTAGGAACTCGAGGCTGCCTGCCCAGCCGTGTAGTCCGGCTCCATCAGACCTTCCATGATGTTGATCTTGCGGTGGTGGGCAAGCAGCGAGCCGTCCTTGCCGATGAGCACGACCGCGTTGTGCAGGTGGACCCCGTCGCGTTCAGCCATACCAACGGCGATCATCAATTGGTGGCGGCGCGCCAGCTGGCCGAGACGCTCCGTCGAAGGGCCCGGGATGGCGTCGGCCAAACGGTAAGCGATCGGATTGAGCCAACCGAACAAGCAGGCCTCCGGGAAGCAGGCCACCTGCGCACCCTGGGCGACCGCCTCCCCCATGGCACGGTCAATGCGCTCGAACGCCGCGTCCCGATCCCCGTCCACCAGGATCTGGCACGCCGCGAGCCGAACCGAACCGAGCCCGGTTTCTTCCGCGGGCGGCATGGATGAACACGCGGCGGCGGTGAGCCCAACCACTACTGAGACAAGGCGGGGGTGCATCTGGAACAGGATAGCTACTCGGTTGTCCCGGTGGACGGCGGACTGGACAGGTGCCGGTGCTTCGACGGTCCCCGGACTCCCACCCCAATCAGAGGTGCTCAGAAATTGCCGGATTCCGTTCGGACCGGTTCTGCTATTTTTGCATTGGCCTCATTGCTATGAACTCGATGCACCCCACTTGGAGACTCCAGCCCCTGTCCGTAGCGCTGGGGGCCTTCCTCCTAGGATGCAGTGGGAGCGAATCTCGTCAACCGACTTCTCCAGCGCGCAGCGCGTTTCGCAGACTCGTGCTTGAGCCTGCTGATGCTAGCTCGCAGGTGGCCTCTGCGAGTCTCGTCCGTTCGTTCACTGCCGACGATGAGTCGGGCTGGACAATGGAAGACGGTGAGGTTGCGTTGACGGGCGAGGCTTCCATGTTCGGTGAAGGCATCGACAGTCTGCGGCTGACTGGAGAACGAAGCGCAGGCCTGGTCTTGCCAGGCCCCTTCGGCGCAGAGGCATTCAATCAGGTTGCTGTGACCTTGATCTCCGATAGGGCGCAGCAGGGTGTGCGCCTTGAGATTCGCCGAGGCGATCAGAGCCATCGGACGCCGGCGCGGATGATGGCCCAGAGCCCTGATCCTGTGACTCTGGTCTTCGACATCGAAACACCACGCTGGCAGGATCTGGCCGTTGATGAGTTGCTCGTCGAATTCCTGGCTGAGGCGGTCGACGTCCAAGTCGCCTCTGTGGACCTGATCCGACGCCCGTGGAGGGATGTGCTGGGCGTAGGCGGCAGCGGGGCTCTTGTGATTGACGGGGTCGCGCGCAACGCAACGTTGCTCTCAAGCCTCACGCCGCTGGCTTGCGCAATGGATTGCGAGCCCGACATGCAGTTGGAGTTCTCGTACTGCCGGCCGCCGGCGTTGATGCGGCTCAATGAACAGCCCGCCCTGCATGTCCACGTGCAAGGGGCTGATGGCACATCGGTGAGCAAGGTGCTGACCGCTGATCAGGAGACCGATGGCCCTCTTGTGTGGTACCGCGCCAGCCTGGCGATCGCTGGCCTCAAGGGCCCCAAACTAAACGTGACTTTTGAAGTGAGTACGGGCGAGGAGCAGTCCAAGGAATCCCTCTTCGCCGTGAGTGAACTCGCCCTGACACGGCGCACTAGCAAGGCCGCCACAGTCATGCTGGTCACTTCCGACACCCACCGAGCAGATCACGTCGGTGTCGCTGGAAAAGGCGTTGAAATCCGTACGCCCTTCCTCGATGGATTCGCGACACGCGGTGTTTACTTCGAAGACTGCATCAGCGCGTCCAACGTCACGAGGTCCTCGCACGCCTCGATTTTGACCGCCATCACACCGCGGGACACGGGCGTGCACACCAATCACGACACGCTCTCTCAAGACGCTTGGACGCTGGCAGAGACTTTTCGAGAAGCCGGCTATGTCACGTACGCGGCCGTGAGCGCCGGTCACTTGGGACGAAACAACAGCGGCATGCGCCAGGGTTTCGACCGAGTTTCGTGGCCGGTGAAGAATCCACGCGGCTCGGAGGGAACAACCCAACAGCTGCTGACCTGGTTGCCCGACGCTGAAGATCTGCCCCTGTTCATTTGGCTGCACCTGTTCGACGCGCACACGCCCTACGAGCCGGGCGAGCCCTACAACCAGATGTACTACCCGGCGACCAAGGACCCGCGTGACCCCGCCTTGCCGGAACTCTCGCCCGCGGCCCTCGGCAATCACAACCCAGACCACCCTTGGTTGCGGGGCGTGCGTGACACGGACTATCTGGACTCGCTCTACAAGGGAGAGGTGACGCGCCTCGACGACAGTCTGGGCAGGTTGTTCCAAGCGCCCCGATTGACCGACGCGATCGTGGCCATCACAGCAGATCATGGGGAGTCCCTCACGGCTCATGGCATCTACTACAACCACTCGGATCTCTACCCGGATTCCCTGCGCGTGCCGTTGATCCTCAGTTGGCCTGGAGCGCCGGCGGGCACGCGCATTGAGCGGCCTGTCCAGAACACAGATGTGGGGCGAACCCTCTTGGACCTGGCAGGCTTATCGGGCGCTGAGTTCCCGGGATCCAATTTGCTGGCCGGGGCGACGGGGAGCCCGCGTTTCGCAATCTCCTCAGCACGCTTCTCGGCCGCGATTCTGGATGAAGGTCACCTGCTCATTCTGCACCTGCGCAAACACCGAGCGAGTTGGCGCAACTACAAATCCCACGAGGTCGAGTTGTACGACCTGGCCCTGGACCCGGGCTGCGAGACCAACCTCTCCGTCGAACGTCGCGCCCTAGCGAGCGAGCTCCGACAGCGGTTGGTCGACTGGCTGGTCGCAGAACCTACCGTCAGCTGGCGCTCCTCCGGCGATCTTCAACAACTTCAAGAGCTCAAGGATCTTGCAGCTCTCGGATACGCATCGGAAGCTAACCAACCGGAAGCGGTCGATTGGATTGATCTGAATTGCGAATGCAGCCGGTGCCGAGAGTTCCGCTAACCACCGCCGTGTGGAAGAGATGAGTCCGGCCTACAGCACCAATTCGCACTCGTGCTCAAGCAGGTGAGTCCGAGGAGGGGGGAGGGTCCCAGTCCGCCCGGTCGGTTCAAACCCGAGGCTCTTGTAGAGACGTCTGGCTGAGGCGTTCGAATCCCCCACCTCCAGCGAGATCCGGCCGAATCCCTCGGCCTGTGCCCATGAGATCAGCTGTGCGATCAACTGCCTGCCAATCCCCGCTCCCCTGTGCGCAGGAGACACCCACATGCCCACCAAGAACGCAGTGCCCGGTTCCTCGGACGCGAGCCCCGTAACCATGCCAGCATCTTGGTCATCTAGCTGGGCTATGAAGGTGACCGCGCTTGAAAGTCGTTGACGCCACTGCGCCTCGACGAAGGACTGCTCTCGTTCGAGTGTGCTGCCGAAAGCGTCGGGGGTGTCGGCCAACGCGGTCAGACGCAGGTCTCGAACGCGCGCCCAATCAGCCGGAGTCATGACGTGGATCGTGGTCATCTTCGCTCAACCCTCAGGCCGAGACGTCTAGCGTACCCGGAGCTTCTCACGATGGACGAGTGAGTCCTGTGCAGAATGCCCTCCGTGGTTGGGCCTCAATCTGCGCCCCCCGGGCACGCGGGTGGCAGAGACCGTCCCTTTGCCCACCCACGGATCAGGGTTGCTCGTTGGGGCCCTACGGCGTTCCCAAATCGATGCCACAGATCTGAACGCACGTGGAATGAAACGCCACATCTGGCCCTTCCCAAGGCAAGATGGACCTCATGATTATGGTCCGTAGAGCCCACGACCCGAACCCAAAGAGCGGAGCCCGCTTCGCACCCGGCGACCTCGTACGCCACCGGCGTTACGGCTACCGCGGCTTGGTCGTGGCTCTTGATCAGACTTGCTGCGCCAGCGAGGACTGGTATCAATCCAACAACACGCAGCCCAAGCGCGGTCAGCCTTGGTACCACGTGCTGGTTCACGGCTCCCAACAAATCACCTATGCCGCACAGGACAGCTTGACCGAGGAGCCCGACCCGGCGCCAGTACATCATCCGCTCGTGGAAGTCTTCTTCTCCGAATACGAAGGGGTGCGTTACGTGCGCAACGAGAGACCCTGGGAACTTGGTTAGGGTTAGGCTGCGCGGCGGCGCTTAGAATGACCCTTCGGTGAACCATGGAACGAGTCCTCGTGCTCTACGACTCCGAGTGCGGAATCTGCAACCGGCTTGTGGACTGGTTGATCGATCGCGACCACGGGCAGCGACTCACCTTCGCGGGCCTTCAAGGAACGACGGCCGCTGGACTTCGGCAGCGTCACCCGCTGATTCCGACGCACACGGACACTCTGATTCTCGTTCGAGGGACTCAACCAGACGAGCAGATTCGGCTGCGCACGCAGGCCGTGTTGGGCGTGTTCGCACTCCTACCCTGGCCATGGAAGGTGCTGGGCCCCCTGCGGTTCTTGCCCGCGATGCTACTGGATCCGCCCTACAGGCTGGTCGCCGCGTTGCGCGGACGGTTACCTGCTCCCCGAGCCAGGGACCCCCAGCGGACAAATTCGGGCGGCGAGCGGTTCTTGCCCTGAGCGGGGCGGCCTAGGGCCGGCGCCTGTCGCGCATTGACAGGTCTTCCACGACCGTCGAGAGTCGTGCGAAATAGACCGCAACATCAAGGGAGCCTGAGGCAACGGCCCGTTCTTGAGGTTAGTCGCGCTTGATAGAACCCGACCCGGTGACCGTGGTCTCCTGGCCGGAAGGGTTGCCTCGGTAACGCACGTCTCCGCTCCCGCTCACGCTGGCTCGGATCGCGTTGAGCGCGGTAACCTCGATGTCACCCGAACCCGATACGTGAACGCGCACGTCCTGGGCTTCGAGACCGAATAGGCTCAGGTCTCCTGATCCAGAGACGGATGCGTCCAACGTCTGGACTGATCCGTTCGCGATCACATCGGCGGAACCGGAGACGTGAAGCTTGAAGGAGCCACCCTCGAGGCGCTCGACACGAACGTCGGCCGAACCACTGATCGTGAGTCCGTCCAACGAGGGCACATTGACGTGCACAGAGGGTCCACAGCGGAAGTTGTAGTTGCCCCCGTCTCGGCCAATTCTCAGGGTGCTGTCTTCGACGCGCGTCACAAGGTGTTGGATCAGATTGTCGTCGGCGCTCACATCGACGCGAAGCTGGTTGCCAATCTCGACCACCACGTCTGTGCTGCCTGATACGTGAATGCGAGAGAAGGGCTCCACTGCACGCACTTCCGTCACGCACACGCCCGAGCCGGGCTTGCCCGAGCCGATGCCGAATAGATGACCGCCCTCGTCATCAATGACGATGACACACGAGGCGCTAGAGAAGAGGAGGCACAGGCCGGCGAGGGTAGAGAGGGCGCGCATGGGAATGTCCTTAGGAGAGACCGGGTTCGGCGTAAGCCGAAGCGAGAACGGGGAGAAACGGGCAGGCTCCCAAGGCGGCCACAGGAGCTCACGTGGGCCTGTCAGCGTCAACCGGGGGGGCGTTGGCGTGCCATTCGGACGAGTGCCTGATCCTTCCAGACAAACTACAAATGTCTGGGCAATCTCAGGTCCAGAATCTTCCCGCTACCGGCCGCTGAGCCTTGAGTAGCGGTAGCGCGTCTCCAGGGACAGACTTGCCATGGCTGTGGCCCAGCGGCGCCCGCCTGGGAGCCCCTTCGCGGCTGAGAATCCGCCGTCCTTATCGGCCCGCTTGTTCAGACGCGCAAGCGGCCCTTGGTTCCAGCTGATCCACTCGGCACCGCCGATCTGAAACAGCGCGGCCGATCCCAAGTACGTGAGCATCGGATCGTCCGTCACGGGCCGCGCGACCGTTCCGAGAACTCGCTCGACCGCTCCGGTCAGACGCTTGTCATCCAAGTCGCCCCCAGACACAAGGTGCAGGAAGATGGAGGCCGCGCAGGTTGCCTCCTCGCTCAGGTACAGGGCGCCGTCCGTGGCCCCTAGTGGCACGCGGGCGCGCAACCTGGTCAGGGCCTCTGCGTCGATCTCGACCTGCGAGTCCTTGGCGCCTATCAGGGCCAGGCAGGACCAGAAGGCAATCTCTCGATCGAGCCCAGGTGCCTGAGCTGCGCGGGTGATGTGCTGGATAGCAGCCTTCACCCCGGGCACGCGCTCGGCCGGCCTGCCCGAGAGTAGATAGTGCTCGGTCAAGGCAAGAGCGGCCAGCGCGTCTTCCCGGGTCGGGAGCCCCTTCGTTTGCTTGGCGAAGTGACGCTCCAGGCGCTCAACCATCTGTGCCACAAGCTTGCGTTGCGGGCCGACTGCTTGGGTGTTACCAGCTCCGATCAGTGCCAGGAGTGGAGCAGATTCGCCGACGCGATCAGCGACAGCCTGGGGTCCATCGTCGCTCTGTTGTTCCACAAGCCAGTTGAGCGCGCGATCTAGAGTCGTGGGGTCCGAGGCGGACCGAACTTCTGTTTCGTGCCAAGGCTCTTGAGTTGCCGGCCTTGCACCGGGCACCAGGGTCAGGGCGAGCAAGACGGGGGCACTGAAGTGCAACATATGAGTTCCTCGAGGGGGTTGGGGGTTCAGTATTCTTCGCAGCCGGCGAGCAAGCCCGTGTTCGCGGCGAGCCATCGACAGGGTCAGGGCCCCGGGCCGTTGGCCCTTCGAGCCTCGGGCAAGTTCGGCTGCCACGCTCAATAGCGCGCGGCCATAGGCTTCGGGTTGGATTCCGCCGCGTTTCAAGAGCGCGTCGTCACAGCGCTCCTCCTGGGTGGAACGCACCTGTCGTGCAATCCACCAAGCCGCCGGGTGGAACCACCAGGCGACGGAGGCAACGCAAGTGAGCGCATTCCACAGGGGGTCGCGGTGGGCCAAATGGGTGACTTCGTGGGCCAATACGGCTCTTGCCGCCTTGGGCTCCAGACGCGAGGCCAAGCCCGTGGGCAACAGAATCGTGGGCCGCAACACCCCGAAGCAGACGGGCGCGTCCACTTCCGAACTAAAACGCAGTGTGGGGACGCGCGACATTCCCGCCTCCCCGACGATCTGGCGCAGAAGGCCATCGAGGGACGATCCGGCGGGTTGCCCCTGTCTTGTCAGGCGCCGGAGAGCCCAGCCTTGTCGGGCCAGAGCGACCGATACGACCACAGCACCGAGGCCGTGCAAGACAAACAGCCACTCGCGCATCCCAAGCGTTCGAGCCTGTCCGGCCGCTGCGGAACTCGTCCCCGCGGCCGTCGACGCCGCGCCGATGTGAGCGCGCGAGGCCAAGAGCTCTTGGATGTTTGTGTAGTGCCTCACGGCGGGCAGATCCTGCCGCCCCAGCAAGGCTGTCGGCGAGGACAGGGAGAGCGGCACGATCAACTTGAGCAGCACGACCGCGCACAACGTGAGGCGCACTGTTGATGACCAGCGGCGAGTCAGGCGCAGTAGGGCCCAGACCACGGTGGCGACCACTGCGAGTTGCACACTGGCGGGAACGACCCAATTCCACCAAGCGACCGCAGCCGAATCGAAGGGGCTCATTCTCGCTCCTCGCTGCTCTTGCGCTTCAGATCATCGAGCAGCTCTTCGAGTTCTCCGATCTGCTCTAACGTCGGCGGCCGGCCTTCAAAGAGTGAATTGACCATTCCCACCCGGTCCCCACCAAACAAGCGCTCGACCAACTCGTCTAGCCTACGGCGAATCGTGCGCCCCGGCCGACCCGTCGCCCGATACACGAAGGCCTTGCCCTCCTTGCGACCGGTGCGTGCCACGAGCCCTTTGGACTCGAGGCGCTTGAGAAGGGTGGCGAGCGCCCCGTGGGTCATGGGCCGATGTCCTTGCAGGGCTTCGCGTACCCCGCGTGCTGTCTTCTCTCCCTGCTTCCAAAGCGCGGCAAGAACGTCGAGTTCCGCGTTGGGTAGGTCTTCGGTGGTCATGGCAGTGCTCTCTAGCTTCCCTCCAAACATCGGTTTTATAAATACTAGCGTATTTTTTTGACGGCTCGTGGGCCGCCCCAGGGGCATCAGAGTGCCGGAAATCCACATTTTCGAGCCAAGGGGTGAATAAATGAATATCAATGTGATATCACTCCGATAGCACATCAACCAGGAGTTCAAATCATGACCACCCGTACCCCCTCCCGCGAATCCACCTTCAACGCCCTTTCTGGCTGGCCCGTCTTGATCGGCGTGGTCTTGTACTGGGCCGCGCTCATCACCTTCGCCTCCACGAACGACATCGTGGAGATCGCCTGGTTCGTCGTGACCATGGTTGTCTCGGTGTTGCTGACCTTCCTCTCGCTGTTCGGCTACTTCATCGTCAACCCAAACATGTCGCGCGTGCTCGTCTTGTTCGGCAAGTACCGCGGCACGGTGCGCACAGAAGGCCTCTTTTGGACCAACCCGTTCACGCGCAAGCACACGATCTCGCTCAAGGCCCACAACTTGTCGAGTGAGTGCATCAAGGTGAATGACCTGGCGGGCAACCCGATCGAGATCGGCGCCGTTGTCGTGTGGCAAGTTCAAGACACAGCCCAGGCGGAGTTCGACGTGGAAGACTACTTCCAATACGTGGACGTGCAGATCGAGACAGCCGTCCGGCATCTGGCCAAGAGCCACCCCTACGACGACAACTCAGCCGATGATCTGGGCGACATCTCGTCCTTGCGCACGGACAGTGATCAGGTATCCATCGAGCTCGAAACCGAACTCCAGCAGCGCATGAATCGCGCTGGAATCCAAGTCGTCGAGGCCCGCATCAGCCACCTCGCCTACTCGCCTGAAATCGCCTCCGCCATGCTGCAGCGTCAACAGGCCGATGCCATCATCGCGGCCCGCAAGAAGATCGTAGAGGGCGCAGTGGGCATGGTCGATGACGCCCTCACCCAACTAGGAGAGCGAGAAATCGTGGACCTGGACGCAGAACGTCGGGCAACCCTCGTGGGCAACCTGCTCGTTGTGCTGTGTGGGGGTGTGGCTCCGCAACCAGTGCTCAACACAGGCAGCCTCTACACCTGAACGTGACGTCTCCCCTTTCCGTTAACGGGTCCACCCTGGAGAACGATCCAAGGTGAGCGATTCCAAACGAGAAGCAGCCGGAAACGGCAGCGTGCCCACGCCCAAGAAGCCGGCGCGCAAACCGTTCCTGCTGCGCATTCCACCCTCCTTGATGGAGGATCTGCGCGGCTGGGCCGACAGTGAGATGCGCAGCCTGAACGGGCATATCGAGTTCCTCTTGCGGCAGTCCGTTAAGCGCCGCAAGGGCCAGGAAGAAGAGAGCTGAACCATGACCGCCGCCATCACCCACCTCACCCTGCTAGCCGAGGGCGCCTACAGGACGCGCTTCTCGAAGGCCGACAAGGAACTCATCGAGCAGCTCCTCCAGCGCTGCGAGGGCGAGTTGGGCAAGGCCGGTCTGGAGGCTCGGCATGGAGATCTGGAGTTCAAGCTGAATTTCCTGCCCAAGCAACAGGGCTTTGTTCTTTCCGTTCCCTGCCCCCTCGCTGGGCGCTTCCGTGTCACACGCCAGGGCGCCCTGGACCGTTGGATGAAGATCTTCGTCCCGGCCCTGCAGTTCCGTTCCCGCGACTCGCGCTTTGACAGCGACTTCAACGTGCAGACCCGGGATCTTGAACTGACGTCGTTCGTGCTCACGAAGCAGCCCAATCGCGCCATCGTAGGCCGGTTGCTCGATCGCGGTGTACGCGCAGTACACCTCAGCGGGGACCGGGTTGAAGTCACGGGTCCGCGCAAGGGGCTGCCCGACAAGAACGCCACGGATGATGTCCTCAACATGGTCGCGGAACTCAGTCAACTCGCCGCCTGCGTAACCAAGTTCAGCGCGCACCACGAGGTACGTCCCAGCCCCAAGACCGACCTGGCCGTCGCCGGAAGTTGGGCAGCCCTAGTCTTTTTGGGCGTGTCTGGCTTCGCCATGCTGATCGCGGGTGGAACCCAATTCACTCCGGTACTCCCGTCCGATTTCGTCTGGCCATGCCTGTTGATTGGCCTACCTGCCATCGCCCCCGCGGCCACCCTTCTGGCCCTCGCGGTGCAGCGCCGTACGTCCCCCTACGAGCTCGTCCGGCTCCTGAGCGTGGTCTCCGCCCTGGTCGTGCCCCTCTTCATTAGCGGCTCACTCGTGTTCGCCAACGGGGTCCTCGACTCCTCACCGGCCGAAGAGCGCGTGGTGACCGTGCTCGATCGCAAAGCCAAGAAGAATGATGGGGACATGCGCTACCGCGCTTGCCTGCAATCCTGGTGGGCCGTGGACGACGTGCGCTGGGTGCGCATTTCGAAGGCCACTTATGACGCGATCCAGCCCAACTCAACGCGCATGCTCGTGCGTACGCGCCCGGGTCGGCTGGGGCACGAGTGGTTGGATGGGTACTCGATCGTGCGCTAGCGACTCTCGATAGGGGGTGTTGTCGAACTTCGCACCAAGCGTACAAGGACTTGGTGCAGAGGCATCCCGACCGCTCGTCCGTTGTCGGTGTTCACCTGGATTGCGGCGGAGACACCGAGCTCGGGGAAGTACCCCATGCAGGTCAAGTATCCGGGCATGAATCCATCGTGGCCCTGCAGGGGGCCGAGTTCGGTGTCGGTGATGATGACACCCAGTCCATAGCCTCGTCCCGGGCCCAGCTCGCGTGCGGGAACGGCATCGAGCACGGCGGCGAGAGTCGCGGCCGAAAAGAGCTGACCTTGCAACAGGACCTTCGCCCAACGTGCCAGATCGGTCGAGGTAGAGATGAAGCCTCCCCCGCACCACTCGAATTGCACGTTGTAGGTGAACGCCCCGCCATCCAGAGTCTGGGGCGGCACGCCTAGCTGCTGGCCCATGCGCACCTCGCCTTGCACGACACCCGGCAGGCGCCTTCGGTTCGAGGGCAGGGTGTCTCGCAATTGAAGTGGGCCGAGCAGTCGCTCTTCGACGAGTTCGTAGAAGGGCCGTTCGGCGATCGACTCCAAGATCATGCCCAGGAAGATGTAATTGGTGTCCGCGTAGGCCCAGCCTTCTCCGGCCGGAAACATGGGTTCGTCGCCCAGGACGTAGGCCAGCAATTCGCTGGGCTGCCAGTGTCGATCGGGGTCTGCAACGACGGCTTCCCAGAAGGCGGGTTTGAACTCGTAGCGCTCCAGTCCGCTTTGGTGCCGGAGCAGATTCCGCACCGTCAGGGTCGAGTGGTTGGGAATCTGCTCGTACCACTCGGCATCCGCGAACCAGCGACTCACGAGGTCGTCGTAACCTAGGCGTCCTTCCTCGACGAATTGGTGCACGAGCGCAGCCACATACGTCTTGCCGGTACTGCCGATCAACATGCGGTCAGCGGGCGTCAGGTCTCGGCCTCCGGGTTCCGTATGCCCAGTGGCCAGGTGCACTTCGCCCCCGTCGGCGAGTATCAATGTCGCGGTGGCGCCGGGAAAGGAGCCCGCCTCATGGATGGCGTCGAGTTCAGCCTGACACGCCCGGGTGATCCCATCCAATTCAGGGCTGGCGCAGGCGAAACAAAGGGTGAGACCCAGGGCAAAAAGAGTACGCATGGAGAGGATCCTAGCGGCGACACTCCGGTGATGAGCCTGCTGACGGAAGCTTCACATGGCTGGCTGAGGTGGAGCCGACCCCCGTTCGAGATCCAGGGGTCGAGGACGATGACAGAACCCGTCCAAAGGAACGGCGCAGCAAGGTAGGATCGGGGTCGGGTCGGCGCAGCCAATTGTCGTTCCCAAAAGCCAACATGACTCTGACCCTGGCCCTTCTTCTATTCTCCGGCGGACTCGACGATCCGGCGGCCATCGAGTTTGGCCGGGATGTGCAGCCGATCCTCTCGAAGCACTGCTACGTGTGTCACGGCCCCGATCAGGGCACGCGCAAGGCAAAGCTGAGGCTGGACCTGCCGGGAATCGTTGGAGAGCAGCTGGGCATCGTCGTTCCTGGCCTCCCGGGTGACAGCGAGTTCATTCGCCGCATCACTCACGAGTCGGCCGATGACCGCATGCCTCCGGTTGAAGAGAGTGAGCTCACGGCTGAGGAGATTCAAATCCTCACGCGCTGGGTGGAGGAGGGCGCGCAGTACCAACGCCATTGGTCCTTTGAGTCCATCGCCTCGCCCGCCCTGCCCGCGAGTGCTGACTGGGTGCGCAACGAAATTGACGCCTTCGTCCACCACCGTCTCATCGAGAACGGTTTACGCCCCTCGCCCGAGGCCGACCGCGCCACGCTGATCCGGCGCCTGTCTTTTGACCTGTGCGGGATGCCGCCCACACCGGAAGCTGTGCTGGCCTTCGCGGAAAACGACGGGCCCAAAGCCTACGAAGAACTTGTCGACCGTCTGCTTGCGAGTGACGCCTACGCCGAGCGCATGACCCTGGCCTGGTTGGACGCGGCACGCTATGGCGACACGTCCGTGCACCACGCGGACGGGCCGCGGGACATGTGGGTTTGGCGTGATTGGGTCATCGACGCCTACGCTTCGAACATGCCCTTCGATCAGTTCACGGTTGAGCAACTGGCCGGTGACTTGCTGCCGAGCCCGACGAGGTCGCAACGAATTGCCTCGGGTTTCCACCGCAACTCACCCACCTCGGATGAGGGCGGCGCCATCGACGAGGAGCTGCGTGTCAAGTACATGGTCGATCGGGTCAAGACCACGAGCAACGTCTGGCTCGGCCTGAGCATGGAGTGTGGACAATGCCACGACCACAAATACGATCCCATCACGAAGCGTGACTACTACCGCTTCTTCGCCTTCTTCAACCAGAGTGTGGAGAAGGGATTCCAGACGCGCTCGGGCAATGCCGTCCCCCTGATCTCTGTCCCCACGGGTGAACAGGAGCGCGATCTCGCCGCGATCACAGCATCGATCGAAGCCGTGGACGCGTTCCTGCAAAGCGCGGATCCACCGGTCAGCGAGTTCGAGAGCTGGCATGCAGAAAAACGCAAGGCGTTGTTGGCGAGCGAGTCACCTGTGCTTGCTGGCTGGCACTCTCTCGGGCCCTTTCAGAAGCCCAGCAAGGCGGCGGCCTACAACACCGACCACGGCCCGGAGGCGGTTGATATCGATATCGCTGCTGAGATCGGGGGACAGGGGTGGAAGCCGCGCGAAGATAAAGACGGCGAGGTTCACAACCTGGGAAGCCTGGGCAATTCCGCGATCTACCTGACTCGCACGATCCACTGTGAAAAGGCCCAGGCTGCAACGCTCTCGCTGGGAAGTGATGACAGCATTCGGGTCTGGCTGAATGGCGAGAAGGTCTTCGAGAATGACACGGGACGCGCTGCAGCTGCGGACCAGGACCAGGCCACGATCCAACTGCCTGCCGGGGAGAGCCGCCTGCTTCTGAAGATCGTGAACGGCGGCGGCCCGACGGGTTACTACTTCAAGATGGGCGGCGAGAGCCTGCCGGACGCCGTGCTCGCGGCCATCAAGGAAGCACCTGGCACCCTGGACGACGAAGCGCATCAGGTGTTGCACAGTCATTTTGTCCGTTCCGGCTGGCCCGCTGGCATCGAGCAGGTGGCCCTCAAGGAAGCTGCACTAGCGAAGAAGGCCGAGCTCGAGAAGGCCATCGGAACCGTCATGGTCATGCAAGACGTGGCCGAGACTCGGATGACCTACGTGCTTGACCGCGGGCAATACGACGCGCCCCGCTTGGATGAATCCGTGCAGCCCGGCGTGTTGGAAGCGCTTCTACCTCTACCCGAGGGTGCGCCCCAAAACAGGCTCGGCCTTGCGCAGTGGCTTGTGGATCCCGATCACCCATTGACCGCGCGGGTTGCGGTCAATCGCTACTGGGCCATGATTTTCGGCCGCGGCATCGTGTCAACAGTCATGGACTTCGGCTCGCAGGGTGGACGACCGAGTCACCCGGCACTGCTTGATTGGCTGGCGAATGACTTCATCGAGAGCGGCTGGAATGTGAAGCACATGCTCAAGCAGATCGTCATGAGCGCAACCTATAGACAGGAGTCTCGGGTAAACGAAGGGACCTTGGGTCTTGATCCAGAGAACGTGCTGCTCTCTCGTGCTCCGCGTTTCCGCTTGCAGGGTGAGTTCCTGCGAGACCAGGCCCTGGCCGTGAGTCGCACGCTCGTGGATCAGGTGGGTGGCCCCGGTGTGAAGGTCTACCAGCCCGAAGGCCTGTGGAATGAGGTGGCCCTCGATCGCAACCTGCGCTTCACCCAGGACCATGGCGAGGACCTGTACCGCAAGTCCATGTACATCTACTGGAAGCGCTCCGCGCCCCAGCCCGCCATGGCAACCTTCGACACGCCCATTCGCGACACCTGTGTCGTCCAAAGACAGGTCACGAACACTCCCATGCAAGCGCTCGTCACCTTGAACGATGTGCAATTCGTCGAAGCGGCCCGCCACCTGGCTGAACGCCTGATTCTGACTGAGACGGACTTCAACGGGCGACTGGATTTGGCCTTCCTGCTCTGCACGGCACACCCAGCAACGCCCATCGCGCGCCGGGTGTTGCAAGAGGTCTATGCCGAACAACTGGATGTCTTCCGGGCGGACCCCGAGGCGGCCCTCGCCCTGCTGGCAATGGGCGAAAGCGGACGCGACGAGACCCTCGACCCGGCTGAGCACGCCACCTGGACCGTGCTCGCATCCATGATCCTCAACCTCGACGAGACCCTGACCCGCGAATGACCATGGATCCGATTCAAGAGCACAAGCGCCAGATGACGCGACGCACCCTGCTGCGCAACGGGGCCAGCGGCCTGGGAGCATTCGCCCTGGGCTCCATGCTCGGCGACCAAGCGCTGGGCCGTGCGCGCGACCTGGGCCTGCCGCACTTCACGCCCAAGGCCAAACGCGTCATCTACCTGTTCATGAACGGCGCACCCTCGCAGATGGATCTCTTCGATTACCACCCGAAGATGCGCGAGCACCACGGCATCGAGCTACCTGAGTCCATTCGTCAAGGCCAGCGCCTGACGACCATGACCAGCGGACAATCCACGTTTCCCTGCGTCGCCCCCATGTTCGAATTCAAGAAGCATGGCGAGCATCAAACTTGGGTCAGCGAGCTCCTGCCGCACACCGCGAGCATCGTCGACAAGATCAGCCTGATCAAATCGATGCACACCGAAGCCATCAACCACGACCCCGCGATCACTTTCATCAACACGGGCAGCCAGCAGCAGGGCAAGCCCAGCATGGGCGCCTGGCTTTCCTACGGTTTGGGTTCCATGAACCGCGACCTACCCGACTATGTAGTGATGATCTCGCGCGGCAAGGGCAATTTCCAAGCGCTGTACTCGCGCCTCTGGGGAGCGGGCTTCCTGCCCTCCCAATACCAAGGTGTGAAGTTCCGCAGTGGCAAGGACGCCGTGCTCTACCTCTCGAACCCCGATGGCATCGATCCCGCCACACGGCGGCGCATGTTGGACGGCATCGCGAAGATCAACGAGGCCAAGTACGAGGAGACACACGACGCCGAGATCCAAGCACGCATTTCTCAGTACGAGATGGCCTTCCGCATGCAGACCTCGGTTCCGGACCTGATGGATCTGTCGGACGAGCCCGACGAGACCTTCGAGCTCTACGGCGAGGACGCGCGCAAGCCCGGCACCTACGCCGCCAATTGCGTCATCGCGCGCCGCATGGCCGAACGCAACGTGCGCTTCATTCAACTTTTCCACCGCGGCTGGGACCAGCACAACAACCTACCCAAGGACATCCGCGGCCAATGCCTGGACACGGACAAGGCCAGTACGGCCTTGGTCCTCGATCTCGAACGCCGCGGTCTGTTGGAGGACACCCTGGTGATCTGGGGCGGTGAATTCGGCCGCACGATTTATTCCCAGGGCACGCTGACGGCCACCAACCACGGCCGCGATCACCACCCGCGTTGCTTCACCACCTGGATGGCCGGGGCCGGCATCCGACCCGGTTACGAACACGGCGAGACCGACGACTTCTCCTACAACATCGTGCGCGACCCAGTGCACATCAACGATCTCAACGCAACCATCCTGCACCAGCTGGGCATCGACCACGAGCGCTTCACCTACCCCTACCAGGGCCTGGACCAGCGCTTGACCGGAGTCGAGAACCCGCGCGTTGTGACGGAACTCCTAGCGTGATTCGGACTGGGGTTGTGGTGCTCAGGGACGCTGATGCGGTGCGGCGTGTCCAGCGCCTTCTGGCCTCCAAATGCCGCGCCGCTTCGGAGTGACATACCGGATGCGAAGCAGTGCACGCTGCGCGGTCCTGGCGCCGGGTGCGACGAACTTCCCCGTGGTGGTGCGAGGAGAGTTGTTGATGGGAACTGACTCTCCCTCCGTGTCTCACGATTCGATCTGCTAGACTGGCGCAGCGATGGACTCCGAAGAGATGGACAGCAAGCGGAAGGAGGGGTCGTCCTCGTCATCGCCCGACGGGGTAGACATCTCGCTCATTCGCTGGATGCTCTCGCTCACGCCAAGCGAGCGCTTGTCTCGGGCTCTCCAGGAAATGGACGCTTGGTTCCGAGAGCATCCCGAAAGCAAGCTCCGTCCCTGTGCCGAGGATTTGCAGGGCCCCGGTCGTTCGTCGCTCATGACCTGTCACGGCCCCCTGGATCTCCTGGGGCCTGTCGCTGGAGATCGGGGCTACGGCGATTTGATCGAGTCCAGCGAGCGAATCGAACTCGAAGAGGGGGTGGATGTTCGCTTGCTCAACCTGGAAACACGGATCTCGATGAAGGAGGAGACTGGACGCGAGAAGGACCGCGCCGTGCTGCCGATCCTGAGGGCGACCCTGCGCGAGCGACACTAGGCCCGGTTGGTGAGGGGGCGGCCGGAGGATAGGGTGTCCTGGACCAGCGCTTGGCCGGGGTCGAGAACCCGCGCGTGGTTTCTGAGCTTTTGGTCTGATGATCTTAGGCCCTCGGGCCTAAGTCTCCAGCGGTCAAGTTGGCCGCCCACCCCGCAGGCCCTGAAGGGGCCGCCACCATGAACAGTCGCTATCCCCTTCTCGCCGTCCTGGCCCTCGTGGGCATCAGCGTCGTGCTGTTCACCCTCTTGCGAGACGAGGGAGGTGCACTCGGGCCCGTGCACGTGTCCGGCCCGAGTTCGCAGAGCGAAGAGTCTGGCGTTCGCGACCTTCGAGGTTTTGCCGGGCTCCCAGATTCCGACGGCGCCGAGCGCAGCGATGTCTCTAATCCAGCGGACCCTGGGGGCAACCCGGCGCAAACCGATTCGGCCCAGGGGGCTTTCCTTCGGGTGGTCAACGATTGGGACGACACGCCCGCGGCCGAGCTCTACTTGCGGGTGGTGGTCTTCGGCCCCGACGCCGCTAACGAGAGGGGGATCACAAGGCCCAGCGTGCTGGCGCAGCACTTGCCCAAGACCTCGCCCGACGGAATGGTCGACCTGCAGCCCTTCCTCGAGGCGCAGAGTGGAGCAGTTGTCCGCTCGCTCGCCGTCATGTTCCTGAACAACAGTGATTGGGAGCTCCAGCCCTCTGCAATCCGGCCCACTGATCTCGGAGCGACTCAATCGACTGCCCTGGAACTGCGCGCATTCCGACGTCAGGCTGCCCCGGTTCGCGGCCTCGTCCTGGACAAGGAGACCGGACAACCCCTGCCGCACCTCGCGTTGCGAGCTCAACGCTGGTTGGACGTGCAGGACGCGAGCATCGAGCGTGAGACCGTCTACGAAGCAGGGGGCTACCTGCGATCCACAGACAGTTTCGATGGCCCCACGGCTGAGTGGATCATCACCGACGAAACTGGACGGTTTGTCACGGCGGATTCCTATGCCGCCGGTCGGATCGGATTCCTAACTCTCGATCATGAGCGCACCGACGGTCAACACATACTGACACCCACAGGAGAAGCGCTTGAGACCGAGTTCCGCCTCTCAGTCGGACCGATTATCCTGCTCAACTTCGACCCGCCGGGTGGGCGACAACACAGTGATTTCGTCGCGGGGATCTGGCGCGCACCTGCGGAACTCGTGCGCACCGAAGGCGTGTTCGAATGGCCGTCACCCTGGTCCCCCGACGGCGGATCCAAGGCGGGGTTAGCGGGAAACGCAACGCCCGTACGCGGCTCATCTCCAACTTGGTTCCGACCTTCGCTCGAAAACGTGGAGGATGCACCACTGCCCTCGCGCGTGTTCCTGGCCTCGCGCGACGGGCGAGTGTTCGGTCACGCCCCATTGAGCGAGTACGAACGCTACGCCCACGAACCCCTGCGCGTGGAGCTTCAGGAGCGCTCATCCCTCGACGTCCTACTCGTGTGGCCCGAAGGTGAGCCAAGGGTGGGCTACGCCGACGTGACCCTGTCCGCATCAGGCCAATCCGTTGCGGGAGCTTCCGCCTACCTAGCCGACCGATGGGTACCGCGCTGGGAGACGGATGCGGAGACTCCCTTCGACTTCCAGTTCGTCCCGCCGGGTCGGTACACGCTGGCCGTGACGCCCTCCGGCGCCAGGAGTCAGGCGCTTCAGGTCGCCGTGCCCTCACCGGAGCCCGTCCGCGTTGAGATCACCCGGCCCCCACCGTCCGAGTTGCACCAGGTGAAGGGTCGCGTGTTCAGTTCCTCCGGGGCGTCGCTCGATGGCCAGCAAGGCCGAGCCCAACTCACGGCCCTCACCATGCAAGGACTCAAAGGATCGGACCCATTCACGCGCATTCCCCTCGATTGGAAGTCCGGCGAGGCCCTGTTCAGCTTGGAAGACGTCCCTGCGGGGGACTACGTGTTCAATGCCCGCTGGCGAGACGGGGCCCTGGCGACCACTGGCCTGCGCGTCTCGACCGAGATTCCCGTCCGACCCAAGGGGACAGGTCTTGAGTTCCGAGTTGATGACGACGTGCCCACGCAGACCTTGGAGGTGCGTGTCATCGACCCCCAAGACCCCGGCCGAGTGAGCCTCGTGATTCGCGACGACCAAGGCTCCCTGGCCCACGCCTTCCTCGGCTTTTGCGCCGACGGAGACCTGACCGATGGCGTCACCACCCTACTCGACGGCCGCCGAGCCGCGGTCGCCCGCTTCGGACCCTACCCCCTCTCTGCAAAGATCGACCTGACCCTGTGGATGGAGGGCTATCGCTCGCCTGTGATGAACGAGGACTTGTTCAGTCCCCCCGACGCCAACGGACTACGCACGGCCGAAATTCCCCTACGCAAGGGATGGAGCGTTCGGATCCACACCTACGAGACCCGCGATGGCGAAGACCTGGGACCTTTGGAGGGCATCGTCCTGGCTTTTGATGGCAACCGCACAACTCCCTCCAGCGCGGCAGGCTTCATCTACTCCGAGGCGGACGAGAGCCCAACCCACCTCCAGGTCATCACGCCCGGCTGGCAACTGGTCGACCGCAGTTCCTGGAGCGAGTGGGGCAGCGTATTCGCCCAGGACGGCTCGTTCACGGTGGAAGACGGGCGCTTGACCGTATTCGTCCAAGCCAGGTGAGCATAGATCGGCAAGCTGGGCCAGAATCGCCATCGCCCTGCGAACTCTTGTCACTCACGACCCAAGCCTCCTCCATGATCCGCATCCGACGCGCAGCTGACCGGGGCCATGCCAACCACGGCTGGCTGGACGCCCACCACACGTTTTCGTTCGCCGACTACCACGACCCCGAGCACATGCAGTTCGGTCCCTTGCGTGTGCTCAACCAGGACCGCATCCAAGCGGGTCAGGGTTTTCCGACCCACGGCCACCGCGATATGGAGATCGTGACCTACGTCCTGGATGGCACGCTTGAGCACAAGGACAACATGGGCAACGGTTCGCGCATCACCCCCGGGGACGTGCAGTTCATGTCCGCAGGCAGTGGGGTGACGCACAGCGAATTCAACCCCTCCCCCGACGAGGCTCTCGAACTCCTGCAGATGTGGATTCTGCCCAGCCAGCGCGGCAACACGCCGCGCTACGAGCAACGCCACTTCCCCTCTGAGGAACGTAACGGAACCCTGTGCTTGGTGGTTTCACCCGACGGTGAGCACAATTCGCTTACCATCGGACAGGATGCGCGCCTCTACGTCGGGCACCTGGACGCCGGACAAACCGTGCAACACTCTTTGGCTCCCGGCCGATCAGCCTGGGTCCACCTCGCCCGCGGCCGCGCTTTGATCGCTGGCGAGACGCTCGAAGCGGGCGATGGCCTCGCCGTGAGTGACGAGTCCGCCCTCCAGTTTGAGGGCCTCGACAACGCCGAACTGGTAGTGTGGGACCTACCCCAGGAGCAACAGTCATGACGCGCAAGACAGCAGACGCCAACCATCCCCTTCACGAACTGATCGCCGAGCGCTGGAGCCCCCTGGCCTTCGCGGACCGCAGCGTGCCTTCAGCCGACCTCGCGAGTGTGCTGGAAGCGGCCCGCTGGGCCCCTTCCAGTTACAACGAACAACCCTGGTCCTTCGCCCTCGCCACGCGCGAGAACCCGGCCGATTTCGAGACCCTCGCCGACTTGTTGGTGGAGGGCAACGCGTGGGCCCGCCGCGCTCCGGTGCTGTTGCTGTCCATTGCTCTCGAGACGTACTCCCGCAATGCCAAGCCGAACATCCATGCTTGGCACGACGTGGGTCTCGCAGCCGGAACCTTGGTACTGCAGGCCCAAGCTCTCGGTCTCGCCGCCCACCAGATGGGCGGCTTCGATGCCGCGAAGGCACGCGCGGTACTTGAACTGCCCGACAACGCCTCGCCCGTGGCCATGATCGCCCTCGGTTACCCGGGCACGCTCGACGATCTGCCCGAGTCCATGCACCAACGCGAGTCCAGCCCCCGCACGCGCAAGCCCCTCGCCGAGATCATCTTCAGCGGCCGCTGGGGTGAGCCCGCGACACCGTGACTCCCAAGAAGATCCTGCTCTCTTGGAGCAGCGGGAAAGACAGCGCCTGGGCGCTGCACGTCCTGCGTCAAGACAGTCGCATTGAAGTCGCCGGGCTCTTCACAACGGTCAACCGTCAGCATGGGCGCGTGGCCATGCACGGCGTGCGCGAGACCCTGCTCGAAGCTCAGGCGCGCGCCGTGGGCCTTCCCCTGCAAGTCGCCTCTCTACCCCACCCGTGCTCAAACTCTGAATATGAAGAACGTGTGACCTTGGCGCTGGCCAAGGTCAAGGCCAACGGAATCACAGGACTTGCCTTCGGTGACCTGTTTCTCGAAGACGTGCGCGAGTACCGGGAGCGGCAAGTTGAAACCCTCGACCTCGAACCTCATTTTCCCCTGTGGGGGTCAGACACGAAGTCTCTCGCCAATGAAATGATCGACGCCGGCACCCAGGCCTTCGTCACTTGCCTCGACCCCAAACAGATTCCACGCGCCCTCGCAGGCCACGCCTTCGACCACGAGTTCCTGGGCGAACTCCCCAATACGGCCGATCCGTGCGGTGAGAACGGCGAGTTTCACACGTTTGTCTCGGCTGGTCCCGCATTCAGTGACACGCTTCGGGTCGCAACCGGGGAGACCGTACAGCGCGAGGGTTTTGTCTACACCGATCTGCTTCCACTCGAAGGCAAACACTAGGAACCGGTCTCCTGCTCGGCTCAGCGCAGGACTTCGAAGTCCAAGTCAATCCGCTTCCCAGCCCGCAGAACCACGACTTCCACGCGCTGTCCCGGCTTCCGTGTCAGTCTCCACCAAGCATGGAAGTGCTGGTGCGAGTCAAAGTCACTCTTGCCCGCTGCCGAGAGAAAGACGTCTCCAACACGCAAGCCCGCGCCCGCTGCTTGCTGCCCGAAACGCCGGTTCTCACCCCATGTGACCAGGTATCCGACACGGAAGGCAAAGACCTCCGGCTCCAGGCCTAGGTCCTGCTTGTCCGGCCCGGTGAGTTCCGGCCCTCCAAACCCCGGGGCCGGATTGAAGCCCCACTTGAAAGCGCGCCACGAGAATTCGAGCGGTGTGCCCCGTTTCCATCCCGGGGTCAGCTTCAAGGTTCCCTGCTTCTCAGACCCCGCACGTGCAAACTCGAGAGGCAACTCACCGCCATCGCCTGAGAAGTCGTGCAGCACCTGTCCCAAGTCCGCATAGCTCAGGAGCCGTTGAGTCGCGCTTGCCAACAGCCGATCCCCCGTGCGCAATCCAGCTTGCCCGGCGAAGGACCCTTGCTCCACGGCCAAGACCAGCATGGGGTCTTGCGGGTCGAGTTCCAATCCGATGCGACTGGGCGGGGGGTACACCCAGCGATCATCCTCCTTCCACGTCCCTGCCCCGCGGGCCTCTTCGTAGAAGGCCGGAAACACACTGTGACAGTGCACGCACTCCCCCTTGTCCCGCTTGACAAAGGACGGAATCTTCTCGATCAACAGCGGCTCAGCCAGCGTCCTCGCCACGGGCGCCACACGTTTGTGCTCTCCAAGCGTTTCCCTGAGCAGGTCCTCAAACGCCTCTAGCCCCAGCCAACGATCCGGCGCCAAGTGATCGCGCCCCCCGTACCGGTGATACACGTGCCCGTTCGGATGGGCGAGCAGCACCGAGAAGGTCAGATCGAAGTCAAACGCATAGCGCGCAAGATCCACGCCTCGCATGTCCGTCACGCGCACGCAAACGAACTGTTCATAGAGTTCCCTGAGCTGAGTTGAGGGACGGACAACCTGCCCGTCGAAGGAGCGGCACTCCTTTCATTCCTCTCAGCGGAACACGATCATGAGTGGCCGGCCCGTCTCCCCAGCGATCTCGGTGGCCTTCGCCAAGTCGGTTTCCCAGTGCACGCCTACTTGCTCGTCCTGACGCTGGGCCTGGGTGGTCACGAAGCCGAGTAGGGCAACGACTACGCATAGCAGAATCGTCTTCATCCACTGACCCTAGCACTTCATGCCTCCCCTGCCCAACCAGGGTTGATGGGCACAGTCGACCCAGGCCTCGCTCCACGGCGGCCAAACTTGGCCGGAATCCATGCAGCTCTTTGCTCGATGAGGGCCAAGGCGCGGGCGACCCGAGTCTGGCGATGACCGATGGTGAAAGCGTCGGAGCCTTTCTTGAGGGCAGTCGGGCCCAGCAGACGCCCATGCTTGTCCGGCTGGACGAGGGAGTGCGTTGACCCCGTCCTTACTCCGGCGGTTCCTGCCTGCCCGGTGCTCGCTCTCGGGCGTGTTGCTGCAAGTCCTCATGTTCGTCGTGCTCGTCGACGATCTCCTGGCCGAGCAGACACTCGAGAACATCTTCCAGGGTGACCACGCCCTCAAAACCACCGTACTCGTTGGTCACAGCCACGATGTGCTTGCGCTCTCGGACGAACTTGGAGAGCAGTTTGTGTGCCGGCATCGACATGGGAACGAATCCAATGGGATGCATAATGTCTTGGACTCGCTTGCGATCGCCTTGGGCGACGATGGCGTCGAAGACCTCCCGCCGATAGACGAGGCCGGCCACACAGTCCGCCTCCTTGCCATCAGTCACTGGGATCCGGCTGTGGACCAGGTTTGAGCGACCGAGTTCATTCAAGCTGGCGTCGAGGGGCAGGGTCTCGACTACGGTCCTGGGAGTACGGATGTCACCTGCGGTTACAGCGTCCAAGCGAAGGGCGTTCTCGATCCACGTTCGTTCTTCGTCCCGTACTGCTCCGTGAGCGGCCGCAAGCTTCGAGAACTGGATCACCTCGGCCTCGGAGGGGCCTGCGGAGGGGGCATCTCCCATCAAGCGCCGCATCACGATCTGCGCGGGCCTGGCCACGGGCCACGCGGCCCAGGTCATGAGCTGAATAGGCCAGGCGCAGTAGATCCCGAGTACCGGTGCGAACCGGACACCGAAGCTCTTGGGCACGATCTCGGTGAAGGTCAGCATGAGGAAGGTGAATACTGCAGCAAAGACCCCCACGGCGTTGCTTCCAAGCTCCTCACCTATGGCCGCTCCACACCAAGTCGAGCCCACCGTGTGGGCCACGGTATTGATCGTCAAGATGCCTGCGATCGGCTCCTCGATATTCGACCGCAACTGCGCGAGCCGCTGCGCACCCTGTACGCGCCGGTGTCGCAAAAGTTCGATCTGCGAGGGCGTGACAGAATAAAGGACCGCCTCGAAGAGGGAGCAGAGGAACGACGCCAGAAGCGTGAAGCCGCCAACTAGGAAAACAGTGGTCACGGCGAGCTACTCCGGTCAGAAAGCGAGAGCGGATATCGGTCGCGCCCAAGCTGGCGGGTCCCGAGATCGACGCGAACCCAATCTCCACCGCCGACGCCTGCCGGATCATTGCGGCGGTGGATGTTCACGTGTCGCGCAAACACCGCCAGACCCCCAATGGCCGCGAACCCAAGACGGACGTACATAGGCAACGACAGTCTACAAGCTCAATGGACACGAGCAGAAGGGCCCGCACCGCAATGCCGATCAGAATCCGGCACGCCTGACGCCGGTCGCGAGCCCCGGGCCCCTCCATGGATCTGCGCCCCTGGCAACTAACCGTCTGCCGCAGGCCCCCGTTTCCCCATCATTCCGAAGGCGACGGCGCGCTATGCGAAGCGGTACGCTGGGCTCGTGGACATCTGGCAGGTTTTACTCGACATCGTGGTCCTCTTGGGAGTGGGCGCCCTCTTCGGGGGTCTCTTCGAGCGTGTGGGCCAGAGCGCAATCATCGGCTACCTGATCGCCGGAGCCCTACTTGGGCCAAACGTGCTGCACCTCATCCGAAGTGGCGATGAAGTGCTCGCGGTTTCGGAACTCGGCGTGGCTCTGTTGCTCTTCACTGTCGGACTGGAGTTCTCGTGGTCTCGTCTGCGCGGTATGGGTCGGCTGGCACTGGGGAGCGGCACACTCCAGGTTCTGGTGACCACGGCACTCGGGGCGGGAGCCGGAGCCCTTGCAGGACTCGGGTCCGGCGGGGCCTTGGCCATTGGAGCCATCTGCGCGTTGAGCAGCACGGCCTGCGTGCTACGCGTGCTGACTGCCCGGGGCGAACTCGAAAGCGTGCACGGTGACCGCGCCTTGGGGATCCTCCTCGTGCAAGACATGGCCGTTGTGCCCTTGGTGCTGCTCGTCAGCGTTCTCTCGGACGGGGGTTCGACCAAGCAGATCTTCTGGGGAGTCCTACAGACCGCTGGCATCGGCGCGGCACTGGTCGCCGCCCTGTACGTGATCTTCTACCACATCGTCCCCCGACTGCTTGCGATCGGCCCCATGCACTCGAACCGTGAACTCCCACTGCTTGTCGCGGTGGCGTCGGGTCTCGGCTCAGGGGTGGTCGCCCACTCGGCCGGCGTGTCCCCCGCCCTGGGTGCATTTGTGGCCGGCATGTTGCTTGCGGAATCGCCATTTGCGACCCAGATCCGATCGGACGTGTCCTCCCTGAAGACGCTTCTCTTGACCTTGTTTTTCACCGCGATGGGAATGTTGACCGATCCCGCGTGGATCGCGTCGAACGCCCTACTCGTGGGTTCGGTCGTCGCATTGGTTCTGGTTGGCAAGACGGCCATCGTGTGGGCTGCGCTGCGACTCCTTGGCGGCCGTGGGCGGACTGCGTTGGCGGCGGGCGTCTGCCTCGGTCAACTGGGCGAGTTCTCGTTTGTCTTGGCCGATATCGCCCGCGGAGAGCTCCTGGACGAGAAAACTTTCATGCTCGTTATCTCCACGACAGTCATCACCATGGCGCTCACGCCCTACCTCGTAGGCCATGCGCCCGTGTTGGCCGCACGCTTTGCTCGCGGGAGCGCTCCAGCACTCAAGAAAGGGGACGCTCAACCCCAGGCCCCCAATGCGGTCATCGTTATAGGCTTCGGCCCTGCAGGCCGCGCGGCGTCAGAGCGCATGGCTGAGCTCGGCTGGCATGTGGTGGTTGTCGACCAGAACCCCGCGGCCACTGGAGACGCTCGCGACCTCGGATACAGCGGAGTCACTGGAGACGCACACTACGCGGAGGTGCTGGAACACGCAGGTCTGCAGTCCGCCTCCTACATCGTTGTCACGGTTCCGGGCGCCGCCGCCGCCCTTCGACTCGTGAGCGACATTCGGCTGCGCGCGCCCCACGCCCAGGTCCTAGTGCGTGCTCGCTTCCACCGCTCCCTTGCCGAACTGCAAGCAGCCGGCGCGCACGTGGTTGTGGATGAGGAGCACGAGATCGGCCGGCTGATGGCCCAGGCACACGAGGACATGGTTCGTCGATCGCCGCGGGACGATCCCCCTGAACCCACATTGTGATACGAAGTCGTCCGCTAGCAGGTGTTTCTGATTGCGCTTGCCGAGACCGGTCCTCCCATTGATAAGTCCGCAGTGTCCATCCGATCGGGAATCGAAGAGAACTGCGAAAACGAGCCGGACCCTCTTCCCAAGTCTCTTCCTGCTCTTGGGGTCACTAGCCCAATCCCAACAGGGTGCCAACCTATTGCTGATCGTCGCGGCGTGACCCGCGTATCACGCCTCGCCGCGTTCGCACACCTGGCGCAGTGCATCGAGATCGCGCTGCATGCACTTCTTCATGGTGCCCTTCATCAGCACGTTGAAGATGGGCGACATGATCTTCGTGCCCAGGGTCTGGGCCGTGCCGGAAAAGTCCCAACGGACTTCGGTTCCCTCTCCATCGGGAGTGAACGAAAAGCGAGTTGAGTAACTCATGCCGTGGGACTCGGCCTCAACCGTGTAAGCGTTGGGCGGATCGAAGCCCGTGACCCACATCTCCTCAGTCGCTTCTTTCTTGAACATGACGCGCGTCTCACGCCAGCGAGTCCCCTCACCGAACGGGCCCTCACTGAGCACCTCGAGCGCCGTGATGTCCGGAATTCGCTCTGCGGCCTTTTCGATTTGGGTGTAGACCTCAAAGACTTGTTCGAGAGGAGCGGAGACGTGGGTGCTGACTGTGATGGTGGCCATGGAGTTTGTTGTGATGGAGCAAGTTCGCTTGGGACGCGCCGGTTCAATCCTGGCGCCGCACCATTTCGTTGATCCAGATCGGAGCAAAGGGAGAGGTGCAGCCCTTCGAAGTGGGAAAGTCGCGGTAGAGGCCCAAAGCCTCGCCGATGCCAAGGGCTCGCTCGCGAAACTCGGGAAAGTGGATTCCGGTTTCCACCAGACAGAAATTCATCGTCCACTGAGCCTCGGCCGGGGCGGCCGCCATTTCAGACTCGATACGATCCAGAAGGGCCTTGAGGTCGATCCCCTCGGGCCTCTTCACGATGCGTTCGGCGGTCAGATTCCACCCAGCCCGGGCAGCCATTGGATCCTGATCCGCCATCCACTTCTCGCGCAGAGCCTCCTTGTCGGGATGCTTCTTGATCACATACGAATTGAGCCAGTCCGCCGCGTGCGTGAAGGTCAACTCCCGCACCATGCGATCCACATCATCCGCAGTGAGCTCCTTGGGCTTGAGCACCAAGATGGCCAGAAGCCGCGCATCCACATTCTCGGTCGCCCATAGCTCCAAGGCCAAATCGTGATCGCTCTTGATCTTTTTCGCCACCTTCCGAATCTCACCCAACCGAACGCCGTACTGATTGTCCCCGGCCCCGTTCCTGGTGTTCTGCGCGCGCATCTTCTCGTTGCCGAGCGCCTTCAATTCGTTCAGTGCTTCTTCGAGGTTCATCACTGGAAGGATGGTATCCACTCTCACGGCCGAGGTGCGACGAACACGGACTTCAACGCGTGCACGCCCCTCAGGGGACGTGTCTGTCGGCCAAATTTGGATCCGGTTAGGCGTCAGCTCGCTGGTTCAAGTCGAAAACCCTATGCTTCCTCGAATGGGAAAGCTCGCTGCATTCCTCGCTGCAGTTGTGGTTGTCGGTTTCGCGTTCTGGCTCACGTGGACGTGGAATTCGCCGGACGGAATGAGCCAGAACCCGTCGCTGGGGCCAGAGAAGGAAACACCCCCTGTGAGCAATCAAGGGGACGCCCTTCAATCACCGTCGACTCGGGTCGACGAACTGCGTGCGGAGGTTCCCGGTAGCGACGCGCTGGAGCTGGGGCCCGGTAGTTCAACACCGACAACACCCCGTGGCTACCTAACGATCCTTGTACTCGAACGTGGAGCGGGCACACCATTGGAGCAAGTACGAGTTCACGTGGAACTCGAGCGCAGGGACACGCACCAGATCCTCTGGGCCGAAAGCGAACCTGCTGGCCTCATGGAGCTGGTCATGACGACGGCCGATGGCCTGGCGTCCTTCGAGGTTCCACCGGATCAAGAGCTGGTGGTGCGCGTGGACGGAGAGGACCCAAAAGTCGGTCGTCTGAGCCAACGGGTCAGCCCCTTGCAAATTGACGAGCAGCGCGATCTCACCATCGAATTGCGGGTCGGCCCCGACATCCACTTCTGGGGACGAGCAATCGCCAGCGCGACCGGCGATCCGGTGATCGGCGCACCGGTCGTGATTCCCGACTCCAATATGCCCGCTGAGACGCTCACGGATTCACTGGGTTACTTTGAGGTCCATCACTATTCGTGGAGGCGCAGTCACGCCCAGATCGACGCCCCCGGATTTGGCCGTGCCCTTGTCGTGCCGACGCCTGGTCACGAGAACCGAGCCAAAGCCCAGGTCGTTCACCTCCTACGATCGAGCAGCATCCAAGCCACGATCACCGAAGCCGGTATTCCCGCTGCCGGTGTCTCCTTGCATGCCACGACCAACTTCAGCTACCTGATCCGCCCGCGCGGCGCGTCGAACAACACCACAGGTCGCCACCCCGTCTGGAATGCCGAATCCGACGCCACGGGCAAACTCGAGATCACGGGCCTCCCACCGGGCGTGCCCATCGAGATCGAGCTGCGCCGGGCATCCGAAGTGCTGCGCAAGTTCCCCGAGCCACTGCAGCTACGGGAAGCCGAGCGTCACGTTGTCACCTGGGCCCTGGGAAACGGAGGTTCAATTGACGGCCTTGCCCTCGACGAGAACGGATCACCTGTAACGAACATGGACGTGTGGTTGCGATCCAGCGATGGCAATCTGGCCCAGTACTTCAATCGTTGGGACGGAGAAAAGGCCTCGAAGAAAGCCGTCACGGATGCCGAGGGACGTTTCACGTTCGACGACGTACCCACAGGTACATGGCTCTGCGGCCCTGCGTGGAAGGAGATCGAGGACCAGCACGGGGGATCTGACCTAGTCGCCCCCCTCGCCCAACTCGTGCTGATCGAATTCCCCGGTCAGAGAATCGGGTTGCAACTCCACGTCACCCGCGGCCTGTACATCCGAGGCAATGTGGTGGACGGGCAGGGAGAGCCCTACGGGGGCGACTGGGTACGCTTCAAGACCGAGCGCCTGAGAGGTGTCCAGGACTTCCGCAGCTCCGCTGATGGGAGCTTCATCGCGGGCCCCTTCGCGCCAGGCGAATACCTGGTCCATGCCTACGGCAGCGGCCTGAGTATGAACTCGGAGCCCGTGACCGCATCCGCCGGAGATCGTGACCTGCTCCTGCGGCTGCTTCCGGCCGCCATGATCCGCGGTCGCGTCGTCGACGCCGAAACGGGCTTGGGTTGCATAGCCGAGCTGCGCCTGATTTCCATTGACTCCCCCCTGGGCTACGAGCGCTGGAACTACTCCGCCGCTGAGACGGGTGCCTTCGTACAGGAGGAGCTTGAGACCGGCACCTATCACCTACTTGCCCGCACGGATGATGGTCGCATCGGTCTCGTACGCGACCTCACAGTCGAGGTCGGCCGCCTGCTTGCGAACATCGAAGTGCGAGTGCAACGCGGGGCCATCCTGGAAGTCCACTCAGGGGACGGAACGGAGAGTGGTTTCAACCTGCGTCACGATGGCCTTGGAGTTGGACATGGGTTCATAGGAGAGGGGAAGATCGCACGACAGACGCTCTTTCCGGGTCGAACCGTAGTGAACTACCGAGCCGGTGGAGGGGGACAGATTGAAGTCGATGTGGTAGCGGGGGAGACGCTGGAACTCGTACTCCCCCCGCAGAAGTGACTGCCGACCCGTGCCTACCTGCCGCCACGGGGCGTACGCCCCCGGCTCCTCATTCCCTTCAGAACCCGCTTCCGTCCATGGGCCGCTCGGGTTGTTGAATCAGCAGGGCTGGGGCGCAAGTTGGATGATCGAGAAGGCCGCGTTTTGCGGATCCATGAGAACCGCCATGCGGCCGATTGAGGGAACGTCCATCGGCGGAACACAGACTTTTGCTCCCATCTTCGTGGCGCGCTCGACGCTCTCATCGCAGTCGCCGACGGAGAAGTAGAGCATCCAGTGCGAGGGCGCCTCCTCCGCTTCCGGCGGCAGAGGCATCATGCCGCCTACGGGTGCCCCGTCCTGCATGAACATCGTGTACTGCGTGCCGCCCATGTCCTGCTCGTGCTTCTCCCAGTCAAACAGCTGGGCGTAGAACTCGCCGGCCTTGGCCGGGTCGTTGGTCAAGAGCTCGTTCCAGCAGGTCGCGCCCGGTTCGCCAAAAACCCCCGAGCCGCAACTGGCCTTGGCCTGCCACAGGGCAAGCACCGCCCCGCTCGGGTCCTGAATCACGGACATGCGCCCCTTGTCCATGATGTCGAGCGGCTCCATGAGGCAATTGCCGCCCAGGGACTTGGCCTTCTCAGTTGCCGCGTCAACGTCCGCGACGCCCACATAAGAAAGCCAGTGGGGTGGCACGCCTTGGCTCGCTTGTTCCGGCATCAACTTGTAGAGCCCGCCCACGTCCTTGCCGTTGAGGCGCAGCATGGTGTAGTCGCCGTGTCCGCCGCCCATCGGATGGGTCTCGGTCGTCCAGTTGAAGAACTCCGAGTAGAAGGCGGTGGCGGCGTCCGCGTCGCTCGTCGCAAGCTCGCACCAACAGAAACGTCCGGGCGTGAACTCGTTGCTCTCCATCATATTCCTCCTCTCTCGTTTGGGAAAACTCGGGCCAGGGACGCGGATTCTACCGCGCGAAAGAAACCCCTGCTCTGGGTGGGGGGCACACAGTGAGCAAGCACCCTGGGATGAGCCGCCCCCACACGCGATTGACTGATCATTGACACACTCGTCAGCGCCAATCATGGCGGCATGGGCCGCAAAGGTCGTGCCCACCGGCTCCTCCTCTACGACCGCACTCTGGACGCGCGGGGTTTTCCTGAGCGAGGAGGTCCCCGATGAGACGTGGCACCTTGACCCCAGGGCTCTGACCTGAAGTCCGGCGCCGACCCAGCCAGAACCCAGCGGTATGGAACATGGGGTCCTTTGCCCGGTGGAGCGGCGAAGGGGCTGGTGTTGTTCGGCTTTGCGGGCGACAACTCCGCTGTCTCTCATATCTGGGTCTACCAGCCGCGGGATACCACCTGGGCCCTTCTCGGCAAAGCAGGGGAACCATCGGAGGCTCCCTGAGACCCCGGGCAAGCTGCTTCGGACGGCCAGCACCCGTACGTGATGGGTGGATTCCTGCCCGCTCCGCCGCCGAGCGATGCGGGCATCACGCCCCGCGAGGCCACCTGGCGCCTCTCACGACGGAGCACGGAACCGCATGTCGAGTCTGAACCGGATTCAATCGAATTCCAGAGGAGCGCCGGCGTACTGGCGGGGACGGTAAGTTGGCGTCGCCGCTACCGACACACATCCTGCCCTGCCCCCCCACCCGGCCGGCGCCCCACCCCTTTCGTCCCCTGCTGGAGCCCCATGTCCAAGTCAACGATTCTGCTCTCTCTGACAGCGACCCTGTTCCTCACCCCGTTCGCTAGTGCAGCGGATGAGCCGACCCTCGACCAGCGCCTGGAGAAGCTCGCCGGAACGCTCGAGCGAGCCCGGAAGAGTGGGCACATCCCGGGCATGTCGATCGCTATCGTCAAGGACGATGAGATCATCTGGGCGCGCGGGTTTGGCCTTGCGGATATCGCGGGCGAGCGGGCGGCGGACGAAAACACGATCTACGCCATCGGGTCGACGACCAAGGCCTTCACCGCCACCCTCACCGGGATGCTGGTGGATGAGGGCAAGTTGACTTGGGACGATCCCGTAACGGAACTCCTGCCGTATTTCGACCTGCAGGTACGCAGCGAAGACGAGAATGCGGCGTGCACCCTGCGTGACCTGCTCTGCCATCGCCACGGATTCGCGCGTATGTCCCTGCTTTGGATGAACGGTGAGGTCGGGCGCAAGGAAGTCTTGATGACTGGCTCCGGCGCGGAGCCTTGGGACGACTTCCGCAAGGGGTTCCACTACTGCAACGTCACGTACATGGCCGCCGGTCAGGCGGCTGGGATCGCGGCAGAGACCACCTGGGACGACATGATGGTCGATCGCATCTTCTCGCCGCTGGGAATGACCTCCAGCACAGTCACCGCGGCCAAGGCCCTCGAGGATCCCCGGCTGGCGGTGGGCTACAGGTGGAAGGAGGACCAGGAGACGACCGAGGTGTTCAAGATGGTCACCTTGAACAACATCGGTCCCGCCGGGTCGGTGAACTCGAACGTGCTGGACATGGCTCAGTGGTTGAGACTGCAACTCGGTAGGGGCGAGGTCGACGGGAACCGGTTGATTTCGAGCGACCGCCTGCTCGAAACATGGGAGCCGCAGATCGAGATCGGCAGTGGCGTGTCGTATGGACTCGGCTGGATGTTGCACGAGATCGACGGGCGCGACGTCGTCGAGCACGGTGGCAACATCGGTGGTTTCAGCGCGCAGGTGGGAATGATGCCCGAGGAAAACCTGGGCTACGTGCTGCTGACCAACCTCTCGGTCGCCCCCTTGCAACAGTCTTCTCTGCCCATGGTCTTTGGCGCCTTGCTGGAAGAATGGCCGGATGCGACGGACGGGTCGAGCGCGGACGCCAAGGAGCTGGAGCTTGAGCAGTACGCGGGCACCTACATCGCCAACTTCGCCGACTTTACGGACGCTGAGTTCAAGGTCTTGGTGCTCGAGGACAAGCTGGCCGTGGACATTCCCGGTCAGCAGGTTTTTGAACTCAAGCAGCCCGATGCGGAGGGCAAGTGGTACTTCGCGCTCACCAACCAGATCGCGGTTTCCTTCCAACGCAATGGTCGGGACGCGGTCGTAGGTCTCTCCGTCCACCAGGCCGGCTTCCAGTTCGAAGTCCCGCGCGAGGGCGTGGCAGTCGAGGTGGTGGAGGCCCCGCCCGAGTTCAAGAAGTACGTGGGCACCTTCGTGCGAGCCATAGGAGGCAAGCACATCAAGATACTCATCCAAGGTGGCCGGCTCGCCATGGAAGATAAGGGCAAGGTGTTGGAGTTCAACACGCCCGACGCCGACGGTCATGCGTCCCTCCGAGCACGCGCTGACTTCGGCGCCACGTTCAAAACCGATAGTGATGGGAAGGTCGTGTCTCTTGTGTTCCACGGAAGTTCCGGAGACCGCCTCTTCACGCGCTTGGAAGAAGCGCCGGACCCGGACCTACCGACTCTCGAGCAGATCCACGCTCTGAGAAAGACCGAGGAGCGCGTCGCCGCAATCCAAGCAAGTGGGGGTTCCAAGGTCACCGGGGACATCTGGGTCGCCCAAGCCGGCCTGCGCGGAGAGTTGACGGTCTACACCCGAGGCACCGACTGCTTCGCCAACCACATGGACTTCGGCAAGTTCGGACGAGTGGACACCGTACTCCGCCGAGACCGCGCGTGGTCCTACAACGCAATGAGCGGGCTCGATGAGCTGTCGGGAACCAAATTGACCCAAGCCATTCTCGACCACCCCAGTGCCGTGGACGGAAATTGGAGTGACTACTTCGATTCCGTTGAAGTCCTCCGCAGCGACACGCTGGATGAACGCGCCGTGTATGTCGTGGGGCTCAACAAGGGCGACCTGCCAAGGCGTTCCTACTGGATCGACGCAGAGACCGGCGACGTGCTGAAGGTTGAGTTCATCACCATCGAAGGCCCCGTGCGGATTCCCATCACCATGACCTACTCCGGTTTCGAGCTCGTGAACGGCATCCGGTCCGCGCGCCAGATCGAGATTGAGAACCCCGCCTCGGGCAGAATCGTCATGACCCTGAAGGACCGCGCGTCGGGTCTTGAGCTGGGCGACGAAGTGTTCTCCCCCCCGAACTCAGATGACGAGGACTGAAGCGAGCTGGCCCGCATCCCCAGGTCAGCACGCAGAGAGCTCCTGCTCTAGCTGCTCCAGTAGAAGTCCCGCATTCTCCGCGTCAAAGCACATCGGCGGGCGGATCTTCAGCACGTTGTCGTCCAATCCATCGGTGCCTATCAATACCCCGGCCTCGCGCAACCCGTTCTTCACGCGGCTTGCAACCTGAGTCGCCGGCGCCCGGGACTCCCGGTCCTCAACCAGCTCGACGCCCAAGAAAAACCCGCGGCCGCGCACGTCACCGATCACATCGAAGCGATCTTGCAGCTCGCGCAAGCCTGCGAGCAACGTTGTTCCGACACGGCGCGCCCTCTCGGCCAGACCTTCACTCTCGAGCACATCCAAGACTGCCAAGCCCACTTCACAGGCCACGGAGTTGCCCCCGAAAGTCGCAAAGAACTCCATACCGTTGTCGAAGGCCTCGGCAATCTCACGGGTCGTCACCACCGCCGCCAGTGGATACCCGTTCCCGATGGGTTTGCCTAAGACAACCACATCGGGCACGACACCGTGCTCTTCAAAGGCGTACGCCACATCTCCTAGGCGCCAGAGGCCCGTCTGCACTTCGTCGGCGATGCACAGAGCACCCGCCGCCCGCATCGCCTTATAGACGCCGGTCAGGTAGCCGGCGGGCAAGACGTGTTGCCCCCCCACACTGGGGCAAGTCTCGGCCAGGAACGCAGACATGCGCCGCCCCTCGGCGGCAGCCCTCTCCACCACGCCCTCCGCATCCCGCACGTACTTCTGAGCGGCTTCCGGATCCTCGGCGCGGTACGCCCCGCGATACAGATCCGGCTGTGGAACACGGTGCACCCAATCCGGCGCGCCCCCACCGCCCGGCCCGTCGTGCTTGTAGGGACTGGCATCCACGAGCGTCGACGTGTTCCCGTGATACGCGCCCTCCATCACGACAACATCGCGCGCGCCGCTGGCTGCACGCGCCAGTCGCAAGGCCAGCTCGTTGGCTTCGCTAGCTGAGCTCAACAGAAAGCACACATCGAGCCCGGCAGGCAGCGTTGCGGCCAAGCGCTCCGCATACTCTCCCAGGGCGCGGTAGTGATAGCGCGTGTTCGTGTTCAAGCGCCGCAGCTGACGCGTTGCCGCCTCCACAACGGCCGGATGGGAATGCCCAACGTGCGGTACGTTGTTGTACGCATCCAGAAACCGTCGCCCCTCGGGAGTGAACAGGTACTGCATCCACCCGCGCTCGAAGTGCACCGGACGCCCATAAGACAGCTTCAGACTGGGGCCGACGAATCGCGAGCGGCGTTCGGCAACCTCCTTCGAGTTCGACCGTGTCCGAGGTCCCGACACCCGCTCGCGGCCCGGATCGCAAGCCCCACGAACCACCGCTGCCGCCATCTCAAAAGGCCGCTCCACCAGCCGCGGCAGCGCATGCCGAATCGGGCGTTGGCTGATCTCCAAGTAGTCCGTGTTCTCGTACTCACGCGCATGATCCGCGGCCAACACCGCACTGACACAAACCCGCAGGCATACGAGCCCCCAAAGCGCTTCAACTTCATGCTCGTCGAGCGGCAGCGACTGCGCGTATCCCTCCACCACTTCCTCCAACGCATCCAACGGCTCGGCCTGATCCAACAACGCATAGGCCGCAGCAATGGCCAAATCCCCGACCCGATAGCTGTAGACCATGTCCCCGAAGTCGATCAGCCCCGTGATGGATGCGCCATCAGGAGTGACCAGCACGTTGTAGTCGTTGACGTCCCCGTGAATCAC
>CAYXTP010000013.1:0-124142 GCA_964467985.1 uncultured Planctomycetaceae bacterium
TTGCAGGAGGTTGCGACGATTTCGGAGGGCATTGAGCCCAGCGAACCCAGGCAGTTCAGTTAGAAACAGTCGCATCCACTCGAGGCTCCTGGCCACGCAAGATGCTGCTGTCTCCGAACATCTGACTCTGGTCCACCTGGGGTTTTTGCTCCAGAGCCGCGACGTCGATCTGACCTGACTGGGCGTAGGCGTCGAGTGCGTTTTGCCAACAGGTCTGCTCGACGCAGGCCGCATCGACATCCTGCTCGAGCATTAAGGCCGCCGTGCGCGGCACGGCCAGGGGGTCGCTCACCCCCCAATCGGCTGAACTGTCGACGATAATGCGCTCGGGGCCGTACTGCTTGACGACCTCTACCATGCGTTGGGACCCCATTTTGGTATGCGGGTAGATCGTGAAGGCAGCCCAGGCTCCCCGGTCGAGCACGCTCTGAACGGTCTCCTCGTTGTTGTGATCGATCACGAGCTTATCCATGGACAGGCCAACCTCGGCCGCCACATCCATGGAACGCAAGATGCCATGGTGCTTGTCCCTGTGCGGCGAGTGCACCATCACGACCATGTCGTGCTCCACGGCGAATTCGAGCTGGGCCTGGTAGGCGCGCTCCTCCGCAGCGGTGATCTCGTCGTAGCCGATCTCCCCTACCGCGACGACGCCTTCCTTGAGCGCATAGAGAGGCAGCAATTCCAACACCTCGCGCGCCAAGCCCTCGTCGTTGGCTTCCTTGGAGTTGAGCCCGATCGCGCAGTAGTGGCTGATACCAAATTGCGAAGCCCGAAAGCGCTCCCAACCAACAAGGCTGGAGAAGTAATCAACAAACGCGCCGATCGTGGTGCGCGGCTGGCCCTGCCAGAAGGCGGGTTCGATCACGGCGCGCACACCGGCGTCCGCCATGGCCTGGTAGTCGTCCGTCGTACGACTGCTCATGTGGATGTGGGGATCGAAGAAACGCATAGGGATGTCCGAGGTTAGGGGATCAGTCAGTCGTCGAGGTGATTGAAAGCGCCGCGGCCCACGTCGCGGGCCAGCACCCGCAGGTGCGTGGTAGATAGCGCGCTGTCGGACGCGCGATCGACCTGTTCGCCAGCCCGCGCCAGGCCCAGGTAGGCGGCGCGCCGTCCGGCTTGGTGGTCGCCGTCGAGCTCCTGCTGCATAGACTCAACTCCGCGCTGCCCGCCATGGGTGCCCAGGCACATCCAGAGCTCAGGCTGGACCACACGCCCCGCGGACCGCCGCTCGTCGGCCAAGTCGAGCGCCATGCGCGCCAACTCTGGATTCAGCCGCCGGTCCAAACCGTAGATCCGGACCAGTGGGGCCTCGATGAAAAGTCCCTTGATGAGCATCTGGTTCCAGGCCAAGTCGTCGAAGTGCTCGAAGGGGAATGGAGTGTCGCAGGCTACAGATTCGAAGACGGGAACGATGTTGGTCCGGCAACCTTCGGCCCCCCGTGCTCGGAATCGATGGGCGTCCGGAAGGAGAGCCAAGGACTTGTAGAGCGCTCGCAACTCGCCTTCATCGGCGTGTCGGCAGACCTCGTCCAAGTCCTGGGCGAAGGAGTCCTGTTCTAGGTCCGGACGGGCCAGGAGCATGCGGCAGCGCATGGCCTCCAACACATCCCAGTGGGTGGGATCCCAGCCAGGTAGAAGCTGCTGGGCCGCGGCGAGATCGGGTTCTCCAGGCTTGAGTCTGACGCGCGGGGCATGCCGACTAGTTACGGCGAGGGTCGCTGCGAACTGTGCACACGGGAGACCGGATTCCACGCTCTCAAGGGTTCCAGCCCACCACGCGACTCGGCGGTCGTCCAAATGAGGGGCGAGGGCACCGTCCAGCCATGCGGCTAGCTCTGCAGTGCTGGCGCGGGTTGTTCCGGGGGTGGGATGAAGGTTCATGGGCAGGAGTGCCCGCGTGGGGGCAGCGGGGCGCGCCCATGATGGCCCCTGCGCCCAAGAGGTGGAAGGGAGCAAGCCCCGTTCTGGCCCCCTGATCACACCTCACGACCGGCCTCCGGTCGACAGGGCCGAATCGCCTTGCGATACTCGTCGCCCGAACCCGGCCCCTCCCCAGCGAGATTCCGACTTTCCAGCACCATGACGCACGGCACCTTCAAGCCCCCCCTCCCCCTCAATGAGCCGGTCCGTGAGTACGCACCGGGGAGCCCAGAGCGCATCTCCCTGGAGAATCGCCTCTCGAGCATGGCCGCGGAAACGGTGGATGTCCCGCTGATCATTGGTGGTCGGGAGATCCACACGGACAACAAGCGGCAGATGGTCATGCCCCACAACCACGCCCACGTCCTGGGGACCTACTCTCAAGCGGGAGAGGCGGAGGTGCAACTGGCGATCGAAGCCGCGGACGACGCCAAGAGCGCGTGGGCCGATATGCCGTGGGAAGAACGGGCAGCCATCTTTCTGAAAGCAGGGGAACTGCTGCGCGGCCCTTGGCGCGACACGATTAACGCCTCGACCATGCTCAACCAGTCGAAGACCTGCCACCAAGCGGAGATCGACGCGGCCTGCGAGCTGATCGACTTTTGGCGTTTCAACGTGAGCTACATGGAGCAGCTCTACGCTGAGCAACCTCAGTCCGCACCGGGCATGTGGAACCGAGTAGAACACCGCCCCCTCGACGGGTTCGTGTTCGCAATCACGCCCTTCAACTTCACGTCCATTGCAGGCAACCTGCCAACGGCCCCCGCCATGGTGGGCAATACTTGCCTGTGGAAACCGGCTAGCACGTCTGTCCTGTCGAACTACTACCTGATGAAGATGCTCGAAGAAGCGGGCCTGCCCGCTGGGGTGATCAACTTCCTGCCCGGATCCGGCGCACAGGTTGGGGACCCGGTGCTAGCGGACCGCCGCTTGGCGGGCATTCACTTCACGGGTTCGACCGGTGTCTTCCAGGGAATCTGGAAGACGATCGGCAACCAGATTGCGCAGTACTCGCAGTACCCCCGATTGGTGGGTGAAACAGGGGGCAAGGACTTTGTCTTCGCCCACCGCTCGTCCGAAGCCCAGAGCCTTGCCGTGGCTCTCGTGCGCGGGGCCTTCGAGTTCCAAGGGCAGAAGTGCTCCGCCGCCAGCCGTGCCTACATCCCCAAGAGCCTGTGGGACGACGTGCGCACGCGCATGGCCGGCATGGTGGCCGAACTGGGAGTGGGCGACGTGTGCGACTTCAGCAACTTCATGGGGGCTCTGATCGATGCGTCCTCCTTCGCGAAGTTGAAGGGTGCCATCGATGGCGCCCAGGCCGATAGCACTGCCGAAGTTGTCATTGGTGGAGAGTACGACGACTCAGTGGGCTACTTCGTGCACCCCACCGTCGTTCAGGTCCAAGACCCCAAACACGACTTGATGCGCACCGAGCTCTTCGGCCCCTTGCTCACGGTCTATGTCTACGATGATGAACGCTATGAGGAGACGCTCGACCTTTGCGCGGACACCTCTGAGTACGCGCTGACCGGCGCCATCTTCGGCATTGACCGGGCGGCCATTCGCTTGGGAGTCGACCGGTTGCGATTTGCCGCCGGAAACTTCTACATCAACGACAAGCCTACCGGTGCCGTGGTGGGCCAACAGCCCTTTGGCGGATCCCGGGCTTCCGGCACAAACGACAAGGCGGGGTCTCTCTTGAACATGTTGCGCTGGGTATCGCCTCGCACAATGAAAGAGACTTTCGTTCCGCCGACGGACTACCGCTACCCGTACCTGGGCTAGGGCCTGGACGCTCGAGCCCACCTATGATGACCAGCGGTTTGAAACTCAGGCCGGGGATTCCGATTTGCCAGACGGACCTGCCCCTCGATTGGTACCAGGACGAGCTGCGTCCCTACGCCGAGGAGTACTTGGCTTTGCCGGACCGCACGCCAGAAACGGTGCTGCCCTGGCTCGATAGCTACGTGCGTCCGGCCCAGGACCACTTCGGCGACTCCCTGCTGCTACTTGCTCACTACTACATGGGCGGTGAAATCGTGAAGCTGGTCGAGCGCTACGGAGGTTCAGTTTCCGACAGCTATGCCCTGGCGCTGCAGGCCACGCGCCAACCGGAAAAGAAAATCATCGTGGAATCGGCCGTGCATTTCATGGCCGAGTCCATCGCGTTGCTGGCGCGCGACGACCAGCAGATTTGGATCACCAACCCCAAGGCCGGGTGCACCATGGAGATGATGGCCAAGGACCACATGGTCTTGCCGGTTGCGGACCAGTTGCTGGAGCGCTACGGCGATGACTTGGTGTGTGTGGCCTACATGAACACGTCCGGACGCCTCAAGGCTCTCGCCGGTCGAACGGGTGGCGCCGTGTGTACGAGCAGCAACGCCCATCAGGTTGTCGAGTGGGCTCTCAAGCAGGGCTCGAAGGTGTTGTTCGTTCCCGATGAACACTTGGGAGCCAACACGGCCCAGCGCCTGGGATTAGACCCCGCGCGGGTGGTGCGCCTAGCAGATGCCGAACAGACCCGAGGGGCCTTTCCCTTGGATGACGATCATGTAGAGGGCGGTCTGGCCGCGCTAGACCAGGCTCAGATGATCCTGTGGGGTGCCTACTGCGGCGTGCACACCGTGTTCACACCGCAGCACGTCCATTGGTGGCAGGAGCGTGGCTGGCGAGTGCTCGTGCACCCCGAATCCCCCTTGGGTGTGGTCCAAGCGGCGGATGGGTCGGGCAGCACCCAATACCTGTGGGGTCAGATGCTCGATGCACCCGAGGGCTCACGCCTCGTCATCGGCACCGAGGGCCACTTTGTTCGCAACGCCAAGGAGGTGGCGCAGGCACGCGGCGTTCAAGTCATGCACCTGGCCGACATTCCCGATTCCGAGTTCGGCACGGCAGGCTGCGGGTGCGCGACCATGAGCCGCAATGATCCGCCGCACCTGGCAGGCATCCTCGACCTTCTGCGCAGGGGTTGTGCCCCGGATGCCAACCGGGTGCTGGCCGGAGATGCGGTGGACGAGAGCACGGGACGTCGGGAGCGGCTCGATGACCGGGAGCGGGCAGAAATGACGGGTGAAGCCCGCCTGGCCCTGCAGCGCATGATCCGGGTCGTTGAGGGCTCGGCCTAAGCCGCTCTAGGCCCGTTCCACTTCCCAGACGTCCGCTCCAAAGTGATCCCAGGGCAGACGCCCTTCATCGCACGTGTCGTCTGTACTGAATTGCACGTCAACAAAGTAGATGATCGTGCTGGGCGCAGCGGTGCGCAGGTTGCGCGCCCCGTGGGCCACACCGGGGGGAATGCGTATCAGAAACGACTTGCCATCACCGAGCACGTAGCGGCGCGTCGTTCCCTCGCTCGGCGACCCGGCGCGCACGTCACTGAGAACGAGCAGGATTTTGTCGGAGGGCGGAACGAACCACACATCCGTCTGGCGCTTGTGTAGATGGAAAGCCTTGATCGCGAGGGGGTCCATGACGGAGTAGTTCATCTGCGCGGCCGAGAAGCCGCCGACCCCGTTGACCTGCCCCTGATCCAGCCGAGCCAGCTCGGTCATGGACCCCCCATCGTCATTGAACCGTCGCAGGGGGATGATCTCGACGCCCGCGATGTCGGGTTGGGAGGAATAGTCCTGAACGCCGTAGGCCTCGGCGGCATGGGGAGTGAATTCGGTCATGGTGCGGGGGATGGTAGCGATTGCAGGTGTAGGGGGGGATGGGATTCTCCGTAACCGGGGGGCGCCAGCAGGCGTCAGCCCGGGTGGGAGGGGGCGGTGGTTGGCCGGCCGGCTGGAGATCTCGGGCTTCCCGGCCGGGGCCGGGCGCCAACACTCCAGAACCCCGACCACCCGACCCGCTGCCGTGCTCCCCCCCAGAACCCGCAGATCCCTGTTCGCCAACCCGACATGACCGGACTACCCTAGCCCCATGTCCGCCCACACTCCCCTCACCCATGGTTGCGTCACCGACACAGCCCACCTGGAGGATCTTTTCAACACCTGTCTGCCCAGCTTTGGTGCCGGGTACCTGCGCCGGATCTGGCAGTTGCTCGACGAGGCCATCGGGCGCGGCGTGCCCATGACCCTGGCCATCGCGGGACCGGTCACTGCGTCCGGTCAGCACTACACCTGGCTCAACCCGCTGCTCGACACAGGCTGGTTCTGCCTGCTGTCGACCACAGACGCCGTCTGCTATCACGATGGTCACCGGGCCCTCGACGACGCGCGCGACCACCCCTTTCGAGAGGTCCCCATCTTCGGAGATGATGGCGGTCTGCGCGACGAACGCACAATTCGCATCACCGACATCGGGTTCGATGAGGACGTTCTGCTCAACCAGGATGCTTTCATCAGCGCCTGCTTGCAGCAGCCTGAGTTCAACGAGCCGATGTCCGGGACCCAGATGCGGTACCTGCTGGGACGCCGCTATGCGGCGCAGGAAAAACAAAACAAAACGCGCGAGGGCCTCTTGGCCCTGTGCCACCGCATGGCGATCCCCGTCTTTGTGGGTGCGCCCAGCGACGGGTCGGTATTCTTGAACGCGGTCAAGTTGTGGGCCATGGGGCGAGCCACGGGACAGAGCCCGGCCTTCCGCCTCAACCTTGAGGAGGAGGTGTTCGAGTCCTGCGCTTATCACCTTTGGGGCCAGAGGGAGAGCCAGACCCAGGTCTTGGGCACCCTGATCTTGGGTGGCGGCGTGCCCAAGAACTTCAATCTGCAACCTGAACCGGCCCTGTCCCAAATTCTCGGCTTTGAGGACGTGGGCGGATTCCTGTACGACATTCAGATCACCTCTGCGCCCGTTACGGACGGCTCCCTGTCCTCCTGCCCGCCCGCGGAAGCGGTCACCTGGGGCAAGGTCGACAAGGATGAATATCGCAACACCTGCGAGTCCCTGCAGGCGGACTACTCCATGGTTATGCCCTTCTTGACCCGGGCACTGCTAGAGAAACGCGAGCGCCTCGCGGACTTGGAAACACAGCTGGGGTTCGACACTCTCTGTGAACGCCACCCCGAAGCGGCGGGCTACCTGCGACCCCGGGAGGGTTACCGGCTCTACGCTGAACGAGAGCGCCTGATCACCCAGCTCGATACGGAACTGAAAGGGCGGCTCCCCGACTTGAAGTCCACTTGCTCCTACCCCTTGGCCGATCTGGCCCCTTGACCCGCACCTCATGGACGATTCCAACCAGCCCGAACCGGCCCAAGAAGACGCTCAAGAGCCGGAGGTCCAGCAGCCGCCCTTTGTCATCGAAGGCGCGCGCAGCGGCCGCGCCCGCTGCAAACTGTGCCGCAAAAAAATCGACAAGGATGTGCTGCGTCTGGGAACGCTGATCGAGGGTCCCTATGGGGTGGGTTACATCTGGGAACACTTGACCTGCGCCGCCAGGCGCTCGTTCCCCAAGGTGGAACAGGCCTACCAGAACAAGGCCTGGGAATTGGCCAAGTCCCCCCCCGATGAGGTTCCGGAGTTGACGGAATTGGCCGCCCTGCGTGACGTGGCAGAAGCCAAGAAGGCAGAACGGCTGGAACTACCCCACGCTCAGATCGCGCCGTCCGGGCGCTCACGCTGCAAGCACTCGGGGGAGCCCATCGAGAAGGGCGCCCTGCGCGTCGTCCTGGGGCGTGAGGTGGAGTTCGGAAATCAAGTACGCACGACCCCCATCAACGTCCTTCCTCAGTATGTGGCTGCGGCCATGGCTGAACCCGACTGCGCCACGCAAATGGATGGCTTCGCAGAGGCTCTGCGTGCCAACAGTCGAGGCTTGGAATCCCATGTAATCGACGCTCTGCTAGAGGAAATCGGCCCCCTGCGCTAGCGCATCGCCGCGCACAGTTCGTGCCCTTCCATCCAAGTCCACTGCACGGAAACGGGCTTGGACTCGGGATTGGGCAAGGCCAGGGACACCACGTGTCCATCCGCCGAACGGGTGCGCTCAAACTGCCAGTGGGTCGGGTCCCCGAATTCGTCGGGCATCGATTCCAAGCGTCGAATGGGAGACGATGTCAGGTCGAACGACCACAGCGAAGGCGCCACGCCTAGGCCCACACCTAGGGCCTTGGACAGGGCCTCTTTCAGCGTCCAGATCTCGAGAAACCGCTCGAGCCCGGCGTCCCCCGCGAGGACTCCTAGACTCAACTGCCATTGACTCAGCTCGTCCGGCGAGAGGACCTCGGACAGGAGTTCCTGAACGGCCAGGCGGCGCGCCATGGACTCCAGGTCCAGTCCCACCGACTCCCCGCTTGAGAGGGCGCACCCCACGAGCCCGCGGGTGTGCGAGAGGCTGAAGGCCGTCTTGCGGGCATGCGTCGGCTGGGTCACAAAGGGTTTGCCCCGCTCCGTCTGGTCCAGAGTCAGCGGTAAGGCCCGCTGGCCAAACCTGCGCGTCATGGCCCAGCGCACGAGCAGATGGGCGGCCGCAAAACGCGCCTGGTCTTCCTGCTTGCGGAAGCGCCGCATGCGGTCCAATTCCCACTCCATCAGATGCACTGCAGCCGGTCCGGACCATCCGCCTTCGGCTTCGCAGTCCGAAACCAGAATCACTTCAACCGCAGGCGTTACCACAGCCACGAGGAACCCGTCTCCAGCGACTTGGGATCCACCTCCCCGCCTCGCAATCCGTGCACGATGCCTAGCCCCTTGGCCAGGGCAGCGCGCCCGCGACCACGCAGCGCGCCGCTAAGGATGACAAGGGGCAGGGCCAACACATCGAAACAGATGAATGCGGTCCAACGCAGCGGGGTCCCGTGCGCGCGTAAGAAACGCAGCGTGTTACGGCTGTTCAAGTACTTCCGGCGCGGACTGTAGCCACCGCCCGTCGTGCTGGACGGCAGGTGCTCACAGGCCACTTCTCCAACACACAGGTTGTCCCGCTTGGCATCGGAGAGCCGTAGGCCCAGATCCACGTCCTCCATGTAGGCAAAGTAGCCCTCATCGAAGAGTCCGACGGATTGCGCCGCATCGCGGCTCATGAGCAAAGCGCAGCCCGGAACGTAGTCCACGCGCAGGGTGCGGCGGTAGCTGGGCCCATCGACACGCCCTTGACCGAGCAGGCTTGTCTGGTTGGGCCCAAAGCACACCGCACCGCCGGCGGCCCAAATGCGACGGCGGTCCCCTTGATGCAAGACCCGCGGACCAAGGGACCCCCAGGTGGGATTCGACTCCAAGAGCGCCGTCAAGAAGGCAGGGGTCTCCCGATCCATGCGTACATCGTTGTTGACGAAGAAGAGCGCTTGGGCCCCGCCCTCCAGGGCCGCACGCGCTCCTCGATTCGCCGCCCTGCCAAAGCCCTCGTTGGTCTCGTTGCAATGGATAGACAATCCGGGAAACCGGGCACGCACTGCGGCGAGAGAATCGTCGCGGGAACCGTTGTCCACGAACTGAATCCTCTCGGCGGCTAGGCCAGCCGCCAAGAGCGAGTCCAAGCACTCGAGGTTGGCCTGTCCACCGTTCCAGTTGACGACGATGGCGTGAGTCTGCTCGATCAGGGTCATGAATCCATCGGCCCCTTCGCGGCAGACTGACTGCGGGTCACGGTACTTATCACAGAGCCCTGGGCAAGAACAGTCTCCAAGACGTCACCCGCTTGCACGCAATCGGAGTCCGTGAGGGGCGCCTCCCCTGCTTGGATTCGAGTGATGGAGTAACCGCGGCCCAGGACTGCGAATGGCGACACCGAAGAAAGAGAGCGCTGGGCCAGATCCAGAGCCTGAGTGCGGCGATCGAGGCATTGCAGTGCTGCGTGGCCCAGTTGGGGGCCGACCACATCGAGACGGCTGGCCAATCCCGCCACGCGCAGGGCGGGACTCTGAAGACTCAGCCGGCCCCGCACTCGGTCAACCGTTGCCCCGGCCGCCTGCAATCCTGAGCGCATGGCAAGCGCCAGGCGACGATCGCTCGACCCCAGAGAGCGTTCACGGTCCCCCAGAATCCACTCCGGACTGCTCAGGCAACGCGATCGCATGAGACGCCCAAGGGTCTGGGTGCGATCGTCCAATAGCCGCTCGAGAACCTGCTCCAAGTGCGCCGCCTGACCCTCGAGCGAACCCAGCAAGGCTTGTCGATCCGGAATAACGACCTGGGCGGCGGCCGTTGGAGTATGGGCGTGATGGTCCGCGACCAAGTCGGCCAGGGAGGTGTCGGGCTCGTGCCCAATGCCAGTGATCACCGGCACGCTGCACTTCCAAATGGCCTGCGCCACGACCTCCTCATTGAACGCCCACAGGTCTTCGATGGATCCGCCCCCACGCACCATGCAGATCAACGCCACACCGGAGGCGTCCATGTTCTCGACTTGCCGGGCAATTTCCTGTGCCGCGTTGGATCCCTGCACCCGGGTGTGGGCCAAGCGCACTGGGTAGAGCGGCCAGCGCTCGGAGCGAGTGCGCAGGAAGTCGACGAACCCATCCGCGTCGCGACTGGTCACGAGGCCCACCATGCTGGGCAGTCGTGGCAGGGGGCGCTTGCGGTCAAACCAGCCTCGTTCACGCAGTCGGGCCTTGAGTCTCTCAAGCTCAGCCAGGCGCGCGCCCAATCCCCGTTTCTCGACGCGCTCCACCATCAGGCTGTAGGTCCCGCGGGGAGGGTAGATTTCGAGACTTCCGAAGCACACGACCTGGTCGCCGTCCTGCAGTGCCTGCCCCTTGAGAGCAGCGTCGACTCGACTGCGCCAAAGAGCACACGAGATGACGGCGCCTCCTTCCTTGAGAGTGAAGTACAAGTGCCCGGATCCCGCACGCTTGATGCCGCTCACCTCGCCTTCGACGCCCACTCGGCCCCACTTGGCGAAGCGTTGCTTGAGCGCGTCGGTCAAACCGGACACGGTCAGCTGGGGGGGGCCTTTCGGAGTTTCGTCCTGGGGCGTGGGAGGGCTGATCTCAGTCACTCCCAATTCTTCTCCGGCCGGAGGTCTCGGGTCAACCCTTGCCTGTAGCGGGAGGCGAGATCTCCTTCGGCTCACTGAGCCCGGGCAGGTTCTCGGCGCGCCAGACACTGGCTTTGGCACGGGGTAGGAAAATGCGATAGCGGCCCGCGAGAAAGGGTGCACGACGGCCATTGCGCACCTGAATGCCACCCTGCAGGTCCAGGCGCAGGCCCCCGCCGGGTTCGGCTTCGATGCGCAGACGGTCGGCAAAGAGACGTCGCACTTCACGCCCATCCCCGTCGCGTTCGATCAGTTGCACATCGTTCAGCGTGTTGTCCACGACACCCCCGAGCTCGACCAAACGCCAGCCGCCCAGTGGGGTCCCGGCGGCGCGCAAGAGTCCATCCAGGCGTTGGCGCAGAGGTCGCAGTTGCCATAGACCGTCATCTTGGCTCTTCAGCAGGTCCTGTTCGCTGATCAATTCTGGCACGAGCTCGACCCACGGCTCGGGGTTGAGATCCGGCAAGTGAATGCGCCGCACGCCCGTTCGTTGTAAACCATCCGCGCCCACGGGACCGAAGGGGATCTTGACCCCCGCGTGACGTTCATAACCCTCCTCAAAGACCAGGGTCACGCCGAAGCCAGCTCGGCTCACTTCCAAACGCAGTCGTTCAGAAACGAGCGATCCCACGGGTCGACCGCGTTCATCCAGCAGACGCACCACAACGGGCCCGCACCAGCCCGCTTGGATGAGTCCGACCTCCAGCACGTCCATGCTGAGCACCTGCTCCGACACGAGCAGCGCATTCAGCGCCCGCATCAACTGGCGTCGGCGATCGGCACCGATTTCGGCTTCGGATTCAGGGCGAGGCAAAACACCATCGACCGGAACTCGCTCGATAACGGCGTCGGCGAGGAACCCAGGGCGCTCCGGTACCTGCTCGATCGGCACGTGAGACAGGGCGCGCAGAAACTCCACCCACTCGCGCTCACGTTGAACCGTACGCGCCCGTTCATCGGCCAACTGCTGTTCCAGCTCGGCAATGCGCGAGCGCAGGCGTTGCAGCTCGTCGACGGCGGGCGGGAGCATCTCGGGGGCACCCTGCATGGACTCGGCATTGGGCGTCGTACCAACCGGAACAATGGGAGAATCCTGGCCAGTCCCGAGTGGACTCCCGCCGGAGGCACGAACGTCACCGCATGCGACCAACGCCATCAGCGCACCGACGACAATCGCCAGAGACCATCCCATGCGAACCATCACAGATGCCCTCCGACGCTGTACAAACCCAACTCGCCTAGACGCTGCCAAGGTGCTCCAGCGGTGCGCGACAATTCAAAGCTGTCCAGCCCCAGCAAGCCCTCGAGTTGCACGCTCGCTCCCGGCTCGGGGCCCCACAGGATCACGTCGGTGGGAGTCGACCCGAGGGATCGCATCCTCGGTTCCAAGAGGGGCAAAAGCGGGTGATGCGCAACGCCGCTCGCGGACACCAAGGGCTTCAGATCGGAGTTCCCCTCGCCTACCAAGCGCAGGCCGTGCGGGTCCAAGTCCCTGGGTGCTGCGTCCTTGAGCAAGACGCGCAGTCGCCAGGGCTGACCTGCGGGCAGGTCGAAGGCCTGTGCGAGGGCCAGGCCGTCTTGCGCCTGGCGATTGGCGTCGAAGTGCAGCGCAGCAAGCTCCGCCACGAATTGCCCCTTGCCCCCAGCGAGGTCCAGCGAACCGGTCCAAACCGTGACCGGGTCCGCAGCGCGCTCGGTGGGTGCCGAGGGGCGTTCACCACTTGGGTCCCGGTGTTGAGAACGGGCGACTAGAACCCCGAGAACCAGCACCAGCAGGGGGACCAGAAGTAGCGCGGGGCCACTACCGGCCTGGTGATTCGGGGAACTGGGTCTCATGGCGCACAGGAGGGAGCGACTGGCCCCGGGTCACAGACGAACGAGAGCTAGTCTTCCTCGTCCCAATCTCGCTTTTTGTTCTTGTTCCACCAGTGGCGCCATTCACTGGGCTTGCGCTCATCGTGGCCAGACAGCGCTTGCAAGGTCGTGATCATCGGAGCTGCGATGGCGTCGTAGCGCTGCCTGGCGATCGTGTCCAGGGGATCTGATTCCTTGCTATTGTGAACCGATGTCAGCGTCTTGAGGAGCTCCTCGAAGATCTTCTTGCGTTCCTTGGACTTCAGGTGGACGTAGTTGCCCAGTGCTTCGGCCGTCGCGCCTTGAATCGCGGGACTCTTGTCTTTGATCAAGTCCGTGAGCACCTTGATCGACTTCACGTCCTTGGTCTTCCCCAGGGCCAGGATCAATTGGCGTTGAAGGGGCATGTCCTTGCGGTGAGTTTTGTGTCCGATCCAGCCAGCGATCGGCTTGGCGCTCTCCGGGCCCATTTCGCCCATGGCCACAGCGGCCGCCATGAACAGCTTGTTCTGACGCACACCGTCCTTCTCCTGACGCTTCTGCTTGAAGCAGTCGGACAGGCCCTTGACGATGTAGCCGCGGTCCTTCAACCCGCTCTTGGGGAACTCGGCTAGCAGCTCGTCCACCACAGCCACCGCCTCGTTGTCTTCCTTGCCGCGCTTGCCGGCATGTCCCTTCAAGCGCTCCAGGATCTCCTTGACTTCGGGCCGCTTGTCAGGCTTTTCCTTCTCATCTTCGTCGTCCTGAAAGCGATGAATGGTGAATTCATGGGACATGACCGCGGCCGGAGCGGGGGTCAGGGGCTGGACGGCGAGGGAGAGCAAGAGGGTGCAAATCATGGGAGGCAAGGGTCGGGGGTGTGCGGAGCAGAGGCTAGCCTAGCACCTCGGACCCCGGGCACCCTAGGCGTGAAAAGGGCGAAGGGGTCGGTGCATGGCTATGTAGGTAGTGCCGGGGGGATCTCCCACCTACCCATTGCTTCTACAGAGGCCTTACGAGGGCGTCTCGGTAGCTGAAGGATGCAGGTGCACGCCGAACCCCGATCCCCCGAGCCCAAGACCGGCAGCCAGACCGGCACCCTTCACCAGGGTCTCTTGCTCCTCACGCGAGGCGTCCGATGACCAGGTGATTCCCCCACCCACGTGGAAGGACACCTGCCCCTGTCCAGACTGCCGAGGACGAGCGCGCCACCGCAGAGTGCGAATCAGAATATTGAAGCGCGCCTCACCGCGAGCATCCAGAAATCCGAGGGAACCGCAGAAAACACCGCGTCCCTGCTCTTCGAGTTCCGCGATCACCTCCATGCTGCGCAACTTGGGAGCACCGGTGATCGATCCACCCGGAAAGAGCGAGGCCAGGGCGTCGAAGCCATCCAAGCCCGGGCGCAGGGTCCCGCAGACGTCCGCGGCCAAGTGATGCACGGAGGGGTAGCTCTCCAGCACGGGAAACTCGGGCACGCGCACGCTACCGGGAACGCATACGCGGGCGAGATCGTTGCGCTCGAGATCGACGATCATGGCCAACTCGGCGCGGTCCTTGTCGCTGTTGAGCAGACTCTCGGCCAGCGCACGATCCTGCTTGGCATCGCGCGCACGTCCCACGGTGCCCTTGATCGGTCGAGTGCGGACGGCCGGGCCGGAGACTTCCAGGAGGAGTTCGGGGGAGGCTGAGAGGATCGAGTGCTCGCCCCCATCTGACTCGGCCCAGGCGAGGAAACCCATGTACGGGGCTGGATTGACTCGGCGGAGGGACAGGTACAAGTCCACAGGATGTCCCTCGGTGGAGCCCGTGAATCGGTGGGCCAGGTTGGCTTGGTAGATTTCACCCTCTGCGATCAGCGAGCGAGCGGTCTCGATGCGTTGCGCGTGCATTTCAGGGGAACAGTGACGTGTGAGTTCACCCACTCCACCTGCAGTCCCAGCGCGAGATGCGGCGTTCAACAACTCGGTGACTTCAGCACGCCGTTGACGCCGATCGGACCTCCCATCCTCCGGGTGCATCACATCCCCCAATACCAACCAGCTCTTGTCCTGGGCGTGATCGAACACGATGAAATCCGTGTACAGCCCCCCCACAATCGGCGGCGTGCCCCAGGGGCCGGGCGGCAAGCGCAGGTCTTTGCCGTTCACGCCGAGGTCATAGGTCAGTGCGCCGATGAACCCGCCCTTGAACGGCCCTGGAGCCTTCATCACAGGCTGCAAGCTGGAGGCCGCGACGCGCAGTTCTTCGAAATCACGGGGCAGCGGACCGCGAAGGGGGTCGAAGGCAATCCACGAGAAGTTCCTCGGGTGGCCGGCAGCGCTGTCCAAGGCCACCAAACCACGTCGAGAACGTAAGGCGCTCAATGACCGGGGCAGATCCAATTCCCCGGGCAGAGGAGTGATCGAGGCTTCGACGGGGCGAGTTTCCACGTGCACAGGCTAGTAGGTCGGGGGCAGGCAGGGGAATCTCCTCCTCCATGTGGGCCGTCCCTCTGGGCTTGAAGGCCCAACGAGCGTACAACCTCACCACCCATGACCAAGCGCAAGTCCATCCTCTCTGTCGCATTCCTGACCGTGTTCCTCGACATGGTCGGTTTCTCCGTCATCTTCCCCTTGTTCCCGAGCCTGCTGGAACACTACTTCGAATTGGAAGGCCCAGACGGGTTGGTGGGCCAACTGCGCTCCGCCCTGGGCACCATGGCCGAAGGGGAGTGGGCTGTGACCACTCTCTTTGGAGGGCTACTCGGGTCTCTGTACGCAGTCTTGCAGTTCTTGGCTGCGCCGATCTGGGGAGCCGCATCGGATCGCCACGGACGCCGCAAGATCTTGTTGCTGACCCTGGCTGGCACCGCTCTCTCCTACGTGGGCTGGGTGTTCGCCGGGTCCTTCGCACTGCTTGTGCTCGCTCGCGCGGTGGGCGGCATCATGGCCGGCAACATCAGCACAGTCTCAGCCGCGATCGCCGACACCCACTCGGGCCCCGAGCGCGCCAAGGGCATGGGCATGCTGGGTGCGGGAATCGGGCTGGGTTTTGTCGTGGGCCCAGCAATTGGCGGTCTGCTGGCCGATTGGTCCGCAGGGCTTCAGTGGAACGGGTCGGGATGGGGACTGAATCCCTTCAGCGGTTGCGCAGCGGTGGCCCTGGTCCTGGCCCTGTTCAACTTGGTCTTCGCCCTGCGCTCCTTCCCGGAGACACACCCGGCCGAAGCACGCCAAGGCCGGAGTCGGGGAGAAGAGGGTGGCCGGACCCTGCACCCCTTCGCGGCCCTGAAGCAACTGGATGTACCTGGAATGCGCCGGGCGAACCGCTCCTATTTCCTCTATTCGGTGGCCTTCGCCGCAATGGAGTTCACCCTGCCGTTCCTGGTGGCGGACCGATTCGGCTTTGGCCCCATGTCCATCGCCAAGATGTTCGTGTTCATCGGTCTCACTTTGGCCCTGGTCCAAGGCGGGCTTGTGCGCAGGCTGGTTCCGCGCTTGGGGGAGGTGCGCCTGACAGCCCTGGGCATGGGCCTGACGATACCCGCTCTTGTGATGGTCGGCCTGACCCACTCCGTGTTCTGGCTGTACGTCGGTCTCGGTCTGTTGGCCGCAGGCAGCGCGGCCGTGATGCCTAGCCTTTCGGCCTTGGTCTCTCGTTACTGTCCGCCGGACCGTCAGGGAGTGGCCATGGGCATCTTTCGCTCGATGGGCTCACTGGCCCGGGCCCTCGGGCCGATTCTCGGCGGACTGGTCTATTGGAAATTGGGAGACCAGGTGCCCTACCCGCTGGCCGCCGCCTTCATTCTGCTACCGCTACTCATCGCCCGCACCCTGCCCCAACCTACAGAGTAGGAGGGGGCCTACAAACGTCAGCGAGCCCGACCTACCGCAAGGCAGACCGGGCTCGCACGTGTGACTTGAAGCCGGCCGGGTGCTTTCCCGTCCGACTCCGCCGGCTCAGTTCTTGACTTCGAAGTCGGCGTCGATGGGCTCGTCGCTGGCGGCATCGCCACTCGGCTCACCCGCAGGACCCTCAGCCCCCGCAGCCGCTTGCTGCTCCTGTTGCGCCTCGGCGTAGACCATCTCGCCCAACTTCTGGGCCTTCTCCTGGAAGGCATTGAGAGCCGCTTCGATCTTCTCTTTGTCGTCGCTCTTGGCGGCCTCGGCCAACTCGTCTTTGGCGGCGGTGATGGACTGCAGGTCCTCGTCGGAGAGCTTGTCTTTGTGCTCTTCGAGTTGCTTCTCCGTCTCGTGAATCATGTGCTCCACCTGGTTCTTGAGGTCCACCAGCGCACGACGTGCTTGGTCCTCTTCCTGGTGGGCATCGGCCTCCTTGCGCATACGGTCCACTTCGCCCTCGGAGAGGCCAGAGGACCCTTCGATGCGGACCGAGTGCTCCTTGCCCGTGCCCTTGTCCGTGGCCTTGACGTTCAAGATGCCATTGGAGTCGATGTCGAAAGAGACCTCGATTTGGGGCGTGCCTCGTTGGGCGGGGGGAATGTCGGTCAACTGGAAGTTGCTCAGCAAACGGTTGTCCTTGGCAAACTCGCGCTCCCCCTGGAAGACCTTGATGTCCACCGAAGGCTGGTTGTCCGCAGCCGTTGAGAAGACCTGACTCTTGGAGGTGGGAATGGTGGTGTTGCGTTCCACCAGCCGGGTCATCACACCGCCAAGGGTCTCGATTCCCAGCGAAAGGGGCGTTACATCCAGCAGGACCACATCGTCGACGTCCCCGGCCAGAATTCCGCCCTGAATGGCGGCCCCCAGTCCAACAACTTCATCGGGGTTGACGCCCTTGTTGGGCTCCGAGCCGAAGAACTCCTGGACCTTCTCCTGAACCAGCGGAACACGGGTCGACCCGCCGACGAGCAGCACGTCGTCGATCTGGTTGGGCTTTAGGCCCGCATCGTCCAGAGCCTTGCGGCAGGGCTGGATGCTGCGCTCCACCAGGGGAGCGATCAACGACTCGAATTTCTGCCGGCTGACAGGCACTTGCAGGTGCTTGGGGCCCGAGGCGTCGGCGGTGATGAAGGGCAGGTTGACGTCCGTAGTCGAACTCGAGCTGAGCTCGATCTTGGCCTTCTCGCACGCTTCCTTGAGCCGCTGCAGGGCCATGGGATCTTGCCGCACGTCGATACCGCTCTCTTCCTTGAACGTGTCGGCGACGTACTTGATCAGCACTTCGTCGAGGTCATCACCTCCCAAGTGTGTGTCGCCGTTTGTCGCAAGCACTTCGAAGACACCGTCTCCGATCTCAAGCACCGACACGTCGAAGGTGCCGCCACCGAAATCGTAGACAGCAACGCGACCCTCTTTGCCCTTGTCGAGGCCATAGGCCAAGGTCGCAGCGGTGGGCTCATTGATAATGCGTTCGACTGTTAGGCCAGCAATGGACCCGGCGTCCTTGGTCGCTTGGCGCTGCGAGTCGTTGAAGTAGGCGGGCACTGTGATCACCGCCCGGTCGACCGTTTCCCCCAAGTAGGCCTCGGCGGCCTCCTTAAGGTTGGTGAGCACCATGGCGCTGATCTCGGGCGCGGAGTACTCCTTGTCATCGATCGCCACCTTGACCAGATCGTCGGGCGCGCCGGTCAACTTGTACGCGACCATGCGCTCTTCGTCGTCGACCTCGTGGTGCCGGCGACCCATGAAGCGCTTGATGGAAGCGATGGTCTTGATCGGGTTGGTCACGGCCTGACGCTTGGCGGGGGCGCCGACGAGTCGGGCTCCGTCTCCGGTGAAAGCCACCACGGAGGGAGTCGTGCGTGCTCCTTCCAAGTTCGTGATGACGGTGGGCTCGCCGCCCTCCATGACCGCCACGACAGAGTTGGTGGTGCCCAGGTCGATGCCGATGATCTTGCTCTTGCTCACAGGGTTGTCCTCAGTCTTGTGAATCCAGGGGCCCCAGGAGTGCCCCGGGGAGTCACGCCCATAAGAACAAACGCCGTGCCAGTCATCTGTGGGTGGTGTAACTCAATAACTGGCAAGGAGTTATGGCAATGCTCATCCATCGAGCCGGGCCTCGGGTGCGCCAAATTGGCAGGGTGACTTGGGCGGGTTCGAGGGATCTGCCCTAATGGCAGCTGGTAGAGCAACCAGAGACTGCGCCCACGCCCTCGTACCGGATAGCCCGTCCCAAGAGCCCAACAGCCAGCGGACGAGGATGGGCCACTCAGGGCCCAGCTCCACGATGAGCCCGTCCGAACTGACTGGGTTTAGTGGGCCTGCCCTGAAGCGGCGTTCCTATCAAGAACCGTGGGTGTGGGGTTTTGAGTCTCCCGGATGGGGGTAAATCCAGCATGAGGGGGGGCAGGACCTGGGTTGGGCGAAAAAACCCTCTACTACGGGCCGGTCTTTGAATGGCTGGCCCACTAAACCCAGTCAGTTCCGATCGCACACACCTGAGCCCTGTCGCCCCGACCCGACCCCCTACAACTCGTATTCCTTCAGCTTGCGGTACAGGGTTCGCTCCCCGATGCCCAACACCTCTGCCGCTTGGGCGCGGTTGCCCTCCATCAGGTCGAGATTCACTCGAATCAGCTCCTTCTCGACTTCGGCCAGGGATCGGCCAGCCAAGTCCAGCGAGCCGCTGGGACCCTGGTCCTCGCCGCCGCGCACGGCCATGGGCAGATCCTCTAGTCCGATCGTGCCGCTGCGTGAGAGCAACACCATGTTCTCCACAGCGTTGCGCAGCTCGCGCACGTTGCCGGGCCACGAATAGCGGCTCATGACCGCTCGGGCTTCTGGGCTCATTCCCGTAATGGTCCGCTCGTGCAGTTCGGCCAGTTCAGAGACGAAGTGTTCCAACAGGAGGGGTAGGTCACCGGGGCGCTCGCGCAGAGGGGGCAGGTCGATTGTGACCACCTGCAAACGGAACAACAGGTCCTGCCGAAAGTCCCCTGAATCGACCATGGCGGGTAAGTCGCGGTTGGTGGCTGCCACGAGGCGGATGTCCACTTTCTGGGGATCGTGACCTCCGACACGAGTTACCTCGCGCTCCTCCAGGACGCGCAGCAACTTCGCCTGGGTCGCGAGGGGCATGTCCCCCACCTCGTCAAGAAAAAGGGTGCCGCCGTCAGCGTGGGCGACTTGGCCCTTCTTCTCCCCGATGGCTCCAGTGAAGGCGCCCTTTACATGCCCAAACAGCTCCGATTCGATCAAGCCTTCCGAGAGGGCAGCACAATTCACTGCCACGAAATTGTTCGCGCTGCGCGGGGAGTTCTGGTGCAAGGCGCGAGCGACGAGTTCCTTGCCCGTTCCGCTCTCACCCAGGATCAAGACGGTGGCATTGGAGGGTGAGACCTGGGCCAAGACTTCAAACACGCGCTGCATCGGCGCGGAGTTGCCGAGAATCCCCTCGAATCCGAAGCGCTTGTCGATCTGCCGTTGCAAGTCGATATTGCGGCGTTGCAGGTCCAGGTTGTCGCGCCGCAAGCGCACCTTCTCGATCACCCGCGCCAGGATCGTGCGCAGCTCCACGAGGTTGATGGGTTTGGCCAGGTAGGTCTCGGCCCCCTGCTGCATGGCATCGCGCGCTGTCTCCCAGGAAGCGTGACCGGTCAACATGAGAACCGCCGCATCCGGGGCCAGAACCTGAGCCTCCTTCAGCACCTCCAATCCCGATCGATCCGCCATGACCAGGTCGGTGAGCACCACATCCCAGTGCTCTTGATCCAGGGCCTCAATACCCGCTTGGCCCGAGTGCACGGCGCGGCAGGCATAGCCACCCATCTCCAACGCATCGGCCAGAGTCTCAGCGTGGTCCTGATCGTCATCCACGATCAGAATGCGGATCGGTGCGTCGTTGCTCATGAGTCCAGTGTATCCGGCATAGCGACCTCTTCCTCGGAGTTGCCTGCCAGGTGGGTCAACTCAACCAACAGTGGCAAGCGAATCGTGAAGCGCGTTCCCCGGCCCTTCTCTGATACGAGCTGAATGCTGCCTTCGTGCTCGGAAACGATGCGCTGTACGGTCGCCAGCCCAAGGCCTGTCCCCCCTCGTTTGGTGGACCAATACAGGCTGAAGCAGCGCTCGCGTTCATCCTCGTCCATCCCTACACCCGTGTCCGTGAGGGAGAGATCGACCCAGCGTCCCTGCCGGGCAATGCCCACAATCAACTCCCCACCGCCGGGCATGGCCTGGCGAGCATTCACCATCAGGTTGATCAAGGCTTGGCGGAAGGCACCTTCGTCGAGCATGATCAGGGGCAAGTTCGTCGGAAAATCCGTGTGAACCCGAATCCCCTGGGCCTCGTGTTCCGGTTCCTGAAAATCGACGACCTCGCGTACCAGCGCCAGTAGATCTGCGGGGGCGCGGTTGATCTCCCCTCCTCGGGCGAAGCGCAGAAAGTCGTCCAAGATACCTTCCAGACGCACCACCTCGCGTTGCAGGGTCGCCAGACGCTTGAGACTGCGGCGCTCCCTGGGATCGAGCGTCGGGGTGTCCTCGCCCCTTGCTCCAGACCAGTCTTCCTCAAGCAAGGTCAGATTCATGGCCATGGTCGAGAGCGGGTTCTTGATCTCGTGCGCCAGGCCCCTGGCCAAGTGGGTCAGCAGGTCTTCTTCCTCGGGAATCACGCTCTCACTCTTGGGGTCGTCCATGGGATTGCACGACACCCTTTGGGAGCCGAGCTGCGGGGCGCTAGGCTACCAAGGACTCCTGGCCCTGACGCCCCCACCCATGGCCTTGCCTCCCATCCTTCCCCTGCCCGATGTGGCCCGCGCCGGCGACCTGCCTCAGGACCTGCTTCAAGCAGTCCAAGAGGCACTGCTGGCTGGCGAGTTAGTCGCCATCCCGACCGAGACGGTCTACGGTTTGGCCGCCCGTGCCGACCTGCCCGAAGCCCTGGCGCGCCTGCAGGCAGCGAAGGGTCGTGCATCTTCGGTGCCCTTCACCTGGCACGCAGGATCCAAGCAGCAGGCCTTGACGGGCGAGTTGCCTCTGTCCGCACTGGTGGGTCGCCTAGCGGACCGCTATTGGCCGGGCCCACTGACGCTTGTTCTGGAGAGGGTTCCCGAGGGCTTGGAACACGTCGCCCAGCGGGGATTCCTAGGCGTACGGGTCCCGGCGCACGGGGGAACCCGCGCTCTGTTGAACAGCCTGCCGTTTCCCGTGGTAGCGAGTAGTGCCAACGCGAGTGGCCAAGATCCCCTCGCGGATGCTGAGGGGGTGGCCAATCAGTTCGTGGGCAAGGTGCACAGCGTTCTTGATGGTGGCCCGGCACCCCTGGCCATGGGCTCCAGTGTGCTGAAGCTCGGAAGGGGGGAGTTCAAGCTATTGCGTGAGGGCTGCCTCAACCTGCAGGACCTACGCCGGGCGGCGGGGCTCAAGCTCCTGTTCGTGTGCACGGGCAACACATGTCGCAGTCCCATGGCCGAGGCCTTGGCCCGACACCTATTGGAGAACGCCCTTGAGTGCTCGGACATTTCTAGATTCGGGTTCGAAGTGCAATCCGCCGGAGTGTTCGCTGGATTCGGCAGCCCAGCATCCGCGGAGGGGGTGACGCTACTGCGTCGACGCTCCATCGATCTCAGTGGACATCATTCCCAGCCCTGCGACCCAGCTCTTCTGAATCAGGCTGACCACATCTACTGCCTAACCCGAGACCACCGCGAGCAGTTGCTGCAACAGATGGATGGAGAGGCCGCACACAGGGTCCAGTTGCTCGACCCCCACGGCGCCGACATATCCGATCCGATTGGTGGTGGGCCCCAGGTCTACGAAGCCTGCGCCACGGCCATCGAAGCCTGCCTACGTGCGCGCCTGCAGGAATGGGTTTAGGTCAAGCGCCCGGGTACCTAGGCCAAAACCTCATTGGCCAGAAGGACCCACGCGGCTAGGAAAGAGAAGTCCAAGTCGCAGAGCGCTGAGGCCCTGGGGCGTTGCCAAGATGTTGGGGCAGCGCTGCAAGGCTTCTTCCCACGCCCGCAAGGCCAGATCGACGTGACCCAAGCGCTGAGCGACGAGGGCCATGAACAGATGCAAGTCCGCCCGCTCGGGCCGCAACTCGATGGCTGAGGTCAGTTTGGCGAGGGCCTCGTCATTGCGGCCGGCCGCCAGGTCGAGCACCCCTCCGGTGCGCATGGCGTCAAACTTCACCTGCCTTCTGAATTGAGCCACCTCTGGATCCTGTACGGACCCAAGCCGAGCGAGCCACCCATCAAGGGATCCTCCAGGCCCTTCTCCCGGTGGGGTCAGTCCCCGGCGCTCGATGCCCCAACGCGCCCAGACCTCGCGGGCGTGATGCAGGGCGCGGATTTGCTCCAACAACTGCAGACCCTCGGCACCTGCGGTCACGGTCCATGCGCTGGGCGGCGCCTGCTCAAGGGATCGTAGTCGAGCTAGGTTCAGCGGCAAGTCGGCCAGCTGTTCGGGTCCCGTGCGCGGCTTGCGGTACACGATCCATGGGTCCCGATCGGTCACGGCCCGCGGGACCTCAGGCCACGCGTCTCCTGTCGTGACAAAGCGGGCCATGACGCCAGCTGGGCTTTCGAGTCCGAGCAGCGCCAAGAGTGCGTGCAACTCGCTGTTGGAAGCGGGGAAGCGTTGGGGGACGAGGGCCGGTTCCGTCTCACCGCCAACCAGCACAACCTGAGTTCCGAACAGAAAGACAGCACTCCAAGGAAACGCCTGGCAGAACGCGGAGAGCACGGCGTCAAACGTCTCGGGGGCCAAGGCGTGCGGGGGCACCCACTGGCACAACAACCCTTCTGGGGCCAATGCGGCCCGGGCAATATTGTAGAACTCGGGCGTGTAGAGGTGCACCGCGAAGGGCGAGTCCGGCAAGAGTGGTTCCATGCTAATCACGTCCCACTTGCTTCCCATGCGCAGCAGGGAACGCCGTCCGTCGCCCAGATGCAGGACGACCCGTCCCTCACCGTCGTTCGCGTCGAGCAGCCCTGGAAGTCCCTCTGCTGCGACGCCCCGATTGACATCCTCGAAGAAGGGTGCGGCCTCCATCACGGCGGCGGAAATCTCCAACAGGTCGAGGCGCTGTACCTCGGGATGCGCTGCCACCGCCCCGGCTGTCGTTCCCGTTCCAAAGGCCAACACGGCGACCCGTTCCGGATCGGGGTGCAGGAGCAAGGGCAAGTGGCCGAGTACGCGCATGTAGAGGTAGTCATCCCCCACTGCCGTGGCTCGGAAGTCGTCTGTGAGCAAGGTTCGCTCGGCTCGCACGCCGTCGTCCACAACGGTCACGGCGAAGTGCTCGTCCTCGTCAAACGAAAGCACTGTGAAAGCGGGGTTGGACAAGGCCTTGGATGCGAGTACGGGTTCGGGGGCGTTCAAGCCCCACGCGAGCACTGCCAAAGACATGAGCCCGGTCAGCGTCTTGAGCGCAGAAGACCCGGGAGCGAGAAACCAAGCCGTCGGCAAGGCGAGCGCACCGAGGATGCCCAAGGACGCTGCGCTACCGAGAGTTGGAAGCAGGACCCAGTGAAGAAGCGGCACTCCCAGCAACACGCCCCAGACTTCGTGTAGCAGCAGGTCCCCCAGGCGCCGTCCGCTCTCCCCTCCGGGCAGGGAACGGTGCAAGGTTGGGATCACCGCCCCCAAGGGCAGGAGTGCTGGCCCGAGCAGGACAAGTGCGGCCAGCGTGTCGGGCAATTCGGCAGAAAACCCCCAAGTACTCCAGGGAAACAGAAGCCAAGCGGATCCGAGCGATGCCATGGGTAGGAGCGCTAGTGGGCCGCGGATGTCCCTAGGCAAGCAGCGAGGTAACAACGCTGCGCCGAGCGCCAAGGCCGACAGGGATCCACACAACACGGCGGTCAATGCCGGTTGCAGTCCTCCTAGCCAGACTGCGCCCAATCGGAATCCGGCCCACTCGACTCCAGCGAGCCAGGCCGTGATGAGTGCGGCCACGCAACCGATGCGCAAGGGCAGTGCAGACCCAGTCGGGACGGAATCCGATGTCGAAGAACCGGCGCCCAATAATCCTGCGGCTCCCGCCGCCAGCGAGAGGGCACCGGAACACAGGGCGGCAATCAATCGACCGTGGCTCGCGGCCAAATCAAAACTCACCCAATTCGCAGCCGCTACCGATGCCGCGAGATTTGCAGCGAAGAGCCAAGACACATCCCGCGCTCCGCCCCGAGCTCCGGACCAACTGCGGGCGAGTAGGGGCAAGAACGCTCCCTGGGGCAGAGCGGCCACCAAGATCAGAACGATACCTGCTGCCCCCCAAGTCACTGGCGGCAAGACACCACTGGCCACCCCATGCATGCCCGAGAATGCCAGGGGGATTCCCACTCCCGCGAGGGTGCCCGCGCCCAGGAGCCAGCGCGCTGCCCGGTCAGGGGAGGAACGGCCGGCAATCCAAGCCCCCAAGGCCCATCCGGCGATCCAAACGCAAAGGCCGAGGGCCGCCGCCCGGCCTTGGCCTACGAGCAAACTCAAGGAAGCGATCAGCAGACTCTCTCCTGCCAGCCCGCCGGCACCTGCAAGGGCTGCGGAGAGCAGCAGCAATGATTTTCGCTCCGTGCGCCTCATGCTCCGCTGCGTCGGAGGTACGCGGCGAGCGTCCACGTTCCCGGGGCCCGATCGCCGAAGGTGATCTCAACCCCCGCTCTGCACGAGCACTTGGTGAGCGGCCTCTTCATCGGCCGCGCCCAACAGAGCGCCGCGCACGTCCTCCTTGGACAGCACGCGCGCCACGTCGGCCAAAGTACGAATGTGAAGCAGCTTCTGAGCTCGAGGAATGAGGAGCAACACGACAATGCGTGCAGGCTGTCCGTCGATGCTTTCAAAGGCCAGGCCCTCTTCGCGTGTCACAACTCCCATGCAGGCCAGCACGGACCCCAGGTCGTCCACGGCGGCGTGGGGAATGGCGATCCCATTCTCCATGCCAGTGGACATGGACTGCTCCCTAGACAAGACGGCCTCGAGAACGGCCTCCGACTTGGATTCGTTGAGCTTGCCTGCGCCGACCAGGTGCTGGACGAGACTGCGAATCGACTCCCACTTGTCAGCGGGATCGAAGTGGACCAGGAGGTCTTGGGCCTCAAAGAGTTCGGCAAGCAGCATGGGGCGGGCAAGGATAGCCGGGCCGGGCTTTGGGGCAACAGTGCTTTCGGCTGCGGAGTTCGTTCCTGCACCCCCCGGAGCTCTTCTGGGAACGGGGCAGGATTCGCTTCTGAACGGGAAGACGGAGCCCTCCCGGGCGTCTTTGGCGTTGAATCGGATAGCCCTTGCCTGTTTGACTTGGGTCCGCACGGTATCTAGAGTGCCGCCGGAACCGACCAAGTGGGGCCCTAACTCCCGCAACGACAACAACATAGAGCTCCATTTCTCCCTCTCTGGCTCTGCCCAGCACGCACGATGATTGTTTCCCTTCTGGCCCTCCCGCTCATCCTTCCGGCCGCCTCTCCCGCAGCGCTCATCCCGCCCAAGGCCCTCGCGCCCGAACCGCTCGCCCTCCAAGACGACGAGACGCCGCCGATCCAGGAGTTTGACGAGGACAACTGGCTCTTGACATTCAGCTCCAGCGACAAGAACGGGGGCATGACCATGGAGCAGTTCGTGCAGGCCTGCCAAGACGTAACCGGGATCACGTTCACCTATGACACGGAGACGCAGAGCTACCTGGCCAACGCCAAGGTGCTGTTGATCGGGGCCAAGAAAGTTCCCAAAGACGACTTCTACAGTTTCTTCCAGATCCTGATGGTCATCAATCAGTTCGTTTGCACGCAGGTTGGACCGGAGCCGATTTCGGTGATTGAGATCACAAGTCTGCAGACGGGCAAGCGCAGCACGATCAAGTCCTCGAGCACCTACGTGGATCCGGAGGACTTGCAGAAGTACGAGAACCAGCCGGCCACACTGATCACCACGGTGATTCACCTGCCCAACACGGACGTGCGCCAGGTCACGACTGCACTGCGCGCAATGTTCCCCGACCCCAACACGCAGCAGATGCTCCCCGCGGGCAACACCAACTCGGTGGTGCTGGTGGGATTTGGCACGAACGTTGTCGCCCTGGCGCGCATGTTGACCATCGTGGATGCGGCATCGGAAGTCGTACCGGTCGTGCCTCAGTTCGAAGTCATCCCGCTGGAATACGCGGCTGCTGACGAAATCGCCAGCACGATCGAAGAGTTGCTCGAGGCCTCACGCCGAGCGGCACAAAGCAACTCAGGCGGCAGGCCGGCGGCCCAGGGTGCCACAGGCGCCATCCCGCGCGGCCAGACGGAAGCCAAGATCATGGTCAACCCGCGCACGAACTCCCTGCTGGTGATGGCTATGCCGGAAGACATGCCAGCCATCAAAGACCTGATCGCACGTTTGGACGTGGACATCGTGGATCGCGAACGCACCTACCACGTGTACAGTTTGGACAATGTCTCGGCCTTGGAAACGGCGGAGACGCTCAACAAGTTCCTGCAGGATGCCTCGCGGCTCGACCAAGCCCGAGGCGGCGGCGGGGGTCAAGGCAACCGTGGAGGCGGAGGTGGAGCAGGTGCAATGGAATTTGTTGTCGTCGAGGACGTCCAGACCAACTCACTGTTGATCGCGGCCAGCCGTTCCCGCTACGAAGAGCTGATAGAGCTCGTCAAGCGCATGGACCAACGTCAGGACCAGGTCCTCATCGAAACGGCCCTGATCGAACTCTCGGGACAGGATCTCTTGAACATCGGTGTCGAACTGGGTCTCGCGGACATCCCTGGAGTGGGCGAGAACGGTGGCTTTGGCCTAACCAACTTCGGTCTCTCCACGTTGGCGGACACGGACAACGACGGAATTCCGGACACAAAGGTGCCCAACACGATGAGCGGAGTGACCGCCGGCATCCTGGATGGTGACGAGTTCTCGATGCCGATGTTGATCAACCTATTGGAGGAGCGGCGCAACTCCAACGTCCTCAATGTGCCGTCCGTGCTGGTCAACAACAATGGCAGCGCGACGGTCACGACGCTCGACGAACAGCCGACAACAACCATTACGGCATCGGGCGGCATCGGCGGTCAGACCCAAGAGAACTTCGCGAACTACGAGTCTGCCGGAATCACCATGCAGATCTCGCCCTCGATCAGCGCTTCGCGCTACCTGCGCCTTGATCTCTCCTTGGAGGTATCCACCTTCATCGGAGCGGCGGGCGGTCCCATCCCCCCAGCCCGTGTCACGCGCACGATTCAAACCTCAGTCAATGTCCCCGACGGCGACACGATGGTCATCGGCGGCATCATCGTGGACAACAGCAACACGACCGAGACCCAGGTGCCTTTCTTGGGTGACCTGCCCCTCATCGGTCGCCTATTCGAGAACAAGGCTTCCTCGGTTCAGCGCACAGCCCTGTACTTCTTCGTGACGCCTCACATCCTGCAAGACGTAAATTTTGCGGACTTGGCCGAGATTTCATACCGCAAGAAGATCGAAGCGGCCAACACCATCGGCTTTGACCGCATCCGCATGATCGACCCGCGCTTTGGGCAGGATGGGAATGACGTGGATCTCTCCGGCTTTGACGTGCCGCTCTACTCGCCCCCAGTGCGCGGGGGAGAGGTGACGCCCGCTGATGTAGGTCTCGATCCGGAACGTGCACGCGAGTTGCTGCAGAACGGAGCCGAGAAAGACGGCGGAACGGAAACCGAAGACGGGGGGAATGCGGACAATGGTTAGCCTCGGCGACCTGCTCGTCGACGCGGGCCTGGAGAGAGAACGACTGGAAGAGTGTCGCACGCTCGCGGCGACCACTGGAGAGTCTCTGGACCAAGTCGTCCTGACGAAAGACTACCTTGCGGAAGACAAGGTGCTGCAGGTCTACGCTCAGCACCTGGGCTACGAGTTCCGCGAGGTCTTGGAGGGCACCAAGGTGCCGATGGACTTCGTGGACAGGGTCCCGGTGCACTTTGCTCGCAACTACAACCTAGTGGCCCTTGAACCCGGGGATGATGGGATCCTACGCGTCGCCACGTGCCGACCACTGGACCCCCACCCTATGGACGATTTGTCGGCCATGTTGGGTGTTGAGGTCGATGCGGTGCTGGCTCCGCGCCTGGAAATCACGAGCCTGATCGCGCGCGCTTATCGGCACAAGGCGGACGGAGTAGACGAGGCCCTGGATGCGGTGGCTGAAGGCGCGGACATCCAGTCCCTGGCTGCCGAACTGGAGGAGGCCGAAGACGTACTCGACGTCTCCAACAAGGCCCCCATCATCAAGTTGGTCAACACGATCTTGTTCCAAGCGCTCAAACTGCGCGCGTCCGACGTTCACTTCCAGAGCTTCCCGGATCGCATGCAGGTGCGCTTTCGCATCGACGGGATCCTTTACGACATGGATCCGATCCCGCGCAAGGTGCAGGACGCGATCACATCACGCGTCAAGGTGATGGGCAAAATGGACATCGCCGAACGCCGTTTGCCCCAGGACGGGCGCGCGACGATCCGCATTGGTGACGGTGAAGTCGACGTGCGGATCAGCTCGATCCCAACGACCCACGGTGAACGCATCGTGATGCGTCTCCTGGACAAGACCGCCAAGCTCTATCGCCTCGATGAGATCGGCCTGTCGCAGGACAATCGCAAGATTCTGCGCGAGTTCCTGGAATACAACCACGGCATCATCTTGGTCACGGGCCCCACAGGATCGGGCAAGACGACCACGCTCTACGCCTCGATGGCGGAGATCGACACGACCCAGAAGAACGTGCTCACCATTGAGGATCCGGTGGAATACTCGCTGGGTGGGATCAGCCAAGTGCAGGTCAACACGAAGAAAGGTCTGACCTTTGCCGCCGGCCTACGTTCCTTCCTGCGTCAGGACCCGGACGTGATGATGGTCGGTGAGATCCGAGACTTGGAGACGGCGGAGGTCGCCATCCGCGCCGCCCTGACCGGGCACCTCGTTTTTTCGACGGTTCACACCAACGATGCTCCATCCACCATCACACGCATGATTGACCAGGGAGTGGAACCCTACCTGGTCGCTAGTTCCCTCGTGTTGATCATCGCCCAGCGCCTGGTGCGGACGGTTTGCCGGCACTGCAAGGAGCAGGTACCCATCGACGACGAATGGGAAGCCAAGCTGCAGAAGGTGGGCCTCGATAGCGCACGTTTGGAAGGTACCGTTGCCGTGGGGGCTGGATGTGACGAGTGTTTCCATTCCGGTTATGCCGGCCGGACGGCCATCTACGAATTCCTACCGGTGGATCAGGATTTGCGCACGCAAGTCATGGGAGGTGCGACGGCCAGCGAAATCAAACGCTCGGCAGCCCAGCGAGGCATGATCAGCCTGCGGGCTGACGGTCGTGACAAGATCTGTGAAGGCTCAACGACGCCCGACGAAGTCCTGCGTGTCACGCAGCTGGATGTGGAGTAGGCCCGCCTACCCGTATCTCCCCTCTCCCAATGCCCATCTACGAGTACAAGGCGTTCGCCTCAGGCGGCAAGACCCAATCCGGGGTCATCGATGCGGACACGGAGCGGGACGCTCGGGCGAAACTGCGCAAGATTGACCTCCTGGTCAGCAAGATCACCGAGACACGCGGGGGCAAGCGGATCAAGAAAGTAAGGAAGGGCGCCACCAGGCCCGGCTTGCTGGCCCGACTTTCCGACAAGCGCAAGAGCAGCCGCGGCCCCGGCCCGCGCGAGAGCGAGATCATCGGCGGAGTCACCCGCCAACTGGCCACGCTGATCGGCTCGGGCATCGCGCTCAACGAAGCCCTCAACGCGATCGTCGACCAAGCCGAGAACCGTCAGCTGGAAACCATGTTCCGCGAGATCCGCGAAGGCATCCAACAGGGCATGAGTTTCGCGGATGCCCTCGGACAGCACCCTGGCTGGTTTAGCGAGCTGTACATCAACATGGTTCGGGCCGGACAGGCGGCAGGCAATTTGGATCTCGTCCTGGCGCGCATCGCTGACTACATGCAGGCGCAACGTGCGCTGCGGCGCAAGATCACAGGCGCATTGCTGTACCCGGGCATGATGATCGGTCTGGGAATGGTGGTGGTGACGGTGCTCATGACCAAGGTGGTGCCCGAGATCACGGGCATGTTGCTCGACCAGGGCAAGGCCTTGCCCGCCTCCACCCAACTGCTGGTCAGCATCTCGGACTTCTTCCAGGCCTACTGGTGGATGGTCTTCCTCGGAATCGCCGCGGTGTCCGCCACCATCGAGCGCGTTTACAAGACGAATCCAGCCGGGCAACTCGTTATCGATCGATCCCTGCTCAAGATCCCCGTGCTGGGCGAACTCCTGCGCAAGGCCGCCGTGGGACGCTTCACACGGACTTTTTCAACGCTTTTGCAATCGGGCGTGCCCGTGATCCAAAGCCTGGAAATCACGCAGAAGGTCGTGGGCAACCGCGTCATTGGGGATGCAACGGGCATGATCCGCACGCGCGTCCTGGAGGGTGCTGACATCTCTGGACCGCTCAAGAGCAGTGGCGCATTCCCCACAGTGGTAGGCTATATGGTGGCCGTCGGAGAGCAATCCGGCGAGCTGGAGCAGATGTTGGACCGCATCGCCACGGCCTACGACGAGGAAATCGACGTGGTCACCGAACGCCTGACGTCCCTGCTCGAACCGATCATGATCGTTTGCTTGGCGGTGGTCGTCGGATACATCGTCTACGCCATTATCCAACCCATTCTCGAGATCGGAAACATCTGAAGCTGGAGTCCTAATTCCAATGAAGCAAAACAAACGCAGAGCCCAAGGGGGATTCACCCTGGCAGAACTGATGGTCGTCATCGTGATCATCGGCCTGCTCGTCACCGTCGTGGCACCCAACGTCTTGCAGAAGCTCGGTCGGGCGCAGGGCGCCAAGGTGAAGGCGGATATCAGTGTGCTGAGCGATTCCGTCACTCAATACGTGATCATGAACCAAGGGCGACTGCCAGAGTCGCTCGAGGAGCTGGTGGAAGAAGACGTCAACGGGAACCGATTCCTCAAGCAGACCTCCGTTCCCAAGGATCCTTGGGGCTTTGAGTACCGCTATGAGACCCTTGGAGGGAACAAGTTCCGTATCTGGACGGAAGGGGCGGACAATGCTCCGGGGGGCGAAGGCGACGACAGTGACTACGACTCGGACATGCTCAACGAGGGGTAGGCCCCCACGTCACGTCTCATGGCATTCCGCACTCCTCTTCCCCAACTTGGACTCCGGACGGAGGCGAACACCCCGCGTCATGGCAGGGTCCAGTCGCCTCGGCCGGGGAGCGGATTCACTCTGGTTGAGCTCATGGTTGTCATGGCCATCATCGGCCTCGTCGCCACAACCGTCTCCCTCAGCATGGAGGCGCTCTTGCCCAGCGAGCGGCTCAACACGAGCATTCGCGAATTGGCGTCGGACCTCCAGCAGGTGCGCACAGAGGCCATCTCGCGCAGTATGGAGTTCCGCCTGGAGTACGATCTCGACGGCGAGCGCTACCGCATCGCCACGCCCTACCGCATCGGTGGCGGCCGGATTGTCACGACCGACGATCCCAGTGATGAAGAAATGCGCTTCTACACCCCATGGACTTCCATGCGCGGCGGTGTGGCACTGGAGAGCATCTTCACGGGGGGCCAGATACACGATGAGGGACGAGTCATCGTTCGCTTCGACGCCCTCGGTTCTGCCACTGACCACACGGTAATCGTCGGTCAACCCGCGTACGGCAATTCGTTCACCCTCGAGGTTTTGGGCCTGACGGGCCTTGTCCGGATGCACGACGGAGTCTTTGTCCGCGAGCCCGCTACCGATGGGGATTTCGACTGATGATGGGATCACGTCACAACCAAGGCTTCACCCTGGTGGAAGCGGCGCTGGCGATTGCACTGGTTGGCATGGCGCTCACCGCCACCCTGCACATTCTGCAGGCCTCGAAGCTGAGTGCGGCCCACACGCGGGACCAGAAGACTGCGCGGGTCCTAGCGCTCAAGACTCTGGGAGAGATCGAGTCCGGCTTGCGTTGGGACGAACTGGAAGAAGGCGCGTTTCTCTCAGGCACCTACGCCGAAGACGATTATCCCGGGTTCGAATGGGAACTGGCTATTGGCGACCAGAGCTTCTCCGAGCAGGAGGAGTACGATCCGAACGCACCCTTTGACAATTGGGAGTGGAAGCGCGACCGGGAAGCCGAGGAAGAGAGTTCCTACACGGGCGACGACTCGGAGGAGAACGAAAACCACGAACCCTATGAGAAGGTCCGCATTCGCGTCACCTATCCCAAGTACGGCGACATGAACCACGAGCTCACCCTGGAACGCTGGATGCCGTGGGACCAGGTCTACCGCCCTGAAGAGAGCGAAGATGACGCGCTGCCCGGTGCGGACAACTCAGGCGGTCCCGATACGGGCGGAACTGAAGACAGCGGCCCCACAACCCCGGATTCAGGAGCCCCCAAATGATCTCGCGCCCCTATCAGCCCGAGCGGCTCGCGCTTCAGCGACAGGGCTTCACCCTGGTCGAAATCGTGGTCACCGTGCTCATCATGGGCTTGATGTTGACCGGCATCACGCGCCTGCTGACCGCCGTCCGGACTTCCCGCGACCTGGTGCACAACATCCAGGAGCAGCAACTTGCAGGGCCCGCCATCCTGGATCTGCTCGAACGCGACCTGCGCGCCGTGTTCACCACCAGCATGCCGATCAAGTCCCACCTGCGCGTCAGGGACAATGTGAGCATGGGTCTCGATGCCGACCGTGTCGACTTTGTGACAAGCACCGACAGTCTGACCTGGGTCGGCGAAGGCGAACGCCAAGTGCGCGCCGACATTTGTGAGGTCGGTTATTGCCTGCGGCCGAATCCCGATGACAGCGACTTCCTTGAGATGTATCGACGCGAGGGGTTCGGTGTCGACGACGACGGATTCAGTGGCGGGTCCTATGTGCTGGTGCACGACCACATCACCGGATTCAACGTGGATGTCTTCTCCGAAGATGGACCGGACGCGGACCCGCTCCAGGAATGGGGTATGGACAGTTCCGATGCCGAAACCATGGGCTTGCCGGCTTCCCTGCGTATCTCGCTCGAAATTGAGCTCCAACCTCGATTGCTGCGCGAGACCCAAGGACACCTGCGTCAGAAGCAGAAATTCACGTACACGCGGGTGATTCGGCTGCCTGAGCCGCTGCGTCTGGCCCAAAAGGACGTTCCCCGCTACGCCATCCCAAGCCCTTCGAGTGGAGATGCAGAAGGTGAAGAGGGAGCCGAAGGTGCTTCGACAGAAGTCGGCGGCCCAGCCGGGAACTCGGGCGGCCGAGGCGGCCCGGGTACAGGGGCCAGAGGCGCGCCTACAGGGCCGGTCATCATCGGCTCAAAGACAGACGGGTCCCCCGGCTCGGGTGGCTAGGAGCCAGGGGTGGCGCCAGCAACCCCAAGTACCTATCCGGGCAGCAAGTCCCGACCTCCCAGGTAGGGCTGCAGGGGTTCCGGCACGCGTATGTGTCCCTCCTCGGTCTGGTGATTCTCCAGCAAGGCGATCAGCATGCGTGTCGAAGCGGCCACGGTGTTGTTGAGGGTGTGGCAGTGCCGCACCTTGCCGTCCGCCGCGCGGTAGCGCAGGGAGAGTCTCCGCGACTGGAAGTCGTAGAAGCGTGAGGCCGAGTGGGTCTCGCCATAGCCTGCGCGTGAGGGCATCCAGGTCTCGATATCGAATTTCTGCACCTGGGCCTGCCCCAGGTCCCCACCACAGACATTGACCACTCTGTAGGGAAGCTCCAAGGCCTGCAGGATTTTCTCGGAGTTGTCGAGGATGGCCAGGTGCTGCTCGATGCTTCGTTGCTGGTCGTCCACATCGATCACAACCTGCTCGACCTTTTGAAACTGGTGAACGCGGTAGAGGCCTTTGGTGTCCTTGCCGTAGGTACCCGCTTCGCGCCGGTAGCAAGAAGAAGCAGCTACGAACCGCAGGGGCAGGTCGGCCTCGTCCAGGATTTCGTCGCGATAGAGCGCCGTCAATGGCACTTCGGCGGTGCCCACGAGGTACAGATCGTCGCGGTCATCGCAGCGGTAGGCCTGGTCTTCCCCGCCAGGGAAGTAGCCCGTACCCACCAGTGCCTCGGTGCGAACGAGAGTGGGTACCGTGACCGCCGTGAATCCCTTGGCCACCATGGTGTCGAGGGCGTAGCGCAAGACGGCGTGTTCCAGCAGACACAAGTCTCCCTTCAAGACGTAGTTGCGCGATCCCGCCAGTCGCGCCCCGCGCACGATGTCGAGCCAATCGTGCATCTCACCCAATTCGATATGACTGCGCAGGGGGAAGTCGAAGCTGCGCGGCTCCCCCCACTTGCGCAACTCCACGTTGTCCTCGTCATCGACTCCTTCGGGCACCTCCTCAGCCGGCACGCTGGGCACGCGTAGCAGCAACTCATGCAACTCGGTTTCGATCGCCGCTTGGTTGTCGGAGCACTCTTTCAGCTGCGCCTTGAGTCCCTTTTGCTGCTTAGCCAGTTCGGCGCGCTGATCGGGTGCAGCCTCTGCGATGGCCTTGCCCGCTTGCTTTTGCTGGCCGCGTAGATCATCGAGGGCCTGCATCGCCTGGCGGTTGGACTCATCCAACTCCAGAATGCGTGGAACGTCGCATTCCATGCGCTTCTTGGCGGCTCCCGCCTGCACGAGTTCGGGGTTCGCGCGAATGAACTTGAGATCGAGCAAGGGGAGATCCTGAGGGCTTCGTGAGGACGGGGCGAGACCGGCGTTCCGGGACTTCCGAGACACCAACGATCCAGCCCAAGGGTAGGAAGCGCGTCAGGCTCTACCCCGTGCGCATCCTACTTCCAGACCGAGGTGATCTTACCGAACAGCTTGTTCTTCTTCTCGGTCAGCTGGACTTCAACGTCCGTCAGACTCGCGCGCTTGCTCAGCTCGATGTCCAGTGGGAACCAGGGGGCCTTCCAACTCTTGTAGAGGGAATCCTGATCCTGAACCTTGTCCATCTCCTCGCCCTTGGAGCCGCGCTTGTCCCCGGCCTTACGGTAGCTCACCTCTGGCCGAGCCACGGCTCCCCAGACTCGCTCATAGCGTTCTCCGGCCACTCCCGTCACGCACACCGTCTGACCCAGAACGACGACGGATTCCGCCGCGATCTCGGCCTTCCAATCGAACCCAAAGGGTGAACCGAGCTCGACTTCAATTTCCTGGTCGGGTTTGGCCACAGTCCAGGTAGGCGTGGTGTCCGAAGGCAACATGACCGATTTCAGGATTTGCTTCTTCTTGCCCTTCGTGACCAGACCGAAGTACAGGGTGTAGCGACCCACGGGGACATCCACACTCTTGCCCGACGTGAGGTCAAAGAAGGAGTTGGCGTAGTCGTTCTCACCGCGCACGATCACGAACGAAGCCTTGGGTCCCTTGTACTTGAGCTTGAGGCTACCGGTCCGCACGTTGTGCGGCGTCGCAGACAGTTTGGTCCCCCCATCCGTCATGGCCAGCTTGTACCAGACCCCGTCGATCTGCTGATACTCGCTCCAGGGAAGAGCTCGGTTGGTCTTTCCAATGACGATGGAGTCCATCTCCGGTTGAAAATTATCTTTGGTCAAACCGATGTGCCCATAGGCCACGGCTGGACTTCCATAGATGCCATCCAGGTTGTCGTCCAGTACGCGAATCGATGTGCCAGCAACTTCGCCCCGCATCGAGCCTGCCGGGGCGTAGTAGATATTGACGAGGTCATCATTGGGCGACAGGTTGACCTGCACCCCTTGGTAGGTGTCGGTTTCGCTACCCGTGACCGCAAGGATGGCCCACTTGCGCTTACTTGGTCCTTCCCCGATTTCCATGACAACCGGTTCCAACTTCCCTCTCACGGGCAGGTCCACATCGCCCTCGCCGTCTCGATCCAAGTCGATCTGAATGTCGGCCGAGCCGATACGCAGCACATCGGGTCCGTTCTCGATGCGCGCGATGGTCGCGCGCGAGCCTTTCTTGTTGAGTGAGACGGAGTTCCAGATCGGGTAGATCTCGTCCAAAAAGTAGCTCGGTCGCGACAGAGAACTCAGCTTCTCCACCAGGTCGAACTCCATGTCTACGTTGATGGTCGCTCCCGCCGGGCCGCGGGCCTTGCCCGCCTTGCCCTCACCTTCCGCGCCGGCCTCCCCCTCGCCTTCGCGCTCGCGACTACCGAAACCTAGGGCCGCCAGTCCTGTGTATCGCTCCTTCGTGAGGATGTACGCCGTGTCCTTGAGCTCGATTCGATCGCAGGCGTCCATGTAGAGCTCGTAGTTTTTGCAGGCTCGCTTCAGGTCCGCGTCTTTCTTGCCCAGCGCTGGCTCCTCGTAACAGTTGGCCGCGAACAGGTGGCAACGGGATGTGAAGTAGTCGTCTCTAAGGTCCGAGAAGGCCTTGGCGAGACCCTCGAACTCCATGCCCAGCGCCGTAAACTTGTGCGGCAACTTCTCGCCGTTCATGTTCTCGTGATAGAGCACGGTCTTCTTGGCAAAGGTCCCGCGCAGTCGCGCGCGAGTGCGCTTGACCTGCACGTCCAGCAACGAGAAGTACACTTCCATCTTGTTGCAAAATTCCGTGCCCCAGGCGGCCTTCCAGGACTTGCGGAAAGCGTCCATGCGCTCGAACAACCCGTCGTTGGGCGCGCTGGAAATCGCTTCAGCGGTCTCGACGATCCACTCGGAAGCGAAGTCGGGTTTCTTCTTGACGAGGCGCTTCAGTTCGGCGCTCGACCCGATCGTCATGGCCTGACTGAAGCTCTTGCGCCATGCTTCTCGTGTGAGTTCCTGAGCGGGCGCCGACGATTCGAGGGCCGGCGGTCCCACTTCGCTCACCACGGGCCCGGCGGAAATGGCGGAGAGACAGCACAGGATCAGGAGGGGCGCTTTCATCATGGGAGCAGTGTAGCACCCCATTCCGATCGGGTTTCCGCCCCTGCTTAACCCTTGCGAGAAACCCGCTTGAGGAAATCCCTTTCCTTGTCAGAGAGGGACCCCAGGCCTTCGGAGTGGATCTTCTTCAGCAGCGCGTCCAGACGCTCCTGATCGGCCTGCTTGCGATTCTGTTGCCCATCGATCTGACGCTGCCGAAGGCGGCCAATGGGGTCCCAGCGAACCCAGCCCCCGCGCGCCGCAAGGAATCCATAGAGAGCCCCTCCAAGATGCACGTGATGGGCCACGAGGCCCGCGCTACCCCCTTTCAAACCGATGAGCAAATTCAGGGCGTCCAGCACCACGATCCCGGTGGCCAACCACCGTAAGCGAACGGGGAAAAAGAAGAACAACACCTGGGTGTCCGGTCGCAACACCGCGGTGGCGACCAGAACTCCGAGGACCGCACCCGAGGCACCAATCACCGGCAGCCCCGCTCCAAAGAGCCACTCGCCGACAAGATGAAACAAGCCCCCGCACAGCGCCGCCCCCACGAACACCATCAGAAACCGATTCGAGCCCAAGATCGTCTCCAGCATCGTCCCGAAGAAGTACAGCAGCAACATGTTGAACATGATGTGCGTGGGGTCCGATGCGGCGTGCAGAAAGCTGTAGCTGATCAGCTGCCAGACGGGCACGAAAGGAGCCTGGGCAGCCCACAATCCGGGGTCGAGCCCAAACCAACGCACGACACCATCTGCGGCTGGGGTCGAGACATACCAGATGATGAAGTACAGCACGAACACGGCCGCGTTGATCTGCATCAAACGCTTGACCATCGGTGTGATCGGGGGCAACCCCATGCGCATGACTGGCGCTCCCGCGTCTCCAGCGCCCCACGAACCCTGCGGGTCCTGGTATTGAGTCGTCATGACAAGTGCCTCACGAGCGGCCCGCGCTAGCGACTCCCGTCGCCTGTTGAACCGCCAGCTCCAACGGTTGTTCGGGCCGCATCCAAAGTGTTCTTCAAGAGCATGGCGATGGTCATGGGACCCACGCCTCCGGGCACAGGCGTGATGGCTCCGGCCACGGCGGCCGCCGCTTCGAAGTCCACATCCCCCACCAACTTGCCGTCTGCACCGCGATTGATACCCACATCGAGCACGGTGGCACCTGGTTGAATCCAATCCCCCTTGATCAATTTCTCCACGCCGACAGCCGCCACGACAACGTCCGCCCGTCGACATTCGGCTGCCAAGTCCCGAGTGCGGCTGTGACAGAGGGTCACGGTGGCGTTGCGCGCCAGGGCCAGTTGGGCGAAGGGCTTGCCCACCAACATGGACCGTCCCACGATCGTCACACGCCGGCCCTCCAATTCGATGCCGTGTCGGTCGAGAAGCTCGATGCAGCCGGCCGGAGTGCAGGGGACATGACCTGAGTTCCCCGTCACGAGCGCCGCAACGTTTGTGGGAGTCAGTCCATCCACGTCCTTGGCGGGATCCAAGCGAGCCAGGGCGCGATCCGCGTCGAGACCCTTGGGCAGGGGCAGTTGCACGAGGATGCCGTGCACCGATTCGTCGCCATTCAGTCGCTGGATTTCAGCTTCCAGATCGCCCTGACTCGTTTCCGCAGGAAGGCGCACGGTGGAGACATTGAACCCAGCCTGGGTGGCGGCGCGATCCTTGTTGCGCACGTAGACCTGGCTGGCGGGATCTTCGCCCACCAAGACAACCGTCAGTCCCGGTGCAGGATGACCCGCTGCACAAAGCTGACGGACCCCCTCCGCCACTTCCTCTCGCACCGCCAAGGCCGTGGCCTTGCCGTCCAAGATCCGGGCTGTCTCGACGCCGTTCATGATGTGGATTCCTCTCGCGATGCCGTGTTGCTTGCGACTCCCACTCCGCCAGCGAGGGCTACGAGGCCGGAAATGGCCCAGAAGATGTACAAGGACAGCTGGACGCCGCTCGTAAAACCATAACTGTGGAGGCCCGTCTCCAGCAGGTTGACGCCCCACCAGGATGCGGCAACTACAGCGCCACCTAGAACGGCTAGGACCGCCAATCCGCGATCCCGGATGTAACCGCCGAGGCGTGCGTGCAGGATCATGATCTCCCACAGGCAGATCAGGAGCGCTCCGTTCTCTTTCGGGTCCCAGCCCCAGAACCTGCCCCAGGAGTCGTTGGCCCAGACGCCGCCCATGATCGTTCCAAAGACGGAGAACAAGAGGCCAAAGCAAATGACGCCATAGGTCATGCGGGTCAAAGACCGGTACAGCTCCTTGTCGCCCCGACGCCACCCCAAGAGCCGTCCCAGGATCCAGGCATACCCCAAGGCCGCCGCAAGCAATCCCGCGGCGTACCCCATCACGATCGTGGTCACGTGGATCGCGAGGTAGTAGTTGGTATCCAGCACGGCCACAACCGATGCCATGGTGTCGCCAGCGGTGGCGATCTCCTTGAATTCGTACTTGCCAGCCAAGAACATGCCCGTCACACCGAGTACGGCGGAGAGGCCGAGTGCCACCCTCTGACGTGTCATCCATTCCGTGGCCAGGCCCAACACGACAGCACAGGCCGTCACGAAGAGCACCGTGTCGTACAGACTGACCACAGGCGGCCGTTGGCGAATAATGCAACGCAGGACGATCCCGAAGATCACAAGTCCAGCACCGGTAGACGTGGTCGCCCAGGTGACCCTGTTCAACCAGGCTTTTGTGGGCAGCAGAGCACTGAAACACGCGCCCAGGAAGGCCAGCAGAAAGAAGACCAGTGAGTTGGTAAAGGGATCCCAGCGGTAGAGGTCAACCTCCAATTCGATCGCCCGGTATTCCCCACGCGCCTCGGCCCTTCCGACGAGCAGCGTGTGCAAGGTCTGAAGCTCAGTGCGCAAGGCCTCTCGATCCCCCTTGGCTTGCTCCATGCGTTGCATCGCGCGCAGGACTTCAAGCTCGGAATCCAAGTTCAGATCGCTGTCGAAGGCCACATCCACCAGATCCGTGGCACGCCACCAGCGCTCGGGAGCCTTGCTCCCTGGGTGCGGTGCGAGCAGAAAGGGGCCCCCCCGACCTCGTTCACCGACCTCGGCCAGTTGCTCCGCCAGGGTCCGCAGAGCCGCCTGCTGTTCTGGCGAGGAGGCTTCTCCGCCGGGCACTCCGCGCCACAGGGCCTTGAAAGACTCGGCCTGCTCGAGCACGCCGGCCAGGTCAGTCTCAGCCTGGTCCCAGATGCCCTCCAAACCCGCCGTGGTCAGCTTGCGCCGTGTGAAGTCGAAGCCCAGGAGCAAGCCTTCGAATTGGCGCAGATTGCCCTCGAGGTCGAACAGTTGGCGTTGCACTACGGAACGATCCCCGGGCTCGATGGAGCGGGCCAGCATGGCCTCGCGGGCGATCTGCTCGCGCCCCGGGACCAACTCTTCGTAGGTGTACCAGTCTCGCTTCGATCTGGCTTCCAGCCCCACCGCTTCCACGGCAGCGTCGTTCTCGATCCTGAAACAGGGATACGTGCGGGCTTGATCCGGGAAGAGGAGACAGTCCAGCAGCCAAGACCTGTGATCGATCTTGGTCCCGTCGCGCAGTTTGAGAGTGCGTTTCCCGTTGAGCAGTGTCAGCCGCAGCCCGGCCAACTTGCCTATGGGTTTGATGCGGCCGCCATCCTGAACCGGAAGAGTCTCAAACAACTCAAGGATGTCCTCCTCCCACGGCAGTCCACGTTCCAACTCGATCGTCTCTTTCTGGCCACAACTGGCGCTCAGGAAAACCGTGAACAAGAGTGCAAGCGAATAAACGAGTCTCATGCCACTTCTCCTTGGGTGCTGGCATCTGCAGCAGCGCGACGACGACCTTGTGCTTGGACAAAGCCGGACAACTTACGGACAAAAGCCATGAGCAAGCCGACTGTGATCACCCACATGCTGTACTCGGGCCACTTGTCCGATACGTTCCGAACGACGCTAAAAACAGAGTAGGGCTCTTCCTCCAACATGTGGCCTCGGCCCGCGGAGAGAATCCGCACGGACGCCCCCCCCCTGCGCAAACTGAGTCGAAACCCATCCCGGGCCACAGCGCTGGCGTAGAAGGTCGTGTCCGCCGAGAAGGGAACAGTCAGCGGGCCTTGGGGTGTGTCGAACTCGTAGCTTCCCCAATCACCCGCTTCATTGGCGATGCGCACGGCTCGGCCTTCACCAATGGTATGCCCGAACATCAACACTCGGCCTGTGGCGACGTCGAGGGAGCAGGCCGCCGCGGGACTCGCCTCCTGCGGCCCCCACGACGATTGAAAGAAGACCAATCCGTCCGAGCGCAGGGGTTCGTTCATTTGGATACGCACTCTCCGCTCACCCTGATCGTCGATCTTGGTGACATCGCTGCGGTAGGCCTTGGCCATTCCCAGGCCAGGATGATCTTCCTTTTGAAAGTCATCCAGTCGCAACTGAAAGGGCATCTTGTAGCGTGCGTGGCGCAGATCGACGGCCCAAATCTTGCCGCCTGATTCGAAGGTCCAGGGGGTCAATTGAAAGCCCCACAACAGCGTGCGCTGAGACTCACCAGCGCCTTGAATTTCTGCCACCAGACCTGCGGGATTGCGGCCGGGTTCGCGATCGGGGGTACGGGCGCTCAGTCGCAGCCCTTCAAGCTCGAGCCCGGTCCCTGCGCCCGTCGCCTTCTCCACTCGGGTTGAGGACTGGAATTGCGAGAGGAGCAGGTCAAAGGGCAGGTCCTCAGAAGTGAAGCGTCGCAAGCGGTCGCGGCCGAGGTCCGCGAATTGCTCGTGGCGGATGACCAGTTCCTCAACCATGTCAGCCCCGGCCACCTCAAAGATCGCCACTTCCCAGAGGTGATTGGACAGAAATTCCTCACCCACTTGACCCTCAACCAGCAGCAGACTGCCTTCGTCGGCCGTCCATTGCTTGACGAGACCTGATACCAGCAGAAAGGCGATGCCCAAGTGGATCACAACGATCCCGGCGGTGCGCTTGGAGATCTTGATGCGCAGCAGGCCGCCGACCAGCATGTTGATCGAGAGCAGGCCCATGCACATCAATCCAGAGGGGAAGGTCGGCACCCGGATGGAACCGATTTTCGCCCATAGGAACCAGGAAGAGAAAAACCTCTGCTTGGCGGCGTGCAATCCGTGATCCACCTGGTACACGGTTCCAACAATGGTCAGGAGGAACAAGCAAGCGAGCAAGGTGACCGCCAAGCCGTAGGACGAGAAGAAAGCCAAGACGGAATGCGGCGCTTTGGACTTGGATGTCATTGGGCAACCTCGAGTGATGTCACGAAGGACACAAACGCGTCCCGCTCAGCCAGGAGTTCCTCACGCGGGCCGATCATTTTCACGAACAGACTCCCGTCAGTCCGAATGAGCAGCACCCCCAGGAGTGCCGAGTCCAAATCCTCGTCGGTCAGCTCGACTAGGGTGCAGTCTTGCCCCAAACAGGTCACCGTGGGCAAGGCCTCGGCTGCAGTCGCATCGATGGGATCGGCTCCCACTTGTCCATTCCAGCGGTTGATATTGGCCGTCAGGCCTCCCCCCGCACCGACGAGTTCCACCACATAACACTGGCTCGCTGTGCCCGCCGTCAAGTTGACGATCCGCATGCCGGAGGGCGACAGCTCGCGCCATCCAGCGGGCAGGTCAAAGTCGTAGTTCGTGACGCTGCCCGCGCCAGCGGTCTGGGAATCGGTGGCGGTCGCAGGCGCCGCGCCATCGGCTGACTGGGACGAGGGCGGAGGACCACCCTCCTGCTGAGCGGGCATGCGCACGCGAACCGAAGCGCAGAATGCGTCAAACGCAGATCCCTCCACCTCAATCAGACCGACGGGCCCGGTCATCTTGACGAAGATGGTGAAGCGATCCGCAATCAAGATCGCCCCCAGCAAGCCCCAGTTGGGCCGACCCTCGCCGCCCATTCCGGTGTAGTCCCCGCGCAACTCCACACGCGTGGCCGCGGTCCCCAGGAGGGTCACGAGGGGCAACTCATCGACCTCTTCGGCGCTGAGCGGTTCGAGCCCCATCTGATCCCGCCAACGGTTGACGTTGTTCGCCATGCCCCCACCATCCTGACCGAGAATCGTCAGGCTGCAGTCGGCATCGGGATGCCCCCCCGGCCGCAAGCTAGCGATGCGCATGCCGCTCGCCTCAAGCTCCTGCCAACCGATGGGCAAGGTCCATAGAAGGGGGGACTGGGTGGCTTGGGGATCTGTAACACCCAGTCGTTGCGCCAAGCTGGCACCGACGGAGACGGGCCGACTCGACGCCGAGACGATTCGCCGCCCTTCGATTTCGACCTCACTCGCGGTTCCGCAAGCGAAAGCGAGGTAGGCCACACTCAACCCCAGGTACGCAGGTAGCGTTCGGCCTCGGGCCGAGAAGCGCTTGCGATCAGACATCACCATTTCCTTTCCAAAACGTAGTTTCCGAGCAGGGTCAGCGCCTTCTTCGAAGGACCCTCTGCGAGCACTTCCAGCCGATGGTTCGCGCGAGTCACCAGGGATCGCGCCCGCTCTAGGGCTAGATCGAGGCCGGGTTGCAGATCACAGACAGCGCGCAGAGCCGCGCGCCGGTCGCGCCCCTCGGCACCCTCACGGTAGGCCGCGCGCATGGCAGAGCGCACGGACTCGTCGGCACGCTGATACGTGACGAGTACTGGCAGAGTGACCTTGCCGTCCTCCACATCGTTGCCGACGCTCTTGCCCACGTCTTGGACCTCACCCACCAGGTCCAACACGTCATCAACGATCTGGAACGCCAGGCCAATGTCCTCACCGAAGCAGGCCATGGCCTCGACCCGTTGCGGATCGGCCGCCCCAGGGTACGCGGCGCCCAACTCGCAGGCTGCGCGGTAGAGAGTCGCTGTCTTGGCCGCTGCGATGAACTCGTAGGTCTGCTGGTCCATCTCGAAGGCCAATCGTGATCCGGCTTGGATGATCTCTCCTTCGCAGATGCGTCGGGTCGCGCGAGACAGGACCTCACTCACGAGGGAGGACTCCAAGGTGGTCGAGAGGTGGAAGGCGCGCGCGTAGAGAAGGTCCCCGAGCAAGACGGCCACCTGGTTGTCCCAGCGTTGATTGACACATGCCACTCGTCGGCGAACCTCAGCGCCGTCCAGCACGTCGTCGTGTACCAGAGTCGCCAGGTGAATCATCTCGATGACACTCGCCACTTGCGGCAGCTCGTGGTGCGAGTTACCGGAGGCGTGGGCTGAGAGCAGCACCAGCGCAGCCCGCAGTTGCTTGCCACGAAAACTGCCCAGGTGCTCGGTCATGTCCGCCACAGCCGGATGATCAGAATCCAACTGGTCGGACACGCACCTGCGCATGAGTTGCATGCCCGCTTCCACCGGCTCCAACAAGTGAGCCAGTCGGCGATCGCGGAGCCGGCTCTTCAAGAGACTCATGCCTGAACCTCGCCGGCGCCTGGGGCCCAGGAACTGCGGGCCAGATCCTCGGGAGTGTTCACATTCAGAAACGGATTGGCGTCGGCCGTCCCAATCGACGGCTTGGGCAATGTTCGAACAACGAGTGCCTGACCGTGTGAGCCCAGTCCCGACCAGAAGCCATCCATGCGATGACGTCCCGCGTTCAAACTGGAGCTCACCGCCGGCAGAACCGTTCTCCGATACAGGGCACACAAGGGTTCGTCGCCATCCTCTCCTCTGTAATGCACGAGGTCGACACCTGGTTCACCAGCAGCCACGAGCAGCGGCCCGAAGAGTTCCACACTGAGGGCTGGCATGTCGCAGGCAACCGCCAACAACCAATCGCCCTCCAGCTTCTCCAGGCCAACCCTTAGCCCCTCCAAGGGCCCGCCGTCGGGCACCTGGTCGAGCACGAGTTCGTAGCCCAACTCGCTGTAGCGTTGCTCGCTCCCACAGGCCAGCCAAACCGAACCAGCCACCTGCTGCGCAATGAGCGCGGTCTTCTCCAGCAGAGTCTGACCCCCGTGGGCAATGCGAGCCTTGTCCACGCCCATGCGACGGCTGCGCCCACCACAGAGGACCAGGGCGGTGACCTGGTCAGGCGAGAGACCCTTCGAGGATCGAGCGGGGGACATGACGGCGGGGAAAGCCGAGACAAGGTTCATGGAACGGAAGAGGAGACCGTGGAAAGACGTCCAGCAAATCGGTCCTTGAAGTCGCGATGAGCGGCTAGTCCTCCGGAAGGGAGTCGTCGTCGGACTCCGAGTCGCCGCCTTCGATTCGAGCACCTGGATCGCCTTCATCCTTCAGGCCTTGCTTGAATTGCGTAATGCTATTCCCCATGGCTCGCGCCAGCTCAGGCAGCTTCCGGCCACCAAAGATAAGCAGGAGAATCGCGGCAACCGGCCAGAGCTCAGGCAGGCCTATCATTGCAAGGTGGGTCATGGTCGTCTGGGTCCTCCACCGGTGTGGACTGTGAGACTGCGTGGACTGTGAGACTGCGTGGGTGGGTGCGAAGCCCGTTGGGGGTTTTCTATTCTAGGGTCTTGAGTGGAGGCAGGCACGGCCCCCCGCCAGGGTTTCTACGCCCGCCCGCCCGAGCGTTCCCCGCTCGGGTCCTGCACTTGCCCTACCCCCCGCCCATGGGCCCGTTCGAACTCGCCCAAGGCCCTACGCATCAGCCGTCCCACGCTCCTCGAATCCAGTTCTGGCAGGGGGCGATCGGGACTTGCGAGGGTGCCTTGAGCCTTGCCCCCCACTCGAGGGCCGATGCCCACGAGTAAGCCCGCCGCCAGGAGCCGCGCCCGGACCTTGGCCGAAGCCGTGTAAGTGCTCAGCAACGAGCCCGGTGCCATGCAGGCCGCCACCTGTTCCAGGAAGCCCAACTGCCAGAGCGGTGGATCCACGCCCGGGGAAAACGGGTCGAGCAAGACCGCATCGAAGCCGGACACCTGGCCGGACGCGCGATTGAGGGTCTCGCGCCCGTCCCCCAGCCACAAGGACAGTCGGCCGGAGCCAGACAGGTCCACACCACCCCGTTCGGCAAGGCGCGGGTCAGCGAGGCACGCGGCCAGGGCTCTTGCGATCCGTTGATGAAACGCGCTCGCTTGGGGCCCGGCCACGGGGCGCTGGGAACAGAGGTCCAGACAGGCCTCGATCACCCGCGGATCCCGTTCGAGGCTGACGATCTCCAGAGCACAACCCGTTCCCTCGACGGCCTCAAGAGCGGCCGCCAGATTCCAGCCCAGGCCCGTGCCCACATCGAGAATCCGCAGCCTCGCCGGTGCGTCTGCAGAGTTTGCACGTTCGCGCAGCCGAGTCGGGGTGGCGTAGCGTTCGCGCGCCTCCGTCCAGGCTCCCTCGCGCGCATGACAGGCCTGCCCCAGTCGCGACTCAAGCAGAGTCCAACTGCCATCCTGCGTCTCGACTGCTTGCCAGGGTCCATGCTTCACGGGAACAGAGAATAGCCTGCATGAGATCGAAGGCGCCCGTCTCGTTAGGCTTATCCCATGGACCCGATCGCCATCACCCGTGCCCTGTCCCGCGACGTGCAAAGCCTGTCCTTCGCCCCACCCGTGGCTCACGTCTACAACCCGCTGATCTACGCCCGGCAGAACGCAGAGGCCTTCATCGAGCGCTATCTGAAGCCGGGTGTTGAGACTCTGCTGCTCGGCATGAACCCCGGGCCCTATGGCATGTCCCAGACAGGTGTGCCCTTTGGGGAGATCGCCGCCGTCCGTGACTGGCTGCAAATCACCGCTCCGGTGAAGAGGCCCGCGCACGAACATCCGAAACGCCCGATCCTGGGACTGGAGTGCCCGCGCAGCGAGGTCAGCGGCCGGCGCCTATGGAGTTGGGCAGCCGACCGCTTCGGCACCCCCGACCGCTTCTTCAGCAAGTTCTTTGTCTGGAACTACTGCCCGCTCGTGTTTTTGGAAGAGAGCGGGCGCAATCGCACGCCGGACAAACTGCCCGCTGGGGAACGGGACGCCCTATTTGCCGTGTGCGATCAAGCGCTGCAACGCCTGGTGTCCCAGATTCAGCCGCGTTGGGTCCTCGGGGTGGGGCGATTCGCCGAAGGGCGCGCGCAGAAGGCCCTCGCGCAGTCGACCGCAGAGGTCAAGATCGGCACGATCCTGCACCCCTCACCGGCGAGCCCCATGGCCAATCGCGGTTGGGCGCCCCAGGTGGAACGTCAACTGCAAGCGCTGGGTCTCGGGAACTGAAGCGTGACGCCGGCTGCTGCCGGTTCAGCTCGTCTGGGTCGCTTCCAGCAAACTGTCTGCGCGCAGGCGCTCTTCCATCAACTCACCTAGGCGGGCGGGGCTGGGGCTCATGGTGACGCCTGCACTTTCTAGTGCAGCCACCTTCTCCGCAGCCGTGCCCTTGCCGCCGGCAATGATCGCTCCGGCGTGTCCCATGCGCTTGCCGGGAGGCGCCGTCTGGCCAGCGATGAAGCCCACCATCGGTTTGGTCACGTTGGCCTTGATGAACTCGGCGGCGGCCTCCTCAGCCGTGCCTCCGATTTCGCCAATCATGATGATGGCATCCGTCTGGTCGTCCGCCTGGAAGGCCCGCAAGCAATCGATGAAATCGGTGCCGTTGACGGGATCGCCGCCGATACCGATGCAGGTCGACTGCCCAATGGAGCGCGTGGTCAGTTGCCACACCGCCTCGTAGGTCAGGGTCCCCGAACGACTGATCACTCCCACGCGACCGGGCTTGTGAATGTAACCCGGCATGATGCCGATCTTGCAGGACCCGGGGGTGATGACACCCGGGCAGTTGGGGCCAAGGAGTCGCGACTTGGACCCTTCCAGGGCCTCACGCACGCGCACCATATCGAGCACAGGCACGCCCTCGGTGATGGTGACGATGAGCTCCATCTCGGCCTCGATAGCCTCGATCATGGCGGCACCCGCGAAGGGCGGCGGCACGTAGAGTACGGTCGCGTCGGCGCCGGTTTCCCGCTTGGCGTCGGCGACGCTGCCGAAGACGGGCAGACCTAAGTGCTGCGTGCCAGCCTTTTTGGGGTTCACGCCGCCCACCAGCTGGGTGCCGTACTCCAAGGCCTGCTCGGAATGGAAGGTGCCCGTCTTGCCGGTGAAGCCCTGGCAGATCACGCGTGTTGTGTCGTTGACGAAAATACTCATGGGTCAGGCTTCCTTGACGGCTTGGCAGATCTTCTGAGCCGCGTCATCGAGGTCCGTGGCGGGGATGATGGGCAAACCGGAGTTGGCGAGGATCTCGCGTCCGGCCTCCACGTTGGTTCCTTCGAGGCGCACGACCAGCGGCACGTTCAACTCGATCTGCTGCACGGCCTCGACCACACCGTTGGCAATCACGTCGCACTTCATGATGCCGCCGAAAATGTTGATCAGCACCCCCTCGACCTGTTCGTCTCCGAGCAGGATGCGGAAGGCGGCCGTGACGTTTTCGGTAGTGGCTCCACCACCCACGTCCAAGAAGTTGGCTGGCGATCCGCCGTACAGGCCAATCACATCCATGGTGGCCATGGCCAAGCCAGCGCCGTTGACCATGCAGCCGATGTTGCCGTCCAAGGAGATGTAGGAAAGGTCGTACTTGCTGGCCTCGATTTCCTTGGGGTCCTCTTCATCCAGGTCGCGCAACTCAAGCAATTCCGGGTGGCGGAAGAGCCCACTGGAGTCGAAGTTGATCTTGGCGTCCAAGGCGCGTACCGCGCCGTCTTCGGTGTGCACCAGTGGGTTGATTTCGGCCAGGGAGCAGTCCTTCTCGACGTACAACTCCGACAGGCCCACCAGGAAGCGCTGGGCGTCACCGACGAGGTCGGCAGGAACGCCGATGCCCTCGGCCAGGCGCCTGGCTTCCGAAGCCTCGAGTCCGCTGTCGGGTCGAAAGGCCGCCTTCAGGATCTTCTCCGGCGTGTTGGCCGCCACCTCTTCAATGTCCATGCCCCCTTCCGACGAGGCCATCATCACCGGCAGGTCGCGCTCGCGGTCGATGACCACGCCCACGTAGTACTCCTTGGCGATGGCGGATCCCTCTTCGACCCAGACCTTGCGCACGCGCTGACCCTCGGGACCGGTCTGATGTGTGATGAGGTCCATGCCCAAGATGGCCTCGGCTGCATCAGTCACCTCCTGGGCGCTGCGAGCGAGCTTGACTCCCCCACCCTTGCCGCGACCCCCGGCGTGAATCTGCGCCTTGACCACCACCAACTCGCTACCGAGCTCTTCGTAAGCGGCTGTGGCCTCGTCAACCGTGGAACAAACGCGCCCGGCGGGAACGTCGAGGCCGTGCTGCGCAAGCAGTTGCTTGGCCTGGTATTCGTGAATCTTCATGGGGACTGGGGAAGTGCCGCGCCAACCGAGAAGTGGCGCCTAAGAAAAAAGGAGCCGCGCCAGGGCTCCCGATCGAGGGCTGGTTCTGGCCTCCAGGAAGGGGCCACCGGCCCGGCACGAACCGGGCTGGCTGAATTTCCAGGACGTGTCTAGAAGCTGCCGTGACGGGCCCGGTGCCGCTTGTTGACCTTGCGGCCACCGGCGGTCTTCTGACGGGTCCGAAAACCGGTCATCTTGGCCTTCTTCGACTTGCTGTTGCGCAGTTTGATCTTCATGTTCGCTCCGAATCTGGGGGCTCCATTGGAACCGAGGCGCAGGAGTTTAGGACGCCCCCCGGGGGTGCGCCACCTGACCCAGGACAAAAACCTGCCTGAGGGGCGCCGTCCTGGCTCAACCTGCCCCTGTGCCCCTCAGGCTTCCCGGGGACCCACCATGCTGGCGGGGACCACAGCCGCGTCGAACTCTTCGCCACTCATGAGTTCCAGGGCGACCACGGCCTCACGCAGGGTGGTGCCCTCCGCGTGGGCCTTCTTGGCCACCCTGGCGGCGTTGTCGTAGCCGATGTGGGGGTTGAGGGCGGTGACGAGCATGAGGGATTCTTGCATCAAGGCTTGCACGCGCTCGTGGTTGAGTTCGAGGCCCTCGATGCAGTTGTCGCGGAAGGAGTCGCAGGCGTCGGATAGGAGGGCGATGGACTCGAGCAGGTTGTGAATCATCAGGGGCTTGAACACGTTCAGTTCGAAGTTGCCCTGACTGCCGGCCACGCCGACGGTGACGTCGTTGCCGATGACCTGTACGCAGACCATGGTCATGGCCTCGCATTGGGTGGGGTTGACCTTGCCAGGCATGATGGACGAGCCCGGTTCGTTGGCGGGCAGGGAGAGCTCTCCCAGACCGCAGCGCGGGCCGCCGCCCAACCAGCGGATGTCGTTGGCGATCTTCATCAAGGCGCCGGCCACGGCGCGCAGGGCTCCGCTGGCCACCACGATGGCATCGTGGGCGGCGAGGCCGGAGAACTTGTTGGGGGCGCTGACAAAGGGCAGCCCGGTTTCTTCAGCGATCTTGGCGGCGGCGCGTTGGGCGTACTCGGGGTGCGTGTTCAGGCCCGTGCCCACGGCGGTACCACCCAAGGCCAGTTCATGGAGCCCGGGGCAAGCGGACTGCAGGGTGCGCAGGCCGTCGTTCAGTTGCTGCGCGTAACCGGAGAACTCCTGCCCCACGGTCAAGGGCGTGGCGTCCTGCAGGTGGGTGCGTCCGATCTTGACCACGTCGGCCCAGGCCTCGGACTTGGCCTGCAAAGCGGCGCGCAGGGCTTCGACGGCGGGCACGAGCCGGGCCTGGAGTTCTTCGGCGGCGGCCACGTGCATGGCCGTGGGGAAGGCGTCGTTGGAAGACTGGGCGCGGTTGACGTGGTCATTGGGATGCACCGGGTCCTTGCTGCCCAGCTCCCCACCGAGCAATTGAATGGCGCGGTTCGAGATCACCTCGTTGGTGTTCATGTTGCTCTGGGTGCCCGATCCCGTCTGCCACACGACCAACGGAAACATCTCGTCGTGCTCGCCGGCAATCACCTCATCCGCCGCTTGCAAGAGGGCCTCCTGGGCATCCGTTCCAAGGCCGTCCAGATCTCCCAGCTCGATGTTCGTCAGAGCCGCGCACTTCTTGACCACGCCCAAGGCACGAATCATGGGGCGCGTGAAACGCTGCCCGCCAATCTTGAAGTTGCCCAGGCTGCGCTGGGTCTGCGCACCCCAAAGACGGTCGTTGGCCACCTCGATGGCGCCCATGGAGTCAGTTTCGGTACGAGTGCTCATGGAGAGATTGTTGCCGTGCAGGATTACATCAGGCCCAGGTCGCGCATGGCCTGGACGTCGGTGGCAATGCTGTCCGCGGTGCGATGCAGGGCAGCGCGGGATTCGTTGTTCAAGGGCACCTCGACGATCTTGCGCACACCCTCGCGACCGAGGATCGCGGGCACGCCCATGTAGAGGCCTTCATGCCCGTACTCGCCGTTCAGCAGGCAGGCACAGGGCAGCAGGCGACCGGCATCCGTGAGGACGGACTCGGCCATGGCAACGGCCGCGGACGCAGGCGCGTACCAGGCACTCCCGGTCTTGAGCAAGGAGACGATTTCGGCGCCGCCCTTGCGCGTGCGGTCCGCCATGGCGTGCACCTCGTCGCTGGGCACCAGGTCGAGCAGATGGACACCGTTGACGGTGCAGTAGGTCGGCATGGGAACCATCGAATCCCCGTGGGCGCCCAAGACCATGGCGTCCACATCGCGCACCGAGCACCCGGTAGCCTGGGCGATGAACCAGCAGAAGCGTGCCGAATCCAAGACGCCGGCCATGCCGATGACGCGCTTGGCGGGAAAGCCGAGCTGGGCACGCATCAAGGTCACCATGGAGTCGAGCGGGTTGGTGACCACGATCACGACGGCATCGGGTGAACCCCTGCGGATGCTCTCAGCGACTTCTGTCACGATGCCGCCGTTGACTTCCAGGAGGTCCGAACGGCTCATGCCCGGGGTGCGCGGGCGCCCGGCGGTGACGATGAAGACGTCCGAGTCGTAAGTGTCGGCGGGGTCGTTGGTGCCGACGATCTCGCTCTGAAAACCTTCCACGGCGGCGGACTGGTTGAGGTCCAAGGCGATGCCCTGGGGCCGGTCAGGCACCACGTCGATCAGTACGATCTCGCGCGCCAGGTTCTTGAGAGCCGCCAGGTGAGCGCAGGTGGAACCCACGTAGCCGCCACCGACGACGGTCAGTTTTCGCTGGGGGATGGAACTCATGGACGGTGCGGGGGAAGGGACGACTGGGAGCGTAGTGCCTCGCCTACTCGAAGCCCAGACTGGGCACCTGGATGGGGCATTTCTGAGGGCTGTGTGGGGCTGGTCTCTCGAACTCTGAACCGCTCACCTCCCCCGCAACCGGTGGTCCAGCCCGAAACGCAGGCGCAGGCCGGGGCCTTCGGTGCGCCGAGGCTCTAGACGGATTCCAGGGACAGGGCCGCTTGCAGGTTCTCGTCGAGCTTGGCCATGAACTCCTGTGTCGTCAGGTAGCCCTGGTCTCCACCCACAAGCAAGGCCAAGTCCTTGGTCATGAAGCCCGACTCGACCGTGTCCACGCAGACCTTCTCGAGCGTCTCGGCGAAGTTCACGACCTCGGGCGTTTCGTCCATGCGTCCGCGGTGCGCCAAGCCTCGGGTCCAGGCGAAGATCGACGCGATGGGATTGGTCGACGTCTCCTTGCCCTGCTGATGTTGACGGTAGTGGCGCGTCACCGTGCCGTGAGCGGCCTCGGCTTCCACGGTCTGGCCGTCGGGGGTCATGAGCACAGAAGTCATGAGGCCCAAGGACCCAAAGCCCTGAGCGACCGTGTCGGATTGCACGTCTCCGTCGTAGTTCTTGCAGGCCCACACGAAGCCGCCCTCCCACTTGAGAGCGGCCGCCACCATGTCATCGATCAGGCGGTGCTCGTAGGTGACCCCTGCAGCCTCGAAGCGCTGCTTGAACTCGGTGTCGAAGACCTCCTGGAAGAGGTCCTTGAAGCGCCCGTCGTAGGCCTTGAGGATCGTGTTCTTCGTGGAGAGATACACGGGCCAGCGGCGCTGCAGGCCGTAGTTCATGCAGGCGCGGGCAAAGCCGCGAATCGACTCGTCCAGGTTGTACATGCCCATGGCGACACCCGGCTCTTCGAATTCGTACACGGCGTACTCGCTGGCCTCACCCCCATCCGCGGGCTCGAAGCGCATGCTGAGCTTGCCCGCTGCGGGTACCAAGAAGTCCGTGGCGCGGTACTGATCGCCAAAAGCGTGGCGCCCGATGACGATGGGCTGGGTCCAGCCCGGAACCAAGCGCGGGACGTTGGTGCACAGGATCGGTTCACGGAAGACGGTGCCCCCGAGGATGTTGCGGATCGTGCCGTTGGGCGAGCGCCACATCTGCTTCAGGCCAAATTCCTCTACCCGGTCCTCATCGGGGGTAATGGTCGCGCACTTGACACCCACGCCGTGCTCCTTGATGGCCTCGGCCGCATCGACGGTGATCTGGTCGTCGCTCGCGTCGCGCTCCTGGATCGAGAGGTCAAAGGTGCGCAGATCCACATCCAGGTAGGGCAAGATCAGGCGGTCTTTGATGAAGGCCCAGATGATGCGAGTCATCTCGTCCCCATCCAGTTCGACGATGGGGTTCTTGACTTGGATTTTCGACATGAGAAGGGGGAACGCGGGGGCTGGAGGGGCCCCCTGAGAAAGGCTAGAGGGGATTTGGAAGGCGAAGATTCTAAAGCCTGCAGGCGAGCTCCGGGGAGGGCCCCTGGCCGAATTCCCGTAGCGCTGAATACCCATCGCGGTGAGATCCCGCGCAAGCGCGTCAGCGCCCGGTCAGAAAATCATCCCCATTGCGCTTCCACCATGAGCGCCAGGCTTCCAGCTTCTTGGCGCGGTCGCTGTCTTGGGCCACCGGGTTGAAACCCTGGTCTTGGCCCGTGATGTTGCGCAGCGCAACGACGGCCGCCTCGCGCACCGCACCCTGGGCATCCTCCAGGGCTTCGATCAACGCGGGCACTGCGGACCTCACGCCCAACTCATCCAGCATGCGAGCCGTGGCCATGCGCACGAACAGGTCTTCGTCCATCAACATCGGCGTGAGGTGGGGCACGACATCCGCATCCCCGGTTTCTCCGAGGGCGTACACCGCTTCCAGACGCAGTCCGCCGTTGGCGTGCTGCAGGTCCGGCAGGAGCGGCTCCCAGGTCTTGACCCCACCCGGCGTTGCCAGAGCTCCAGCACCGGCCATCGGGCCACTGCCCGCAGAGAGAGCGCGCAAGGTCTCCTCGAGCTCGATCACGCGGTTCTTGTAGAACAGCATGTTCTTCTCGACCTCGACGAGACTGCCCTCAAAGCCCTCCAGTTGCCTTAGACCAGCGGCCTGCCGGGCCTCGAGTTCAGCCCGCAAGGCACGCAGGTCGCCGGCCGCCTCAGCCTCCCGTTCCACGGAGAGCGCCAGGTCGGCACGCAGGCCCTCGACCTCCTGGGCCAGCGCAGCTCGCAGGCCTGCTTCCTTGACGTGCACCTCCTGCTGAGCCTGGCTCAGGACCTCTCCTAGCCCCGCAACGAACACATCGTGGACCCGGCGCGATTCGAGCAGGTCCCCCTCAAGCGACTTTTGGGCCGCGCGCTGCTCCGTCCCCATGGTCTCCATACGGTCGAGCAGGGTCCAAAGGCCCAGCGCCGAAAACACGATGGCCAGCATGCCCACCAAGACCCCACCGGCTCCTGAAGAGGGTGGTGAAGACGGCCCCGGTGGGGCGACGGCCTGCACCTCTCCAGCGGGGCTGCCGGGCATGTTCAGAGGAGGCGATTCAACGCTGAAGGGACCCGCGACGGCGGCCTGGGCTCCTGCCTGTCCGTCCTCTTCGCCGCCCCCCATGGCCGCATCACAGGCCAGGCAGACGACGCGCCCCTTGCGGCGGTAGGCCCGTCCTTCCTCAAGATCCAAGGCCGGAACGGACTCGTTGCAGATGTCGCAAAAGTAGATTTCCATCGATGTACTCATGGGGCGATGCACTCTGGGAGGTTGTTGCCGTGCTTGGCGAGCGATGCGGCCCCATTCCCGACCTGGGGCCCCCCTAGCATGGGCTCCCCGCACCGGGTTCTCCAGCCCTAGGACTACCCGAACCCAAAGCCTGCTATCCTGAGGCGCCCTATGGACAACCCCCTGCCCATCCCCCCGCGCTTCCAAGAACGCTTGGACTCCTTGGGACTGGAATTCGAAGCCGAATTCTATGGTGCCGAAACCCATCGGCACCCCAGCAACCTCGACGCCCTCGTCGAGTTGGGGCACGTCTACACGCGCATGCGGCGCTACGGGGAAGGCCTGCAGGTCGACGAAGAGCTCGCGCGACTGCTGCCGGAGAATGCAACGGTGCAGTACAACCTCGCCTGTTCCCTAGCGTTGATGGGTCGTATCGATCCCGCCTTGGACGCTTTGGAACGTGCCGTGGGATTGGGCTACGACGACGCCGACCACCTGCTCGAAGACGAAGACATGCGCGCGCTAAGGAACGAGCCGCGTCTGCGCGAGTTGATGCGCCTGATGGAACGCGTGCCGGCAGATCCGCCGCAGGGCGGCTAGAGCTTCAACTCTCGTCGGAAGCGCGATCGGCGAGCCAGGACTCCCAGGCTTGCACAGCGACCTCGCGCGTCTCTTCATCCCCCTGGGGATAGAATCCGTGCGAAAGGTGTGTCGCTTCACGCAGGGTCTTGAAGCACTGGGCTCGGCACAAGAGTTCGTCCTCCCGCAAGCCGGCAACCAAGAGGGGCAGGTCGGACCAGTCTCCCAACTTGACCAGGCAACGGGCGCGTTCGTAATCGAGGTGACGACCGCCATCTCCGTGCATTTCCAGGGCGCCCACATAGGGAGCGAGCCGTTGGTCGCGGGTTGAGCCGAGGGCGGCCAAGGCCGTGCCCGCCACCTTGGCGTCAGGGCTCTGGGCCATCTCCAGCAGCAGGTCGTAGGCCGACTCGCGCGCTTGCACGAAGAAGCGGATCACTTCCACGATCTCTTCCGTGGTTTGCAGGTAGGGCACGCGGGAGGCTTGATATTCGAGCTTGCGCTGGAACGAGGGAGTGGGCTGAACCCACTCGCTATTGCTGACATAGGGCGTGACCGACTTCTTGCCAGTCGTGATGCATGACGCGAGGAGGCCGCAGGCCACGAGGCCCAGCAAGCGGCCCTTGGACGAGTGAACAGAACTCAGGCGAGCGGATTGAAGCGTTGTCGTGAACACGGTCGATCTCTTGGGTCAGGGGGTCACGGTGGAGGTCCCAGATCGGGATCCTCTGCCCCCCCTATCGGCCGCTTGCCCCTGTTTCCTTGAATCCCAAGGCCCTGTGCCTGGGCCCCTACCGGGCCCAGAGCCGGCGTAGGGGAATCAGACCGGCCAGAAACCCCAGACCGACGCCCAGGGCCAGAAACCAGGGAGCCAGGGGATGGGAGCGCGGCCGGGGCAGGCTCGGCGGGGGACCGGGTCCGGGCAGGGCCCTGGACACCACCTGGGCCTGACCGGACCATTCGGGCGGTCCGGGCGAGAGAAAGGGCAGGCTGGCCAGAGTCTCGCCCGCAGCCGACACGCGGGCCTCCAGGAGTGTCCCTCTGGGAAGGGCATCGAGGGTCGCAGGCAGAAGGCCCGATCTCCTCCGGCGCGGATCCAAGTTGCTACCGCCCGGTCCGATCCTCAGTTCACAGGAGCCGAGGGGCTGCTCAAGCCATTCGGTCAGTTCGCGCAAGGGAGGCCAAAACTCGCAGGTCAGAGGCTCGGGCCAATCCAATGGAGTGGGCTCCAAGACGAGCAGGCCTGCCTGCGTCACGAGTCGCACCTCTCTCCTGCGATCGACTCGTCCACCCGCCAGGGCCCTGAGCAAGGGCGTCAGGGCTCCCGGCGAAGTCAACAAGTCAGGCGCCCAGCCCGACCCGGGATGGGTGGCCAAAGCCGCGACGAGCCCGCGCCCATGATGGCGAACAGCGAGCAGTGGATCCCCCCCTGGCTGGGTAATCCAAAGGCGCTCAGCTGCGCGCCCCCACTCGGCTCGAGCACAGGTGGGCGCGGCCAGTAGGACGGCTCCCGCACCCACCTGTGCGGCGAGCACGTCGATCGTCAACGGATCGACGGGGGTACCCGGCGCAGCACGTTGATCGGGCTCGCTGCGCACGCGGCGTTGATTGACCTCTCGCTGCAGGAGGTCTGCCAGGGAACTCAGGTCACCCGCCTCGATCAGCGACTCCCCGCTGGTGAGTAAGGAGGGTAGGCAGCCCCGGTCGGCGTGGTCGCCGACGACGAGCACGGAAAGATCCAGCCGGGCCTGGGTGAGGGTCGCGCGCACCTGCGCTCCGGCTGAGCGCGACGAACCCGTCGAGCGCCCGTCGGACAAGAGCAACACGAGACCGGGCGCGTCTTGCGGGCGGCGACTGGCCGCTAGCTGCCCCAGGGAATAGAGGATGTCGGTCCCACCCCGGGGTACCTTGGCGCGCAGGAGCGGAGACAAGTCCTTGCGGCGTTCCGCGGGAGTCTGCCCCGTGCTTCGAAACTCCACCGGACCCAGGGATTCGTTGAAGAAGCGCAGTTCGAGCCGATCGACGGGAAGGGCTGCGGGCACGAGTTGGAATAGGGCCTCACGCACGCGCTCAAAGGGCTGCCCGGACATGGAACCGGATCCGTCAACGAGCAGCACCACATCGCGGTCACTGCCCCCCTCGCGGCCGGGATCCAGAGGCAGCAGAGCGGAGGCATCGCCGACAGCGGCGGACTCGGCGGGACTCCACGAACCGAGGAACTGCCAACCGATCGTGGCCAACCAGCCGCCACCCGCATCCACAAACGCCTCGAGCGCGCGGCCCGGCAACTCAGCCGGGCCCACGTCGAGGGTGAGCACGGCATCGACTTCCGGCAAGACTCCCAGCAACTCTCCCGGCTGGACGGGTCGCAGGTCCAATCCACTCTTCTCAAGCGCCTGCCAACCCCCCGAGAGGGGCTCGGACGGCTCTCTTTGCACGACGGCCAGGCGCAAGCGTTGGCCGACGTTTAGCCAGCCACTCGTGCGCTGATCTCCAGCACCCAGCACCGCGGCGCCGTCTGTCAGCGGGCCGGCGGGGGTACCGGCCGGTGCCACTTGCACCCGCAGAGCGTGGGTTCCCGGCTCCCGCGGTGGCAAGTTCAAGCGCGTGGTCCAGTCCAGCCGCCCGCTGGGCCCGGGGCTCGCGTCGGAGGCTAGGTCCAAAAGCGCGACTCCGTAGTTCGTTCCCCCTGGACCGGACAGGGACCAATTGAGCTGTGGCAGTTCGGCCGCACGCGACGCACCGGCGGGATGCCAGGCCAGTTTCACCAGGGCCGCCGAAGCGGAGCCCGGTGCCACGGACCCGGGCAGGGTCAGGCCATCGATCCCCAGGCGTGGGCGGTCTGGCGGTCCCAGGTCCACCCATTCCACACGCGTATGCGCGCGCGCCAAGAGCTCTAGCACCGCAGCCGGATCAGAGCCCGTGTAGGTTCCATCCCCGTGCAAAATCAACCGTCGACTGGAACGGCGGGGGTTCAGCAGGAACGGCGAGGACACGTTCAGGGCCTCCGCCAGCCGGGACGCGCCAGCTCCGGCCACAGTTCCGGCGACCTTCTCGCCGGGTGTGATCAAGGCCTGTCGCCCGTCCAGGTGCGCGAGCAGGTCCTGGGCAAGGCCCGGACCGAAGACTCGGCGCGCGCTGCCAGCGTACTCCACCAGCAAGACCTCCTCATTCTGCTCTTGGGCCAGGCGGCACTGCTCGCGCAAGAAGCGACCGGCCCGGCGCGGCCACTGGGAGCGGGAACTGGTGGCCGATGCCGACGCGTCCAGGCAGATGGCGCGCAGCCCTGGTAGATCGGGAAGGCCACCCTCACGATTCACTGGCCGGGAAAGGATCGTCGACAGGGTCAGGGCGACGATGGCCCCGGTCAGCAAGGCCAGTTCGAGGGTCGCCGCCCCGCGCAACCGATCAGGCCTGTGCACAGTAGGGATCCGCTGGAGGATCCGTAGGGGGAGACTCGATCGAACACGAAGACGAATCCCCGGCGCGCACCGTGGAGCGAATCCAACCGCCGCCCAGCAGGCGATCGTCACGATAGAACGCGGCGCCCTGTCCCGGACTGACGGAAACCTCCGGTTGCTCGAAGTGCACCAGCGCTCGCCCCGCTTCCAACTCCACCCGGCAGGCCGCGGGTGTGCAGTGGTAGCGGTGTTGAACCAGACACTCGAACCCGCCGAGAGGCGCGTCGAAACCGATCCAGTTTAGGGACTCCACGACCATGGATTCGGCGCCGCACTCCGCGCGCGTGCCCACCACGACTCGGCCGCTGCTGGGATCGAGTTCGACGACGTAGAGGGCCTCTCCCCCACCCAGGCCGATGCCGCGCCGCTGTCCGATGGTGAAGTGCTCCGTGCCCCTGTGGTAACCCAGAATGCGATCGCTCGAGTCGACGATCTCTCCGGGATGCAAGGGTGTCTCGCGTTGGGCGAGCAGCTTGCGGTAGTCGTTGGAGGGCACGAAGCAGATCTCCTGACTGTCCGGTTTCTTCCCTGTGCGCAGGCCAGCCTGCTCGGCCAGCTTGCGAACCTCGGTTTTGGTCAGGTGTCCCAAGGGCAAGACGGTGCGTGCCAGATCCTGCTCCCTCACACAGAACAGTTGGTAGGACTGATCTTTGGTGTCATCCACACCGCGACGGACCTGAACGCGACCGTCGATGAGTTCGATGCGGGCGTAGTGTCCCGTGGCGACTCCCACGGCGCCCAGGTCGTCGGCCATGGCCAGGAGCCGGCCGAGCTTGAGGTCGCGGTTGCAGAGCGCACAGGGGTTGGGGGTGCGACCGCGGCCGTACTCGGCGACAAAGTGATCGATGAGTGAGCCAAATTCTCCGCTCAGGTCCACCGCTTGAAAAGAAATCCCCAAGGAGTCCGCCACCATGCGCGCGTCACGGGCGTCGGTGGAAGAACAACAGGACTTGGCACCCGCCTCCGCCTCGCTCAATTGCACGCCATTGCGCATGAACAAGCCCACCAGATCGTGCCCCTCGCCGGCCAACATCCAAGCCGCCACGGAGCTGTCCACGCCGCCGCTCATGGCTACCACAAGGCGCTCGTTGGGGTCGAATTGGCTGGGCATGGCGGGAGGAAGGGACAGGATCGACGCGCTGAACGGAACGCCGCGCTACCGGGTTCAAGCTGATTCTAGTAGCTTCTGCGCCCCTGAACACCAGCGCCACGGGATCCCCGCAGGATCCCTCGTGAGCACGCCTGGTTTGGGCAGGGTCTCCCACCCAGTCTCCGCCACGTCCAGCCCTTCCTGTACCGCAAGCCATGCTCCTCCCCAACTCTCTCATTTTCCAAGACCCTCCCACACAAAATGGAAACGAGGTGACGACCTCACAGGATCCCGTGCTCGGGGAGAGCATCGAGGCCCCCAGCGAGGGGGCGCCGGTCAAGGAGAAGGAATCGGCGGGGTTCGACCCTACCCTATTCCTGGTCATCGGAGCCCTGTTCTGGTTTCTGATCCTGGGTCCCGAGCGCAAAAACCGCAAGAAACGCCAAGCCATGCTCGACGCCCTCTCGAAAGGCGACGAAGTGATGACGACGGGCGGACTCTTCGGTCGCGTCTCGAAAGTGGACGAGCAAGAGGTGATCCTCGTGGTGGCCGATGGTGTCCGCCTACGCTTCAGCCGCGGCGCCGTCCAAGGGCTGCGCGGGGAGGAAGAAGAGGCGGACAAGAAAGAAGAAGACAGCTCCAAGAAGGGCTAGGCCCGGGAGACCCGGGCTGAAGATCGCGCGGCTGCTCGACGGACTGGCTGCCTCTAGGACACTGCTGCGCAACGGCCTGATCGAGTTCGCCCCCCGCTGGGCGCTGCGCCACGTAACCCTCTCGACCCGAGATCTCGGGCGCGCCGGTGAGAACTTCGGCGCCCGGGCTCTACGGCGCGCTGGCTGGAAAATCCTGGGGCGGCGCGTGGTCACGCCGCACGGCGAGGTGGACTTGGTGTTGGCCGGCGCCGGTCAGCTGGTCTGTGTCGAAGTCAAGGCCGGTCGCGTGGGACCCTGGCAAGACCCGCTCGCGGGACTCCCCGACTCTTGGAATCCCCAGGGCCGACCGGGTAGACGCCTGGGATGGGAGCAGCTGCAGCGCCAGAAACGGGCGGGTCAGTGGTTGGCGAGGCGTCTTGAAGGAGGGCGGCTCCAGGCGGGACGGGTGGATCTCGTGGAAGTTCTGCTCGAGCGTGGATCCTCCCGCCTGGCGCTCCTGCACCACCCGTGGCGGCGCGTGCCCCTGGGCGAAGGGTCGGAAAAATCTTCTCCCGCGCGGGCCTTCGGGGCGATTCACCCGGAGTCTGCTCCTGTCCGATACAAGACCTAGCCGTTTCCATCCGATCCCCAGCAGCGCTTCGCGCAGCACCCCTGAAGAGTGGCTACTGGGCTAGGGCATGGGCTCCCCCCCGCTGTTAGCCTGTCCCCAATCATGCTCCGCGTCCTCCAACACTTCCTACCGATCCGAACGGCCCTGCTGTTCTTCGGTGAGACGCTGATCCTGACCCTGGTCGTCGGGTTGGGCATGTCCCGACACCTGTGGGAATCGATGCGCGGGATTCGCGGGGAGAACTACCGCGAGCTGCGGCTTGCGCTGGGGCGCCTGGGTCTCGGTGAGCAGGATGCGTTCCTGGTCTGCGTTCTATCCGCCCTGCTCGTGGCGCTGCTGTGCCAGATCGCCATCGGGTTCAACCAGCTGTACGAGTTCCAAGTCTCCAACTCGCGGGCGGAGCGTTCCAGCCGACTCATCGAATCAGCAGGTGCGGGCATCGCCCTCTGCCTGGTCTGCGTCAGTTTGACCCACGCCTGGGATCTCGGCCGCGCGCTCAACTTCCCCGGACTCACCTACACCCAGAAAGTCGGCAACCTCGTGGGTAGTCTGGTGGTGGCCTTCGCCAGCCTGTACCTGTGGCGCACGTTCTATCACTGGCTCATGCGCAACGTGAACTTGAACCTGCGCGTGCTCATCCTCGGTTCGCGCGCACCTGCGCACGAGCTGGCCAACCTCATTCTCGAGCACCCCGAAGCGGGCTACGAAGTCTTCGGGTTGGTTCCAGAATCGGCCCCAGGGGAAGAGCACCCGCAGAACCGCTCGGCTCTCAGCAGCATGGGCTTCTCAACCAGGGACATGGATGGCGCGGCCAAGTCCGTGGCCACCCCACGAACCGAAGCTCTGGTACTCGACACCCTGCCGCTGGCCCTGCGCAAACGCAATGGGAAGGACACCTCGGAAGATGAGTTGGAGCACGTGGACTCTTTGCTGACTCTCGCGCGCGAGAACCAAGTGGACACGCTGGTGGTGGCCCTCGAAGACCGCCGCTTGACCCTGCCCATTCAGGATCTACTGCACTGTCGCCTGGGTGGACGAGACGTGCGCGAACGGGAGGATATCTACGAACAGGTAACCGGCAGGGTCGCGGTGGCGGCCATGCGCCCCTCTTACCTGATCTTCAACGAGGGCTTCCGCCGACACCCTTGGATCGACCTCATCAAGCGGGCGATGGACATCGGTCTTTCCTTGTTCATCTTGGCCTTGACGGCGCCATTCATTCTCTTGACGGCGATCGCCGTGGCGCTGGATTCACCGGGACCGATCCTGTTCCGCCAGGAGCGTGTGGGCCAAGACGGCATCCTGTTCACGCTGCGCAAGTTCCGCTCCATGCGAGTCGATGCGGAATCCACGACGGGTCCGGTGTGGTCCAGTGAGGACGATCCGCGCATCACACGCGTGGGCAAGTTCATCCGCAAGACGCGCCTGGACGAACTGCCGCAGTTGTTCAACGTGCTACGCGGCAGCATGTCTCTGGTGGGTCCGCGTCCCGAACGGCAACACTTCGTGGACGAGCTCGCCGAGCAGATCCCCTACTACAACCTGCGCCACATCGTGAAGCCCGGCCTGACCGGCTGGGCACAGATCAACTACCCCTACGGGAGCACTGTGGAAGACGCACTTCACAAGCTCCAGTACGACCTGTTCTACATCAAGAATCACAGCGTGCTGTTGGACCTGTCGGTGGTGTTCAGCACGATCAAGACCGTCATCTTGGGTCAGGGGACCTGAGAGCTGCAGGGGACCCACCGCCCGGTCAATCCCCGTGCCAGCGAGTAGGAGGCGGCCACCCCGGCGGCTATGCTGGGCGCCCCATGGATATCCTGTCCGTCGCATTGATTGCCCTTGCGGGAGGCGCCCTGCCGCTGCTGGTCCGCTGGACAGACCGGCACCTGCACACGGCCTTGGCCTTGTCCACGGGCATCTTTCTGGGAGCGGTTTTCTTGCACGTGCTGCCCGCCCTCTCCGAGATGGAGTTGGGCTCGGCCACAGCCCACGCCCATACGGAGGAAGTTCACGCAGGCCTGGATCTGAGCCAAGGGCATGGAGGCGATCCGTGGCTCTGGCTGTGCGTACTGGCCGGAGTGCTGGCGGTCTACCTGATCGAGTCTCTCGTCTTGCGGGCCCACGACCACGACGACTTGCACCAACACCGAGCGGTGAGTCTGGCGGCGCTGGTGGGCCTGGGTGTGCACGCCCTCACAGCCGGCATCGGGTACGCCGCCGCGCAATCCAACGAGCACATTGGAGGCGCGCTGCTGGTCGCGATCCTCGCGCACAAGGGCTTCGAGACCTTCTCCCTGACTACCGTGTTCCAGCTGGCAGGTGTGAAACGCAGGTCCATCCTGTGGATGGTGGTTGGATTCGCCGCGCTCACGCCCCTGGGTATGCTGCTGGGCACCTCGATTTCCGCACAGATGGGCGAGGTGGGACTCGGCATTTTGACCGCACTGGCGGCGGGCACCTTTCTGTACGTCTGCCTGTGTGAGCTCTTACCCGAGGTGTTCCACCATCGCGAGGACAGCTGGCTGCGCGTTGCCCTCTTGCTGGCCGGAGTCGGCGTGATGATGGTCTTTGAAATGGTGGGACACTGATGGCCTGGCTGATTGAGGTCTGGAACCTGCTGTGTGAATCTGGGCCCTACCTGCTGGTGGGTTTCTTCATCGCCGGCCTGCTCAAGGTGCTCGTCCCAGAGGCTTGGATCCTGAAGCACCTAGGCCGCAGCAGCTTCGGCGCAGTAACCAAGGCCGCCATCGTGGGAGCCCCCTTGCCCCTGTGTTCCTGCTCGGTTGTCCCCACGGCCATCTCGCTCAAGCAAGCTGGGTCCAGCAAGGGCGCTACGAGTGCATTCCTGATCTCCACACCCGAGACCGGCGTGGATTCAGTGGGCATCACCCTAGCCCTGATCGATCCGATCATGGCCGTGATGAGACCCGTCACGGCGATCCTGACGGCCATGGGTTGTGGCTGGCTGGTGAACCTGAGCGAGGCCAAGCGCGAGGCCGAGAGCCCCGAGTCCTCCGAATCGCAGGGCACCGTTCCCAAGACCTGCTGTTCATCAAGCGAGCCCGAAGTCGAGGCAGAGCCCGCGAGCGACTGCTGTGCGAGCAGCCCACCTGCGCCCGCGTCCGAGCCCGAATCATGCTGCAGCCACCAGGACGCGGCCCCCGCCCGGTCAAGTGTCCTGAAACGCGCGGCCGCTTTCGGATACGGCAAGCTCATGTCGGACTTGACCCCCTGGTTCGTGGTGGGCTTCGCCCTCTCGGCCGCCCTCACCCTGTGGGTCCCCGATGACTTCCTGGGTCGCTGGAACCAGGGTCTGCCGGCCATGCTAGCCATGCTTGTGGCCGGGATCCCAATGTACGTGTGCGCCACGGCCAGCACGCCCATTGCAGCCGCGCTGATGGCCAAGGGTCTCGAACCTGGAGCGGCCTTGGTCTTCCTGTTGGCCGGCCCCGCTACAAACGCGGCCACCATGGGAGTCGTGGCAGGCTTCATGGGCCGGCGCGTACTGTGGGTGTACCTCTTCTCCATCACGGTCTTCAGTCTGTGTGCCGGTTGGATCGTGAACCTCATCTACGACGCGCGCGGTGGTTTCGACGGTGCCGCGGCCCTGTCAGAACACGAGCACCTCTCCACGCTGCACCGTGTCGGCGGAGCCTTGCTGGGATTGCTACTGCTGGGGCATTTGCTGGCTATCCTGGCTCGACGCCGAGCCACTCCTGCCCCCTGAGCCACTTCACCATGAAACGACAAGCCCTCTGCTTCCTGTGCGCGACCCTGCCTCTGTTTGCTTGCCAGAACACGGGCAGCCTCGGTCGCCGGGTACCGGTGGTTCTGGCCATCCACGGCGGCGCGGGCACGATCTTGCCGGAGAACATGAGCGCTTCGATGGAGGCCGACTACCGCGCCAAGCTGGAGCAAGCCCTGCGCGCTGGCTACGCTGAACTCGAGGGCGGCGCACCGGCGCTCGACGCCGTGCAAGCTGCGATCCTGGTGATGGAAGACTCGCCGCTCTTCAACGCGGGTCACGGAGCCGTCATGACCTCGGCGGGTACCTGCGAGATGGACGCCAGCGTCATGCGTGGAGACACGGGCATGGCGGGAGCGGTGGCGGGAGTCACGACGACACGCCACCCCATCCTCGCTGCGCGCGCCGTGATGGAACACAGCCCGCATGTTTTGCTCTCTGGGCCGGGAGCCGACACATTCGCACGCGAGCAAGGACTCGAGCAGGTGCGCAACGGGTTCTTCCGCACGGAGCGACGGCGACTGCAACTGGAGCGCTGGAGGGAACGCCAGAACTCCGCCAGTTCGCTTGCGGATCCTTGGGCTGCGGCGCCCCATGAGCGGCACGGAACGGTAGGTGCGGTGGCCCTCGACAAGCAGGGTCACCTGGCTGCCGGCACCTCGACCGGGGGCATGGTAGGCAAGCTATGGGGTCGCATCGGGGACTCCCCCATCCCAGGCGCAGGGACTTGGGCCGCGGACCACACCTGCGCGGTGTCGGGCACCGGCTGGGGGGAGTTTTTCCTGCGCGGCACACTGGCCCGCGATGTTGCGGCGTTGATGGAATTCGCGGGCTACGGTCTCGATCGAGCGGCGACGACGGTGGTGCGCACGCATCTGACCGATCTGGGCGGCACGGGGGGCGTGATCGCCCTGGACCGCCAGGGACGGGTCAGCGCGCCGTTCAACACGGCGGGCATGTACCGCGGCTGGATCGACCGAGAAGGCAACGTGGAAGTCCATCTGTACGGGCCTCCCACTGAGGACTCGAATCGCCCCTGAGGGACTCCGGCGACCCGATTCGGCACCTGTCCGGGAAATATTCCTGGTCCGGGGGGGGCGCACGGCGGGGCCTTATGGCGTATTCTCTTCGCCCGCCATCCGGTTCGGACCGCCTGGCGACCCTGCAGGGGCCTGCCACGCACCCCACACTCCCAACGACTCACTCCCTACCCCCCTCCACAGTCTCATGTCCCGTACTTGTGAAGTCACCGGCCGCGGCACCCGCGTGGGCGGCACGATTGCCCGCCGTGGTTTGCCCAAAAAAGACGGCGGAGTCGGCCTGCGCACCACCGGCAAGAACAAGCGCAAGTTCAAAGTCAACGTGCAGAAGAAGCGCATCTGGGTTCCGGAGTTGGGAGAATTTGTCTCGGTCAAGCTCTCGACGAGGGCTCTGCGCACGATCATGAAGAACGGCGCCTACCCGACCCTGCTCAAGGCCGGTTTGATTCGGCCCAAGCGTTCTGCTGCCAAGTCCTAAGGGACTCCGATCGGCCCCTCTGGGTCCAGGCAAGGAGAGTTCGCGCTCCGCCTGCGGGGTGCGTAGAGTTGGAACGATGGCACGCTTGCACGGGACCCAACACTGGCTGATGGCCTTGGCGCTTGCCAGCGCGGGTTGTGGTGGTAGCGCTGCCCAGGAGCCCGATCCGAAACCTGCAAATCGCACACTCGAACGCGGGGCGACGCTTGATAGCGCCACCTCGACGTTGGCTTCGAACGCACGCGAACTGTCCCCCATTCCCGCGCAGGAACCCGAGGTCCCCGCAGCCACGGGCAAGGACTTGCCCAAAGGCGTTGAGGCCATTGGGTTTCAGGACCTCTCCCTGCTGAAGGCCGATGTGAATGGTCTGCTTGAGATGATCTTTGCTCCCGAGGGACAAGCGGGGGATACGAGTTTCGAGTTTCCAGATAGGGCACAGTCCCTGGATGGCGAGCAGGTCGCCATCATGGGCTATATGATCCCCCTCGACTGGGTCGAAGGAGAGGATCGCATCACCAGCTTCATGCTGGTCCGAGACTTCGCGCAGTGCTGCTTCGGGGGCGTACCCCGTCCCGATGAGTGGATCGATGTAACAACTGAGAAGGGTGAATCGGTGTCCTACTACGCCTACCGGCCGATTCGCGTGATCGGCACCTTGCACGTGGGCCTCGATCGGCCTGAAGACTCCATGGTGGCCAGCGTCTTCCAGCTAACCCTCAGCGACGTGTCGGACCTCTGGTAGGCCCGAGCAGGAACGCGCCTGCCTAGCGCCGGATCGGCTCACCTGGGGCAGGATCCGAGCCAATCCAGTTGGCCAGCTGGCCGGCGTCGGTCGCCAATTGATCCATGCCGGTTTCACCGGCCGTGTAGGTCCCGCGTATGCGGCCGTGCCGATCCAGCAGAAGGTAGTCGGCATCGGGATTGCCGCCCTGCTGCCTCAATGCCTGAAAGCCCCTGCCGCTCTCATCGATCAGGAAGACGTTGGAGGGCTTGCGCGCACGCTTCTCGTCCAAGAATTGACTGAGAGTCCGCGTATCCCCCCCCGACACCATCACCGCGAAGGCCACCACGGGGGAGAGTCCTCGAACGCGCTTGCGCAAGACTCTCAGGTCCTCAAAGGACGATGCGCGGGCCTTCTCTTCCACCATGGGCAACTCGGCGACGATGATCAAGTGACCGTGCAAGTCGGTGAGTTCCACCTGCCGGTCAAATTCATCCCGAAAGGACCCGCTCACCGCAGTCCCCTCGTAGCCAGGGACCGGATCCGGCAACTCGGCCGACAGAGCGCGCAACAGGGGCAGGCCCCACAGGCTTCCGATGAACAGGACCCAGAACCAGGGCTTGGTCAGAACGGCGAGAGGCCGTCCCGGATCGGATTGCCCGCTTGCGTCCCCGGAGGCCAAGGTGCCCATGGCAACTAGAGCGGCGGCGAGGAGCTGTCGTTCTCTTCCTCGCGCACAACGCGGCGCATCCACATGCACACGCCCGTGACGATCACGTAGGGAATGGCCATGAAGCAGGCGATATAGACCAGGGTCGAGAGAGCCTGGCCCAGAGAGCACGTCGGACAGGCCGATGCAGGTGCGCCCAGGGACACCATAAGGAACGCAGCCAAGCCGAGGCGCTGGACCCTTCTTACCCCGCAAGATGCACGCATGGTTTCGGGGACCATTAGCGGTACAGAGTCTCCAGCATGATCAGGATCAGGGCCACTCCCATGTAGACCGGCATCAGCGCAATCCAGCGCAACCACGGCTTCTCCCACTTCAAGTGCATGAAGAAGGTCGCCACCAATCCCGCCTTGGTGACGGCCAAGAAAGTCAGGAGCAACATCTTGGTCGTGCCACTCCAGGCTGCGGAGTACACCGTAGGCACATAGACCTCGAACACCGTCAAGAGACCCAGGGTCAGGAAGATGGTGATGTACAGACCACGCATGCTCTGTTCACCTTCTCCGTGCCCGCCGTGCCCCGCTTGGGCAGCGTTCTCATCAGTCGTCGTCGTGGAGTCAGTCATCGTTCGTTGCTCTTGAGGAGCTCGCTAGAGGAGGTAGACGAAGGTGAAGACCAGGATCCAGACCAGGTCGACGAAGTGCCAGAAGAGCCCGACGAGTTCCACGGGGCTGCTGCTGTCGCCGCCCTGTGTGTACTTGCCCTGCATGGCCCGGCGCAGAATGCAGCTGAGGTAGATTACGCCGGCCGTCACGTGCATGCCGTGGAAGCCGGTCACCGAATAGAAGGTCGATCCGAACAACGCGTTAATCGGTTCCCCCTCCCAGGATCCCTGCGCGAACCCAATGCCGTCGTGCACAAGGTGGGTGTACTCCCAGGCCTGAATGCCGAGGAAGGTCAGTCCTCCCAAGATAGTCACGATCAGCCAGCGCACGAGGCCCGCCTGATCACGCTCCTCGGCGGCCTGTACAGCAAAGACCATGGAGAGGGATGAGCAGATCAGCAAGAAGGTCGCCACCGCAGTGAGCGGGATCCCCAGGATGTCCGAGGGTACCGGCCACTCAACCGCGGAGCTGCGCAGGATGCCGTAGGCAAAGAGCAAGCCGCCGAAGGACATGCCGTCCTGTGCGATGAAGATCCACATCCCGACCTTGCCACCGGTGGCCTTGCCGAAGTGAGGATCCTCGGGAACCGAGGTCTGATGGTCGGCGGAGTCCGCCGCAGCAACGTGTCCTGAAGTCATCGAGGAAGCCCTCTAGAAGACAAAGAAACCCAAGAAAAGAAACAGCCAAACGATCCCGACAAAGTGCCAGAACAGGGCTGCATTGGTAATCAAGGAGCGCCGCTGCGCCCCATAGCGACCGTTCTTGACGCCCACCAGCGCCCAGATCAAGAGCAGCAAGCCGACGGCCACATGGGCGGCGTGCACCCAGGTCAAGCCGAAGAACAGGGACTCGTACAGCCCGGAGCTCTGGGTGCGCCCCGCCAAAATCAGGTCGTACCACAGCCAGACCTGAAGCGCCGCGAACCCCACCCCCAGCAGCAGGCCCTTGGTCCACATGGAACCGAAGACGGCGCGGCCCGATGCTCCACCGGGGAGTGCGCGCGAGCCACGTTCCACACAGAAACTGCTGAGAGCCAAGATCAATGTCGCGCCACAGGCGATGGGGGTTGACGGCAGAGCGATCCCTTCCGGCGGCCAGACAGCGATCTTCTGTCGCAAGACCAAGAATGACAGGAACAGGGTCCCGAAGGTCATCGTCCAGGAGCCAATGAACAAGATCATGCCCAGGGTCGCGTTGACCCTGTCGCGTCCCGTTTCCACGGGGGCCTGGCCCACGGGGGCCGTGATGATCCCGGTCGTCTCCATGCTTGTGTCTGTCAGCCGGTGCCGCGCGGCGCCTAGCTAGGCAACTCCTCGGTCTGGTAGATCCAGTCCGTATCGGGGCCCAGGACCGGGTTGCTGAACTCGTGCGGACCGCACTGCACCACTGGTAATTCCTTGAAGTTGTAGTGCGGCACGGGGGTAGCGATGGTCCAGTCCAAGGTGCCAACGTCCCAGGGATTCTGGGGGGCCGCCTTACCCCACCAACGACTCTTGATGAAGTTGTAGGCGAAGATGAGCTGCGCTGCCCCCAGCATGAACGCAGCGGCGGTAGTCGCAACGTTCAGATATTGGAGGGGTCGCAGGTACTCAGCACTCGTGTGGTCGTAGTAACGACGGGGCATGCCCGAGTAGCCACTAATGAACATGATGCAGAAGACCACCACCAGCGGCACAAATGAGAGCCAGAAATGCAGCTTGCCCAGGCGCTCGCTCATCATGCGACCGAACATCTTGGGGAACCAGAAGTACACGGCCCCGAAGGTCCCGAAGAGGGCGGACGCAGCCATGGTCAAGTGGAAGTGCCCAACGACGAAGTAGGTGTCGTGCAGGAAGATGTCCGTACCGATCGTGGCGAGATAGATGCCGGTCAAGCCCCCGAGTCCAAAGACGAAAATCACGCCCATGGAGAAGAGCATCGGAGGCGTGAGACGCAAGCTGCCCTTCCACAAGGTGTGCAGCCAGTTGAAGAACAATATCTCCGCCGGCACCGAGATGATCATGGTGAGAAGCATGAAACTCTCACCCAGCATGGCGCTCAACCCGGTGGTGAACATGTGGTGCCCGTACACGACGGCGGACATCACGGTCACCACGACCATGGCCCCCACTGAAGTCTTGTAGCCAAACGCCGGCTTGCGGGCGAAGAAGGAGAGCAGGTCACAGACCACGCCCCAGGCGGGCAGAATCAGAATGTAGACTTCGGGGTGGCCAAAGATCCAGAACAGGTGCTGGTACAGGATCGGGTCGCCACCGGTGCCCCCGCTCATGATCGAGGCGGGCACGTAGAACGAAGTTTCGAAGACCCGGTCGAGGATCAATAGGATCATGGCCGAGCCGATGACCGGGATGAACAGCACGTTCAAGATGGAGGTCAGGAACAGGCCCCAAATCGTCAGGGGCAGCCTCATCCAAGTCATGCCCGGACAACGCAGGCGAATGACCGTCGTGATGTAGTTGATGCCGCCCATGATGGAACTGGCACCAATGAGGAAGACGGCCACGGCCCACAGGGTCTCGCCCGCTCCCACGGCGCCCACGGTTGTCGAGAGCGTGGGATATCCAGTCCAACCCACCTCCGTAGCCCCGAGAGGAACAAACAGCGAGTAGAAGCCGACGGCCCCGCCGACGAACATGGTCCAGAAGGACAGCATATTGAGCAGCGGGAAGATCATGTCCCGCGCGCCGATCATGAGCGGAATGCACCAGTTGCCCAGACAACCGATCATGGCCGGGGTCAGCCCCAGGAAGATCATGATCGTGCCGTGCATCGTGAACAACGTGTTGTACGTCGCAGGATCGATGACCCCGTTTGTGCGCGGGAACAGCAGGGCCCCGATAATCGGGACGGCCTCGCCAGGGTTGGCCAATTGCCAGCGCAGCATCATGGCCATGACGCCGCCGATGCCCAGCCAGATCAGTCCGAACCACAGGAACTGCTTGGCGATGACCTTGTGGTCGGTGGAGAAGACGTGCTTCTTGAGAAACGTCGTCGGCTCCGGATGGATGTGATCAGAACTCATGGTGAATTACTCTTGCCAGTCCCAGGCCCATTGGGCTTCAGTGTCATCGGCGTCAAAAGCTGTGGCGGCCAGCTGACTGGCTTCCGCTTCCCATTGGTTGAACAGGTCCTGTTCGAGCACCTTGACGGTCCCGAACATCTTGTAGTGCGCGAAACCGCACAGTTCGGCACACAGGATCGTGAAATCGCCCGCGATGATCGGCTTGAACCAAGCGGTGTTGATCGCACCCGGGTTCACATCTTTCTTCATGCGCATCTCAGGCAAGAAGAGCGCGTGAATCACGTCCTTGGAGGTCAAGTTGAAGCTCACAGGCCGGTCCTTGGGAACGACCAGTTCGTTGAGGGTGACGATGTCGTCGGCCGTCCCGAACTCCCCATCGACTCCTGGTGAGCGGAAGTTCCAGGCCCACTGCTGAGCAAGAACCTCTACGCGGTAGGTCTGGGGGTCCTCGGCGTCCGGAATCGCCCAATAGGCCTCGCGCAGGTCGGTCATGGCGATCACGAGCACCCAGGCGTCGAGCACGATGAAGGTAATCACCGAGATGATGGCGGTCAGGCGCTTATCGTGCAGGCTCTTGCCGTGATCGAACGATGCTCGGCGCCCCGGGCGATCGCGGTGAGCGATCAGGGGAATGGCCAGCAGCAGCACGACCAGGGCGAAGGCCACCGACACGAGGGTCGTGATCAGCCAAAACAGTTCGCCGAAGCGATAGCCGTAGTCCGACGCGGGCTCGCCCGGGCCCCAGCGATCTGCATCCTGAGCCAGGGCGAAAGTCGAGGTCATCAGCAGGGCGAGCGGACACCCCAGCCAGCGGCTGCGTAGCAGCGCGAGCGGCCCGAGGATCCGGTTCACGGTACTCATCTGTTGCTCCATCGTGGCTCCTACTGCTCCCGCAGGGCCGACATGAAGGCCCCACGTTTGGCGGGTTGGTCCTTGTACGACTTGATCAGGTCCTCGACGTAGTGGGCCAGGGCCCAGAGATCCTCATCGGAAATCGCTCCCTTCCACTGCGGCATGGCTGTGCCTTTGATGCCTGATGCGATCGTCTGGAACAGATCGGCGGTCTCAATACCCGCTCGTAACTGATGCCAGGTGAAGTCGGGCGGCATGACTTTGGTGGCGCGCCCCTGGACTTCGTACTCGGAGTCCTTGAGGGCCGGGTAGGTCAGATCGGCGCGATAGACCGTGCCCTCGGGATCCTTGCGAATGACGCGCATGTCTTCGCTGGTCACGTAGCCGGGGTGGCACAGGTGGCAACTCGCGGCTCCGTGGTAGACCTCGCGGCCGCGAGCAATGGCGCGCGTCTCAATGCCTTCCCAGGGGTCCTCGGTGACCTCGACCGCATCGCCAACTTGGGAGTACACATCCCGCCAACCCGACTCTTCGGGAGAAAGCGACTTGACGTACTGAATGATGTCCAGCAATTGTTCGTCAGAGAGGTCCCACGGCAGCATGGGAGTCCCGGCGAGGCCACGCTTGATGACGGCCATGAGCGCCTCATCCGTCGGCAGATCCGCGATCACCTTGGTGAACTTGAACTTGTTCTGTTGGAAGTTGCGCGGAGACGGTCGCAGGTGCTGAGCGGAGCGCCCATAGCCGTCGCCGTTCAATCCGTGGCAACTCGCGCAGAACTGGACAAAGTCCTGTCGGCCGCGGGTGAGGCGATCGGCGGAGGCCCACTGCCAGTAAGCCCATTCACCCTCGACCATGCTCAGGCTGTACTCGCCCGTGCTGTCGACCCAGCCACCCGCACCCTCGGCGGCGTTCGCGTCGTGGGTGAAGCGCGTGGGTTCGGCCTTGGCCCTCTCGGCGAACCAGTCCGCGCCAGGAGCACGCAACCAAGCACCCTCGGTGATCACTAGGGGGACGTTGTGTGGCGCACGCGCGTGGGGCGCCTCATCGGGGACACTCTCGGGCGCGTCTTGGGTCGCATCGCCCTCGTTGGACTGCAACGAGGTCAAAAGCCCAAGGGCACCACATGCCAAAACGAGACCTTGCCAGGATTTGCCGCTCATAATCACCTTGCCTGCCCCGTGAAAGGCGTGGGATTGGGATGGGTTTGGGTGGGTAGAGTCCGCCTAGACGGAACTACTTGGTGAACTCAAAGGCGATGGTCTGAGCCTCGCCGTCACCGATCGTGAGGGTCTGCTTCGCAGCCTTGCCATACACCTCGTGGATGGCGGAGACCTCGTACTCGCCAGCCGGCAGCTTGGGCAGGGTGAACGAGCCGTCCGCCGCGGTCACGGCGAAGAAAGGGCTGTCCACGATGCCAACACTCGCTTGCATCCAAGCGTGCATGTCGCACTTGACCGTTACGAGAACTTCGCCACGCTTCATGGCGATGTCCAGCGGCTTGGAGCCTGCGGGCTGACTTGTGTTCGATGCCCGGTTTTTCTTGGGGAATGTGTGAACGTTGTGAACCGTTGGGTCACTGTTCCGAACTCGCAAGACTTGGCCCGTCATCATTCCAACGACCCGCGGGGTGTACGAGCAGCCCACTTGATCGAGTAGCACGGGCTCATCGGGCGCAGTGAAGGTCCAGTTGTCGAGGCCACCGGAGACGTAGACGAAGACGTTCTGCAGGCCTCCGTTCGCGTCAACCAAGACGCTGCCATCTGTGGCGCCGTCGGCGTTCATCTCAATACACTTGGGATCGCTGTCCATTGCGATTTGGATGGGTGTGGGAGCCTCGCCACTGAAAGTGACAGCTCCGCTTACCGTCGCCGTGCCAGCACTGGCTTCCCACGCAGCCGGGCCACTGGCCTCCGCCGTGGAGGTTCCTGCGCCCGAGTCACCCTCGGTGTTGGGCGTGCTGGGGCCCGCTCCCGGACCTGCGCCGGGGGGCGGGGTCGGGGTGTCGTCGCCGCCTCCACAGGCGGTCAGGAGAAGACTGGCAGAGATCAGGGCTGAGGCTAGGGTCGGCGTACGCATTTCGAAGGGCCCGGGGGTGGCCGAGTGGGTAGTCAGGACAGGACGAATGCGCAGAGTGTTCCCGCTCCCAAGCCCCGAAGCAAGGCCCCCAGGCCAACATTTCCCCTACATCTTGGGCCTCGGCCAACGCTGGCTTGGCACCCGCGCCAAGGGGGGGCGCGACAAGGGCGAAGGCTCGCACTCTCGTGTGCCACACGACCCTTCGGATGCGCTCGTGCCCGGCCCAACCCCGTCTAGGAGCAGCCAGCATTGCTGGCCGCGACTCGCACCCAACCCGGCGCTCAGTCCATGTGGGCGACGACGCGCTCGTCCCCCATCTGCAGTCGCGTGGACATGCGGCGCACGACCTTGGCGCCGGTCACCCCGGCCACCCGGATGATGCCCTTCTTGACGACGCGGGTGCTGAAGTCCACCCAGGCCCAGCGAGTGAATCCGCCCTTGCCACGCGCCTTGTTGTACAGTCGGTTCTGTTCCGTGACGAGCCACTCCGAGAAGAGCATGTAGGTCCACAGCAACGGGTACTTCATCCAGCGTCGGTGAATCGTCTTGCGAGCCAAGGGCATCAACTTGGGCCAGCGCACGACCATCGGGAACCACTTGTGCAGATTCTCGATGGCCTCCATGTCGTCGACAATGATCGTGGCCTCGCGATTGAAGTAGGGCGAGAACTCGTCGTAGTCCTTGACGGCAATACCAAGTCCCTCCGTGATGTCGTTCAGCTCAAATTCGGGATAGGGCTGGACGATTGAACACAACGGGTGATCCACCTCGCATTCGATGTTCAATTTCACGGTGTCGAAGTCGTCTTCCAGGGTGCCCCCCGGCGCGCCGAGCATGTTCAAGGAACCCAGACGAATGCCGTGCTTCTTGATCCACCCAGCTGCGTCCACGAGCTGCTGGCGGGCCGTGTTCTTGCGATAGATCGTGTTGCGCACGTAGTCGTTCGCGGCCTCGAAAGCGATCCGCGCGTAAATACAGCCAGCGGACTTTAACTGCTGAATATGGACCTCTTTGGTCATATTCGCCATCAAGATCACATCGAACGGCAGGCCCACTTCCTTGGGCCAACGCTCGCAGAACTCTCCTAGCCACTTGCTATCGATGTTGAAGATGTCATCGAGGAAGTGCACGAAATCCAAAGGGTAGTCGGCACGAATGGCCTGGACCTCTGCGATCACGTGATCGACACTACGCTTGCGTACGTATTCGTTGTTACGAACGCCGTAGACCTTCTTCTTCCACGCGTGGTGGAAGCAGAATGAACACAGCATGGGGCAGCCACGCTGACTGACGACGACCTTGCGCGGGCTGTCCCGATAGAGGGGCAGAGCGTCGTAGATGATCGAGCGGTCGGGGAGACCCAGCGCATCGAGGTCCTTGACCAAAGGGCGCAACGGATTCTTGATGATGTTCTCACCGTCATCGCTGTAGGCCAGGTTTTGGATCTCGCGCCAATCCTCACCCTTCTCCAGCGTGTCGAGCAACTCCACGAAGGCTTCCTCACCCTCGCCAATGCAGACGGCGTCGATCGCCGGGTCCTTGACGACATCCGGAACGAACGTCACGTGCGGCCCGCCCATGATCGAGAAGAAGTCAAACTTCGACTTGAGCAGCCGGTTCACATCCATGATCGGAATCTGGGAACCCGTCATCACCGACCAGGTGATCACGTCCGGCTTGTAATCCGCGACCTTCTTGAGCCACAGGGGATCGGGCAGGAAGAGAGCCTCAATCTGGTGCCCCGCGTCCTTGACGGCGCGACTCAGATACATGGGGCCCAGGACTTCCTGGGGCAGGGTCCGCGCGATGTGGAGTACTTTCACTTGTGCTGTCTGAAATAGCTGGGGAGAGCTGGGGGGATTCGGGTGTCCTATCTATCGACTGTACTTGGAGCTAACCGAAGTCCGAAACCTACCGTGCAGGGAAGAGTCTACCCCACCGGGCGGGTCTACGGGGGGTGAACTCCGGCTCCTGGAGCAGCCGATTCGTCCATCGGGTCGGCCGGAGGCGCTCCTGGACCGGGCATTGAGTATTCCTCCACATGCCCTCGGGGGTAAGGGCAGCAGGCCAATAACTGGTCAAGAGGCTTGGCGGATGCGGAGCTAGCGCTGCGTGGGCAGGGGTTGGCGCCGATAGCGCTCCACGTGGACCCCCAGGAGGGCTACATCCGGTGGTCGCACACCTTCGATTCTGCTCGCCGCTCCCAGGGTGGCGGGTCGGATTCGGGAGAGCTTCTCAAGGGCCTCGGCCCCCAGCCCCCCCAGGGCCGAATAGTCCAGGTCCGCCGGGATGCGGACGGATTCCTGGCGGGCCGCGCGCTGCACATTTTGCTCCTGGCGTTGGAGGTAGCCCTCGTACTTGACCTCGACCTCAATGGTATGGGCCAGGTCCTCGTCGGACGCCACGCTCGCCAAGTCTGAGTGTTCCGCGGCCAGATCCGCCAACGTGTTCCCGGGTCGGCGCAAGATCTCTGCCAGAGTCCGGTCTCCCCGGCGCTCGGCTCCTAGCAGATTGAGGGTCTCGTGAACTCGTCGGATCTTGTCCCGCGCAATTTGGCCACGATCCGCAGAGACGAGACCGATCTGCGCCGCACGCGGGGTCAAGCGGCGGTCGGCGTTGTCGCTGCGCAATAGGAGTCGATACTCGGCGCGGCTAGAAAACATGCGGTAGGGCTCGCTGGGATTGGTGAGAATCAAGTCGTCCACCATCACACCCAGATAGGACTCGTGACGAGCCAAGACGAAGGGCTCGCGCCCCTGCAACCACAGAGCGGCATTCGTGCCGGCCCACAGTCCCTGACCCGCCGCCTCTTCGTAACCCGAGGTTCCATTCACTTGTCCGGCCAAGAACAGCCCGGAGACATTGCGCAGGGCGAGGGTGTGACTGAGCTGGCTGGGCTGCACGAAGTCGTACTCGACCGCGTAGCCAAAGCGTTCAAAACGCGCCTGCTCGAGGCCCGCAATAGAACGCACAAACGACTCCTGAACTTCCGCTGGCAGGGATGTTGAGACGCCGTTGATGTAGGCCACGTCGGTGTCGAGACTCTCGGGCTCAACAAAGATCTGGTGCCGATCCCGATCGGGAAAGCGCATGATCTTGTCTTCGACCGAGGGGCAATAGCGGGGTCCGACGCCTTGGATCCGTCCGGCGTACATGGGCGCACGGTGGATATTCTCGGCGATGATCTCGTGGGTCTTGGGGTTGGTGTAGGTGATGTGGCAGGCCACTTGGGGCAGGGGCGGGAAGTCCGCACCCGAGGCCAAGAAGGAGAAAGGCTTGGGCCGCGGGTCGCCCTGCTGCGGTTGCATGGACGCGTAGTCCAGGGACTTGCCATCCAGCCGCGGGGGCGTACCGGTCTTCAGACGACCGAGTTGTAGGCCGAGTGAGGTCAGCGCCTCGGTGAGGCCTCCCACACTGCTCTCCCCCAGCCTGCCGCCCGCTTGCGTCTGCTCGCCGGTGTGCATGACGGCACCCATGAAGGTGCCCGTGGTCAAGATCGTCGCCCCGGCACGGATTTCCTGGCCGGCTTGAGTGCGCACGCCGACGATTTGCTCAGTTCCGTCGGAGTGTCGATCGCGCAGTAGGCCCTCCGCACCGCCCGCGATCAGATCGATTCCGACTTGGGCTCTTAGCTCGGCTGTGGCCCGAGCGCGATATCGATGCCGGTCTGATTGGCAACGCGGCGCCTGAACAGCGGCACCCTTGCCGGTGTTCAAAATGCGGAACTGGATTCCAGTCGCGTCGGCGACACGTCCCATGACGCCCCCCAAGGCGTCGATCTCGCGCACGATTTGCCCCTTGCCCAGCCCCCCAATGGCCGGGTTGCAACTCATTTCTCCAATGCGCTCGAGGTCCAGCGTCAGCAACGCCACCCGCGCTCCGAGCCTGGCCCCGGCCAGGGCGGCCTCAATCCCGGCGTGCCCACCCCCGACGACAAGCACGTCAAAATCACGCCCGACTCCCGCAGCAGGCGAGGGATGAGGATGGGAGAAGGCTGTCATGACCAGGGAAGCACAGAGTCCGTCGGTTATTTCATCGGAGAGCTGCCCCGGCGTCAGCCCCCCCGACGAAATTCGCGAGCGAACCTCAACGCGGGGACGCAAACGAGCCGACCCATGTACATGCACTCCTGGATCTTCCGCAATCGAGCCCGCCTGCGGCTGATCTACGGCGCCCCGCGCCCGCAGACCCTTGCGGAGCATCAAGACCTCCCCGGCCATGACCTTCCCCGAGGGGTGGAGGAGCGCTTCGAAGGCCCTGTGCCTCCCCCAAGCGCAGCGGGAACGGTGCAACAGCGTGCGCACGACGTCGTGATCACGCCCATGCCGCGACGCGCTGGTTGAGGTGACTGGGCGGGGGGTAGCGCGTAGCTGAGTTCGAGCAAGGGCCTCGGTTGGGGTGCTGGGTGAAGGCTACCGGAGGCTTGGCTCTTGGCTCGTGCCGTAGGGCCATTGGAACTCGCCCATCAACAGGCACCCAATCCCCCCTAACCAGCCTCGGCAGCACGCCATACCTTCCACAGCACCCAATCCCCGACTACGCTATGGGCGCTAATGCGCAAGCTCATCCCCTCCCTGCTCATCGCAGCACTCTGCACCCCGGCCGGTGCCCAGGCCCAAGACCCGGGCTCCCGGCACAGCCTGGAAGACCTGCTGCGGCTGGCCCGTGCAGAACGCAACACCCTGCTCTCAGAATTGAGATCCGAGGTCCAGGCCCTGCTTGAGAAGATGGAGTCTCCGACCACACGGGCTCGGCCCGAGAAGGCACAGGACTTGCGCAAGACCCTCAAGAAGATGGGTCCCAGCGTTGCCCCATTGTTGCTTCCAGGCTTGCGGCCCGGGCCCGACCCATCGCGCGGGCAACGCTTCCGGGCTGCACAAATTGTGCAGGTCTTGCGGGAGTTGCGGTCGCCCTCGATCGGTGCCGAGTTGCTCACGTCTGCACAACGTGGTGACGCGCAAGGACGCATCAATGCCCTGCGCGTGTTGGGCACCTACCCGCACCCCGAGAGAATTATTTCGGGCGTTCGCGAAACATTCACCGGCGCCAAGAAGGAAGTCAAGATCGCCGCCCTGCTCACGTTGGCCCAACTGAGAGTGCCCGACCTCAGCGACCTGTTGACCGAGGCCTTCGCGCAGGACGAGCCGGACGACATCGGCAAGCTACTCAAGGGATTGGCCGAGATCGATCGTCCGGCGGTCCAGATGTGCGTGGCTGAGCTAGTCGGCAGCCCGCGCGCCAGGGCGCTGGTGACGCCGCTGCTGGAGTACTACGGCACGCGCGGTGAGCTGCTCGAAGAGGATGAACACCTCGTGCCCCTGATCCAATTGGCCGGCCACGCGGCGATGGAAGCTAGTGAAGCCATTCAGATCCTGGACACTCTCTCTCGTCACGATGTCACGGTGAAAGGCACGGCCAAGAAGGCCCTCGCGAGACTGCAAGAATCCAGCCAACTCAACCTGCGCGAGAGTGCCCTGATCCTCTTGGCGCGCTCTAAGGACAAGGGCGCCCGAAGAGATCTCTTGGGAGGCTACGACGAGCGAGTCAAGTTCAGTCCGGCTTCCACGTCCGCGTATTCCGAACGCGGCGAGATCTACTACATGATCGCCGAGTACCAACGTGCCATCAAGGACTACAAGGAAGCCATCAGCTTGCAAAAGGGACTGGTCCCCAAGGGTGACGCACACATCGGAATCGCCCGTTGTTATGCCAGACTGAAGCGCTACTCCGACGCTGAGGAGTATCTCGCCGCTGCCCCGGTATCCATGACGACCCTGCGAGAACTGGCGGGCGACCCGGCTTTCGAAGCGATGCTGGAAACCAAGTACCGACGCGCCTTCCATCTGGTGGAGTAGGGACCAACTTTGAACCGCGTCGGGTGGATTGGCAGCCCTGCACAGGATGAACACCAGACGGGGCCTGGCCACCCGGAGTGCAGCGCTCGCATCGCAGCCATTGAAACGCACTTGGAGAGGTGTTGTTTGGCACAAGACCTGCTAGCCCTGGACGCGCGCCCACTGACCGAAAAGGCATTGGAAGCCGTGCACGCACCCGACCACGGACCGCGCATCCGAGCGGCGGCGGTGAGCGGTCAGTCAGTGGTGGACAGCTCCGACATGCAGATCAGTTCGGGCTCCTATGCCGCCGGGCTGGCCGCGGCTGGGGCTGGACTCGCTGCGATCGATCAAGTGTTGGGAGACGTACTGGAGTCCTGTTTCGTCACGACTCGCCCTCCCGGCCACCACGCAGAATTCAACCTGGCCGGGGGTTTCTGCCTGTTCAATAATGTGGCCCTGGCCGCACGCCACGCCCAAACCGAACACGGATTGCAACGCATCGCCATCGTCGACTGGGACGTGCATCACGGCAATGGCACCCAACACCTGTTTGAGGACGACCCGAGCGTCTTCTACGCCAGCCTGCACCAGTTCCCCCACTACCCGGGGACAGGCGCAAGGGACGAACGCGGCCGGGGATCGGGAGAAGGCGCAACGCTCAACTGCCCCCAGGATCCGGGCAGCGCAGACGCGCAGTGGTTGACCGCATTCGAGGACCAGGTCCTGCCGGCCTTGGAGTCCTTCTCCCCGGACCTGATCCTGGTTTCTGCCGGATTCGATGCCCATCGACGCGATCCTCTCTCAGATACGCTGCTCACGACAGAGGCCTACGGCCAGATGACCCGTTCACTCCTGGAGCTGGCGCGCTCAGCAACCGGACACGGACTCGTGGCTCTGCTTGAGGGTGGCTACGATCTGCAGGGACTGGCTGAATCCGTTGAGGCCCACCTCCGGAGCTTGCTGCAAGACTGACTCCCCATGCGCCTGACCACGAAGATCCACGAGCGGGATGCCGCGCAACTGACCTATGTCTACCCGGTGGTCTCGCGCCGCGCGCAGGGGGTTTCGGTGGGGATCAACCTGAACCCCAACAATGCGTGCAATTGGCGCTGCGCCTACTGTCAAGTCGAGGGCCTCACGCGGGGCTCCGGGCCCGGCGTGGACGTGGACCTGCTCGAACGAGAGCTGCGTGAGTTCCTGGGAGCAGTGCTCGAGGGCGACTGGATGGAGAGGCACGTGCCCGAGGGCTCACGACGGGTGAATGACGTGGCTTTTTCTGGAAATGGAGAACCCACAACCTCGCCCAACTTCAGGGACTGTGTGGAGCGCGTCGCGCGAGTGCTCGCCGACCTCGATTCCGAACAGAAGATCAAAGTGGTCCTGATCAGCAACGGTTCCCAGGTCCACAAGCCTGAGGTCCAAGCCGGTTTGGAACGCCTGGCCCAGTGCCGGGGCGAAGTGTGGTTCAAATTCGATGCTGGGACGCCCGCCGAGCGATTGTTGCTCAACGGCATCGAAGTGCCCGACCAACGGGTGCTCGACAACTTGACGATTTGCAGCCGTCTGGTCCCCACGCGCCTGCAGACCATGCGAGTGGCCGTGGACGGCCAGGCTCCCACCGTCACTTCCGACGCGGCCTGGTCTGGCCTGGTACGGGCCGCCCAGAACCAGGGCGCTCACATCCAGGACGTCCTGCTCTACGGATTGGAACGCGAGGCCTTCCAACCTGAGGCCAAGCGGCTCACCAAGTTGCCTTCCGCCGAACTGCGAGCCCGCGCTGTGCAGATCCAAGTCGAGCTGGGTCTGCCGGTATGCGTGCACCCCTGAGGCCTGCTGACTGGCGTGGAGCCCCAGCGGCGGCGTACGCTGAATGAGCCCATGTGGAATCGCGCACTGCCCGTCCCGTCCCGAGCGACAAGGGGAATCGGTCCTCGCCGAGGGCAGGGGGTTTGGGCCTTGCTGTTGCTGCTCGGCTGCGGCGCGCAGAACCCAGGCTCCCAAACTCCCGATCCGGCAATTCCCATCCCGGGTTCCATGGAGTCCTACGACCCCACGCTCGTAGGCTGGATTGAGGAGGCCGTTCAGGCGGTCACCCACGCCAGGCATGACCCGCACAGCTGGCGCGACTTGGGACAACTGTACGAAGCCCACCTGATGTTGGAGTGGGCCGAGCCCGCCTATGCCCAAGCAGTTGAGTTGAACGCGACGGACGCCCGGGTGCAGTACCGCTTGGCACTCACCCGTATGCGCAACGGTGACTTGCACGGCGGCTTGGCGAGCCTGGCTGAGGTGCTTCGCCTGCAGCCGGACTACGGGCCCGCGTGGTGCAAGCAAGGCATCGGCCTGTTTGATTTGGGCCAGATGGAGGAAGCCCGGACCTCGTTCGAGACGGCTATCGATATCGACCCCGAGGAGAGTGCGGGGCAAATCGGGCTGGCACAAATTGCCCTGCACGCGGGTCGACCCGAACTCGCCCTCTCGCGCTTGGAGCACGACTCCGTGCAGTCGGGACCCAATGCTCCCCTGGCCCACCGCCTGCGGGCCAAGGCCCTGTTCCAATTGGGTCGCGAGGGTGAGGCCCAGGCGGAGATCCAGCGTGGGCGTGGAGCCCGGCTCGTTTTGAACGACCCGTGGACACGCGAACTGGTTGCCTTCAAGAAGGGTACAAGCGCGCTGTTGCTGCGAGCCTCTCGCCTGATCGACAGGGGACGGGCCGACAAGGCCGTGGAGTTGCTGGTGGAACTGCTTGCGCGCGAACCAGAAAACCCTCGTGTGGCGCGTAAGTTGGGTGTCGCTCAGGCCAAGCTGGAGAACTGGGCACAAGCGGTTGCGGCATTCGCGCTGGCGGTGAAATTTGAGCCACTGGATGCTCAACTGCGAGTCAGCCTGGGTTGGGCCCAGGTCATGGCCGGCGACGATGAGGCTGCCAGTGTCACCCTCGCCGCGGCAGTGCAACAGGACCCCAGCGATGAGACTGCCCATGCGGCCCGGCTAGCAGCCCTCTCCAACCTGGGTCGCTGGCGGGGGGTGGTTGAGGCCTACTCAGAATCCCAGGTCGCGGGCATCTCCGACGCCGGCCTGGAGCTGGCCACCGGCAAGGCCCAATTGGAATTGAACGACGCCAAGCAAGCACTGCGGCACTTCGAACTTGCGAACCAAATGGACTCCAAAGACAGCGAGGTCTGGGTGGGCATCACCCTTGCCCACATCGCTCTGGGGGAGAAGGCCGCGGCCGAGAGCGGCCTGCAGACTCTGAGGAACCTTGCCCCTGGCCACCGCCTGCTAGCCGAACTGCGTGCGAGAATTGACTCCCTATGACACCTGCTGCCCTTCGATTCATGCGCATCCTTGGCCTGACCGGCCTGGGGTTTCTGACCAGCTGCGGAGAGCAGGAAGCTCCGCTTTCCCCGCAGCCGGAACCCACCGTTCAGCCCTGGTTCGAAGAGCAAGCCCAGGCACGCGGATTGGAGTTCCAGCACCAATCCGGCCACGCTGCGGAGTTCTATTTTCCTGAATTGATGGGTGGAGGGGCGGCTCTCTTTGACATGGACGGCGATGGCGACCTGGACGCCTTGTGCGTCCAAAGTGGGAAGATCGACGCGCCGCCCGGCACCTCAACGGATCACCGGCTCTTCGCGAACCGCGGCGACGGGCACTTCGACGATGTGACTGCCGGCAGCGGCCTGGTTGCCGAAGGCTACGGCATGGGCGTCACCTGCGGCGACTACGACGGAGATGGAGACACGGACATCTACCTGACCCAGGTGGGCGCCAACGTCCTCTTCCAAAACCTTGGCAACGGCAAATTCATCGACGTCACTTCACAGGCCGGCGTGGGTGACCAGGGCTGGGGAACCAGCGCGTGCTTCTTTGACATGGACGGTGATGGGGACTTGGACCTGTTCACGGCGAACTACGTGGACTGGTCCATCGACGGCGAACTCACGTGTTTCGGCCCCACGGGACAGCCCGACTACTGTGGCCCCACGAGCTACTCCGCCACGCGCGCAGATGTCCTGTACGAAAACCAAGGAGACGGGACCTTTGCCGATGTATCGCGGTCTTCGGGCATCCAATCCACCTTTGGGAATGGGCTCGGCGTGGTCGCTGGGGACTTCAACGCCGATGGGCAGCAGGACTTGTTCGTGGCCAATGACCAGACCCCTGATCAACTTTGGATCAACCTGGGTAAGGGGAGATTCGAGGACCGCGCCGCCCTCGCGGGCTGTGCACGTGACCGCAATGGGACCTCGCGCGCTGGCATGGGCGTGGACAGCGCCGACCTGGACGCCAATGGCACGCTCGACTTCCTGGTCGTTCACATGGCCCGTGAACACGATGGCCTGTTCTTCAACAAGGGCCGTTTCTTCACTGAGCGCACGGTAGAAGTGGGCCTGGGCCTTGCGACCATTCAACGCACCCGCTTTGGTGTGGGCTTCGTGGACTTCAACAACGACTCACTACTGGATGTCTACGTGGCCAATGGCCGTGTCAACCTGCAGATGGCCCCGCTGGTGGCCACGGATCCCTACGCCGAGCCCAACACTCTGCTGCGCGGCCGACCCGGTGGGCGTTTCGAAGACTTGGACCGGCGCGGCGGATGTGCCGAGGCCATGCACTCCACCAGCCGCGGTGCGGCCTTCGGTGACGTCAATGGAGATGGGGGTGTAGACGTTCTGGTCGTCAATCGCGACGGCCCCGCACAGCTGTTCATGAACTGCGCCCCGGATCGCGGGCACTGGCTGACCGTGCGCGCGACGGATGCAGACGGCCGCGACCTGCTCGGCACCTGGGTGTCCTGGACCTCGGGGGACGGAACAGTCCAGCGCAGGGAGGTCAAGAGCGGGTTCAGCTACTGCAGTTCCAGCGCACCGCGCGCGCACTTCGGACTGGGGAACGAGACACAGGGCAAGCTGAGCCTGACCTGGCCAGGTGGTTCAGTCCAAGACTTGGATGTCGACTCGGTGGACAGGATCTTGGTCGTCGAACAAAACTGACGACGATTCGGCCTGGCTTGGAGAGCGACTCCTGTCGAGCCACTCTCAGGTGCGCGCGCCAGCATGCCCCTGCGTGCCGTCGATGCTGTACCAAAACGAAGCGCCGCCGCCCGGATACTTATCCCCCATCAATCGCGCCAGGGCATCACCCATGAAGTGCGCCGCGTAACGACTGCCGAACAGGACCTCGGCCTTGGGGTTGTCGAGCAGGTACGCGTAGAGCAGGTACTGCTCCGTCCAGGTCACGTTGCGCTCCAATAGGTCTGTCTCGGGAAAGGGGAAGGGAAGGTGGATGTCGTGTGAGTGCACGTAGAGCTCACGAGAAATCTCCGGCATGACCTTCAGATACAAGTAGAGGCAGTCGCTCCCGTTCTTGACCGTGTGCGTGGAGTCGATAAACCAGATATCTGCTCTTTCCACCTCCGACACGAGCTCATCGACCGGAATGTCCTGCACCTTCTTCTGGATCAAGCGCTCGACGCAAGACAGCCCGCGCAGGAATTCCATGGGATAGGGCTCAATGATCGTGACCGAACCCTCGCCGTTTTTGCGCAGGGCCTCTTGTGCAACGAGAGTGGAGAACCCCGACCCAACCTCGAGGATCTTCTTGGGCCTGACGTGCCGGATGATGCAGTAGTACATCATCGCGTCCGAATAGGAGAAGGCGGGGTTGTTCCAGAAGTACCCCGTGGGGTTCTTGGGGTCCCCTTCCAACGGGGGCCGGAACTCCTCGGCGTAGGGCGTCATCAAGTCGAGAAACTCATCCATCACCTTGGGCCGAAAGACCTCGGGAGAATGGAACGGGCCTCGCTGGGTGTCTGAGTACTCGAACGAGTTCTCGACGTCTTCCACCGTCGGAATCTCGGAGTAGAAATTCGAAGGGACGATCTGAAAGTCGTGGGCTTGGATGCGCCGCTTGAGTTCTCTGTCTTTGGTCCAAAGGACTCGCTGCGCCAGCCGCACGAGCTGCGTGAACTCACTCTCGGATAGTGGATCTGTTCCGGGGGCTGTCACGCCAATTCTCCTCAAGATCTGCTTTAGACGATGGACCACGGTCGGCATGGTACCGCGCATGGGGGTTCAGTCCCCTTCCTGATCCTCATCCTCGGTTTCCGAAAAGCGCACGACCTCGGGCAACTCCCGGGGCGGCCGACCGTGGTCGCGAAAGACCGTCAGCCAGTGATCGAGTCTGCCGTCGAACCCACCCTCGACGCTAAACAGCGGTGCCACCACACGCGCGACTCCCGCGGCGTCCACGAAGAAGATCCAGCGCTTGTTGAGGTCCACGGCATCGGTCAGCCCGGGGGGCGGAGCGGCGCTGTAGGGATGCACAATCAATCGGGCGCGGGGCGTGAAGAGATCTGCCAACTCATCTCCCAGGGCCCTCAGGGGCTCAAGCCCCATTGTCTCCGGCAAGGCGATCGCCACGGGCTGGGTCGCCCCCTCGCGGGCCAGGGCTGCGGACAGACGCTCGGCGGAATCCCGCGCTCGACGGCTGATTGATTCCACATCCGCCGGCTTGCCCGACTGGGTCCAGGGTGTCGGAATCCAAAGCAAAAGGCTGCCGTTGGTGGAGGGCTGCAAACCGTAGACCGGCCGGTTCTCCATGTCCTCAAACGCGGGCGATGAGGCCTTATCCAAATGCAATCCCGCGGCCAGAAGACCCTCCACAGCAGCCTGGCGGGAACGATCGAGGCGCTGCACGCGCGGGGTGCTGAATTGAAAGGCCCCGCTGCTTGTGGCGAAGCCCACGTGCCCCTCGATGGGGCGACCATCCGCCGTGTGGTAGGTCGCCACCAAGCGACCGTCGACGAAGGCTTGGACCGCTGCACCGTCCACGAGCAAGGACAGGTCAAACGCCGTGCGCTGCTTGCCGAAGTCGATCGTGCCACTGCGTGTGGACCCTGAGAGGGCCGCGTCTCGCTCCCACATGCCGGAGAGGCTCCAGGCAATTTCTTCGAAAGCGGGCTCTTCGTCGCTTTCACCCACAGCGAACTGATACGCGCCCCCGCTGAAGGTCAGCCGCAGGCTCCGATCCCGGCGTTGATATCCGAATACCACTTGGCCTCGCCCATAGGCTGTGGTGAAGCGAACGCGAGTGCCGATGCGATAGGTGCCAGGAAGGAGGTAATCCTCGCTGCGCGTGAAGGCCATGCCCCCACCGGAACGATCGACCTTGCCGGTCCCCAATCTTTTCTGACGTCGACCGACCAACAAATCGCCGTCGGGAAGCGCCTGCCAGAGGCCCACCTGACGTTTCTTGTCGTAGCCCACCAACTCATCTTCGATCCACCCTCGGGCGCCAAGCAGCTGAGCCGGTCGATCGAACGGGTGACGCAGCCCATCCAGACTGGAAATCGTGCGCGACAGGCGCCCGCTACCAGTCCAGAGGGCCAACCGATCGTGGTCCGCAGCCAGGGCTGCCGCCGACCACCTCAGGCCCTGCTGTGCTTGCTCCTCGCAGGCCTGGGCCAGGGCCTTCAGCAGCGCGCGGGTCTTCGGTAGACGCCGCAGGAATGGAGCCGGCGCATCCATGGACCAAACGGGAAACACGAGCGCCTGCTGCGCCACCCAGGCCGCATCATCGGCACCCAGCCCAGGCAAAATCTCCGCCAGCCAACGCAAGCACCGGGGCTCACGGCCATCCACTCCCAAGGACCAGAGCAGAGCCCGCAAGGCATCCTTGTCCTTGCCAGCGTCCAGCAAGACACGCGCGGCCACGCGCGCCTGATCCTGTCCAAAAAAGGGCTCCGCTCGGTTCCGCTGCCAGGTCCAGGTGGGTTCGTCGTAGACAAACGGCTGCGAGGGCGTGCGCGGAGTCGATTGGGTGTAGCGACGGGTCCACTCGGCTCGGTCCTTCCACCAGAACCCGCGCAGAAAGACCTCGTAGCCCTCTGCAAAGGTCTCGAAGTCTTCAGGACGCCCCTCCTCCGCGTCGCAGAAGTGCTGCTCAAAATAGTCCAAGGGCTCGGCCCGGCGTGAGCGACCGCCCAGCATGAAGTCCCGCAAGGCCGACTGGAACAGGCGCACACCGTCTTGCTCCCAGGTGTTCAAGTACACGTACAGGCAGTAGCCGGCTGCGTAGTTGTCGCGGTAGTCCTCCATGGTGCCGGAGATCAGAGTCTCCAGTTTCTCCGCCTGCCCCCATCCGTCGATCCACACACCTTGGATGGTGTTGAAGTTCGCGTGGTTCGCCACGAAGGTCTCATCCGTTGACGGACCGAAGGCAGAGCCCGTCCACACGGCCTTGCCCTCCGTCAACCAACTGGGCTGCCCGGGGAAGAGAGCTCCATCGAAACGGTGGGTCAACTCGTGCGTCAAGCCGTGGCCCAAGCCCTCAATGTTGCCCTGGGCGAAACGCATGACGGTCGTGTCGCCACCTTGGAATCCACCCGCCCACCAGAAGGGGGCTCCCTCGGCTTCCAGCCCGTTGGGCTCGGGCACGATGCGCACAATCCCCGGCCGACCCATGAAGGGATCTTCTCCGTACCAGCCGGCCAGCCTCTGGTGGTGCAGCTCAATTGTGGTGGCCACTCCCAGCAGAGTCTCGAAACCGCAATCGGTCTCCACCCGATACCACTCCTGTGGAGACAAGGCGGTACCGGGGTAGGCGAAGCTGTCGTGGGAACGGGTGAAGGCCTCGCCCTCCACACTGGTAAGCCACTCCAGGTCCTCCACCGACCAGGGCTCCGGGCTCTGTTCGCGCTGCTGCCCACGCGCACGGGCCAACGCTGCGCCCGCCTTGGCTCGCACGCTTCCCATGCCCGTGGGCCGCGGCCCCTTCAGGTCCTTGAAGTCCGCTTGAACCGCGAGGCCGTGCAGCGAGCGGGCTGCGCGCATGGAGATGGCTGTGTCGCCCCGGGCCAGAGCGCTCTTCAGTAGCCGCTCGAGGGCTGCGATCACGGGCCGGTGTTCTCGGGTGCCCGCCTCGAGCAAGGGTGACAGCTCCTTGCGCAGACTCTCGTCGGCGTGCGCTACGGGGCGGGCCAGGTCCAGGGCCAATCGTCGGGCCCAGTCGGCGACCAGCCGCTCGGCGGGCTTTTTCGATGCGGATTGGTCGCGCTCACTCGCGAAGCGGCGCAACTCGCCCAGCGCTTCGACGCGGGCCTTCGTCAAGGCGGCCGGCCAGGAACTCGTCGCGAGGTGGCGCCGCAGGCTTGCGGGCGGACTGGCTCGCCCGTCGTCACCGCAAGCCAACTCGTACCAAAAGCAAGTCCACAGGAAGCGCGCATCGTCGGTCGCCAGCTCTTCCCCGACGAGCGTTTCGAGAATGCCCGCCACCAGATCCGCATCCAACGGAGCGTGCAACAAGGCGCGCTCCAAGTGCCTGCCCGCGTCTTCCAGGCGCCCCTCCTGCACGGCAACCTCGGCAGCGGCACGCGCAGTGGAGACTGGATCGCGCTGGCCCACGCCCTCCAATTCGGCGCCTGAGTCCTGGGTCAGCAGGGGCGATACAACAGAGCAGAGTGTGACGAGAACGCGGTACATAGAGCCTCTGATTGAACAGGATAGCGCCGGAATGAAAGTCCGCGGTCAGGTTCCAGGTGTGCGCGCGCAAGCGAGGAACTCCTCGCCCTCCGTCTGCTCGGCACGGCGCGTCGAGTGGGAGACCACGACCAGCGCCGGCACGTTGACCAACAACCCCAGAAGTCCGGCATGCAGTCCCCAGGGCGGACTCCAAAGGGTGACGAAACCCAAGGAAGTGAGGCTGCCTAGGACCAGGCCAGCCAAGACCCCGCGCCCGGTGGCCCCACGCCAATAGAGGGTGGCCACGAGGGCCGGCGCGAACTGGGCGATGGGACCGTAGGCGTAGAGCAGCAGTCCAACCAGCGAGCCTGTGTAGACCACAGCCAGGCCGTAAGCAGCTAGCACAACCACCAACACTACGCACCGGATCCAAGTCCGTTCTTGGCGCGGATCGGGCTTGGAACCCACACACGTCACCATCCCATCGCGCACAAAAACCGAAGCCGCTGTGTGAATAATGGCGTCACCCGACGACATGGATGCTGCCAGGGCCCCGGCAATGAACAGGCCCACAACAAGGCCCGGAAGGTCCATTTGGGTCAACATGTGCGGCACGACCTGATCCGCCTGCCCAGGAGGCACGGCGTACAAGACCGCGGTGAATCCCAGGAACAGCAGGGGCAGGAGAAACAGCTGAAAGGTCGGGTACAGGATCACGGTGCGCCGGATCGTGCTCTCGTCCTTGGCATTGAACGCGCGCATGAAGAGCTGCGGCCAACAGGTGAACCCAATGATCGAGACCACCACTTGGCTTGTATAGGTTCCCCAGTTGCCGATCTCCCCGCGTACGAGCACCCCCCCCTCGTCGACCTCTGGAGACAGCAACCCGGGCGCCTTGAGCAACTCCGGGTGCTTGCTCCCGATGGCGGTGAACATCTCACCCACTCCCCCATACAACTTCCAGGGCACGTAGAGACCGATGACCCAGGCCATGGACATCATCAGGATGCCCTGAAACGTGTTGGTCCAGCCCACGCCGAGCACGCCGCTGCGCAAGACGTAGATCAGCACCACGCCGTACACGATCGCCGCACCTACCCCCCTCGAGATCTCTCCGTCGCTGACCACGTTCAGCACGTACCCCGCGCCCTGCATTTGGATCGCCACGTAGGGCACCAAGGCGTAGACGGAGACCAAGGCCATCACGCCCGCCAAGGCCGGGGAGTTGAATCGTCGGGCCACCATCTCGGCCTGGGTCACCAATCCGTAGGTGCGCCCCACGCGTGAAGCCCGCGGGCCCAGGAAGTAGAACGGGAGGAATCCCAGGATGCCGTAACCCAGCACGTAGCAGGCGCCCACTCCCTTGCTGTAGGCCCAGCCGGGCATGCCCAGGAACGCGAACGCACTGAACAGCGTGGCCCCGGTGATGAAGTACATCACCAGGGGTCCGAGACTGCGGTCGCCGGCCACGTAGCCCTCGGCCGAATCCGAAGCCTTCGAACCCGGCAGCAATCCGATCACCAAGCAGGTGACGAGGTACAGGATGCAGATGATGAGCGGCAGGTTGCTCAAGCGTCATCCCCGTGGCCGTGGACAGCTCGGTCGTAGAGCAACAACGCCGTGAACGCGATCAGAATCCAGAGCACATGCCACGCCAGAGCGGGCGGCATGCCCAGGATCAACGGAGTTTCGGTGGCCCCGACCCACGCCAGCACTGGCCAGACCACCGCGGCCAATGCGCAAGCGATATACAGAGCAAAGTAACAGTGGGCGCGGCGGTGCACTCGGTCACGGTAGCGACAGGCAGCCGCTCAAGCACTCGCGGAATGGCGTCACTTGGTGGCTTCAGGGCCCACGCCCGATCCACCGGTCCCGGTTGTGTCTTCGAACCACGCCAGAGCACCCGCCACGGCCTCGTCCAGGGACAAGCGCGATGTATCCAGCACGGAGTCACAGTGTTGGTAGAGGGGTTCCCGGTGTCTGAGGATGGTGCGCAGCTCGTCCAGTGCCCGCGGGTGGCCCTGCATGGGGCGCTGGTCCCCTTGGCCCATGACACGTGAGAGGTGCTGCTCCGGTGCGGCCCGCAGCCAGAGGGTGTTGCAAGTTTGGCGCAGGCGCTTGTAGGTGGCCTCGGAGGTGACAATGGAGCCACCTGTTGCGATGACCATGCGCTGGCCCTCAGCCAAGAGAGTCTCGAGGGCCTCGGCTTCATAGGCGCGGTAGGCATCCTGGCCCTGGAGATCGAACAACTCGGACAGCGGCACGCCGGCGAGGGTCTCCACGCGCTGGTCCAACTCGACAAAGGGTGCCTCCAGGTGCCGCGCCAGGGCACGTCCCACGCTCGTTTTCCCGGCTCCGCGTAGCCCGACCAGAGCCAGGCGTTCGCCGCGAGCCGCAGCGCCAAGCGCGCACAATTCACCGAGCGGAGTGCGCAGGGCCGCTGCCATCTGGGCCAGCTTCAGGATCGAGGGATTGGCGCGACCCGCCTCGGTCTCAGTCACGTGGCGCCTGGAGAGTCCGGCGTCCCGAGCTAACTGGGACACCGACTGACCGGCGTTCTCCCGGGCAGCCCGCAAGCGTCTCCCGAGTTCCAATAGCAGGGCTTGCTCTCGTACCATGTGCTGGTTATATTGCCCCGGTGAAGTCCTTATGGGAACTATAATTCCCGTTTTATTTGTTGCTTCCTCCTCCCCCCGGAGCCCTCCCGTGACCACCGACACCCTGGCCCCCCGACTGAGCTTCCAGACCTCCCCGGCGCAATACCGTCATTGGGATCTCGCCATCGAAGGCGACATTGCGACCCTACGTATGGACGTGGACGGAGAAGGCGGCCTGCACGCCGGCTACGAGCTGAAGCTCAACTCCTATGACCTGGGAGTGGACATCGAGTTGGCCGACGCCATGACGCGTCTGCGCTTCGAGCACCCCGAAGTGCGCTGCCTGGTTCTGACCGGCAACCTGGATCGCGTGTTCTGTGCAGGTGCGAACATTCTCATGCTCCGCTCCAGCGCCCACGCCTTCAAGGTCAACTTCTGCAAGTACACCAACGAGACGCGCCTGGGTATCGAAGACGCCAGCGAACACAGTGGACTGAAGACCTTGGCGGCCTTGAACGGCACGGCCTCGGGTGGTGGTTATGAACTGGCCCTGGCTTGCGACCGTATCCTGCTCGTGGACGATCGCAACTCCGCGGTGTCGTTCCCCGAGGTGCCCTTGCTCGGTGTGCTGCCCGGAACGGGAGGACTGACGCGCATCACGGACAAGCGCAAGTTGCGCCGCGACCACACGGATGTGTTTAGCACCCTGGCGGAGGGCATCAAGGGCAAGCGCGCTGTGGAGTGGGACCTCGTGGATGCGATCGCTCCCCTCTCCAAGTGGGATGAGTGCGTGGCAAGTGAGTCCCGCGCCCTGGCCGACTCCGTGCCAGAGCGCGCGCAACAAGGCATCGAATGGACTGCGATTGCATGCCAGGAAACAGAAACGGGCTTCCAGTACGAATACGTCACGGTCGAGTTGAACCAGTCCGAGCGCACGGCCAACCTCACGATCGAAGCACCGGCCGACTGTCCGGCGACAGCGGAGGAAGCTCTGGCCCAGGGCCCCAATTGGTGGATCCTCAAGGCCTTCCGCGAACTGGATGACGCCATCTTGAACCTGCGCATGAACGAGCGAGACATCGCCCTCGTCATGCTGCGCGCTGTGGGCAGCCTGGACACCCTGCGCGCCACGGATCCCCTACTGGCGGGCGACGGCAACTGGTTCACCCAGGAAGTGCGCGGCTTTGTGCGGCGCACGCTGAAACGCCTGGACGTGTCTTCCAAGAGCCTTTTCGCCGTCGTGGACGAAGGCACAGCGTTCCTGGGCACCTTCCTCGAACTGGCCCTGGCCTGCGACCGCACCTACATCCTGAACGATCCCGACATCGAAGTGCGCCTCGGCGCCACCTGCGTCAACGGCGGCCTGTTCCCCATGGGCAACGGCATCTCGCGCCTGCAAACGCGCTTCCTGGCGGACCCCGATGCCGTCACCGCGGTGCTCACCCAAGAGGGTCCCTTCGATGCGGCAACGGCGGATGACCTGGGCCTGGCCACCTTCGCCCCCGATGAGATCGACTGGGAGGATGAGCTGCGCCTGGCCGTGGAAGAACGCGCCAGCTTCTCGCCGGATGCCCTGACCGGCATGGAGTCCAACCTGCGCTTCGCCGGCCCCGAGACCATGGAGACCAAGATCTTCGGGCGCCTCAGCGCCTGGCAGAACTGGATTTTCCAGCGCCCCAATGCCGTGGGCGAGCAGGGAGCCCTGACCTGCTACGGCACCCCCCAACGTCCCAAATTCAATATCGAACGCACCTGATCCCCAGCATCCACAGCTGCCCCCCGCCAAGCCATGAACAAGATCGACTACTCACAGAAGATTCCGAACAACGTCGACCTCAAGTCCGACAAGCGACTGCAACGCGCCCTCGAGCGTTGGCAACCGGGCTACATCGAGTGGTGGAAGGAGGCTGGCCCGACGGACTTCAACGAGAACGACATCTACCTACGCACGGCCGTGTCCGTGGAGCGCGATGGTTGGGCTCACTTTGAGCACGTCAAGATGCCTGACTACCGCTGGGGCATCTTCCTGACTCCCCACGAGCAGGAGGCCATGATTGGGTTCGGCGATCACCTCGGTCAACCGGCTTGGCAACAGGTGCCCGGTGAGTACCGTAACTGGCTGCGTCGCTTGATCGTAACTCAAGCGGACACGGAGCCCGCTTCGGTGGAGCAGCAGCGCCTGCTGGGCCATACAGCCCCCTCGCTGTACGACATGCGCAACCTGTTTCAGGTCAACGCCGAAGAAGGGCGGCACCTGTGGGCCATGGTCTACCTGCTGCACACCTACTTCGGCAAGGACGGCCGCGAAGAGGCGGATGAATTGCTCGAGCGGCGCTCGGGCAACCCCGACCACCCGCGCATCCTGAGCACCTTCAACGAGCCCTGCGAAGATTGGCTCTCCTTCTTCTGCTTCACCATGTTCACGGACCGGGACGGCAAGTACCAACTGCTCTCCCTGGCCGAGTCAGGATTCGACCCCCTGGCGCGCTCTTGCCGCTTCATGCTGACCGAAGAAGCGCACCACATGTTTGTGGGCCAGACGGGCATCGCGCGGGTTATCCGCCGTACTTGCGAGGTGATGAACGAGCACCCCGATTCCTGTCCGAGCGAACACGGAGCGATTCCGCTGGAGCTAATCCAGCGCTACATCTACTTCTGGGCGGCCTCCAGCCTGGACCTCTTCGGCGCCGAGGTCTCGAGCAACTCCGCCAACTTCTTCGCCGCAGGTCTCAAGGGTCGCGCCGACGAGGGCAAGTACGAAGAGCACACCGCCAACGACCAGATCTTCGAAATGGAGCGCTGGAAGGAAGGCCAGGTCGTGCGCGAGGAGATCCCCATGCGCAACGCCATGAACGAAGTGCTGCGCGAGGCGTACATCGCCGACAACGAGAAGGGCATCGATTTCTGGAACCGCGAGTGCGCCAAGGCCGGCATCGACTTCACCTTCCGCTACCCCCAGCGCCGCTTCAACCGCAGCCTGGGCGAGTTTTCCGACTCTCGCTTTGATCCCCAGGGGAACCCGATAGATGAAGCCACCTGGGCCGCCAAGAAGGAAGAGTGGCTGCCCTCAGAGGCCGACAAGACCTTCGTGAAGTCCCTCATGCAGCAGGTCAGCGAGCCCGGTAATTTCGCGGGCTGGATCGCTCCCCCGCTGCGCGGCATCAACAGCCAGAACATCGATTTCGAGTACGTCAAGCTGTAGCCCGGGCAGAGAGAGCCTCATTCCGGGAGGTCTCCAGTTTTTTGCGTCGATTCCCCTTTGGCGCCCTACTATGGTGGCCGATTGGTTGGCTATCGGTGGTAATGCAATTTCCTAATACCACCTAGGGGGGGTAGATATGACGCGAAGAACAGCACATGAAGGGGGAGGTTCAGTCTCACGTTGGGCCATCCTCGCGGGTGCACTGCTCGCGCTGACCGCTTGCGCTCCGGAGGAGAACTCTGGTGCGGGCGGATCCGGCGGATCCGGCGGAACAGACGGCAGCGGCCAGACGGGCGGCGGCCTCGACGTCGACGACGATGACATCATCGGCGCCCTGCAGTGTGAGGCTCCGACCGAAGGCAACTTCATCGTGCACGGCACCCTGCCCCTACCACGCGGTCTATGGCTGCCGGATACCGACACGCGCTCGCCCTTTGCCTTGGTCGGTTCAGACAATCGCACTCTCATCACTCAATGTGATGTGGTCAGCCTCTACCCCGACGCCGCAGACGGCGCCTCCGTGGTCGAGATTTCGGGCATCGTCCAACAGTCGGCGCCCCCGGTTCCGGGCACCCCTCTGACCTTCCCCGTGGCCTGGATGCCGTTCAATGAAGGCTCCATGACCATCAACGGTGACGTGAACACCTTGCTCGGCACAGCGGGAAGTCTGCGTCTGGTCACGCGCGATGTATTCGGCAATTCCTATGAGGCCGACTTGTTTGAGGACGTCAGAACTGACGAACTGCAAGCGCAGAAGACTCGCGAGGGACAGGTCGTCAACGGATACCGGACACACGAGGTGCTGCTGCCGAAGACTGTCGTCGCAGGCGCCCAAGGCAGCATGCCGCACATGATGGGCGTGCACAGCTACGTCACCGTCTACGACCGACTGGGGTTCTTCTCACTAGATCTGCACATTCACAACGGCCTCGATGGCCTGGACAAGACCACCAGTGACGACGACGCCCTACAGGAGATCTACTTCGAGCAACTCGACCTGGTCCTGCCCACGGGTTGGAGCGCCTCAACCTTCCAGACATCTCCAGCGGAGGGATTGGTCAACTCTCAGTCCGACGGAACTCACCTGCCCTTGCTCGACAAGCAGAGCGACGGCAGTTTGCACGTCATGCCAACGCAATCACGCATGGTGCGGCGTCTCGTCGTCTACAAGAACAAGGACCGCGACGCGGCCCTCTCGGCCCTGGGACAGGAAACCCAGGCCTTCTGCGTCCCGGGCAAGACTCCGACGGGCGCCGAGCGCTGGTCTTGGTGGAACCCTGGCACGGCCCGCTTCTTCGCCCAGGCGCGGCCCCTGCCGGACCTGACCTACCTTGGATTGAGCGGCCTGAAGAGCCAGTTGGAAGCCGACTACGCCCAGCGCAGCGCGCAGGTCGCCGTGGGAGCCACCGGTGGCTACCCCCTGACCTCCGGAGCCCTGGGTTGGGCCCAGCCCTGGGGAGTGGCCTATGGCGGCATGACAGGCGGAGATGAGATCAACATCTTCGATGGCCTATTCACCTCTTCCACAGCGAGCCAGAAAGGCTACGCCCTCGCGCTCCTGACAGCGCGCTGCTACATCGACCGCCAACCGACATCCCTGTTCGATCTGAATGGGGATGCGACACAGGTAGAGGACATCCTGGTCCAGCCTTCCACCGGTCCGGTCTACGCGGACGGTGGCTTCTACATCCGCCCGGTCGGCTCGGCCGACCCCTATGGGTTCAACAACGCCCCCACCTTTCAAACGGTTGCCGTGCAGGCGGCCGGCCTGAACCCCAGCTACGAGAGTGCCTTGAAGAGTTGGATGCCCATCGACATCCAGCACTACATCCGCTTCACGCGCAACCTGAAGGTCCTTGCCTGGCTGGGCAACGACCCCCTGGCCAAGGAGCAGCTCTTGGCTGCCGCCGAGATTTTCCGTCTGGGGTTCCACGAGTACCCCAACGATTTCTATGGCTGGATTCAGGGCACGGGTCTGTTGTCCAAGATGAACTACGTGGTGGACTTCCCGGGGCAGGGCCTGGACTTCCAACGCAGCGAGGGATGGGGCACGGACGTGGCGTCCTGTGCGTACGTCCTCGGGGATGCGACCACGCGCGCGCGACTCTACCCGTGGTTCGAGAAGATCGCAGAGACGGTGGAGGCCGGGCAGTCCACCTGCTCGGGCAACATCATGGCTACCTACATCGCCAAGACTCTCAACGGTCAATCCTACATCCGGTATGCAGCCCACTCGGCCTTTGCAGACAACGCCTTGCAGGGCATGCGCAGCAGCATCTTTGAGGGCACCGATGCGAGCATGACTCAGCGCCTGGGCACCATGATCGTGAACAATGCTTACGCCCAGATCCTGCCCGGCTTCTGGGATACCGCGGCTGGGCAGCCGTACTCGTGGATTGGAGTGGGCGACGTGGGTGCCGTTGGAGATTACTGCGACAACATCCCTGATTGGGCCCGCGCTTCTTACCACAGCTCGGACTACATGTCGTCCCTCGCCTATGCCTACGAGTACAGCGGCGACTCCGTGTTCTTGGCCAAGGCCGCCGAGATGCTGGGCGGCGGCGACCTGCAGACTCTGATCGAAAGCAAGGGCGAGAACCAGTTGGAGCTCACCGCCGGCATGTTGGCCTTGCTGCAGCTGGGGCAGTAGGCCCTGCGGCTTAGCCGAACTGGATTCCCTGGGCCAGCGGCAGGTCGCGCGACCAGTTGACGGTGTTGGTCTGGCGTCGCATGTAGGCCTTCCAGGCGTCTGAGCCGGACTCGCGTCCGCCACCGGTTTCCTTCTCGCCACCAAAGGCTCCACCGATCTCGGCACCCGAGGTGCCGATGTTGACGTTCGCGATCCCGCAGTCGGAACCAGCGGCCGACAGGAAGCGCTCGGCGCTACGCATGTCCAGGGTGAACATGGAGGACGACAGACCCTGAGGGACGCCGTTGTGCTGGGCCATGGCGTCCTCAAGATCCTCGAAGGTGACCAGGTACAGGATCGGAGCGAAGGTCTCTTCCTGCACAACATCCCATTCATTCTGTGCCCGGGCGATGGCTGGTTTGACGTAGTGACCGCCCTCGAGAGCGACACGCTCCCCCCCGTAGATGATTTCGCCGCCCAATGCCCGGACCTTATCCAGCGCCTCCATCATGGTCTGCACAGCCTTGTCGTCGATCAGCGGGCCGCACAGGGTGGCCTCGTCGGAGGGGTCGCCGATGCGGACTTGCTCGTACGCCGCGACCAGTCTCGACTCGACCTCATCCGCGATGGAGCCGTGCACCAGAACTCGACGGGTGGAGGTGCAGCGCTGACCCGCGGTTCCCACAGAGCCGAACACGATGGCGGGAATGGCTAGATCCAGGTCCGCGTCGGGCATGAGTACGACGGCGTTGTTGCCACCCAGTTCCAAGATCGTACGACCGAAGCGACCGGAGACAGTGCTGGCCACTCCGCGTCCGACGGCAGTGGATCCGGTAAAGGAGACCAGCGGCACGCGCGAGTCTTCCAGCAAGCGTTGCCCCACTTCGCGCCCCGAGCCCACGACGAGAGATGCGAGGGCGCCGAATCCCTCCTCTTCCAAGACCGGACGGCAGACGTTGGTCAGAGCGATGGCGCACAGCGGCGCTTGGCTGGAAGGCTTCCAGAGCATGGCGTCACCACAGACGAAGGCCAGCATCGAGTTCCAGGCCCAGACCGCCATGGGGAAGTTAAACGCGGTGACGCAACCCACGATGCCCAAGGGATGCCATTGTTCCCGCATGGCGTGGCCGGGACGCTCGGAATGCATGGACAGGCCGTACAGCATGCGCGACTGGCCGACGGCGAAGTCGGCAATATCGATGGCCTCCTGCACTTCACCCCAGCCCTCCTGCAGGATCTTGCCCATCTCCAAAGAGATCAGGCGGCCCAACGCATCCTTGTGCTCGCGCATCGCATTGCCCATACGGCGCACGATTTCACCGCGCTGGGGTGCCGGCACTTCCCGCCAGCGCAGGAAGGCTTCCTGAGCTGCCTCTGCGCAGACCTCGTACTCGGCCGCGGTCGCTTGACGGATGCTGGCAATCACCTCTCCACTGGCCGGGCTCTTGGATTCCAGCAGAGGACCGCTCGTCTCCATCCATTGACCGTTGTACGCGCCGGAGTTGGTGTCCTGAATGCCGAGCTGCTGGAGGAAGTCCATGAGATCTACAACCTGAAGAGCGAAGGGAGGGGCCGAGAATCGGGCCAACAGAATAGCGCCCGCGGTAGGCTCACGCGACCACCCCGCGGGCTCCACTGGTGGGTTCGAACTCGTCCTGGGCCAAGCCCCTTCCCATAGGAGGCTAGGACGCTATCCTGTTCGCCCAAATGGCCGACGGCAAAATCATCTATCAGCTGCAGGACCTGCACAAGTTCTACGATCAGCGCGAAATCCTGAAGGGCATCACCCTGTCCTTCTTCGAGGGCGCCAAGATCGGCTTGATCGGCCTGAACGGCGCGGGCAAGACGACCCTGCTGCGCATCATCGCCGGAGAAGACAAGGACTTCGAGGGCGTCGCGAAGCCCGTGGGCGACGTCTCCGTGGGGTACTTGCGCCAAGAGCCGCAATTGGATTCCACGCGCACGGTCGGTGGCAACATCGACATCGCAGTCGGGCACCTGCGCGAGATCGAAGCGCGCTACTACGAAGTCATGACGCTCATGGGTGAGGCCGAGGGGGCCGAGGCCGAGAAGCTGACTGCCGAGTACGACCACCTGCAGCACGAGATGGATGCCAAGGACATCTGGAATCTGGACAGCCACGTGAAACAGGCCGCCCACGCCCTGCAGGTCCCGCCCCTCGACAGGGATGTGGACACTCTGTCGGGGGGCGAAGCGCGACGCGTAGCCCTCTGCCAGTTGCTGCTCGAGCACCCCGACATTCTGCTGCTCGACGAACCCACGAACCACTTGGACGCCGAGTCCATCACGTGGTTGGAGACGCATTTGGCGGACTACTCGGGCACCGTCATCCTCGTTACACACGACCGCTACTTCCTGGATAACGTAGTGGGCTGGATGCTCGAAATTGAACGGGGTCAGGGCAAACCCTATGAGGGCAACTACTCAGCCTATCTTGAGCAGAAACAACGCATGCTCGACCTGAAGCGCAAGACGGACGTGGCGCGCAACAAGGTCTTGGCGCGCGAGTTGGAGTGGATTCGGCGCACACCGAGCGCGCGCACGACCCAATCCAAGGCGCGACTCAAGCGCTACCAGGATCTGGCGGCAGAGGCACGGGCAGAGGATCAGCTCGAGTCTCTTGATCTGCGGATCCCCCCGGGACCGCGCTTGGGCGACAAGGTGCTCGAGATTCGGGACCTGACCAAGGGCTACGGGGACCGGACGCTCTTCGAGGATATTTCCTTCACGGTTCCGCCCCAGGCCAAGCTGGGTGTGATCGGCGCCAACGGCCTAGGCAAATCCACCCTGATGAAGATCATCATGGGCAGCGAGACCCCGGATGCAGGCGACGTCGCCCTGGGCTCGACCGTAGAGATGAGCTTCATCGACCAGAGCCGAACGGTGCTCGACGACAGCCAGTCCGTGTTCCAGAACATCACCGACGGCAACGAGCAGTTGCCCTTCGGCAGCAAGACCATTGATAGCCGTGCCTACGTCGCACGCTTCAATTTCAAGGGTGAAGACCAGCAGCGCCCCCTGTCCGAGTGCTCGGGCGGGATGCGCAACCGTGTGCTGCTGGCGAAGATGCTGCGCGAGCCCGCCAATCTGGTGATCATGGACGAGCCGACCAACGACTTGGACCTGGACACCCTGCGGGTCCTTGAGGAGGCCATCCAGCACTACCCGGGCTCGATGATCATCGTTACCCACGACCGCTACTTCTTGAATCGTGTGGCGACCCACATCCTGGCCTTTGAAGGGGACGGCGTGGTTTTCTTTCACCACGGCGACTACGAATCCTACAAGGCTTGGAAGCTGAGTCGCGGCGAGGACCTGGACGGGGTCAAGGGTCCGCACCGCAAGTTCTCTCGCGACTAGCAAGGTGCCTAGGCTCACACCCAAACCCGCCGAGCTCGCGCCCATCCCGGACCTCAGTCGGGCTGCGATCACCCTGGCTGCCATGCAGGCCCGCGACGCCGAACAGGCCCAGATTCAGGAGCGCTTCTTGGAGTTCATCGCGGAGCACCCGCACGACGCGCACCTGCGCTCGTGCGTCGAAGGTCACTTGGCCGCATCCGTTCTGCTCTGGGACTCGACCTCATCCAAGGTGCTGCTGCATCATCACGTCAAACTGGACCGCTGGTTGCAGTTCGGCGGACACTGTGACGGCGATGCCAACCTGCTCGGGTGCGCTTGGCGCGAGCTACTCGAGGAGAGCGGCATCGAACCCCAGTGGATCAGCCCCACACCGGTAGATCTCGACATCCACCCCATTCCGGAACGCGCGGGGGAGGCTCGGCACTTGCACTACGACGTGCGTTACATTGCTCGCGCCTCACTCGGCGCCCAGGCCACCTGCTCGGAAGAGAGCCACGAGCTGCGCTGGTTCTCGCGGGAAGAACTGCCGGCCCTGGAGCTCGACGGCTCCGTGCTGCGGCTGTTGGAAATCGCGATCTAGCCGGCGCGATCGACTACGACTCCAAGAGCATGATCTCGTGCGAACGCACGAATCCCCAGCGCTCCCCCATTGAAATCAGAGCATCGTCGTTGTGGCCTGCGCGAGCTGCGAGCATGGAGAATCCCCTGCTCTTCATTTCAGTCGTGGCGGCCCCCACCATCGAGCGCGCCAGTCCCCGGTGGCGATAGTTGCGATCCACCTCCAGCGCCGCGATGAACGGCAGCTCGATCCCGGTCAGAGGATCCTCACGGGGCACGACCACGCAAAAGCCCAGGCGCTGCTCGCTCGGGTCCTCGGAGCCCTGGCCGTGGGCCGTCACCAACAAGCCCGCGGAATGGCTGTTTGCGCGCTGCAACAGACCTTGGGCGACCCCGGATGCAGGAGTGGCATCCGTCCATTCCGCCGTCACCTGCGCCACGTAGCGCTCAAGTTCGGAGACCAGATCAGGCCATTCGCAGGGTTCTTCGTGCAGCACGAGTTTCACATTCATCGCATTCCTCCAAGCGCGGATCCCGGTAGGTGGCCGCAGGGGGGGGCGACAACGCCGGGCCCAAGCGGGGCAAGGGCCGCATGGTACACGACTCGGGCCAAGGGTCGCCTCCCGGGCTGGACGCCCGGCGTCGGCGCGGGTTCAATCTCGGCTCTTCCGTGACCCCGTTCGTCCCCCACTCTGCCCCATTATTTCCGTGGATATCACCGTCGATCAGTCCGATCCGAGCACCGCTGAGGTCTCCTGCAAGATCAGCGCTTCCGAATTCCGCAGCGAGTACGCCGTCGGTCTGCGCCAAGCTGGACGCAACATGAACATGAAGGGCTTCCGGCCCGGCAAGGTCCCGCTTGCGGTCCTGGAGAAGCAGTTCGGGGCGCAGATGCATGAAGAGGTGGTGACTGTGTTCCTGCGCAAGGCCTACGACCAGGCGGTGAAGGACGAATCCCTCAAGCCCATGGCATCGCCGCGCTTGATCTCGGATGCACCTGAGGCCGGTCAGATGGAAGACTTCGAACTCTCCTTCTCAGTCCCGCTCAAGCCCACATTCGAACTGTCGGAATACAAGGGACTCTCGATTGAGTCCGAGCTGGAGCCCGTATTGCCCGCCCAAGTGCAGGGCGTGATCGAGGACATCCGTCGCCAAGAATCCGTGCCGCAACCTGCGGGCGACGAAGGCATCGACGAGAACGGAGTTGTGTTGTGCGACATCACTTTCCTGCACGAAGGTGAGTCCGTCATGGAACGCGAAGGCCTGCGCATCGCGGCGCACACGCCTCCTCCGGGCCTGGACCCCGAAGAGTTCGCCAAGTCCCTCGTGGGCGCCAAGGACGATTCAGTGATTGAACTCGAAATGGTGCTGCCGGCCGACTTGGAGAACGAGGCGGCACAGGGCCAACCCGGCACCTGCCGACTGACAATCAAGCAAGCCTTCGCCATGCTGCCTCCAAGCGACGAGGAGGTCTTCGCCAAGCTGGAAGTGGAAGACCAAAAGGGCCTGGAGGCCAAGGTTCGCGAGCGCATGGAAGAAGCCGCTCAAGATCGCGAACACGGCCGGTTGGAAACCGCCCTGCTGGATCGCGTCATCACCGAGACCAAGATGGATCTGCCTGAGACGATTCTCGAAGAGCAGACCGACCAGCGCTTGGAGCAGATGAAGAAACAGATGCTGGAGCAGGGCGCCGACGAGGCACAGGTCGCTTCCCAAGCGGAGGAGCAGCGGGCCACGGCTCGTCAGGAAGCAGAGCGCGGCCTACGTGCGCTACTGGTCGTCGAATCCCTCGGTGACGCGGAAGAACTGCTCGTCACGGCCGAGGACATTCAGACGGAACTGGGGGCCATTGCCGAGCGCAACGGAGTCTCGATCGAGGAGGTCCGCCAGTACTATTCGGAGAATAACCTGGCCCAACAGATGACCGTGGAGATCCTTGAGCGCAAGGTACGCAAGTTCCTGCGAGAGAGTGCCGAAGTGACTACTCCGGCCTAGCCCTTCTTTCCCCTCCCAGACACCACCGCAGCCCCCTGGACCTCCCGTGACCACACAGAACTACTACCCCGTCCCCTTCGTGATCGAGAAGACCGGTCGCGGTGAGCGTCAGTACGACATCTACTCGCGCCTGCTCGAGGATCGCATCATCTTCTTGGGCACCCCTATCGACGACCAGGTAGCCAACGCCGTCATGGCCCAACTGCTCTTCCTGGACAAGACCGGTCGTAACCAGGACATCAAGATGTACATCAACTCCCCAGGTGGCTCCGTCACCGCGGGCCTGGCCATCTACGACACGATGCAGTTGGTCGAACCGGATATTTCCACCTACTGCCTGGGCCAGGCCGCCTCCATGGGTGCCGTGCTCCTGGCGGGAGGCGCCAAGGGAAAGCGCTTCGCCCTGCCCAACTCACGGGTCATGATCCACCAACCTTCGGGCGGCTCCGGCGGAACGGCCAAGGACATGGAAATTCAGGTGGGGGAGATCCTCAAAATGAAGAAGAGCCTGGAGAGCATCATCGGCGATCACTGCGGGAAGACCGCTGAGCAGATTGCGGAGGCCTCAGATCGCGACAACTTCATGTCTCCCGAAGAAGCTCTGGCCTTTGGCATCATCGATGAAATTGTTGTCCGTGCGGACGGCGACGCCTAGTCCCACTGCGGACGCGATCACCAGCAGGCCGTCCTGTACCCTTTCGAAACCTCTGGTCACTGAGCCTGCGACGCCGCGCTCAAATCGGGTTTTTTGTCCCAATCGGGGGCGTATCCCAGCATTGGGACGCGTCTCTGTTTTTTTTGTATCTCAGAGGACCCCGCATCACGAGTTGTTGCGGATGGGGGTTAGGATGACATCTACATGAGTTCCTCCCGCAAGACCGGTCGACACGTCGAGCGCTGCACATTTTGTGAGAAGCCCCGGCACCAAATCGCTTCGCTCATCGCAGGCCCCCCGGGGGTCTACATCTGCAATGAGTGCATCGAGATTTGCAATTCCATCCTGCAGGAGGAAACTCGGCGCAGCCCCGATTCCAGCCTCGCACGCTCCAACCAGCCTGGAACGCGCAGCCGTGATCTGACCGGTTCACCGGCGGAGAAATCCGGCAACGATCGCCTCCCCACCCCCATCGAGCTCGCCCTGCTGCTGGATGAGTACGTAGTCGGCCAGGGCCATGCCAAGAAGGTTCTCTCGGTCGCGGTCTACAACCACTACAACCGCCTGCGCCAAACCGGGATCCACGAGGGTGGCGACGAGGTCGAGATCGAGAAGTCCAACGTCCTGCTGGTGGGCCCCACGGGCTCCGGCAAGACCCTGCTCGCCCGCACGCTGGCGCGCACCCTGGACGTGCCCTTCGCCATGGCCGACGCCACGACCCTGACCGAGGCAGGTTACGTGGGCGAGGACGTGGAGAACATCCTGCTCAAGCTGTTGCAGGCCGCAGACTTCGATGTGGAACGCGCCCAACAGGGCATCATCTACATCGATGAGATCGACAAGATCGGTCGCACGACCGGCAACGTCTCGATCACCCGCGATGTCTCCGGTGAGGGCGTGCAACAAGCCCTGCTGAAGATCCTCGAAGGTACAGTAGCCTCCGTACCGCCCCAGGGTGGTCGCAAGCACCCAGAACAGTCCTACATCCAAATCGACACGGGCAACATTCTGTTCCTGTGTGGTGGCACGTTCAGTGGAGTCGAAGAGTTCATCGCCAAGCGCATCGGCCAGGACGTCATTGGGTTCGCCCGCGACGGCGCCGCACAGTCTGCGGGCAAGGCCCAACGCACACGGCCGGGCCTGCCGGGTGTCGCCGCCGGTCCCCTGCCCGCTTTGGGAACGCCAGAGTCCAGGGACGCCTACGTGGACTACCTGATTCCCAAGGACCTGATGGAGTTCGGACTGATCCCCGAGTTCATCGGGCGCCTGCCCGTGCTGGCCACCCTCGACACCCTGGGTCGTCCCGAGCTCGTACGCATTTTGACCGAGCCCAAGAACGCACTCGTGCGCCAGTTCCAGAAGCTCTTCGAGATGAGCGGCAAGACCCTCGTCGTCGAAGCCTCGGCCTTGGATGCCATCGCCGACATGGCCATCGCCCGCGAAACCGGCGTGCGTGCCCTGCGTGCGATCCTCGAAGACTTGCTGCTCGACCTGCTGTACGAACTCCCCTGCCGCAAGGACTGCGACGAGTTCGTGATCGATGAAGACGTGGTCTTCGGCAAGCGTCAGCTGGCCAAGGGACTCACAGCCGACGACCTGGAACCCGAGCCCGAACCCGAAGAGGTCCCTACCTCGCTGCCACACCCCGCCGAGGACGAAGAACCCGGCGGAGAACGCGAAAGCGCCTGAGTCCACACCCGATTGCGCCGCAATTGCCGGCCTCGTGCCCCGCCTTGGGCCAGAGATACGCGTGCTGCGATCGCCTCCAGCACGCGGGACGTCTACACTGAGCAACATGGCTCCCACCCCGTCCAACTCGGGCCCCCTGACGGTCCACTACCACCGCGACTTCGATGGCATGTGCGCGGGCGCGGTCTTGACGCACATCCTGCGCGAACGTGGCGAATCCGACGTGCGCCTGCAGAGTGTCAACTACGACCAACGCACCGATTGGCAGGGCTTCTGGGAAGGCCAGCGCTTTGCGATTGTGGACTTTCATTTCCACCCGCGGGCCGAGTACTGGTTTGACCACCACCCCACGACCTTCTTAACACCAGAATTGCGGGCCCAGTACGCCCCCAGCGATCGATGGCGCTGGGACGATAGCTCGCCCTCTTGCCCGCCGATGATCTTGGATCACGCCCGGGAACACTGGGGCTTTGACCCGCCCGAGCGTTTTCTCGAGATGGCGACCTGGTCGGACATCGTCGACGCTGCGCGTTACGAGTCCGTGGACCAGGCCATCTTTGGCGACGACCCCGCGCTGCGCATCACGCGTTCCTTGACCGTGTCGCCTAACCCTTCTTGGGTCGATGAGTTGGCCGAGGCCTTGGTCGATCAAGACCTGGACACGGTAGCCAGCCGACCGGATCTGGAGAAGGCGCACGAACGCGCCTCGCGCAATCGGGACAAGGCGCTGGAGCACTTCCCCTCAACGGTGAAGTGGATCGAAGGCGGAGTGGTCTTCTACGACGCCTCGTCCAGTCGCGTGCGCAGGGAGCGTTTCGCCTCCTTCTACCACCATCCCGAAGCACGCTACGCCGTGGGAGTCATCCCCACCCGCGCCGGCTTCCACGTGACCTGCGGCGAGAACCCCTGGAACCCGCCCGAGGATCGCGCCAACATCGGCGCCATGATGGAGAAGCACGGAGGCGGCGGACACGTGGCCGTGGGCGGAGCCAACCCGCCCGACTTGCAGGCCGCACGCATGGTGGCCGAGGAAACCGCCAGCCAACTGGTCTTGCACCTGGCCAAGGCTGCACGCACTTGATTCCCGGAGACCAATCGGTCAGCGGGCCCGGGGAAGAAACTCCCGAGCCGCTCAAGCCCTCCGGGGTTCAAGTTCCGGGGCCGCAACAGCCGCCGTCACGGCCGCCCCCTCCCTACCCCGGGTTGCTTGCCTGGCCCGAGCAGGCCCTGCAGGAGCGCTTTGTAGAACTCGGAGGCCGCGCCTTCCATGCGCGCGTCGCGCGCGAGCAACTACTAGGCAAGGGAATCCTGGACTACGCGCAGATGACGAGTCTGCCCGCCCGCCTGCGCGAAGCCCTGCCCAGCGAGATTCCCCTGCTGGCCGGAACCAGTCAGCGCAAGGTGGAGTCACGGGACGGCACGACCAAGTTGCTGTTGGATTTCCCCGCCCAGGGAACAACTCGCGGTGGCGGCGTCGAGACCGTGCACATCCCGCCCCTTGGATCCAAACGTGGTCTGGGCGCGACCCTGTGTGTCTCCACCCAAATCGGCTGCCCTGTGGCCTGCCCCTTCTGCGCCTCCGGTCTGGACGGGCTGGCCCGCAACCTGGAAGCGCACGAGATCCTGGAACAGTTCGCCCAGGGTCGAGCCATCGGCGAGCTGCGCCGCGCCGTCGTCATGGGCATTGGTGAACCCCTACTCAACTTCGAGAACTTGACCAGCGCTCTGGAACATGTCCACAACCTCATGGGACTCGGCGCGCGCAAGATCACAGTTTCCACCGTGGGTTTCCCTGAGCGTCTCAAGCGCGCCGCCCGCAGCCAGCCGCGCTTCCAACTGGCCATTTCCCTGCACACCCCCGACGACGACCAACACGACGAACTCATTCCGGCCCTGCGCGGCACATCCATCGATGAGATCCTTGCCGCAGGCGACGATTGGTTTGAGGTCACTGGACGCGAGATCACCTACGAATACGTCTTGCTCGGCGGCGAGAACGACACCATGGGCCACGCCGAGCGCTTGATCCGCCGCCTAGCCGGCCGCCGCGCCACGGTGAACCTCATCCCTTACAACACCACCCGCGGCCTGGGCTACCAACGGCCCGCACCGGAGGACGTGGAAATCTTCGCCACCCTGCTCACGGAGGCGGGCATCGTGGCACCCGTCCGCTACTCCCGCGGTGCCGACGGCGCCGCCGCCTGCGGCCAGTTGCGGATGATACGGAGTGGCGCTCCCTGCCGGACTATTCCGGCAACTTAGTACGGCACAGGGCCATCCCACCCTGCCGCGCCCCGAGGCAGCGCTGGATCGCCATGCTTGCAACGCACGCCACGCGCTCCGCGTAGGTTGAATCCCCGCGAAAGAGTCGGTCGTGAACTTCTGCAATGCGCCGTGCCCTTGAGGCCGGACACCCCGCAAGCGCGGCGATGGACTGCCAGGAGAGTGAACACAACTCGCGCATGAGACCAAACTGTGCCAACTGTTCCCCCCGCCATGTCTTGTGGGCCTCCTCAACCATCCAAACTCCGTGCTCAAGCGAGTTCTGAGCCAACGCCCGGCCCAGGGCGAGAGGACCACATACCGGGAGACCCACTCGGTGCCCGTCGGCGAGCTTGGACTTGCGCTGCATCCAGTCTTGGACATGAGTCGGTGCTGCACTGATCAGACTCTCGAGGGGGTCCTTGCTCGCCTTCGACGCCATACGCGTGTCGAGAAAATCCCCCAACTCGTCAGGATCACTTGCGGAGCTGGCCCCGAAGCAGGCTGCGTAGGCTGCGGGCGTGTAGCGTTCGCTGCGTGCTACCAAGCGGGCCTCTTCCTCAACCCATTCACGAGTCAGCCATGGCGGCCCTGTCGCGGAGAGATACGCCGACGCGCTCCCGAATTCATGATCACCACTGGCTGAGACGATTTTGGCGCGTACTGGGTTGGCGTCGATATAGCGCACGAGAGTGCACCGGTACTGAAGGGTGCGTACTGGCCTGGAGAAGAAGACCCCGCGGATGAGTGCTCCGTCGCGTTTGTGGACACGATTGAAGTGGCGCGAATGGTCGTTCTGCACGCGCCGCATGGCTTCCGATAGCTGCCCGATTGGGCTGCGCACCAACAGGTGGTAGTGCGTCGTCATCAGGCAGTACGCGTGCACCTCGATCCGGCCCAGGCGTACCTGGCGTGCGAGCCGGGCCAAGAAATAGCGCGCGTCGCTCCGAGTCTCGTAGAGAGCCCGCTTGGAAATCCCACGGTTGGCCACATGATGCCAGCTCCCTGGGTGATCCTCTCTTGGTCTTCGCGCCATGTGCACATGACGCCCAATTGGGGGTTCGGTTTCATTGAGTGCCGTACTCACTTGCCAGAATGGTCCGGCAGGGAGCGCCACTCCGTATCAGAAACGCCAGGTATAGCTCAGCTTCAACGCCAGGTCCGAAGCGGTGCGGCCAAAACTCTCGCGGTCGGTGCGGTTCCAGCCGGTGAGGGCCACCAGGTACATGTCTTGGCCGGGCTCCATGATCCAGTGCAGGCGACTCTGGAAGCTCAGGTCCTCGGACTCCGTGTCGTACTGGGTCGTGTTCTGCCAGGAGAGGTCCGGATCGAAGGAGAAGTCCAGGTCTGAGGAAACGAGCTGCGTGTCCAGTTCGCCTTCGGGCAGGTCGATGCGGATGTCCTCGTAGGAAACGCTCCACTTGAGCAGAGCGGAGGGCAGTATGACGGGCGAGATCCGCGTGCGCAAAATGTCACCCGCGTAGTAGTCCCCCCACTCCACGCGCACGGAACCGGTCAGGCTGCGGCGTTGGTTGGATCTCAACTCCAGGGTGTGCCGGGTCATGGCGAACTCGCCGGGATTCACGAATAGGTCGTCGCTGAGGTCAAAGCCGTCGTCTAGCACATCGAATTCGCGCCGGGTCTCGATGGAGATGGAGTCCTCGCTCCACAACTCCAAGTCCAGCCACTTGACGGGCACCTGCAGTAGGTCCTCCCCGCCCACCAAGTCTCGATCGTAGTGGGGCGAGATACTCGCGCTTACCTCACGAAACATGTCGCCCTCGTTGCCCCGATGGGTGTACTCAGCGCGGTAGCGGTGATGGTCGACACCGGTGCGACGTACGAAACCCAACTTGGGGTCGAAGCCCTCTTCAGTCCTCGAGATATCTAGCGAGTGATCCCAACTGGCCGAACGGGTGGTGGCCTTCATGCCCATCGCGTCGCCCGAATCTTCGCCATCGTTATCGGTCGTCAGGTAGTAACCCCACAGGCTTCCGGAGCGGCCCTCCCCAAAGAAACGGCTAGAACCCAATCGGAAGTCCACGCCTGCGGTCAGAGCGTCGCCCGCTCCATCCGGCCGGCCATGGGTGAACAGCAGCCCCGCGGCATTCTCACCCCCCAAGTTGCGCGAAAGGCGCACGACGCCCAGGGTCTGCTCGGAGACGTCTCCGGAATCGAGGGTCGTTGCATCCTGTCGCGTCTCCAGGATTCCCACATTCCAATCCCCCGCGCGTCCGGTCAATTTCATGCCGGCCAGCAGGGAAACAGGTGCACCTGTGTCAGCGTTGCGGCCGATCGTCCGTGAGTGGAAGGCCGTCACGCCACCACCACGGCTCCCACTCCGCCCAAAGCGCGATGAGGAGGGACCGAATTGAAAGACGCCCACATCCTCCAGGAAGAAGTCCCGCTTCTCAGGAAAGAAGAGCGGGAAGCGAGTCAGGTTGACTTGCTGGTCATCAATTTCCGTTTCCGCGAAGTCGGTGTTGGTGGTCAGGCGCAGGTTCATGGCGGGCGTCGGTCGCCACGTGAGATCCAGCCCGATGTCGGAGCTGTTCTGGGTGTCCAGGCCCGCCGTGCGATCCTCCCCGTAGCCCGCCTTGAAATAGGGCACCACATCCAGGCCGCGGCCTTGCTGCAAATCGCTCAGGCCGATCAAGTCTCCACCTTCCTCCAAGGCGAAGAACCGGTAGGCCACGTTGGGATTGGCCCAGCGCATGTCCTCGCCGTTGGCGACACGCTTGCGGCGCAGGTTGAACCCCCAGTTCGGGGCTTGCACATCAAAGGCCAGGGTCTTGAGGGGCACGGCGACCTCGGCCTGCCAACCCTGCTCGGTGATCTTCGTCCGTCCATACCAGATGCCGTCCCAGTCCTTGTTGAACCCTGAGCCCGAGTCCGAGAGCAACGCGTCCCCGCGCGCACCTCCGGCGCTGATCTGAAACCAAAACGCGAAACGCTCGTCGGCGAAGGTGTCGAACCAGAACTCGACCACGTCGTCGTAACGCACGAACACATCCCGCAGGCGCTGGATGGCGCGCACTTCGCTCGGATCATCGTGGCACAGGATACCCAGGTACAGGTTGTCCGAGTCAAAGGCCATGCGCACATCGGTCGCATGCGTGGGCTGGGCACCGTCGATGGGCTCGGTGGCCGTCATCGGTCCCAATCGAGCCGCCTGGGCCCAAAAGTCCTCATCCAGGATCCCGTCCACTGTCACCTGGGTGCCCTCAGGGACGCGCTCGATGTGCATCTCAAAGGGCTGCGAGGGAGGGTCCTGCGGGCGCGTGGACGACCCCAAAACGGGGGCGGCGCAGAACAAGAGCAGGGCGACAGCGGGGGCAGGCATGGATGAGAAAGCGTGGAGTCTGGCGTACATTTGAGCGGAGATTCTAGGTCCAGTCACAGGGCTCTGGGCATCTTCGGGGTAAGGCTTTGGCAGTTGGCTCACTTCGAGCCAGCATCCGAGGCGACCTCGCCAACGAAGAGTCTGCGCGACCAAAACCACCAGCACGCGCCAGCCACAAAGGCCGAGGCGGCGCCCACCCGGAGGGCCACGTCGACTGAGTTGCGCAGGTCACTCAGCCAGCCGAGTCCCAATCCCCACGCCGTGAAGGACAGAGTGAGCCCCAAGAACTCCAAGGCGTGGACGCGCCCCCGAAACTCGTCACTCACGTGCCGCTGCCAGATCACGGTGGAACAGACCCAAATCGCACTGCCCCCGGTGTGAGCCAGCGCGACCAGCAAGCAGGCCGAGGTCAGCGTCTCCGCCCAGGGCAGGGCGCCGTAGCCGAGAGCGGCCACCCAAAAGCCCAGGGTCACGGCCCGCACGAGCGCTCGGTCGTTTCCTCCGCCCAGGCGCCTGGCAAGCAAGGGCCCCAACCCGGTGCCGATCCCGCGCGCCGCGTACAGGGTGCCGATGGCCAAACCCGCTTCCTCGACGGTCACACTGGACGCTCCTTGTCCACCGAATCGTCCACTGCCCAAGACCGAGAGCAAGACGAGGAACCCTCCCGCCATGCCCCACAGGCTCTTGACGGCCAAAACGCGGCCGATGCCCAACCCTCGAACATGACCGTAGGCCGCGGTCATGTCCTTGCCGCTGAGCACACCACCCCAAGAGAGCTTCGCGTTCTGCGCGGGAGCGCCCAGGGGCAGTCCAATCAATAGCAGGGCGCTCGCGAGAAAGGTCAGCGCATCGGTGATGAACACCCCGCGCGTGCCGACCGCGGCCAGCACCAGCGCACCGCTGAACGCACCCAGCGCCAGCATGGTGCTCCAGGTTGCGGCCGACAGGGCGTGCGCATCGAGCAGGTCGTCGCGTCGCACGACACTGGGCAGGGCAGCCGAACGTGCGGCGTCAAAGAACACGGCCAGGCCGGTTTGAACCGCCACGAGGCTGTACAGGAGTGGCAGGTCACCGGGCTCATCGATGAGCAACAAACCGAGGACGACCGCGGCCCGCGCCAGATCGGCGAGCACCATGACCAGCCTGCGTGACAGGCGGTCGGCCAGGGGACCGGCCAGGGGTGCCATGAGGCCAGTGGGAAGAAGCCGCAGAGCGAGCTCGGCCCCGTACAGAGCCCCCACTGGACCTAGGGCTTGTGCGCCGCCCAGGTCGGCAATCAGACTCAAGACGGCCACGCGGCTCAGCCAGTCGCCGGCCTGACTGACGGCCATCGCTATCCACAAGCGTCGGAAGGCCGGGTTGCGTCGCAGCAGACCTAGCATGCGTGCAACCCGGTAACCGGCCCAAGCCGGCGGCGCACGGGCGCCGAGCCTGTGCTAGACGCGGGCAGGACTGCAGTCCGCGATTCGCTCGAGGGCCTGGTCGATCTCGGCATCCGTCACGACGAGCGGCATGCGGAAACGGATGGCTCGTTCACCCGAGGCCAGCACCAGCAGCTTGCGTTCGTGCATCTGGGCGATGCAGTCATCCCGCTGGGCCGCGCTCTCCAGGGTGAACGCCACCAAGGAACCCAATCCGCGCACGTTGCTGATGTGTCCCTGCTCGCGAGCGAGAGAGCGCAGGCCATCGATGAGTTGCTGACCCCGCTGGGTCACATTGTCGGCCAAGTTTTCCGCTTCGATGATCTCGATGAATTTCGTGGAACGGACCATGTCCACCAAATTGCCGCCCCAGGTTGAGTTGATGCGGGATGAGCGTACGAAGACGTTGTCCGCCACCTCATCCACGCGCGGGCCGGCGTAGATTCCACACACTTGGGACTTCTTGCCAAAGGCCACAACGTCGGGTCGCACTCCGTGGTGCTGCCACAGCCAAGGCTTGCCCGAGCCGTAGAAACCCGTCTGGACCTCATCAAAAATCAGCAGGGCATCCTCGGCGTCGGCGTAGGTGCGCAGCTTCTGAAAGAATGCTGTGCGGAAGTGATTGTCGCCACCCTCGCCTTGCATGGGCTCGATCAGGATGGCGGCTACGCGCTCCTTGTACTGAGCGAAGGCCGCTTCAATCTCGGTCCAGGTGCGCGCTTCAGAGGCCTCGATGTCGCCGCAGATTTCCCCGTCGAGATCAAACTCGAGCGCGGGGTTGTGAACCCGCGGCCAATCGAACTTGGGGAACAGGGCGATCTTGTCAGGCACGGTGTTGGTGACGCTGAGCGTGTAGCCCGATCGGCCGTGGAAGGCCTGCTTGAAGTGCAGGATGACCAGAGCATTACCGTCGTCCACCTTGTCCACACCCACCTTCTGGGCCTTCCAGTCGAAGGCCACCTTCATGGCGTTCTCGACGGCCAGGGAGCCGCCGGAAATCCAGAAGTGATGGTCGAAGCCCTCGGGCGTCACGTGGGTGGCGAAGGCCTGCACAAAGTCCGCCATGTGCGTGGTGTACAGATCGGAACTAGCGGGCTTGTTACGACCGGTGAGTTCGATGGCCGATCGGAACTCGGCATCCAAGCTGGCCGGGTGGTTGTAACCCACGGGCCAGCTCGCAAAGCAGGTGAAGAAGTCCAGGTACTCGTCTCCCGTAGCGGCGTCGTGCAGCCAGGAGCCGTGGGACTTCTCCAAATCCATCACCATCGGCATGCCATCGGCAAGCTGATAGCGCTGGAGGGTGGCGTGTACGTTCTTGGCGTCGATCATCCTGGGGGTGAGCTCAAGCCGGGGCTTGGGGTCGCTGTGGAGCTGGAGTCCTGTCGCTTCAGCAACAAAACGGGGGCCGGCTGGGTGTGCTCCAGGAGCCGCATTTCCCGCTCCACATTGGTAAAAACGAGCCTTGAGATTGTACCGCTCAGCGGGTCCCCGGAGAAGGCGGGCCGACGCTGTTCGTGGATCAGAGTGGCCCCGGTGTCGATGCCGTCGGCAAGGGTCTGTTCGAGATGGGTAGCGAGGGCCGCATCCACCCAAGTACAGGGGCGGTCCAACTCCGAGCCCTGACCCGCCGTGAGTTCCTCCAAGACTCGCAGAAGTTCTGAGGTGAACTCGGACAGAATCCGCGGAGCGACTTCGACAAGAGTGGGCATGCCCGGAAGTTGCCCCGAGAGGGATGGAATCCTGCCAAACAACTCGTGGGCAATCTGCCGCGCCGCCCGGCCGGGATCATCGTCCTCCCTGACGCTCACTGTCCGCGGGCTGAGTTGTCGTTGATTCCACACTGGCTCGCACGCCTCCAGCACTCCCTGTCCAAACTCGCGTCGAGCGACGCGCTCATCCAGGTCCCCAAGGACCCTGGGTCCACTGAGCACGAATCCGCCGACTCCGGGATCCCCGAGGGCAGCGCGCAAGACCGAATCCCCATCGTCGTGCAACAGGGCCCAGCAATCGGTGGGCACCTGCGCGTCCAGCAGGCCATCGCTGATGCGGGCCGCGAGATGCGGGACCTTGCCGTCACTCAGCAGCAGCACCACGCGACCGGCCAACAACTCCGCGGCGACACACTCGAACAGGTCCCAGAGCATTTCTCCCCAGTGCAGGCGGATGAGGACGACGGTTCCCTGGGCGCTGGCCGGCGTGCCCACGAGGCGGCTGACAAGCCGACCGTTCTGCAGCGACTCCGACCACGACTTGCGCGCCATCCATTCGGTCAGCTCAGCTGAGGTCAGATCCAGTCGGCCAGCCAGGCTGCCGTCGAGATCCGGATGGGATCTGAGGCCTTCCCGCATGCGCTCCAAGAACCCCAAGCGAGTGCCCTCGTCCAACTCGGACCAAGGCTGAACTCCCCTCCGCAAACTGGCCAGGGCCTGACTCAGATCCGCGTGGTTCGAGCGCGGCCAGCTCGACAGGGCTGAGCCACTGGGAACGGTGAAGTGATGGCCCGACTCAGACGGCTGTTCCCGACCCCCGATCCTATTCAGGTGGGAGAGGGAGGAAACGGTCATGAAAGGGAGTTCCTGAGCCACGTGAGGGGGGTCGAAGCGCGGGTCACTGACGCTATCCTAGGGGCCTGCCCGCCCAGGCGACACACCCACCATGCCCAGCCCCCTCCGCTTTCTGCCCTGCATGCACGTGCGCAGTGGCAAGCACTTCGAGCGCGCCTACCGCCGCGGCAGCCGCGCGCGGGCGGGACAGTTGCTCGTCATCGCCGTAGACAACGGGCTGGACACGACGCGCCTGGGCCTTTCAGTAGGCAAACGCATCTGGAAGCACGCCCACCGGCGCAACCGCGTTCGGCGGGTCTTTCGCGAGGCCTTTCGGCTGGCGCACCCCCAACTGCCCGTGGGCGTTGACCTGATCCTGATCCCCGCGGCTCCGCAGCTCGAACCCGACCTGGAGCAGGTCAAGTCAGAGCTGATCAAGTTGGCCCATAAGGCTCACCAGCGGCTGTTGCAGAAGCAGGCTGCGGAAGAGGCCTGCGCGTGATGACTTGCATGCGCAGCCTGGTGGTCCTGCCCATTCGTTTCTACCGCCGCTTCCTCTCGCCCCTGAAACCGCGCACCTGTCGCTTCCAGCCCACCTGCAGTGCTTATGCACAAGAGGCCATCGCAGTACACGGCGTCATGCGCGGTTGCGGCCTCGCCATTTGGCGCATCCTGCGCTGCAATCCCTTCGGGGGAAGCGGGTATGATCCCATCCCCCGACCCAAGGGGGGCGACCCGAACTCGCCCTCCGAGGACCCCCCTACCCCCTGAGACCTGCCTTCCCGCACACCGATGATCCGCTTCACGATCCTGGCCTGCGCGCTCCTTGGAGCCTGTGCCACGGCCCCCACCTGCCCCATTTCCGGTGGCCGACTCGCCGATGATCTCATCCAGCCGGGTGAGGTGCACTTCAAGCATTTGTGGCAACTGACCGACGGCGGAGAGAATGCCGAGGCCTACTGGAGTTTCGGCGGCGACCGCTTGGTGCTGCAGTCCAGGCGACCCAAGGAAGGAGTGCAATGCGATCGTATCTACGTGACCGAAGACGACGCCACGACGCGTCAGGTCTCAAACGGCCGCGGAGTCACGACCTGTTCGTACTTCCTACCCGGCGATGAGAGTGTTCTGTTCGCGTCGACACACAGCGGCCATGAAACATGTCCCGAGCCCCCCGACCGCAGCCAAGGGTATGTCTGGCAGATCCACTCCGAGTACGAGATCTACACCCGCGATCTCGCCTCGGGCGAAGTGCGCACGCTGATCAGTGGATTGGGCTACGACGCCGAAGCCACGATCTCCCCCACTGGCGACCGCATGGTGTTCACCTCCACCCGCTCGGGCGACATCGAACTGTGGACCTGCAACGTGGATGGCAGCGATATGCGCCAGGTTACCGATGAGCCTGGCTACGACGGTGGAGCATTCTTCAGCCACGATGGCAAACAACTCGTCTGGCGTTCCACACGTTTCAGCGACGACAACCGCGCCGAAGAGATCGCCGAGTACCGCGCATTGCTGGAACGAGACCTGGTGCGACCCAGCCGCATGGAAATCGTCGTGGGCAAGGCTGACGGCAGCGAGCGGCGGCAGGTGACGGACCTGGGCAATGCCAACTTCGCCCCGTTCTTCTTCCCCGACGACCAGCGCATCATCTTCTCATCGAACCACCACGACACCCATCGGCCGGCGATGAACTTCGACCTGTTCTCGATTCGCCCGGATGGAACGGACCTGCAGCAGGTGACCTTTTTTGACGGGGAGCGCGGCAAGCAGTTCGACTCCTTCCCCATGTTCAGCCCCGACGGGCGCTTCCTGGCTTTTTCCAGCAATCGCGGGACGGGAGAGGCCGGGGAAACCAACGTGTTCATTGCCGAGTGGCAGTAACGCCGACTAGGTAAGCAGCGCCGTGAACGAGGCCCAACGACCCGCCCCCCAGGGTTCGGGGATGGGTCGCTGCTGGGGCCTGCTGTGGGTCCTGCCGCTGATCTTCATCGGGCCAGCGCTCCTGCCGGGCAAGGCCTTCCTGCCCCAGCACCCCGCAAGCCTCGCGCCGCTGGCGCTTGAACATCCCGCCGCGGCCGCTGGGGCCCAGGGATCGATCAACTATTGGACCGTCGACGGCCTGTTCCCGTTTCTGACCGACGCCCAACACCTGCGGCGGGCCTTCGAACTCGACTGCTTGCCCACCTGGAACCCGGACCTGGGGCTGGGTTATGGAGTTGCGGGCGGGAGCCTGGTCACGCCCTGGTACCCGCCAAACCTGCTGCACTTGTGTGAGACTCCCGAGCGCGCCTTTGGCTGGCTCGCGCTCTTACACCTGGTCTTGTTGGGAACGGGCACGGTGCTGTTCGTGCGACGACGAGGACTCGGCCTCGGACCTGCAGTGCTGGCGGGTTGGGCCATCCAAGCCGCAGGCGTAAATTTGTTCGGTGCGCACTACGGCATGAAGTTGGCCGCGGTCGCGTGGCTTCCTTGGTGCCTGCTGGCCTTGCAAGGTGTCCTAGCCAAACGCCATGGTGCGGGCCTGCGTCTGTGTGTTTTTACCGCCCTCTCTTTCCTCGCGGGCTTTCCGCCCTTGGCCGTTTTTGTGCTGGGCACGGTCGTCCTGGTGTCCGTCTTTTGGGCCGCGGGCCAGGCCAAACGCCTGGGACCCGTATTGGGCTTCCTCTTCTTGGGAGTCTGCGCCGCAGGTATTGGGTTGCTGCCCATGGTCGAATCCATGGACGAGGCCCTGCGAGGCACGCAAGCAAGTGATCTGGCCGCCGGTGCCGCCCCCACCGCAGCCCTCGGCACGCTCTTCGCCCCCGGCTTGTTCGGACTGCCCACCGATCCGTTCTTTGCACCTTCCCATCCGCTAGCCCTGTGGCTCTGTTCTCCCGGCGACCTGAGCCAGACCCTGCAAGCCAATGGACTCGAATGGAATCTGCACGTGGGCCTGGCTGTCGTGCTGCTGGCGTTGGCCGGAGCGTGCGCGCGACCCAGACGCTCCCTCTTGCCAGGAGCCCTGCTGCTCCTGGGCATTGGCTTCGGATTGGGCTGGGCTCCGATGCGTTGGCTGTCCGCACTACCCGGAGTGGGTGCGGGTGCCCCCACGCGAGCCTTCCTGCTCACGCCTCTGCCGTGGGTCTGGCTGGCGGGCCTCGGGTTGGAGGCGTTGCTCGCACACTGCAAGCGCGCCGCATGGGGATTGGGAATCGGTTGTGCGCTGGCAATCGGACTGGCCTTGTTGCTGGGCCGCGAGGGCCAGGCACTGGGCTCGGAGTCGGCGACCGCGCAACTGGCACAACGCTACGCAGTAGGAGTCGAAGAGGCCCAAGCACACCTGGTCGGCGCGGACCTTGGCCTCGCGGCCACGCGCCTCGAGAGTGAAGGCCACTGGCTGCTGGGCTGGACCCTGGCCATCGCCCTGGCGGGCATCGCGACCTGGCGTCTTGGACGGAGGCAAACGCCCGCAGCATCCGGTCTGGCATGGGTTCTCGTGCCGTGGTTTGTTCTGGTTGGCGCCGAAGGGGTGAGACTCAGCCGGGCCAGCCTTGCTCCGGTGGATGTGGGTCCAGGGCTGTTCCCCGCCTCGCCCGCCATGGAAGCCGTGCGATCCGCAGCCGGCTCGGGCCGCGTCTTGCGCTTGGACTACAGCGCATCGGGAGTCTCCGAGGTCGAGCGGCTAGCGCGACCGAACATGCTGCAGGCCTACGGCATCCGCGACCTCACTCCCTATGTGGTCTTCACCCCGGCGAGCTGGGTGCAAGCGTTGGGCCAGGTGGACCCCCTTTCTCGTTACCGCAGCGGAGCCAGCCGCATCTCCCACGAGCGCTACCTCGATCATCCTCTGCTCGACGTCCTGAACGTGACCTGCGTCCTCGCCACCCACCCTGTGGAGCACCCCCAACTCGAACACACCTTCGGCTTGGATGGTTTCCACGTCTACCGACGGAAGCTCGGCACCAAGGACCCGACGGGCGTATTCCCCCAACCGCAATCCAATCAACCCGAGTTGTTCTTCCCCCCCCTAGCGGACATCACGGCTACGGCCAACGACTGGGCACCGGGGGAGTGGCAGTCCCAGCAGCCGACCCCCAACCGGCTCGACGGATTCGTCACCGGATCCAGCGGCGGCTGGTTGGTGATGGACGGCGGATTTCAACCGGGTTGGAAAGCCACGGTCAACGGCGAGGACGCGGAGATCGTGCGCGCCCAAGGCCTGCTGCGCGCCGTGCACGTCCCCCCCGGCGATTCAGTCGTGCGCACCAAGTACGAGCCTTGGTCCCTGCGCTTGGGCGCCCTGCTCAGCGTGTTGTCCCTGGCGGGTGCCTGGCGCCTGTCCACCAAGCGGAGTACCTGACCGTGCACGTACAGATCCTCTCGAGCGGCAGCAAGGGCAACGCCGCGTTGGTACGCGCGGGCGAGATCTCCCTGCTCGTGGACTCCGGCCTCTCAGGCCGTGAGATGCGCGCTCGCCTCGAAGCAGCCGGCATGGGCCCCCGCGGCCTCGACCACATCCTCATCACCCACGCCCATCTGGACCACGCCCGCAGTGCCGGCTCCATCGCCCGCAGCCACAAGGCCACCGTGCACTGCGCCGTGGCCAACATGCAACACCGCGCCCTGGCCCGAGCCGAGAGCTACCAAGCACTGAGCGTGGGCAACTCACACGGCTTCCCACCCGATCCCGGTGCGACCGCCAGCCAGGCTCTGACCTACACCAGCGTCCCCCTGCCCCACGACTGCGACCCCACCGTTGCCTTCAGGCTCGAACACGACGGCCGCGTGCTGTGCATCGTCACCGACCTGGGCTACGTGCGCGAGGACGTCGTGCGTGCGCTACAAGGCGCGCACTTGCTTGTGCTCGAGTTCAATTACGACGCCGACATGCTGGAGACCGGCCCCTACCCGCCCTCCCTTCGCCGCCGTGTCGGCGGCAACACGGGACACCTGTCCAACGAGCAAGCGGCAGCCATGCTCAAGCAACTTGCTGGCCCCCAGCTGCACACCTTGGTCCTGGCGCACCTGTCTGCAAAAAACAACACGCCCGACCTGGCCCTCAATGCAGCGCGTGCTGCGCTGCAGGAGCTCGGGAGGGAGGACGTCGAAGTCCTTGTCGCCAGCCAAGATGCAATTGGGGAGAATCTGCGGGTTTGACTGGGCTCCCCCACCGATATTCGAACCTGTAGGGTCTGCCCATGACCAATCAGATCCAAGAGTGCATGGCCGCCCACTGCTCGGTGCGCAAGTTTCAATCGACTCCGGTCCCCGACGAGGTAATCGAACGCTGTGTGGCGGCTGCGCAGATGGCTTCGACTTCGAGCTGGATCCAGGCCTACAGCTTGCTTCAAGTTCACGAGGCCGCCGAACGCCGGTCCTTGGCTGAGCTATCGGGCGGCCAAGCCCAGGTGCATGAGACGGGCGCGTTCTTTGTCGTGTTGGCTGACACGCGGCGACACCTCTTGGCAGCTGGGAAGCAGGAGCGTGAACATGTCCAGAATCTGGAGTCGTTTCTGCTGGCAGTAGTGGACGCGAGTCTGTTTGCGCAGAACCTGGCCCTAGCCTTCGAGTCCGAGGGGCTTGGTATCTGCTACATCGGGGGGTTGCGCAACCAGCTGGACGAGGTCGATCGGGTACTGCACCTGCCTCCGGGAGCCTGGCCCCTGTTTGGCATGTGCGTGGGCACGCCCGCCGAGGAACGCACGGCCCGACCCCGATTGCCCGTAGACGGGGTCTTGTTTCACGACCGCTACCCGACTGACGAACAGGTGCTGGCCACTGCGGACGAGTTCGACGCGGTCGCGGCCGAACACTACGCATCCCGTGGGCTCCCCGGCCGCAACTGGAGCGGCGGAGTGACACGCCGGTTTGAGAAGCCCAATCGCGAAAGCTTGGCCGGCTACTACACGTCCAAGGGGGCGCGGCTTGACTAAAACCGCCAGCGGATAATCGCCAGCACCGCCAGGATCGCGTCCTTGAAACCGATCTTCTTGCCCTCGGCGTAGTCGCGGCCGGCGTAGCGGATCGGGACCTCGTAGACGCGCACGCCCATGCGGGCGACCTTGGCGGTCATCTCGGGTTCGACGGCGAAGCTGCGGGATTGGATGTCCAGCTTGCGGGCCACATCGATGCGGAAGGCTTTGTAGCAGGTCTCCATGTCGGAGAGGTTGAGGTTGGTGAGCATGTTGCTGAACAGGGTCAGGAAGCGGTTGCCCACGTAGTGCCAGAACAAGTGCACGCGCACGTAGCGGCCGCCTAGGAAACGGCTACCGTAGACGACGTCGGCGTGGCCTTCTTCGATGGGGTGCAGCAGGGTGGCGTAGTCCTGGGGGTCGTATTCGAGGTCGGCGTCTTGGATGACGACCACGTCGCCGCTGACTTCTTTGAAGCCGGTGCTGAGGGCGGCGCCCTTGCCCTGGTTGCTCTCGTGGTAGAAGCAGCGGATGCCGTCGTGCTTGGAGGCCAGGCGCTGCATGATCTCGCGGCTGGAGTCGGAGGAGCCGTCGTCGATGAGCAACAGGTCGATGTCGTAGTCGGTGGCGAGCACGCGGCGCACGATCTCCTCGAGGGTGCGCTCCTCGTTGTAGATGGGCATGACCACGGAGAGTTTCATGCGGTCACCTCGCGCGGGTTTCGTTCAGGTCCGGGGTTCATGTTCCAGGTGGTCCAGGCCTTCGAAGAGGCGGTCGAGGCCGGCGAATTTCGCCAAGCCGTGGTGCAGGTCACGGTAACCGCTCTCCTGCTCGATGCACCACATGGGGTCGAGGAACAGGCGTAGGATCTGCTCGTCGGAACGGCGGCGCTTGTTTTGAACGGTCGCGCGGCGCTCGGACCAGTGTTCCCAACGGCCAACGAGATCATTGATGGCCACCAGGTCGGCGGCGGCTATGGGAGGCAGACTCGGTTTTGCGGTCACGAGGCCGGCGAGGCGCTGCTTGAGGGCGGTCCAGCCCTTGCCGAGCTTGGAGGGCGAAGAGAGGTCGCGCATGCCTTCGATACGGTACTCGGGCGCGTCTCCTAGGCCGGATGCCAAAAAACAGCGGCGGGTAGCGAGAGCCAACATGCTGGGCAGGATGAGCGCCAGGTTGGCGTCGTCGTAGTTCTTGAAGCAGGCCAGCAGGGGGTTGCGCACTTGCAGCACGCGCAGGCGTTCGGTGGGCACCCTTCCGGAGGTGCTCGAGTGGTGGTGGTAGCACACGGCCTCGGGCACGTACTGGATGGAGTAGCCCATGACCCAGGTGCGCCAGCCCAGGTCCACGTCCTCGTAGTAGGCGAAGAACTCCTCGTCGAAGCGGCCTACCTGGCGGAACACCTCCGCATCCATGGCCATGGCGCCGCCGCAGGCGAAGAGACTCAGGCGCGCCTGGTCGTACTCGGGGCCAGGCTCTTCTTCATAACCGCGCTGAATGCCGATGCCGTGGAAGTTCATGCCACCGGCAGCGGAATTGATGCGCTTGCCATCCCAGGAGAGCATCTTGGCCGTGGTGGCTTCGCAACGGCCGGCCACGATCGGGCCGACGAGGCGACGCAGGAACGCCGGCTCCACACGGATGTCGTTGTTCAGGAATACGAGCACCTCAGCGTCCGTAGCCAACTCGCTGCCCTGGTTGCAACCCCGGGCAAAACCCAGGTTGCGGTCGTTTTGATGCAAGTGCACGCGATCGTGTTCGCGGCGGATCAACTCCACGGAGCCATCGTTGGATCCGTTGTCGATCAGGTGCACGTCGAATTGGG
>CAYXTP010000014.1:0-26357 GCA_964467985.1 uncultured Planctomycetaceae bacterium
TCGCGGCGACGGCTGAGGCCTTGGCCTTCTGGTCACAGGAAGCTCCGTCACAGGCCTTTTTCGCCGAAGCAGCAGCGGCCTTGGCCTTCTCATCGCAGCATTCAGGTTTGGCCACGTCTCCCTTGGAGGCCACGGCTTGGGCCGCGGGACAGGTGCCTTTCGCGGACTGGGTCGGGCAGTCCTGGGCGAAGGACGGAACTGCCACGAGCGACGTCATGGCGATTGAGAGAATGAACTTCTTCATAGTAGATGAGTCGGGGTAAGAAAGCGGCCTGGATGGGTCCAGGATCGGGGTTCGAAGCGCGGACCGGCGTCCAGGCGGGTGATCAGTTTGAGAGCGAATAAGGAGAGTGGCGCCGAGCAGGGCCCGTAGTAGGCCAGCGCGGACGCCTCGTCCTGTTCCAATAGTACGGTCCATCCCCCGGTCGGAGTTGGGCCATCCTCGCCAAAAACACAAATCTGACCCTCCGGCGGCCTCTCCTGGCCGCAATCGGGAGGTACTCAAATCACACCAAGTGCCCAAAACCGAAAGTGGGCATACCCGGGACGGGATGCCCATAATGGAGCGTCAAGACTTCCTACCTCACGAGATACCCACATGTCCCAACGCTCCTTCGGTCTGATCCCCACATTGGCCCTCGCCGGTGCACTGGCCGGCCTGTTTTCCGCCGGCTGGGGTCCTGGTGCCGAGCGGGCTCCAGAGACCGACCCCCTCAGCGTGGCGCGCTCCGTTTCAAGGGCCTACCAGAAGCTGGCCAAGGAAGTGGGTCCAGCGGTAGTTCAAGTCAAAACCTACGGCGTCAGCAGGTCTCGACGACGCAGCCTGCAGGACGGATCCGGTGTCATCATCCAGGCGGACAGTTCTTCTGGGGTTTTGGTGACCAACAACCACGTCATTGCGGGGGGCAACGAATTCTGGGTCTACCTAACCGATGGGCGAGTTCTGAAGGCCACTGTCGTGGGCTCCGACAAGGACACCGACCTGGCAGTCCTCTCGATTCAGGGTGAAGAGCTAAGCGCCGTGCCCCTGGCACCGGAGGTGGAGGCAACGGTTGGCGAGATGGTCCTGGCTATGGGCAACCCCCTGGGCCTTGGGCACACGGTCACGGCGGGAATTGTCAGCGGAATCGGGCGCTCGGATTTGAACATCGCCTTCTACGAAGACTTCATCCAAACCGATGCGGCCATCAATCTGGGCAATAGTGGCGGACCCTTGATCAACCTGCAGGGGAAGGTGCTCGGGATCAACACCGCCGTCGCGATCACGAATGAGGACAAGAGCATCGCATTCGCCATACCGAGTCGAATGGTGAGACGTTCAGTGGAGGACATCCTTGAGTATGGCTCAGTGAAGCGCGGCTACCTGGGCGTGGAGAATCACCGCGATTTCCGAGCTAGGCAGCTGGTGGCGTCCGCTCGTCAAAAGGGATTCACGGGTGTCAGTCGGATAGCCGTCAAGCTGGTCGAATCGGACTCCCCGGCGGAGGCCGCCGGCCTGGAAGTGGATGACATCATCCTGAGGATCAACGGGGTGCGCATATCCGACCAACGCAGCTTCCGCACGGCCATCGCGGATGTGACCCCGGGAGACAGGACGATGGTCGAAGTGTGGCGTTCGGGCGAAGAGCTGCAGTTGCCTGTGGTCGTCGTCGAACGCGAGTAATCGAGCACGGCTGGAACTCTAGCGCTGCTCAGTGAGCACCCGGCTTGCTAGGTTGTGCGGGTGAAGTCCCTCCTCAGAGTGGGCAGCGTGCCCTACCTCGTCGGCCGACCCATGGACCTGGGGTTGGAAGATGAAGAGGGCATCGAGCTGCACTACGACATCCCGGCGCGGCTCGTAGAGAAACTGCGTGCGGGTCAAATCGATGTCGCGCTTGTCAGCTCAATCGAGCTGTTTCGGCGCCCGGGCTACAGCTACATCGACGGGGTTGGGGTCGCCGGGCGCGGGGTCGTCTCCAGCGTCCAGCTCTTCTTGCGCAAGCCCATCGACGCCGTGCGCCACGTGGCCCTGGATCCATCGAGTCGAACGGCGCGCACGTTGACACGAATCTTGTTGGACCAAGGCTGCGCCCCAGCGTTTGAAGAAGTTGCTCCCGGCTCCGACCCGCGCTCGCTCGCCTGCGACGCCTGGCTTCGGATTGGTGACCCCGCCTTGCGGGAGTGTCACGGGGAAGGGCTCGACTGCTGGAACCCCTCCGAACAGTGGACTCTGCAGACGGGCCTGCCATTTGTGTTTGCGCCCTGGATCGTGGGCCCGGGAGTGGTGATTGAGCCTCACCTGGGTGCCTTCGAACGCGCCTGGGAGCGGGGTCAGGCAGCCGCCATGGAACTGGCTCAGCAGGCTGCGCATGAATGGTCGCTGCCGGCCCCTGTGTGCGAGCGCTACCTGACTCGGGAGTGCTTGTATCGACTGCCGCCAGATGAGATGCGTCAGGCCCTGTGGACCTTCCGAGATCGAGCTGCCGTGCTGGATCTCTGCGACAGCTCACTCGCCCCGCGCGGCATTGCGCCCTAGCCGCTGCCCGCTCGTTGCATTGTGGGAGCAGGAGCCTTACAACGCTTGTAGGGGGCACCGGGGATGGTTGTGCCCTCGCACATTCCACTCCACGCCGGATCCACTGCATTGACCAGTCCCGAATCCCTCTTCGACCTGGAGGAGACCTTGCCCAAGAAGCCCTCCCGGAAATCCTCCAAGAAGACGAGCGCGAGCAAGCGTTCCAAGAGCAAGGATCGGGCGCAACCTGCGATCCCTAAGCGCAAGCCCGCCAGGCGCGAAGCCGCCGAGGCGCGGGATATCTCAGTCGCGGAATTCTTCGAGAAGAACCGCCACATGCTGGGGTTTGACTCCCCCACCAAGGCCATTTTGATGTCGGTCAAGGAGGCTGTGGACAACAGCCTCGACGCGTGTGAGGAAGCCGGGATCCTGCCCGAGTTGTGGGTCGAGATCGACCCTGTGAAGGAGAAGGTCTACCGCATGGCTGTCGAGGACAACGGCCCGGGGATCGCCGACACGCAGATCGGGAAGATCTTCGGCAAGCTGCTGTACGGATCCAAGTTCCACAAACTGAGTCAGAGCCGCGGCCAGCAGGGGATCGGCATCTCGGCAGCCGGCATGTACGGCAAGCTCACCACCGGCAAACCCGTGGTGATCCGCTCCAAGAAGAAGCGCATGGATGCGGTCGAATACGTCTTGACCATCGACACGGCCCGCAACAAGCCTGAGATTCACTCCAGCGAGCAGATCAAGTGGGACGGCCGAACGCACGGAACGCGCGTCGAGATCGAGATGGAGGCCACCTACAAGAAGGGCATGCGTTCGGTTGACATGTACCTCAAGCAGACCGCCATCGCCAATCCGCATCTGACCTTGCACTACCGCTCACCAACGGGCGAGGAAATCACGTACGAACGCAACACGAAGGTCAAGCCCGAAGACACGATAGAGATCAAGCCCCACCCGCATGGGGTCGAACTCGGACGCCTGATAGCCATGCTAGGTGGCACGCACTGTCGGTCCCTCTCCGGATTCTTGCAGGAGGAATTTTGCCGGGTGGGACCCACTGTGGCCAAACGCATCATCAAGAGTGCGGGCAGTGGGCTTTCTGAAAAATCGTACCCCTCTCGCATTGCACGCGAGGAAGCCGGAGCTCTGTACGAGGCGATCAATGAAACCAAGATCTCCTCTCCTCCCAGCGATTGCATCGCGCCGATTGGGGAAGACCTGCTCCTGAAGGGCCTGAAGAAGGAACTCGAAGCTGACTTCTACGCAACAGTCACGCGGCCGCCCTCTGTGTACCGGGGCAACCCCTTCCAGATCGAGGTGGGCATCGCGTATGGCAAGCCCGGGGGAGTGGGGCTCGAGCTGACGGACACAGGCCGAATTCAGAAAAAATCCAAAGCCGAGAGGGCAACTGAGGAATTGGTAGCCAGCGCGGACGAACCCGTGAGAGTCCTGCGCTTTGCCAACCGTGTCCCGCTGCTCTATCAACAGTCCGGGTGCGCCATCACCAAGTCCGTCGTTCAAACGAACTGGCGCTCCTATGGCCTCTCCCACCCCCGGGGTGCCTTGCCCATCGCCCCCATGGCCCTCATCGTGCATATCGCGTCGGTCTGGGTGCCCTTCACCTCGGAATCCAAGGAGGCCATCGCTTCGTACCCCGAGATCATCAAGGAAGTCAAACTCGCACTGCGCGAGTGCGGACGCCAGCTCGGCATCCACATCCGCAAGGGCAAGCGTCTCAAACGTGAATTTGAGAAGCGCGAGTACATCGAGAAGTACATCCCGCACATCGGGATTGCCCTGCAAGAAATCCTAGGGCTGACCAACAAGGAGCGAGATACGACCGTCGAGACTCTTGAAGACGTGTTGCATCGCTCACGCAAGTTCTAGTCGAGCCCAGCATCACCCTACTCCAGACCCACGACCAATCTACCGGAGAACACATCCATGGAGGAGATCCACTACTACCTGCTGTTCCTCTTCGTCTGGGTGTTCTTCCAGAGCCTGTGGATTTCCAAGCTATCCAAGACCGTCGCAGCCCTGGCCGAGAAGCTCGGTCACCAAGATTCAGCATCCTGATCCATGGCCAAAAAAAAGAAGACGGCAAAGGCCTCGAAGAAGAAAGCCGTGGCCACGAAATCACGCCCCAAGAAACGCCGGGGAATGGATACGGATGATCGCAAGACGATCAAGATCATCGACAACACGGCAGAGAAGGTCCAGGCGTCCATCGGTCGTCGCATCCTGCCCGAGCTGAAGTTCCCCGTGCGTTCGTTGTCCAACGTCAGCTACAGCAAGACGACGGGATACTTGGCGCTCGGGAAGGGACGCAAGGCGCGGGCTCTCTCGGTCAACACGGTCAAGAGTTTCGCCCAGACCCTGCGACTCATGTCCTTGTCCAAGGAGATGGTCGAAAACGACGACTTCGCCACCAAGCGGGAGGCCTACTACATCTCAAAGAACTGGGGGGACGCCAAGTTCAAGGAGCAGCCCGAGTCGGATGCGGTGATGGATGACATCGAGGCCCTGGCTTCCCTAGAGGGCGTTTCCCGAGAGCAACTTCGATACCGGCCCGAGGAACACGGCGGGGCCCTGGCCGGCGAGTTGGTTGTGATCGACAGGGACAAGCAGACCGGTAGGGAGATTCGCATCGACTGTACACAGATGGGCACGGGCGCCTACAGCATCCCCAGCTCCGTTGAACACTTGCAGTTTGAAACGAAAGCCAAATTCATTCTGGCCATTGAGACGGGAGGCATGTTCAACCGGCTGAACGACCACCAGTACTGGCGCGATGCCAAGTGCATCCTGGTCTCGATGGGCGGTGTGCCCTCGAGGGCTCAACGACGGTTTGTGCGGCGTCTCTCCGAGGCCAACAAGCTGCCGGTGTATTGCTTCGTGGACTGCGACCCCTACGGGATCGCCAACATCTACCGCACGCTGAAGGTCGGCTCGGGAAACGCAGCCCACATCAATCGCTTTTTCTGTGTTCCCAACGCGCGCTACTTAGGCGTCACGCCCCAGGACATCACCGATTTCAAGCTGGAGGACGCAACGCACCCCCTGGCGGCAGTGGACATCAAGCGCGCCAAGGATGCGCTCAAGAACGACCCCTTCTTCCAGTCCCATGCACCCTGGAAGAAGGCCCTCAAGCTGCTGCTCAAGTTGGGTGTACGCGCCGAGCAGCAGGCCCTGGCCAAGTGGGGACTCAACTTCGTAATTGAGGAATACCTGCCCAAGAAGCTTAAGGACAAGAAGAGCTTCCTGCCCTAGCACTGGGGATCGAGACGCGCGGGAGGAACGTGTATCCTCGGAGCATGATGCGCCCTTCATTCCTGCTCTCTTGGTTATCAGTCATCGGTCTGTGCAGCGCCTGCCACCAGGCGCAACACCACAGCGAAGTCCGCTCGACCTCCTCCCCCAACGTCGTTTGGTTCATGGCCGACGACCTGGGTTGGGGCGAGCTCGGTTGCTACGGCCAAACAAAGATACGCACGCCGCGCGTGGATCGATTGGCGGCCGAGGGCATGCTTTTTGAACAGCACTATTCCGGTGCCCCAGTTTGCGCGCCGGCACGCTGCGTCTTGATGACAGGCTTGCACAGCGGTCACGCCTACGTACGCGGGAATCATGAGATCGGGGGCTGGGGAGATGACGATGGAGAGGGACAGCTTCCCTTGCCGGACGGGACGACGACCCTACCCGGGTTGTTGCAGTCCAACGGTTACGCAACGTGCGCGGTGGGCAAGTGGGGCCTCGGCGGGCCAGACACGAGTGGAGAACCAAACCGACAGGGTTTCGATCATTGGTTCGGGTACCTGTGCCAGCGCCAGGCTCATAACCACTATCCCACGCACCTGTGGCGCAACACGGAGCGAGTCGACCTGGAGGGCAATGTCTGGCAGAACGTGATGGGTAAGCAGTACGCCCATGACTTGATGGCCGAGGAGATTTTGGACTGGATTCGAGACCACGCTGAGGAGCCCTTCTTCATGTACGTTCCATTCCACATCCCGCACGCTGCCATCCAGGTGCCTCAGGATTCCCTCGACGAATACGACGGAGCTTTCGAGAGCGATCCCCCCTACAAGAAAGACAAGGGCTACCTTCCTCACCCCACGCCGCGCGCAGCCTACGCCGCGATGATCACTCGCATGGACCGCGATGTCGGACGCATTGTGGATCTGCTCGAAGAGTTGGGCTTGAGGGACAACACTCTTGTCGCCTTCAGCAGCGACAACGGGCCGACGTTTAATGGCGGCACGGACTCCACTTTCTTCGAAAGTGCTGCGCAGTTCCGTGGACTCAAAGGCAGCGTGTACGAGGGAGGCCTGCGGGTCCCGTTGGTTGTGAGTTGGCCAGGTGTGGTCCCCCAGGGGTCACGAACGCGACACCTGAGTGCTTTCCAGGATGTGATGCCGACTCTGCTAGAGCTCGCTGGGGTTCGGATTCCAGAAGGGATCGACGGCCTGTCCTTTAGCCCCACCTTGCGCGGGGAGACTGACCAACGCCAACACGAGGCCCTCTACTTCGAGTTTCCAGCCTACGGCGGACAACAGGCCGTGCGCACCGAGCGCTGGAAGTTGGTCCGTCGGCAATTACTGAAGGGACAACCCAGCCTGGCCCTGTACGACATGGACTCCGATGAGGCCGAGCAGGAAGACGTTGCGTCGATCCATCCCGACGTCGTTGAGCGCCTGCTGGCCATTGCGCGGCGTGAGCACACTCCCTCCGAGCACTTCCCGTTCCCAGCACTCGATGAGGATGGGACTACGGACGATAGGTGAGCCGCGGACGTCTCTCGGGCAATCGCCTCGTTAGGGAGCCTGCGCTCTAAGCGCAGTGGCCTGCGCCGTCAGTCGAGAAGGCCCTAGCGGGGGGTCTTAGCGGATCCGCGTGTGCGCGGCTTCACGGGCTTCGATCCGCGCGGGCTGAGGGTGATATCCGGGAAGATGGCGGTCTCCACTTCGACGGACACGTTGACGGGTTTGGTTTGGCGCACACCACCGGTGTACGTGAGGTAGCGGGTGCCTCATCACGACTCCGGGAAGCGCGCCTCCCTGATTTCTCGCCCGCGTTCTGCGTCGACGATCGTAATTCTGGGTCCCTTTCCTCGGGGCTGGAAGTCGTAGTACTCCTCGCCGGCGGCGCCATAGAACTTGAAGTCCGCTCGCACGGAGACCTCGTCGTCCTTTTGCTGGAACGAGAACTCGCCAGAGACGTTGGCGCCCCACTCGACGCGCGTCTCTTCACCGGCCACCACGGCGATCCGCTGCATGTCACCCGAACGGATCGATGCGGAGGCGGCGCCCTTTTCAACGCGCCCACTAATAAACCTATAGGTCCCCACAGGAATCGCGACCCCCTTGCGGAAGTCTGCCACGCAGAAGGATCGATCTCCGTCCTGGAAGACAGCTGAGGTGAGTTTGCCCGATGCTTCAAAGTCGGCCACGGCATTCAGTACACCGGTCTCGCCAACAAAAGGGGCTACGCTGATCTCCGTACCGTCTGAGGTCACATCGAAATGGTACAGGCTCTTGTCCACAAGAATGACCTTGGAGAGCAGGGAGGCGCTCTTGTTGTTTCCGATGGCCACCGCATCCGTACCCCAATCCGAGTACTTGCCATTCCCGTTCTGGTCGAAGATGTGCAGGGTCTGACCGGCCACCTTGCCCTTCATGCTGGAACCCGTCGTCCACTCGAACTTGCTGGCGCCGGTGTTGCGCACGCGTACGGAGTACTTGACGAACTCACCGTCGGCATTCTTGGACCGCAAGGTGACGAAGCCCGTTCCGCGAACGGTCTGATCACAATCACCGTCGCCGTTGGTGTCGATCTCGATCTTGTTGACGCCCGAAATCTCGGTGTCAAAGACGAGCCCACCGGGGAGCTTGATGGCCTTGTCTGCAACGCGCCAGCGCTCGGCAGGCAGGATAAAGTCCCAGCGCTCATGGGCACTGTGCTTGAGCTTGTAGCTCTTGGCCTCGGCCTTCCAAGAGTCGGTACCGTCACCGGAAAGGGCGAGAGCCGAAGCCCCCAGAACCAATCCGGCCAGGGTGGTAAGCGAGAATCGTGCGGATCGTCTGTGCATAGGGGGCTCCCGATTCGGAACTGCGGTCGTCTCGAGCTGACCGCGCTGCTACTAGGCTGTCCTATTCCGCACCCTACGCCCAGGGGATTCCACGACGTTTCGTTATCGTAATGAGGCGCGGTACCCTCTGCGACCGCTCGAACGGGCCCTTCCAACTCGATTCCGGCTCATCCAACCCGGGCTGAAGACCGCCCAAGCACTCCGAAATCCACGAGAATAGCCCCATGTTCCACCTGACGCTCAGCTGTGTGCTCGCTCCCCTGCTGCACTCGCAGTCTCCCTCGTTGCTCTCTGCTGTTCCGGACCAGGCAACGGCCGTTGCGCGCTGCGCCAACATAGGCCTCCTGCGGGATCGAATGGAACGCAATCGTTGGGCCCAGTTCATGCAGACGCGCACCGGCAAGAATCTGCTGCTCGATTTTATTGGCGGCGCTGGCAATTCCGACGAGTTCGGCAAGATGGCGGAAATCGGATCCGTCCTGCATGGCGAGTGTGTTCTCTTTGCCAGCGAGACAACCACGGGATTCCTCACGACGCCACCTGCGGACGTGGCCACTCTGAAAGCGGCCATGCAGAAGTGGATGCCTGAGCGTAGCGAAGAGGCCATGCACTCAAGCCAGACGATGTTCGGCGCCCAGGTCGACATCATGTCCTGGCCAGGCTCGGGACGGCGCGCGGGACATGTGGCCGCGTTCGTCCACCATCCCCAAGCTTTCGGATTGTTCTCAGCGAACGACGCAGAGAGCCTACGGCAAGAAATGGGTGCCAGTCTTTCAAAAATCGGAACAGACCATCGCTCGCGGACAGTCCAACGACTCGAGACGCGCCGCAACCAGGTGGGTCGCCCGGGACTCGTCGAAGGCTACGTCGATCTTTCCAATCCAGTCTTCATGATGGCCGGAGAGTTGACGCCAGGGATTTCGGTTACGGAGAGACAGGTCCTGGGTGAGGGCCCCGTTGATCTCTACGCCAGCCTGGACATCCAGCCCGGATCGGGGCTCGAAATGCGAGGTCACCTGAACGTCCCCCCGGGTAGCCTTGCCAGCCGTTTCGCCGATTGCCTGCGTCCGTTGCCGCCCACGTTGGCCGGGTCGATTCCCAATGACTCCATCGCTTTCGCGGGCTTGGGTATCGATTTTGCCCGGGGCTATGCTCTTACCCGAAAGATCCTCGAGGAGCTGGAAGCCAAAGGGACTTTGACCTCTTTAGATCAAGGGCTCGCTCTGGGCCAAGCCACGTCCGGGGTAGACCTCGAACAGGCCGTGGTTCGACAATTGACCGGCCCTACGGCTTTGGTCGTGCTCGATCCCGGTGAGACCACAGAGACTTTGGGCATGTTCGGCCTGCCGATATTCCTGACCCAGGGCCTCGCCAATGGATTGGATTTCCAGGAGGCCTTTGAAGAACTCGTCCCCATGGCTGGCGAATTCATCCGACTCGAGCTCGATGACGTGCATGGCGTCGACGTCTACCAAATTGTCGACACCGGAATGGGAATTGACGGGGGCATCGCCTTTCTGCCGAGTGCATTTCTCATAGCCCTCAATGGCGACGCGCTTCTGCGCGCGGTGGCCGCTGGTGCAGGGCCTCCCGAGAGCGGGGAACCGGGCCCCATCCCCGCGACCCTCTCCGGGCATCCCGGAGTCTGCGGATTGAGCACGGTAGTCATGGCCCCCTACTGGAACAGGGCGATGGATGGGGACGAAGAAGCCATCAGCATCGTGACGGGTGCGCAGATCACTTCCACCTTGCGACGCACGGCCGACGGTTTCGAGCTGCACCTACTTGCCCGGTGAGAAGCTCCCGGCGTCAGGACAGTGCAGCTTGGCCCAAGATCCTGATCGTCCTTGCCTTGGCCCTGGTTGGCGGCACGTGTCGGAGCCCTGAGAGCAATGGGGCTCCCAGCGCTCCGCCCAATGTGGTGATTATCCTCGCCGATGACATGGGTTGGGGGGATCTCGAGTCCCAAGGCGCCACCGGCTTCGCAACACCTTGTCTGGAGCGCATGGCCGCTGAGGGCACGCGCTTCCAGGCGGCGTACGTGCCCCAGCCAGTCTGCACGCCAGCGAGGGCCGCGCTGCTCACCGGGTGTTACCCGATGCGTTTGGGATTGGGCAATCGGGTGCTCTTCCCCTACTCCACGCACGGATTGAACCCCAAGGAGGAGACTCTGGCCGAGTCGCTCGCGCGACGAGGCTATGCGACCGGGTGCATCGGAAAGTGGCACCTGGGCCACTTCCCCGAGTTCCTTCCCTTGCGACAGGGCTTCGACGAGTACTTCGGCATCCCCTACTCGAACGACATGGATGCCCATCATTACGCCCACAACCAGTTCCAGGCACCGGCGCTCGCCCTCTATCGCAATGATGAGATCGTTGAACGCAGTCCGGACCAATCGCGCTTTACACAGCGCTTCACGGACGAAGCGCTCAACTTCATTCGGCGCCATCAGAACGAACGCTTTTTCTTGTACCTGGCCCATCCCATGCCCCACCGCCCGATCCAGGCCTCCGATGACTGGATCGGCTCCAGCGAATTGGGTTTGTACGGCGACGTGCTACAGGAACTCGATCATTCCGTTGGCAGAGTGCTGGATGAACTGGCGCTGCTCGGTCTGGATCGCAATACGCTGGTCGTGTTTACCTCGGACAACGGACCGTGGCGTCGCGAGTCCGCCGGTGGCCTGCGTGGAAAGAAGAACACCACTTGGGAAGGGGGTGTGCGCGTCCCACTTGTGGCTCGCTGGCCGGGGCAGATCCCAGCGGGTCGCGTTTCCCAAGCTCCGCTGTCCTTCACGGACTTGAAGCCCACGGTGGAGGCGCTGACTGGTGCTACCAGCCCAATCGCGAATGACGGGCGAGACATTTCCGCACACCTACGCGGGGCGGAGGACCCCGCTGACCACCCGCTGGTTTTCTACAGGGATCGGCGCCTACAGGCGCTACGCCAAGGCCACTGGAAGTTGCATGTGTACCGGCCTGAATGGGGCGAGGACGAACACTCCGCCCTGCTCTTTGATCTCCTCGAAGACCCGGGGGAGACGCGAGACCTTGCGGCCAGTCAACCCGAGGTGGTTGCGCGCATGCTTGCAGAGGCCTCACGCTGGCGAGCTGACCTTGGAGATGCGGTACTTGGGGTGCAGGGGGAGGGAATCCGGAAACCTGGCCTGCATTGAGCACAGCCTCCCGCTAGGCCAGCTGCGAGTGACTAGCGCCAGCCAGAGTCCAGGACCCAGTCGAGCCCCCTCCTATTCACGCTCGAGAATGTCGTTGAAGAGCTGCTTGTAGCGAGGCTCACTCGTGACCTTGAGACCACGGACCGCATAGAACTTGGCGCGCTCCAGATTGTCGGCAAACTCAGAGTTCCAGTAGGCACCCAGCACATACAGGCTCTCTGCAGTCTCAGCATCGATGTCGTGCGCAACTTGGAGCAAGGAATCGAGCTGCTCCAAGGCAGGGGCGATGGCCGCCTCTTCTGCAACGCCCTCCATGATGGCCAGGACGGAACGGGCATAGAGTCCGCTCTCATTTTTTGGATCGATGGCTCTGGCTCCCTGAAGAGTCCCACTGTCAGCCTGACCCGCCTGATTGAGGAGATCAATCGCCCGGCCTTGAGCCTTGATGGGCAGGATCTTCCAGTGGGCTTTGATCGGAGTCGTTAGGGAGCCAGCAAAGGCTGACTGAGGGCCCTGCTCTCCAAGCAGGTCAACGACGGCCAAGAGTGCCTTCGGGCGCCCCTCACCCTTGGCGTTCTTGAATGCCTTCAGGGCCTGCTGGACTGCTGTCAGGCTGGCCATTCCCTTGGCTCGTATCTTGTTCACGTTCCCGACATAAGCCTCGGGGCCACCAGCTTGGTAGCCCGTGCGCCCGTAGACCTCACCATCAGGAGTCATGAGCAGCACCGTGGGGAAGCCTGTGATCGCATGCTGCGCCTTGAGGACCTGGTTGCGCTCGGGGTTCGGCACGCGGCTCTTGGCCGCCGCCCCGTTGGGGAAGTCCAAGGAGACGAGCACGTAGTCCTTAGTCATGGGCGTCAGGAACTCGTCGTGATCAAAGACCTCCTCATGCAACTTGATGCACCAGCCGCACCAGTCGGAACCCGTGAAGTCCACAAACAGGTGTTTCCCTTCTGCCCTAGCGATCTTGACCGCCTCGTCATAATCGGCAACCCAGTGGTCACCTGCTTGTGCAGTGGTTGCAGAGAGGAGCGTAGCAAGAGCCAGGGGTAGCAGTTTTGTATTCATCGGTCCGTAGAGGGAGGGTGGGAATGTGCGAGTGCGGGCTAGGGTATTCCGCTGCGGGAGCAAGGGTGTGACGGGCTGCTAGGCGGATACCTGATTCGTACGGCACTTCCAGGGTAGGCGAGCTTGAGAAGGCTAGTCCAGGGGTTGGAACAGGGGTTCCATGGCGGCCTGCAAGTCGCGAGCAAGTTGCTTACGGTCGGATGCCCAGATGGCTTGTTCACCGATCGTAAGGCGAACGTGACACCTTCGCAGGCTGAAGAGCCTCCTGAAGTACTCCAATCCACTACGCCCCGCCGGCCATGTAATCGCCTCGCTGGGTCGCGGGGCCCCGGGCGCAGTGCTGTAGTGGATCAGGGCATAGTGGACCGGCTGTTCAAGGCGCACAGCAGGCTCTAGTAGTGAAGGCTGAAACGGATGGAGTCTGTCGCCAGGGCGGATGCCCCCTTCCACGAAGAGGATGAGGTTCTCGCCGTTCTCGATCGCCTCGCTGAGGATCGCATTCACGCCCCCCACTGCTGTACGTCGCGTGCGGTCAATCAGGATTGTCCCAATGCCCGAGATGATCTTGCCCACCAGCGGCCACCCACCCAGTTCCGCCTTGCCGATGAAGCGCCCGCCCGTCGCGGCTGCCAGAGCAAAGATGTCCGCAGCACTCACATGATTGCAGACCAAGAAATAGGGGGACGGCGGAATTTGACCGACAATTTCAAGCCGCGTGCCACACAGCCAGAGAACACCGCGCCCCCAGACAGTCATCGCCCACCGTCGGCAGAAAATCCGGGGCGCCCGCCAGGTCATTGTCACGGGCGCGGCGATCAGCAACGCCAGGCCAGTCAGCAAGGTCAGTGAAATGACCGTCACGGCCCGAACGATGAAGAGGAGACTGGACACGACCGGAGATGCTTGGCGGGTTAACGGTTAGCCCAAAGACTCGAATGACCCACGCGGGGTGAAGGGGTGCCGCACTCTGATGTCGGCAGCGCCTAGGCGCTAGTGAACAACGCGCTGAACCGGACTTCCTAGTGGTGATGCCCCCCAGGGCCGTGCACGTGGCCGTGCTCGAGCTCCTCGGCGCTGGCCTCGCGCACTTCGGCGACCTCCACGTCGAAGTTCAAATGAACGCCCGCCAGTGGATGATTTGCATCCAAGCGCACCTGATCTGCCTCGACCCGAACGACCGTGACCACTTGAACACCCCCCTCGCCCTGGGCTTGAAACTGCATGCCCGGTTCGATGTCCACGTCTTGCGGCAATTGGTCGCGCGGGACGTCCTGAACCATGTTCTCGTCGCGGTTCCCATAGGCGTTTTTGGGTTCGATGCGAACCTGCAGTTTGTCGCCAGTGGCTTTCCCTTCTAACTCACCTTCGAGCCCGGGAATGAGATTTCCGTGTCCGTGCAGGTACGGCAGAGGGGTCTCTTCCTGTGAGGCATCAATCACCTCTCCCGAATCGTCCTTGAGTGTGTAGTGAATCGAAGCGACAACGTCTTGGCTGATTTGCATTGGAATGCGGAGTTTTAGGAAGGGGCTTGGGAAGAGCCGCGGGAGGTGAGGTCTGAATCCTCTCCATGACTCAAGGAGCGTCAAGCAGGCAGCCCTGGAAACCCGGCCTTGCGGCCCGGACGGTTCAAGTTCCAGGGCTTACAGGCAAGACTTGCAGGATCTCAGACGCGCGGTCCCGGTGTCCAGCCTGGCCGCGCGGCCAACGCAGATAGAGGATGCGAGCCTTGGACTCCACGGTCAGGTTGACCCGCAGAGTGTCCCAGAAACCAGGGCCGGATTCGTCGCGACCGTAGTGCCGCAATTGGATGAAAGGTGCTTCGTAGGGGCCCCAATCCAGGTACCCCGAGTCAACGGGGACTGTCTTGCCAGACTTGGGTAGACGCGTCGCATCCTCAAAGCCCAGACCATGGAATTGTGACTCCACAACCTTGGCTCCTTTCCTGGTCGGGAAAAGGGCCAATGCCACCTCGACTGGAGCACCACCATCTTCGACAACAGGCACGACCGTCCAGTCAAAAGTTTCCGGCTTCTTCTTGTGCTCACTTCCTCGCCCAAAACCTCCCCGCTTATCCTTCGTCGGGAGTTCCCACTGGGGTGCGTCGTGCTCTAGAGAAGAGCGTTCGGGATGACGAAGAAGAACAACCTGCTCGCCCCCGGCAAAGGACACAGCGCGCACGGGCACGAGTCCATGGGGCAGTTGTCCCTGCACGCCAAAGGAAGTCCTAAGGAACTCCCCTGGATCCAGATCTCCGGCGAGGGGAATCAAGGGCAGCAACGCGGCAGCCGCGATGACTGCAATGCCCACGCCTAGTCCCAACACTCCGCCGGGGGACTCTTGCTGTGCTTGGGCCGCAACTGAGGGATCCTCGTTCATGGACGAACGCGGTCAGTCGTAGAGACTGAGTTCGAAACTGTTCAGGAACGCCAGCACTTCAGCTTGGGTGAGTGCCTCGAGGTCTCCGCCCGCTACGACCAAGACAAACGTGGGAGTTTCACCCTGACCCGGGATCTCCACGGCGATCGTCGAGCTGTTTGAACTGTGGCCTTTCCAGTAGGGCTCAATGGAAACGGGGGCAGAATCCGATTCGTCGAACCAACCAACGCCCAACGACCGCCCCTGGACCTGAAGGGTAGTCAGAGCCGTTTCACTGTCCGGCGCTTCCCACGGTTCGGCCTCTTTGAGGAACTCACCTTCATCGACGGGAAGGCCCAGCAAGATCCAGGCCCGGTCCGCGTCCTCGGGTGACCCGCCCTCCGGGGGGCGCACCATCAGGTAGAAATCGAAGTCGAACCACTCAAGCTGGAAGCCGAACTCCATGCTCAAGCCAGGCGGGCGCTCGATGATCGGCAGATCCTCATTCAGGCGGGCCCACTGGAGTTCACTGTCCTTGCCATCGCTCACTTTTTGGACCCCCATCATGGCGAGCGCGGCCACGATTAGGACGGGCACGCCGCAACCCAAGCAACAGCAGGACCACTTGGGAAACCTGCTCTTCTTCGCGGAAGCCTCAGCTGTGCTGCCCCAGTCCGCTTGGCCCATGTCGTCGTTCATTTCTCCCACTTATAGAATCCCTCACCTGACTTGCGGCCCAGTTTGCCCGCGGACACCATCTCACGTAGAAGCCCTGGTGGAGCAAAGCGCTCCCCAAGGGTTGAAGCTAGATACTCCGCAATCGAAAGGCGCACGTCGAGGCCCACCCAGTCGGTGAGGCGCAGGGGCCCCATGGGGAAGCCATAACCCAAGGTCATGGCCTTATCGATGTCCTCGGCGGAAGCGACGCCACCTTCCACCATGCGGATGGCCTCCATGCCAATGGCAATTCCCAAGCGAGATGATGCAAACCCCGGTGCATCCGCGACATCAATCGGGTCCTTGCCCATGCGAGTGGCCAAATCCATGGCAAGCGCTACGGATGCATCGCTAGAAGCTTCGGTCCGAACCACTTCAACCAGCTTCATAATGTGCACTGGATTGAAGAAGTGCATGCCCACGACCCGTTCGGGATAGCTACAGACCTGTCCGATCTCCGTGATCGACAGAGACGAAGTGTTAGTGGCCAGCAGAGTTTCGGGCGCCGTGAGGTTCGACAGGTCGGTGAAGATGGACTGTTTGAGGTCCATGCGCTCCGGAGCGGCCTCGATCACGACCTGAACCCCCTCGACCGCGACACCCAGATCCGTCGCTCCGGAGAGCGCTTCGAGGACCTGGGTTCGAACGGTCTCCTGCACCTTGCCCCGTTCGACACCCTTGTCCAGGTTGGACCGGATCTTCGCCAAGCCCGCGTCGACAGCATCCGGGGCTACGTCAAAGAGGCGGGTTTCTATGCCCGCCATGGCCAAGACCTGGGCGATGCCGTGCCCCATGGTTCCGGCGCCCAATACGGCCGCCGTTCGAATATCAGTTGCTTGCATGGATGGAATGAGTGATTGAGTGGCGGCTCAGGAATCGGGGACGAGTACAACCTTGCCGAGCACCGACTTATCCTCCAGCAGCTGATGCGCAGTGGCAACCTGGCTGAGAGGCAACACTCGGTCCACAACGGGAGAGTAGAGACCATCGGCGATGTTCTGGAAGATCTGGGGCAGGGCGCTGCGAGGTCCCATCGTGGATCCGAGCACCGACAGATTCTTGATGAACAGATGAGGCAGAAGCATGCCGACCTTGGCCCCCGTCGTTCCGCCACAAGTGACGAGCCGACCATTGCGCCCCAAGCAACGCATGGATCCAGACCAGGTGGCAGGCCCGACGTGCTCGACCACCAGGTCGACGCCCTCTCCAGATGTCCACCTGTGAACCTGCTTGGGCCAATCCGGATCGTAGTGGTCCACAACGTGAGCGGCGCCCAGCTCTCGGGCGAGAGCCGCCTTCTCCTCGCTGCCCGCGGTAGCGACGACTTCGGCACCAGATGCCCGAGCGACCTGGATCGCAGCCGAACCGACGCCCGAAGATCCGGCGAGCACGAGCACGCGCTCGCCGGCCTTGAGCTGGCCTCGAGAATGCACAAGACCCCAAGCGGTCAAGAAAACAAGCGGTGCGGATGCAGCGACATGGGTGTCCACTTGCTCAGGCAAGGGCATCACATGGGTGGAGGGCAGGACCACATACTCTGCGTTGAATCCGTCGCAGTGTTCGCCTCGGATTCCATAGTCCGCCTCTAGGTGATCTTGCTCCTGGGCGTCCACGCCTGGGGCGGCGGACGCGGGGCCACCTGCCCTGAAGCCAGGCTCCAATACAACCCTCTGACCCGGCTCAATCAGGCTGCTATCCACTCCATGGCCCAGGGCCACGACCTCCCCCACTCCGTCACAGCCTGGAATTCGGGGCATCGGGATTTCGAAACCGGGCATGCCGCGCCGAACCCAAAGGTCGAGGTGATTCACGGATACACCGAGCACGCGCACGAGGACCTCGCCCGTACCCGGCTCAGGGCGAGGAACGTCGACGACTCTCAAGACCGTCGGATCTCCGTGCTCGATGATGTGGATCGCTTGCATGGCTAGGGCCTACTGTCCCGTGAACTTCGGCGGGCGTTTGTCTTTGAAGGCCGCGATGCCCTCAGCCGCATCCCCGGCCTCGAACAACCGCTGTTGCAGCTCGCGCTCTAGGGCGAGTCCTGATTCCAAGGGCAGGTCGGCCCCCGCTTGAACTGCGCGTTTGATTAGACCGATGGCCCCAGAAGCCGCCCGTGGTGGGGTAAAAGACGTTGCCCAGTCCATCACCGCCCCGAGGAACGAGGCTTCATCATCAGCCTCAAACTGACGCTGGATCAGGCCCAGCGCTTGGGCTTCGTCATAATCGAATGTAGAGCCTTCGGCCATCAGGAGCAGTGCGTTGGATGCCCCCAGTAATCGGGTCAGACGTTGCGTGCCACCGGTTCCAGGTAGCACGCCGAGCTTCACCTCAGGCAGACCGCACTTGCCCGACCCACTGCGGGCAACACGGATGTCCGCCGCGAGAGCGACTTCAAGGCCTCCCCCCACGCAATGCCCACCAAGGGCCGCGATGACTAACTTGGGCGTGTTTTCTAGGCGCAGCAACGTCTCGTTCGCGTGCAGGCAGAACGAGTACTTGAAGCTGGGAGTCACCTCTCCGAGCATGGAAATGTCCGCGCCCGCGCAGAAAAACTTTTCCCCCTCTCCTGCCAGCACGATGACAGCCACCTCGTCATCAAAACGGGCGCGCAGGATCGCCTCGTCCAAGTCCAACATCATCTCGTGGCTGTACCCATTGGCAGGGGGGTTCCGCAATGAGATCAAGGCCACCTGATTGTGAGCCCCATAGGTCACAAGACCCCGGGGAAGAAGCTCGAGGGGGGGCAGAGAGGTGGGTGCGTCCATGGGAGGACCCTGTCCGACAGAGTGCCGGTCTTGAGGGATGTCGATGCCAGCGGCAAGTTCGCCGCGACTCGGGCGAAGAGCCTAACGCATCCTCGACTGTTCCCCCATCCCTGCCGGGAGTCCCTACTTGGCGGGCGACGAGGCCCCGGCGCACCCGGGGCCCATCCGGATTCGAATGAATGCCGCCGAGCCCCTAGCCGTCAACGCGCCTTGGGAAGCCAGGCGATGAACTCCGACTCGAGGTTGTCCATGTCCCGGTCCAGATCACTGAGTGGCATGTCGTAGATCCCAGCGAACACCTCTCCAAGCAACTCGGGGCTCTCGTTGAGGGCCATTTCGCGCAGCAACGTGGCGAAGGCCGTACCCGACTTGCTCGCTGAGCGCTTGCCTTTCACCTGCAGCCAGTGCATGAAACAGGATCGATAGGAGCGCAGGAATTCCAACTGATCGCCCAAGAAGTCCGTCTGGACCGACTCACTCGATGCCGCGGCGCCCAGGAAGGGCCCCTGCACGTTGAGTCTCGCGCGACCACTATCATTGAGCAGGGTGAACACTCCGCCGGTGGCTGCGGCCCCCTTCTTGTGCGACGGTTTCTGCATCGAGTTCTTCAGGACGCCTACAAAGTGGTCGGCTCCATGACGATCACGCCAGCGACTGTCAGCCATGTTCGGGGGCAGGATTCCTCCGTCCGGGTTACCGCCCGGTACGAACATCTCGCGGGCCGAGGTACGGCGCGCGCGCAGGTCCCCATCAACGCGAGTGCTGCACTCGCCGAACAGGTCGATGACCAGGTTCACGGCCAAAGAGCCGGCCAGTGAAGGCGGGACCTTGTCACCGTAGTAGTTGGCAATCATCGAATTGATGGCGAGCTGCACGATCTGCTGCTCCATCCCGGTGGACGAACGGTAGTCCATGCTCATGCTGGCACCCAGGTCACCCGGTCCCCGTCGAGTCCCCGCAAAACGGGTCGAGAGGATCTTCACATCGTCGATGTAGGTGTGGGTCCAGTCCGGTGCACTGGGGTCCCAGAAACTGCTCTGATGATGGGGATAGAGCCAACCTCCAAACGCAAGGAAGCGGCAGAAGTCGGTGCGATCCGGAATCAGCACGATGGGCTCGCGCGGGCCATTCTCACGTTCGAGGCCCAGCGAATTGCAGCGTTCCATCGAGAGAGCAAGGCGCCCACTGGCCTTGGTCACGGCGCTGCTCGCGCCGCTCACCGTTAGGACGTCGAGCTCGCCCTTGCCGATCTTCTTCTGCATCCGAGGCAGATCCCACTTGTCCGCCCACTTGGCCAGAGTCTTGGCGTCCTTGCTAGCCTCACGGCTATCGGTGCTGACGCCCTCGGTCCATTCGAGCCATTTGCCTTGGGCCCGCGCCAGGGCACCGACGAGACGCTGGTAATGGTCCAGGTCGTTCGCGCTGCGCACCGGGAAGTACAGATCGAACAGCCCAACACTGGCATGCAGGTAATTCTCTTCCAGTAGCTTGTGTAGGTCGAGCGTGTCAGGCGTGGCCTCTTCGAGATGGTGATCCGAGAGGAAGCGCTGCGCGAGTGAATTGAAGTCGGGTCCTTGAACGGCTTGAGGCGATGCGGGAGCGATCGACGCAGCCAAGATTCCTGCGAGCAGGAGTGCGAGAGGGTTGTTCATATCAGCGGAACGACCAGGGGAGAGTCGTTCGGGGATGCGCTGGGGGGGAACAGCTGGGATTGGGGAGTGAATGAGCCGAGGGAACGCCACGGGACTCTTGCGACCTAGCCGAATTCCTAATTCGACCGAACGTTTCGGCTAGTGCTTTCCCCAGTACGCTGAGGCCCAGCGTCCATTCTCGCGCCTACCGTTCACTAACAATGCGAATATTTACGATGTTGCAATTCATGCCCAACACAGTCCTTGCACTTCCGCCGTCTGGAATTCCAAACAGGGTGCCCTGCGAGGCGCACTCCAGGGCCTCACACGCTAGTCCAGCGCGGGGATCCAACGTGGCCTCTTGGAGATAGGATGCCCCCATGGTGCCCCACCTCCCTACCTCCCCCGAGGAAATGCGAGCCCTCGGTTGGGACGCCGCAGACGTTCTCTTCGTGAGCGGTGACGCCTATGTGGATCACCCTTCGTTTGCGGCCGCGATCTTGGGCAGACGACTCCTGGCAGAGGGTCTGCGGGTCGCCGTCCTGGCCCAGCCCGACTGGCGCAGCGCCGACGCCTGGCGAGCCATGGGCCGCCCCCGGATTTGTTGCGCGGTGAGTGCCGGCAACATGGACTCGATGTTGAATCACTACACAGCGAGTCGCAAGCGCCGCAACGAAGACGCCTACTCGCCCGGCGGGCAGATTGGGTTGAGGCCTGACCGGGCCACGGGGGTCTACGCCCAGCGTTGCCGAGAGGCCTTCCCCGGCTTGCCCATCTTGGCTGGAGGCGTCGAAGCCTCTTTGAGACGGGTGGCTCACTACGACTATTGGTCCGACCAAGTGCGACCGAGCGTCTTGATCTCCAGCAAGGCCGATCTCGTGGGTTATGGGATGGGCGAGGAGTTCCTGATGATCGCGTCCAAGCGACTGCAATCAGGAGAGTCCGTCGAACAGTTGCGCGACATGCGCGGCGCGGCCTACCTGCTGGGCAAGACTGAGGCGCTGCCTGATCACAAGTTCGATGAGTATCGAGGGACTGGACAGACGATCGCTCTTCCGAGTTTCGAGGACGTGCGCAGCGACCCGGTGAAATTCGCGCGCATGACTCACCGCGTCCACCTCGAGACCAACCCGCAAAACGCCGTCCGACTGACTCAGCAACACGGAGACCGCACGGTGGTGATCAACCCCCCGCGCCTCTCCCCTTCTCAGGCCGAGCTCGACCTCGCCTACGACCAACCATTCACGCGCGCACCGCATCCCAGCTACAGTGAGCCCATCCCGGCCCACACGATGATTCGGGACTCGGTCACCATCATGCGCGGCTGCTTTGGTGGCTGCACCTTCTGCTCCATCACCCTGCATCAGGGCCGCCAGATCCAGAGTCGGTCGGAGGCCTCCGTGCTTGGCGAGGTGCAAGCCCTGGGTCGGGATCGCCAGTTCAAGGGCACGCTCAGCGACCTGGGGGGGCCGACGGCCAACATGTACCGCATGGGTTGTTCCAAGCCCGAGGTCGAGGCGATTTGTCGGCGGCTGTCCTGCGTACACCCCACGGTCTGCAAGCTCCTCGACACAGATCATGGGCCAACGAAGGATCTCATGGCCAAGTCCCGCAAGGTGCCCGGCATCCGACGCGTCCATGTGGCGTCGGGAGTTCGCATGGACCTCGCAAGCGCCGACCCCGAGTACCTCGAGGACCTAGCGCGCCACCATGTGGGTGGGCACTTGAAGGTGGCTCCCGAGCATGTTTCCAAGTCCGTCCTCGATCTGATGAAGAAACCCGACGTGGGGTCCTTCGACGAATTTGCCCAGGGTTTTGAGGCGGCCTCCAAGCGGGCGGGCAAGGAACAGTACCTGGTCCCCTACTTCATCTCTGGACATCCTGGATCAGGGGTTGAGGAGATGATCGAGTTGGCCGTCTTCCTCAAGCAACGCGGATACAAACCACTGCAGGTCCAGGACTTCATCCCTGCTCCCATGGATGTAGCCACGTGCATGTACCACACCGGGCTCGACCCATTGACCATGCAGCCGGTCAAGGTGGCCAAGCACCTGCGGGACCGCAAACTACAACGGGCGCTGATGCAGTTCTTCCTGCCGGAGAATCACGCGCAGGTCCGGAAGGTTCTACGCGAGCAGGGCCGAGATGACCTGATTGGATCGGGGCCTGAGTGCCTCGTTCCACGCGGGTCGGGATCGAGATCTGAAACCAGTGCGCGCCAGGGGGCCCGACGCTCGACTAGGCGCACTCGTAAAGGGAGCGGGCGTCGCGACGATTCGCGCTCGCGCTGATCTACCGGGGATCAGCCCGAGAAGGCCTCGTCGGAGAGGTGCTCGCGCTTCTCCTCCACGTCCTTCCACTCATCTGCATCGGGAAGCGGATCCTTCTGCTCGCTGATCTCGGGCCAGACGGCAGCGAACTTGGCGTTCAGCTCGATGTAGGGCTCCCATTTCTCAGGCAGTTCCGTTTCCTCAAAAATCGCCTCGGCCGGACATTCGGGGACACAGGCGCCACAGTCGATGCACTCGTCGGGATTGATCGCGAGGAAGTTCTCTCCCTCCACGAAGCAGTCAACGGGACACACATCCACACAGTCGGTGAACTTGCACTTGACGCAGGGCTCGGCGACGACGTAGGTCATGATTGGGGCGGATCAGGAGATCCAAGATGAGGGTCTAGGAGAAGGGAACGTGCATGCGCTCCGGGAACAGGGGGTGAGCATAGCGAGCGCGGGGTAGAAGGGCGAGCCCTTGTTTGCCGCCGCAGCGCGCCGAGCTGTCTAGCTCTCGCCTTGAATCGCCACAGCCAAGACCTGGGTGAGGCGCGGCAGATCGGTCATGGGCGTGGCGCACAGGGCCACCCGCACCGCCCCATCCATGGGGACGACAAAAACGCCCTTCTCCCGCGCGCGGGCGGCTGTCTGCTTGGCGTCGGGTGTGAACACCGCCACAAAGAAGCCCCCTTCGTAGCGAGGAGTTTTCAGCCCCAGCTGTGCGGCCTTCTGGTTGAAGAGTGCCACGCGCTCTCCGAGCAGGACTTTCACCTGTTCTCGCTCGCGAGCGACCCGCTCCCTCAAGCCCGAGTCTGTTAGCAACTCCGTAACGGCGAGAAGCCCAGCGTGGTTGCAATTGGACCACACGCCACGGCAAGAATACGACATGGCGTTCGACATACGCTGCCGTTCGTCTGGGTCCAGAGTCACGCCAAGCAGCCCACCCACGCGGGCTCCGTACTGCAAGAACGACTTCGAAGCGCTCCAAGCCACCAGCAGCGTGATCTGCTCGGCCACGGCCTCCAGTGGCGCGACCCAGCTTGCCGCCTTGCCGTAGTGGGCATAGGCCAAATCGAGCATGAACGTCACGGGTCCCTTGGAACTGGCCTCGGCCAAGATCTGGGCGACTCCTTCCCATTCGGCCACGTCCAGCGAGTAGCCGGTGGGGTTATGGCAAGGGAAGTTGAAAATGATGAGGGCCCGCTCCTGACGCTGCATCAAGTCGCCTAGGGCGGTTCGAAAGGCCTCAAGGTGAAAGGTCCCCTGCTGGGAGAACATCTCAAAGGTCTCGACCGACCGACCGGCGTGGTCCGCGATGATGCGATAGGGACTCCAGTAGTAACTGGTGGTCAGCAGGGCCTCCCCCGGTTGCACGTAGTTGACGACGGCGTGGTGTAGCGCGCCCGTGCCCCCGGCGGTCGCCACGGCCACGGCGCTCTGCGCCAAGGAACTCGCGCCAAAGACATCGCGAATAATCGCTTCAGTGAAGATCCGATCACCTGCGATAGGCGCGTAGGAAGCCGCGGCGCGGGCGGGCACCGCTCCCAACGCATCAAAGACCGAGGGCATAATGGCCAGTTGGCCATCGTCTTCGGTCAACACGCCCAGGGTGGCGTTGATGATGTCCTCCCCCTCGGCAGCCCGACGCTCGGCTTCAGCATTGAGAGCAAAAATGGGGTCGTCGTCCGGACGTTGCGAAGCGCTGGGAATCAGGCTGGACATTCGGGATGCGCTAGTGGTCTGGCTCATGGTTTCGGCGGGGCAGGTGCGCCCATGATAAGCGCTGGAGGCCCCTGACGCCTGCCATTGCTGGCTGAAGCCAGGATTCGAGGTCCGGCCTTGCGACATCAGCACAAGGGCCGGGGAGCCGGCTCCCGGAGGCCTGACGGACCGCTAGCCGTCCTCGAACTCGGGGGGCCGCCAGCCGGTCAGGACCCACGCGGCGTAGGCCTCGCGTTGGTCCAGTGGGCGTCCAGTGAAACTGCGCTGGTCCCAGTGCATGATCCCGCGCAGGGCCAGGAAGCGGTCGAAGTAGCGTTGCGACACGCCGCGTCCCGCCGTGAAGTCGAGGCAGATGCCCAGGGAGAAATTCAGCCCGGGATGGGCCGGAGCGGCCGCCAACCCTTCGATGCCAGAATTGACCGCCATCCGGTAGCGATCTGTTGCGCGCACTCCTCCGATCTCCCCCCCGGTAGACCCGGTGGTCTGAAAGGGCACGAGCAAGTTCATTTCCCGGTTCGAGCGCTGACCTTTTTCCCAGGCCGCCCGGCGCTCGGCGAGGGCCGCCACATGGGCCAGGTCGAAACGCGGGGTGAAGAGGCCCTGTTCCAGACGGCGCGCTGACCTGCGAGCCGCCGCATCAAGCAGGTCCACGAGTTCCCCGATCCGAGGCACGTCCCCCACAGCAAGGGCCTGGGCCAGCTCGAGAACTTCTGGCTGGTCTTCTCCATCCATGTCCACAGCGGACTGATGCAGGGCCTCCAGGTCCAGTCGCAACGCTCGCAAGCGCGCCGCCGCCAAGTCCGCCTGGGTAGCCAGTGTGATCAGGGTTGGTCCCCTTTCTAGTGCAGCGAGACCGTGGGTGTGTGCGCTGAAGATACGCAGGGTCCCGGGCAAGAGCGATAGATCCAACTCCACGCCCTCCAGGATGTGGGCCCGCACCCGGAAACGGTCGTCGGACACCAAGCGCGCGAAGGCCAGGGCCTGCGTTGGGGTGTAGGTGATGTTGGGCGCCTGCAACAGCTCGCCGAAGCGCGCAGCCAGGGCCTCGAGTTCGCGGCCCAGGCTCGGATCGGCCATGGGTGGCGAAGACCCGGGAGCGGGCCGGGGCAGAAGATCGAAGTAGCCCAGCTCGGCGTACCGGGTGCGTGCGAGGGCGGCCAGAATCTGAACCTGAGTCGCGCTCTCCAACATGCCCCCCACGAACTCGATGTCCGCAGGAGCCTTGCTGCGCATGAGGTCGCTCACCTGCTCCGGCTCGAGTGCGCTTCCAAATCCACGTGCGCCGTCCGGAGCCAAGTTCCAGGGGATCTCAGTCGGCGGCCGCTCTGGTTCCTGGATCGGGGTTGCACTCGATGCGGCAGCCAGCAACAGGACTAGACCCGTGCTTCGGTAGCCGGTCTCTAGAAACCCCGCCCCTAGGATCCCCGTGGTGTGAGGCGGGTGAGTGGCGATTGAGCGGCAAGCGAGCATTGGAGCTGTGGATGGGCCGCAGGGAGTAGCCCCGGTCCACAGATGAGTTTCGCCCGCTCGGGCGGGACCTGGAAGGGTAAATCGGGCCGGTCTAGGCGAAGGGGCCGCCGACACCGTCCTGATCCGGACGGATCGACGCTCGGCCCTCACCCCTGTCCGCCGTCTCGGCAGGGTCACCCTGGTCGTCGGGGAACCTGCCTGTAGGGCCCACGACGTCGAAACCTGAGAGGTCGAAGTTCCAGGACAGCGGGCGATCGGTGGACTGGACCTCGGGAGCCCGAGGAGGGGAGGGCACGGGGCTGACGACTTCAGCTTGCGTGGGCTCACTCTCCTCTGGCTCGGCAGGAAAATGCACTTCGAGGGGCTTGGTCAGGGTGCGCCCAGAGTCTTGGGCCCACGGAGTGCTGTACCCGGACGACGTCGGTATCTGCGCTTCGGGTGCCGGGATGATCTTGGAAGGCTCGCCATGAGCAGGACGCGACGGCTCGACGGGCGGCTCTTCTGCAACCGGGGTGGCCCCAGTCTGGGTGGCCCCAGTCTGGGTGGCCCCAGTTTGGGTAGCCCCAGTCTGGGTAGCCCCAGTCTGGG
>CAYXTP010000014.1:26457-31470 GCA_964467985.1 uncultured Planctomycetaceae bacterium
TGGGTAGCCCCAGTCTGGGTAGCCCCAGTCTGGGGTTCCCAGAACTTGCGAGCTGAGACCGGATCTTCGTCGATCGAGTCAGCGGCGGGTCTCTGAACTCCTTCGCTCTGCTGTGCGGCATCCCTGCTGACTTGTTGGCCACCGAAGGATAGCGAGACGGTAGATGCTTTGGCCTTCACGCTAGACCCCTGCTCCTCGGAATCTGGTTCACCGGCGCTGGGAACGACGGGTTGGGCAGCGCGGGCAATGAACTGCATGCGACGTGCATTGGCATAGGTCACGCCAAGCAGTCCTGCCAAACGCAGTGGGTCGGCGTCCACTAGGTCGGTCAGGGACAGGATGCTCGCTTGAGCGAGCACGGCAATCCCCGCTTCATTCAGACCTTCGACTGCACCGGCGTTGATGCTGGACTCCAGTGCATCGGGGGTCGCGGAATCGCGGGGTTCATTCGCCGCAATTCGCGCAGCTGGATCCTCGGGCCAGAGTGGGCCGCGCTCCCTTTCCGCCCCCGGCCCAGTCGAGAGCACGTCGACGTTCACGTTCTCCATGGCGGTCGATTCGGCCGGTTCGACGATTCCTTCCGTGCCAACTTTCGTTGGCGCCTCCGCCGCCGGTGTTTCGTCTGACCAATGGTCCAGAACACGACCGAGGATGGCCTGGTCTCGCCGATCCAAGTTGCCCTGATCCAAGAAGCTCTGGGGAACAATTCCAGGTACGACGCCGGGGGTCGTGCATATCTGCGGTGTCTCTTCTGAATCGTCGAGTACGCCATCTTCCAGCCGCACGCTCAAGCCGCGAGCCTCTTTGAGAAGTCGCCTAGCCACGGCCGGAGGCACCTCAAGTAGAGTCGCAAGGTCGACGGCTTCGTAGGCCTCAACGGCCTCTAGCGAATCACAGCCCGCGCGACGCAGGCGCTTGAGCGTTGCAGGGCCGTCGGCGTGCAACGTGCAGAGTAGGGCGAGGGATTCCATTCGAGCTCTCGGGGTAGGTGGTTTGAGAATGGGCTGGTTGGATCGGTGGCTAGCGCCTGCCAAAGCGGGCGTCAGACTCGGGACTGGAAGAGGGCGCAGCCAAGGAGGTGGGCTCTGCGGCCAGCGCAGAATCTGCCGCAGCGGGCAGCTCGTCGAACTTGTCGAGGCAGACCTCTTCGGCCAGGGCTGCAAAGTCAGCGGCCGCGCGCGAACCCGGGGCGTGTTCCTGAATGGGTAAGCCCACCGCCGGCGCTTCCCGCAAGCGCACACTATTGCGAATGACCGTGTCGTACATGGCACCAGCGAACCGCCCGTGCAGCGCGATCAACAGTTCGCGAGCGAAACGCGTGCGGCGATCAAAGAGCGTACCCACGACGCGAATACGGTAGACCCGGTCTTGCCGCTCTGCGGCCACATCGAATACCTTCAGTGCTTGCAGGGCGCCTTGTAGGGCGAAGGCACCCGTCTCGACCACGAGCATGGCCGTTGTGCTGGCAAACAGGGCATTCGCACACAGCACTCCGTCAGCACGGGGAGGGCAGTCGACGACCACCCACTCGTAACGATCGCGCAGACCCTCGAGCACCACGCGCAGGCGTTGCTCAGGGTGCAGGAGTCGCCCGGAGATTTCCTCGAACTCACCGAGGTCCAAACGCGCTGGCAACAAGTCGATTCCGCCTGGGCACGACACGATCGCCTCGCTGGCCTGGGCCTCGTCCAGCAACACGTGAGCGACGGTGGCTTCGTAGTCCTCCGGTGCCTCGCCAAGGGCTAGGGTGGCGTGTGCCTGCGGATCGAGATCGACAAGCAGAACGCGTTCCCCCCGTGCCGCCAATGCTCCAGCCAGATTGACTGCAGTTGTGGTCTTGCCACAACCGCCTTTCTGGTTGACGAGAGAGAGGACCTGCATGGGGTGGCCTGGTCTGAGGACCGAAGCGTGGTGATTGGACTGTGAAGTTTCTGGGGAGAGTTCGAGACCCGACCCCTCCTGGGAAGGCCCGCGGCCGGAGTCTCCTAGCGAAGGGCTTTGCGGGCCTTCTCGTAGAATGCACTAGTCGTGCGGGCGTGATCAATAGGCCCCCAGCTGGCCACCCCCGCGAGGGAAGTGGCCGCCGGGCTCGTCGGATAGCTGCCCACGACCGGTTCCCGGCGTTGCACACTGCTTGAGACTGCAGGATCCGTGGGAACCCAGCCCACGAATTCGGGGCTGTGACCCAAAAAGCGTTCGGACACCGAGCGGAAGCTATCCCAGGCAGCGTCAGCGAGTTTCTTGTCCGGGACACGGTTGACGACCAATCCCACCCGAATGGAGCGATTCACTGAGGTGGCGCGCTTGTAGAGGGCGTAGCCGTCCGAGAGGGCCGTCACCTCGTGGTTCGTCACCAGTAGCAGAGTGCTGGTGGCCGCCAAGTGCGCCACGGTGGAGTACCCCAAGCCGGCTCCGTGGTCGATGAGCACCAGATCAAACTCGTTTTCCAAGGGCATCAGAGCTCGGAAAAGACGGTCCAGTTCACGCCGGGTGGGATCCACGAGGGCCTGCCGGCCGACGCCCCCAGAGAGCAGTTTCAGCCCGTGCGGCCCTTCGCTCAGGGCCTCGCGTGCCGTGACCTGCCCTTGCATCACATGGCCCAAGTCGTGGCGTGGGGCCATTCCCAGTAGGAGATGGGCGTTGGCCAGTCCCGCATCGAAGTCCACGAGCAGCACACGCTCCCCGCGGCGGGCGCGGTGCACGGCGATGTTGGACGCAATCACGCTCTTGCCCGTCCCCCCCTTGCCGCTAGCGATGCACACGACTCTTGCCGCTGACAGGCGTCCCTGTGAATCCATCGCCGCTGCGTTGCGACGGAATGAGCGAAAGCGTTTGAACTGGAAGCGGCTGAGCATGGTCGGGATGGGACCATCATCGGAACTGCGGAGCACAAATCAATGCCCGAGCTAAAGGTCGCTCAGGCAGACCCGCGGCACACCGAAGTTACAGACGCCAAGTTCTCGTCTGGGCCGGACCCCGTGAGAACCCGAGTGGAAACCCGCTGGTCAGCTGAGCTTTGTGGTCTCGCCAATGCGGTGCAGCTTCATGACATTCGTGCTGCTGACGACACCCGGCGGAACACCGGCCACAAACACGACCTCCTGGCCGAGTTCGGCCATGCCCCTCACCACGAGCATTTCGGAGGCCATGTCCAGCATCTCTTCCAGGCTGGACTCTCTCCGAAACAGCGCCGGGCGCACGTGTCCGAGAACCGTCATCTGGCGCACGACCCCGAGGGTCGGTGACAGCCCGATGATCTCGTTCCCGGGTCGGTAGCGCGAAATCAGGCGCACGGTTCCCCCTGATTCAGTGAAACAGATCACTTTGTCCAGTCGCAGGGAGCGAGCCACCTGTGCGGCGGCCATGGCGATCGAAGTCCCGAAGGTGGCGTCCGTGGAGTCGAGATGGAGCTTCGGCCGTTTCCCATAGCGGGGGGATTTCTCCACCGAGAGGGCGATTTCCCGCATGGTGCTGACCGCCTCCACTGGATACTCACCCACGGCTGTCTCGGCGGACAACATGACGGCGTCGGTCCCATCGAGGATGGCGTTGGCCACGTCAGTGACCTCTGCCCGCGTGGGTAGGCTGGAGTGCACCATGGACTCCAACATCTCGGTGGCGGTGATCGTGAACTTGCGGGCCTCAATCGTCCTCTCAAGGATCATCTTCTGGATGCCTGGGAGGTCGGCAAGGCCGATCTCCACACCCAGATCACCGCGCGCCACCATGACTCCGTCGGCCGCCTCCAGAATCTCAGGTAGGTGGTCGATCGCTCTGCGCCGTTCAACCTTGGCCACGATGGCCTGAGCGCCAGCAAGCGAGCGCACGTGCTCGATCTCGGATGCACTGCCCACAAAGCTGACTCCGATGAAGTCCAACTGGTGGTCGACGGCGAATTGAATCCACTCCCGGTCCCGATCAGTGGGAAGTTCATATCGCACGTCCGAGTCGGGGAAGTGCACACCCTTCCGGTCCCCTACGGGCCCAGCACGAACCACGCTGGCGCGCACGACTTCGCCGTAGGTCTCTTCCACGACCAGCTCAACCCGGCCATCCGCAAGAGAAACCCGGTGGCCTGGAGACAAGCACAGATGAACGTCGGGAACGTTCAGCAGGACTTCGCCAGCGATCGCCTGACCGCCTCCGGAGCGGAGCCGCACAGACTCCCCTTCTTCGAGATCGATCGAGCCATTCGGGAAGGTGCCGGTGCGCATCTTCGGCCCAGGCAGGTCTCCCAGGATTCCCACGGGACGGCGCAGGCTCTGGGCCACTGCGCGGATCCTTTCGATGCGAGCTTGGTGCTCCTGCGGCTCGCCGTGGCTGAAGTTGAGGCGCGCGACGCTCATGCCGGCCTTGACCAGCTCAACAATCCGGTCCTCGGAGGCCGGCCCGATGGTGGCTACGATCTTCGTGAAGGACCGGGGAGGATCTGGGGCGCCGGTGCGGGGTGCTGTGCCCTCTGGAGTGTCTTTTGGCATGGTTCGCTGGCTCATGGAGCGGCCAAGGATAGCGAGAAGCTGGCCCCGATGCAGGGCCTGCGCGTCCTCTCAGCCCAACTGTGGGGAGCGCTGAGGTTGAGAAAAGCTGAAACTGCGCTCTTTCTTGTGAATCAGCACCCCGAAGCTTGGCCCCGGTGGTATCACTAGTCGAGGGACTGGGTCTGCGACCCGCTCCCCAATCCTCCCTAATCAATCCAACCTCGGCAGTCCCATGTCCCTGAACCATACGGGGAGCACACACCGGGACGCACCGTCCACCACGACAGTGCTGCTCTTCAGCCTTGTGCTCTGCCTCCTGCTGTACGCGTTCTTCGGCTCTTCCACCCGCCTACCCTTCTAGCTCGCAAACCAAGACCTGCCCGTGCGACGAACAGACAATCGTCGTCACGCCACCAACAAATCGAAGCGGCCGTACCGACGCCTGGACACCGTCCTAGCGGGCTTCTCGGTTGGTCGGCCTTGAAAGCGAAGGCCCAGAGTAGGCCCAGAGTAGGCCCAGAGTAGGCCCAGAGTA
>CAYXTP010000014.1:31570-58841 GCA_964467985.1 uncultured Planctomycetaceae bacterium
AGGCCCAGAGTAGGCCCAGAGTAGGCCCAGAGTAGGCCCAGAGTAAGCCCCAGAGACCCACGCTTGGAAATTGGGCTCTAGAGAGCGTTGAGGATGTCCGAAGCGTCAGGGAAGAGCCCGGTCTCGCGCTTGGAGTAGATGAGTTCCCCGTCTCTGGACACGTCGAATACACCCCCTCCTCCGGGAACCAGTTGCACCTCGGCCTGATCGAGCCGGGACTCCAACTCGGCGGCCAAACTGGCCGCCTGGGGTCGGTAGTTTCACTCGGCGCAGTAGAGGATTTGAATTTGCATGGAATCGCTGGGCAGGGGTCTTGGGAGAGGCAGAGTATGCGTCATCAGCCCGCGTCTCCCAAAATTCGCCCCTGGATCTCCTGATCGAGGACCAAGGGACGCATTTGCATTTTCGTTACACGAAAAAGTGAGGGGTTTCTTGGCTACCTGTCGCATGGGTGGGTTGCCGGGTCAGTGTGCGGGGAACTCCATTCCCCAGGACGCTTGCCTGGCTATTTCATGCTGGGCACAGCGTGAAAGTTGCCAGGCAAGATGAAATTGCCAGTCAAGCCACTGGGGGGTGCCCAGGCCGAGAGACAGTCCTGGCCGCACGCTCACCCCTGACTGGCTCCCAGTACCCGAAACCGCCCCGAGGTTCCTCCATTCGCGAACCCCAAACGGGCCCCTACTCAAGATTGAATGTCGCTGAGGCTGGCCGCGTACATCTCGCTCGCAAGCCTCCCGCACCACACCTCGAACCACCTCCCAAGGTATTCCCCTATGCGTACAAGAACCCTCATCCTCGGTGCCCTCGCGGTCACCGCCCCCGTCCTAACCGCCTTCAAGCCGAGTGCAACCAAGATTGCCTTCGCCCCTAGCGCAGGATCCTCGCTGACCAAGTCCTTCTCCAACTCCGTCGAGTTCTCGCTGGACGACATGGTCATGCTCATGAACGGGGAAGAAAACCCGATGATGCCGCAGATCGAAATGGACATGGCTATGGAAAGCGTCGTGTCGGTCACCGACACCTACGACGCGGTATCCGGCGGCTACCCCACGAAGTTGTCGCGCACGTTTGACGAAATCGGCACCGAAATGGACATCAGCATGGTTGTGGAAGCCATGGGAGATGTCCAAGAAGAGAACCCCACCGGATCGGGATCCTCTGATCTCGAGGGCGAGACCGTCGTCTTCACCTGGGACTCGGATGATGACGAGTACAAGGTCTCCTACCCGGAAGACAACGAAGACGGAGACGAGGATCTACTGACGAACCTGGTCGAGGATATGGACCTGCGAGCTCTGTTGCCGGATGACGAAGTCGACGACGGCGACAGCTGGGAACTGCCCCTGGTGTCCCTGGTGGACATCCTCGGCCCCGGTGGCGATCTGAAGCTGAACTTCGAAATGGACGGCCAGGACGTCGGTACCGGGCCTCCGACCGAAATGCTGGTCGACTTCCGCGAAATGATGGGCGACATGCTGGAAGGTGAAGCCACGGCGACCTTCAAGGGCATGACTGAAGTGGACGGTATGGACCTTGCCGTCATCGAAATCGAAATCGAAATCGACACCGCCAAGGACATGAGTGAGCTCATTGAAGAACTCATGGGCGAGCAGTTCCCCGAGGAAGTGGAATTCAGCCTCGACCGCGTGGACATCGAGTTCGCCTACGAAGCGTCGGGCCGCTGCCTGTGGAACGTGAGCGAAGGCCACGCCCACTCACTTAGCCTCGAGGGTGAAGCTGCCATCGCTATGGACTTGGAAATCAACGTGGACCTCGGCGGTCAGGCCATGGTCATGGAAATGTCCATGGAGATGTCCGGCGAGATGGCTACGGAGATGGAGATCGAGTAGCTCCCAGCGGATGACAGTCCGAGCGGGGGCGGCACGCCGCAACCCACCGGACCCAAGGGGGGGGCCGTGTCATCGGACGCGGCCCCCCTTCATTCCTGCTAACCTGTGCCATGCGTTCACTCCTTCTCGCGGCAGTGCTTGCCCACCCGTTCACGACACCCCAGGACATCCAATCCAGGGCGCAGGACCTGCTAGATCAAGAAGACGCGCAGGGCGCTGTCGTGCTTCTCGAGCGGCACCTCAAGTTGGAGGAGGGGGACGCGGCCCTACTGGAGTTGTTTGGCCGTGCCTTGACCGAAGTCCAACGCCTGGATGAGGCGGCCTACTGGCTGGGCATTTCGCGGGACCAGTATGAGCACGCCAACAGCAAGAAGGACGTTTCGAGGGTAGAGCGAGCCCTGTCCAAAGCGGATCCACTAGCCAAGAAACGCATCGGTCTGATGGCTGGCCTTGTTCGCGATCTAGCTCGAGCTGGGGACAAGCTCGCCAAGAGTGAGCAATTCGAGCGCGCCTTGCAGATCTATGGTCGCGCCTTGCCCCTGGCAGAAGGCAAGGCTCGCAAGCAGCTCGAAGAGTCCATCGCTGAGATCGTGAGTGCCGACTCCAGCGTGGATCTGGACGCTGCAGGCAACTCGATGGAGAGCGGCGCCGGCCGGCCACTGTTCGAGCATGACACGGACCACTATCAACTGCGGTGCAACCTCGAGCAGCCAGTCGTCGAGTTGCTCGGCGTCACCCTGGACGATCTGTTCGCCAACTACGTGGACATCTACTTCGATGGGAACGAGAAACGCGCACCGTCCACACGGCCGACCGTCCGCATCCACGGGACTTGGGATGACATGGCAGCGCTATGGACGGATGGTGAGCCCTCCCCGGGACTAGGTGGCTGGTGGTCGCCGAGTAGTCAGGAGATTCACACCTACGACGGACGCACGCGCGGGGGCAGCTTGCAAGGAACGCTGGAAACGCTGTTCCACGAGAGCAGTCACCAGTTCATGAGTGCCTTCGTCAAAGGCAACCGCGTCCCCACCTGGTTCAATGAGGGAACAGCCTGTTTCTTCGAGGGCGCCCAAGCCATGACGGATGGCCGAGTCTTGTGGCCGGATGTGGCGCGGGGTCGGCTGGCCAATCTGACAGCGTTCCTTTATCAGGACGACGGTCCGAAACTCGCTGAGGTCATCGCCTACCCCGGTCCCGGTTCCTATCCGGCGAGCTACTACTGCGTGGGATGGGGCCTAGTGTACTTCTTGCAACAGTGGGAAAACCCGGAGACGCTGGAGTACTCCTACCGCCCCCTGTATCGGAAGTACCTGGACGAGTCCATGGGGCACTCGACCCAGGGTATCGAACTCTTTGAGCAGATCATCCTGGGCGACGACGATCCGCTGCAGCACGTGGACTTCGCAGCCTTCGAAGAGACTTGGAAGGATTGGATTCTGAACACGGTTCAGCCCTTTCACTTGTCTCTCGACCAGCAGCAGGTGGAGCGCCGCGGTGAGCGGGCGAAGCGCTACCTCGAAGCGGCGGAGGCTCTGTCGACCCAACGCAAGCCCGCGGTCACGGAAGAGGACCTTCTATTGCGCGCCCTGGGTGATCTTGAATTCGTGCGAGCGCGAATGACAAGCACGGGCAAACTCCAAGCCCAGCCCCTGGAGGACATGGTTGACGTTCTCGACCAACTCGACCGTCCCAAGGCGGCAGCAGCCGTCCTGGAGCAGTTCTTGGATGCCGTCGACGATGGCGAGCTGGAGCTGTCCGTCAAGGACTATGAGACCGCGAACCGACGTCTTGAGAAGCTGGACCGGGGGAACTTCGCTCTGCGTTCGACACGCTCGCGGATGAAGACCCAATACAAGCGCATGCACGCATTGTTGACCCAGTACCGCGAGGCCGAGCCGCCCATGACCCTGCGCGCCTTCACCTACGCCAATCAATTGCGGGATGTGTTCACGGACTTCTCGGGCTGGTCCGATGAAGCCTCTGCTCTGAAAGTGGCTGCTCAGGAGTCCGGTTTGATGCCGGGCAAGATCACAGCGCTCGCCGGCCCGAAAGAACAGTGGATGAGCATCCAATCTTCAACGCCCAAGCGCTTTGAAGTTGTCGACGGAGCATTGGAGATGGAATCCGTCCAACCCCACGCTCGCATCCACAAGACTGTTGGTCCGGGCACGAGTTACGAGGTGCGGGGGCGTATCATCCGGCGCGGTGAAGTCCACCGCGGCTCGGCCCACGGATTGGTTGTGTGCGGGGCGACGGATGGAGATTGGTTCGTCGTGGGGATCGGGCACGAGGGGAACGTGCGCATGTGGCATTTGATTCTCTCCGGACCGGGCAGCACGCGGCTCAAGCCGGCGGGCAAGATCGTGCTGGACACACCCGTTCCCGCCGACGCCCAGCCCATACTGGCCGTGAGGGTCAGCGCGGATGGAGCCCTGGAGATATCGATTGACGACGTTTTGTGTGGTGAGGCGAAGATGGCCTTTGCGCCGTACCCCGAGTCCCACGTGGGGTTGTTCGTGCGCGACGGAGACGTGCGCGTTGAGGGTCTGATCGTCGGCAACTAGGACGGGGAATTACTTCCCCTCGGCCAGCTGTCGCATGATCTCGGCCTTGTCGCCCACAAGCACCAGCACGGCCCCGTCCAGGTTGGCCAGGTCCTTGGCGGCCAGGTTCAAGTCAGCCACTCCCAACCCGCGAGCCGCCTCGAGTTCCGCAACAACGCTCTCGATGCCGAGCCCGAAGCTCGCCAAGGACTGGGCGGCGCGGAGAGTCGACCCCAGGGTGGCGAAGGCCTCGATGCGCGCCGTGCGCCTCGACCGCCGAGCCTTCTCCAGTTCGACCGCTGCCACATCGCCTGCTTGCAGACGCTTGAACTCGAACAGGAATTCTCTCACTCCCAAGCCGGTGAACTCTGTTTGCACCTGGGCGGATGCGCTGAGATAGCCCAAAGGGGGGAGGTGAACCAGGCTCGCACGAGCCCCGTAGGTAATCGCCTTGTCAACGCGCAAGTTGGCGTTCAGGCGACTGGTGTAGGTTCCTCCCAGGAGGGTCGCCACCAACTCGCGGGCCGTTCGTCCAGAAACAGAATGAGATGGTGCGGGCAACATGAAACGCACCACGGTTTGCGTCGCTCCGGGATTATCCACAAAGACGAGCCGCGGCCCGCCGCTCAAAGGCGTTGCGCCGGGAACCGTGACCGTCCGGCGTTCACCTGCGCGAGAAATCCCGGACCAGCCTCCAATGACTCGTTCTAGAGACTCGCGTAGCGCTTCGGGTTCCAGTGCTCCGGCTGCAAAGATTCGAACTCCCTCGGGACGAAAGAGATCCGAAATCCACTGGGCCACGTCGTTTAGGAGCAGAGGCTCGACGGTCTCCGGTGTTCCACCCGCGGGGTGGGCGTACGGATGAGCCTCCCCGAAGAAGGCCCGATCGCCGGCAAGGCTGGCTTGCGCTCTCGGGTTCTGAGCGCTCACGCGCAGCTCGGCCAGATGCATGCGTTGCACGCGATCCCAATCGGCCTGCTCGAGCCGCGGTTTCAGCAACCCATCCCCCAGCAGGTCAAGCGCTGCATCGAGATGCCGGGCGAGAACACGTAGGTGCAGGGTGGTCTCGCGCCTTCCCACGTCGACGCGCAAATCAGCCCCTAGGTGTTCCAGGGCATCCGAAAATGCCGCCGCGTCGCGCTCGCCACCACCCGCGAGCAGCATCTGCCCCGCCAGGTGCCCAAGTCCGCCTTTCCCCGCTGGATCCTGAGCCGACCCGAACGGCATCACCAGACGCATTTCAACCAAGGGGACTTCGTCTTGCACCCAAGCGTCTACCGCGATCCCATTGGAGAGCTCGCAGTGTTCGGGCAGCTGTGGGGCGAAGCTCGGGCTGGGCCCGACGCCTGGCATCGTTGCCAGGGGGTCCACTTCAGGCTCGGAGAGTTCGGGCAGAACGCGCAGGATTAGACGGCCCTCTTGGCCGAGGACCTGCCGGCCCCACTCGCGGCAGCTGACTACGCTCGCATTGCGATATCGATCGAGATCGCGTTCGAACGAATCCGGTTCGCCGAAGTAAAACTGATTGCGATTGAGCAGGTCGGCTTTCTGTTCGACGGACTCGAGCCGGCGCAGGAGCTGAGCCTCCATGACCGCTTTTTGACGTGCGAGTGCGTCGGCACGTGGCCCCTCCTTCAGGAACTCTCGGACGACTTCCTCGATGGCCATCTCGAGTTGAGCAAGGTCAACACCGGGACGGGCCATGGCCGAGATCACGAACTCGGAGCCCAGCGCTGCCGAGCGTTGATGAGCCTGCACCTCCTCCGCTAGGGGGGTCTCGACCACTAAGGCCTGGACCAATCGGCTGGACACTCCAGACGCCAGCAGCGCTGCGATCAAGTCCATCTCCGCGTCTCCGTCGGACAGAAACGCTGGACTGGGCCACATGATCTGCGTGCGGGCAAAAGGCACGTTGTCAGTCAGAGTGTGAATCCGGCGCTTCTCAAGGGTCGCGGGGGGGGCAGTCACTTGGGGTACGTCGTCTCCCCGTGCGATGGCCCCGAAATAACTCTCGATGCGTGAACGGGTCTGACCGGAATCAAAGTCTCCAGCAACGACCAGGCAGGCGTTGGAAGGCACGTAGTAACGAGCGAAGAACGCGCGCACGTCCTCCACGGTGGCCGCTACCAGATCAGCGTGCGAGCCGATCACCGGAATGTGGTATGGGTGCTCGGGCGGATAGAAGAGCCTGGACGCCGCGAGTCGGGCCTGACCATAGGGCACATCCTCGTACGACTGCCGACGCTCGTTGCGCACGACTTCGCGCTCATTATCGAGCGTGGCCTGATCGATGTTCGGACCCAGAGCCTGCATGCGATCCGCTTCCAACCACAGCAGTGTAGGCAGGAGCTCGGAGGGGCCGACGTCGTAGTAATTCGTGCGATCCTGACTTGTTGAGGCATTATTCCACCCCCCACCGGCCTCCATCATGTCGTCGAAACTGGAGTCGGGTGCCCGGTGAGTCCCCCGGAACATCAGGTGTTCGAACAGGTGGGCGAAGCCGCTACGTCCCGGCTCCTCTTCCTTGGCGCCCACCCAATACCAGGTGTTGACCGCAACCTGAGGTTGACGGTGGTCCTCGTGCAAGATGACGGTCAGGCCGTTCTCGAGCTGAAAACGCTCGTAGGAGAGTGTCTGGGATAGTGCGGGCGTGGTCGCGGTGACCAGAACAACAAGGCGAAGCCACATGGGTCGGTCCAGGGGTCGGAGAATTCGAAGCGATCAGTTCAGGATGAGTGACGGGCAGGTGACGGCGGCCTCCATCTTGTGGATCTCACTGAGCTCCACTTCCAGTAGGTCGAATCCCTCAGCCGCGAGCTGCTCATTGGTGCGGGGGTAGGCGGATGAGCAGATGATATGTTTCCCGACGGCCAGGACGTTGGCTGCCTCGGGCTCGTCTGTGTGGACATCAATGATGCCTGAGCACTCCACCCTCTCGAGGTTGAGCAGACCTCGGTTCACGAGCAGGCGCCCGTCGGGAAGGGAGGACATGGCACTCTTCAAGTGCAGGCAATCTCCCAACTCCACAGCCTTGACCCTGTACCCGTGCTCCAACACCAGGTGTGCGAGGTCCTTCAGGCCTGCGTGGTTGGTGCGGCCGCCTTGACCCACGTACAGCACTCCCCCATGCAAGCAGACATCGCCACCGTCGAGAGTGCCGGGGCTTTCGACATGCAGACAGGCGCGCAAGGACTGGAGAACCTCACGCATGTGGAGCACCTCACCCTGCCGCGAATCGACGCCGGGACGGGTCAAGACGGCCACTTCGTCGAGCACGATCGCCGTGTCCTCCACGTAGACACTGTCGGGGAAGTCCTCCAGGGCAGGCAGAGTGATGACATTCAACCCGGCTGCGCGGAGAGCGTGCGCGTAACTGGTGTGCTGGACGGCTAGGAGGTCGGCGTCCACGGGTGCCCGTTGCAAGTAAGAGAGCTCGCAGGTCGACAGGTCCGAGCACGGAGTGCGCACGATGGCGGTGGGGCTACTCACCGTCGAAAATCGAGTCAAGGCTGATCGCCGAGACAGCGTGGTAGCCGGGTCGGGCACGCTCGTAGATGGCCTCAGCCCTGGCGCGACCCTCGGGAGTCGCACATAGTTGCTCGTACAGGGGTTTCAAGTACTTGCGCCTTCCAATGGTCATCAGGAACTGCTCCAGCCGATCGTCCATGGCGGAGTATCGCTCTTGAATGGCGAGCCGCAACCAGGCGAACAGGATCTCGTTGTTGCCTGTCTCACCGAAACCGAATGTCTGATCCAGCTGAGCCATGGTCTGGGCGCCCGCGCCTTCGGGCATCCCGTTCAGGAACCTCAGCCACTGACTCGTTGCCCAATCGGAGCAATCCAAGTCAGCGGGGTGCGTGCCCTCTCTGAGTCGCAACAGCTGATCGTCTACCTTGGAGAGGGCACTTGATTGCGGGCGAGGCGCATCGGCGGGCAGCCCTGGTGCCGTCAACCACTCGTCCAAGTCCATCTTGGATTGCAGATCGGGAAAGGCGTCCAACAGGAACAGTCGCCACTGGTCGGTGGTGCGGGCCTCGAAGGCGCCAGCGTCGAACCACTCCCCCAAGACCCGATCCAACGCTGCGCGACCGACACATTCCTCAACACGTCTTAGGAAGAGCGCTCCCTTGTTGTAGGGGACACCACTGAAGCCATCGTCAGGATGGTGATCCCCGAGATCGATGTGCAAGACCGTCTGCCAGGGTTCCAATTGTTGGATTTCCTGCTCCAGGCCCTGCCAGGCGAGCAGGCGCTCCATGTTGGCTCGATCAGACCCGTAGAGCGCTTCCATGATCCGGCGCTCAAAGTAGACGGTGAAACCCTCGTTCAACCAGAAATCGTCCCAAGTGGCATTGGTGACCAAGTTGCCGGACCAGGAGTGAGCCAGCTCGTGAGCGATGATCGACACGAGTGACTGATCTCCTGCGATCGCGGTCGGCGTGAGGAAGGTCAGGGTTGGATTCTCCATCCCGCCGTACGGAAAGGCCGGTGGCAAAACCAACAGGTCGTAGCGACCCCAGCGGTACTCACCGAACAACCTCTCGGCGCTTTGAACCATACGTTCGACATCCGCGAACTCGGCTGCAGCGGCGGCGAGCACACCCGGCTCGGCAATGATCGCACAGCGCTCAGAGACATCATGGGAGGCGAGTTCCCCGCAGGCCAAGGCAATCAAGTAGCTGGGAATGGGATGGTCCATTCGGAAACGCCAGAGATCTGACGAGCCCGATCCCGGCGCTTCTTCCAACACCGGCGTCGGACCGTTCCTGGAGTTTGCACTCATGAGCACGGTCAAGCCGCGCGGGGCTCGGATCGTGGCGTCATACGTCACGCGCACGGCAGGCGAATCCTGAAGCGGGATCCAAGAGCGAGTCAGGATCGCCTGACCTTGGGTGAACAAGAAGGGCTGCTGGCCGCCGTCGGTTTGGGCAGGTGTCAGGAACTGCAATGCCTCCGCATCCTCCCCACTGGCATAGGTCACCGACACTTCACGGTCGCCGTCCTCGAGTTGAATCGTGAGCGCACGACCGAGGCGACCGCGATCTTCGCCCAAGGCCCATTGGCGCTCGCTCCCGTCTTCGGCGCGCACGGATTCGATCTGCAGGCGATAACTGTCGAGGATCAGAGGCGCGGCCGGATCGGAACGATCCAGGGTAAGCGTGGCTCGGCCATGCACACGCTCGCCACTGAAGTCCAGGGCCAGATCCAGGCTGACGTGCTGCACTCGCACGTGGTCAGGGCGGGCCAGGCTATGTGCGTCCAAGGGCAGCGGAGGTGCATCCGCCGCGCACGCCAGGAGACCACCCACGAGACCAGCAGGAATGAGACGTTCAATCATGCTGACCACGATCGGCTTCTAGTCCTCGGCTGTAAACGCCGGAGATGGAGGATCGGCCGATTGCAGGTTGCTGCGCTCTCCAGGACGGCACGCGATGGCCGGCGAACGCGATCCGGGCCTCCGGGCCCTGGACTCCTTTTTGGGGGGACGCCTAGAAAGGACCCCCGGTGGATGCTGGAATGAGACCATGTCCGACACTCCCACGGCCTCGGCGCAGGGCCCCAAGCGCTGCTCCAACTGCAAGGCTCTACTCCCGGAGACGCCGGTCTCCATCTGCCCTTACTGCGTCATGCCCGTGGGCGAAGGCAGTGAGGCGCAGGACCAGCAGAGCAAGAACACTCCCCGACTGGCCAAGGTCCGCGAGAGTGAGGCGTTTGCCTCCGCTGGAGAAATGAGCCCGCCGGAAGCCCCCGCCTTTCAACACGGTTCGCGGCTGACCGGAAGCGGCTGGATGTTTGTGACTCTTGGAGTTCTCTGGGTGGTCGCAGACTTGTTGTTGGAAACCGTTGGCCTGATGTCCATGCCCCTGGGCTACCTCTTGGTACTCGTAGGCATCATTCAATTCGTGCGCGGGGTGAGCATGCGCAAGCAGGCGACTTCGCATGCACTCTTGAGTCGGCCAGCCGTAATCCTGTCGCGGCGCAGCGAGGTAGACCTCAGGGGCTTCTCTGGCACGACGACCTACTTTTTTGAGCTGGAGCTCGAGCAGGGTGTCATTGCCGAGTTCGCCTACCCAGGGCGTGGCCCAAGTGCAGACGTCTACTCGAACAACATTTCCGGTATCGCCTTCACGCGCGGCTCGACCCTACTGGAATTCAAGCAGGTCCGAACCTAGGACATGTAGACTGCGCCCGCTGCCAGGAGCGGGTCGACACCCGGGTCTTGGCCTTGATCGATCAAGGCGGCCCTCAGAGCAGCCAGGCAGAGGGTGACCGAGTGCCGTGTGGCTCCCGCCCCCATCAGTCCAATGCGCCAAGTGTTGCCGGCCATGGGACCCAGGCCACCACCAATCTCAAGTCCGAACTGATCGAGCAGAAAGGCGCGCGCCCGGCCGTCTTCAATGCCCTCAGGAATCGCCACCGCCGTCAGAGGCGCCAGGCGTTCATGCGCCTCAACACGCAGGCTCAGGCCAATGGACTCCAAGCCGGCTGCGAGGGCACGTGCATGCAGGCCGTGTCGTGCCACGCGACGGTCGAGCCCCTCTATCAGGATCAAGCGCAGCGACTCGTGCAGTCCGTAGAGCATGTTGATGGGAGCCGTATGGTGGTAGGCGCGCTCCGATCCCCAGTAGCTGGAGATCATCGATAGGTCCAAATACCAGCTTTGCACAGGTGTCTTGCGTTCCGCTAGGACCGCGCACGCTCGCTCACTAAAGCTGACCGGCGACAGCCCGGGTGGGCAAGACAGGCACTTCTGGGTGCCCGAGTAGGCCGCGTCCACGCCCATGTCGTCTAGGTGTAACGCGTGTCCACCCAGGGACGTGACACAGTCAACGAGTAACAGTGCGCCGCACTCATCGGCAACCGTGCGCGCCGCGGTCAAATCTTGCAGCACGCCGGTGGAAGTTTCCGCGTGCACGACACACAGGAGTTTGAAGGGCTTTCCCTCCGTTCCCGCGCGCAGGTCCTCGGCACTGAAGGAACGCCCCCATGTCTGCTCCACGGTGGAGACAACTGCGCCCGCTCGACGGGCCACATCGGCCATGCGCGTGCCGAAGACGCCGTTGACCGCCACGAGCACTGCATCTCCGGGCTCGATCAGGTTGACGAAGCAGGTCTCCATTCCCGCAGACCCGGTGCCTGACATCGGAAACGTGAGTTCGTTCTCTGTCCCCATGACCCTGCGCAACATGTCGCGCACCTCGTCCATGATCGCCAAGAACGCTGGATCCAAGTGACCCAGGGTTGGCCGGCTCATGGCCGAGAGCACCGCAGGGTCGATCACGCTCGGGCCCGGACCCAGTAGAACGCGTTGGGGAGGCCGCACAGAAGCAGGCAGATTCAATTCAGAGGCAGGCATGGTGTGCGCCCTTGAGGGCTTCGGAGAGTGGTGGACTTCAGCGTGCGGAAGCGGCCTCGCCGGTATCCCGAAGCAAGTGCTCCTGGATGAGACGCCACTCGGTCTGCCTCGCGTGCCAGCGCAGTGCTCCATCGCTGATGCCATGGCGCTGTTGGGGGTAAGCCATCATGCTCCAGTCGGTTTGCCCAGCACGCTGAAGGGCATAGGCCATCTTCATCATGTTCTGAAAGTGGACGTTGTCGTCCATCACTCCGTGGTGCATGTGCAAGTAACCCTTCAAGTCCGCAGCTCGCTCCAAGCAAGAAGACAGTTTGTAGCCCTCGGCATTCGCTTGTGGAGTAGACATGTAGCGCTCGGTGTAGATCGTGTCGTACATACCCCAGTCGTAGACGCCCCCACCAGCGATGCCCAAGGCGAAACGGTCGGAAGCCAAGAGTGCGTAGGCGGACATGAATCCGCCGTAGCTGTAGCCCGTAATTCCCACGCGCTCGCTGTCGGCCCAAGGATTGGCGCACAGCCAGTCCACGCAGTCCACCAGGTCGCTAAGTTCCTTAACACCCAGTTGCTTGTAACACTGCCCGATCGCCCACTGCCCCTTGCCGCTAGCCGTACGCACGTTGACGCGCATCAAGATCAAGCCCTGTTGGGCGCGAAACTGATCCCAGGCACTCGCGCTCCAGCGGTTGCGGACGGTAGGAGCGTCCGGTCCAGAGTAGGTGTCAATGAACACCGGGTACGAGCGCGACTCGTCGAAGGGCACTGGCAACATCAAAGCCACGTCCAGCGCGGTTCCGTCTTCGGCATCGACTTCGTGTAGCTTCCACTGCGCCAGTTCGGGGCCACCCTCGACAACGGGAGCGGAAGCAGAGCTGAGCACCTTCACGATCTCCCCGTTGGCCGCGCAGAGGCGCACCTCTTCGGGTTTCTCTAGCGACGACACGCGATCCAGGAAAAACTCCCTGTTCCCAGAGAAACTAATGCTGTGAGACCCGGAACCACGTGTGAGTTCCGCCACCTCGCCGCCACTCAACTTGGATCGGTAGAAATTGCGGTTCACAGCACCCCCAATCGTCGCGCCGAAGATGATCTCGTCCGCCTCGGGGTCCACGTGCACAATGTTCGTTACGGCCCAGTCACCGGAGGTCACGGCGCCCAAGAGCTTGCCACTTGGCTCGTAGCGGTAGAGGTGGTTGTAACCCGTCCGTTCACTCTCCCAAAGGAAAGTCGAGTCCCCGATCCAGCGCGCGGGTGGCGGGCGGTTCACCCATGAATCCGCCGCCTCATGGATCAACAAGTGGTCTGTTCCCTTGCGCGGGTTGTAGGCGCGCAGGTCGCACATCGACTGGATCCGATCTTGCACCATGTAGTGGCAAATCCCGGCAGGTGTCCAATCCACGCGCACGACAAGGGGTTCCTGCCCCTCGTAGGAAGAAAGATCCGCCCAGCGCACCTTGCCCGTACGTGTGTCGGCGATCCCGAGCTGGGTCGTCGGGTTGGGGTCGCCCGCCTTGGGGTAGTTCACTTCCTCCGGCTTCACGCGGTGGTTGCCGTCTACGATGTGATCGACGAGCGTGAAGGAGTGGACAGCGGATTCGTCCAGAGCCAAGAAAGCCACATAGCGACCCTTGGGGGAAAGCCAGAAACCCTTGAATCGGCCCCGGCCATAGACCTCCTCCTGGTAAACCCAGTCCAATTTGCCATTCAAGAACTCGGGGGTTCCGGTGTCTGTGATTCGCACCAACTTCTTGTTCCCGAGGCTGATCACGTACAAGTCGTTGTCCTGCACGAAACCCGCAACCGAACCATCGGTCGATTGGCCCAATAACTCCAATGCGCCGAACTCTTCGACAAGACTGCGCTTGAGTTGAGTATTGGAAAGCCGTTCGGGCCCCTCCTCGGCTTCGGCCTCGGGAGCTGGCTCAGGAGCGCTCTCTTTCAAGGACTTTGGGTCGAGCCAGCGGGCCGCGTCACCACGGCCGAGTACCACGTGCTGGCCGTCGTGGGCCCAGCGCGCGGGCTGCGCGCTAGCAAAAAAGGAAGGGGCCCGCGCCCGCCCCGACGCCTGCTCCAAGGTCAAGCCACGTGGAGCGGCTCCGGGCTCCTGGGATTGGGCTCCTGCGAGAGAACTCAGTCCCCCAGCAAGGAGGAGAGTCGAGAGCAGGAAGTTGTTGTCAGAGAGGCGCTGAAGGGTGATCACGGTGAGTCAGGTTGGGGAGAAAGGGCGCTTATCCTAGCACCCCTCCCCTCCACCCGCTGTGACTCAAGCGGCCCTCTGAACTCAGTTCGATCCCTTGTGCATGCGCTTGAAGTCCTCGAATGAGCCCCCGCCGGATGGCTTCTCGACAGGACCCGATTGGGAGGCATCCGGGGTCGCCAACTCGTGGCTGCCAGCGGCAACGGGCGCGCTCGAGACTGTGGAATCACCTGAAAGCAGTGCTCGCAGCCCGTGGCGATCCACAGAGCGATGCAGAGCTTCGTCCGGACTGACCGTTCCGGATTGCACGAGCTCCAAGAGAGAGTCGTTCAGGAGGCGCATGCCGGCCTTGCCCCCCATCTGCATCTGCGAAGCGATTTGGTGCGCTTTGCCCTCGCGAATCAGACTGGCCACACCCATGTTGACCAGCAGGATCTCCAAGGCCGCGGTGCGGCCGCCCCCGATTTTCTTGCACAGGGTCTGGGCCACGACGCCCTTGAGCGAGGCCGAGAGCATGGCTCGGATTTGATTCTGACGGTAGCCGGTGAACTGATCGATGATGCGGTCGACCGTGCTGGCTGCTGTGGCTGTGTGCAGAGTGCCAAAGACTAGGTGCCCGGTCTCGGCGGTCTCCAAGGCGATTTCGATCGTCTCAAGGTCCCGCAACTCTCCCACGAGAACCACGTCCGGGTCCTCGCGCAGGGCTGCACGCAAGGCGTGCTTGAAACTCTGCGTGTGCGTTCCGACTTCGCGCTGGTTCACCAGGCAGCGGCGATCGGGGTGCACGAATTCGATCGGATCCTCAATGGTGACGATGTGCTCATTGCGAGTCGCATTGATGTGGTCGATCATCGCAGCGAGAGTCGTGGACTTGCCACTGCCCGTCGGTCCAGTCACCAATACGAGCCCTTTCGAAAGGCTGCAGAGGTCGATGACCGCAGGCGGTATCCCGAGTTTCTCGGCGGTCAGGATTTCGGCCGGAATCTGGCGGAACACACCTCCAGGCCCGTTGTTGTCTTCGAACAGGTTGGCGCGGAAGCGCGCAAGACCTGGGAGTTCGTAGGCGAAGTCCGTGTCGTGGACCAACTCGAATTGTTCGGCGTTCTCACTGGGGGTGATCTCGAGGAGGATTTGGCGCATCTGCTCAGGACTGATCGCCTCGCATTCCTCAATGGGGTGCATTTCGCCGTCAAGACGCAGGACGGGCTTGCGACCTGAGGTCATGTGCAAGTCCGAGGCGCCCACCTCGACCATCCGATTGAATAGAGAATCCAGCCACGCCATGCCTCAATCTCCCTCTGCTGACTAGGGGCCAAGGGCCCCGTGAACGCTTGTTGTGGACCGCCGGCGACGGTCCTCGATGTCCCTACTAATCGGCACCAGAGCGAGGGGACTGGAGACAAGCCGCGTGGGCCCGACCAAAGCCCCTACGGCGCCCCCAAGAATGGCCCCTAGGCTTCACTTTCCTGCTCAAACTGGCCCCAGACCTCTTCCGGGGGTGCGGGCGTAGCCAGACTGACCAGGATCAGGGCCAGGATCGACAAGCCCGCAGCGGGGAAAGTCGGTTCCTGGAGAATGGGATTCCAGTCTCCCATCCGGTCGTCCAAGACGAACTTCCAGATCAACGTCACGCCAGCGCCCGTCAGGATCGAAGCCACAGCACCCTGAGTCGTCGCCCGCTTCCACAGGAAGGCAGCCAACAGGGAGGGTGTGATCGAAGCCCCGTAGATCAAGTACGCCGTGTAGGCCGCCGCCAGCACGGTGGGGAATTGATCCACGAGCAGGTAGGCAGCGCCACCCAAGGCCAGGACCAACGTCCGACTGACGAAGACCACGCGCGCCTCAGATGCCTTGGGGTCGATATATCGCTGGTAGACGTCGCGGGTCAGGTTGGTGGCTGGGATCAAGAGAAACGAGTCCGCCGTGGAGACGATGACGGCCATCATCGTGGCCACCAGGATCATGCCCAGGAACATGGGTGTGAGGTTCAGCGCCAGGGTGGGAACAATGAACTCCGTGGCGTCCTTCCCCTGCGCCGCAAGGTCGGGGATCAGTCCTTGCTCGGCGGCCACCGACCCGGCCAACCCCAGGAATGAGATGCAGGATTCCAAGAAAGCCACGCCTACAACCCAAAACAGGATGGCCTTGCGTGCCGACCCGCCGTCCTTGGCACTGAAGATTCGCTGATACATGTTCGCGTCCCCCAGCAAGAGCAGCATTGTGGGCACGGCGAGGCTGAGGGCGATAATGGGGCCCGAAGCGCCCGAGTCGGACTCCGCTGCCCAGTGGCCGAAGAGATCGAGTTTGCCCGCGGCCTCGGCCGAGGCCAGGACTTCATCGAGTCCACCCACGTTCCAAACCAAGTAGACGAGGGTGGCGACGCACCCGATGCTCATGAGCACGCCATTGACCACGTCCGTGTAGACCACGGACAGCATGCCCGCCAACACCGTGTAGAGGATCGCGAAGACGGCCGTGATGATGATGCCCGACTGCGCGCTGATTTCTCCCTCGGTCACGATGGAGAGCACGCGTCCGCCACCCTTGAATTGGTACGAGACGATGGTCAAGTAGGCGATGACGGTCGTGATCGTCGCCAGCGTGGCAGCCGTCTTCCCGTAGCGAGCCTGGAAAATGTCGGGCACCGTGACCTTGCCAAAGTTGCGAATTCGCCTGGCGATGAAGAACACCATGCAAATCCCGGCCCAGGCACCCACGTTGGACCACAGGGCCGAGGGTCCGTTGCGGTAGCCGAGACCGGCTCCGGCAAACATCGAACCGCTGCCAATCCAGGTGGCGAGCAGCGTACCGACGAGGATGTACCAAGGCAGGGAACGCCCGGCCACCATGAAGTCCTCGCTGTCCTCGACCGCCTTGGCCTTGTAGATCCCGACCCCCACGAGGGCCAGCAGGTACACGCCGATGGAGAGCAGGTAGGGGTCGGAGAACAGATCGAGCATGGATGTAAGGTGGGCCGGCAGGGGACGGGCGAAGCAGAAGTGTAGCGGGGGAGCACTGCAGCCCGCGAGAAACTACCCTCAGGGCCATGGATCGATGGGTACAGCGGGGCCGGGATGAGTGGCGGAGGGCGCGGGACTTCGGCTGCCTGTGTGATCTGGGCGCGCGCTTCTTGGTGGGCGACTTGGGGTACTTTCCGGGCTGGGCTGTGGCAGAAACAGACGAGGAGAGCGATGGCATACAGCAGGTGCTGGTGGACCTGAACCGGGCCGGGTTTCTGACACTGGCCTCCGGCCGGGGCGATCCGGATCGAGCTGGGGAAGATGGCCGAACCGAGCGCAGGCGGGCGTTCGTGTTGGGCTTCGCCAGCGACCCGATGCTGATTCGATTGCGCGACCTGGGTGACGAAGTCTGGATCAGAGATTTTGGTGCCCGCGAGCAGGGCGGTGAGCCCCTCCCGGTCGGTCTGCGGGCGAATGAGGTGTTCCTGCAGGTGGGCGAAGGGGCTGGAGAATTGGAGTTGGAGATTTTCGCGGCGGACGTCGGTGAGCAGGCGTTGCGTGACCTCGAGCAGCGGCGCTACGTGATCCTAGTCGGGCTGGACTGGGGTCAAGATGGCTCTTTTTGGAGCGCACTTGCAGACGTGGCGCGCAGCAAAGACCGAGGACAATCCGCCTAGCCACCCGATGTCTGGCGCGATCCCGAGACGCGGCCCAGGCTCACAGTTCGTCTGCAAGCTCGTAATGGCTTAGGCTCAACCACCGAACTATGACCACATCCCAAGCAGCAACGCCGGCTGGAGTCCCCTCTGGCGCGCGCCCCATTCTGATCATTGCCGCCTGCTGGGTCGCCGCCGGAGCGCTCTTCAAGCTCTTCGCTGGAACCCCGGCGGACTTACCGCCGACCATTCAAGACTTCCCCCTGCTACGTCCCGCCTGGAGTTTCCGCTTGGCGATCGGGATTGAGTTGTCGATTGTGATGCTGGCCTTCTTGCGTCCGCACTGGGGAGCAAAATTGCTCATCGCCATGTTTGTTGCCTTTGACTTGCTGCTGCTGCAGATGATGCAGAGCGGCGACGCGAGCTGCGGTTGTTTTGGGTCCAAGGTCCCTATCGAGCCTTGGCTGATGATGCTGATCGACTCGACATTGCTCGCCGGGTTGCTGCTTTGCCGCAGTTGGAAGGTGGGACCTGATCAAAAACCAGGCCTGTCGAAATTGTTGCCGCTCTTCGCCATCGTGGGCATTTACCCCTGGTTCAAGTTCACCGAAGCGCAGGTCACGCGGACCGTCGATGCCGAGTCAGGGGAAGAAACGCTGAGTGTCGATACGACCGGCGCCGATTGGGCGCACTTCATCGTTTCGGACTGGGAAGGCGAGATGATTCACGACCTGGATCTGATCGGGTTCCTAGAGGATCCCAGTGTTGTGGACCAGTTTCCGCCGCCGGCGCATGTAATCCTCTACCGCCGCTCCTGCGAGCACTGCAAAGAGCATTTCGAACAGTTGCTTGTGACGCCCATCGTCGACCGACCCGTGATTCTGATCGAAATCCCCGAAAACGAGGGAGACGAGGTCACGGACGTGGTTAGCGCGGTCAAGCCTCAGGCGTTCATGGAACTGCGGCTGAAGCCCCTGGGAAGGGGCTACGGGATCACGACGCCCGTGACGTTCGACGTGGACGACTTGTTCATGGTGCAGAACGTGCAAGAGCACAAGGAATAGGCGACTGGGGGAGGCAACCTTGAGGGTCTGAGCCCTTCTCACTTGTCCGGAGGCTTCTGGCGCGACTAGGATCGCCAGCTGTCCACTATCCGCCGAGCGCGGAAGGTCGCGCTCACATCCCCTGCGAGGAGTTCCACCGTGGTTGCACTCTCCAGTCTCTGGCTGCCCATCTTGTTGGCCTCCCTGGCCGTCTTCTTCCTCTCATTCGTGCTGCACATGGTGGCCACCTACCACCTGACGGACTACGCCCCGCTGGCTGACGAAGACGGCGTTCGGGATGCCCTGCGGGCGGCGGGCGTTGGCGCAGGCCAATACTCATTCCCCCACTGCGGTACGCACGAGACCCTGAAATCCCAAGCCTTCCAGAGTGCCTGGGCCCAAGGCCCGACGGGCATGCTGACTATTTTTCCCCCGGGTCCCATGACCATGGGCAAGAGCCTGAATCGATGGTTCGCAATGACCCTGTTCGTCTCGTGTGTGGCGGCCTGGATTGCCGGACTTGTGCTTGGGCCGGGATCAGACTGGAAGCTAGTGGTCAAGATCACGGGCACGGTCGCATTCATGTCGTACGGATGTGGGGAACTCACAGGCCCCATCTGGAAGGGCAGCACCTGGAGCTCCTGCTTCAAGGCACTCTTTGACGCGGCCCTGTACGCGGTCGCCACGGCCCTGGTGTTTAGGTTCTTCTGGCCGGAAGCCTGATCGAGAGCCACTCTGACCCTCTTGCCAGCGTTACTGCCAGCGTTACTTCTCGGACACGAGGTAGGCCAACCAGGCGTCGCAGTTCTCGCCCACGGGATCGGGGCTGAAGACCCCGTCACCTTGACTCTCGTCGTCTGGGTCGGTGCCCTCAAAGTAGGTCGTCACCTTCGTGAAACCCGCATCCAGCAGGATGTCACGCAACTCAGTCAAGTGCCAGAAGCGCCAGTCGTAGGTGAAGGCGTCGGTCATTTCCGAACCATCGCGGAAACGAAAGTGGATCGAGCACTGATAGCGTCCCGTGCCAGGCTCCCAGCTCTTTTGGTCCCAGATGTAGTCGAAGGCGCCGTCGATGTCGCGCACCTCTTCCATCTCGTTGAGAGCCTCCGGTCCCCCGTAGAGGTCCATTACCAGAATGCCGTCGTCGGCCAGGTCCTCGTGGGCTGAGCGCAGATAGCCCAGCAATTCGGCGCGCTCCTTGAATCCCCAATAGGAGAAGTTGGCCGCGATCGTCACGTCGGGCGCCTTGTCCGCCGGGCTGCGCACATCCTTCAGGTGCCAGGTCATGCGCGCGTCTCGATCTTCGACCCTGTTGAAGTTGTTGTTCTTGCCCCACTTCATCGGATCGGGGTCAAGGTCGAACCCCTCGACGGTGTTCTGGGGATCGCGGCCCAGAAATTCCGCGGCGAGGTTGGCGGTGCCACAGAAGTCTTCTCGTAGGTGCCGGGGTTTCTTTCCGCGCAAGGCCTCGTACGCATCAGTCAAGAAGTCCACGTCCGTCTCAGGCGAGTTCACTGAGCGCTGGTAGAGATCAAAATGACAGGCCGTGCCCGCCGACAGGCGCCGGTCTTTCTTGCGCGCGGGCCGACGGTCGGAATTTCCATCGGAGGTCGAGCTCTCCTTATGAATGTGCGTCTTGTTCTTCGTGCTGCTGGCCATGGGATGGGATTCGGTAGCGGTTCAGTGGCAAGTTCGGACGACGATCTTAGCGAGCACTTGAGCCCCTGGAAACAAGATCGGGGTCCCTCCCGGAAATCAGCGCCGGCCCAGCTTGGGCTCGCCCTCATTCCACTTGGGGGTGACCTCCCCGCTGGTCAGCAGCCGCGTGGCCTTCAGAGCGGCCAAGGCGCAGGTCAGCATGTGGTCATAGTCCAGAGTGTCAGCCTCGTCGCTGACTTTGTGATAGTTGGGGTTGTCCCCCCCAGTGGAGAGGGTCTGGCCCACGATGCCCTTCTTGACGAACACGATGTTGTCGGAGCGCTCGAAGAAGTGCTGCTCGGGCCGCACGTCGGGCCCCACGTCAAAGCCGGCCTCAACAAATAGAGGGCCCAAGTTGGTGCGATCGAACCCCGTCAGCCAGACCTTGCCGGGCCCTCCCATGAGAGGGTCGGGCATGCCCAGCATTTCTAGGTTCAGATTGCAGACGATGCTCTTGAGGGGCACGCTCGGGTTGTCGGCGTAGTAATAGGTGCCCAGCATTCCGAGTTCTTCTGCGGCGCAGAACAAGAAGACCACCGTGCGGGCGGGCGCGGGTCCCGCGCACAGGGCCTCCGCCAACTCCATCAGCACCGCACAGCCACTGGCGTCGTCGTCCGCCCCGTTACGGATCACGTCCGTGCCCTCGGGGAAATCCCCGCGCATGACCCCCACATGGTCGAAATGGGCGGAGAGCACGATGACCTCGTCCTTGAGCTGAGGCTCGTCAGGAGTGCCAACCCCTCTCAAAATCCCAACTACATTGCGTTCGGGGGTCGCCTCGCGCTTCCCTGACAGTTTCAGTTCCAGGCGATCGATCTTGCCGTCCCAAAGGTCCTGGGCCGGCGAACCCATGACAGTCAATACGTCGGGTGTGTCCTTCGCTGCCAGCCACGCCCGTTCAATCCGCGGGCTGGGCATGGAGCGCGTGCGCCCCGTGCGCGTCGGACTCGCGCGCACGATCAGACCGAATCCGACGCCGTCGTCGAAACCAGCCTGTTCAAGCCACCCGAAACTCTTGCGGCGTGAAGACTGCATGACGAGAGCGAGGGTCGGATCGGCCTCGGCGGGTAGGTCTGCTTCCTCCCGAACGACGAGCACGCGCAAGACTCCCGTGTCGAGGGGGTCGCCCTTGACGCTCACGCTGAATTCGATCCCGTGTTCCACGGCTTGGGGTCCCCGCTCCGCAGAATCCCAGAAGTTCAACTGCGGCTGAGCATCGAATGATGTCGTCAACAGTGGCACGGGCTGGAAGTAGCTCTTTCCCACTCCCGGCTCAGCTCCGGAACGTTGCAGGGAGCGAGCGATGTAGTCGCTGACGCGTTGGCTCTCAGGAGTCGCTGTGCCGCGCCCCTTGAGTTCGTCTGACGCGAGGAACTTCAGATGGTGAAGAAGGGCTGAGCGGGTCACGTCCGCGTCCCCCTTGGGCAGCGGATCTTGGACAAACAGGACTGCGGGCAGGAGGAGTGCTGTGAACATGACACCACTCTACTGAACCCGTTCCCCGATCAGGGCCGCAATCAGGACCCCAGCCGTGGCTCGCTCAGACCACGATGTCGCGCAGGGTGTTCAGCAACACTTCATTGACCTTTGGGTCGCGCACGTGCACGCGCACTGCACCCGACATCCCTCGCGGAACACTAACGGAACCCGGGGCCAGCCGACGATTTACGCGCCGCGCAAGTTCACTGGGACGCTCGACTTCCAGCAGGATCCAGTCCCCAACCGAAGGCAAGGGTCGCACTCCGGGAATCGTGGCCAGGCGGGAGGAGAAGCGGTCTTTCTCGTCGTGAACTTCGTAGGTCATCGTTGCAAGAGGATCACTGGCCGGTTCGTCCGGGGAATATCGATGAAGGGCGCCCAGAGTGGGCCTCATCCAGGGGCAGGAACCCCTGGCGAGTCGGGGTCAGCCGCCCTGGGTACAGTTCCAGCGGGCTTCGCCCACCGCCTGTCCGCCCACCTGCGCCTAGCCCCGGGTGCCATTCCACGGCGGTACCCTATGTAGTGGTGAGACGTCATTCAACCACTAAGTGGGACGGTGTTTGGCGAACCGAGTTGAGGCGGACAATCCCCAGACTCCCCCACTCCCCATCTCGCCCCTCGACTCGCCGATCCCCACAATGGTCCCATGCCCGAATCGCATTCACAGAGTCTGCGCGTGCGCGTCCCCGGATCGACCTCCAACCTAGGACCAGGGTTTGATTGTCTCGGGTTGGCGCTCTCTGTCTTTCTGGACGTTGAGTGCCGAGCAAGTGAGCAAGAGGGTATCCGATTGGGCCCTTGCACCGGTACTGCAAAGTCCCTGCCTCAAGGTGAGCACAACCTTCTTGTCCAAGCATTGCAACGCGGCATCGAGCTGCTGCGCCGCGCAACAGACGCCGATCGGGTAGGCGGCTTCGAGCTGCGTGCGCACTCTGAGATTCCCGTGGCCCGCGGAATGGGATCGAGTGGCGCCGCTATCGCCGCGGGACTTTGTCTCGCGCGCGCGATCGTCGGCGCAGATTGTGACCGCCCACCCAGTTCCGCCCTTTTGGAATTGGCATTGGAAATGGAAGGGCATCCAGATAATTCGACGGCCTCATTGCTAGGAGGTTGCACCCTCGGAATTCCCCTAGGCACGGGATTGCAGGTGATCAGGCAGGACTTGCACGACTCCATTGGATTCGCGCTGGCTTGGCCCGACACGCCACTCACGACAGAAGAGGCGCGCTCCGCTCTGCCCGTGACACTGCCCCATGCCGATGCGTGCGAGAACCCTCGTCGCCTGGCGCTGCTGCTGGCCGGGCTACGCGATGGTGATCCCGGCGCCATACGAGCTGGCCTTCAAGATCGACTGCACGTCCCCTATCGCTTGCCGCTGATTCCAGGCGCACAGGGCGCGCTGGAGGCTGCCCTCGAGGCAGGCGCGTACGGAGCCACAATCAGCGGGTCGGGCTCAGCTCTGGTGGCCCTTGGACCCAAAGGGGGGATGCAGGCCGTGTCCGAAGCGCTGGCCAAGGCCTTGGATGTGGGCCCTGGCGCGACTTGCAGCAGGGTTGCCGAGCCTGTCTGGGGGTACCCGAGGGTCGAATCTGCCTAGGCCGTCACGGGATCCCGCTGGGTTGTGTCGTGACTGACCCGGGCCCCCAGTCCGGGCTGTTCCGCGGTCACAACCAGCCGATCTCCGGTCCGAAAGGGAATTGGGTTGCCGGCCCCGAGTTCCACCGCTGCGACCCCTCTCGCCTGCAGCCAATGGACCAAGTCCTCTTCAAGTTGGCCTGCCGTGCACACCACGGCCGCGGGGCGCGTGGGCCCCGCCGGCAACAGGTCGGCCAGGAGCAACGGGTCCTTCGCCAGCAGCACGACGCCAGCTCGTGAAACACTCAAGCCAGGTACCTCTTCTCCGGAATCCAGGCCGTCCAAGACGCAGCGACCGACGCCGGACAAGCGACGGGCTCGGCTTCGATGTTCTTTGGCCCCCACTACCTGAGCGGCCCGCTGAGCTTCAGCGATGACCTTGTGGACCGCCGAGCGAGCGTCCAGGTGCTCGGCCAAGACCAGAGACTCGACATCGGCAATCCAGACCGCGTCGCTCAACGCATGCAGATGGTCCTGCAGCCGCTCGCGGGTACCGGTCGGAAGGGAGGGGATGACCCGAGCCAGGACCTGCATGCTTTCCTGAGCCTCCCGCTGAGCGCACTGCAAGGCATGACGAAAAACGTTCAGCTCCCGGGCGACCCCTGCGCGCTCAATGCGCCGCGGGGAGTGCATCCAGTTCTCCTGTTGTACCCAGAGAGCGCGGCCGGTGACCTGGCCGGCGCTCAAGCTGGTCCCCATGAGAATGGACCCCGCGCGGTCCGCGCCGTGGGGTGCGGTCATGCCTGTTCCATCGCAGTGACCAAGGCTCGCACCCTGTCCTCATCCACCGGCTCGCGCACGTCGCCATCCACCTTGAGCGCGGTTCCCACGATCAGGCCATTCGCCACACCCAGCCATTGCCCCACGTTGTCGAGGCTGCAACCCGAACCGACGAGAATCGGCGTGTCGGGTCCTACGGCTTCGCGCACGGTCTCCAGGTCACGCAATTCAGGGGCAGCTCCCGTGGCCGATCCGCTCACGACGAGTGCGTCGGCATGTCCGCGATGAACGGCATCACGCGCTGCATCAGTCAGACTGGATTTGCCCAGGGGCACGGCATGCTTCACGTGCACGTCGGCCAGGATGGGTGTTTCCAGCTGCAGCCTCTGCCTCTCGCGCAAGGTCTGGGCGGCGCGCCCTTCGACGAGCCCTTGATCGGTGACCATGACTCCCGTGTGCACGTTGACGCGCAGGAATGAAGCTCCCGTGGCCGCGCAGAGGCCCAGCGCGGCCCGAGCATCATTGCGCAAGACGTTGACCCCCACGGGCCTGGCCTGAGCGCGCTCCAACACCGTATGCAGGCCCAATGCCAAGCTGGCGATGGTCTCGGCGGGCACGCGATCGGGGAAAAAGGGCGCGTCCCCGAAGTTCTCCACAAGCAGACCATGACATCCGCCACCGACCAGGGCCTGTGCGTCTTGAGCGGCACGCTCGAGCCAAGCCTGGCCGAGATCGGAGTGCCGATGGGATCCCGGTGTGGGCAGCAGATGCACAACACCGATCAAGAAAGGGCGGTCAAAGGGCAGGGCTAGCACAGCAAGATCAATCCTCGGCACGACTGTAGCAAGCCTCAAGGCCCAGCGCGTCAATCCCGCCGATAGAGGATGACTGTCAGGTCATCTGGCTTGCCAGGAATCGAGTCGCAACCCCTGGCCATGCGTTCTTCCGCCAATTGCACCAACGCCGGCCCAGCGACGCGCGGCGCGGCAGCGAGGAGGATGTCCACCAATTCTTCGCTGAACAAGTTGTCCGTCAAGCCGTCGCTGGCGATGAGCAGCGTGTCGCCAGGTTCCCAGAGCACGAGCCCGCTGCGCTCGACTTGCATGGATTCGGAGCCCACCATGTTCGAAATCACGTGCCGGTCTGGGTGGCGCAGGGCCTCGAGCTCGGTGAGGAAGCCCGCCCTCTGGGCATAACCAACTGGGGAGTGGGCGATGGTATCCAACTTCACGAGCCCCTCGCGGTCCAAGAGGGTCACGATGGAATCGCCAACGTGATAGGAACACAGACCCTCGTGGGAGAACTCCACCATGGCCAGGGTTGTGCCCGCTCCAACCCCCAAGTCCAGGATCGACCGGTTCACTTCCTGCAGAGTGCGCTCGAGCAGGGGTCCCAGTGCGCCGCGAGGCGCACCCTCAGCCAGCTCCATCGCACCCAATGCGCGCACCAAGAGCCCGGACGCCTGGTTCGCGCTGGGTTGGCCGCCAAGCCCATCCGCCACAGCCAACACGCCTTGGGTTCCACCCCATGCCACGGCGGCCGCTGAGTCTTCGTTCGGGCGGTCCCGGCCGGGCGCAGGGGCTGAATGCACAAACAACTCCCCGCCCTGGAAGATCCGGTGGATCGAAGAGCGTCCGTCCGCCTCCGTCACGATGAGCGGCAGGTCCTGAGAATCGGCAGCCATGTCTGTAGCCAGATACTGGCCCCATCCGAGCCGACCTGAAGCCTGAAAAAGCCAATTCCTGGGCGCGGGTAACAGAAACTGAGTGGCCGCCGGCTTGAATCAGGCCTGTTTCGTTCGCACCCGGGACGGGCGACAAGCCCCGCAAAGAATGGAGCCAGAGATCGGATTTGAACCGACAACTTCTGCTTTACGAAAGCAGTGCTCTACCATTGAGCTACTCTGGCTTTTGGGAGCCACCCTCACGAACTCTAGAGGAGTCGGCTGGAATCGCAAACAAACAAGAGGCCCCCCCTGGCCTTTTTTGAAGTTCCAGGAGGGGCCCCGGGGAAACCCGACCCGCAAGACGCGCAAGTCTCACGGTTCAAGGCTTCTACGGCGGAAGACTCCCTAGATGTCGCCTACGAGGCCGGCGCGCTCGGCGGCGGACAAGCGAGCGAGACCCACGGCCTGGGCCGCGGCGTTACGCACGTCCAGACTCGCGTCCGAGAGGACCACGGCGGACAGGCCGGCTACGGCGCTGCCACCCACATCGTGTCGGCCGAAGATGCCAGCCAAGGCGCGACCGGCGGCGGCGCGAGCCGCGTCGGAGCGACCTTCGTCGGTGATCACGGCCAGAACGGCGGGCACCTGAGCGGGGGTTCCGGCGCTGGCCAGGGCGGCCAGGGCGGGCAGGGTCACGGCATCAGCACGGTGGCCGATGGGCTTCGCCAATCCGCCGAGGGCTGAGCTGATGTCGGTGCCCGAGTAGGCCAAGTGACCGAGAACGCTGGCGGCGCGCCGCGACAGGTCGTCGGCGCGTGCGCGGTCGCCGGAGAGGCTGCTCTCGAAGACCGAGTCCAGACCAGAGAGATCCGCGAGGTTGTCGATGACGCCACTCACACGGTCCGAGTAGGCGTCGGCCAGGTCGGCGTTCGCCGTCACGAGATAGATGGGCGTTTCAGAACCGCCCAGGCTCGCGGCCGCGATGACTTGATCGACGGTCATGTCTGAGAATTGGTCTCCGACCAGGATGACGTCAAATCCGCTGACGCGGCGCAGCATGTTGATCCCGCCGGCACCGGAGTCGCGATTGTTCACGAGAACGCCAGGGCTGGTCAGGGCGCCACTCAAGTGCTCCGCACGACCTGCGTGCCCATCAATGATGGCCACCAGGCGCATGATCTCACGACCCGCAGCGTCCCCCAGAGCAGAAACGAGGGCCTCGTCGCCACCGTTACCGGAGCGGGCGGCGATGGTGCCCAAGGCCACGGCGGCTTCACCGCGCAGGGACCCGTCCGAAGAACTCAGAGCCGCTTGCAAACCTGTGGTTGCGCCACCCGCGCAGCTCCCAAGGATTTGTGCCAGTGCGGCACCCGTTGCGGGGTCGTCGGAGACCACACACCAGTGCAGGGCCAAGTCCAGGGCATCCACGCCGCAGGACGCGGCGATCACGGAACCTTGAGCGGCATC
>CAYXTP010000014.1:58941-120261 GCA_964467985.1 uncultured Planctomycetaceae bacterium
CCGTCACCGGAATCCGCCAAGCGAGTGGAAATGTCCACGGCGGCTCGAGCCACACCAGCCAAGGCTTCTGTGCTGTTGTCTGACTGGCCCAAGGCGGCCATGTAGGCGCGCTTGGAAAGGGTGCTGTGGTATACGGTGCGAGGCACGGCGCTGCTGGCCAGGTCTCCGTTCTCCCAGGACCAAACGACGTCGCTGTAGTCAAAGTCGCGCAACACGTTGTCGCGGCGATAGTAGTAGTCCTCTCCCAAGGCCAGGTATTGAGCCTGGGCCGAGCCGTTGGCCCCGCAGCTAGCGGCGGCCGTTGCGGCTGCGCGCTGGACCTTGTTTTCGGGGTCGGAAGCTGCGAGTTCGGTCAGCACGGCAGCCGCGCGACCGTCACCCACATGACCCAAGACCATGGCGACGTTGGCGCGCTGGTAGGCGTCTTCGGTGTTCAAGGCCTCGATCAGAGGCAAGACCACATCCGAGTCCATTTGGGTCAGGGTGTGCATGGCGATGATGCGCCAGTCGGAATCCGTGGAGTCCGCGAGCACCCGAACCAGGCGGGGCACAGCGTATTCACCGTGCTCGGCCGACAAGGAGCTGATGGCAGCCCGGCGCTCGGATGAGGTCGAAGCGCTCTTGAGGTCGCTCACCAATCCGGCGATGGCGTCTGCGTCATTGCGACGCTCGGCGCGTCCAAGACGAGCGCGACTTAGGAAGCGCTTGGCGATGAGTTCAAATTCACCCCCTTCGACGAGCATGTCGAGGAACAGTTGCTCGTCTGTGCTCTTCCACAGCTCGTAGGCGGCGTCGTTGTTGAGGTCGCCAGCGAGCGCGCGCTGGAAGGCCTGCAAGGCTTCGGTCTTCTTGCCCTGCTTGAGAAGGTCGACACCCTCTTGGAAGTCATCGGCGGTGTCTCCGCTAACTACGGTGGCGGTGTTGGTTCGAACGGAACCAGCTTCGGCAAAGCCAATCGTGGCCAAGCCGGTGACAGCCACAGTGAGGCTGATGGTTTTGCCCAGGTCGCGGATCAGAGCGAGGGTCATGTCGATTCCTCGGAGGAGGGGAGAGTCTTGGGGGGGAGGGTCCACACCCGCAGGGGCCAACCGGAATGTGCTGGCGGGCCATCGGGTCGCCCAGCAGAGCGCTAGGCGGGGTGGAGTCGGATGAATGAAAGAAAAACGAAAGCGGGGGGATACAAACTCACACTGCCAGCGGCCTCACGGCATGTGGAGTCCTGAGCTGCCGTGGCGGCTTGGGAGCCCACAATTGGGGTCGTAAGGGGGCGACAATGGGTGGCGGAATGATAACGGGAGGGGCTACGGGGTCAAGAGAACGCCCCGAGACCGGGCTGGGTCGGGGGCAGGGTCGGGGGCTGTGCCGGGGGCTGCGCAGGGACGGGCAGGCGGCAGGGATTGGCAAGCGGCTGCCAACCTGGGTTGGGGAATGGATGACAGCCCTTGTGTCGGCCCTTCCCGCGCGGGTCCCTATCCCATCGGAGAGCGGATGGGTACAGGGTCGTCGCCCTGGATCTCCTCATGCAGGGCGTCAAGGGGTCACGGATACCTGGACGGGCCTGGGCTCAGCTTGCCCAGAACCCTTCCGGCAGCCCCACCGCTAGCCTGGGGACGGGTCACGCCCTGTCCAAGGACCCAGCGTGCGGCCAAGACGGCGAACAGGAGACCCTCCCGCCCGTCCGGGTCCACGCCCGCGTCTGCGCAAGACTGTACCCGGCAATCGGGGTCGCGCTTGGCCAGGGCGAGCTGCAGGGAGTCCATCAGGGCCCCGTTGTGCACACCCCCGCCGGCAACCCATAGGGTGGCTGGCAGGCGCGGAAGGGATCGGCCCATCTCGCGTGCCACGCTCTCGGCAACCAGGGCCACGCCGGTGGCCAGGAGGTCGGCAGCTGATTCCGTCCCGGTCCCCCAAGAGTCCACCCAAGCCTCCCCGAAGGTGTCTCGGCCTGTGCTCTTGGGTGGTAGGCGCTCGAAGAAGGGATGCTCGAGACCGGCAGCCAGGGTTTGAGGAAGCACTCGCCCACCGGCCGCGACGGCTCCGTTGGAGTCCAGGGGTTGCCCCAGGTACCTGCGAGCGAGCCCATCCAGCAGGGCCCCAGCGGGTCCCGTGTCAAACGCCAGTACGTCGTCACCCTCCAACCAGGTCAGGTTGGCCATGCCGCCCAGGTTCAGAACGCACAGGGGGTAGGGGTGTCCGGCAAAGAGCACGTCGTCACCGTAGGCAGAGAGGGGTGCGCCCTCCCCCCCCGCCGCCAAGTCTGCTTGGCGAAAGTCACTCACCACGGGACAGACGGCTTCCTGGGCGACGAAATCGCCGTCTCCGAGCTGCAAAGTTGCAGGCCCCGACGGTTCCACCCCATCGTGGTGGTAGACGGTCTGTCCGTGACTGCCCAGTAGGTCGAGGGAGAGCCGCGCCTCCCTGCAGACCTCCCAAACGGCGCGTCCAAAGGCTCGCCCGAGGTCCCGGTGCAGCAGGGCGGTTTGTCGCAGGTCATGGGCTGCACCATCCAGGCAAGCTCGAACGCGTGGTCCCAGGTCGCTTGGCCAGGGCCGAGTGCATTGGACCTCGGCCTCGATCAAGCGCAAATGCCGCCCCTGGAGCTGGAAGCGGCCCACGGACACGTCGATGCCATCGCCCGAAGTGCCTGAGAGCACACCGCCTACGCGGGCCCCTCCCCCCTGCAGTTTGTTGCGCACCTGGTCCATCGGGTTGCAAGGGCGAGACGCGGGTCGTTGCCCTCAGGTGAGCAGGGTACGAAACTGTAGCCATGAACACGAAGGACAAGACGGGCGGTGACCAGCGTGCCGCAATCCTGGTAGTCGATGACGAAGGGGACATTCGGCAGTCCCTGGAGATGCTATTGACCTACGAGGGTTACGAAGTGTGGACGGCCAAGGACGGCGTCGAGGCCATCGCGCGTCTGGATCGCGAAGCCCAAGACGGACGCTCGCCGGTACTCGTCTTGACGGACTTGAAGATGCCAGGCCTAGATGGACTAGGCCTGCTCGATGCCGTACGAGAACGCGAAGGCGCGCCGCCCGTCATTTTGATCAGTGGGCATGGAGACGTCGCGGTCGCCGTGGAAGCCATGCAACGTGGTGCAAGCAATTTCCTGGAGAAGCCGCTCGATGAGAATCGAGTGCTCGTCACCCTGCGCACAACGCTGCGCATGGGCAAGCTCGCTGCGGAGAACACGGGTCTTCGCAAGCAACTCACTACGCGCTGGGAGATCATCGGCGGTAGTCCTGCGATGAGGTCGCTGCGTGAACAGGTTCAACGGGTGGCGGAATCCGATGCCTCCGTTCTGATTACGGGCGAGAATGGAACTGGAAAGGAAGTCATCGCGCGCAACATCCACTATCGCGGCCTGCGCGCAACAGGCCCTTTTGTGACGGTGAACTGTGCCGCCATCCCCCACGAGTTGATCGAGTCCGAATTGTTCGGACACGAGCGAGGTTCGTTCACCGGAGCTGTCGAACGGCGCACCGGTCATTTCGAGGCAGCCCAGGGCGGCAGCCTCTTCCTGGATGAAGTCGGCGACATGCCCCTGGACGCCCAGGCCAAGGTCCTGCGGGCTCTGGAAACCCACGAGATCACCCGCGTAGGGGACTCTCAGGCCCGTCCGGTGGACCTGCGGGTCATTTCCGCCACCAATACCGACCTGGTGCGCGCTGTCGAAGAGAAGGCCTTCCGCATGGACCTTTTCTACCGCCTCAACGTGGTGCCCTTTGAAGTCCCACCCTTGCGCGAACACCGCGAGGACATCGCATCACTAGCCGAGCACTTCCTGGCACAGATGGCGGAGCGCACGGGTCGTGCGGCGCTAGCCTTGAGCCCCGATGCGGCTCAGCGACTGCAACAGCACGACTGGCCGGGCAACGTGCGACAACTGCGCAACCTATTGGAAGGCGCTGCGGTGTTCTGCGATGGCGGTGCGATCGGCGCCGAGGAGATTGAACACGTGCTCGCCGCTGGCCCCTCCCTCGGCCCGCCGCCCAGCGCCCACGACTCCACACGCGACGATCCCTATGAAGCGCGAACCTTCGAGGAGTTCAAGAATCTCTCCGAGGCGCATTTCTTCCGCATGCGCCTCGAACGCAACGATGGGAACATCAAGCGCACGGCCGAAGAACTTGGCATGCAACGCAGCCACATGTACAAGAAACTGGATCGCTACTCACTGCGCTAGAATCCGCAGTCGCACCCTCACCGCTGCCCGCAATCAGGCGGACTATTGAAGCGCGGGGACGCGCAACATGAGCCCTTCACGCAGGTCGTCCGGAGATGCGAGAACGTCACGGTTGGCGTCGTAGATGTTTTCCCAGAGATAGCCCTTGCCGTACGCTTGTTCGGCGATCTTCCAAAGGCTGTCACCGCTTGACACTTCGTGCACTTGCTCCCCGGCCATGTCGCCCGCCACGGGCACCAGCAACACCTGCCCGGCCTGGATCTCGAGCGTGCCCTCGTTGTTGCAGCGCAACAGCGAGGCGTGCAGAGCGTCGCCGTAGAGGCGTTCTGAGAGACTGACGAAATCGTCTCCATCCAGGGCGGTGTAGAGCTTCAATTCGGGGTCAAAGGGGTGGTCTTCGAGGCCCTCAAGGGTCACTAGGTCCCATCCCTCAGCGGGTTGGGTCAGGCGCGTCAGGGCAGGCTCGTCGACCACGACCCGCTGCTCGGCCGTCAACATCGTCGAGCTTGCCGGGCCACCTGCCTCAGGCTCTGAGGGGGAATCCATCTCAGTCGAAGTACCCGCCACACGTCGGCCGCGTTCGCGGCGCTCCTCGGTCCCCTGCAGCCCAGAGTTGTCCGTTGCTTGGCCCCCCATCGACGCACTTTCGAGGCTTCCGGTACCGGCCTCCGCAAGGCCCCCACCCAAACCGCCGTCCAACGACAACGCGAGAATCGAGACCACAACGAACAGCACTCCTAGAACGACGATTTTTTCGACCTTGCCCATCCTGACAACCCCTTTAAGAGCGTGAAAACCTGACTGAGTTTGAGTTTGACCCGAGAGACGTGCGCTCCGATCGGAAGCGACCCGATGCACCAAGAGCAGGATCCCGATCGTCGGGGGGGCAAGTCAAAAACAAACTCATGGAAACACGGCCTGCCCGAGGAGCTACCCACTGTTGCGCATTCCCAAAAGAGGGAAAGCGTTCAAATATAAGTGGCGGTCAAGGGCGGTGTTGCCCCGAGGCGATCGGCGCAAGACACTAGTTCACAGGCGTCCCCACGCTCCGTTTCAATCACGATCATGGACCTTTCCAAGACGAACCCAGAAGTCTCTGCGCCGCCGGCGCGTTGGGTTTGGTCGCTCTTGGTCTTCGTGACACTCGCTCTGCAGTTCAACACTTGGAACGAGCTGGAGGGTTATCAACTGGCAGACTCTGTGGAGTACATGGAGCGCGCACAGGCTGTGGTGCGCAACCAGTCGGTGATCGACTCACAACAGATTCGATCCTTTGGATTTTCCGCTCTCTTGGCGCCTCTGTTCCTGGTCGCAGACCTGCTTGGAATCGAAGATTTCAAACCCGTAATCGCCACGATGCGGCTGCTGCAGGTTGCATTGGGCCTGCTGCTCTTGTGGACCACGGTGCGCCTGGGAAAGGCGCTGGGAGGCCCCTGGGTCGGGTTTTGCGCTGGCTTGGCCCTGGCAGCAAACCCTACTTTCCTGCGCTTTTCCGTCTCCCCCGTAGCCGGTATCAGCGCCGCCGTGTGCGTGGGTCTGGGTGTCTTGGAGTTGCTGGAGCCCCCTGAAAAGAAGCGCGGCAAGATGGCCGGGGTTTGGCTCGGGTTGGCCCTCTGGATGGCGTACAAGACGATCCCCATCACCGCAGCACTGGTGCTGGTCGTGATCCTGCGCGACCGACGTCGCAGCCTGCTCATCCTGCGGCCCATGGCCGCCGTTCTCGTGGTGGCCGTGCTACTGCAAGTGGCCCTTGATCGAGTCGCCTATGGCGCGTGGGGAGCGAGCCTCCTGTCGTACGCGGGCGAGAATGGACTGCACATGTTGGTGCGCCTGCTGTGGAAGATCGGCCTGACGGACTGGGCCGACGGGATCTACCAGTGGTACTACAGCGACTTCGTGACGACGCCCCTGCAAACCGGTCGCGTTCTCGCCTCACTCCAGGATCCGGCCTGGTACTGGACTCACTTGTACGCTTTTGCGGTCGTGCCCGTGGCGTTGATGGCCCTTGTCGGGATCGGCCGCTGCGTACTGCGCGCCACCTGGACTTCCAGCCTGCTGTTGATCGTCGGTGCGCTCAATGTCTACCTCTACACGCAAAAGGGCTCGAAGGAGTTTCGGCTGTGGCTGCCGCTCCTTCCAATCTTGGCCCCAGTCGCGGGCCTGGGGCTGGATGCTGTCCTGAGCATCTTCCGAGGGAAGCATGCGCGGCCAGCGCTCGCAGCTCTGGCGCTCGTTTGCTCGGCGCTCTTCTGCTTGCGGGCTCAGGCACAGGTCAACGTGCGTCAATTCGGGGGCTTCTGGCGTGCGATGGACTTCGTGCAAGAGCAGGTGGAAGCGGGCTACGAGCCACTGCCCTTCGTCGCCGACCACGTCACGGATCCCGAGACCCATGCCCTCAACCGCGGCCGGCCGCGGGTGGCCTGCTCCTACCACTGGAGTGTCTTTGGCCGGGAAGGGCCCGATCTGGAACTCGTCAAGCTGCCCAAGCAACTCGATGGCTGGGCCAAATTGCCCTGGGAAGTGCGCATCGACGAGGTGCTGCCGGCTCTGGACCGGCTGGATTGGCTGATCCTGCACGGCCCGCTGCTGACGGCCCCCGAACACGCCGTCCTCATGCATTACGTGAACTCCTGGTACACGGTCGAGGCCGTGTTCTGGGACCCGCTGGTTCATGAGAGCATGGGGCCGATCTATGTGTTGCGCCGCAAGCGAGACGCCGGCCTCGACATCACCCGACCGACCTTCTACGACCTCCAGCGCGGCCCAAAAATGGAAGCCGCCAGGGATCTGCTAGGCATGGTCGGGCAGATCATGGCCCTGCAAACCCCAGCGGGTCAGCGTGCCCTGACCTACTGGAACGCGGAGTGTCTACGCCAACGCCTGGGCTTTGGAGAGCCCATAAGGATGATCCGTCCGTCTTTGGACGAGGAGCTCTGGGTCCTCGGATCCACCTACGAGACCCTGCCTGGCGACGGTTTGGGATGGCTGACGACCTACATGTTCGTTTGGAAACCCATGCTTGCGGACTACACCTTCGTCGATCGCCTGACCACGGTGGGTGCGCCTGCAGACTCCCCCACCTGGGAGAACAGACACCTGCCCGCGTACGGGGTCAACCGCATCAACACGTGGGCCACGGGGACCTTGGTGCGCGAGAGTTGGCCGGTCCTGGCGAGCGCGAGCACCGAGCGCTGGGATGATCTAGGTCCCCCTCTCGGAGGGGAGTTCCGAAGCGCTGACTCCATACCCGTTGAGCACTGGTCGGGTGCCCTCACTTTCTATCTCGCGTGCGACCTGTGTGGCAAGGAAGCGTCCCTCGACCCCTCGGTCTCCCACGAATGCATCCAGGGGGTCGTGTGGTCAGGCCCCGGAGCCCATGTTCAAGTCTCAGGACGCTTGGAACGAGCACGCTTTGGGAGCCAGACGTTCATGCGCCTGCTGCCCGAAAAGGAACGCCGCGGTCCGGTGGCGGACTGGCGCTGGAGTGACGATGGACTCTCGAGCCTGGGTCGCTTCTCTATTCCCGTGCAGCGTGGCCCCCACTTCTCGCGCTTGGAGGACGACCGCAGCCTGGATGACAGCGGCGACTGACCCTCACGCAAGAGTGAATCGCGCGTGAGGGCCCGCCCGAGGGGCCTTTTGCCCTCGGGCATCTTGAGGCACTGGCGCCCCCCGGATAGAGTCCCCCGAGGCCAGATTGCCCGTGATTGGGGTGGATTTGGCCTAGCTTGAGCCCCAGACAACGCGCGCGCCATGCACATGACATCGATCTCGACCACGGCCAAGATTTTCCTCACGACCCTAGGTTTGACCTTGGGCCTCTCTTGCGCGGCCAGCCCTGAGCGCAACTCGGTGCCCACCGCCTCGGGACACCCCGCTTCGATCACCCTGCGCGACTACCGCAGCGGAATCGTGTTGACCCTGATCAACGACAGCGTGCTACTCGCACGCAACGTGCCCGGAGACAACGTTCCCTTGCGGCGCGCTGCCTACTATTCACAGCTCGATCGTCAGTCGACAGCCAAGGTGGCTGGGGACGAGTTGGTGGAGGGCATGATGCAGGCCTTCGAGAATCGAGGCTTCTTTGGCATTGCCACGGGCGGACCATCACCTGAGAGGGCTTCGGACGTGAGCACCAGCCTTGAGGTTTCCAGAAATGGGCGCAGCGATCACCTGATGTTTAGCACGCGCATGTCCAGGGATGGCCAGCTGGTCTACAGCGACTGCCGCAAGGTATTCAGCGAAGTCTACAACCGCGTCGACCAGTACTACTCGGCCAGCTCCATCCCCACCGCGGTCCCCAAGGCTCGCAAACGTTGACGCAACAGATGAGTTCGGCGAATCCGCAGGGCCAGCCTGCACCTGGCACGACGCCAGGCACGCTGCGCGCCCTCGCCGTCCTCCCCGCCCGGGTCAACTCCACCCGGCTTGAGCGCAAGGTTCTGCTCGCAGAGACGGGCCTACCCCTCTTCGCTCACACCGCCAAGCAGGTCAGCCTGTGCGACGCCATCGAGCGCGTGGTCGTAGCGACGGACGGAGACGATGTGCTGGAATGGGGCACCCAGCTGGGAGTCGATGTGCTGATGACCTCCGCAGACCACGCCAGCGGGACTGATCGGGTGCGCGAGGCCTTTGAGCAACTCGGCGAGCCCTTCGACGTGGTGGTGAATGTGCAGGCCGACGAACCAGACGTGAATCCAGAAGATCTAGCCCGACTCGTGCACGCCTTCGAGAGCCCGGACGTCCAGGCAGCCACCCTGGCGACGCCCCTGCTGGACGCCGACGAACTCACCTCCCCGGATGTGGTCAAGGTGACGCGCGACGAGGCTCAGCGGGCGCTCTACTTCTCCAGGGCCCCGATTCCCTGCCGTAGCCGTGCGCGCGCTGCCGGTCAGGCCCCTGAGGGCTCGACCTTGGCCCTACGGCACGTGGGCGTCTATGCCTATCGGCCCGCCGCCCTGGCCCAGTTCTGCGCACTTGAGCAGGGCCGACTCGAAGCAGCCGAGAATCTCGAGCAGTTGCGCTGGCTGGAAGCGGGCCAGGCGATGACTGTCGTCGACGCGCAACACACGCCCCGCGGTATCGACACGCGCGCCGACTACGACGCGTTCGTGGCGCGACAGCGAGGGATGCGACCAAGCCCCGCCGATGCCCCCTCGACTCCCAGAATGGAATCGCCGTGAGCGCTTCAGGTCCCGGAACCTTAGGCTGCAAGCAAGGCGTTGCCCTGCCGCCCCTTCGCATCTCCCCTATCCGAATTTCGTATCCCCGATGACCAAGCATATTTTCATCACGGGCGGAGTGGTCTCCAGCCTGGGCAAGGGACTGACCTCTGCCGCGATTGGAATGATCCTCGAGCGGCGTGGCCTGAAGGTCGCCATGCAGAAGCTCGACCCGTACATCAATGTGGATCCGGGCACCATGAGTCCTTTCCAACACGGGGAAGTGTACGTCACAGACGATGGCGCGGAGACCGACCTGGACCTGGGGCACTACGAGCGCTTCACGCACGCGAACCTAACCAAGGCGAGCAATTTCACAACGGGCAAGATCTACTCAGCGGTGATCGCCAAGGAACGTCGCGGTGACTACCTGGGCCGCACGGTTCAAGTCATCCCGCACATTACGGACGCCATCAAGGAAGCCATCCATGCGGGCGTGGGCGATGACGAGCCCGACGTGTTGCTGAGTGAACTGGGCGGGACCGTGGGAGACATTGAGGGACTGCCCTTTCTAGAGGCCGCGCGCCAGTTCGCCTTGGAACAGCCCAAGGGCGATGTGCTCTTCGTGCACTTGACCCTCCTGCCTTTCCTGCGCGCCTCGGGCGAGATGAAGACCAAACCCACTCAACAGTCCGTGGGCAAGTTGCGAGAGATCGGGATCCAGCCGGACATCCTCATCTGCCGCACCGAGCAACCCATGACTGAGGAGATGCAACAGAAGATCAGCCTTTTCTGCAATGTGCGCGTGGACAAGGTGATCGAAGAGCGCGATGTGGACTTCTCGATCTACGAGGTGCCGGTCAACCTGGTGCATGCCAACCTCGATCGCTTGATCGCTGAAGAGCTCGGTCTGCCTGCGGAGCAGGGCACGGATTTCACCGACTGGTTGGCCATGCTCGAGGACATCAAGGGCACGACCGAAGAAATCGAGATTGCGGTGGTCGGCAAGTACATCGAGCTGCATGACGCGTACAAGTCCATCTACGAGGCGCTCTCACACGCGGGCATTGCGAGCCAGCACAAGGTGCGCATCCGCAAGGTGCGGGCAGAAGACGTGCTTGACGACGGAGTCGAGTTGTTGGATGGGGTCAACGGCGTGCTCATTCCCGGCGGCTTTGGTGAGCGCGGCCTCGAGGGCAAAATTCGCGCTATCGCCTGGGCGCGTGAGAACGACGTGCCCTTCTTTGGGATCTGCCTCGGGATGCAGTGTGCCGTGATCGAATTCGCGCGCAGTGAACTGGGGCTCGACGGAGCACACACCTTGGAACACAGCCCCCACAGCCCTCACCCCGTGATCAACCTGATGGACGATCAGGCCGGCGTGGAGAAGGGTGGCACCATGCGCCTCGGAGCCTATGACTGCGAGGTGACGGAAGGCAGCCTTGCCCATGAACTGTACGAGACCCGAGAAATCAGCGAACGCCATCGCCACCGCTTCGAGTTCAACAACGCCTACCGCGAAGCATTCGAGAACTCGGCGATGGACCTCAGCGGCCGCAACCCGGACCGCGATCTCGTGGAGATCATCGAGATTCCGGAGCACCCCTTTTTCATCGGCGTTCAATTTCACCCGGAGTTCAAAAGTGCTCCCCTGAGCCCGCACCCCCTCTTCCGAGGCTTCGTGACCGCAGCCGTGAATCACGCCCACGGCGCGAACAACCACGACCTCATCGAGCAACCGAGTCTGGCATGAGTCCCTCGACATCCGGCGCAGCATCCGACGCAGCTACCGACCCTGGTGACGAGTCTGGCGGCGAACGCAAGGCCGAAGACATCCCCCTGCCGGGCGGAGATTTCCGCTTGTTTGTGACGCGCCTCTCCTACCAGGGCATGCTCTGCCTTGGAGTCATGGAAAACCCTGTGACGAAGACCCGCCAGGTCAATCTCGATCAGGCACGCATGGTGCTCGACGACCTGATCATGCTGCAGGAACGCACCACGGGAAACCTCGACGCCGACGAAGCCGCACACATGCACAAGATCGTGAGCGACCTCTCGCACCTGTTCGAACAGGTGCAGACCAAGAAGTCCTAGCGGTAGGCGGGCAGGTCGGTCAGGCTGTGCCCCACCGCCAGGGTATGGATGTCGTGAGTTCCTTCGTAGGTAATCACGGACTCCAAGTTCAGCATGTGCCTACCCACCTGGTACTCCAAGCTGATGCCGTTGGCGCCCAGCATGTCACGGCACTTGCGAGCGACCCCCAAGGCCATGTGCACGTTGTTGCGCTTGGCCATGGAGACTTGGTCGGGCGTGACCTTGCCCTCGTCCTTCAGGCGCCCCAGGCGCAGGGCTAGCAATTGAGCCAGGGTAATGTCGGTCGCCATGTCTGCCAGCTTCTTCTGCGCCAGTTGGAAGCCGGCCAGGGGCTTGTCGAACACGATGCGTTCCTTGGAGTAGGAGAGGGCTTCGTCGAAGCAAGCCAAGGCCGCCCCCAGACCTCCCCAAGCAATCCCGAAGCGTGCTGACGAAAGGCACTGCAGGGGAGCCTTGAGCCCCATCGCCTCCGGTAGGCGCATGGAGTCGGGGACGCGTACGTCCTCGAGCACGAGTTCTGAAGTGACCGATGCGCGCAGGCTCCACTTGTGTTTTTGTTCGGGTGCGCTGAATCCGGGTAGATCCGTGGGCACGGCGAAGCCTCGAATACCATCCTCGGAGCGCGCCCAGACGATCGCCACCTGGGAGACGGTGCCATTCGTGATCCACATTTTGCGGCCGTCGAGAATCCAGTCGTCCCCGTCGCGGCGGGCGGTGGTAATCATGCCACCAGGATTGGATCCAAAATCGGGTTCCGTGAGGCCGAAGCAACCAATGATCTCACCAGCGGCTAGGCGAGGCAGCCATTCCTGCTTCTGCTCCTCGGAACCGAAGGCCAGGATCGGGAACATCACCAGGCTTCCCTGCACGGAAACAAACGAACGCAGGCCCGAGTCTCCGCGCTCGAGTTCTTGGCAGATGAGGCCGTAGCAGACGTTGTTTAGGCCCGCTCCGCCGTACTGCTCTGGAGTCGTCGGGCCGAAGACGCCCAGCTCTGCCAACTCAGGGATGAGTTCGGTCGGAAAGGTGCCGTTCTCGAAATGCTCCGCAATGACTGGCAGAAAGCGGTCCCCAACCCATGAGCGCACCGCGTCGCGCACCATGCGCTCCTCTTCTGAGAATTGGCCCTCTGTGTCGAAGAAGTCGAGCTGGGTGAAAGCGTCCATGGGATGGTTCGAATCCGTGGAAGGGTGGGGTGGGATGGATGGGGTGGGAGGATTGAGCCTCCTCCAGAGAAGGCGCGCCACGCAGGTGAGGCAGGGAATTCTAGGCAGAGGCCCCAAGGTGGGGAACCGCACCACGCAGAACCCCTGGGCGAGAAGTCGTGCGAATTGTGGCGATTCGCCCTGACGGAGAGGCTCGTTCGACGCAGAATCTGACGCCATGCCCCGCTACACAGTCACCAGTGCCCTGCCCTACGCCAATGGACCCATCCACTTTGGGCACGTGGCCGGCGCGTACCTGCCCGCAGATCTCTATGTGCGCACCTTGCGCATGTTGGGTGAAGAGGTTGCGTTCATCTGCGGAACCGACGAGTACGGCGTCGCCATCACCTTGGGCGCCGAGAAGGCGGACATGGCCTATGACGAATACGTGGCCGGCTGGCACGAGACGATTCGCGAGACCTTTGACGCGCTGAGTATTGAATTTGACATCTGGTCAGGCACGAGCCGTTGCCCACAGCACACACAAACTGCCCAAGAGTTCTTTGTGGCTCTCGACAAGGCCGGCTATTTGGTGCGCCGCGAAGAGGAGCAGTTGTATTGCACCACCGACGACATGTTCTTGGCGGACCGCTACATCGGCGGCACCTGTTACGAGTGCGGGCATCCGCAGGCCCGTGGGGATGAGTGTCCCTCTTGTGGCACGTGGATCGCTCCTCTTCGATTCAAGGATCCAACGTGCAAGGTCTGTGGTAGCACCCCCGAGAAGAGGCCCACCACCCACTGGTACCTGGACCTGCCCAAGTTGCGCGACGAGCACATGGGACAGTGGATCGCTGACCACGAGTGGAAGCCTAACGTTTCAGCCTTCATCAAGAACCTGCTCAAGGACGTTCCAGAACGTGCGATCACGCGCGACATGAAGTGGGGCGTCCCCCTGCCCGAGGAGTACGCGGCTCAAGGTGGCGAAGGCAAGGTGCTCTATGTCTGGTTTGATGCCCCCATTGGCTACATCTCGTTCACCAAACAACTGTGTGCCGAGCGCGGAGATCCCGAAGGCTGGGAGAAGTGGTGGAAGGGCGACGACGTGCGCCTGGTGCATTTCCTCGGCAAGGACAATATCCCGTTCCACTGCATGGTCTTCCCGTCGATGCTGTACGGAACGCAGCAGGGATTCTGCTTGCCGTGGCAGGTGCCCGCCAACGAGTTCTACAACCTCGAGGGCGACAAGTTCTCGACCTCAGAAGGCCGAACCCTGGACACGGCAGAGTTGTTTGAGCGCTACGAATCGGACGCCCTACGCTTCTATATCATCAGCACGTTGCCGGAGACTGCCGACGCCGAGTTCAGCCTGCAGGGCTTCGTGACCGCCAACAACGCCCATCTAGCCGGGAATATGGGCAACCTCGTGACGCGTGTCCTGAAGTTCATCGCCAAGAACTACGAAGGCCGGGTGCCACCTCTGAGCGAGGACCAGCGGGCCGAGATGGACCGCGAGATTTTTGAAGAGTGTGGCGCCTTTGGAGACCCCGCCGAGCATGCGCAGGCCTTCCGATTCAGACGGGCCGCTGAACAGCTGATCTCCAACGCTTCGGTCGCCAACGTGTTCATGCAACGGCTCGAACCTTGGGCCCTGCGTAAGACGGATCCAGAGCGGGCGGCCAGCGCCCTGAACACCCTGTGCGAATGGCTGCTGTGGCTGGCTCGTTGGATGGCTCCCTTCATGCCGAGCAAGGCCCAGGAACTGTGGGTCATGCTGGGTCAGGCCGGCTCAGTTGCTGACCAGTCCTGGCCGGGCTCGCCCACGCCGGATTCGTGGCGCCAGCTGGAGAACGGCGCGCCCCTAGGCACACCACTCGCCCTGTTCCCGCGCTTGGACGACCCGAACTAACCACCAGCCGCGGCACGGCGTGAGGACACCTGCCGCGGACATGCTGTCCGAGACGAGAAGAGGGCCGAACCCTGTTGCCAAGGTCCGGCCCCCGTAGAACCTAGTTCCAGCAGCGAACCGCCAGAAACCGTTGAAGATCAGCGCAGAGGCCTAGACGGACTCTTTCAGGGCCTTTCCAACCCTGAATCCCACACGCTTGCCCGCCACAATTGGAATCGGTGCACCCGTATGGGGATTGCGACCCATGCGCGCCTTGCGCTCCTTCACTTCGAAGGTGCCAAAGCCCGTAATGGTCACTGATCCGTCAGCCTTGAGCCCATCCTTGACACCGTCGAGAACCGTGTCGACCAAACGACCGGCCTGAAGCTTCGAAGTTTGAAGCTCCCTTGCGACGTACTGAATGAGGTGGCTCTTGTTCACGCCAAGTATCTCTTAGTCAGGCCTAGCGACGACGGGCCGTCTTCTTCTTGGCCCTCTTCTTGGTCGCACGCTTCTTGGTGGCTTTCTTCTTGGCCTTCTTCTTGGTGGCGCGCTTCTTGGTGGCCTTTTTCTTGGCCTTCTTGCGCGTCGCCTTCTTCTTGGCCTTCTTCTTGGTGGCGCGCTTCTTAGTGGCCTTCTTCTTGGCCTTCTTGCGCGTTGCCTTCTTCTTGGCCTTCTTCTTGGTGGCGCGCTTCTTGGTGGCCTTCCTCTTGGCCTTCTTGCGCGTTGCCTTCTTCTTGGCCTTCTTCTTGGTAGCGCGCTTCTTAGTGGCCTTCTTCTTGGCCTTCTTGCGCGTTGCCTTCTTTTTGGTTGCCTTCTTACGGGTGGCCTTCTTCTTGGCCGCCTTGCGTTTCTTCTTCGCCATGAGAGGAGTCTCCTTGGGCCCGATGGGCCTGGGGGGTCGGTGCCCAGAATGTGCCCAAATTGGGCTTGGGTATGGGCTAGGTAGGAAGACGCGACATCATGGGGACCATCGGTCCCCCCCCAGACCCTCTGGACCCAGTTCTGGGAAACTTTTTGTCCGGAGCACAAGCTCCCCCGCGGTCTACCGGGCAGCAGCCAATGCGGTAGCTCGTCCCGCGCGCAACCCAAACACGGCGCACTCCGAATGGGTCTTTGTGAATTCCATTGGAATAAGGCCTAGTTGCGTATCGCTACGAACTACTTGTCGGTCCTGGGAATGCAGCCGGGGCCGGTGGTCAGCGTGAGCCTGGACTGCCCCGATGGCCGCTGCAAAGTCCCCTTCACTCTGGCAAGAAAAAGACCCTCAGAGGGACGTCATTCGTGCCTGGGGCTCAGCTCTGGTCGGACTCGAGCAGGCCCAAAAGCCGCACGAGGTCGCGTTGGCAGTCCGTCACGACTCCTGCCGACATGCCCCTATCCCACGACACGAGTAGCAGTGCCCCGCTGCCCAGGGGAAAGAGGGAGAACCCGCGCTCTGCCCCACTGATCTGGAGCTGTGTTGCCGGCCCGTTACCCAGCGTGGAAAACACCTGTCCAAGTGCCGCGTAGGAAGCGGAAGACAGAGCCACGACGAGGTCGGGGTCCTGGGTGCCCAGATCGCCTGAGGCTGCGATGGGATGGCCAGCGCGGTCGATCAGCATCGCACCCGCGATCCCCTCAGCCCCGAGCAGGCCGTTCAGGCGTCCGCGGATTTCATCCACGTACACTTCATAAGGCTCTAGCCGCTCGCGGCGGAGCTGTTGATCCAACTGACTCATGTGATGGGTCCTCGGAGTCTAGAAGGGCTGCGCTAGGAAGACGCCCAGGGCGATCCCGGACAAGAAAGCCGTGACGACCAGGGCCGTCGTAGCCAAGGCCATCGAGCGCGGCCTCACGCTACTGGCGACTGGAGGCAAGCTCACATGTGACTTCTTTGCGGACGTGCTGGGTGTCTTGAATGAGTGTGGTGCTGCGTGGCCCACGGGCGCTGCCGACGTGGCCTTGGGCGGCGAGGCGGGTAGCGCGGGCGTCGGATTGGCCGCCATGGCCTGCGGGGCAGGCGGGGCATCGACCGGTGCGGGCATCGAGCCACCAAGACGCAGACCCGAACCCTGCTCTTGAGGAGCGGGGATTGCAGGCATCTCTAGGTCGGGTCGAACCGCTTCGGTTACAGGCTGTACCGGCGACGCCGGGTTGTACGCTGAGCGGGCTTGTGACTCGGGAGCTGAAGCGACTGACGACTGCGCCGTGGCCAGCTGCGGAGTCGGCTCCGCCAAGCTCGGGGTCTGTGCCTGTCCGAGTTCTGAGTGGGACAGACTCGGCAGACCAAGATGCTCCATAGGAGCCGACGCCGCGTGCTGCGATCCGAGAGGAGCCGCCGGTTCCGATCGCAACTCGGTCATCTCTTGAGCTGCGGGAGCCGCCTGCTCTGTGGATGCCTCATAGCAAGGCGTGGTCGCCTCATAGGGCACGGACATCTCGTGATTCTGCGCCGGTGCCTCATGGGCTGTCGGCAATTCACGGGTAGGTGCGGGTGCCTCGTAGGCCGCAGGTGTTGCGTGGGTCTGAGCGGGCGCAACTTGCGAAGCGGGCGCCGTGAAGGGCGCGGGCAGTTCTTGGGTGGGGCTGTGCGATTCGTTGCCCGCCGGCGCCGCGTGAGAAACAGTGGGAGTCTCGATCCCAGCAGCAGCGCGGGGCGCCGGTGCGCCGGGGGCCACAGGTCTGGGAGTCACGGGCGCGGGGGCCATTCCGGTCTGTTGGTGGACCCGGTCCAAGACCAGGGCTGCCAGAGCCTTGAGCGTCGGGAAGACACCTTGGCCTGAATTGGCCACCGCTTCCAGATCCGGAACTTCACGACCGCCAAGAGCATCGCGCAAAGCCGCGCGCATCTCCTCCACGGGCATGGCGTTGGCAAGATCGCGCTTGTTGAATTGGATGATCAGGGGCAAATCATCGAGGTTTTTGTCGTACTCGGCCAGGTTCTCGCGCAGGTTCGCAAGAGACTCGAGGTTGGCCTCGAGCATGTCGGGTGCAGAGTCCGCCACGAAGATCACGCCGTCCGTTCCACGCAAGACGAGTTTGCGAGTGGAGTTGTAGTAGACCTGACCAGGCACGGTGTAGAGCTGGAAGCGCGTGTGCAGTCCTGCGACAGTCCCCAAGTCCAGTGGCATGAAGTCGAAGAACAGGGTGCGGTCCCCATCCGTGGAGATGCTTGTCAGCTCTCCTTTGCTTGACTCTGGAGCCCGCTGGTGGATCACCTCGAGGTTGGTCGTCTTACCGGACATTCCCGGACCGTAGAAGACGATCTTGGCCGTCACGCGTTTGTCGCTGAGTTGAATCTGCACCATAATTACTGGCCTCCGGCCGAGTAGGGTTTGCGGGAAGCGATGGATAGAGGATTGGCAGGCTGATCGAGTTCGAGACGTTGATCGATAGCGTCGAGCTCTGCTTGGATCTGTTCGCTTAGGTCTGAGCCGTCGGGAGCCGTGCGTGCTGCCTGGGCAAATACCTCACGGGCTTCGGCGAGCAAGCCGCTTTCGATCAAGCGGCGGCCCTTGACACAAGTAGCCTCGGCAGCAAGTTCTTGTCGCTCCAGGCGCGCCTGCAGCTCCCTTTCGCGGCGAGACTGAGCGGCCGAGTGGAGGCGTGCTTGGGCGAGCAATTGGTCGCGTTCCTTGCGCAGCGCAATGCCTCCAATCCAAAGCGAGTGCTCAGCCAGCAACGCGTCCATGGCCGCCACACGCTTGGCGATACCATTGGGGTCGTCGCTGCGAACGGCGGGCAAATGGGAGACCCGGAGCTTGAGCTGACCCTCGCGAGTTGTGATCCAAGAGCCGATCAGGGCCACGAGGAAGACCAGCAGGACGCAGGTCCAGCGCCTGGTCCGAATGCGGCTCTGGGCTTGCTCTTCGCGTTCGATCCAAGCCACGCGCTGAGCCACACCGGCGCGCGTGGGGTCCATTTCCAGCACTTGGCGGTAGGCCGACATCGCGCGCGTCAGACGCCCGCAACGCAGCCACTCGCTGGCCTGCCCCAGGAGGCTGGACAGGGCGTCCTCAGTGGGGAGGGTATCGCCCTCAGAATCGGAATCGAATTCCTGGTGGGGCACGTGGGATTGGTGGGTGGCTGACATGGGCGCAAGGGGTGCCCGGGAGGGCATAGGAACCGCTAGCACGTCTGTATCGGCCACAGAGCTCGCGGGCTGGAGCGAGAAGCTTCTCCCACGCCGCGACTGTCCGAGTCTGAGACCCGACCCCGCAGGGATCAGTCCTGGGGATCCACGGGCTCGATCTGCAGCACACCTGCAGGGTTGCGAGCAACGTCTCGCTGGCCTGCGAAGAGCACGAGGGTGTCGCCGGGCTGCATGGCCTGGCTCAGAGTGAGCCGCACATGGTCGCCCGAGATGACAGCCACACTGTTCACATCGGCGAATCCAGTGGTGGTCCAGAGTGCTTCATCCCCGCTGAACACGGTGTCCACATCCTCGCTGAAGAGGACCTCAATGGTGGTGCCCGCATTGTCGAGTTGGAAGTGCGTCCAGGCGTTGCTGAAGCTCGGCGGGGTGACGTCACCCGTAACCACTCCGGTGTCGCTCAGCGGAGCGCCAGGAATGTTGCCTGCGCTGTCAGCCACACTGCCGACGATCACCGAGAGGATGCTAGCCGGGTCCAGTTCTTCACCTTCCGGCAGATACAGAGTGACGGTGTTGCTGGTGCTGTCCCAGCGAGCCGTCACGGCCGACATGTTGACGGTGAAGATACCGTTGGTGATCGCATAGCGGAGGGGATCCAAGGCCGTCGCCAAGTCGAGCGGCTCGTCGAAGACGGCCCGCACGTAGTCCCCACCGAGTCCCTCGACGCTCGTGCCTGCAATCGACACCAGGCCGGGAGGAGTGGAATCGTCAATCACAAGCAGTGTCATGTCCCCTACGGCGGTATTGCCCGCGAGGTCCTCGGCCGAGGCCTGACTGATCACGAGATTCTGTCCGGCGGTCACGGGAGCGCTGAAGGTCACGCGGGCAACCGAGGGGCTCACCAACTTGACGGTGTCCGCCAGGAGGCCCGGGCCCAGGTCGTAGCTTGCTGGGGTCTCCACAACAGAGCGGTAGACCGCCTCGTCGAACTGCACGAGCAATGAGTTGGGATCGGTGGTGTCCAAGCGAGCTGAGGAGGCCGCCTGTGTCGGTCCGTTCGTCGTGTCACCGGCGACGCTGACGAGTTGCGTATCGGAAGCGAGCAGGGGCAGGCCCTGGGCCGAACGCAGAGGATCGGAGGCGAGGGCATTCAGGGTCACGTCATAAGACAGGGCTCCACGGAGCTCCTCGCCACGCGCCTGATCACGAGTGATCGTCAAGGTCGATGCGCCATCCCAATCGAAGTTCGCACCGAGCAGAGTGAGCTGCGTACCACCGGGGTTGGTCTTGACCGTGTAATGTGCGGGATCGGTCACGCCCCAGGGGGACATGGGACTGGAGAAATTCACGACCAAGGTGTCGTTGTCCTCACCCAGGACGGCCGTGACAACGGGTGCAGACCCATGACCGGGACCCGTGCTGTTCTCAGCCGAGATCGCGCTCGCCATGGAGGGGAACATGAGGTTGCCCGCCAGATCGGTCGCCCCGATCACATCCAGGGTGTCGGTCAAGTTGATCGGAGCGGCGTAGGTCAGTTGCACGCCAAGCCCTCCGTCGAGCGCGCTGGCCGAGGTGGGATAACCCAGCAGAGCGCCCGCCGCGCGTAGGGCGTAGCGCGTGCCATAAGGATTACTAACGGCGTCATAGAGGTTTTCGAGTTGGTCGCAGGCCTCGGTGAAGCGCACCGTGAGAACATCATCGTTGGGTGCATCCGAGCGCCAAACGGTACCCAAGCCAGGCAGATTGAACTCTGAACTGAGCGTGCCTCCGACGCTAGCGCCATCCACCGTGTTGCCACCGATGTCGCGCATGCTCACGAGTGTGATCTGAACGTCGTCGTCTTGCTTCAGGAACAGGTCCGCCGCGTCCAAGGTAATCTGAGCGTGTCGGGCCGAGGCGTCGTAGGTCACTGTGCAAGTCGAGATGTCAAGCACGTTTCCGACGGGCGACTCGAACGACCAGTTCGACAGGTCCTGCACCTCGCTGGCCACCATGTCGTCATCGAAGATCACGTCCACAAGGTCGTTGTTCGCTCCCTCAATGGCTGCGGCGGTCAGGCTCCAGGCACTGGGAGGGGTCTGATCGGTGGAGGTCGGGAAGTGGGGTCCGGAGACACTGCCCATGGCATTACCGGCGAGGTCGTCTACATCGGCGTCCACCGTCAAGCTCACGTCTCCAGGCGTCATGACCAGGTCACTCGAGACGACGCGCACCGTGTTCCCGTTCCCCAGGATCGTGGCCGAAACCACCGAGGCGCCCGGTGTGAAAGCGTAATTCGTGGGATCCTCGCCCTGGACGCTGTGCACGTCTTCTGAGAACTGAATGTCGACGGTGTAGCCCGTGGGGTCCACAGTCCGGTTTTGAACGGCGGCAACCACTGTGGGTGCACTTCCGTCGCCAGCAGCGCTCACAGGCGCCGCTTGAACAGTGAAGTCCTGGCCATCCACGTCCACCTGGCCCACTGCGTCCACAACGACGGCGTCGTTGTTGCGCATGTCGAAGTCCAGATCGACAGTCAGGGTCTTGAGCGTGAAATCGTAGGACAGGCCCTGGTCGGCCATAGTGAGCGGGTTGCCGTCGACCGTCATAGCCCAACGTGTTGCGTCGTCGGCGAAGTCCGGATCGATGGATTGATCCAACACGACGACGATTTGGTCGCCACCCGTGTTGTCAGCCGTGATTGCCGTCACAGAGGTAAAACCGTTGGGAGCATTGGTGCTTGTGAAGGCCTCTTGGTTGGCGCCCACAAGGTTGCCGTGGTAGCCGGTCAGCCCAGAGTGAGCAATCAGGTCGTAGCCCGGAGCCACAGGACGGCTGAACGTCACGTGCAACAGGCTGGGATCAGCCTGTTGCACGACAAGCGTCACGAAGGTGTAGCCCTCTGCGTCCGGGTGGTCCACGACGGAGAAGTGGCCCGGGAGTGGTGAGCTATTCGGGTCCATGGGCTTGTCAAAGCTGAACTCCAACACCCGACCGAACTCATCGAGATCTAGGCGTTGCACGACCGAGGTCAGGTTGGGTGACTGCGTATCGCCGGTGGCGCTGCCCTGCACCGGGTTGGAATCGGCGGCCACGTCGGCCACGCTCTGAATGCCACTGACTGAGAGCCAGAAATTGGCGTGCAGGTTGGCCATGGCGCCCAGGTCAAAGGTCGCCACGCGGGTTCCCGCGTTGTAAGTCATGGTTGTTCCCGTCATGTCCACGGCCTGGCCAGCCACGGTCAACTGCCAGTTCGAGGAATCGTCCACGCCGGTCTCGACAAGAGGGGGACCACTGAAAGTCACCTCGAGGTAGTCGCCTCCCAAGGCTCCATCCGAAGTGTCTTGGGTTGCGGTCCTGATCGAGAAGCTTGGAGCTGAGCTGTCCGTCGTCGTGACGGCGTGCCAGCTGGAGTCAACCGCGTTGCTGAGCACTCGTACACGGTGACTAGGAGTCACGCGCGCATCCCAAGTGACCACCAAGTCGTCGCCACTCGGCGCCAGGCCGATGGCCGACTGACCTCCGTCGCTCTCCACCTGGGACGCGGCGAACACACCGTGGGCACCGTCGAACGACAAGAGAGTCGTCTGGCCGGTAGGATCGTAGCCCAAGTCCTGGACTGCGCTCTCCATAGACGCGCTACCTTGAGGATCCCCCGAAGTCGAAACGTGACTGGAGCAGGAGGCGCCGAGGAGGACAAAACCGGTGAGAAGCCAGGTGCGGGTAGAAAGGCCGATCTTCATGGGGAGGGCTCGATGCGTTGGGGAAGTCAGAAGCAGCCCGCGGAATTGGGTGGGATCCGCGGAGGGAGACGGGGGACGGCCGCCCGAAGGCAAGCGTCCTATTCACCGCGCTATCGACGAGAGCGATCCGATGCTTGAGGGAACTCGCCAAACCCACCGCTGGGCTCGACGGCCGGTTGGCACTGGGCCCCCTTCTGCCCCCCCATCAGAGTCCCCTGTCGGGGCGCCCGAGGCCTCAGGGCAGGATCAGAGGATCGACCACGTGCGGCGAGAGAATCGTGCCCGTAGGGGTCCGGAAGGCAGCTTGCACGGCAAAATGTGTCCCAATTAGGGACGCATCCGTCGGGATGGACAGAAGGAACTGCGCGCGCCCCGCCTGCGGGACCTGCCACTGGTAGGCGAGGGTCTTGCGGTCAATGTGCAAGAGGCCTTGCACGCCCGGGAATTGAATCGGGTTCGCACGCTGCCCGTAGAGCAGGAACGCGAGGGTGGCGGAGCTCTTGCGCGTGGCCAGTCGCAGGCCCGCGCCGAGTTCGGCGGGGTCCAATTGCACCAGTTCGCGGTCTCCGCTCTGAAAGAGCGCCACACCGCCCGTGTTGGTGAATTGGCTGCGGTGGGCGTCTTGGTAGGCAACAGCAAGCTGGGAGCCGCTCTCGTCAATTTCAAGGTCCCGGACGCTGCCGGGCAAACTGGACTCGAGCACGGATTGACTCACGCCAACGTCCAGCAAGAACATCTCGGCGTGGATGCCATTACCCCAGGTTCCGAAAGCCACGCGCTTGCCATCCGAACTGACGTCCACGACCTCTACGCGGTTCTGGGCTCCGCCGCTGACTCCAGGCAGGACCTTGGAGTTCAAGACTAGCCCCTTGCGGGTGTCCCACACCTCAAGCTCCACATCCACACCTGCGCTGGCCTCCCACCAGCCAATACCCAGCACATCGCCAGCCTGGTCCAGATCCACGGCAGTAGCGATTTGCTGTGGACCGCGCGTCACGTTGAGCCTGTTCACCCAATTGCGCGCCTGTTCTTCCAGCAAGGCAACCTGACCCGCTCCCCCTACGGCCACAGTCGTTCCGTTGGCATCCCAAGTCAGACAGTGCACAGCGTTGTTGAGAGGCTCGACGTGCAGAATCGTTCCCGTCTCGTCGAAGAGCACCAGGTTGGTGCCCGTGGAAACGGCCGTCCGTTTCCCGTCGGCTGACAAGGCCAAAGCGTCCAGGGCGAGGGCGGAGACCGTGCGCCGCATCAGAAGGGTGCCACGCGTGCCGTCCAGCCAGTCCAACTGAACACGGCTGGTAAGGTTGTTCCATACGGCGACGAGGACGACTGTGCCCTCGCGGTCCACGGCCAAGCGCGCCGGTCCGTTGGTGTCAAAACCCACATCGTGAGTCCAACCCGGGCTGAGTAGACCGCCCACCGGAGCACTGGCCCCGTCGTACCCGAACACCCGAGTGCGACGCTGGTAGGGCCCGGGGTTGGGACTCTGAGTGAGACTGAAGAGGGCCTCTGCACGGCGCCCAGCAGCAGATTCCAAGTAGGTGGCCCCCACGTGAGTTGTTGGATCCGTGGCCCGGGGAACCTGCGATCCGCTAGCAGCCGTGTGGAAGAGCATCATCCCACCCGTAGACCCCTTGCTGCCGGCCCAAACCAAGTCCTCGCGTCCAGAAAACGCAACTCCACTGGGCACCCACGGAGCTTGGGTCGTGGCGTCGTGATGCCAGCGTTCACCCTCTGCGAAAGGGTCCTGACCCCAGGCGGGCGTACTGAGGAAGGCGAGCAGCAGGGAGAGAGCGGGAGCGCGTTGGATCATGTGAGAATGCGGGGCCGGGTCTGGGAGGGCCCACATCCAAAAGTACCTCGGCAGGTGCCAGGAGCCCCGATCGCGCCCCACGCGGCCAAGCCCGGAATTCCTTTCCACATCCCGGCCGCGGTGGTCCCCCTGGGATCTGAAGCCAGGAAGCACTAGAATCTCCGCCCGCCGAACAAGGCGACCAACGGACTCCAGGGAGAGCTCTGCCGCAAGCGAGGCAGGCGCCGAAGGGGCAAGCCGGGCACACCCGCGCGAATCTCTCAGGCACCAGGGACTTGGAGCCCGTCAAAACCCTCTGAACACCAGGGTCCCGTCCGGGAACCCATCGAACAGGGGCGCAACGATCCACCGACCGTTGCGCCCATTTTCATGCCTTCAACCTCACCCATGCGACACACTCCCCTGCACGACGAGCACCAGCCCCTAGGGGGCAAGATGGTCGAGTTCGGTGGCTGGCACATGCCGGTGCAGTACGGCCCCATCCTTGACGAGGTGCGTTGCGTGCGCGAGCGGGTGGGTCTGTTCGACCTCTCCCATATGGGGCGTTTCACCCTCAGGGGTCCCGATGCCGTCGCCCTGGTGGACCGCGTGGCGACCTGTTTCTGCGCGCGCATTCCCGTGGGGTCGATCCGCTATGGCCTGCTCTGCCGTGCGACGGGCAATCCCATCGATGACATTTTGGTCTACCGTGGGACAGACGAGATATTCCTCGTGGTCAATGCTGGCAACGCAGACGCCGATCGGGAGTGGTTGCTCTCCCACACCGACGGCCTGGACGTGCAGTTCGAAGACCAAACGGAAGAGCTCGCCATGATCGCCCTCCAGGGCCCTCTATCCGAAGAGAGCCTCGCGCGAGTCACCACCGACATCGACCTGGCCGAGCTTGGCTACTACAAGTTCGCCCACGGAACCGTGTGCGGCAGCCCCAACGTGCGCATCAGTCGCACGGGCTACACGGGCGAGGACGGCTTCGAAGTCTACTTGCCGGCCGAACGGGCCATTGAAGCCTGGCAGGCCCTGCTCGAGTCGGGTCAAGCAAGCGGCATGGCACCCATCGGATTGGGAGCGCGCGACACACTGCGTCTTGAAGCGGGCATGCCCCTGTACGGCCACGAAATCGACGCGCAGCACAACCCCATCGAAGCCGGCTTGAAATTCGGCGTTTCCTTCCATGAAGAAAAGGGCGACTGGATCGGCCGCGCTGCCCTCGAGGCGATCCACGCCGCACCCACGCACTCCTTGGTCGGCCTGACCACCGACGGCAAGCGCGTTCCGCGCCAGGGTTACTCCCTGCTAAGCGGGGACGAGAACGTCGGTACGATTTGCTCTGGCGCCGTTTCCCCCACCGTCGGCAAGAATATTGCCACGGCCTACCTACCGCTTCATCTGGCCCAGCCCGGTCAGGTGGTCGACATGGATTTGCGCGGCAAGCGGCAAGCCTGCACCGTCGTGGACCTGCCTTTCTACTCACGCAAACGCTCCTGAGCCACAATTCTGACCTACGGTTCGAACCATCGAATCGATCCCCCAACCCCCCACTTCTCTGCCATGCGCCCCGACGATCGCCACTACCTCCCCTCCCACGAATGGGTCAAGTCCGACGGTGACACCGTCGTCTTCGGCATCACTGATTTCGCCGTGGAGGAACTCTCGCACGGCAACGAAGACGACCTGGTCTACTGCGATTTGCCCGAACCTGGACGCAAGTTGATCCAAGGCGAGACCTTCGGCGAAATCGAATCGGTCAAGGCCGTCGCCGACCTGAATTCTCCGGTGGGTGGCGAAGTCATTGAGGTGAACAAGACCATTGAAGACCACTTGCAAGTCCTGGCCAAGGATCCCTGGGACAAGGGTTGGCTGGTGCGCGTGAAGCCCGACGACAACAGTACCGAGCACCTGCTTGACGCCGCAGGCTACGAGGCCTCGGTGGGCGAAGCCGAGGGGTAGACAGGGTTGTGTCTCGGCTCCCGTTGGATAGTGCTCGGGATCCGCACCCAACTCGAACGGTGTGGCGTCTGATCGAGTCTTGGGACGCCAGCCCCGAGCTGAACATGGGCCTGGACGAGGCCCTGCTGGAGGACGACGAAGCGGCGCCCACTCTGCGCCTCTACACCTGGTCGCCTGACACACTCAGCCTGGGCTACTTTCAGAAATGGGAAGACGTCGCGCACAAGGACCAAGCGGGAGCCATCGTCAGGCGCATCACTGGTGGCGGGGCGATTCACCACCAAGCTGAACTGACCTTTTCCATCGTGCTGCCCCAACAGCACACCCTGTTCCAGGGCCCCGTGCCCCTGTCCTACAAGCGTATCCATGCCGCGCTGCTCGACGCCCTGCTGGAATTTGGGATCCAGGCACGGTTGAGGGGCGACGTTGTCCTGCAATCCGACCGGAACGGGAGCGGAATGTGCTTCCACGAGTCCACGCCTCTGGATGTGACCTGGGGCGACCGCAAGGGTGTCGGTTCCGCCCAACGCCGACGCGCGGGCAGAGTGTTGCACCACGGTTCCATCAAGTTGGGCAGCACACCCCTCGAAGGAGAAATCGCCACAGTCGAGGCGGCCCTGGGATCGGAGTGCACGCCGCAGAACTTCGCGCCAGTCTTGCTAGCTGCGATGGAACAGCGCTTCGCGGTGCGCTTCGAACGGGCTCAACCGAGCCCTGCGGAAAAGCAAGTAGCGCGCAGTCTGGGCCAGCGCTACAGCTCCGAGGCGTTCCTGCGCAGGCGTTGAATCGCCAGCGACCTACAGCCCGATGTCCACCCACCAGGGGTCGGCGCTGGAGATCTTTACGCTGCAGCCGATCACGGGCAGACCGTCGGCGATCTTGAGGGGCCGCCAAGCGTTGAGTTGCGGACGGTCCGTAAGCCAGCCCAGAGAGCCAGCCTTCTCGACCATAGCACTCGACACGGATGGAGAACTGGCATCGCCAGCCAGCTCAAGAGATAGGGCGCCAGACTGCGTGCGACCATCCGAGGGGGCGCGGGCCACTAGAACGACGAGCAGAGTCGAAGGACTGGTGAGCTGCGGGGAGCGTTCCAACCGGACCCACTGCGGAGGACCTTGAGATGTGCTAACCGTCGCTGCAAAACTTCCGCCCAAGCGCGTGCGAATTCGACTCGCGTCGACAATGAACAGGCTGGTCGGGCCCGAGCCCGCCGGCGTAAACACCGTTCCGATTCCCTCCGCTCGTAGCCTTGCGCTAAGCAAGCTGAGCAAGTCCCGACCCGTTGTGTAAGGGGACACGAAGAAGCTCACGTCGGCCTGAATCGTGTTCGCTTCGCCGTCCGATTGAGCGAGTGCAGCAACATTCAGCTCCACCAGCGCTCCCCGGGGTCCAGCATCTCCGGTGAGGGTCAGCTGCGCCGTGCCCTCCGCCAAACAAGGAGAGGCGCAAATCGAACTCAAGACAACGACGAGCAGGGAGTGGAAACGCAGCATGGTCGGGGGCGCTATCAGGCCAGGGAAACGGGGCCTCGCCGGCGCGCGGGCCCTCAGGGTCCCATCGACGCACCCAGGACCCGACTATTCCCAAGGAAAAAACCCGGAAGATGGTTACCCCGCCAGGACTTGAACCTGAAACGACTGGACCAAAACCAGTTGTGTTGCCAATTACACCACGGGGTAACGCTGGTCCGGGCGACAAGATAGCAACGCACTGCTCAGGAGTGGATCCCCCCCAGGCGGTTTTTCGGGCAGCCGAGGCCTCATTTCAGAGGCAAACCGCGCAGGGTCCGAAGTCCCAGCATCAAGGCCTGGGCCGTGGCCCATGTCCTGATCCGCGCTCGTCCGACGGGAGGCCAGCGCTTCTCCAGGCTGAAGTTCTGGCCGCGAAAGTGGACGCCAAACCAGACCAAGCCCACAGGCTTCTCGTCCGTGCCCCCAGCCGGCCCAGCCACTCCTGTTGTCGAAAGGGCCAGGTCGGCCCCGCTGCGCTCAGCAGCACCTCGGGCCATGGCTTCAGCCACCGGACCAGAGACGGCTCCGTGCTTGAGCAGCAGGTCCGGAGACACACCCAATCGGTCGCTTTTGGCCTCGTTGGAATAGGCCACTACACCCTCTTGGAAGACCTCGCTGATACCGGGCACCGCGGTCAGAGCCTGGGCGATGCCCCCGCCTGTGCAGGACTCGGCAGTGGTCACTGTGCTTGCGGTCCGGATCAGTTCTGAACCCAAGGTCAGAGCCGGGTCGGAGTGTTGCTCGCTGAAGATGTATGAGCCCAGGCGCTCGGTGAATTCCGCGGCGCGTTCAGCCAAGAGAGCCTCGGCTGCAGGCGTCTCAGCTGCGTGAGCGACGAGGCGCACAGCCAGTACGCCTTCCTTGGCCGTCACCCCCATCAGTGGGTTGGCCCCGCGCTCCATCCAATCGCCGACTTCGTCGGCAAAGACACTTTCGGAGATGCCGAAGAGGTAGAAGCGGCGCAAGCGGCGCACACTGCCCGCCTCCTCGCCCCGTGTCAGCCAGGGGCGCAAATGGTCGTCGAGCATGGGGCCAAACTCTCGCGGAGGACCAGGAAGAGCAAAGACATCGCTGCTGCCCAGACGCATGTGGATGCCAGGCGCGGTTCCCTGGGCATTCTCAAGGGGGCGCGATCCGGAGGGCACCATGGCTTGTCGCTCGTTGGAGGCGGGCACACTCCGCCCACTGCGCTCATACCAGCCCAGAATCTGTGCCCAAGCCTCCGGGTCCTTGTGCAACTCGACGCCGGCCGCCCGGGCCAGGGCATGGCGTGTGAGGTCGTCGAGAGTGGGGCCGAGACCGCCACTCACGAGTACCAAGCCATGGCCGCGCGCCAGGTCTTCCAGCGCAGCCGCGATCTCCCGCTCGCGGTCCCCCACGACGACGACTCGCTCCAGACTCCATCCCAACTCTGTGAGCACGCTGGCCGCCGCCGCCGAATTCAAGTCCACCTGTGAACCATCGAGCAACTCATCTCCGACCGCTAGCGCAGCGGCTCGGCGTTCGGGGGTGGTCATTGGTCCGAACTCATGCCCTTCTTGGGAGCCACCAAGCGTCCAATCCAGATGCCGGATTCGTAGAGAATCGCGATGGGTACGGCCATCATCATCTGCGTGAAGGGATCCGGAGGCGTGATGATGGCGGACACCAACAGCGCTCCGACCAACATGTGGGGTCTGTACTTGGCGAATGTGCTCGGAACCACGATGTCCAGAGTGGCCAGCGACATCATGATGACCGGCAGTTGAAATACCGCCCCCAGGGCCAGGGTCAAGCTGACGAGGAAAGACCAGTAGTTCCCGATAGTCTCGAAGTACTGAATCTCGGTCAGAGTCATGCGCGCCAGGAAGTACAGGGCGTTGGGCACCATGACAAAGTAGCCAAACAACACGCCGCCCACGAACAGCGCCGCAGAGAAGGGGAAGTAGCGGTAAACCACCCCCTTTTCCTTGCGGTACAGGCCTGCTGCGATGAACTGCCACATCTGCCACAAGATCACGGGACCGGCCAGGAACAGGCTGACGTAGAGGCACATCTTCATGATGAAGAAGAACCCGTGGGAGGCGGCGTCACCCTTCATGCGTTCTGGCACACGCAGATCGGAACGCAGCACCATGATGTCCGGGTAGCCGGGTTCCTCGTACCAGTTGCGCCACTCCTCCTCTCCCTCAACCTGCTCGGGGGCGCCTTCCGACTCGGCCGAAGTGATGGCCTTGGTGGCCAGGTCCACGAGGTCCACATTGAGCCTGGCGGCCGCAATGTTGTAGGGGTCACGGATCCAATCACCCAAGGGATCCTGGTAGCTCCAGCAGACGCCGAACGCGACGGCCACAGCCAGCACGGATCGGAAGAGCCGAGTGCGCAGCTCCTCGAGGTGCTCGCCGAGAGTCATGCGCTGATCCTCCTCTTCGGGCTCGGTCTTATCGGTGACGTGCTCGACCATGCTTGGACGCTGGGCAGAGAGGGGTCAGGTCTGTGGTGAACCGGACTAGAAAGAAGGACGGGCGAGCCCGATGGCTCGCCCGTCCAGGATACCGTTTGCCGTGCTCCGACCCGCCTCAAAAGAGGCTCGGTTCGAACCAGCTCTCCGATTTACTTCTTGAAGTACTGCCTCAAGTCGTTGATGGAGATGGTGTAGACGCCCTGGGCTTGAGCGTTTTGGTACTCGGCCAACTCGGAGGGCTGGATGGGCTCCTCACTGGGCTCCCCATCCGCGTCGACGAACAGCGGGCCACCGACGATCAGGTAGTTGGTGGTCAGGTCCAGCTTGTCCTGAACCGTAATCCCGACGCTTTCCAGCAGGGCGCGTACCTCGGCACCGTTGTAGGCACCCGAGAAACGGCCCACGAGAACCGCAAAGCGCTCGCCATTGGGGTCAAAGACGGGGTTGAAGATCATGTCCCGCGCGCCGATGGGATCGTGGGAATCCGCTTCGTTGAAGATGCGCACCTGGGAGCGATGCTCCTCGACGTTCATGACTTCGGCCCAGCCCTTGGTGAGGCCTTGACGGGCGGGGTTCGGGTTGCCCGTGCGGACCTCGAAGACCATGCCGCGGCTGACGCGATCGGCCGCGCCGCGGTTGATCCAGCCCGTCATCAGGACGCGGGAGACAGCGAGCACCTCGCCATCGGGACCCGGCTCTTCCTTCATCACCTTGAGCTGTCGGTTCAGGGCCGCCGCGCGAGTCGTCGCTGCCGACGCGTCACGCTGGGCCGTGGCCTGCAGGTCATCGTTGGTCCCCTTCTCCGAAATCAGATCGCTGTTGAGCTGATTGACGGTGGACCGCAACTGGGCGATGTCGTTCTCCAGGCGAGTCTTCTCGTCCCCAGACTGCTGCTCGAGGTCCGAGTAGTCCTGTGAGGCCTTGCTGATCTTGCTCTGGAGATCCGAAGAGATGTCCCGATTGGCTTGCTCAGCCGCTCCAAGACGTCCCTCGGTGTTGGCGAGTTGAGTCTTCAGGTTGGAAATCTCAGTGTCCTTTTGGCGCAGGGCGTCGATTACAGGCTGGATGGCCTTCTCGTAGTCCTGCACGGACTCGGGCATGTTGATGACGGCCCGCAGGCTGTCGAGCCCGTCGCCGGCCGTGGTGAGATCACTGTTGGTCCCCAGAGCCTCGCGGTTGTAGAAACCGAGAATCAGGGAAATGGCACGGGTCTTCTTGAGCTCGACATCGAGGTCCGCCTCGGCCGTTGCCTGCGCCTCGAGGGCGCCCTTGGCGGCCGTCTCGGAGGTCACTGCCTCCTGGTTGGACACGTAAGCAAAGCCGAGAGAAACGAAGAACAGGACAATCACTACGATCATCCAGGCTGCGGAGACGCGGGCAGCTCCGCGCTGCGAACGCTTGTTCATGCGGGCAGATCCTGATTGAGGTCCTCGGCGTTCCCGGAGGGGGCGCGTGAGGACAAAGCCATGGGGGGAGTAAATTGGTTGAACGTAGCCGGTCTGGAGCCGAGCCACCTCGGAGGTTGATTTTGGAGGACGACTCGCGGGGCGCTCGATCGGGGCGCATGGCCCTTTCCGGGGCCATTTAGATACCCGAAGAGGCTCACTTCGGCAAGTCGGAAGCCACGTATCGGGGGTCCGCTTGACCAGCGCTGCCCTCCGCAGTCGCAGGCTGGCGCTGGCGTCAGCATTCCAAAAAAGGGCGCCTGGAACTCTGCCGCAGGCATCGGGACCTCGGTCACCGACGACCAGCGTGGCCGCGGCACGATCTGAATCCGGAGACAGATACCGGGACAAACTGTAGTGAGGGCTTCTGAGGTGAAATTGAATGGGACTGTTCCTCTTGGGCGGCTCCCCGTTGCCAGGGGCCCCATTGCATGAAACCCCGTTGCGGAGGGCCTAGTTGCGGAGGACCCTGTTACCAGGGAACCCCAGCTGCGAGAATCGACACGTCGAACCTGCGCCTACTGGGGTTGCACGGGCTACCCCCCCCCTCCGTTCTGGTTTCCCCCGCTGTCCTCACCAATATGTCCCCTCCCATCCCCACTTCGGCACCCCCCGGAGCCCTGATCGTGGGCCTCCTCGGTGGTGTTGCAGCGGGCAAGACCCAGGTCGGCAGGGGGCTGGCTGGCCCCAGGGGGTGCCTCATTCAGGCCGACACCCTAGCCCAAGAGGTCCTGGATTCCCCGGAATTGGCTCCTCGATTGCGTGAGGCGTTCGGTCCAGATGTCGAGAATGAGCGAGGGGGCATTCGGCGCGAGGTCATCTCCAAGCAGGTCTTTGACGATCCGGCCCTGCGAGAACTCCTTGAGGGCTGGATCCATCCGCAAGTTCGTGCGAGGATCGAGCATGCCCTGACCGAGGCGCAGACAGCGGGTGCCGAGCCGATCGTTCTCGACGTTCCACTGCTCCTCGAAAACGACGCCGAGCACGGGCTCGCTGGTCGCTGCAGGTACCTCGTCTTTGTGGACGCCCCCCCGGCCCTGCGCCAGGAACGTGCCACACGACAGCGCGGATGGCCCGCCGACGAAGTTTCCCGACGCGAGGCCACTCAACTCTCCCTATCAATCAAGCGCGAACGCGCCGACTTCGTGATCACCAATGACGGCACCGATCAGGAATTGGACCATGCCGTCGGACAACTGCGGGCCCAACTGGGCCTGACTTGACCCTTCTCTCCCCCATCGGCCCATGGCCCAGACCAAGACCAAACGCCCCTACAAGCCCAAGAACCACTCCTTCCAGAAGCCCAAGCCCAAGAAGCCGGGCGGAGTGTTCATCGACTTCCACGCCCTGCCCACGAGCTTGGGCGACGAGGAGTACAAGGAGTTGGTCAAGGGCCTGCCCAAGCGCAAGGGGCGCACAAAGCCCAAGCCGCTAGAGCACGCGGATCTACTGGCCTGCAACCTGAACCAGATGCACCAGGTGGCAGAAGATGAGGGCGTGGAGGATTTCGTGGGGCGCAACCGTCGCGACGCCATTTGGGAAATCACGAGCCAGCGGCTGAATGCCCACGTCCCCGTGCTCACGGAGGGCATCTTGGACGAGCACAACAAGGGCCACTATTTCCTGCGCACGCACTCGCGGGATTACATTCCCGCAGAGGAAGACGTGTTTGTGCCCCAGGAACTGCGCGAGCGCTTCGGGCTTATCCAAGGCATGACCGTGCGCGGTCCCCTGCGTGCCATTCGCGAGGGTGAGAAATACCTGTGCCTGCACGACGTGGAGCAGATCGACGGAGCGGACCCCGAGCAGGCCACGGGCCGTGCGCCCTTCAAGGAACTCGTCCCGCTCTACCCCGAGCAGCGGATCATCCTCGAGGGTGCCCCCGAGAACCCCCTCGAGATGCGCATCGTTGACCTGATCACGCCTGTGGGTCGCGGCCAACGGGGGCTGATCGTCGCGCCCCCCCGCACGGGCAAGACCGTCCTGTTGCAGATGCTCGCCCAGTCCGTAGTGACCAACGCCCCCGACGCGCACCTCATTATCTTGTTGGTGGATGAGCGCCCGGAGGAGGTCACCGACTTCGAACGCAGCGTGACTGGCGAAAACGTCGAGGTCGTCAGTTCCACCTTTGACGAGCCCGCCACGCGCCACTTGCAGGTGGCTGAGCGCGTCATCGAACGGGCCAAGAACATGGTCGAAGCGGGGTCCGACGTGGTCATCCTGCTGGACTCGATCACCCGTCTGGCCCGGGCTTGCAACGTCGAAGCACCCAGCAATGGCAAGCTGCTCTCGGGCGGCCTCGAAGCCACGGCTCTGCAATTTCCCAAGCGCTTCTTCGGCGCCGCACGCAACATCGAAGACGGGGGCTCCCTGACGATTCTGGGCACGGCCCTGATCGAGACCGGCTCCAAGATGGATGAGGTTATTTTCGAGGAGTTCAAGGGCACGGGCAACATGGAGATCGTGCTCGATCGACGCATCTCCGACCGGCGCATCTTCCCCGCCATCGACATCAACCGTTCCGGCACGCGCAAGGAAGAACTGCTCTTCACGCCGGAAGAAATCGAACGCATCTGGATGCTGCGCAAGGTGCTCAATGAGCTGGATCCGGTAGAAGCCATGGAGATGCTCATCCAGAAGATGCGCAAGACCAGCGTGAATGCCGAGTTCTTGATGACCATCGGCAGCTAGGAACGCTTCTCGAATCGAGCCGGGCCGACTGCTAGGTTGGAGCCCACGATGCGCATAGTCTTGGGGGTTGGCCACTGGCGTCTGATCGGGGGATCGGAGCGCTACGCACAGGAGACCGCGCGCCAATTGGTGCAACGCGGGCACGAAGTCACGGTGCTACACGGCACTGGCCAGGGACGGCCAGAGTCGGGTCTGCGCTTTGAGCGCTTTGAGCCCTTGGGTGAAATGACCCCCGACGCGCGCGACCGACACCGCCTGCGGGACTGTCTGCACGCTCTGCGACCCGACCTGATCTACCAGCTGACCCCCTGCGCCCCGTGGGTGATCGAAGAGCAGCTGCGGGCCGCCCCGCTCGCACGCTTCGTGCAGGATCACACGCTGTTCTGCCCAGGCCTGAACAAGATGCTCGTGGGCGGTTTGCCCTGCCGAGAACCGATGGGCATGGGCTGCCTCACGCGCCATTGGTTTGGCGACAGCTGTCACGGGCTGTCCGCTGCCCACTCAAAGGGCGACGTGCTGGGGCCCACCAGTCGTCTGCGCGCCAAGCAGAAGGGGCTGCACCTGACGGCACGCGCCCAACTGCTGCTGGTGGGCTCCCAGTACATGGCCCAAGAGCTGATCGAGTCGGGTCTGCCTCCCGAGCGCGTTGAGGTGCTGCCCTACTGCACCCAGGCTGGCATGGCTGAGTCGCTCTCCGAAACGGGTGCGGACCTTCCGGATGCAACACGGAAGTTCCTGCAAGCGGGTTCAGATCCGATTCTGCTGACTCCCGCCCGCCTGACCTTGCCCGACAAGGGCGTGGACTTCTTGCTGACCGCGCTGACCAAGGTCAAGCAGCCCTACCGTGCCCTGATTGCTGGCTCCGGACCCGCGGCCGAGTGGTTGCAAGAGAAGGCTGAGCAAGAAGGCTTGGGAGAGCGCGTGCACTTCACGGGCTGGCTCGATTCACAACCGCTCGAGCACTTGTACGAACGCGCCAACTTGGTGGTCTTCCCTTCCGTGTGGGACGAGCCCTTCGGGCTGGTCGGAATCGAAGCCATGGCGCACGGCGTGCCGGTTGTCGCTTTTGATGTGGGAGGTGTCGGCGAGTGGCTGGCGCAAGGAGTCGGCGGATGGAGCGTCCCGCGTCGGGATGTCGACTCCATGGCACGCGCCATCGACCGTGCCCTGGCGGATGAAAATCTGCGACACGAAGTCGGAGAGTCTGGCCGCCGTCGAGTGGATCGCGACTTCCGCCCCGGTGACTACTACGACCGACTGGAAGCTCTGTTGCAGGCCTGCATGTCCAGCAGCAAGAGCGCTAGCCGAGTCCAGTTACCAATGGCCCGTGTCGCCTCCAATTAGTTGCCCTTGGCGCAGTCGACAATGAACCCCAGCGGCCCTCAGCCGATCGGCACGGCATTCACACGCCACGCGGGGGTCGACTACCCGATTCTGTGCGGGGCCATGTATCCTTGCAGCAACCCCGAGCTGGTGGCGGCGGTCAGTGCGGCAGGGGGCCTGGGAATCGTCCAACCAATTTCGTTGACCTACGTGCACGGCCGCGACTTCAGGGCCGGGTTGCGCGAGATTCGGTCCCTCACCTCCAAGCCCATCGGGCTCAATGCCCTCGTCGAACGGTCGCTGAAACGCTACGAGCAGCGCATGCACGAGTGGGTCGATATCGCGCTCGAGGAAGGTGTGCGGTTCTTCGTGACAGCCCTCGGCAACCCGCGCTGGGTGGTGGACGCCGTGCACTCTGGCGGGGGCGTGGTGTATCACGACGTCACCGAGCGCCGCTGGGCGGAGAGGGCGTTGCAGGAGGGGGTCGACGGTCTCATCTGCGTCAATCGACGCGCCGGAGGCCACGCCGGCTCGCGTACCGCCGCCGATTTGTTCGCAGAACTGACGGACCTGAAAGTTCCCTTGGTTTTGGCCGGCGGTGTTGGCGACGAGCAACAGTTCGCTCAAGCACTCGCCTTGGGGTACGAGGGTGTCCAAATGGGCACACGCTTCATCGCCACCCGTGAATGCGCCGTGCATGCCGACTACCAGGCGGCCATTGTGGAAGCCAACGAAGAGGACATCGTGCTCACGGACAAATTGTCGGGTGTGCCCTGCTCCGTGATCCACACGCCCATGATCGCAAAGTTGGGACTGAGGGCCGGCCCGATATCCAATTGGCTCTTACGGCAGCGTCGCACGAAACACTGGATGAGGACTCTCTACGCCGTACGATCTCTGCGCCGTCTCAAGCGCTCGTCCCAACAGGGCCTTGGCTACCGGGATGTGTTTCAAGCGGGCAAGAGCGCTGGCGCCGTGCACACGGTCGAAGCCGCGGGCGACATCGTGCGGCTGTTCGCCGCTGCCGTTCAGCCGCGCCACTAGCATCTGTGTAGGATGGGACTTGGCCCGAGCAGGAAGTGCAGCCACAACCGACCTCGTAAGCCTGCGGCCAGAGAATCTGGCTCAAGGACTGTGGGTAGACGGTCCAGGCGGTCGGTGTGGCTACGCTGTTGCTAGGCAACAGTGCGTCGTGGGTATCACAGAGTAGGATCTGTGGCGTGCGCCGTTTCGAAGCGACGATCCCGCCACCCCAAGGACGCCATGGTAGTCCGTGCCACTTTGATCAGTCTGCGCCTAGCGGCCTGGGCCGGGGTATGGACGCAGGCAGCGGCGGCTCAGGTGAATTGCCCGGGGACATGAACAGGGCACAGGGTTCTCGGAAGCCGTTGCGATCGCCTTCGACTGAGAGCCAAACCCATCACTTTGGGATCGGCACAGAAAATCCCGCACTTCACGGCGTAGGGTGTTGACGATGTCCCCCGCCCGGCCCACTCCCTTCGCCAGGCTACTGGCACGTCGGCCGGTGCTCCTGGACGGCGCTTTGGGGACAGCTCTGTTTGCGCGTGGACTCGAGAGGCACGAGCCGCCGGATCTCTGGAACGTTGAACAGCCCGACCAGGTGGCGCAGGTGCATGAGTCGCACCGCGAGGCGGGCAGTCAGGTCCTTCAAACGAACACGTTCCGCTCGAATGGGCTGGCCTTGACGCAATGCGGGTACGGGGATCGCGTGATGGAGTTCAACCAACGGGGAGCCGAGATCGCCTTGGAGTGCGCGACTCGGTCCCCGCAAGGCCAACGGCCCCTTGTGGCTGGAAACATTGGGCCCAGTGGCAAGTCCGTGCCCCTGGGGACCGGGGCTGGGCAACAGGAGTGGATGGATGCCTTTGCGCAGCAGGCCGAGGCGCTGACGCTGTCGGGCGTGGATTACTTGGGTCTCGAGACATTCACAGACTTGACCGAGGCTCGTGTTGCGCTCGCGGCTGCCCGCACGGCCTCAGATCTGGAGATTAGTGTCAGTCTTGTCCCGGCCCGTAGCGTGAACGGTTATTGCTTGGCGGGGGGGGAGTCGCTTGCCGCAGGGCTCAAGGTCCTGGCGGACGCGGGAGCGACGGCACTCGGGGTGAACTGCATGACGGGCGAAGATTGCTTGGACGCACTGTCCGAGTACCTGGCATCCACGTCCCTGCCTCTTGTCATGCGGCCCAACGCTGGACTACCGCGCGCAGAGCAGGGACAGTTGGTGTACCCCCAAGTTCCGGAGGACTTCGCGAGGCAGATCGTGCAGGCCGTGCGCTTGGGTGCTGCTGCTGTGGGCGGGTGCTGTGGGACTCATGCGGGCTTCACGGCGGCCCTGCGCACAGCACTTGGTTGAATCCGGCTGTCACAGATTCCAAGCTAGCAGCCAACATGGCCAGCTTCGCGATTCACTCCCTATGCAAGTCCTTTGGGCCGGTGAAGGCCGTGCAGGACTTGTCGTTTGAAGTGAATCCCGGCGAAGTCCACGGATTGCTGGGACCCAATGGGTCCGGCAAGACGACGACTCTCTATTGCGCCCTGGGTTTGATGAAACCCACGAGTGGCTCGATCGAAGTGCTGGGCGCATCCTCGCAGGCCCTGTACCGGACGGCGGGCCGGGTAGGAGTGGTCTTCGACCGACCGGTCTTGCTCAAGCGTCGTAGCGTCGCGGCCAACCTGGCTTACAACGCAATGATCCGCGGCCACAAAGGTGGGCGCAGCCACGACGAAGTCTTGGATCTCGTGGGTCTGTCGGACCTAAAAAAGCGCAGGGCAGGAGCCTTGTCATTGGGTCAGGGCAAGCGGCTGGCCCTAGCCACGGCCTTGGCAGGTGAACCTGAATTGGTGGTGCTGGATGAGCCCCTTTCGGGGCTCGATCCGGTGGGAACGCGAGAGATCTTGGAACTCATCGGGAAATTGGCGTCCAGCGGGCTGACCCTGATCCTCTCCACGCACCGCCTGCACGACGTAGAGCCCGTACTCACCCACGCGACTATCATGGTGCGCGGGCAACGCGTGGCGACCGGGCCTTTGGGAGACATTTTGGGTCGCGGCGAGGGGCTGCTGCAGGCCACTGTTCAAGATCCTCAATGCGCCTTGAGGGCCCTGGCGACGATGGGCGGCTGGGAAGTGCGCGGCCAGGAAGGATCGATCATCGACGTGGACCTCGGGTCGAGCGGCGCACAGCCTTCGGAGTTGGCAGAGGTGTTGGTCAAGTCCGGCGCCGGGCTGGTGCGTTTGCAACCTGCGGGCCAACGCCTGGCGGATGCCTTTGATCGGCTGGTCGCCCAGGAGACCGTGGGGCCATGACCGGTACCCTGCGCATCTTGCGGTCCGAGTTTGACCGGCTCATCCGCAGTCTCAGTCTGTGGGTCGTGGGCTTTGCTGTGTGCTCCGTCGCGGCCATCAGCGCCCTCGCTTCTTCGGTGGAAATCGCTGGTCAGGGAATGGTCGAGAGCGGAGGTGGTTGGTCCGCCATGCTGGCGGGCATGCGCGTCGGCCTGGCGCTGACCGTGTTCGCTCTGCTCGTGGCCAGTGCTCGCAGCCTTGCGGGTGACCACGAGTCCGGTCTCCTGCGCATGGCCGTAACGCGCAGTACGGCGCGACCGGCACTGGTGGTGGGCAGACTTCTCATCGCTCCACTGCCTATCTTGGGCGGGCTCTTGGTTTCGTTCCTTGGCGCTTGGCTCGTGGCCCGCTCCCAATTGGACTTCGGGCCGCTTGTGGAAGACGGCTACGAGATCTTGAGCGCAGAGGAACTCGGTAGCGAAGTGCGCGGCGCCCTATTCGCCACTCTGCCAGCGCTGGTCGCGATCTGGGCCTTTGGTCTCTTGGTCTCATCCTGCTCGCGCAGCGCGGTGGGTGCAGTGGCCGCAGCACTCGTTCTCTTTGTGACATTCGACTTGGTGAAGGAGTCACTCAGTCCCGAGCACACGTACCTGATCTTCGCCAGCTTTGCCCCAAGCTTGGCCGACTCCTCGGCCCTCGGCGAGGCGACTCAAGTCGTCCAGGGCTTTTCCGACAGGGGCTTTCCCGACGACCTGATGCGGCTTGCCCTGTGGCTGCCCTGGGCCCAGGCACTCTTGCTTTTGGGAGTCACGGTGGCGGTGATGCGGCGCAGAACGCTCTGAGGCTGCGAGTGCCGGATGTGTAAACATCTGGCACGTAGTGGCATGTGCGGGTTACTCCATGCCAGGCGTTCTTGGTACTCGTTCGAGCTGAGGCACTGGAGTACGCTTGAAGCACCCCATGCACACCGCACTACTCCACTGCCGTACCGAGTTGTCCCCCGTGCGGACCCTGCCCCCCAGTTCTCCTCTGCGCCTCATCGGCTGGGCGGCGCTTGGGCTCCTGCCGAGTTGCCTGACTGCACCCTCTTATCCTCTGCCGGAGCCCCTACCGGAAGTCCTTGAGTGGTCCGCCGGCCAAGAGCAGGCGGGGAATTTCTTGGGACTGGAAGTACGCGAGAATGACAGCGACTCGCTAGAAGATCTCTTCTTTGAGCCCGGAGTGAAGGTGACACGCGTGGTCGCCAACTCGCCCGCGGCGCAAGCGGGTTTCAAGGTGGGCGACGTGTTGTTGCAAGTGGGCGAATTCGAGGTCAATGATCCCGGAGCGCTGGACACACTCATCGACCAGGCAGCAGTTGGTGTGGACTTGACGTTGCGCGCAAGTCGCGGGGACTCGGCCTTCGACGTGCACGTCCAATTGGTTTCCGAGGGCACCGCAGGACCGGCTGCAGATCTGGTTTGGCGTCGGGATCCGGCTCGCACACGTGCTGGCTGGTTGACCGCCGGCGGTGGTGCGCGCCTCGTGAGTATGGACCCCGAGGGGCCTGTGGCACGGGCGAACATCGAAGTGGGCAGTGTGGTCAAGACGCTCGATAGCGTGCCCGTCCACTCGGCGCGGTCACTGATCCGCAAGGTCCAGGCGCTGCCCGAAGGAACAACCGTGAGCTTGGGAGTCATTGACCGGCAAGGAAATTACTCCGAGGTCAGGGTCGTCTTGCTTGACGTGCCACGGCGGGTCCTGGATTTCGATTTGCCTTTCCTCATCAACTACACGTCCAATGCGGATGGCAGCGTCGTCTCGCTGAGTCTATTGGACGCCTGGATCATCTGGCTCATGCACTACGAGCGCACTGAGCTCGAAGAGCACTGGAGCTTCCTGCGCTTCATCCGCTTCTCAAGCGGAGTTGGAGAACTCGGCCAGTGATCTCCATCTCGAGTTTTGCTGCGGCTCTTCTGAGCACCGCTCTGCTGGGAGAGCTCGGGGCTGAGGGCGGCGTGCACGCCAAGGAGGCCAAGACACGGGCCGCGCAGGATGTCTTCTTCATTGACTCCAGCCTGGAACTCGACGCGCGATTGTTGAGCTGGAGAGTCTTGACCGGGGTCGGCAGGGAGGGCCGGGGTCAACGCGACCTGGTGCTCACCCTGCTCTTGGATAACGGCAGTCGTGAGTTGCGGCTGCACAACCTGAACAAGCGGGGCGTTGAGAGGGATCCGCGTGTGCGCGTCTCCATCAAGGAGGATATCACCGCTTGGAGTGTGGCCAATGTGCGTCCGGAGGCGGGTTTGGAGTTGTTGCTCATCACGGATTCAGGAGTCTGGTCCTACAGCGTCACCCATAGCGGCTACCGAGGAAACGTGCAGGCGCTGGTGAAGGCGCCCATGTTGTTTGACATCCCAAGCCCCGACGCCTTTCCCTATTGGGCCTACCGCCTACCGTCGTCGCGCGGCGCTGGGCTCGACCCAATTCTGCTCCCGCAAGCCGAGGGGCTCGTACTCTGGTCAGCGCAAACCGATGACGCCGGGGATTCGTTCTACACCCAACAGCACGTTGTGGGCGCCGACTCGGAGGATCCGTACCTGGACTATGTTGAATCCTACGACGCGATACGCCGTTACCGAAACGCCAGCGATCGCAACGGCCCGTTCATGGGAGACGGTGACGACGGAGGGGACATGCTCGCCTCGGCGCAGGGCTTTGACGCGCCCGCCGTGGTGGATGTGGATGGTGATGGCCGCAGGGACGTTCTCGCCCTAGGAGAAGACGGCTTGCGCGTGTACCTATCAGCCGGCCGCGTGCCTACGCGTACGGAGCCGATGCCGAAATACATGGATCCCGGGGACGGACGCCGGCGACTAATGCTGAGCGATGTCGACAGTGACGGGGACATCGATTTCCTGGTGATCCTGCAGGGCGACCTGAAGTCTCTCGGCAAGGCGCCCGCCAAGATCCTTGTACTGATCAACGATGGGCATCGCCTGCTTCCTGACAAACCGACCCAGGTGCTGAAACTGGATGGCACGGAATTGCGGGTGCAGGTCACCGATGTGAATGGCGACGGTCGCGGCGATCTGGTCGTGCGCAAGTTCGAATTGCCTGGCGTGACGGACGCCATCACAGGCTTGAAATTCGAGTTCACGCATCTTGTGTTCTTCGGTGAAGGGCGCGCGTTTGCCCGCAAGCCGGCGGTCAAGCACGTAGAGACCTACGACGAACGCAACGTTCAAGACGCAGTCGGGAACTACGAGTTGCGGGCCGATTGCAGCGGCGATGGCGTTGCAGACCTGGCTGCTGTGGACCTGGAAGGCCGCATCACGCTGCGCCGTATCAAGTTCCGGGACGGCGGCCTGTTTCGATCCGATTCCTGGAGTCTGGATCCGGCTCCATGGAAGTCGTTTGACACCCCCGGCGAACTCACTTCCCTGCGTGTGCAAGATCTGAATGGAGATGGTCTCGGCGACCTGATCTCGGGTAGCGAGCGTCGGCTGACAATCCAGGTCACCCAGCGACGGGGTTCCAGGTGATGATCGCGACGCTTCTGACTCTTGGCGCCCTGGCCCATGGCGGCGGTGTTGATGGCGACAATGGCCTGCAGACTCTGATCCAGCTGGAGCTGGGATCCGCGGACCTCACCTTGCGCGATATGGACGGGGATCGGGACCTGGACCTCGTGCGCGTAAGCGGGTCGGGCCTGGCCATCTACGCCCTAGACGAACACGGTCTCTATCCGAGCGACCCGACAGCCGTCTTGGAATGGCCGGCCGGCAGGACTGCGTGGACCGTCAAGGACATGGACGCCTCGGGCGCGGACTGCATCCTGTTGTTGACTCAGGACGGCACGGTCTCGCGTTTCGACTTCGATGGCCAGACAATTGAGCCCGGCCCGACGCTCGTGAAGGACGAGGTGTTCTTGCCGCCCGGCATTACCGCCATGGAGTTCTCCAGAGACGTGAACGGAGATGGCCGCCCGGACCTCATTTTGCCCACTCGCAGGGCCCATCACGTCTACCTTGCGAGCGAGCAGGGGTTTGAAGAGCCCCTGATCATTGCCTTCGACCTCTCGGTAAGTCTTGCAGTGGGCTCGCCCCACCAGTTGGGAGCGCGGGTGGGCCGCAACGTATCCGTGCCCAAGTTCCGCATGGTCGACTTGGATGGGGACGGTGAACCGGACCTGATTTCGCAGACTCGCAATTTGGTGGCCGCACACCTGGCCGGCGCCGAAGGGCTGCCCACGGAACCCACCTGGACCATGGATCTGAAAGCCTTGCGAGAGGAGTTGCCCCGGCACTCAGACCTCGACTTTGACGACCTACTGGCCAATGTGGACGAGGAGGTCTCTTGGGCGCTGCGCGATCTGGACGGTCAAATGCCGCGAGACCTAATCGTCGTTCTGGGCTCCAAGTTTCGGGTTTACCTGGGTGGCTCGCGAACGGGCCCACGCGAGACGCCGGATCAGGTGTTGAAGTCCAGCGGCAAGGTGCTGGGTTGGTTCGTTCGCCAAGTGCGCGCGGACAACCTGCCCGAGTTGCAGATCGTGCGCGGCGAGCGTATCAGCCTGGGGCGCGTACTGCGCTACTTGATCCTGCCCGGCAAGCTCGACTTTGACATCTACACGTACACCAACTCCAAGGGTACGTTCAGCCGCAGCCCCACCCAACGGGGGCGCATATCCGTGGAGGTCCCGCGACTGTTGCCGCTCATCGAGGAGGCCGAGGAAATCGGCGAGGCCGTGATGCAACAGCTTGAGATTCCTGCCAGGCGCTTGAATTGGAACGGTGAAGAAGCTGCCAACGACGTGGTGGATGTGGACGGCGACACCTTGTCTGTGTACCTCAACTGCGCTCCCGATGAGGATCGTCTGGAGCGTGCATGGACCGGCACGCCTGACATCATGGGCCTGCTCGAAGTCTTGGTCCTCGAGGATCTCGACTCTCTGGGCGACCAGGGCAACATCACGCTCAATATGAGCGATCTGTTTGAACGGGACTACTCGGCGGGCGCGGCGCTGCGCCGGTCACGCAAGGATCTAAGCCCTGAGTGGTCCCTGAAAGTGCCCGGGCTCAGAGAAGCCGAGCAAGTCGTGATCCTGCCCACCGACCTGACGGGATCGGGACAGGATGACCTCGTGTTGTGTTCCCTCGTTGAGAATCAGTGGACCGTGAGGGCCTTGGTACGCGATTGAGGAGCGGGGCGCGCGGGGGGGAAGGTTATGATTCCCCCATGAAGTTCGTGCTACCCTTGCCTAGGGCCTCCAGCGCCCCTGCGGGACTGCTTTGCCTGGCTTTGCTGGCCCTTGCTGGATGTTCGGATTCCGAGTCCGTGACGGGCCCCGAGCAAACGCCATCCACGCCGGGCTCAAAGCGCAACCTGATTCTGATCGCCGTGGACACTTTGCGAGCGGACCACCTTGGCTGCCACGGATCCGACATCGCTACGCCGACCATGGATGCGCTGGCCGCTTCCGGCGCCCGCTTCTCCAGCGCGCGCGCCCACATCCCGTTGACCGGGCCAAGTCACGCGTCCCTATTCACTTCGAGCGTGCCCTCGGACCACGGATGCACGGTGAACTCCCAGAGTTTTCCCGAAGCCAATCACACCCTGGCTGAAATCCTGAGCGAGCACGGTTGGTCCACCGCAGCTTTCGTGAGTCTGGGAGTGTTGAGCGACCGCTTCGGATTCGCCCAGGGGTTTGACACCTACGGAGGCACGTTCATCCGACGTTGGTGGAAGTCTTCGGAGGAGGTCAACGCGCGCCTGAACAAGTGGCTGACGACCAAGACGCCATCGAGTCCACTGTTCCTCTTCGTGCACTACTCGGACCCTCATTCCCCCTACGCTCCCCCCAATCGGGAATACCCGATGATCCAGGTGAAGCGCGGGGACACGCTTGTAGCGCAGGTGCCAGCGGACTCTCGCGATCATGTGGTCAAGGTTCAGGTCAAACAGCTGCGCGAGGACTTCGAATTTGTGCTGCCCGAAGGCCTGAGCGCCCAAGAAGTGGGCTGTTGGATGATTCGCACCGACGACCGCAAGGTGGCTCTCAAATTCGCGGAGGGTGAGGGAGACTTCGTGCAGAGCCAGCGAGGTGCGCCTGGGTTCAAGGACCTCCCACGCGCGTTCCGACTCATCAACCTGGACCAGGCTGAGAAGCAAGTGCAGCTGCGGATCACTCTTCGAGAGCAGCTGGATGCGGAGAAACTCAAGTCGCTCTACCGCCAAGAGGTGGCCTATGTCGACTCGCAAATGGGATTGGCGATCGAGGCCCTGCGCGGAGCAGGCTTGTGGGAGAATTCGGTCGTCGTGTTCACCGCCGACCACGGAGAGGGTCTGGGAGAGCACGATCTCGTCGGCCATGTAGACCAGCTCTACGATTCACTGCTCCATGTGCCTCTGATTGTCGTCGCTCCTGGGCTGGTGCAACCCGGCACGGTCATCGATGCACCTGCGGGACATGTGGATGTGTTGCCTACCGTGCTGGATCTCCTCGGAATCTCGGTGACCGATCGGTTCCGCGGGCAGAGCCTGATGCCGCTACTCCAAGGCGCCTCCTCCACAGACCGCCACCCGCTCCTGGGGGAAACGCACATGCCCGAAGCCAAGACCAATCAGCGATCGATTGTTCACGCGGGCTTCAAGTACATCCTGCACCAAGCAGATGGCTCGCAGGAGCTCTACGATCTCGGCCAGGACCCCGGGGAGAAGGACGACTTGGCCACGACCCAACCGGAAAAACTGGCAGAGATGAAGGCCCTACTGGAGAGTGCCTTTGCCATTCAAGTCGGCCCGGGAGTTACGGGCGAAGGCCAGGACCTATCTGAAGAGGACAAACTCAACCTGCGCGGAATCGGGTACGCGCGTTAGCCCCCCCGCTCTCCCGCATGTCTTCCGCCCACCCTGTTTGGAGCCCTGAAACCACAGAATTGGCTCGGCACCGCAAGCGCTTGCGCGGTCGCCGGCGCAAGCTGCTTCTCAAGCTGGCCAGCCGCATTCCCAGTGCGCCGTTTCGAGTGCTGCCAGAGTTCCTGATTATCGGAGCCGCTAAGAGCGCCACCACGACTCTCTACGCTTACCTGGAACAGAGCCCACACGTGGCCTGGTCCCTGCGCAAGGAGGCATTCTTCTTCAATCAGACCTTCCATTGGGGGCTGAATTGGTATCGCGCATTCTTCCCATTGCGTTCGCAGGTACGACGTCAGGCCAGGCGAATTGGCGGGCAGGTTCAAACCGGTGAGGGTTCACCCGACTACCTCTTTCATCCTCATGTGGCTCGCCGAGTGAAGGACACGCTGCCGGATGTGAAGCTCGTGGCGATCCTGCGTAACCCGATTGACCGCGCCTACTCGTTCTACAAGCATCAGATCATGCGCACTAACGAACCGCTGACTTTCGAAGAGGCGATCGATGCTGAAGAAAAGCGCTTGAAAGGAGAGCTGGAGCGGATGGAATCGGACGACCGCTACGCATCCTTTGCACGTCAACACTATTCGTACAAGGCCCGCGGACGGTACATGGAACAACTCGATCGGTGGCTCGAGCACTTTCCGCGCGAGCAGATTCTGGTGCAACTCACGGATGATTTGCGTAGCGAGCCGCAAGCCACGGTCGACGAATTGACTCAGTTTCTTGGCCTACCGGCCATTGAAGTGCAGATACCCAAGCGCACCCACGAGGGGGTCCGCATCGACGCCATGCAGGACGCCGTGCGCGCTCGACTGGTGGAATACTTCCGGCCGCACAACGCGCGCCTGGAGCAGTTCCTGGGTCGTGACTTGAACTGGGACTGCTGAGCGAGTGAGGCCCCTGGTTTCGGGGGCAGGGGATATGCTGGAAAGCCCTTCCTTTCCATCGATCCGAGGTCCCCATGAAGTTCTCCCTGCACCTGACTGCTCTGCTGTTTGCCTGTCCGCTGTTCACCGCACCCTCGGTTGCTCAAGACCGAGTCGACAAACCGAACTATGAGCAGGCCAGCCACTTCGATTCTGCCTATCTGCGGCAGCGCACGTACAGTTCGTCCGTCTCCCCCCAGTGGATCGGCGAGACAGATCGGTTCTGGTACAGCTACAAGACGAGTGCCGGCACGCGTTACTACCTAGTGGATCCCGAAGCGGGTACGCGTACGCACTTATTCGACCACGAGGTTGTCGCTGCGGCCTTGTCCCTGGCCGTGAAGCAGCCCATGGACGCGACACAGCTCTCGTTGGGGCGCGCCAGGATCAACGACGAGGGCACAGAGCTGACCGTGACGGTCGAGAGCAAGGGATTCACGATTGAGCTGGCTACGGGCAAGGTTTCTGAGCGCACGAACGATTCATCGAATGCCGATCGGCAGCCGGACCGCTCCGAGGCCTCCCGTCGGCGATCATTTAGGGAGCGCTCCAGTCGGTCGAGTGAGGATGAAGAAGAGAAACCCGTGGACCCCCGCGCCCACCGCAACTTCTCTCCGGACAACACGGCCTACGTGTTCCTGAAGGAATTCAACCTCTACTACGTGGAGGCTAGTGAAGAGGTTCAGAAAGAGATCAAGGTGATCGACGCTCGTCTGAAGAAAGAGAAGCGTGAGAAGGCCAAGGCGGAAGCGGCCAAAGCCAAGGCCGAGAAGGAGAAGGGAGACAAGGAGGAGGAGTCAGGCGAGTCCAAGAAGACCGAGGACAAGACTGGCGACACCAAGAAGGATGACGACAAATCCAAGGAAGGAGACAAGCAGGAGGACGGGAAGAAAGATGAAGAGTCGGACAAGAACACCGAGGGCAAGGCCGACGACACAGGCAAGAAGGACGGAGAGGAGAAGAAGGGCAAGTCGGATGACAAGGGCGAGAAAAACGACAAGTCCGACGGCACGGGCAAGAAAGACGGACAAGAATCCGACGACAAGGACGGGAAGAAGTCGGACAAGGATGGCGACGAAAAGAAAGAGCCTGAGAAAAAGGTCGACGAACGTCAGGCTTGGGCGGACGACATCGACGAGAGTCAGGCACTGCAACTGAGCGACGACGGCGCCGAGAAGTACAGCTTCTCAAGCGGCAGGTCTAGGCGTCCTCAAGGTCAGCTGGCAGAAGACCAGGAGGCCTACCTCGACGTGCTCCAAACGGGTGAGTTCGATGACTTCCTGCCGGGCTACGATGACGACAAGGACGGCAAGGAAAAAACCAAAGACGACGCCGACAAGGACGACGAGGGGGACGAAGAAAAACCTGAAGAACCCAAGAAGTCACGCCCCTCGGTGAATTGGTCACAGGACTCCACGGCGTTCTATGCCACGCGTCGAGATTCTCGTGACGTCGAAGAGCTGTTCTTGGTCAACTCCCTCACAACCCCCCGCCCGAGCTTGGAGTCCTACTCCTACCCCATGCCGGGAGAAGAGAACATCTCAACTAGCGAGTTGTTCGTATTCGACCGAGCCCGCAAGACGCTCTTCCGAGTGGCCCCCAAGTGGAAAGATGAGGGCTACAGCAACGTGCACTGGGGCAAGACGGTTACGCGTGAAGAGAGCGATGATGATCAGGCCAAGGATGGCGAGGAAGCCGAGGAAGAAGAGGAGCTCGACCTGACGGGCACCGGCGACACCCTGCGCTTCCTGCGACGCGATCGGCTCGTGCGCAACGTTGAATTCAGCACCCTGGACACCCGTACCGGAGAGTGCACAGTCCTGATTTCGGAAGGCTTTGAGCGCGCCAACATCAGCACCCAAAGCGTGCGCTACCTGAAAGAGCGCGACGAGATGATCTGGTGGAGTGAGCGTGGCGGCTGGGGCCACTTCTACCTCTACAGCCGAGACGGCGAATTCAAGAACGCCATCACGAGCGGTCCGTTCCGTGCCAGCCGCATCGTCGAAGTCGACCAAGACAAGGGCCTGCTCTATTTCCGCGGCAACGCACGTGAGGCGGGCGAAAACGTCTACTACGACCACCTCTATCGGGTGTTTCTTGACGGCACGGGCTTGACCCTGCTCGACCCAGGCGACGCGACGCACTCGTCGGTGCTGTCCCCCACCCAGAAATTCCTGGTGGACAACTGCTCCCGTGTGGACATGGCCCCGATTTCACGCCTCTGCAACGCGGAGGGCAAGGAGATCATGCTACTGGAGCAGTCCGACCTGTCCCGTTTGTACGCCGCTGGCTGGACCATGCCTGAGACGTTTACCTTCAAAGCAGCCGACGGAGTCACCGACCTCTACGGCAACCTCTGGAAGCCCTTCGACTTTGATCCGACCAAGAAGTACGCGATCATCGCAGAGGTTTATCCGGGCCCCCAAATGGAGGGCGTGAGCCACTCCTTCAGCACGTCCCACGGACGGCAGCAACTGGCTCAGCTGGGGTTCTTGGTGGTCCAGCTCGGTCACCGCGGCGGTACACCTGGCCGTTCGAAGGCCTACCACAGCTACGGTTACTTCAACCTGCGCGACTATGGGCTGGCCGACAAGAAAGCCGGTATTGAACAGTTGGCCGAGAAGCGGCCTTACGTAGACATCAACCGCGTGGGCATTTATGGCCACTCTGGCGGTGGATTCATGACGGCGGCTGCCTTGCTGCAGGAGCCCTACAACGACTTCTTCAAGGTGGGCGTGTCCTCCTCGGGCAACCACGACAACAACGTGTACGGCTACTACTGGGCTGAGCGTTACCACGGCCTGCGCGAGGTCGAGGTGGAAAAGAAGGCTGCGGAAGGTTCCAGTCGCTCAGGAAACCTCGCTCGCCAGCGGGGTGGACCCGCGCCGCAGGACGATGACGGCAAGAAGGATGACGAGAAGTCCGACAAGAAAGACGATGTGAAGAAAGACGGGGGCGATGAGAAAGGCGACAAGCAGGACGAGGAAAAGGAAGAGGAGAAGGAAACTCGATTCCAGATTCACGTCCCCTCGAACGCCGAACTCGCCGCCAACCTCAAAGGCCATCTCCTGCTGGTGCACGGCGACATGGACAACAACGTGCACCCAGCTGGCACGATGCGCCTGGTGGATGCTCTGATCCGCGAGAACAAGCGTTTCGACTTGCTCATCATCCCGGGCAAGCGTCACGGTTACGGCGACGCCTCCGCGTACTTCACCCAGCGCAAGTGGGACTACTTCGTTCAGCACCTGATGGGGCATACCCCGGAGAGCGCCGACATCCTCAACAAGGACTGACGTGCCCAGGCTGCCTTTCACGGCACCTTGGCTCCTGGCCCCCATGGAGGGGGTGACTGACCCCTGCTTCCGGGCCGTAGTGCTTGCGCAACACGGCCCGCAGGAGCTGGGGGGAGCGTGTACCGAGTTCCTGCGCGTGGTGGACCACAGCTACCGGGTGGGCCAGGTCGAAAAGCACCTGGGTCCCAACCAGGGTTCCATTCCCGTGGGAGTGCAGCTGATGGGAGGTAACGAAGCGTGCCTGGCCGCGACGGCTGAGTCGGTCCTGCAGACAGAGGCTTCCTTCCTCGATCTAAACTTCGGTTGCCCTACGAAAGGAGCGTTGAACGGCTGCGCTGGGGCAGCGCTCTTGCGTGAACCTGCGAGAATCGAGTCGATCGTGCGCGCTTGTGTTCGAGCATGCGGGCAGGCCTTACCCGTCACAGCCAAGATTCGGGCAGGCTGGGACGACGCGCGCTCCGTCGAAGCCCTGGCCCGCGCTGCAGAAGCGGGAGGCGCAGCGTTGCTCACGATTCACTGCCGCACGCGCAGCGAGCACTACACATCCGATATCGACTGGACGCGCATCAGCCGTGCAGTGAGTTCGGTGCGGATCCCTGTTTGCGGCAACGGCGGCGTGCAGTGCCACCAGGACCTGGAACGCATGCGGACCGAGACCGGTTGCGCCTACGTGATGATCGGGCATGCCGCCTTGGCGGACCCCTGGATCTTCTCAGGCAGGGAGGTCGACGCGCAGACTGCCGCCTCCTTCTTGCACGCTTACGGCCTGGCGCTCATGGGCGCTGGCGCGGGACCGCGGAAGCGCGCCGCACGACTCAAGCAGCTCCTGAAAGTCTGGCGCGCCGGCAACCTGCTGCCCTCAGAAGCTGAGCGGCAAGAGTGGATGGCGGAAAAGAATTCAGAGCGCCTGTTGGAGAGAATCGCCGAACGGGCTTGCGCGACTGAGACCCTCGGGAATGCCGCCAGCCCCAGAAACCTAGCCTAAAGTCGCCGAACGGTCTCCGAGAGCAGGCCCACACCGAACCCCGTGGCACGTTTGCCCAGGGTTGCGGGACCGGCCAAATCAACGTGCGCCCAGCGGGTGCCCGTGTCCTCGATGTGCCAGTGGATAAACTGGGCTGCGCAACTGGACTGGGCATTGGCCCGATTGGCTACCGAGTTGCGCATGTCCGCCACGGCGCTTGTGAATTCGGGGCGGTAGAACTCGGGCGCGAAGGGCAGTGGGTGGACCAGATCTCCCGTCGCGCGCCCGGCTTCCACCATGAGCGACTCCAGGTCCCCGTCATTGCACATCAGGCCTGCGTGCAACTTGCCGGTTGCCACGAGCTGAGCCCCGGTGAGGGTGGCCGCGTCCAAGATTGTGTCCGCATGCAAGACGCGCGCTGCGTAGCTGACGCCATCCGCAAGGACCAGGCGCCCCTCCGCGTCGGTGTTGTTGACCTCAACAGTCAGCCCCGAGTGTGCGTGCAGTATGTCGTCCGGTTTGAACGCGCTAGGACCGATGGCGTTCTCGGCCAGGCACAGCACAGCACTGACCCTGTGTTTGCAGCCGCTGCGGGCGAGCACGTTAAAAGCCCCCAGCACGGCCGCTGCTCCTCCCATGTCGCTCTTCATGCCAACCATGTGCCCGCCAGTTTTCAGCGACAACCCACCGGTGTCGTAGGTCACGCCCTTGCCCACGAGAGCGATGTGCTTCTTCGTGGCCTTCTTGGGCTTGTAGGTCAACACGACCAGCCGCGGTGCCTGCAGGGCTGTGCGCCCCACTGCATGCAGGCAGCCGAGCCCGGCTTCAAGCAGGCGGTCACCCACAATCGCCTTGCGCGTGACTCGTTCGGCCCCGCGCAGCAGCTTCGTAGCTTCCTTCTGCATTTGCCCCGGGTGCATTTCACTGGGAGGAAAATCAACGAGCCGCGCTGCCTCGCGCGAGCTATGGGCCGTCGCTTGAATGACAGACGTCGCAGTCAGCATGCGCTCGTCGGGCCCCATGGCCGCGATCGTCAGCACGGGCTTGGGACCCTTGGCTTTGTTCGCGTGGTACAGCGGCAAGGCGCGCGCGATTGCATTGGCAGCCGGAAGGTAGTGATCTGCGTCGTCGAGCAACAGCAAGATGCCCGCCTTGCCGCGTGTGCCCGTACTGGACTGCGCAACGACACGCCTAACCGCTTCAGCCCTCGCGGGAGAGTTGTGGCGTGACACGGAATCTGGCAGGACGCCGACGGCCAGCTTGCGTGGAGTCGAGCTCGTAAGCGTTCCGGCTGCCGCTCCCCTTTCCTTGGCGCTGAGGTCCGTCAGCAGGTCGAGTGCCAGCCGCATGTGCTCCTCTGGCAGACAGTCGAGCCGGGCCCCGTCCTTGAGTGTCGATTCGCTCCCGACGATGAGCAGGTAGTCGGTATCGAGGATGCGGGCAATGGACTTCGTGAAGCGGAGGGTGGTCATTGGACTAGGGTAGTCAGCGGGCGCGGGGTGCGTGAATAGGCGGAGCAGTGTTCTGAGAGTTCAAGCCATATTTGCCGTGCGTCGGCTGAGCGAGGGATTTCGCCGGAGCGGGCAACGGAGGGGTGCTGCACCCGAGAGTCGCACTGGCCTCCCGCCGACGACGACCTGTTCGCCGTGCGATACGCCAGCCGGGGGGGTGGGCTGCTGAGCAAGCCAACCACCGCCCCCACCCACCCGGGCTGACGACTCCACGTCTCATCCGGTTACTCCCCAGGCCCCGTGGCGCTTCCCACGCCCCTGCCCCGCCCTATACTCCCCCCCATGTCCCCCTGGACGCCCGACTCCAGCTCCGACCTCTACCAGGTGCCCTCGTGGGCCGCGGGTTTCTTCTCAGTCCACGAGAACGGGCACCTGCACGTCCACCCCTCCGGCCCTTCAGCGGACCTGTTCGAATTGACGCGCACGATCCAACGCCGGGGCATCGCAACGCCCGTGCTCCTGCGCTTCCCAGGCATCCTGCGCTCGCGAGTCCAACAACTGACGGCCGCATTCGCCCAGGCGCGCGCGTCCTACGACTACGCATCCCCCTACCGCTGCGTCTTCCCCATCAAGGTCAATCAAGAGCGCTGGGTGGTCGAGGGTCTCTTGGAAGAGGGCCGCCAACATGGGATGGGCCTCGAAGTCGGCAGCAAGCCGGAGTTGCTCGCGGGCATCGCGCTCCAAGCCGGTGAGGGTTCGCTGCTGGTCTGCAACGGCTACAAGGACTCCGATTACGTCGAGATGGCCTTGCTTTCCGCTCGCATCGGAATCACGAGCCTCATCGTCATCGAAAAACTCAGCGAGCTCGAGACGATCCTACGCAGCGCTCAGCTGCTAGGCGTGCGGCCCAAGATAGGAGTGCGCTGCAAGCTCATGTCTCCATCCAGCGGCCGTTGGAGTGAGTCGACCGGTATGCGCTCCAAGTTCGGCCTGACGGCGCGTGAAATCGTCACGGTTATCGAAACCCTTGAGGTCGCCGGCATGCTCGACTGCCTCGAGTTGCTGCACGTCCACATCGGCAGCCAGATCACTCACATTCGAGCGGTCAAGCAGGCGATGCGCGAGGCCACGCAAATCCTCGCCAACATGCATGCCATGGGCGTTCGCATCCAGTGGTTCGACGCGGGTGGTGGGTTGGCGGTGGACTATGACGGGTCGGGTTCCACCGGGGACTCCTCCATGAACTACTCGTTGCAAGAGTACGCGAACGACGTGGTCTGGGCTCTGGCGGATGTCTGCAGAGAACACGACATCCCCGCGCCGACGCTCCTGACCGAATCGGGTCGGTCCCTGGTTGCCCACCACTCGATGCTCGTAACTGAGGTGGTCGGAACCACCGGCCTTACCGGTCAGGCGCCGCTGCTTGACGTAGACGAGAGCCGACACGACCTGCTCGAGGAATATGCCGAGCTGCCCGACGGTGTCTGCAAGGCGAACGCGGTCGAGCGCTATCACGACGCACAGGAACTGCGCGAACGAGCCTTGCAGCTATTCAACACCGGGAACCTATCCCTGGCCGACAGAGGCCGAGCGGAGCAGCTCTTTACGCAGACCTGTCAGGCGGTGCGACGAGCCACGTGCGACATGCAGGACCTGCCCGAAGCCCTCGCCAACCTGCAGCGCGACCTGTCGGCCACCTATTTCCTCAACGCCTCCATTTTCCAATCCCTCCCGGATTCCTGGGCCATCGACCAGCTCTTTCCGATCATGCCGCTGCAGCGCTTGGAAGAGCAGCCAACCCAAGGCGCCATCCTGGCCGACCTGACTTGCGACTCGGACGGCCGAGTGGACCGTTTCATCGGGCCGCGCGGGCCCAGGCCGGTACTGGACTTGCACACCCCTGCCGCGGACCAGCCCTACTACCTGGGCGTTTTCATGCTGGGCGCCTACCAGGAAATCCTAGGGGACATCCACAACCTGTTCGGTGACACCCATGTGGCGCATGTGGAGATCGACGCCCAAGGACGAACTCGCTTGGCCCACGTGCAATCGGGTGACCGGGTCGAAGACGTGCTCTCCTATGTGAAGTACGATGGAGCCGAGTTGCGTCGCACCGTCCGGCGCCACGTCGAACAGGCCCTGGGTGAAGAGCGCATGAGCGATGAAGAATCCGCCCTGTTCCTGCAACGATTTGAAACGAACCTGCACGGTTACACCTACTTGACGCGCCCGGGCGCGACTACACCAAAGAAGACCTCCCCCACAGGACAGTTGATTGAAGATCCAAGACAAGAGCAAAGTTGAGTTCAGCTACACGATCGAGGACCTCGAAGGCGAGGTGCTTGAGTCCAGCGACGAGAATGCGCCCATGGACTACACCCACGGCGAGGGTGACCTGCCGCCCAAGCTAGAAGAGGCCCTGACGGGTCAAGCCGAGGGTGATCGGGTTGCGGTCGAATTCGGACCAGGTGAGTGCTACGGCGACAAGGATCCCGAGATGATCTTCACCGTTCCTCGCTCCGAGTTCCCCGAGGACTTGGACATCGAAGTCGGAGAGTTCCTGTCACTCGCTGTTGAAGACGACGAGCAAGGGAAAGCAGACCTCGAAGGAGAGGAGATGACCTACCTTGAAGCGCGTGTTCTGGAGGTCAATCCCGAGGCGGTCATCCTGGACGCGAACCACCCGCTGGCGGGCATTCCCATCCGTTTCCGCGTAAAGGTCTTGGCCGTTACTTGACGTCAGGCGAGCGGTGCGCCTTGGCGGTTCGGGTCGTGTTCAATGCCGAGCAAGCGTTCCAGGATCCAGCGGCCCAAATAGATCAGCGGTGTGTCGGTGATGGCCAGGGCAACCTTGCACAGATACACGGCGACGATGATGGCTATCACGTCCGGAGCCTCCAGGCCCAACCCGAAGTGCAGGAAGATCCCGTTGACGATCGCGGTATCCACCAACTGACTGATCATGGTGGAGCCGTTGTTGCGGATCCACATGTGCCGTCCGCCGGTCACCTTCCACCAAAGATGGTAGAGCCTCACGTCCAGCAGCTGAGCCACGAGGTAGGCCAACATCGAAGCGAAGATCAGGATGGCCGGGTTGGCGAAGGTCGCTGAAAAGGCTCCCTGCATGGACTCTCCTGTTGGAAACCCGAGTCTCTCCAGGCTCCAGATCGGTGACGGGGGCAGGGCGATAGCGATTTGCAAGACGGCCAGCATCATGAGGCTCATAACGAAACCCCAGATCACCATGCGCCCGGCCCGGCGGTGGCCCCATATCTCTGAGACGATATCTGTCAGCAGGAAGGTCAGCGGATAGGTGATGATGCCCGAAGTCAGAGTCACGGGTTTGCCCTCCATCAACCAAGCGGGGCCCCCATTCGGAAAGATCACGAATAGCTTGGTGCCGATAATGTTGGTCAGCACAAGCACGACGACGAAGAGTGCCGCCAGGAACGAGTAGCAGGCATGCGCTCGCTCCTGCATGGCAGGCGACAACTCCACGAGTTGACTGGTCTGGGTGGCTTGCATGGGGATGGGATTCTCACAGGACGGGGAGTAGAATCCGCGCCCACAATCGCGACTCACGGCTTCGGCCGCAAGGACTCAGTATGCAGGTCATCCATCAACTGAAAAAGATGAGCGAGGATCGATTCCTCCACATCTACGACACCCTGTCCAAGGACGGTTTCGGTCCATTGGACGGAGAGGTGGCCGCCGCCCTCAAATTTCGGCCGCACGCAATCAAACGCCTGCCCATGGCCAAGCGCGCAGGCCGCGCGCGATTGATATTGGAGTCGGATAGCAACGCCGAGTTGGCCTACGAGCTCTTCGGCGCCTACTTGATGAACAACTGCAAGGAGATCATCACCGGCTTCCTCGATGCCACGGGCGTGGACCACGAGGATGGCATGATTGAGGATCCCGCCAATGACCGCCCCGATCCCACCAAAGTATCCGCCGCCGTCGCCAGCCTGGATGAGACCCACCCCCCGGAAGATGTGACTCTCTATTTGTCCATGTGCGCCGAGCAGTGGCCCGATATCGACGAGGTCAACACGGTCTGGCAGATGCGCAGCTAGCGCTACTTGACGCGTTCGAGGAAGTGGCCATCGCGGGTGTCGATGCGAATGCGCTCTCCCGCCGAGAGATAGGAGGGTACCTGAACGATCAACCCGCTCGTCGTCGTTGCGGGTTTGAGCTGAGCTTGGGCCGTGGCGCCCTTGATCGTGGGGTCACACTCAGTGACCTCCATTTCCACAGCAAGAGGCAGCTCAATGGCCAGGATCGAACCATCGATCAGGACAGCCTGCAGGCCTTGAACTCCATCACTGATGTAGAGTTCCGACCCGCCCAGCGCTGCCTTGTCGAACGAGAACTGGTCGTAGCTCTCGTCGTCCATGAAGTGCCAGTCTGTGCCGTCGCTGTACATGAAGCTGGCCTTGTGCCGCTCCATGTCCACCTCCTCGAACTTCTCGCCGCTGCGAATGGACTCGTTCAGGATCTGACCACTCTTCAAGTTGCGCAGCTTGGTCTTGAAAATGGTGTTGGCACCGCGGGCTGTAGGCGTGCTCACGCTGTAGTCCACAATGATCATGGGCTCACCCTTGTAGACCAGGCAGACCCCCTTCTTGAACGTGTTGGTTTCGATCATGATCGCGAGGAGGATAGGGGGCGCGGGGCGGGCTGACAACGGGTGCAGATATGTGTCCCTCGTTGACCCACGACGAGCCGTTGAATGGCCCGGCCGCAATGGCGGCACGGCCGACCGGTGCGGCCGTAAACTTGGAACTGCTGCTGGTAGGCCCCCGGCTGGCCCTCGGGTGTGCGATAGAAGCTGTCGAAGGACGACCCCTCGCGCTCGATCGCCTGGCGCAGGATCTCTTGAATGGCTGCATGCAGCAGCGCTGCCTTCTTTGCCGGAATCCGGTCCGATCGGCGCAGGGGGTGCAAGCCGGCTCGGAACAAGCTCTCGTCCACGTAGATGTTGCCCAAGCCGGCGAGAAACCCTTGATCCAGAAGGAGCGGCTTCAACGCCCGCTTGCGTCGGCCCAGGGCCTTGCGCAGCCAGGTGACCGAGAACTCCTCGCTGAGTGGCTCAGGTCCGTAGCGTGCAAACACCTGAGCCGGATCGGCATGCCAGGTCAGGCGACCAAATTTGCGGACATCCAAGAAGTGCAACACGCCTCGATCGAGAGGCAAGCTGACACGTGCGAACTTCCCGGGGTCACTGCCCTTGCGCAGCACCACAAGTCGGCCCGTCATGCGCAGGTGTACGAGTAGAACCCCTGCAGACCTTGACCCGCGCGCCAGCCCGATCACGACCAATTTTGCCCGGCGCGTCACAGCCGTGACACGCGCACCTGCGACCTGCTCACGGACGTCCGCTTCGTCCTGGCCTCCTAGGCTGCGAGGCCAGGTCACTTCCAGGCCAGTGATGCGCCGCCCCACGAGAGGCCCGCGCAGCAGGCGCGCGGTGGTCTCGACCTCGGGAAGTTCGGGCATACACGGCAGGATACCGCACTTGCACTTGTTTCTACCTGGAAGGGCGGACCCCAGTCAGGTAGCTCTAGGCCATGCGCAACCCCTGCACTTGTCTGGCCCTGCTCGTTCTGCTCGTCGCGCCACCCATTGGCTGGGGTTGCGCCGGCCCAGGAGAGGGATCGAACTCACGCAGTCCCTCCTTCTCAAGCCGCAGCAGCGGAACCGTCTTGACCTACGCGCCAGACACGGTCTGGAGCCACGTGCGTGCGGTCGTCCAATCCTCCGCCCAGGACGTCGTCCTGAATGGGACCCTGCGGCGCGCCACCGGCCGCTGGGGTGCTGGTCAGATTGAGGTTTCCGTCGAGCCCTACGACAGCGCTGGCCGCAAGGCGATCCTGCGCGTAAAGGCCCAGGGCACGGGATCGAACGCAGGCAACGAGGATCCCGAGTTAGCCGATCGCGTGTTGATCGCCATCCAGCAATCCCTGCTCGGACGCTGACCGAGCCTTGAAGGACCGAATGATCAGCAGTCCCGTCCTGCGCGGGACGGTCTGCTAGGCTGGCGGCCCAGTGGCCAAGGTCCTCGCCATCATTGCCGTCGGATTGACCCGACGACAAGTCACGTCAGACACCCCGCACTTGGCCGCGCTGGCCCGGCGCGGGAGTGCCGCGCCCATGTCGAGCGTCTTGCCTGCCGTGACCTGCAGTGCCCAGGCGACGTTTCTGACGGGCAAGCCGCCCGCGGACCACGGCGTCGTGGGCAACGGCTGGATGGACCCACGCTCCCGAGAGGTGGCCCTATGGCGGCAAGCAAACGGTCTGGTGAAAGGCGAGAAGGTTTACGAGACGGCCCGCCGCCGCGATTCTCAGTTCACCTGCGCCAAGCTCTTTTGGTGGTGGAACATGGGCGCCGCGGTGGACTGGTCCATCACGCCCAGACCCTTCTACCCCGCCGACGGTCGCAAGATCCCCGCCGTCTATGGTTGGCCTTCCGAGTTCCCCGAGTCCTTGGAAGCGGAACTCGGTGACTTCCCTTTCTTCGATTTCTGGGGCCCCAAGGCCGGGTTGCCGTCGAGCCAGTGGATCGCCGCCGCCGCACGCCGCACCCTGCGCGACCAAGACCCAGACCTGACCCTGGTCTACCTCCCCCATCTGGACTACAGCCACCAACGCTTTGGCCCAAGCCACGCCACGTCTCGCAAGGCTCTCGCCGAGTTGGACGGCCTCATCGGAGAATTGGTCGCCAGCGCCGATGAAGCCGGTGCCCAGACGCTGGTGCTGAGCGAGTACGGCATCGAAGAGGTCTCCCAGCCGGTGCACATCAACCGCGAGCTGCGTGCAGCCGGTCTGCTTCAGGCGCGCGCCACGCCCACTGGGGAAGTGCTGGACACCTTTGCCAGCCAGGCCTTCGCAGTGGCCGATCACCAGGTTGCCCATGTCTACTGCACGGGGACGGACAGCATCGACCGAGCCCGCGCTGTGCTGCAGGATCTGGACGGTGTCGAACAGGTCCTCGATCGAGAAGCGCAACGTGGCCTGGGCATCGAGCATCAAAACTCCGGTGACCTGGTCGCCGTGTCGAATTCGGGAGCGTGGTTCACGTACTACTACTGGCTACACGAATCCGAGGAACCCGACTTCGCCCGGACTGTCGACATTCACCGCAAGGTGGGCTACGACCCCTGCGAGATGTTTCTCGACCCAGCCCTGTCCTTTCCCAAGTTGACCGTTGCGGGTTACCTGGCGCGCAAGAAGTTGGGCCAGCGTGGTCTGCTCAAGGTGATTCCGCTCAACGCAGACCTCGTGCGTGGCAGCCACGGACGCCTGCCCGACCACGTGGACGACGGTCCGGTGTTCCTCTCATCCCTGGGTTGGGGCGCGCAGAACCCCGAGCCGGGAGGGGACAGCGTGCCCATGACCTCCGTCCGGGATCGGATCCTGGGCGCCTTGGGCCTGGCCTAGGGTGCTGCGGGTGCGCCCATCGGGCGACTTACAACACCCTCACCTCCATGGGCACCTTGGGAGAACGGGTTTGCGTTCGCGGCACTAGGCTCGGGAGTTCCAGATTCCCGCGCCAACTGAGCGCGTCCCGTTTTCCCGGCCCCTCGATCCAAATGAGACACCCCATCGCCCTCGCCGCGGCAACGAGTGCAGGTCTGCTTCTGACAGCATGCCAGTCCTCCCCTCTGGCCAGTTCGAACCCGACCCCCGATGCGCGGGACAGCGTCACGGCAAACAACGCCACTCCAGGCATCCCCATGGATGTCAGCGGCGAATGGAACTCCAACTTCGACTACCTGCTCGCCCGCTACGATTCAGACGGCAACGGTGAGCTGAGCCAAACGGAGTACGCACGGGGGGAGTCGAACTGGGAGCGGCTCGACCGTGACAAGGACGGCACGCTCTCCACCGCGGACTTTGCCCCGCGTTCAAGGGGCAACCGCGAAGAGAGAATGAGGCCCTCCCGCGTCCGGCGCCTGCTTGGGTGGTACTTCCAAGCGGACGGCACCGCGGAGTCCGTCAGCGCCGAAGAAGCGCTGCAGGCCATGGCCCTATACGACACCGACAACGACGGCCAGCTCACCGAAGCCGAATTCACCTGCGCCTACGAGGATCGCATGACGGCACTGCCGGATGATGACTCTCGAATGGTGAAGATGTACATGGAGGACGTGCGGCCCTGGGAGGTGCTCGTCGAGGAGCTGGACAGCGACAAAAACGCGACCCTTGCCGCGGGCGAATTCGACGCATTCATGGACAGGCACGCCCAGGACGGAATGATCACATTCGTCTCGCGGGAATCCCGCGAGGGCGGCCGGCAATCCACCAGACGAGGCTCCGCTGCCGGTCGCGAGCAGGCCGACCGCCCAGTCGATGGAGCCGCCGAAGGCTCGCCGGCCCCGGACTTCACCCTGAGCTCACCTGACGGAGAGCAAACCGTCACTCTCTCTTCCTTCAAAGGCAGCAAGCCCGTCGCCCTCGTCTTCGGCTCCTACACATGACCCCCCTTCCGATCTTCAGCTGGTCAGCTGAAGGACCTGTGGAGCGAGTACGGCGAGCGAGTGCAATTCTACGTGGTCTACATCCGCGAAGCCCACGCCCTCGACAGCCGCTCCCCCATGGGAGGCAACGGCAGCCCGATCGTCGAGGACCCGGTGACCCAGGACGAACGCAACCAAGTGGCTGAGGTCTGCATGACCAAACTAGCCCTCGAACCCATGCCCGCCCTGGTGGACGACATGGAAGACACAGCCAACAAAGGTTACTCGGCGTGGCCCGACCGCCTGTACCTGATCGGCAAAGACGGCAACGTGGCCTACCACGGCGGCCGCGGCCCCTTCGGGTTCAAGCCCGACGAACTGGAACAGGCCATCCGGACCGAGCTGAACCTGGACTGAGAGCCGGTAGGATTCCGGCCCTGCGCTCTACCCATTGCGCCCGCGGTTGACCTGGTCTTCGTCGTACAAGGCGACGCCGTGGGCGGGGCCGGCGCTGCCAACCGATACGGAGTGGCGCTCCCTGCCGCACCATTCCGGCAGACAAGTGCGCCA
>CAYXTP010000015.1:0-39665 GCA_964467985.1 uncultured Planctomycetaceae bacterium
CGGGCTGGGCGAGCGGCAGAGCTGAGATTCTCAATGGGAGCGCCGGACGGTTACTATCTTCGGGCCGCCCATTACTGGGTAGCTCTAGGGGGGGGGCAGTTGGTATCGGTTCGGGTCTCTTCTTCAATCCGGCGAGCCTCTCGGGAGAGGCGAGGGTGCGGCGCTCGTACTTGCATGGCGCCTGCCAACCGAGCGAAGAGTCGAAGGCTACGGATTCCGCTTGAGGGCCACGGGTTTCTTCTTTGCCTTGCTCCTTAGTACGGCGGCAACGACCCCTGAAACCGCGCTCCCGCCCACACATCCTAGTACTATCTGCTTCCCATCCTCTGAGGAGAGACTGCCCGTGGCTACCATGCGCAGGGACACAAGGGCAGCAACACCTCCTAGTACCATTAGGGTCGCAGCCCCCATCGCGAGGATGTCCGCTGGATGCCCTTTCAAGTGAAGCTCTCTTCTGCGTTTCATCTTCCTCTCATTCTCAAGTTCGCAATCATCTTCTATCTCGAACTTCGCCGAGAACCGATTGGCGGCGAGAGCAGTCCCGATCGTCTTGGTGAACTCCTCCGGGGGAAGACGGGATGGATCCAAGGTGATCTTGCCGTGAAGTGGCTCCAATCTCGGCGGGGCGGAGGGATCGAAGAGGATGGTCCCGGGGACAGCCACGTCGCCTACCTGGAATTCCCCGAAGGCTATTGACGCCGAGGGAGCACTAGACCTGGGTTTGTTGCCCTTGGCCGGGAGGCCTTCGTTGTTCTCGTTCGTCATGATTCACTCTAGTGGTTTGCATTCTGCGATCTCGGTCTCACTACCCCGATCACGACCCGCAGCACTCTCGGCAGATCGTATTCCCTCTGCTCTACTCAGACAGCATTCCAGGTAGCATTTGCTCATCTTGTTCTCCTCCCATCTACGAACTGTCGGCTTCTGGTCAGCCTGGTGCACACACCGCCAGCGGCCCCTTCATACATCGAAAGCCAGCAACCGGACGGTGGAAACCAAAGAAATCGGCAAATAAGTCGGGGTTGCCTCTCCCCGCAGATAGACACACGAATAACTGGTGGCATGAAGCCACTGATCATGCCCAGTCAGTACATGACCCAGCTGTCGGTGGTCCCCTCCTGCGGCGCAGAGAATTGAAGGCAGGCTCGCAGTTGCTCACTCCCTGATAGACTCCCCACATGGACAGAGAGCGAGCTCTGGAGTTGTTGCGGGGAGGTAAGGAAGGGGTTGCGGAGTGGAACGATTACCATGCCCGTCGAGGACGTCCTCCGAACCTGACTGGGGTGGACTTGACTGGGGCGTTCCTGAGGGGGGTGAACCTCTACGGGTTTCACCTGAACGGGGCAAACTTCTTTGGGGCAGACCTCCACAGAGCAAACTTGGCACGGACGATCCTGTGCGATGCGAACCTCCGCGGGACAATGTTGGGGAGAGCAAACCTCAGCGAGGCGAATCTACGCGGCGCGAATCTGAGGGGAGCTCGTGTCGCCGCGACGGTGTTCAACAGCAATCTCGAATCCACGAGGGGTCTAGACCGTGTCTCTCACGATGCTCCGTCTGTGCTTTCACATGCGGCACTTAGGTCGCTTGGGAGAAAGTGGCCGGAGAAGTTCCTGCGCGGCTGCGGCCTAACCCCCTGGGAGACCCTCTCGGTCAAGCTGCACGATCTGGACCTCACGCCCAATGAAGTCGCGGACCTCCAGACGCGTATCTTCGCGCTGCGGACGGACAACCCGGTGCAGGTACGTCCGGTGTTCATGTCCTACTCCCACACAGACGCACCATTTGTGGATGGACTCCAACAGCGCCTCTGCGGTGCGGGCATCAACGTCTGGCGCGACATCCACGATGCAATTGCTGGGCCGTTGGAGGACATCGTAAACGACGCAATGCGAAGCCGCCTTGTCGTGCTGGTTCTCTCGGAGGCATCTACCGACAGCGACTGGGTCGAGCACGAGGTCAGGAAGGCGCGGGAGATCGCAAAGGAGCAGGAGCGCGATGTCCTATGCCCAGTTGCAATCGACGATTCGTGGAAGACCTGTAAGTGGCCTGAGCGACTACGCGCACAAGTCCAGGAGTACAGCATCCTCGATTTCTCGGGCTGGCAGGACCCCGACACGTTCAACGAGCAGCTCCGGCGGCTCGCTGCGGGAATTCGGAAGTGGTACTGACATGAACGTGCTCACTCGCTCAGCTGTTGTTGTACGGCCCAAACAACCCTTCCTTGAGTGGATGAAGTCAGACGATGAAGGGGGCGTGGCCGACCTGGTCTTCAAGAATCTCGTTGAGGAGCCAAGCCTCTACCTCGTCCCCGACTGGGAGGAGCCAGAGGAGTGCCAGCAGGTCATCCGGGATGTCTGGCCTGCGCTCTTCGAAGCCATGCTGATGGGGTGGGTGACAGACCCCGACCTCTGGCCGAGCTCACGGACGCTGCCGGTGTTTCATGAGTGGTTTGAACTCGAGTTCTTCGGGGTGGTCGAGGACATCTGCTCAGACGGGACGATCCCGTAAATGGAAGGGCGCCGGACAAACCGGTAAGTTTAAAAGACCGCCTTGAGGCAGTTAGGGATGGAAGACCCCCTAACCACACGCGATGGACTCCCCGTTGTCAGTCAAGATACTTGCGAGTCTACCCGTGACCTACTTATCCGAGCGACGGAATCTTCAGATGGACTAGCGGAACTCGTCTTCGACATGAGCGAGCAACAACCCGATTTGTATCAGAGCTTCGTCGCCACCTTGGGTGCCTATGAGTCGGCTACCCAAGCAGCCGCAGTGACCGTTGGCTTCTTCACGGCGTATGAGTCACTCCGTCGCCAAGCTGCATCGAACAAACTCTCTTTCTAGCTGTCCCTGACAGCATTACCCGGGGTGGAGATTGAACTGGCGTCGAGCAAGTTCTCGATCCTGCGCCCCACAGAGGGGTGCTGGTAAAAGGGCAGTCCACTGGAAAATACAAGCATCATTCCTCGAACAGCCTTCTTCAACGTCCCTAGGTCCTCTTGTTTGGCGTCCTTCCCAATGAGGTGATAACCAAGGTGTGGAGTCGCAGCTTGTATCCAAGCGCCCCCAAGCAGCGCATCTCGTTCAGCGTCCTTCAGTGCAGCAATCATCATCTTTGCCCCTCCGCCTTGCCCCGATAGCAGAGCTGCGGCATAGGAATCGGCTTCCTCCTCATACGTTGCGTAGTCCAAGAGCCCTGCGCCCAGCACGGGATCAAGGAACGCGACCACGCCCAGCACTCGCGCTAACCGAATCCGTGGATAGTGGAGAACACAGTGTCCCAACTCGTGCGCCACTAGTGAGCGCCGCAGGTCCTGGTTCTTCTGATCCACGCTCTGTTGTAGGTAGATTGTGTAGCTCAGTCGAAACATTCCCTTACACACTGTGTGGGTGGCAATGCTGCTTCCGCCAACTACTCGCACGCGCGAAGACCGCTTTCGCATGGCGAGCTGAATCAGGTCTTCAAACTCCCTCGTCACCTCCGCTCCATGCTCCAGGCCAGCCTTGCGCTGCCGGGCCATTCGAGTGAGAGATACCGTGGCGATTGATCGGAGCACAAGGAACACCAAGGCAAACCACGCCATCATCGCCAACGAAGATGATGGCAGATCTTCAAACCTTGCCAGCGGTCCCCCGCTCCCGACTAGCCCCAGCGAGGTGGCGATTGCTAGTGCGAGGTTGGCAATCCCGAGCCACAGGCAGAAGGACGTAGCAAGTGCAACCGTCCAGAAGACGGCCTTGTAAGCGAGGGGAACCTGCTGACCTAGGTGCTCTTGGAACTCACCTCTGCCCGCAAGCCGACGATGACGCTCCCAGTCGTCGTAGACGGCCGCCCAGGCCAGGGGGAGAAAAGCCAGTAGGTACATGGGGATGGCCAATGTGGCTATCCAGGTGAAGCTATCCAGGACTTGGTCGCTTGGCCCTCCCTGGGCGTTTCTCCAGGCAACATGAGCGAAGGCCGGAAAGGCCATACCCCATGCCGCAGGGAGGTAAGTCACCACGCCCGCCACGACGCCCACGGACCTGGTCGCCGCAAAGCTGGATGAGACACCAGCTCGGTCAGCTCTGCCTCCGAAGAAATCACCCACTCCAATCAATGCGAGCACGAGACCACCTGCGGCGGCAAGTCCCCAAGCTCCAAGATAGGCAAGCACGCTGAGAGCGACTGAACCAGCGAAGAGAACACCTACAAGAACGAACGGGATCCCGAACGGGGTGGTAGTGTGTCCTGTTGCATGAAACGACCTTGAGCAAGGGGCAAAGGCCTCGTCAACGAGGCCCCTGACGAACTTGGACTGCGACCGGGAACACAGATGTCCTCCTGGGAAGACCTCAATGACAAACAGGAAGGTACCCATTATCCCGATTGCTGCGGCAAGAAAGGACTTGGCTAGTTCCCAGCCAGGCGGCCCATCAGGTCCCGCGATCGCCTTGAGCTGATTCGCATGGCTGCTCACGAGCTTCATCCACCCAAAGGTCGTCATACAAAACAGGCCGAGCGCGGGCCAAGCCATGCGACGCAACATCCCGAATGAACCGTAGGTGACCCGCAGGCTCATTTGATCGCCTTCGGATCCTAGGAATTTGACTCGGACGCGCTCAGGCTCCCAGTACGACCCTCGGCCGTTTCCGGATCCCCTCTGCCTCCGGAATGAGACGTCTCCGCCCAGTTCAGCGCCTTTGTGACAATCCTCTTCAAACCCCCTTTTCGACAGAGCATTGCGAAGATGCCTCTCAACGGTAGGGGCAGATTCACGGGTCCACCCCCTGAGAGTGCTGAGGCTCCTACCCAATGGAGTGGGCGTCGACCCACTCAACCACTTGGTCAACAAGGTCGCTTGACTCAGCGTTCGGGAAGAGCTGATGAGACACTGATCGGAAATGGGAGGTGATCTCGGATCCTCCCGTTCGCCCGCTCAGTCGGATCTCCGCAATCGTCAGACACGCACTCATGATGCGACGTGCAAGGCTCTCTTCACCGACAGAAGCAAAACGGAGCCCAGCTCCAACGAGCTGCCCATCTTCTTGAGACTGGTCAGTACTTGGGCCAAAGGCCTGACTGTAGGCGGCTTCCAGAGCCCCGGCCACGATTTCTTGTTCTGATGGGTAGGGAACGGTAGAGAGCCATGAGGCCAACTGAGATGCGAGCATGTAGGCATCAGCCTCCATCAATGCCGAAGATCCGTCATCGGGTGATTCTGCTCGCCTTGCCTGCACGAGTAACCCCTGACAGAAGGCGCAGGCGGCGATGTGGTCTGCAATCCGTTCCTGCTCATCAGCCTCCAATTCATCCTGATCATAGGCGGCCAGGATTGCCGCCTCTGGACAGTCGTCTGTCCTTTCGGCATTGCCAGGGCCAGGCCCAACCACTACGGCGGCTATGCGGCAATCTGGGCACCTGTGCAAGTGCTCATCGAGGTTTGCCTTGGGGCCTGTATACAACGCGAACTTGGGTGTGAAGGGGCAGTGAGTCATTACATTAAGGCTCAAGGTAGTCTCGAAGTAAGTCAAGGCCCTCGCGGAATAGACGTTTGACTTCCTGCGGTGTCCGGTTGGTCCTCCTCGCAATGCCATCGATACTGCGAGCCTCTTTGAGGGTTTCGTGGATGATACGACGCATGCCGCTCGGGAGTCGGGCCATGGCCTCCCGGACTCGGAGGTCCCGCTCCTTGACCCGCGACGCCTCCGCCTCCTTCTCCTCGGGGTCTTCGGCAGGGATCTGGTCGGCGGCGTTCAGCTGGAACCCAAGGGGCTTGTTCTTTTTGGCCTCCTCGCGTCCGACATTGAACGCAACACCGCTCAAGAACGACCCAGGGTCACAGTCACCATGAAGTAAGTCAATCAGCTCGTTGCGCACGTTGATGGAGGCTACGCATCGATGAAGCACAGCGTTCAGGTGCTCCTCGGGTTCTCGCGTGGTGAGGGATTCGGGATAACGGGCCCGTGCCCTCCTTAGTCCTCTAAGCAAGTCCTCGCGGTGTGTCGCCAATATCCAATCGGCGAGAGCTTCTGGCGACTCTGACAGCGAGTCGATGTCATCGGGGCTCATTTGAATGCGGCGCGGGAAGAGCGGGTAGCGTGCGAGAAGAGCGAGTACGCCACCCCAACACGGAATCGGGAGGGTGTCAAGGTCGTAGTTTGCCCACCACCAAGGGCATGACCTGAAATCCCGACCCATGGCGTTCCCGCTCGGCAACGGCTGCGGCAGCAGATTCCGTGGGGGACGATTCCGACTTCTTTGACTTATGTCTTAACTGCACAAGTCGTGCTGCGCCCAGCACTTGGGCTTCTTGCCGCTGCGACCAGAAGGGTCAAAAAGCGGTGCGCTTCGGGTTCCTCCCAGTGCGGAAGGTCATCTGTTCCTGAAGGCCCGGGTGATTCTCAGGCAACTACGCCTTTCGGCTTCAGCGCCCTGAACCCGCCGTACTCAATCAGGAGAGAAAGATGCACTGTTTGAACACGATCGTCAGACTCAATAGGCAAACAGGACCGTGGCAGGGTCATGCCATTTCGCCGATTCCGTCCAATCCCGCAGAACACGGGATCCAAGTGGCAACACGCAGGGGACCGACTGCCCCGAAGAACCTCCCCCGCGAGGTCTCGCCCGAGCCAGAGAACTCTGTGACTGGGGCACACGTCTCCAGGGCTCAGGACGCGAGAGATTCCGCTGCTTCACTGCTTCACGTGGATGGGACCTCCAGCATTGAGTTGTCACGACACGAGCTTGATGCCCTACACAGCTTCTTCCAGGTCGTTGGCAGCCGCTGCTTGCTTGCCAAGGCCCGCCGGCCCCTCGATGTTGACGAGTTCCTCTCGCCCCTCCTGGCGGCACTGGACTCCCCTTCCAGCAGCCAAGACACGGTGGAGGTGCCCAGTGACCTCTCATGACAAGGGGGAGGCCACGCAGGCCCGAAGGACAATCCAGAGGCTCGAGGACAGCCCTGAGCGCATCGTCAAGGAGGTAGTAGGTGCCTGCAGAGCGGTTGCAAAAGCCATATCGGCCGTGACTCCTGAGCGGCTACCCGAGTTCAAGAGCAGACTGCGCGAATTCCTTCTTCCCTGGGTCGACACCCTGGAATCGGACGATGTAGACGAGCCCGAGTCCGACCAGGGCGGTGGAACACAGGGAGTGGCCCGATGACCTGGCACCGCACTCTCGCCGGTTGGCTCACCGACACCCTCTGGGTGATTGCCCGATCGGGAATCCTGATCAACGCGATCTTGTTGTCCCTCTTCTCTGTCTGGTTCGTCTTCAAGGGGTGCTGGAAACTGCGCGAACTCGTCGACAGGTGGCTCTTTCAGTAATGGGCATCCTCGATTCACTCAGGTCTGGGGCGTCTCGCCCCATCCGCCGGGCGCTCGATGTTTTTTCTCGCCACGATCCAAGGGCAGGAAAAACCACCGATCTACCCACTGAGAGCCGAGAAACCCTGCTCTCCAGCGATGGGTCGATTGACACCGTGACCGTGCGGCATCCCCAGTTCCTGGATTGTGGGCACAGTATAGAGGTACCCATCGGAGGCCGGTGCCTTGAGTGTGGCAGCCTGAGCTGTGCGACGTGCCATGACCAGTGCTCCGGCTGCAGGAGACCGCTTTGCCTTTCTTGCACTCGGATTGATCAGGTGCAGGGGCAAGAAGCTATCAAGTGGTGCTCCCACTGCGTCGGGCCGGAAAGGCGGAAGCGCAGGTGGCGCAAGATCAAGATGACGGCCATCCGGCCCTTCATCGAATCTACGGCCGAGGACTCAAGGAGGCCATGATGGCGCCCAAGCCTCGACCGAAGTTCCGTGGGGACGATCTCTGGGACGATCTAGTCTATGGAGTCACCCACGACCTCTTTGAGGACCCCGTGTCCAGGGCTGCACTTACCGCAGCACACTACGGTGAGTGCGACGAGGAGATCGCAAACCTCATCCGCAACCCGGTGCGCCGCGCCAAGACCCGGGAGCAGTTGGGACTGGACGACCCATTTCGGATTCCGCGCCTTGGCAAGCCAGAGCTCATTTTGGGCCAAGATGCCAAAAGCCGCTCAGTGGGAATCTCGCGTTCCTGGCTCAACGCTGGATTGCTGGTTACGGGCAACACCGGCTCAGGGAAGACGAACCTCATCAAGTTCCTTCTGCTCCAAATGGCTGCCAGCGTCGAAGGCCTGTGGGCAACGGATCTCTACAAGCGTGATCTCCGCCATCTTCGGCCGGTTCTCAAGAGGGCAGGCGTAGACCTAGTCATTCTTACACCCAGGCGGATTCGAAGGAACATCCTGCAGCCCGAGGGTGACGTGCAAACACATATGGCGGTTGTTCTGGACACGCTGCAGCGAGCCCTGGATCTACCCCCGCGGGCCGTGACGATCCTGAGAACAGCCCTCCACGACCTATACACCCAGTTTGGCGCCTTCGGTGGAGTGCGCGACGCCTACCCCACACTCTACGACCTCTTTGAATACGTACGGGCGGCGACCAAGGTGAACGCACCAGCCCGCCTTGCCATCTTGGATCGCCTCGGGGCCCTGCTGATCTCCCTCACTCCTGAGGTCGCAGCCTACAGATACGCGTGGCGGCCTAACGATCTGGCAGGCCACCGCATCGTTTTTGAAATGTGCGGGGCCTCGGAACAGGTGAAATCTCTGCTGCTTGGGGATCTCCTGTTTTCGACGCTCTACCGCAGAGTGCAGGGAGGTCGGTCTAACTCCACGATGGACCTGGTCGTCGTCCTCGAAGACGCGCAGCGACTCCTGTCCACCGGTTCTGGCAGCTCGGGCGATTTGCCCCCCATCGAGGAACTTGCTGGGCTCATTCGTGGCATGGGTGTCAGTCTCTGGGCCGCCTGCCAGTCTCTTGATGGATTGTCGCGTGGCCTTCGCGCAAACCTCGCCACTAAGGTCATGTGCCGGCTTGGGGCTGCTGGAGACTACAGGGAGTTTGGCGCAGACATGGGCCTGACAGCGCCACAGCTTCAGTGGGCCAGGCTGAACTCTCGCCCCGGCGTCGCAATCACCCAACTCGCCGAGGGGCCTTGGCGGCAGCCTTTCATCATCAAGACACCGGAGCTGAAGATCCCGCCCGTTGTGAATGACGCAGAGGTCGAAGAAAGCACCAAAGCGCTCGAGTCGCTCCGGCTCATCCCCGCGCCGGAGTTTGCGAACTGGACTCCCTACCAGACCGTGGAAGTCACTCAGCCGAAGAAAGCGTCTGAAGATTCAGAGCAGGGCCAAGCACCCACTAGCGGGGAAACGCGGTATCTGCGAGCCGTGCTCGATCATCCTGGGCGGCCTTCAAGTGCCTACGCGTCCCTGGCCAAGATGGGCGTTCAGCGCGCAATTCGCATCCGGCAGTCCCTGGTGGAGAAGGGCTACTTGCGCGAACACACGGTTGCCACAGGAGGACGGGGACGGAACGCAATCGTGCTTGAGCCGACAGCGGCGACAGAGCGTCTGTTCAGCGAAAACGCCCAGGGAGGAAAACAGTGATGCGTGGCGGGTTCCTTCATAACCACATCTTGCTCGATCCCATCGAGGACCTCCTTATGCAACTGGGGGCTGCCACCAGGCGTGAGCACTATGTGCGCTCCGCTGGCTCAGCGGGGTTCATCGATCTCACAGCAACGCTAGGCCAGCACAGAATCGCGTGTGAAGCCGAACTCGCAGCAGACAGGGTCTCTTCGGACCTGCGCAAGGCCCAGGCCTGGGCCGCCACACTCCTAGTCATCGTCGTACCCACTCGCCGCGTCGCCCAGAGTGCCCAGCGAGCAGTCAATGCGGCGCCAGGAACTCGCCCCGTAGGTGGGGTTTGGGTTCTGCCCTTAGGCCCTGCCCTGACTCGACTTCGGGATTGCTTTCCATTTCTTCCGACCTCGAAAGGGAACAGAAACAAAACGACAGGGTGGCGCTCATGAGAGTTCGCTGGAATCGCATCGCCGCCTTGGCCCTCTCCATCCTGGCCTCCTTGTTCCTCACCCTCCTCTGGAGCCCAATTGTGACCTTCACCTCATCTATGACATCGATCGTCGAACCGCACGCGACTCCCGAAGAACACCTACAGGGAATGATGGCCTTCGCTCTCGTGGTAGTGAGCGTGTTGGGCGTCATCCGCCTCATGATCAACTCCAACCGCAATGGCTCCTAGCGCTGCAACCAGCCTCAACAAGTGATTCCAATGACTGAGCTCCCCCACGCACCCACACCCGATCAGGGTTCGCACCAATTGGCTCAGCGGCTTGCTGACGTCCTGGTGAACATTCCCTCTAGAGTCGCAGAAGTTGAAGATCGACTGGGATCGCTGAACGAGCAAATGGCCCAACAGGCCAGATCCCTGAACCAGCTAGCCCAAGCTGAGGAAGAGCGGAACCGTCTCTTGCAGGACACGCTCGAAAGACAGCAATGGCTCGAAAGTGCTTCCCGTCAACAGGAGCTACTCAGCGAGACGCACTACCAGCAGCACGTTGTCGACCCACTCGCAAGACAGGTCTTTCCACTGCTTGACGACCTTCACGGTGTTCTTGAGGAGGGCAGAGTGGAGGCATCGACCCAGACCTTTCTTGCAGGCATGAAGGCGCAACTGCTCGATCTTCTCGCCACGCACGGAATCGAAGCATTCTCGTCCTTCCCCGGTGACCCTTTCGACCCTTCATCCATGAGACCAGTGAAGAAGGTCCGGGTCTTTCAACTTTGTGAAGACCGCACGGTGTCGAGGGTCCTCAAGACCGGTTTTCGGCGAGGTAGCGCGTTCCTCCGCCATCAGAGCATTGAGGTCTGTGTCTACAGACCACCAAACCCCACCCCTACCGGCCTCTTGGCCACTGACAAAGGAAACTAAATGAGCATCGTTGGCATTGATCTTGGAAACAGCAACACGAGCATCGCTATCCCCGACCACCAGGGCAACCCAGTCGTAATGCCCAATGAAGTGGGAGATCTCTACACGCCGAGTGTGGTGTATTTCGATGACGACCGCGTCATCGTTGGAACAGAGGCATCCAACGCCCTAATCCTCGACCCGACCCGAGGTGCCATCAACTGGAAACGGCACATGGGAACGGACGAACTTCTGTGCGAGGACGCTGACGGCAAGGAGTACTGTGCGCGTGACGTCGCTGCGGTTCTCCTGAAGAATGTCGCTGAGGTTTACGCCCAGAAGACAGGGAGCTTGCTCACCGATGCTGCGGTTAGCGTTCCCGCGAACTACACCGATCGGCAAAAGCAGGAAACGATCGATGCCGGCGAACTGGGTGGAATCGATGTCTTCCTTACCCCCCATGAACCCACCGCCGCTGGGTTCGGGAACAGTGTGCATCTACGTGGGGATGGGGATGCCATCCTGTTTGACCTTGGTGGTGGGACCTTTGACGTCTCCCTCCTGAGGGTGTCAGGCAACCACGTGGAGGTAAAGGCCACGAACGGCGACCCGGCCCTGGGAGGGCAAGACTTCAACCAGCGGATTATCGACTCAGTGCTCGAACGCATCGATGCGGAGTTCGGCTCCCGTCCAACCAAGGAAGCCGATCCCGTTGCCTGGCAGGACGTGATCCAGCGGGTCGAGCAGGTCAAGATCTCCTTGACTGCCAGGGAATCCGCGCCGTTCATGCTGTCGTTCAATGGCCGTGTGTTTTCGACCACAATCACGAGAGCTGATCTCGCCGGGTGGACTGGTGACCTACTTGACCGAGCAATGGACTTGGCTGAAGAAACGCTTTCTGAGGCAGGAGTTCGCCCTGACCAGGTTCGTGAGATCCTCCGAGTCGGCGGGGCCTCGCAAATGCCGTGTTTCGAGGAAGCCATCGAAGAGCGGTTTGGGCGCAAGTCATCATGCCATGCCGAACCGTTCTATGCCGTCGCCCTCGGCACGATGACCCTTGCGCGCCTTGAGAGGGAGCGGAAAGGAGAGCAGACCGAAGTTGCAGGCAGAAAGCTGCCTCCGCTGGAGTGCTGCCTCCAGGATCTGACTGCCCATCCGGTTGGAGTGCGGGCCCTGGACGATCGGGGACGCCTGGTCAATTCCGTCATCTTGAAGAAGGGGATCCCGATTCCCTCCGATCACACGTTGGCGTACCAACTGGCTGAGCCGGGACAAACAAGCGCTTCGATCCACATTCTTCAGGGTTTGAACGCCGCCCTAGCAGAAGACTGCCAGCTGCTTGGGGCTCTTGAATTGGATGGCTTGTCTCCTCTCCATGACGTCCCCCACCAGATTGACATTCGTCTGAAGCTGGACCGGAACGCAATGCTCACCGCAGAGGCCTACGATCCCGCGTGCGGCAAGCGGGCTGAGATGGCCGTCCAATACAAGCAAGATGAAGAGAGGGTGGGAGTATGAAGAAGTACTTGGAATCCGCGCAGCGCGTCAACTCTCAGGGGTTGAGTGAAGACACCTGCCTTGTGCTGGACCTTTCTCCTTCCATGGAAGCAGACGACTACAAACCCAGCCGCCTGCAGGGGGCGATCCATGCAGCAAGCGCGTTGTTGGACGTGAAGCGGGACCGGTTTCCATTGGACCGGGTCGCTGTCATTGGATTTTCGAAGACAGCCGAGGTCCTTCATCCGCTTGTTGAAGTCGGTGACGGATTCGACTCTCTTTGCTGGTCACTCGAGCGGCTCGAGACGGGGCCCTACACCAACATTGGAGCTGGCCTGCAGAAGGCAGGAAAATTACTGAGTGCCGGTGTTTCTGACCCCATCGGCAAGCTCGCGGCGTGGGCTTCTGCATTCTTCACGCAGGAGGAAAAGCAAGGTTCTGGCAATGCAGAACCCAACAGGAAGCCCCGGTGCGTGCTCCTGAGCGATGGAGACCACAATAGAGGGCCCGAGCCCGTACCTGTTGCAAGGCAGCTGAAGGACGCTGGCATCGTCATTGACGTCATCGGGATCGGCAGTCGCTCCGACGTGGACAGCTTCAATGAGTCCCAGCTCATGCAAGTCGCATCGCAGAATCCTGACGGCACGGCCAGGTATTACTTCATCGAAGACACCGAGGACCTGATCCGGACGTTTCAGACGCTCGCAGGCCATATCAGGCCCTTGGGGGACCTTGCGGCAAGGGGGCCGTCGTGAGCCCGGGAGACCGTCTGACGCCGCAGGGACCCCGACCCCTGACCGTGGGTCTGTTCGACGAGGCCAAACTGCAGGAGCTGCTGGGTGCTCTCCTGGATGAGCGCTTGGAGGGGTTGGAGGCCCGCATCCAAGTGCTGGCTACCAGGGGAATCGAGGGGCGAAAGAACGTCCGCGTCCCAGTCCTTCTCCGCGAGAAAGAGCTGGCCTCCCTGCTCGGAGTGCATCCGCGAACAATTCGCCGGCTGGAGTGTAACCAGGAGGTGCCCCAGTCAGTCCATGTAGGTGGGTCGAAGCGCTGGCGGCTCAAGGAAATCGAGGAGTGGGTAGCTGCCCTCACCACCAGCCAGGGCATCTAGAGAGTCCAATGAGGAAGGAAGCCACAAGATGAGAGGTCGTTCCCTAGGTCGAGGCACGCTTAGACGAATACAGCTGTCGGATGGAGCGCATGTCTACAGTGGAGACTGGAAGGGGTCAGACGGGAGACGCCACCGCAAGGTTCTCTCGTCTGACAGACGGACTGCAGAGCGCATGCTGGCAGACATTATTCGCCGCCGGGACCTGGTGCTGGCCGGTCTCGGCAGTGAGGAAGAGGGCTGGCTTCCCATCGACCGCATACGAGAACAGTACATGGCAGATCTGGGTACCCGCTGTTCCCATGGGCACATCAGAAGAACGCGAGATTGCCTGAACCGAATCCTTGCAGCAATTGCGGCCGGTCAGGTTGCCGAATTGAAGCCCTTGGATGTCATGGGCTACCGCCAGGTGCGGCAAGCCGAAGGAGTGTCCAACAAGACCGTAAACCTCGAGGTGGGCTCGCTGAAAGCCATGCTGACTTGGGCAGCCCAGGCCCAGATCGCACCTCCCAATCCAATCGCCCACATCAAGAACCTCCCAACGGGGAAGGCCTACCAGCGGCGCCCAAGGAGGGCTCTAGGGGAAGCCGAGGCGCAGAAACTGATAGATGCAGCTTTCAAGTGTGACATCGCTGCTGGGGCTCGCAAGGCAGCAAAGCGCACCATCGCTGGCGGGAGCAAGGGAAGCAGGTACATGTCTAAGGCGCGCAAGTTCCGCGTGCCACAGGCGCCGCTTTGGTTGGCTCTCCTAGAGACAGGTGCCAGGTGGGGAGAGTTGACCCAATCAGTATGGGCAGACTTAGATTTCATTGGCAAGACTCTCGCGCTCAGGCCCGAGACGACCAAGAGCAAACGGGAGCGGCAGATCCCTCTGGGCACGGAGCTTCTCGCCGAACTTCTAACGCTCAGGAAAGTGCATGAGGGGACAGGTGTGATTCCTCCCCCTGCGACGGACCTGATTTTCCTCACACCCAATGGGACCAGCTGGGAAGGAAACCGGCCCAATGCCCTGCGACACCTGCGGCAGTTGCTGAGGGACGCCGGGATCGCAAAGACTGACTCCCAAGGACGGAGCGTTGACATCCATGCCCTGCGACACACGTTTGCAACGCGCCTCGCCCGTGCCGGCGTGGGGCTCGCCCAGGCCCAGAAGCTACTGGGACATGCCGACGTGCGGATGACGGCCGAGGTCTACACGCACCTTGAAAACGAGGATCTCCACGAAGCGATCACATCCCTCCCCAGACTTCGAATTAGTGGCGCTAAAGTGGCAGACGACGCAAAGACAGAGGGCCATGGGAAGCGAAAAACGCCCTCCACGGCCCTCTTGGATGGTAGCGGGGGCAGGATTCGAACCTGCGACCTCCGGGTTATGAGCCCGACGAGCTGCCTGACTGCTCCACCCCGCGACGAGTGTGGGGGGATTCTAGGCCGGGTCGGGGCAGAGTCAAGGGAACGGGGCGTATCCCTCAAGGCCCGCGGCTGGGACGGTCAGCGTCGAGGGTAGAGAGGGTTGGGCTCGCCGTCGCCGTCCGTGTTGGACTTGCCGTCGGAGCCTTGTTCAGCCTCTAGACGGCCGGAGTTCTGGCCGTCGTCTTGGGATTCGGCCTGTGCGCTGGATTCCTTGTCCCCTGCGCCTTCGGCCACTTCGGGATCCTGGGACGGGGCGCCGTCGCCGGCCTCCTTGGCGGGCCCATCATCGGGCGCGTCGGGCACCAAGAGGGCCAAGAGGGCGTCGCGCCGGGTGAGCCAGAGGGTGTGATCTTCGAGAGTGTCGATCAGGCCGGCGAACATCCTCCAGGGATCGGAAGGTACCAAGGGGTAAGCCTCTGCCGCGGCCAGGGGGGGCAGGGGAGCAAGTGCGTCGGCCACGCGTTGCAGCAGGGCGGGATCGGCTAGGGCGGAGGATTGGTCGCACAGAAACTGCAATCGGGCTGAGCGTGCGACCGGGCTCGCCGCGACGAACTGGGGCTGGGCGAGGCTGCTGAGATACCAGTCGCAGACCTGGGCTCGGGTCCCGCCCGTCAAAGCGCTCAGGGACTCGACGGGCCAAGTTGAAATCCAGTCCACGATCAGACGCAGTCGGTGATCGGGGAGAGGCGCCGTGGCTGGATCCGGTTGGTCGGTCGACGCCGGCGGTGGGGTGGCTAGGCGCAGGAGGACGGACTCTGCATTGGAGATCCAGTCCGGCTCGGTGCTGGGTGGACCCAAGTGGTGAACCAGGGCGGCCAGGGTGGCAGCGGGTCGGCCTTGGTTGCCGTCCAGCAAGTTGTCGAAGACCGGCAGGGTGACTAGCCCCTCCACCCAATGGTGGTCGGGGGTTAGGAGGGGCAGGAGTTCAAGATAGCGCAGCTGGGTTGCCGCATCGGCGAGCGCCATGGCGGGCAGGAGACGAGATTCCACTGAGAGCAAGAGCACGCGGCGCAGGCGCCGGGGGGGAGCTGTCGCGCCCTCGGGCAGCTCCTCGATCACGCCCTCCAGGTCGGTATTGCCCAACAGGGCCACGACTCGTTGACGCAGGTCGGCACGCTCGGAGGAGAGGGCCTGGTCCAGGTAGGTGCCGAAGGGAGTCAAGAATGGTTGGCCCGGAAAGCGCCCGTGGACGAGAGCCACCTCGAGCGCGTCGAGCAACGCGTGTTCCAAGCGCGGTGCGAGACCGCGTTCGTGTTCGGACTGCAAGATCCCCAGCAGCGGTAGGACTTCCAGGAAGTAGGGGCTGGCGGCTACCACATCCAAGCGCACTTCAAGTGGCAAGGACGTGTCGGTCATGAGCCTCGTCAGGACCAAGGCCGGATCCTGCGCCTGCGCGTAAGTTCCATTGGGGCCCAGGGCTCCGCCATCCTGTGGGGTTCGTGCTGCGACTTCGGGGGTGCGGTGCAAGCCGCGGACTTGCCAGAGTCGGAGGACAGGTGCGTTGGAGTCTTGGGATCGCGCCTGCAGGGCGTTTTGGCACAGGCTGCCGTGGGCGGCGAGCGCGAGGTGCAAGCGGTCGTAGTCCACGGGTCGGTCGGCCGCCGCCAGGCGCGCGATGAGCTGCGCGCTGGGTCCGATGCCTGCAGAGTAATCGTGGGCTCCTGTGGCTGTCCAAGGTAGGCGCGACAGAGACGTGACCAGCGTGTCGCCGAGTTCGAAACGCGCCATGACGCTGGGATCCAGCAGCGCGCCCCGCAAGGGGTCGATCATTTCGGCTTCGGCCGACATGCCCTGGACGAGCTCGAGCAACACCACGAGGACGGCGTGAAAGGCTTCCGGGTTGGCCTCACGAGTCACCCTTTCGATCAGCAATTCGATCGCGCCCTCGGCCCCCAAACCTCGACGTCCCACAGCGGCGCGCACGATGCCCACCACTCGAGTCCGCAGAGCCGGGTGACCCGTGTCGAACAGGGCGCGGACGAGAGCCAGGCGGCGTTGGGCTTCAGCGGCCTGGGCTTGGGCGGCGGCCTGCGCCTCGGGGCTGTCGGCGGCGGTCCCTGGTGGGACCGAACTGGAGCCCTCCGGGGCAGCCAGCTCCAAGTTCAACATGCGCAGTTGCATGTCATCCAACTGGGTCTCGAGGGCGGTCAGTTCGCTCACGGACAGACAGTTGCTGTCCCGACCTTCGAGCCGCGGCCAGGCGGCGGTGAACTCATCGACCGTGCTGAACCATCGACCGTACAGCGCAAAGAGGGCCCCGCGCACGGACTCTGCCAGGCGGGGATCTTCGGCTCCCAAGGACTGGGCGAGGGTCGGGCCGAACTCGAGCCAACCCAACTCCCCCACAACGCGCACGGCGGCCGCGAAGACTTCGCCATCCGTTCCCTCTGCGGTGGGGTCCAAGAGGGGCACGAGAAGTTCAAGCCACTGATCGGGGGACTGCTCAAAGGACGCCTGCACCCAGGCGCGGGCCTCAAGCCGACGATCACGGCGACGGTCGGACCGTGCGCCGACGAGCCCCGGGGGCTTCGAGCGTCCTGCACGCAGCAGCATGACCCGCACAGCACTCGCGGGGTAGGCCGCGAAGGACTGATCGGCCAGATCCCGCATGGCCTCACCATCGAGGCCTTCCAGCAACCGATGCACCTCGGCTACACGTTGCCGCGTGGCTGCCTCCGGCGCGGGTTCAGGAGTGGGCGGCTGGGTCTCCTTGGGCGTTTCGTCCTGGGTGTCAGGATTCAGAGCCCCAGTCGATTCAGCTTCCTGGGTTTCGGATTCCTGCACGTCACTGAGCGCGGACTCCGATTCTGTCGGTTCGATTTCCCCATCGTCGTGGGACGGCGAAGCGCCTGTTCCGACAGCGGTGGAGAGCAGGAGGGCCATCCATAGCATGCACGCGAAGACCGAGCTCCGCGTCCAGACCCCACCGCAAGAGGCCCGCTTCCATGTGCAGCAATACAAGTTCGTCTCTATCCCTACTCCCTGACCTATCTTAGCCGCGACTCGGCCGGGTTACGCACACCAATCCCCGGTTTCGAGTAGGAGTTCAGAGGTAGGCGATCATCTCAGCGAGCACTCGCTCCGGATCGCAGTCCGTTTCGAAGCGCGCCTCGCTGACTTCGGCATACAAGTCGGCGCGCTCTAGCGATTGGTTCTCGAGTTCTGTCAGCGGCGAGTCAAAGCTCAAAGCGGGACGCGCAGCGGGGTCGAGTTCGGCGCGAGTTACGAGTAGCGCAGCGGGCGCGCTCAGCCACAGGCACCGGCTCTGGGCGCGCAGCCGCTCACGATTCGCCTTAGACAAGACGACGCCGCCGCCTGTGGCCACGATGCGCGGGCCGCCCTGGTTGAGCACGCGTTCCAGGCAGGTCGACTCCAATTTGCGGAACGCCTCCTGGCCGAGGGCCTCGAGCAATTCTCCCGCAGAGCGCCCAACTGTACTCTCGCTCGCCGGCTCCAGTTCCTGGTCCAAGTCCACGAACGGAATCGACAGTCGTTCGGCCAGGCGTCGTCCGAGGGTGGTCTTGCCCACGCAGCGCAGACCCACGAGGCAGATGGGCTGTGACGCAACGCGAGTCACGAACTGGGGACCTCTGCGGTCGACAGACCTAGGGCACCCTCCAGGGCAGCCCGCATGAGCGGCTCGTTGGGTTCGGTCCCGGTGAAGGCCTGGTATTGGGTCAGAGCTTGACGCAGGAACCACTCGGCACCGGGAATCGGAAAGGCCCCGCGCCCCGCGGCTTGAACGAGCAGCGGCGTTCGCAATGGTCGGTAGACCGCGTCCAAGACGAGGGTCTGCGGACGGATCCACTGCGCGGGAATCGGGGTCGACTCCGGGGGAGATCCGGATTCCGAATGCATGCCGACCGGAGTGCAATGCACGAGGATGTCGTGGTCCGTATTCTCGATCGCGTCCCAAGCCACGGCGCGACAACCGAGTTCACGGGCGAGGGCCTGCCCGGCTTCAGCTCGGCGTGCGGCGACAAGCGCCTCGAGTCCCATGTCTGTCAAGGCGCGCAAGGCTGCGCGGGCCGCACCGCCAGCTCCCAACACCAGGCCCGAGCGCGGGGCGCGTCCCAACAGGGGCAGCGCTGCTTCGAGGGTGGCTTGGATGGCGAGGGCGTCGGTGTTGCTCGCGCGCCAGCTCGCCCCATCGCGCACCAGGGTGTTGGCTGCGCCCAGGTCCCGGGCTCCCCCATCGCTCGCGCCGGCCTTGGCCAGTGCGACCTCTTTGAAGGGGGCGGTGACTGAAAAGCCCCTAAAAACAGGGTCATCGGCCAGATCCAGGAAGGTCTCGAAGTCCTCGGGCTCGAAGGCCAGGTAGACCGCGTCATAACCCGCGCACTTGAAGGCCATGCCCTGGACGTGGGGTGAAAGCGAGTGGGAGATGGGGCGACCCACGACGCCGAGAACACCTGTGCCGGGACCGACTCCGCCCGGGGGAAGAATGCCCAACAGCTCATCCAGGCGCAGTTGGCCGGGAGCGGTGGGCTGGGGCGCGGTGCTTCCCGGCAGACTCGCGGGTGCACTGTACGTGAAGGGAGACCCGAAGATGGGCGCCAACACGCGGGTGAACGAACCCGCGTCGCCCGAGCAGAACGCGATCAAGCCCCCGCGCGCCACTCGCAGGTGTCTCAGCAAGCGCAAGCCGTCTTCCGTGCAACGGGCATGGGTCACGAGCTTGATCACGTCTCCTTCGTAGAGAACAGCTCGTACCTCTTCGTCGAACGCGGCCAAGTCCTCTGGTGTGCCCTGCGCATCGTGACGGGACACGATGCGGTGGCAGGGTGCGGGGACTTCACCCAGATCCAGGGATAGGGTCCAGTCGATGTCCACGAAGCGGGCGCCCGCGCGCGCGGCGGTTTGCAACAACTCGAGGCGGTCATCGATGCTGCCGTTGTATTCGCCGAAGGCTTCCGGTCCATGGACGGCGACGATGACCGGCTTGCCGATTGCCTTGAACAACTGCTTGAGGGCTTCCTCGCCCGGGTTGCCGAGGGTGTCGAGTCGCAACTCCACGAGGTCGGCCAGGGGCGCCTGACGTTCGGCTTCCGCTTGCAGAGCCGTTAGGGTCGGAGCGAGGATGGAGACGACGTGAACCATGGTCGGTGCGCGCTCTTGGGCTAGTCCTGCAAGAGGGACTCGATTGCGGCGAGGCTGGGCTCGGAGGTGCCCTTCTTGCGAGCCAACTCGACGAGGGGCACGAGCAACGCGCGGTAGGCGGCGCGGGCCTGGGGCTCGAGGGTAGCGAGGTGCCCAGCGAGGACATCCACATCGCCGCGCGGAACGGGCCCGGTCAAGGACGCCTGGGAACCCAACGCCGCCACGTTGGCCAGGACACCCTGGGCCAGGTGCGTCAGCCCCGATTCCAATTGGCGTGGGTCGCTGCCGGGCGCCAGGGTCTGCGTTCCGCCGAGCACGGCGAGGTCCATCAAGGCCACCAACCCGTTGGCAGCCAGGGCGGCCGTGGCGTGGTAGAGCGAGCGATGTGGCTCGAGGACTTCAAGCGGCGTTGCGCCCAGCCGTTCGGCGATCCCCCGCGCGGCAGCCAGTGCCTGGCCAGTGCCGAACACGCTGACCGTGCAACCATCGAAGCGACGCGCAGCCATTTCGATCGCGGCGGCGGGCACGCTGACCAACGGGTGCCAACCGCCCACATCGCAACCGGCATCAGCCAGGGGCCGCAGGGGATCCAGCCCGTGGAATCCGCTGGTGTGGAGCACGACGGCGGGCAGGCAGTGCTCGCTCACGAGTTGCTGCGCGAGATCACCGATCGCGGAATCGGTGACGGCGAGCATCGCCACGTCGGCCGCGCCGACCTCAGCCAGGGAGACGCTGCTTGCCGCCGCAAGCCGGCTGGGATCCCTGGCCCAGCGACTGAGTTCGCAAGGAGTGTCCTCCAATGCCAGAGCCAACGACTGGGCGAGGGCTCCGGACCCGAGAATGGCGATCTTGGTGGCCTCCATGGAGCCCCAGAATACGGAGTCGGCAGCCCAACTGTCGCCGCTCGGTGTGGAACTAGCAGGCCTAGATGGTCAACTTCCGGCCGCCGCTGACTCGGAAGCGCAGAACCCTGTGGGATGGGCACGCCGGGAGCGTACTCTGGGTCTATGGAACAAGTTCAAGGCATTGGTGGCGTCTTCCTGAGGGCTCGTGACAAACAGGCCTCCCTCGAGTGGTACCAGAAGAATCTGGGCATCCCCGTCGAGTCCTGGGGAGGGACGGTATTCAGCTGGCAAACCAAGGAGACACCCCCCGCTCCGGGCACGACCTCCTGGTCCCTCTTCGACCAGGACAGCGACTACCTCGGCCCCCGGGACAAGGCCTGCATGGTCAACTACCGCGTCGAGAACCTGGACCGCATGTTGGAGCAATTGCGCGCAGCCGGTGTCACCGTCGATGACAAGATCGACGAGTCGGAGTTCGGCCGCTTCGGCTGGGCCGAAGACCCCGACGGGAACCGCATCGAACTGTGGGAACCGCCGGACGGCATGTAGTTCACGCTACTGAAGAGCGGATTCGCATTCAGTGCTCGCGCAGCTGGTTCCACTGGTCCTGCAGCCCAAGTTCCTCAATCCACGGCTCGAGGTAACCCATGTCCAGCGATCCGCTCGTGGCCAGGACCCCCAGGACGTCCTCGACCTGCTTCGGGGAACCCGATCTCTCAGCCCACTCCAGCTTGCTGATGACCGCGTCTTCCTTGGTCACGACAAAGGCTCCGTCCCCGAGAGCGTGACAAGGTTCGCGCCGGTCGAGCTCGGCCCTGGAGTAGGCGCGACCCTTGACGAGGATCCGATCCGCCTTCCACCCCGAGGCGTGCTCGATGACGTTGAACATGGAGTGCCCAGTGAACCTCCTCGTCAGAATAGTCCGCATGTCGACTTCGCACGCCGACGGCGGAGAGGCGCCTGGCCCTCTCCGACAATTGCCATGCGAGCTTCAAGCGCTCGCCGGGTCCCATGCGGCGCCAGGCTTCGATTTGAACCGCGCGGGCCGCGGAACTTGTATCCGTTGAAGCCATGGACGCATCGTAGCGCTCGGGTCTTGAGGGCACTTGGCGGGTTGCCCTGGTGGTCTCCCGGCCAAACCCGACGCGAGTATCAAGGCTCGCGCAGGACCGGTGCAGCTAGGTGCGCCAAGCGCAGCCCCAGCCCTCGCTCCTGGGCCAGGTGGGCGACGGCGGCCAGATCCCAGGGGGCTGCTTCGGCATCCGCGTACAAACCATAAAACCCCGAGCCGCTGCCCGTCATGCGATAGTGATCGAGGCCGGCTTCGTCGAGGAGATCGCGCCAGGCGCCGAGCAGGGGTTGCGCCACCTGGGCCGCCAGTTCGAGGTCGTTGAATAGGGTTGCACGGGCGGGCAGGGGCGCCTGCGGGAGGACTTCGGCGTGTGCCATGGATCTCTCCACAGAACTGGGGTTCGATGTAACCTCGGCGAAGACGGCTGCGGTACTGCAGGTCACCTCGGGCACGATCAAGGCCACCTGCCAATCTCGCGGGGATCCGAGGGGTTGGACTCGCTCGCCTCGACCTTCGCAGAGGGCGGCCACTCCACCCCTATCGAAGAAGGCGCAGTCGGAACCCAGTTCGGCCAACACAGCGCGGCGCCACTCGTGGCCGAGGTCGCGACCTGCAATCACCTGCAGGGCCTGCAGACAGGCGGCGGCGTCGGAGCTGCCCCCGCCCAGGCCCGCCTGGCTGGGGATGTGCTTCTCCAATTCAATGTGCAAGGGCGGCAGGCACGGAGCCCCCAATTCTGCCAGGCGCTTGAGAGCCAGGCCCGCTGCGCGATGGACCAGGTTGCGACCGTCGGCGGGAACGTCGTCGCTGGCGGCGGGGCCGGTGAGTGTCAGCTTCAGGGAACTCTCCTGCCTAGAATCGCAACGCACGGACAGTCGGTCGCAGAGGTCCACGGCCAGGAGGACGGTGCGCAACTCGTGGTAGCCATCCGGGCGACGACCGAGCACTTCGAGGGTCAGATTGACCTTGGCCGGGGCGAGCAGCGTGTGGGAGTTGCGCGCCGCGGTCACGGGGACTCCACCTCGACGAGGGGCTCGAGGTCCAAGCGAACGTTGTCGATCAGTCGCACGGGGCCCACGCGGGCGGCGATCAAAGCCACAGCGGTCTGCAGCTCTCCTGCCGGTCGGTCGGAACTCCAGGAGAGCGCGCAGCGCACGCTGGCGTACTCGACGTCGAGCTCTCGCGCGGCAACCCCGGGCGCGAGGCTCTGTTCCAACACCGCGTCCAGTTGCGCCGCATCCCGCACGCCCGCCCTCCACGACTCCTGCGCCGCCCGCAGTGCGCGCGCAAGATGCAATGCGTGCATCCGCTGCTCAGAACTCAGGCGTTCATTGCGCGAAGAGAACGCCAGACCGGAAGGCTCGCGTTGGGTCGGGCAAACGATGACTTCCGGATGTCCCCGCTCGTCCCGGCACCCCTCCACAACCAAACTCTGCTGATAGTCCTTGGCCCCGAAGTACGAGCGGGTCGGGCCCACGCACTGGAAGAGGCGCGCAACGATCGTGGCAACTCCTGCGAAATGCCCATCACGGTGCTCGCCCTCCAATCCGACCGCCGCCGGGCCAGGGTCGCGCAAGCTGGAACCTGGCAAGCGGCCGTGTTCGTCCAGTTCGCCTTCAAAGAACTGGTCGAGTCGCCCGCTGAACACGAGATCCGCTCCCGCCTCGGCGGCGAGTGCAGCGTCCCGCTCCAAGTCCTGGGGATACGCCTCGAAATCCGATGACTGGTCGAACTGCAGAGGGTTGACGAAGACACTGACCACCGTTCGGTCGTTCTCCGCAACCGAACGGGCAATGAGCGACACGTGCCCAGCGTGCAAGGCCCCCATCGTGGGCACGAATCCCAAGGTCTGACCTTGAGCAGTCACTTCCTCACACCAGGTTCGGGCTGAGGCCGGGTCCCTAAGCAGCTGCATGGCGCGGCTCCCCTCCCGGGCGGTTAGGAGCAAGCCTCCGTTAGTTGAACGAGGCGTTCGGAGACCGTTTGTCCGCAGCCCAAGAGATGGTCCGGGGCCAGCTCGGCCAGGGGCGCGAGAACAAACGTGCGCTGCTCCATGCGAGGGTGGGGCAAGGTCAGCTCGGGAATCTCACAGTGCTCGTCCCCAAACCACAAGAGGTCTAGGTCCAGGGTGCGAGGGGCGTTTGGCACGCCGCGCTCGCGACCCGCCTTGAGCTCGAGCCCTTGCAAGACCGCCAGCAAGCTGTGGGCATCCAGACTGGTCTCGACCAGTACGACTCCGTTGAGAAAAGGCCCCTGCCCCTCAGGTCCCCCATCGGGTTCCGTTTCGTGCCAGGTCGACCTTCGCAGGACGACGATGCCCGCGGTGCGGTCGAGTCGCGTCAGGGCCGAACGTAGGAACTTCTCTCGATCCCCCAAATTCGAACCCAAGGCAATCGCGGCGACTACTCGCGTCGAACTCATCGGATCGTCTTCAGACCTGGCCTTCGAGACTCGCCTTGCGCGCCTTGCGCAAGTGATCGATCAACCCGCTGGAGATGTACAGCACGCCCGTAGCGAGCAGCACGGGTACGGGCGCCAGGTACAAACCGCCGGCAATGAACACGACCTTGACCAGCACCGGAAAGCGGGTGCGCGCCCCTCCGAAGTAGGTGGCCATGTGCCGGTAGGGAATGCGGCTCACCATCAGGAGGCCGATGGTCGGCAGGGCCAAGAGGATCGCGGGCAAGAGGGAGTCCGCCAGTCCCTCACGCAACCATGCGGGCAAGTATTCGACTCCCTTGCCAACGGGGGTCGCCGTTCCCGCTGCCGTCTCGATCCCACCGCCCAAAGAAAGGAACATCAGGATCATGGCCACGATGGTACCTGCCGCCGCGGGTGACGGCAGACCTCGGAATCCCCGGTGAGACTCCTCGTTGTGGTCCGATTCCAAATTGAACCGCGCGAGGCGCAGCACAGCCATGAGCGCGAACCCCGCGGCTGCGAGAAAGTGCACACGCGGGTGCACCAGCTCATGCCTCTCCAGCAAGACCTTGGCCACCATGGCCGGGGCCACGCCAAATGTGATGGCGTCGGCAAAGGAATCGAGCTGAGCCCCAAAATCGGAGAAACTGTCGGTCATGCGCGCGATGCGCCCGTCCAAGCCATCCAACACGCTGGCGATCAAGACCAACCAGCAACTCATCTCAAGTAGGTTGTCGAAGCGCACCAGGTCCTGGCCAGAGGCCAACGCGTCGATGGCCTTGGAGATCGCCAGCAGCCCGCAACCGGCGTTGGCCAGGGTCAGGATATTGGGCAGGACGGAGACGTGCTTCATGGAGAGAAACCGGAACAGGCGGGCGTAGCAGGGGGCCGCTTGCGCCCAAGAGTATCGCAGACTGGCGGGACTGCAGTAGCCCCGGGGGTTATCTGATGCAGTTCGACCGTGCGCCCCGGGGGGCGAGCCGCGGGATGGCCCTGAAGCTGCGTGCTGTGGGCCCGATGCTTGGCGGGCGAAGAGGGTCTGACCCGCTGCGACGGATAGGGGCCACCGGAAAACCGCCAACAGTAGTGCGACTCGGTGCGCACGCGGTACGATCCCTCACAATCATGAGTGAAATCGTCCACATCCACGGGCGGGAGATTTTGGACTCCCGCGGGAATCCCACAATCGAAGTCGATGTCGAACTGGCCAGCGGGGCCATGGGCCGGGCGGCGGTGCCCTCGGGGGCCTCCACGGGCATCCATGAAGCCCATGAACTGCGCGACGGAGAGGGTCGCTACGGTGGCAAGGGGGTACTCAAGGCCGTGCGTTCGGTCAATGAGGACATCGCCCACGACTTGGGGGGCGTTGAAGCCCTCGATCAAGGGGACATCGATCGGCGCATGATCGCGCTCGACGGCACCCCGAACAAGTCGCGCCTAGGAGCCAACGCCATCCTCGGCGTCAGCCTCGCCACGGCCAAAGCGGCTGCGGACGAATGCGGCCTGCCCCTCTACCGCTACGTGGGCGGTGCTGCAGCCCATGTCCTGCCCGTGCCCATGATGAACATCCTCAACGGGGGCGAGCACGCAGACAACAACGTGGACCTGCAGGAGTTCATGATCATGCCCTTTGGAGCCACCTCCCTTCCGGAGGGCTTGCGCATGGGGGTGGAGGTCTTCCACGCTCTCAAGTCGGTCTGCCGGAGCCGAGGCCTCAACACCGCCGTCGGTGATGAGGGCGGATTCGCCCCGAATCTGGGCTCGAATGAAGAGGCGATCACCCTGATTCTGGAAGCCGTGGAGAAGACTGGCCTCCTGCCTGGCCAGGACATCCGCATCGCAATCGACGCCGCCAGCAGCGAGTTCTACAAGGATGGCACCTACACCCTCGACGGCAAGGCCCATTCCGCGGAGGAATTGTCCAACTACTACGCCGGACTGTGCGAGAAGTACCCGATCTTCTCCATAGAGGATACGCACGATCAGGACGACTGGGCCGGCTGGCAGAGCATCACGGCGGCGGTTGGCGACCGGGTTCAGATCGTGGGAGACGACCTCTTCGTCACCAATGTCGAACGCCTGCGGGAGGGCATCGACAAGCAAGCAGCCAACGCCATTCTGATCAAGGTCAATCAAATCGGAACCCTGACTGAGACCCTGGAGACCATCGCCCTGGCCCACCGCCGGGGCATGAACTGCGTCATGAGTCACCGCTCCGGAGAGACCGAGGACACGACCATCGCCGACCTGGCAGTGGCCACGGCCACGGGCCAGATCAAGACCGGAGCCCCCTGCCGCAGTGACCGGGTCGCCAAGTACAACCGCCTCCTGCGCATCCACGAAGAACTGGGCCTGAGCGCGCGCTACGGATCGCGCAACTTGCCGACGGCACACTAGTCCCCCTCCCCCATGGCGAACGACTCACCCAGCCCTGCAACAGGCGGCTCGAGACCCAGCTCACTGGGCCTTGCGTGGCAGGCGGCGCTGCACTGGTCGCCGGTCTGGATTCCGCTGGTACTGCTGGCTCAGATCTTGATCTTGGGCCTGCGCCCGGCCCTGGCCCGTGGCAGTGAATTGGATATTCTCACGCCCCAGGTGAGCGAGCGCTGTGAGACGACGGACGCCGAGCACGCGTTCTTGGAACGACAGGTGCGCGCCTGGGACGATCCCATCTTCCGCGCCCGCAACCGCCGGGCGCTGGATCGCGGCCTGGATCGCTGAGCCCCATGGGTTCCGTGCTGCGGTTCCCGGGCGGGGCCGCCCTGCTGACCTGCGCCCTGTGCGTCTCGTTTGCGAGAGCGTCGGAGTCCGGGCCGGATCCGCACAGTCCGCTCCAGGACGAGGGTCTCGGTGACAGCCCCCTTCGCAACGACACGCACCTGTTTCGATCCGAAGCGGCCCAAGCAGCGCTCGCACGCGGGGATCGTGCATGGAGGCAAAGTCTCGCCGGTGGCGAGCAGGATGAGTGGCATTACACCCAGGCCTTTGAGGGTTGGCGGGCAGCTCTCGTCGAGTCGGCAACGGGGGACTCGGTACTGCTGGATCCGCCCGGATCGGATGTCTCCGGCATCTGGTTCGACCCCTTGCAGACCCATGCGCGTCGCTCCGAAGGTGTGAGCGAAGCCGTCCTGCGCCGCTTGCTTAGCCTCGGTGACGATTTGCAAGCACTATGGCGTGAAAGGCTCGAGCCCGAAGCCTTGCTGCTCCTAGAGGCCGCGCCCTATGACCGCGCCCAACTGGGGCGCATCGAACGCAACCTGCCCCTCACCCATAGCGCCGCTGTGGCCGCCTTGCGCCTGGCGGATCACAGCTTGGAGCAGGGTCGGTTGGAGGATGTGCGCACTTGGTTGCGAAGGGCCAAACGACACGCGCGCGGGCTGCCGTCCGGTGCTCCGGAGTCCCAGGAGCTGTCCTCCAGCTTGGATCGACGCGAGGCCGTGCTCGTCGCCCTCGAAGCGTCCCAGGGCCTTGCGCGGGCCGAGTGGGAGTCCGCCTCTCAACTCGAACCTACGCTGGCTGTGCGCCTGGAGAGCAATCAGAGCATGTCGCCGGATGCGCGGCCTGTCCCACTTGGGCGTCGTGTGGCTCCTGGCGGTGCCTTCTTCGAGGACGGTTCCTTGCTCGTCCAAACGCCACGGGGCCTGGCACTCTTTCGGCCACCCGTTTTGGCCGGTGAAGGGGGAACCCGAACTCGTCGTCACAGCTACGAGGACCTACTCGACCTGCCTCCCGCGCGACCCTATGCCCTGCCGTCCTCGGGGGGTTGGCCCTTGCTCCCAACGATCGAAGGCATGGACGTGGTCCTGGTCGTGGACCGCGGACGTCCCGGCAGACGGGTCGGGAACATTCCCCTGTCCGCTAGCGGCAACCACCTGGTCTGCCTGACCTTGGGCCCAGGCGGACGCCTGCGAACACGCTGGCGACTCTCACAGGATGGCCTGTCGCGGCCCGGGCTCGCGACGACTCCGTGGGACGACGCGATCGGCGTGCCCGGACGATTTGAGTTCCAACCCGGCCCGATAACCGGGGAAGGGCGCGTATTTGTGCAAGCGCGTGGCCTAGCCCATCCGGATGACGGCGGCACCATGCAGACGCCGGACATCTATTTGTTCGCCTTGGACATGGCCAGCGGAGGTCTCATTTGGTCGCGCCCCCTGACCCAGCCGGCGGACGTGCGGAGTCGTGGCAGCGCGGTGGGGACTGTGCCGACAACGGGCATGCCCCTCGCGCTCGTGAAGGGCGTACTTGTCGCTGGCACGAACGTGGGCCTGTGCTGCGCGTACGAGGCCTTGGATGGCCGCCACCTTTGGAGCGTGCGCACCCAACGCCGGGTCGCCGGTGAAACGGGTTGGCCGGGTTCGCGTCGGCCTTTGAGCGCCGAATCGGATCTGTCCCCGGACGCGGTCTTGGTGGCGCCCTTCGACTCGGTGTACGCCTACGCCTTGGCGCTACGCCCGCAACCCGGCACGCCCCTGTTCCTGACCACGCCGCAACCCATGGGCGCCCTGGTCGACCTGTCCGCGGGTGACGCTGGCGGTGCTTGGTTGTTCCTGGGCCGTGACGGCCGTCACCAAGCCCTGCGCACGCTGGACCCAGAGAGCGGCCTGCAATCTTCCCTGTACCTGGGTGCCGGCGAACAGTTCGAGGGGCCCGCGCTGGTCTCCCCCGAGCGGGCCTTCGTGAGCTCCAGCCGGGGCCTGTACCTGTTCGACCGCACGCGCGAGTGCTTCCTGCTGGACGTGGGTGAAATGGAGCCCTTGGGCGCAGGCCTTGGCGGTCGCATTGTGGCGCGCGGCGACATCGTGGCCGTCACAGGTCGTGACAGTCTCTGGGTCTTCCGCGCGCGCGAGTGAGCGACCCGCGCCGGAACCGGCAGGCGGTCAGTCGAGTTCGCGCCCCAGGTGCGCGAGGATCCTGTGCACTCGCTGCTTTAGGGATTCAACAGCCCCGCTACGACTCCCGGAACATCCCCGAGGCTGTCGACGACGGCGTCCGCGCCCGCAGTGGAAGATGAACTGCTTGCAAACTCTGTACTCATGATCGTTCGCAGTCCTGCAGCCTGCGCACCCTTGATATCGGCCTCAAAGTCGTCGCCAACCATCAGGGCGTTCGTCCCGTCCACTCCTACGGCGGTGAGTGCGGCCTCGAAGATGCGCGCGTGGGGCTTTTCGACCCCGACTTCTTCACTCGTGATCACGGCAGAAAAGTAGGGCGTGAGGCCGAGCTTCTCGATCTTGCGCAATTGAACAGCGGTGGTGTGGTTCGAGACGATCGCCAACTTGTGATCGCGGGCAAGGGTCGCCAGAACATCCGGTGCACTCGGTGCGAGGCGCATCTCGTCCATGAACGTGTGCCAGTACAAGTCGTAGAGCTTGAGCGACAGTTCGACGGCCATCTCGGGCACCAGCCCCTCGATGATGCGCTTGAAGAACAGCACTCGGTTGTGCGAGGCGGCCTGACCTTGCAGGCGCGCGGCTAGCCCCTCGCGTGCTGCGTCGTGTCGGCTGCGGAAATCGTCTAGGGAAATCGGGACGACTTCGGATAGCTCACCGTGAACCTCGATCAAGGCCGCCTCGTTGCAGGGGCCGTACTCGTACAGGGTGTTGTCCAGGTCGAAGAGGATGGCGGAGTTCATGGGTGCATCCACCTGCTCAAGCCGGAGGGGCGGCCTGCGGTTTCATCTCGGCCAGGAGCTTGCGGCGGTACTCCTCGCTCCCCAGTGCATCCAGCTTGGCGCATTCTTCGTCTGAGAGAAACGTCGGTTCGCCAACTTGCAGCGCGTGCCACTGGATCGTGGCCTGCTCTTCCATGGCGAGCGTGCGAAAGTAGGCCTCTTTGACCGACGCGCCGACGGTGATGGTGCCGTGATTGCGGAGCACCATGCCGTGACAGTCCGCAGCCTTGAACGGCTCTTCCACCGCACGGGCGAGTTCAGGAGTCGTCACGGTGACGTAGGGCAGGTGCGGCACGTTTCTGCCGAGGTAGACGTAGTAATCCGCGAACATCGGTCGCAGGTCATGGCCGGACGAGCACAGGGCCACGGTCATCTTGGGATGAGCGTGCACGATGGCAGTCAATTCGGGCCTCTGACGATAGACGTACAGGTGCATCAGCACCTCTGATGAGGGCTTGCACTCACCATCCAAGAGTTCACCCGTCTCCACGGAGATGCACGGATAGTGTTCGGCGCGTGCTTCTTGCAGGGAAAATCCGCTGGGTGAAATCCACATGTGGTCCCCGTCCCGCGCACTGACATTGCCCCCCGCGCCCGTGACCAAGCCCGATACGGCCAGCTCTTCGGCGGCACTGATTAATTCGGAGAGGATTCGACTCATGTGGCGTTGCCGGTGAGGTACTCGCGTTGACGGAGTGCATGGAGGAAGCGCTGGTAGAGACCTTCGTAGACCTCGCAGCGCTCTGGATCGGGACGGAAGGTACGGTCGATGCGCACCATCTGTCGACACGCTTGCGAGAGATCCCCATGGACCGTTGCGGAGGCGGCGAGGATGGCACTGCCCAGCGCGGATTCGTGGCATGCCGGCCGGTGCAAGACCCTCCCCAAAACGTCGGCTCGCAGTTGCATCCACAGGTCACTGCGACTGCCGCCGCCTGTGGAGAAGAGATCTGCGCCGTTCGCTGGGTGCTGGCCCGACGCCCGGTCCAGGACTTCGTAACCCAGTCGCTCCACAAACGCTGTCCCTTGCAAATTTGCGGCGAAGCTCGCTGCACCGGTGGCCACCTCGGGCTCGCAGAACCCCGTGGCCTCGGGGCACAGGAATGGAAAGCGCTCCCCCCCTGTTCGGAGCGGATAGGCAATCGCCTCACTAGGCAACTGGGCGGCGGCCATACGGTCCAACTCGCGGGGCTCCTGGTTGCCGAAGTCCTTGCGAATCCAATCCCCGCCCACGTTGCTGGCCGCGCCCGGCAACCAGAACCCGCCCGGCAACGCGTGACTGTAGATTCCGCTCCCCGGATCCAACGCGGGCCGATTCGCGAGGCGCTTGAATACCAGGGTCGTGCCGAGGGTCGTGTTGTCCTCCCCCACGCGTGTCGCACCTGAGGCGAGGAAGCCCGCCGTCCCGTCGGTGACGCCCGCGATGACGGGCAGTCTCTCAGGCAGCCCAAGATCTTCGGATAGCGCATCGGTCAGCGCGCCAAATTGGCTGCCCGGCGCAATGACCTCTGGCAGTCTGGAACGCACCTCGTCGAGGCCATCGATCCACGCCGGCCACTCGTCCCGCTGCAGGTCGTATCCGGTCTTGAGCGCATTGCCCGAGTCGGTTTGCCCCGTCCTTCCACAGAGCCGACCCGCGATGAAATCGGCCTGGTGCGCGAAGCAGTGAGTCCTTGCGAATTCCCCGGGCAAATGACGTGTGATCCAGAGAATCTTGGCGATGGCGAACGAGCTCGCAATGCGCGCGCGACCACTCCCGCCGCCCTCACCAGCCAGGCGGTTGAGTTCGAGGGCCTCGTCGCCAGCGCGCGCGTCGTTGTACATCAACGCGGGCGTCGTGGCCGTTCCCCGCGCGTTCACCCCAACGACTGTTCCTGAGGTGCCATCGATGCAGATCGCGCACAGTCGACTGCTCGCGATGGACGCCGCATTCAGTTGATCGAGGGCCAGGGACAAGGCTCTGCGCGTAGCCGCCCACCAGGACTCTGGATCCTGTTCATGTCGAACTCCGTCTCCTCGTACCTGGGGCGGGATGGCCGCTTCGGCGTTGGCCACAATCTCACCGTCAGCCGAAGCGACGATCACCCGCGCTCCACCCGTGCCGAGGTCTACCCCCACCACCAAGGCGTCCGTCCCGTGGCTCAACTCGATTCCCTAGGCGTCCGTCTCCGAGTGCAAGGCAATCCGGTTGCCCTCACTGTCTAGCACCAATGCACGGAACCCATGGGGCCCGATAGCGTGCACGTCCTCGATAATCTGCCCGCCGTGCTGCTTCACCAGGCTGCTCGCCTCGCGGATGCGGCCGTTCACGTTGAGGTAGACCAATAGGCCCTTGTCGGAGCTGATCTGCTCCGGATTGGGTACCAGGCAACCGCCATTGCCTTGGTCGTGCTCGATGAATGACGCCTGCATTCCCCCCGCATCGAACACCTCCACCCCGCAGGCCAGAACGGCAGCGTAAAAGTCGTTCGCGCGCTGCAGATCCGCGACCGGGATGTCGAACCACACGGCTCGGTTGTGCTTGGAATTGAGTTCACTCATGGTCTTGATCCTATGAATTGGACTGTGGTGCCGGCCCCGTACACGGCGGTTGCCGGCCCGGGCGCGCATCCTACATCAGTTGTCGGCTGAACGATCTAGCCTCGCTCGGCCCGACAAGATTCGCGGGAGCAACGGGTCGATTCGGCTCTGCCCTCTGGCAAGGTTGGACCAGAGCTCAAGCCGCCATGCCGCGCAGAACGACACCCGCACCTAGCCCGCGTAATCCACCTTCCAGGGCGCGAGGAGCCTGCCCTCCAGCGTCGCCACCGCGGCAGTCAGCTGGCGTAGATGCAGCAGGTCGTGGATGCGCCAGGAGGCGATGAAGTCGCCTGCGCGCATCGTCGTTCCATCGGGCCTAGGGAGTTCGGCGTCCAGCTGCTCCAGGGTGAGTGAACGCAGCCAATCGCAGGAGACTAGCCGTTCCTGCTCGAATTCCTCCAGGGTGGCCTGGATATCGGCTTCGTTGTAGCGCCGCTCGGTCACCCACTCCTGGGGGCGGATCCCGGGGACCTGGTCAGCCCCTTGCACGGCTGCCTGGGCTCGAACGCGGAAGTCCTCGCGCTCCTCATCGAGTAGGTGACGCACGATCTCCAAGGGGCTCCAGCGCTCAGGTGCCTCGCGGTCGCGCCAGAGGCTCTCCTCGAGACCCGCAACCAGGCTCAAGAGGGTTGTGGGAAAGCGCAGGTGCTCGGTGACCAGGCGCTTGAACGCCGGCGCGTTCATTGCCCCATCCCGCGCAGGATAGCCACGTCCAACTTGCCGTCCTTGACGCCATCGAGTTCATCCAATTCAGCCAAGGTGGCGCGCACGTCTTCGCGCGTGACCACGCCCTTGTCGTCCACCTGTTGGAGCAGGGCCCCTAGCACGAGGGCCAGGTAACCGATGTCGTCTTCCAGTTCGTCCACCCTGCGCCCAAGGGCACTCGACTTCGGCTGCGCGCGGGACCGCCGACCCTGTGAATCCGCCAGACGTCGTAGGTGGGTCGCTTGGGCCTGCTCAGGAAAGAAAAAATCGTAGAGGCTCATGGTGGGTCTCCCTCTCAGTGAGTGTGGGTTGGATGAGTCCAATGAGGATACGAGGCTGCCTGCCTACCTGCACGGCTCCCCCCTGGGAGCACACGGGACCGGTGACTGCGCCTTCGGGCTAGCGGGGAGGAGTGGGCCTACTACTCCCCGGACGAGCTATTCACGAATCACAAACCACTTCATCCCTCCGGCTGGCACGTCAACCTTCAGGTCAATCGTGTAGTCGCGATCCAACTCCACGCGCCGCGTATCTCCTGCTGAGTCGTCGATGCGTGCGTGGTCCGTGAGCCCGGTGTAGTAGAGGTCGATGCTCAACGTCCTGAGTACGTCGTGCTCAAGCGGATTGAAGACAACCAGCAATCCCTTTTCCTCGAGCCTGGGATTGACATGCATCATCCAGTCCAAGTCGCGGCCATCGGCGCGGCGCCCGTGCAGAATGTCAGATTCAAGGATGTCACGGTGCTCCTTGAACCAATCCACCCACCGGCGCACCAGACTCTCCGTGCGGTCGGTATCAAACAACCGAGGACCGCGGTAGCAAGCCTGCACACCGAGAGCGAGGTTGCTGGTCAGCATGCGCTCATAGTGCGCGCGGTGCTGGTCAAGCGGTTCAATGGTGGCTGCGACCCCGCCCCCGTGGTACTGCGTCAAGGGCACAAACATCCAACCCATGGACGGTGTCTTCTGCCAGGTACCGTCGTAGATGTTCTGGCGCGTGTGAATCACCTGCTGCGCGCGAGGCAGTGACCAATTCACTTCACGGTACCCCATGGCGCACTTGTTCGACCCCGAAAGGAAGTAGTAGTCCGGCACGTTGAGGTAGATGCCCTGGGCCCGACACCAACGGTAGAAGTCGGTGATGACGCGCCACTGCATCCAGCGCGAATCGGCCTCGCCCTTCTGATAGGGCGGTCGCGGTGTCACATCTACATCGCCGGGGTAGGACCCGTCGTGTTCCAACAGGCTGAAGCCGGTCTGGGCGAAGAAGCCGTAGAGCTTGCGAAAGTAGTCGCGGCCCCATTCGCTGGTGAGCGCCGGTGCATTACCGAAGGTCGGGCGGCCCCCGTCGGGACTCACCACATCATTGCCGCCACCCACGCTGCGCGATGAAAGCAACGAGTAGCCACCGATCTCAATGCCCTGCGAGTGGGCGTACTCTGCCACGTCACGCCACAGGGCGATGTTCTCTTGGCTTTCGTCCTCGATGTTGAACCCGCTGCCGAACGAGAGGATGACCATCTCGAAACCCACTCGCACGCACTGATCGATGGCCCCGCGCACCGCTTCTGGATCCGCCACGCGCATATGCATCATCAACGGGTTCTCCGTGACCCAAGGCGCGATCGTGCGGTACATGCGCCGCTGAGCCAGTCCACGTCGCTCGCGGTCCGTGCTGTCGTGAACGAGCTCGAAGGTCCGATGGCTCTCGAACAGGCCGCCAGGCGCAATGTCCTGGGCCGGTCCGTAGTCCGGTTCCACCTCGAGCAGGCAGGGGTTCTGGTACAGGTAGCTGACTTGGGAGGTGTATTGGGCGTCCGGCCGCCAGTGCACGACGTGGCGGCTGGTGTTCGTCGCGTTCATGCCGCTGAATGCGAAGTCCGTCTCCACGTGCAACACGTCGGGCGCCGACTGCGGCGCACCCTCGCGGGTCTCGACCCAGCTCGAGCGCTCGACGACGGCCAAGATCTCACTGGCAAAGTGATCCAGGCTGATCTGCTCGTCGCTCCCGTTGTGCACCGTGATCCACTTGCTGAGAACCGGCACGCCGTCGTAGAGCTCGTAGTGCACCGCCACACGAACCCCGCGCAGCACCTGCGTTGCACTGGATTGCGACTCACCCGCTTCGAACTCCAACCGCAGATGCACCCCCGGTGGCGGCCAACTCACGTCCGGCGCCGCATGCCGCACGCGCTTCCAGGGAAAGCGCTCAAGCGTCTCCCCCACCTCGACATCAACCAGGCGCATGGCACCGGGCGCTGCGTCCATCGAGTCCAACCACTCGGGCAACAGAAAGGCGTGGTTCGGTTGACCCACCAGCCCACCCACTTCGAATGACACGCCATTGATCACCACCCGCGCTTCAGGCCGCACGGCGCGCAGGATCGAGCGATCGTTCACGAGTTCCTCGAACCCAACGCAAGCCCCGTTCGGCTCCACACGCCATGTGCGCCGAACGAGCCCGTTGTCGAGCACCAGTTCCTTGCCGTCCGCACTTCGGAAGGCCTCGGCTGTACGGCCGACCGGACTCACGAGATAGTCCGCGTCCACGGCCGGCGCAGTCTCAGCAGACACCACGGGCAACTGGGCGAGATCCACCTGGGTTGCGCGCAGCGGAGTTTGAAGGGGCGCGTAGAGGGCTAGGGTGATCGCGACGTACCGAGCGGTTTGGTTCATCGTCAGAGGGTACCCGGGAGACTCTGAGCCGTAGCGAAGTTCCGCCTCCCGCAAGCGGGTGTCAGCGGGCCCAGAACCAGAGGTGTCCGAGAGTCACGACCTCGCTCACTGCGTAGAGGGTGCTCACCGTTGAGAGAACGCTGCCCAAGGATGCAGCGTCATCTGGCCGAACCTCGAAGGTCACCTCGCCGCTTGTCCCGCCGGGCAGCCGCTCTAGCCGGTCCAGGAGCGCTTGCTGATCCTCACAACTCTCGTCGTCCAAGCTGAGTTCACCCGAGGGTCCAATGCGAATGAGGTGGTCGCCGACTCCCATCGGCCTAGACCGGACAGGCAAGAAGCCGAAAACCCTCGTCTCGGTTGCCGGCTCGGCCCAGCGGGTGGCGATTTGGATCCTCCAGATGAGCACTTCGTGCAGCTCATCGATGACTGCCTGAACGTCGCCCCAGCGTGCTCGTCGGTCGGCGCGGATCAGAACTGGCTCGTCGGGGGCCGTGGCGCCGGCTTGGGCTTGGTGGTCGATGAAGTCCCGAGCCATGGCTTTGGCCAGGTCCGCCAACGGCTCGTGCTGAACAGTGCCGTCTGCCTGAATGAGAATTTCCGGTGGCGGCTCGAGGTCTGTTGGAATCCCCGAGTGGTACACGATCGGCAACTCGACCGCCCCCCCGAGCCCAAGCCCCCAGTAGGGGTCCGCCAAGAAAGTGTCGATCCACCAGGCCGAGCAAAGACTGCAGAACACTGCGCTGGTCGCGAACATCCGGCCGCGCACCGGTCGCTTGGAGATCAAGATCCGCACCCAAGCGACGACTCCAACGGCTGCCGCGCCAATCAGGAGGCCAACAGCAACACCCGTTAAGTTCAAGGGCCAGACCGGCTGCCAGCTTGAGCCGATAACAGAGGCTGCCCGAACTCCCTGCGCATGCCCAAGCACGGACAGGCACAGGGCGACGAGCGCAAGGGGCTCAACCCTGCTCCGACGGCCGCGGTCGAGCCTGATTGCGGCGGCCGTCACAGCGGCGCACAGAACCACAAAGGTCAAGGAGAATGGGCCCGGGATCCATGGCAGCACAAGAGCCTCTGGCGCGTGGAGCGGTCCACCGATCTCCCAGAGGGGCAACGGGCGGTTCTCGACAACCCAAACCGACAAGCAAAGCACGCCGAGGCTGATCACAATACCGATCAGTCTCGGATTCTTCATCGCCAATCAGGCCTTGGACTTGGCCGCGCGCTTCTTTTTGACGGCCGCCGGCAGGTTGGTTTCATAGGCCTTGACGAATTTCTTGGCTGTGGCGCGCTTGATGGCGCGGCCGAGTACAGCCAGAGGGACCTCGTCGAGACTCTTTACCCGGATACAGGACTTGCCCATGTCGAGGCGGCAGCCGGACTTCTTCCACTCCTCGACGAAGCGTTCCTGGTCCTTTTCGTCGCAGTAGATACAGAACAGGTAGATACCCACGTGGGATTTCTGTGAAGCCACCGAGGCGTAGGGCAGGGGCTGTTTCGGGTCACAGTGATAGCCGTGCTCGTATTCCGAGTGAGGCAGGTACCAAGCAGGCATCCCGTACTGCATGCCCTCTTCAAAGCGCGGGTCGATGTTCTTGGCGATGACAGCTCGAATGGCCTCCACGATTTCGAGACGCTCGGGCGGGAGGGAGCCGAGGTAAGACTCGGTGGACGTGTGCTTCATGCCAGGCATGATACGCAGATACAGAACGCGTGCAGTCTCTGGGGCAAATCCCGCGGGTGAGCGTACCCCTCGGGCCTGCCGCCCTGCGCCAGGCGTTGAACGGCTGCTTGGCTGCTCCTTGCCTGATCCGGGCAAAACAGTGGCACATTGCACGGGCGAGCGACCATACTGACAGGTATCCCGTGCCCGATTCCCTCAAGGATAGAACCGTCATGCGAACACTCTCACTGCTCACCTCCTTGGCCCTCGTGTCCCTGACTGCGCAGGACTGTACGGCGCAGCACGACATTGACTGGGCCAAGCTCAAGCCCGCGGCAGCACGCGAGGCCGTCGCAAAGACCTTCGAGTCGCAGTGTGCCTCGTGCCACCTGCCACCTGACATGCGCTTCGCAACGGACAAGGCCTGGCTCTCTCAGATCATGGACACGGCGTGAAGCTCCACTCCCAAGGGAGCCCGTGTGGCTCTTAGTGAGTACTTGAAGTCCGAACCGCTCGACCTGCCGACGCTTGTCGACGCGACGCCCCGTAGAAAGAAGTCCGACGAGGGCTACGTGGTGCCGAGCTTCAAGCGGGGGGCAATCCTGGTGAAGAACGGCGCAGGCGACACCTGGCGCCTCTCGTGGGAAGACGAGAAGGTCAAGGGCAAAGATGCGGACCGACGGCGCGCCTTGCCGGTGGGACATTACACGGTAGTTGGCTACCGCCTGCTGCGCGAATCGGACTCAGGCGAGCCGTGGCACCTCTCTGCAACCGGACACAAGATCGGCGGAGTCAAGGTCGCCGCGGGTGAGAGCGTTGAGTTCTCCATTCCCAAGACCATCACGATGGAGGGCAAGTTGCACGGCCAAAACGTGAACATGAGTATCACGGGGCTGAAGGGTGCCGGACTCAGCATCTACAAGGCGGGTCATCGCATCCCGATTGGCTACCAACTGACCGGCGATGGAGACGAACCCCTCGCCAAGGGGTCGATGACCTATGGCTGAGGCGGTGGCGGATGGGCTTCGTTGAAGTCCAAGCACGGCGCAACCGGCGTGAAACTCGTTTACGAGAAGCCCCCCTTCAAGGTGCACACAGGGCGAGCCAAGCACTAGGTGCACATCAAGTGCACGTGGGGTCCCTGGTCCTAGGTGGGTGGTCAACGCACATCGGAGGCGCAAGCTACGCCCGAGTCCCCAATCGGGAAAAGGGCAGCTGTCAGACATTTGCGGGTGGCTGGACCAGGGCGCAGACCTGAATGGAGATTCCGATCTGTATGACAGGGTGCTCCACTTGGTCAATGCGGAGAATGGGCGTCAGACGAACACGGGACTCGACGTGTACGGCACGCTGGATGTGGCAGGCGGCCGAGTGGCTTGCGGTGTTGTTGAATCCGGCTTCGATCTCAACGGAGATGGGGACACAAACGATGTTGTCGCGCACGTGGTCGAATTCGGGGGGACAGTTCGCAACCTGGGCTGGGCCGCCTACCAGTGGGCCCTCGACGAGGAGTTCGTAGCGGTGCCGGTGGAGGAGATCTACCAGGGAGGCAGCGACCTCAATGGGGATGGAGACGCCTGGGATTCGGTGCTGTTCGTGTGCGAGTTCGCGACGGGCAAATCGGCTGGCACAGGGCTCTCCATCTTAGCTTCTCCAGGTTCGCTGCTGACCCAAGACGGTCGCGTGATCTTCCTGGCGGACGAGACGGCCAGCGGAGGACAGGACCTCAACCAGGATGGGGATGCACTCGATCGCGTACTCCACGTACATCAGCAAGGAGCGACGGCGAACCTCGGCTTGGCTGCCGTCGCAGGCTTGCAGGTAGAGGGCAGTCGCGTCCTGCTCTCGGTGGCTGAAAGTGCACAAGGTGGCGTGGACCGCAATGGCGACGGGGATGTACTCGATTCTGTCTTGGCAGTCGCCGACCTGGGAGGGGGCCCCCCCGTCAACTTGGGATTGGCGACTCCGACCTCTGGGCCCTACGTTCAGTTTGTTGGCGACTGGGTGGCCTGCGACGTGCTCGAGCAGGATCAGGGCTCGAAAGACCTCAACGGGGACGGAGACGCGGGCGATCTCGTTGAGTTTCTCTACCTCAGTGGGACGGGCCAGTTGATCA
>CAYXTP010000015.1:39765-44620 GCA_964467985.1 uncultured Planctomycetaceae bacterium
GACGCGGGCGATCTCGTTGAGTTTCTCTACCTCAGTGGGACGGGCCAGTTGATCAATTTGAATTTGGCCACATGGAGTCAACGCGCACTGGAAAGCGGGGGCCTGTTTGCATTCGGCGTGCGCGAGGACAGCCAGGGAGCGAGGGACTTGAACGGGGACGGAGACTCCCTGGATCAGGTGCTGCACATGGTTCGCTGAAAGCAGCAAAGATTTCTTCGGCGGGATCCAGGGCGAGTCCTGCCCCTCGCCTCGCCATCCCCAGCTAGAGACGAGCGATGACGGGCGCCCCCGCGGGGCGCATCGCCGATCAGGAGGAGCCCCTTCAATCGGGTCGAAGGACATCCCGAGCCCCGACTCTAGCTCCCGGGACCTTGGAACTGGTCGCGATTTTGGGCCGTGGCGTGTCCGGAGAACGAATTTTCGATCCACTCTAAACCCTTTGCAGCAATGCACTTATGTTGGCAACGATGACTTTCCATGTTTTGAACGCAGCATTCAACTACTTCGGTAGTATTACCACGGTCGTTGTACCGCGGCCCCCCTACCGAACCCATGAGCGAAACCCACCGTCTCGGAGCCTTGCAGCTGGCCATCATGCGCGTCCTTTGGGAGCAGAGGGAGGCCACGGTCGCCTCGGTCCACTCCGCCTTGCATGCTGAACGGGGCCTGGCCCTGACCACCATCGCCACCATGCTGCGCAAGATGGAGGCCAAGGGGGTTGTGGATCACCGAGCCGAGGGTCGTCAGTTCATCTACAGGCCCCTCGTGCCGGAGCACGAAATCCGCAGCAACATGCTCGGTGAACTCACCGAGCGCCTGTTCCTAGGGGACACCGCGGCCTTGGTGAGCCACCTGCTCGATGCAGAGGGCATCGAACCCGCGGAACTCGATCGACTCAAGGAGCTCATCGCGGCGAAGGAAGAGGAGCTGCGCGAGAATGATTGAGATCCCGCTCTCCCCCACTGTATCGCCTGGACTGATGGCCGCGCTCGCTTGGCTGCTCACCTATCTCGTGCACAGTACGCTGCTGCTCGCCGGGGCTTGGTTGGCCTCGCGCTGGTTGCGTGGTCGTCTCGAACCGATTGGTGAGGTTGTTTGGAAGTGCGCCCTGGTGGGCGGGTTGTTCACGGCTTCGCTGCAGACCGTCGTCGGCCTGCCGTCCTATGGTGGGCGATGGGAACTCGCCGCGGCACCCAGTACCCGGGCGCTTCCCGGCCGTTCAACCAACACCCGTGAGGCGTGGGTGCCGCCACTCGAGCCAGGACGCGAGGTCGCATCTGGATCCCCACGGCAGGAGTCAAGACCCGTTGAGTTCCCGCTCACTAATAACTCGGATCGCTCGCTCGCCATGGCTTCCGGCATCGACGCACAGCGGAGCCCACGACCCGAGGGGACGGACAGCAGGCAACCCCGCGCATGGATCATCGCGGAGCTGCTACTCGCAATCTCAGCCCTCGGACTGCTGCGCCTGACCTGGGCCCAGATCCGCCTGGGCCGCGGCCGCCGCAGCCCAATCACCAGCGGTCCGCTCTTTGGGCGGTTGCGACTTCTGCGCCAACGGGCCGGAGTGCGTCAGGCCGTACGCTTGACGCGCTCGAACCGCTTCCCGGTGCCCATGGCGCTGGGCGTCCTACGCAAGGAAATCTGCGTGCCAGCGCGCGCCCTCTCGGATCTCAGTGGAGCGCAACAGGACACGATGCTGGCCCACGAGCTGGCCCACCTCCTGCGCCGCGATCCCCTGTGGCTCGCCTTGGCCAGTGCCTTGGAAAAGGTCTTTTGGTTTCAGCCCCTGAATCGTGTCGCACGTCTGCACTTGCAGGAGTCCGCGGAGTTTGCCTGCGACGCCTGGGCCGCCGAGCAGACTCAAGGTCACCTGCCCCTGGCCAGTTGCCTGACCGAGGTCGCTGGCTGGACCGTGTCCGCCTGCGCCCCACCCGAGACCGCCTGTGCCGTGCTCATGGCCGGCTCCCCGTCCACGCTCGGCCGTCGCATCGCTCGGCTTCTGCAACCCGAGCAGTCGCTACCTGAATCCACGCTGGCGTGTTGGCGCTGGATTGCCCCTCTCGTTCTGCTGGCCGGGGGAACGGCGATTGCTCCGGCGGTGTCCGCAGGATCTCAGCCGGCGACGCCCGTCTTGACCAGCGACCCTGCGGTTTCCGGGACACGGCTCGCACCGACTGTACTGCCCCTCGCTGATGCCCTGACTGCGCTTCAGCAGGAGATCGCGTCCCTCCGTTCTGAAGTCGCCCTGCTGCGACTCGAATTGGGCGAGGGACCCGCCCTCGACTCGGCCAGCGCGCTGCTCGACCAACTCATCCGACAGGCCAACGAACTCCAAGCCCGGGGCGCGGAATTGCGCACTCGGGGCCAGACACTCCCATTCACACTTCAATCTCAAACCCGGTAGTTCCCATGAAACAATCCATCCTTCCCCTACTGACCTTCTCCTCGTTGTGTGCCGCCATGGTGGGTATCGCCCCCTCACAGGAGCCCGAGCCGCAACGGGACATCCTTGTCGACCCTCCCGAGTGGGGCGTCTACGACGAACCGGTTGAGGAGTACAGCCTGCTCCAGGACGCTCCGGAACCGAAGGGGCAGCGGGAGGCCGAACTCGCCGTGCGGGTCGACGTACTTCGCACCCGTCTGACCACGCTCGAGGCCGAAATCAAGCGCTTGCAGCATTTGGATCGCCTCGAGGAAGCCAAGCGGGCCCAACAACAGGCCAAGGATCTGCGCACGGCCCTGCAGGCAACGGAACAAGAGCGGGCTTACAGAATTGAGTTTCAGAAACAGGCCGCCGGGCTGCCCGCAGATAACGCGTTCTTTGAACAAGAGCGGTCCAACCTGGATCGCGAGCAAGCCGAACTCCACGAACATCTCGCGCAATTGAAGCAAGAAATCACCTACCTCAAGCAGGCAGGAGATCTCGAGCGAGCCGAGCACAAGGCTCTGGAGGCAGAAGAGGTGAGCCAGATGCTCGAGAGACTGGTGCGCCAGATGAAGCTGCAGCAGACCAACAAGTTGTTCTACGGCCGCGTGCCGTCGGGGCTCCAAGACGATGCCCTAGTCGTTGATCGTTGGACAGAGGCCAAGCGACGAGGCACGGCCGTGCCTTCAGCGCGCAATCCGTTTGTTGACGCCTGGATGCGCGTTGATGCGCCGCACGCCGATGAAGAGGGCGAGGCCCGCGTCCACCACTTGCGAGTCGCCGCTGAGAACCTCAAGGCTGCAGGCCTACACGAGGAAGCCGAGGAACTCGCCCATCGCGCGCAGGCCCTGGCCGCCGAGCAGGCGCAAAGGGTCCATGGAGACCAGCATCAGAACCCCCTTGCTGGTCAGGTCGCTGAACTGACTGACATGGTCCACGAGTTGCGCGGACAGGTGTTCCAGATGCGCGAGATGATCGAGGAACTGCGCGCGCAGGTCCGCGAACTGAAATCCAGTCGGTAGCACCCTTCAGGGTCAAGATCGGCAACTGCCGCCCAGTCCTCCTGAGGGGGGGAGTGGGTGGCAGTTTTTTTGGTTGGGGCTCGAACCGTTGCTAAAAGGGGCATCGGGGCAAGGCAAGGAACACCCTGGGACGGGTGAATGCAGACCGCAGCCATGCGTACCTCGCCTGACGCGTGTGGACCAATACCGCCGGGCGTCTCGCGTCCATTTTGCCTAGTGGTCCGCGCACATTGAGTTAGGTTCTTCCAGCGAGGATGTCCATGGCCCCCATCGGAGCGAAACGCAGAGACAAGCACTCTCCTGAAGAGAAACAGAGACTTCAGGCCGCGGGGAAGATGCAAGTTGCCTACCGGCGGCTGAAGCGCGTTCGAAGAGGCCTGACTCACAACCTTTGGTGGGCCAAGCTCTTTGCGGTGATCTCTAGCCTGGCCATTCTCTTTGTGCTGGACTTCAGCTTGGGCATCATCGCCCTCGTGATCGGGGCCAATGCCCTCAATCTTTACCTGTCGGTCTTGGCGATCCGATTTGTCGACCGGAGGCCGTTCATCTGGGCAATGTGGATCCTCCTGTTGCACTTGACGGAGGTGGCTGGGCAGGTCTACGAGGGTGGCCCTTGGTTCGTAAGCGCCTGCTGGGCTGTGTGGTTCGTGGTCATCGCGACCGATGCCTGGAAACTCGAAAGCGAAGCCAAGGACTACCCGGATCTCTTCCTGTCGAAACGCCTGCGGAACGAGCACCTGACGCACGACCCGGAGACCAGCGGCTCGATCCGCAAGCGCCACCGGGCCGTCGAACGGTCGCGCGCCTTCAGCCTCTGGCGGCGGCGCTTCATTTGGGTCGGCGCAACGGCCGCGCTTTCGTATGGCGCCGTGGCAGGCTACAGGGTCTACACGGCCCCACCGTCTCCCGAGTCCATGCTGGAGGAATTTCGGGCGGCTTGGAACGCGGACGACGTGGCTGCCGTCGCCGCCGAGGGGTACACCGAGCGGATGTGCCGTCAACTGGAACGCAACTTGCCCTCGCTGAAACAGCGCAACGAATGGGGCCTTCGCCTCCCGCAGCTGGAGGAGCCCAGCTGGACAGAAACGGAGGCATTCATCGGCACCCTGCGCGCCCGGGCCAACTTCCCCGGCCAAACCGGCAGCCTCAGTCTCAGATTGGAGTACCTCAACCACCGCTGGGTTGTCACGAGCCTCAAGTGGAACCGAGACGAGGCCCGGGCACTGGAGTCACTTCGGTAGAAGCGGTTCGAGATCTGCAAGAAGCCACCGATAGAGGGCTGCTTGTGCCGCCGGTTTGACTCAAACTTGACCCGTCTTGAAATCTGGGACTCGAAAGGGACCGGGACCCGCGGGGGGTATATGGACTAAGGTAGAGCACCTGCCCGGCCGCATACCCAACCCCC
>CAYXTP010000015.1:44720-80099 GCA_964467985.1 uncultured Planctomycetaceae bacterium
AACCCCCTAACCCCCTAACCCCCCATCCCCCTCGACCCCATGTCCGAAGCCTCTCTCGAGCGCCTGCGTCAGACCCACGCGCGCATGAAAACTGAATTGCAGCGTGTGATCGTCGGGCAGGACGAAGTGATCGATCAGTTGCTGCTGGCCATCCTGACCCGCGGCCACTGCTTGCTGGTGGGCGTGCCCGGCTTGGCCAAGACGCTGATGATCTCCAGCGTGGCTCAGACGATGAAATTGGATTTCAACCGCATCCAGTTCACCCCCGATCTGATGCCCTCGGACATCACCGGAACAGAGCTGCTGCACATCGATCCAGAAGGCGGCGAGCGCTCGTTCCGCTTCGCACCCGGCCCACTGTTTTGCAACGTCCTGTTGGCGGACGAGATCAACCGCACACCTCCGAAGACCCAAGCCGCGTTGCTGGAAGCCATGGTCGAGCGGCAGGTCACGTCAGGCGGCACGACCCATGCTTTGCCGGATCCCTTCTTCGTGCTGGCCACCCAGAACCCCATCGAACAGGAAGGCACCTACCCGCTGCCCGAGGCACAGCTGGACCGCTTCATGTTTATGGTCAAGGTGGACTACCCCGATGCGGATGAGGAGCGCGAGATTCTGCGACGCACCACCGGCAACGCAGGTGAAACCATCGAAGGCATCCTGGACGGCGAGGAGCTCCACGAGTTGCAGGCCGCAGTACGCGAGGTGCCGGTTGCGGACGCGGTCTATGACTACGCCTTGGCCTTGACGCGCAGCTCGCGCGTGCGCGGTGACACGCCTCTGGATTTCATCAAGGAGTACGTGACCTGGGGTGCCGGCCCGCGCGCCAGCCAGTTCCTGATCTTGGGCGGCAAGGCGCACGCCGCTTTGCAGGGGCGCAACCACGTGTCGACAGAAGACGTGCGCGCCGTGGCCCACCCGGTTTTACGTCACCGCATCCTGGTCAACTTCACCGCCCAAGCCGAAGGGGTCGACTCCGACACCATCGTCGATCGCCTGCTCGAATCTGTTCAACCCGGAGCCGGAGTGGGAGCGGGCGTGCCAGGCTTGAGTCCGTCGAGTTTGGGCGAGGCCGCTGGCTGAGCCACAGCCTCCGATGGTCCCCCACTTCGCAGGACTCGATCCGGCCATCCTCGACCGCCTCTCCAGCTTGAGCCTGGTGGCGCGCAAGGTCGTGGAGGGCACCTTGAGTGGAACCCACCGCTCCCCGCACCACGGGAGTTCGGTGGAGTTTGCTCAACACCGCGCCTACGCGCCCGGCGATGAATTGCGTCGTATCGATTGGAAGGTGTACGGGCGTTCGGAACGCTTGGTGGTCAAGGAGTATGTGGAAGAGACCAACCTGGCATGCAATCTCCTGCTGGATGCATCCGAGTCCATGGCCTTCACTTCGCTCAATTGGAGCAAGTTCGACTACGCGCGCTGGGCCGTTGCCGCCCTCAGTCACCTGGTCATTGGAGCGCGAGACACAGCGGGCTTGGTGGTCTTCGATCAGCAGCACCGCAGCAAGGTGCCCCCCGGGAATGGATCCGCGCAGGAGGTGGCCATCCTGAAGACCCTGGAGACCAGCGAGCCCGGCGGCCCTACGGCCATCGGTGAAGTGTTGCGGACCCTCGCCCCGCGCTTGCGGCGACGGGGCATCAGCATGATTTTCAGCGACTTCTTCGACGAGGTGGAAACCATTCTGGAGGGTATTCGCAGACTGGTTCACGGGGGTCACGAACCGATCTTGGTTCAGATCCTCGACCCTCTCGAAACGAGTTTTGAACTCGATGCCCTGCTCAAACTCGAGGGGCTCGAGGGGGCCGGCTCACACAAGATCGATCCCAAGACGATCCGCGAGGCCTACCTCAAGGAAATGGAGGCCCACAACCAGGCGCTGGCCCGGGCGGCCCGATCCCTTTCGGTGGACCTGGTTCAGACCACGACCGACAAGCCGCTCGACGCTGTCCTCTCTGCTTACTTGAACCGGCGCAGCGCGCGAGCACGGGGAGGGGGGCGCTAGATGTTCGAGGGCTTCGTCAACCCCGGGCTGGTGATCGGGACCTCCTTGGCGGCGGTTCCGTTGCTGATCCACTTGCTCAACCGGCAGCGCTACAAACCCATGCCCTGGGGCGCGATGCGTTTTGTGATCGCCGCCTACCGCAAGACGCGGCGGCGCGTGCGACTGGAAAACTTATTGCTCCTGCTGCTGCGCATGGCGGGCATCGCCTTGCTGGCCCTGTGCGTCGCGCGACCGTTCGCGGGCGGAGACGGGGCACTGGGCCCGATGACGGAAGCGCGGCGGGATGTCGTGCTCGTGGTGGATGCCTCCGCTTCGACGGGCTACCGAGAGCAGGTGGAGACCGTGTTCGAACGCAGCTTGCGCCGAGTCACGGCGTTGTTGGAAGAGCTCGACGGCCCCCGCGGGGATCGAGCGCAACTGATTGTGATGGGACGCACACCACGGGCCTTGGGTTGGGGAGACCCCAGCAAGGCCCTCAATCTCGTCCCGACCCTGGCACCGGGCGCGGAGCGTGCAGATCTGGCCGCAACCCTGGCGAAGGTGCTAGCCATTTGTGAGGAAGACGCAGCAGGCACAGGCAGCGCCCACGTGCAGGTACGCATCCTGTGTGACTTGCAGCAGGATCTCTTTGCGAGCCTACGGGGGGACGTGTCCGATTCAAACGCAACGCCAGTTCCCACGAACCCGTCCGACGCGCGGGAGGGAGACCAGACAGACAGCGTTGCTCTCGCCCGCCAGCACTTGGACAACTTGCAGGATCTCGGAGTAAGGGTCTTGATTGAAGATCAAGGCCCCACCGCGAGCACGCCCGCCAACCTGTCGATCCAGTCCATCCGCACCCTGAACCAGCCGATCGGCGAACGAGCTCGAGTGCAGGTAGCGGTTCTCGTGTCCAACCACGGCAGCTCGCCCAGGCCGGCGGAACGGGTTGCCCTGCGAGTCAATGGAAACAAGTTGCCGATTGTCCAGGTGGATGTGCCTGCTCGTGGACAGGCCGAAGCTCTCTTCTCGTTCCAGGCGGAAACGCCCGGGCCGCAGAGTGTGGAAACTCACCTGGAGGGAGACCAGTTGGCCGCCGACGATCGGCGTGCAGCGGTCATCATTGTGCCGCCGGCCATTTCTGTGCTCGTCGTCAACGGTTCGCCGTCTACCGAGTTGGACAAGGACGGAGTGGGGTATCTGTTGCTCTCCCTCGAACCCCTGCGGGTAGGAGACGGTCCAGGCAACACCCTGGTCGCTCCCTTCGAGGCCAGCGAAATCGCTCCGGCGGACCTGCTCTCGACTAGCTTGGATCTGCGCGACTACCAGGTCATCGTCTTGGCGGGCGTGGCCAGCTTGCCAGACACGGCTGTTCAAGCCTTGACCGATCGCGTGGCGAGTGGAGCCTCTCTGATTTTCGCGATGGGCTCGCGCCTCGCAGACCTGGAGGGCACCAACCGGAAACTGTTCCGCGCCGACGGCACGGGCCTACTGCCAGCAGAACTGTTGCAGCGCAGAAGCACTTCGCGCCGCGGCCGCTACTGGCGTGTGGGTCAATTCGAAGAGGCGCACCCCGTCTTCAAGTTCTTCTCGGACGAGCATTGGAAGCCACTGTTAACTGAGGTGCCCATCTATTCCTTCGTCGAGGCGCGAGCGCTCGACGACGCGCGAGTGCTGGCCCGCCTGGATGACGAGAGCCGCTCGCCGCTGTTGATCGAGCGCCCCTTCGATCAGGGGCGCGTTTACCTCTGGACGACCAGCTTCGAGCAGGATTGGACGGACATCGTCGCATCACCCAGCACGCTCGTGCCGCTCATGCACGAGTGGATGATGAGCGCTGGCAGCCAAGACTCGGGGCCGCGTGAAGCACGGCCTTCGGAGCCGATCTCCCTGATCCTGGACGGCTTTCCGCGCGAGCCGCAATTGGTCCGCCCGGACGGAACCGGAAGGCCCCTGACCGAATCCCCCGTGCAACAGCCGGACGGACGTTGGCGTCTGGCGACCCTGGCCGCCACCGACACGGCTCTGCCCGGGCTCTACAGTGTGCAGTTGGAGGGGGCTGCGGCTGAGCCGTTTGCGATCTCGCTCGATCCCCGAGAAAGCGAACTCGAGCGCATCTCCCCAGTGATCCTGGATAGCCTGCATCCCGCCTTGGGGCTTGTGGAACCCGACTCTTCCACGGGGAGTGACAGCGATCTGCCAGCGCGTCGTGGTGAGGTCTGGCGCTGGCTTGCACTGGCTGCGCTGGTGGCCTTGGTGGCGGAGTCCATTTGGGGTGCGCGACTGGGGCGGCGCAGGAAGGTGGTGGCTTGATGAACGTGCCTCACGCTGCCCCTGCAGAGCTTGCCCAGGGTCCCAGTGTCCAGGAAACCTGGCGACTGCTCGAGGCCCCGACCGCCTGGATCGTGGTGCTCATCATCGCTCCCTTGGTGGCTTGGGTTGCCTGGTACGCCTACCGCTCGGAGTCATTGGGACGTGGCATCCGCGCCACACTGATCAGCCTGCGTGCCGGTTCCCTTTGCCTGCTCCTGCTCGTGTTGTTTCGACCCGTTCAGGTGCGCAGTCAGGAGAACGTCCAGGCACCCGAAGTTCTGATCTTGATGGATGACTCGGCCAGCATGCGTCACCGGGATGCCTACGAGGGTGAGGCCGAGATCGCCACGGCGGTAGAAGAACTGGTGGGCACGGCACCCAAGCAAGCCACGCGCTTAGATGTCGCTCGCGCCTGTCTTGAGACGCATGTGCTGGGACTGCTCAGCGACGGCGGTTACGTGCCGCGCCTCTACGGTTTCGATGAGAGCCTCACGCCACTGGCCCAACTCGACCACCTTTCTGGCCGGGGCCCGGGCACGCACTTGGGCGAGGCTCTGGCCCAAGCCTTGACCGCCCACCGCGGCCGGCATGTCACCGATGTGGTCGTCGTTTCCGATGGCCGTTCGAACGGCGGCCCGCTAGTGGAAGAAGCCGCCCTACTCGCACGCGCAGCGGGCGCGCCCGTGCACACCATCGTCGTGGGAGATACGCGCCCGGAGCGCAACCTAGTCGTAGAGTTGGTGGAAGCTCCTTCGTCTGTACTCGAAGGCGACGAGGTCGTCATCGCGGTGCGTGTCCATGGCCGCGGGGTAGGCTCGGGGAGCGCCACAGTGACGCTGGAAGAACTCGATTCCGATGATGGCGCGCGCACCCTGGCCAGTGAGACAATCAACCTGGAACGCACGGGGGAACGCATCGTGCTGGTGGCCCCTGCCGGTTCCGGGCAGGGCGATGCGAGTCAGCGGCGGTTCCGAGTCAGCGTGCCGCCCCTGCCGGAAGAGCGCATGCTCGACGACAACACTTTGGTCGCCCGCGTCCACGTGGCCACCGAGAAGATTCGCGTGCTGTACGTCGAGGCGCACCCGCGCTATGAGTACCGCTTCCTCAAGGACTTGCTGGTGCGCGCTGACGACCGCATTGAAGCCCAGATCTACCTGCTCTCGGCCACTCCCGGCTTTCCCCAGGAAGTCTCGCCTGGGATGCAGCGCTTGGTGCGCGTACCCACAGGGCGTCGGGAGTTGCTCGACAACTACGACGTGATCTTGCTTGGTGACGTGAACCCCTACTCGATCTCCCCCGATCCCGCAGAAGGCGAGCGCTTCGTCAAGTCCCTGTTCGAGTTTGTGGAGAACGGCGGGGGGCTGGGCATCATCGCTGGCGAGTACGAGAACCCGCGTGCCGTGGCAGGCACGGACTTCGCGCGCTTGCTGCCCGTCAAACTCGACCCCTCCGACGGCCTGGGTTTCGACGGTGCCACGGTGACCGAACACAGACCGAGATTGGAGTCCCCAGGGAATCCCCACGAGATCGTGCGTCTGCATCCGGACCTGGAACTCAATCGCGAGCTCTGGGAAGAACCGACAGGGCTGCGAGGCTACTACTGGTACTTCCCCGTGGCGGGCGCCAAGCCGGGCTCGCAAGTCTTGCTGCGCCACCCACAGCAACCTCTGACGGGAAGTTCGGAGCGCGACCCTCTGCTGGTCATCGGATACCACCCCTCCGGTCGCACCATGTTTCTGGCGACGGACGACTCCACTTGGCGATGGCGCTACCGCTATGTGCACCGCTATCACGAGCGTTTCTGGCGCAATGCGATCCGTTGGTTGGCCCTGGGGCGCCTGCGCGAGGGCGATCGTCGTTACGCGCTCGAGCCCTTGCGCTCGCGCTTCGACCTCGACGAGCGCGTGGTGTTAGAAGCGCGCGTCTTGGATGAGGACTTTCAGCCCAGCAGCGCACCCTCGCAGAAGGCCCGCCTGCAGGGCCCCGACGGCATGGCCGAGGACTTGGAACTCAGCGCCGTACCCGACCGGCCCGGGTTGTTCCGGGTCGACTTGCAACCCGACGTGCCCGGTCGGTTCCAGGCATGGATTGAGGTCGACGGGGAACGCATTGCAGGGGCCGAGTTTGAAGTGGTCCTTCCCTCTCGAGAAAATGAAGACCCCAGCCCAGACCCGCTGGCTATGCAGGCCCTGGCCAGCATGACCGGTGGCATCGCCGTGCGAGCCACCGACACAACGGGCTTGGCCGCAGCCTTCCCCGGGGACGAAGAACGCCGTGAGCCAATTTCCTCCGAGCTGCGCGATGCCTGGGACCACTGGGGGACGCTTCTGCTGGCCCTGGGCCTGCTCTCCGTCGAGTGGATCCTGCGAAAGCGCCACGAACTGATCTAAGCTGACTCTGTGGGGACTTGCGGGGGCTTGCCTCCCCAGTTCTCGCGCCACGCCCATGCCTACCCTGTTTCCGACAACCCACGCTGCCGGCCGACCAGCGCGAGCCCCTTCGAAGTGGGCTCTGGCGGCCGTCCTGGTCTTGCTCGGCACGCCGGCAGCTTGGGCTCAGGAGGATCCCGAGCCCACGCAACTCGCTTTCCAGATCTACGACACCCAAGCGGTCGCCGCCATCGTGCAAGACGTACGCGACCACATCGAAGCAGAGCGTTGGGCGGAAGCCCTGACCGGGTTGGAAACCCTGCTCAACGACCATCGCGGGGAGACCCTGGGTGAACAACGCAAGACGTTCCCCGCCGAGCCGTGGCGCACTTCATTGCAAGCCGTGCATGAAGGAGCCGCCCGCTGGGCCACGCGCACACTCTTGGCACTACCTCGTGCGGCGCGTGATCGCTATCAAGACCGACATGGCGCCCAGGCGAGCCGGGCACTTGAACAAGCCCTTGCGCGGGGAGACTCCGCTGGCCTATCCCACGTAGTTCAGCGCTGGCCCGGAACACGCCAAGCCGTGTCCGCTTGGTGGGCCTTGGGCGACCTCGAGATTGAGCGAGGCGAACGCAGGCTGGGGCTGCAAGCGTGGTGGCGAGGACTCGCGCTGGAATTGGGGCAGACGCATCCACCACGCTCGCTGTCCAGTCGGGAGCCAGAGGCTTGGGAACAGGCGCTTGAAGCACTGCGGTCCGATGCAGAAGGCGGCGTCCTGGACCGCGGCATCGAATTGCGAGTGCAATTTGCGCTGGACCACTTGGCTGCCGGCAGCGATGCGCCCGGCGCCGACTCGGGACTGACCTCCGTGTTGGGCTCAGAATTGGGCGGGCTGGGAGTCACGGCGCTGACTCATAGGCGTGGGGCTCCGGATGCCGGGCCCGCACTCGACAGCTGGACGCAGCCCTACGTCCTAGCTACGGATGCCACGCACCCCTTCAAGCACCGCACCACGGGCAAGTTCTCGCTCTACCCCACGCGTCTGGACGACGCGCTTTTCTTTAGCACGAGCCGACGGGTCCAAGCGGTGGATGCGCTCACGGGCGAGGAGCTATGGAGAGCTCCAGCCGGAGGTCTGGGATGGGATGACTTGAGCGCGAGCGCGGCCGCCGCGTACGAGGAGGCCATTGCCTTGCGCGACAGCCTGATCATGCCCGTCGCGAGCCGCGGCATTGTGGTCGCGCCGCTTCAGATCCCACGGGTCTTCGAAGCCAAGGACACATTCGGAAGACTGCAGATCATCCGTATCGTGCCCGAACGGCGCCTCTTTGCCTTCGACGCAGCTAGCGGTGAGACCCTCTGGGACCATGCCCCGCCGCCTCTCTGGGACGGAGAGTCGGGGAGCTTCCAGCATCGCATGAGTGTGGTCGGACCCGCGGTCACAAGCGGGTCAAGGCTGCTCGTGCCGTGCGCAATGTTGCGCGGCCGCATCGAACTGCACTTGGCGTGCTACGACCTGCATAGTGGGAACTTGCTGTGGAACGCACCGCTAGTGACCGGCCAGCGGCCCATCAACATGTTCGGCCGACTGCTGCAGGAATTTGCAGCGCCTCCTCCCGTTGTGGTGGGCGATCGAGTGCTGATGCAGACCCAACTGGGCGCCCTCTGCTCGTTGGACTTGTTCACAGGCGATGTGTACTGGAAGTCCCTCTACAAGCAGATTCCCTTCACTCCCGGGACCTACTACAGCGAAGGTGAGCTGCGCTCACTGTGGCGCAATACGCCCCCCATTGTGGTGGACCAGACTGTCGTGGCGACTCCCTTCGATTGCCCGAACATGTTGGGGGTGGACTTGGAGAGCGGGACGGTTCTGTGGGAGGCCACCCACACTGAACTCAATGCTCAAGCCGGAGTCACCACGGGCCGGGGCAAGCTCGATGCGTTGGTCGGAGCCCAGGGAGATCGCGTGTACCTGGCCGGCACCAAGATAGCTGCTTTCCAAGCGCCGCGCGGATTGGATCGACAGGCGCCCCTGCACCGGGTTTGGCTCTATCCACCGATCCAGTCGCGCAGCCGCAGTTCCGCGTTTCCGGTCATGACGGGCAACAGGATTTACGTACAGGGCCTGCGGGACATCGACTGCCTGGACCTGGAGAGCGGTCAGTTGCTGGAGACCATTCAGACCGATTCTCAACCCGGCAACCTGCTTGTCGAACCGGGAATGCTCTTCAACCTGACGACCTACGGTTTGAACGCGCACTTCGAGTGGGACCACCTATTGGGTGAAGCGCGCAAGCGCAGCGAGGAATCACCCGGCGATCCTGAGCCCCGCCATGCGCTCGCTCGACTCTTGCTCAGTCGAGGCCAGGCGGCCATGTCCGACCAGGACTTCGATCTGGCCGCACGATTCCTTGCCGACGCCAGGGACGAGCTCCTTTCGCTCTCTCAGGCAGATACGGAACCCATCGCCAGCAAGTACAGAGCCAGCCTGTACGAAGTGCTCATGACCCAGGCACGCACCGAACGTCTGGCAGCCGATCCTCTGCGCGCCATGCGCTTCCTGCGCGAGGCCCTGCCCCTCGCTCCGGGGTCCGCCCAACAACGTAAGACACTGCTGGAACAGCAGGCCATTCTGCGCGGTCGCCACCCCAGCGAATGGCTGGAAGTGCTGGCGGTTCTCGAACGCGACCACGCTACGGAAGGCATCCGTGTCGTGGCACCTGAAGGCAACCTCGCGGCACCTGAGTGGAACGGGCGCCTCATCGTCGTCGAATCCAGCTTGGCAAATCAGGACGAACAACCCAGACCACTCTTGATTCCGGTGGGCCTGTGGGTCGCGGTCGAACGCTCCCAGGCGGCAATGCCTGCTGGAAGCAACCAAGAGCTCACGGACCTGCACCACATTCTGCGCTACTACTCCACCCTGCAATTGCCCTCAGGCAGTGCGTGGGCCTGGGCTGCCGATCGCATCGGAGAGCGCGTGCGTAACGGGGCGGGGCCGGAATACGCCCCCTTTGAGAGACGGGCGCAAATGCTGCTCGACCGCGCAAAGCTGGATGCTGACCGTCATGACCTGGAGCGAGTCACGCGTCTCTTCCCCCATTCGCGAGCTGCCCGGCAGGCGAGCAATGAGCGCATCACGCTCGTGCGCGCGGCGGGCGACGTGGCCGAGCTTGCCGACATCATTCTCACTCCCCTCGGAGACAACTGGTCGCCCGTTCGGGCCAGCAAGACCCAACTGGAATCCCTGTTGCAGTTGGCCCAAGAAATGGGTGAACAGGGAAACCTGGAGTTGCGCGCGGCGTGGCTAAGAAGCCTCGCTCGACATCACCCGAATGCGTCGGTCGATCTGCCCGGGCAGGGGCCTCGGGAACTTCGTCAGTTGCTGGGCGAGCCCGGTTGGAACGCACCCGAACGCGAGGCCTCGCCAGTATTGGACGCCACGTTTGACAGTTCGGTGGAGTTGGTAGCGGACCCCTCGTATACGTCGACCAAGCCCTTCCTTCCCATGGGCCACGTCCCCGCGAGTCTGGCCCCGCTATCCAAGCAAGACGGGCCGCGCGCCGACGTCGTCAACCTGTACTGCGATGGCTCTCGCCTCTACGCCATTTCCGACACGAGCGCGCCGCACACCCTTTGGAGACAGTTCTTCGACCGTGCAAACGGGCGCGCCGCAGAGGCCTTGCCGTCGCGCTACGAAGACGCCGTCGCAACCAGTCCGGGGCGGGTGCACGTGGCGAGTATTGGTTCCGTGTCGACTTTTGATCGTGAGACGGGGGAGACCCTCTGGAGTTGGGCGTCGGGTTCCCTGAGAGTCTTCGCGCTGGACTGCATCAGCGGAGTCGTCGTGGTGCATGAGAACACGATGGACTTCAACGGGCGCATCAACTTCCGTTTGACGGGTCTGGATGCCGCCACCGGAGCCAAGCTCTGGTCCTTCCGTTACGACGGCGGGCGTTATCACGAGCGGCCTGTTCTAGGTGAGGAGCACTTGGTCCTGCTGCCCGCGTCATCGGGCACGGGACGAATCTTTGATCTATTTACCGGACGCCACAGCGGTCAATTCCAACTGAACCTGTCCACCTACCCCACCTCTCTGGCAGCTTGGATCGAAGACGGACGCTTGATCCTGCCGAACTTCTTGCGCGGGACGCGACCGGCACAGAACCACATACTGGCCCTGGATCTGGACAGCGGTGAGCAAGCCTGGCTGGTGACGTTCTCAGGTGGGCCGTCAGGCGAGATGGAGTTACTTGGCATTCTGTCCCACGCGGGCCAGCACTACGTGCACCTCTCCCCCTTGGACACGAGCGCCCGCAGCTTGCAACAAGCGGGACTGTTCGAGCTGAACACCTCTCTGGGTGCCCTAGCCAATCGCCCCCTCGCGAGGCTGGGCGGACAGGACCGGCTGGTCGGACTCGAATCGCGGACGCGCACGGTGCTTGAAACTCCCTATGTGTTTGTAATGCGTATACCCGACTCTGCGCGCCGCGAGCCACGCTTGAGCGCCGTGCACCTGCCCCATGGTGAGCGCTGGTCCACGCCCCTACCCGAATCCGCGCTGGACGCCCGAAGTACCATGCCCCTTCCCGCTGTGTCTGGAAGTACAGTGGCACTGGCCTACAAGAAGCGCACCGGCGCACCAGGCACGCAGGGCAGGGGGGCCTCTCTACTCTTCCTCGACCGGCGCAGCGGGCGAATCCAGGCCACAAAATCCATGAGCCCCAACATTTGGCGCAGCACGGCTAGTGGGCTGCACTTCAGCGTTTTGGACGATGCCCTCATCATCAGCGGAGCTCTCAAACTGGACTTCATGCGATGACCCATACACGAACTTCCCGACCAACACGTCAGCGGAGTCCCAGGGCGTTGGCCGTGACGGCAACCTGCGTACTCGCCTCCATCGCTGCGCCCAACTCTGCGCTGGCTCAGTTGGGTCTGCTCCGAGAACAGCAGGGCATGGTGCGTATCACAGAGGCCCAAGAGCAGGCGGTGCAGAAGGGCCTGGAATGGCTCGCCGCCCACCAGCACAAGAATGGCGCCTGGGAAGCCAATGTGGGGTTCAAGCTCAACGAGACCTACAGGGTGACAGCCGCTAACCGCGGCCACGTAGGAGTCACGGCCTTGGCTGGCATGGCCTTCTTGGCGGGGGGCAACCTGCCTGGGCGTGGCAAGTACGGTGAGGAGGTCGAGGATGCCCTGCGCTTCGTGCTCTCCTGCGTACAGGATGATGGTTACATCACTCATGCTGGCACGCGCATGTACAGCCACGCATTTGCGACGTTGTTCTTGGCCGAGGTCTATGGCATGACCCACCGCGATGATGTGCGCCTGAAGCTGCAACGCTCAGTCGATTTCATCGTCAAGTGCCAAAACGAACAGGGTGGCTGGCGCTACGCGCCCCTGGCACGCGAGTCGGATATGTCGATTGTTGTGTGTCAGGTACTCGCCTTGCGAGCTGCACGCAACATCGGAATCCGCGTACCCAAGAGTACGATCGACAAGGCCACTCAATACGTGGTCGACTCGGCGGTGACCGACAACGAGCAGACGTACCGACAGTCCCGCTACCGTAATGACCTGGGCACTTTCCACTACCAGCGCGATGATCATTCGCGCACGACCTTCCCCCTGACGGCAGCGGGGGTCACGGCACTCAACGGGCTCGGTATCTATTCCAATAAGCTGATCGCATCGGGTGTCGAGTTCCTCAATAAGGACTTGGATTCCTTCAACCGACGCTACGGGGAGCGCGGGCACTACTACTTCTGGTACGGCCACTACTACGGGGTCCAGGCCATGTACACCCAAGGGGGCTCCGACTGGGAGCGCTACTTCACCAAGTTGCGCGACTACCTGCTGCGCCGACAGGAATCCGACGGCTCCTGGCGTTGTTCAGACGGACCCGGATCTGCATTCAGCACGGCGATCGGCGTCCTGATTCTCGAGATCCCCTATTGCTTGCTGCCCATCTTCCAACGCTAGACCTTGAGCACCCCGCCCAACTCCCTCTCCCCGCGCCTCGAAGCACTGCTCGAGCGACTGCGGGGCGCCCTGGTACGCCAAGTGTGGCTGCATGGACTGGGCACGCTCTTGGCGGCCACGGCCCTATGGTTGTTGTTCATGTACGTGGCCGATCGCTGGCTGCACCTGCCCGGGGCATTGCGTCTGGTTCACACGGGTGTGTTGCTGGGCCTACCCTTGTGGATCGCCTACCGCTTCCTGTCTCGGCCTCTTGATTGCATCCCAGCCCGGCCCGGACTGGCGCGCCTGCTTGAGCGGGCCCACCCGGGTAGCGCGGACCTGCTGGTCAGCGCTGTCGAATTGGCTCCGGTTGAGGCCAGCGCGCCCGGTCGTGATTTGATCGATCGCGTTCAAGAAGATGCGGAGGGCTTGGCCAAGACGCTCAGCCCGGATCCAGTACTGGATCGCTCCGGTCCTCGTTGGCGCTTCTTGTCGGGCGTCGTCTTGACCGCTGCCTGCGCGGCGACCCTGATGGCCAACCCTGCCATGGCGGGCATTTTCTTTGAGCGTGCCCTGGGCAGAGAAGTCCCCTGGCCGCAGAGGACGCACTTGGTTGTGGAGATCCCATCAGTGGGCCAGCGCCTGCAGGTAGAAACAGACGGCAGCCATGTTCGGGTTCGAGCTGCACGCGGCAGCGACGTTCCCGTCCTGGTGCGTGCGCTGGGAGAGAGGCCCGGTGAAGTGCTCATGCACTTCGAGAGTGGGCACCAGAAGGCACTTGGGTCTGGCGGCACCACCCTATTCCGCACACTGCTGCGATCGGTTCAGCAGGACATGGAGTTCTATGTGACCGGCGGCGATCACACGGATGAATCAACCCGCGTGACCCTCACCGTCTTGCAGTCGCCCGAAGTGGCCGGCATCTCTTGGATGGTGACTCCTCCGGCCTACAGCGGTCTGCCCGAGGCAGTCACCTTCAATCCCGATGTGGAAGTCCTGCAGGGCTCCAGCGTGCGGGTGGTGGTTCTGCCCGACCCACCTGATGCGACGGGTTCGGCACGCCTGCTGCCCGAAGACCTAGTCGTGCCACTGGAAAGTTGGACCTTCCCACAAGCATCCGCGGCGCCCGAACCAGCAGGCCGCCCCGCTCCTGGACTGAGCTTCGAATTTGAAGCGCAACTCTCCATGCGCGTGAGTTTCGATCTCCTGGACGATAGCGGCCTGCCCAACCCCAACCCGGGCTTGCACGCCCTGACCGTGATCGAGGACCGACGACCGGAAATACTACTGCTCGCCCCGCAGCGCGCGGAACTCGACGTGGTAGCGGGCGGAGCGGTTCCCCTGCGTGTGCGCGTCGAAGATGACTTTGCCGTGGCCAGCCTGGGCTGGGACCTGCGCGATGCCGCGGAACCCGATCGCACGCTTAGAGACGAAGACCTTACGCCCCAGCCCATAGCGCGCGACCTCTCCAGCCTGGGATCTGCAAACCGCGATCGACAAATCGCAGGGGCGCTGCTGGAAGTGAACGACCTGAGCGCAGGCGAAGTTCCTGCGGCAGGCACGCGTTGGATCCTGCAAGTCGTCGCCAGTGACAATCGCGAGCCGCAAGCCGGTATCAGCCCCTCGGCACCCGTGAACCTGCGCGTGGTCACAGGTGATGAGTACCTGCGCAATGTAAAGGATCAGCTGGCGCGGGCCGGCGAACGAGCGGGCACGGTGTATCAGTTGGGCCGCTCGCAACTCGGTTCCTTGCAGGACCTACTGGCCGTCATGGAGCAGATTACGGGCGACTCCTCGCCTCCCGAGGGCCGACCTGATTTCAGCGCCCTTCTGCACAACGCGAAACGTCAGGAGGGTGACACGCGTGCCTTGGCTCGAGACCTGGCCTTGGTTACCGAAGGCCTGCTTTACTCACGCATTGACGAGCGGGCCGGGGCACTGCTCGATGGCCTCGAGAAGCGCTTGGCCGGACAGACCGAGCGCGCCTTTGCCACCCACGCGTGGGTGGAATTGAGCGCCGCCTACGCTGCCGGCGAATTGGGCCAAGCTCAATTGGGCGGTGACCTGCTGGAGATGGTGGGCCTGGCGCTCGAGGTCAGCGAAAATCACACGGGGCAGGTCGTGGCCCGACTGCGGGAAGCCCAGGATGAATCCGACCCAGCACAGGTTCTGGGCCATGTGGAGAGCGCGCTGCAAGCTCAGTCGGAGGCCCAAGCCACCCTGGATCATCTGCTTGCGAAGCTCGGCGAGTGGGACAACTTCCAGTCGGTCTTGACCCTCACGCGCGACATCTTGAATCACCAGAAGAGCCTCAAGCAACGCACCCAGAGGTTTGTGGAGGACAAATGATGGTTACACGAGTCTGGACTTCTCTCTTGCTATGCCTGGGAACCACCGCAGCGCCGGCACTCACGGCTACGCCGCAGGATGATCTCACGCGTGAGCAGGCTGCCTTGGCGGAAGAGCAACTGCTCTTGCACCGCCAGCTGCTGCGATTGCGAGAGACGATGGTCACCCTTGCTCAGCGTCTAGAGGTCGAGGGACGTGTGCATGCTGCAGAGTTGCTCCGGGCAGGCATCGCCCACTTGGACACGCGCGCAGGTGACACCGAGGCGCGAACCCTGGAAGAGTGGATGGACCGCACCCGCGAGGACATCCGCGCCGGCCGCACGAACACGGCGCTAGAAAACCAGGAGCGCATCCTGGTGAACCTAGCCAACTTGCTGGACATCTTGATGGATCGGCAGGGACTTGAGAACCTGGATAAGGAACTGGAGCGACTCAAGCAAGTGCGCGCCGGCCTGGACCAATTGGCGAATGAGGAAGCCGATCTGCGCAAGGACACTGAGCAGCTACGCGAAGATTCATCCAATGCAGCCCAGGAACAACTGGGCGAGGAATTATCGGAAGCCCTGGCTGAACAGCGTTCGATCCTAGCAGCCAGCGAAGAGCAAAGCCGCAGCAGCGGAGTGTTTGACCTCGAGGCCTTCCGCTCTCGGCTTGAGGCCTTGCTCGCGGCCCAGAGCGTGAGCGAAGAGGTATTCGCCAACTGGGACGCTGAAGCTCAAGAGCGTTTGAGCCAGATGCGGTCGCCGTTGGAGGAAGCTCGGGCTGCGCGAGCCGACCAGGAGCGCCTGGAGCGTGGCGCGGCGGAACTGCGGGCAGCGGCGAGTGCGCTTGAGAAGGGAGAGCCCAGCGCCGAGCTCGCCCAGGCGGCAGAACGCGCGCAACGCGGGGCGCGGACATCTGGCAGGAAAGCTGCGCAGGCAGTGGCTGAGGCCTTGGCCGAAGCGTTGGAAGCGGCCGAGGCGGCCAGCGACGACGCTCAACGCAGAGCTGCGGCCGAACAGGTTGGTCAATCGGCTGCAGCAATGGCTGACCAGGCGCAACGCGCCGGACAACAGGGCGCCGCCGCGCAAGAACAGGCCGAGGCCCTCGCGAAGTCCATGGCCGAAGAAGACAACGCCGCGGGTCGGACGGCGGAACGAGTGCTCGAGGCCCTCGAAGATACCCATGACCTGGAAGCGGCCTCCGACGCACTGGACAAGGGCATCGCAGTACAGAGAAACACAGCCCAGGCGTTGGAAGCGTCCCAGGATCAGGGCGCAGAGGAAACCAGGTCCCTCGAACGTGAAGTAGCCAGCGCGGCTCAGCGCCAAGACATCGACAACGCCGACGCCCTGGCTGAAGCCCTGCAGGAAGCTCAAGCCGCACTTAACGAAGCGGCCGAGGCTGCCCGGCAAGGCCAACCCCAGGCAGGTCGGAAAGCTGCGGAACGTGGAACCAAGGCCTTGGAGAAGGCACTGGCCGCCGTGTCCCAGGCCTTGACTGAGGCCACAGAAAACCGCGACAGCGCGCAGCAAGCAGAACTGCAAGAACGACAGGAGCAGCTTGCCGAAAAAATGGACCAGCTCGAAGCCCTGACGTCCGAGGGATCGATGGATCCGGCGACAGAGCAAAGCGTTCAGGAAGCACTTTCTCAGGCCCAACAGGCCATGCAAGACGCTTCGAGCCAAATGGGACCCAAGGGAAGTCGGACGAGTTCACAGCAAGCCCAACGCGAAGCCATCGACCAGATGGAGAAGGCTCGGCGCGAAGCGGAAGCCGGAGTTCAGCCTCAAACCCAGGAGCAGAGAGAGCGCGCGCAAGAACAAGCCCAGCGCCAAAAGGCTATCGAGCAGATGCTCTTGGAGCTGGCCAAGCTCAACGAGGAGCGCGAGTCTCCCCTGGCCCAACCCGACCTGGAAGCCGCAGCAAAGAGCGCGAGCGAAGCCTCCGAGTCCCTCTCGGAGGGCGACCTCGACCAGGCTCAGAAGCAGGAGGAGAAGACCGAACAGGAGATACGGGATGCCCTAGATGATCTTGACGAGGAAGAGGAGCAGTATCAGCGCCTCAGGCAAGAGGAACTTCTGTTCCGTGTGGCTGAGGAGGTTCAGGCCATGCTCGACATGCTAGAAGAGCAGATGCGCGCCACGGAAGAAATCGCCGCCTCTCGTGCAGGTCGGACACGAGTCAGTCGCTCCGACCGCGCTCGGTTGCGCAACACCGGTCGCGAATTCGAGGCTATTGCCCAACGCGCCGGACAGGTGCGCAATGCAATTGAGGAAGAAGGCATCGTGGTCTTCACGGAAATCGTGCGCAACGTGGAGTCCGATCTAGTCCGCATCGCCCGAGACATGGGAGAGGCGGGCGGCTACCAGAGCGGTGAACGCATCCAAGCCATACAAGAAGATGTGCACCGCAATCTGACCTGGCTGAGGGATGCGCTCAAGAAGGAATTGAGCGACCGACAACAAGATCAGGGAGAGGAGGAACAGCAGGGTGCAGGAGGGGGATCCGGGCCGCCCCAGAAACCCCCGCTGGTGCCAGACGTGGCCGAATTGAAACTGCTGCGCATGATGGAAATGGAGGTGCTCGCCAAGCTCGAGCAACAGCTGAAACTGCACCCCGAATTGGCGGGCCCCATCGAGGACCTAGACCCCCTCCTACTGGAAGATATCTCGCGCCTGGCCTATCAGCACAATCGGATCAGCGAGCTGTTCGTCCTTTTCCGCCAGCGCCTGGAAATCCCCGCACCGCCCGAGGGGGACGGAGATAGCCCGCCAGTACAGCCCGAGACCGACCGAAAGAGCCCAGTGGACACAAATCCTGGCGAAGCGCCCGATGATGGGCGAAGATGAACTGGTCCAATCGGACCCCCAAGACTATGAAACAACTTCAACTCCTCGCGCCCCTCTCCCGACTGCAATCTCCGACCCGCCGGGCCGGACTCCTCTGCGGTGTGCTGTTCGCCAGCCCCCTGGTCGCGAGCTGGGCTCAAGATCCCAAGCCGATCCAGCCTTCCGTCCGAGACTTGGTCGAGGCCGAGCGCTCTCCTCAAGATGAAATGCTGGAGTTGTTCCACGCCGTGGAACTGCGCATGCGCGATATGGGGTCCTATCTGCTGGACGCCTCCGCTGGCGACACGTCCCGACTGGGCAGCATGCGGGAGAGCGGTCTGGCTGACTTGATCGCCGAAGCGCGGCCCGAGAGATTGAACGCCGGCGGAATCGCCGACTTGCTCTCTGCCACGCGCGGTGAAGGCGACAGAGTCCTGGAGGACATCGACCGCATCCTCGAGATCGCCGAAGAGCAAGGCGGCACATGAAGCGGAGCCATGGCGGGCGACGGTCAGTCGCCTGGTGAGGGGAAACCACAACAAGGCCAGTCCGCTGGCAGCGACCCCAGTGGGCGCAAAGAGAAGACCCCCGATGGTCCTCAAGACCGGTCCCAGGATTCCCCGGGTCAGAACAACGAGCCCGGTGCGGACGGGCAGCCCAAGGGCAACAAGGCTGGACATCCCGAGGGCAACAAGAACGCGACCCAACCCGAAGAGGCCACCGGTGATCCGCTCATGGCTGTCGACGGTAAGGGCCAGTGGGGCAACCTGCCCGTGCACGTGCGTGACTTGTTCCGAGCAGAAGGCGGACGCGATCTTCCTCCGCGTTACCGCGACTGGATTGACTCCTACTATCGGCGCTTGAATGAGCGCGATTCCGACTAGGCCTTCTGGAGAGCGGTATGCCACATCCGTGGCCGTGCCGAGCCTGTGGCTGTCCATGGCGGTGATGAGCCTCCTGGGTCCGCCTGCGCTGGCGGATCGTAGCGACTCAGGTCGAACGGGAGCCAGGAGTCGACCTATCCAGCAGATCGTCGCCCAGGACGACAAGGGAGGGTCCCCCATCGAACGCCCCCGCGAACGGCCGGCGGGCCCCGAAGATCCACTGAGGCTGTGTCGCGAACGCGGAGTGGCCTGGCTCGCGAAGGACATTCTGGCTGGGGGTCGGGTCTCTCTGGGAGAGGAGGCCCACGCAGCCCCTGTGGGCGTCACCTCACTCGCCGCCCTGGCTCTCATGGCAGGAGGCAACACGACCAACCGCGGCCCACACCAGGCAGCCCTGACTCGAGTCATCGACTACTTGCTCGATCACTCGGCTGGCGAGGACGAGCCCCATCCCGGCTTCATTGCAACGAGAGGCGACCTGCAATCCCGCAATCACGGGCACGGCCTCGCGCTGCTGGCGCTGACCCAGGCCTACTCCCTCTCCCCCGGCAGCCCGCGTGGCAAGCGACTGGCAGTGGCGATCCGAGCTGGCGTGCGATGCATCGAGAAAGCGCAGACGACCGACGGGGGTTGGTACTACACACCTGATCCCGTCGACCTGCACGAAGGATCAGTCACCGTCTGTCTGCTCCAGGCTCTACGCGGTGCTCGCAACATCGGGTTCGAGGTGGATGGCGATGTCATTGAGCGGGCGGTGGCGTACGTGCGCTCCTTGCAGGACGATCAGGGCGGATTCATGTACTCGCACCAACAACCCCAGACTTCGGTGGCTCTGACCGGAGCCTGTTTGTCGACCCTGCACGCGATTGGGGTCTACGATGGCCGTGTCGTGGAGGACGGCTATCTCTACGTCTGGCGCAAGCTCGCGCTGCGAGAAGAGGGCCAGGCCCAGGGCCGACGGTCGCTGGATGCGCGCTACCCCTTCTACGAGAGGTTCTACCTGGCCCAAGCGCTGTGGCAGCACCCGGACGAGAAGGTCTTCCGGTCCTGGGCTGAAAAGGAAACCCGGCTGGTGCTCCTGAGCCAAGCTGCGGACGGGTCTTGGCGCGACGAGAGGTTCGATACGGCTGGGCGCGGAATCGTGGGGCGCTATGGATCGGCCTACGCCACTGCCATGAACGTGCTGTACCTCTCCGTACCCGAGGGCGCGCTGCCGATTTTTCAGCGCTAGGCGGTCACCCCCGTGGATCCGAATTCGTCAGCCCGGGTGGGTGGGGGCGGCGGTGGCGTGCCGGCCTTGGCTCACGGAATTGCGCATCGAGTCGCGGGGCCTGACGCAGGGCCTGACGGGACATGGGCGCGGAAATCGAAAGCGGGCCCACGACTGGCCACGCTCCCCCGGCACGAACACCGCCGCTCCGTATTCAGACGGCGGCTTCCCGCATCGCCATGTTGGCTTCAAAAATGGCTGCCATCAGTGCGGATTTCTTCTCGTGCAATTCGTCGTCGGCTGCAAGACCTTGCACGCTGTCGAACTCCGAGGCGATGCCTGTATCCACGACACCGGCTCGACGCGCTTGATCCAGGTGCTGTTCGGTTTCGGATAGCAACTGGCCCAGCTTGGTGATGCGGCGCTCCAGCACACCGATTTCCTCTTGGTGGCGCTGCAAACGCTCGCGCTCGAGGTTCCCTCGCTCGCGACGAAGTTCCTGCACGGTCACCTTGATGACCTCGCGTTCAAGTGCCGAAGGCGCGTTGGGCTTTCCGCCCCATGAGACAAACAAATCCCTCAGGCGTGATTCGAGTTCTTCGTCGGCGGGAGCGGCAATGCCTCCGACGCTCATCAAGGCACGTTCCTGTTCAGCGACATGCTTGCGACGCCCGGCCAATTCCTGTTTCAGCTGGTCGAGGGCTGTAACCGCGTGCTCCTCGACATCAGACAATTCGTCCTCGACAGGGGTGTCGGACGCGGCGAGCGACATGAATTCCTTGCGAGCCGTGACCGATACGCTGTCGAATTGAGCGTCTTCCTCTTCCTGTCCCCCGTCATTGCGCAGGGTTCGGGCTAGTAAGGCGCGGTTCACGGCCTTCTCGATCAACTGAGCGACGCGCTTCATGCTGACCGAGCGCAGGTTGGAAACACCCCTTCGCTGAAGCTCCTCGGGCGTGGTCTGTCGTGACCAGCGGCGCAGTGTCTCTGCGACCGGATCGTTTTGCGGGGGCTGCATGCTAGGGTCTGCCATTCTCGTGGCTCCCATGAGGGTACTCAGCTTGCGTAATGAAGAGAATCCTGCGCTGCCCGATTCGACCCCAACAGACCCGCAACGTGGCGTGCTGGCCCTGGCCCAAGCCCCGCTAGGATGTCCCTCATGACCCTGCTCCTCGCGCTTCTCCTCTCCCAAGTCCCGACGGAGGACGGTTCGACCCATTTGGGAGCTTGGAAGCACTCGATCCATGGCCTGGTCCAACCCGGAGCTGTCGCCATCGGTCCCGGGGGAAGAATCCACGTGGCTGAAGTCGGTGCGGGCAGGGTGTCCATCTTTGATGTCGACGGCAACGCACTGGGAGTGCTTGAGACCGTCGACCCCCCGCTGCGCGCGCCCGAGGGTATTGCCGTGTCACCCGACGGCTTGCGCTTCGTGAGCGATTCGGGAAACCACCGCGTGGTGATCTTCGATGCCGATGGTCAGTTCAAGGGTGAGTTCGGCGGTCGAGGCTGGCGAGCGGGCCAGTTTCTGAGACCCATGGGCATCGACGCCGGAGAGCATCGGGTACTCGTGGCCGATTCCGGCAACCAGCGAGTGCAGTCCTTTGATCACGCGGGCAAGCCGCTGTCTTCCCAGCCACTCCACACCTTGTCCTCCGAGCAGCCCGAATACCGTGACACTTGGCCAACAGACGTCGCCCTCAACCCGTCGGGAGACGGCTGGGCGCTGGACAGCGGCTCCTGCGGACTCATCGTGCTTGGCCAGGAGGGGCTCGTCGGGCCCCGACATGGAGAATTCGGGTTCTTCCCTGGCACCTTTGCCTCCCCGCGCGGGTTCGCTCACCATGCGTCGCGTCTGTATATCGCGGACACCGAAAACCACCGCATCCAGGTGTTCGAGAGCCGGGACTTCGGTCATTCACTGACGACGACGCTCAAGCCCGCCTACATCTGGGGCGTTCACGCCAATCGTCCCCGAGAAGGACGCGGCAAGCTCCACTACCCGCGTGACGTTGCCGTGGCTCCGGACGGAAGTTTCGCTGCCGTGGCGGAACCCCTGGACGGTCGCGTACAGATATTTGTGAGAGCTGCAGGATCCGCACCACAAGTGGATGCCCAGCGAGCGACCACAGGACAGGCAGCCGTGCACTTCGGAATGGAGCTGGCAACGGACGGTCCGTTGCTTGTCATTGTTGAGCCCGAAACGGCCCAACTCTTGATTCACGACCTGCGTCGCCCCGAACCCGAGCGCCGCAACCCACCCCTACTGATATCCAAAGCTGGCGGACGGGGCCTGAGCCTGGGGCACTATCGGAGACCTGCCGGCATGGACCTGGACTATGACGCCCGTCGCATTCTCGTCTGCGATCGTGGCAGCCGACGCGTGCACGAGCTGCGTTTCCGTCACGATCCCGACGGGGAAATCGCCCAGGACTTTGAAATGGTTTCGGCAGTACGGATGATTGATTTCCGACGACCCGGAGCCACGGGGGAGACGTCGTTTCCATGGCCGGTCGAGCCCATTGCGGTTCAACGAACGGCCGACGGTGGCATGTTGGTTCTCGACGCCGCCAACGCCTGCGTCCATCGATTCGATAGCCGCTGGGCTCATCAAGGGAGTTTGGGTGAGTACGGATCGGGCCTCGGTCAGCTCAACGCGCCGGTCGATCTAGAACTCTCGGTTGACGAGACTCACCTGTTCGTCTCGGACCCGGGCAATGGGCGCCTGCTGCGCTGGTCCTTGGCTGACGAGGCGCCGACAGTCGTTGGGGAAGAACAGTTGCGAGGACCGCATGGACTTGCCTTCGGACCCGATGGGCGTATTTGGGTCAGTGATGCGGTGACGCATCAGGTGTGGGCTTTCGATTCCGAACTGAATGGGCAGTGGGTCTTCGGCGAGGAGGGTCTGGCGCGTGGTGGTTTGTTGGCTCCCCGAGGTTTGGCGTTCACGGATACGGGTGAGTGCATCATCATGGACCACGGCAATCACCGTGGCATCGTCTTGGACTCGCAAGGTAACTTCCTGGATGCCTTCGGACCCAGAAGCTACACGCGCCCCGCTCTGCGACCCGAGCGCTACCGTGAGGAGGACTACGATGAGTAGATCTGCTAGATGGCTTGCAACAACTCTGACGCTGCTGCTCTGCGCCTGCCCCAAGAGCGACAGCTCGCCGCCCTCCGACGCACGCGCTACGTTGAGCCAAGCAGGTGGGTTTTACGTCCGCTGGAAGCCCAGCATCGAGCCGCCGCCGCTGAACAAGGCCTTTGATGGGACACTGTGGCTAAGTACCCGTGTCGAGGGAGAACCCATCGAATTGGCCCAGCTTGACGTCGACTGTCGCATGCCAGCTCACCGCCACGGAATGCTTCAAGAAGTAGACATCATCGAAGAAGGTGCAGGACGCTACTCCGTCCGTGGTTTCCTGTGTCACATGGCGGGCAACTGGGTCCTGCAGGTGGACCTGACCCAGGGCGCCATCACCGAAAGGGCGCAGTTTGACATTCTCATCGAATGAAGACCTTCTCGAGAGTGGCGCTCTTGGTGCTGGTGGTTGTGGGGATCTGGAAGTTTGCCCACTCGAATCATTCCTTGCCGATTGAACTCGCCCGCCTCTCACCTCTCCCACCCGCCCCGCCGGACCCGACGAACCGATGGGTCGACGATGAGCGTGCCGTGCGGCTCGGACACTGGCTGTTCTTTGACACACGCTTGTCCATCGACCGCTCCGTGTCGTGCGCCACGTGCCACGACCCGCAACGGGCGTTCACGGACGGCAAACCCCTCGCAGAGACTCTCGGCCGGGGAACGCGCAAGACTCCGACCGTGCTGAACACCGTCTATTCACGCTGGTTCTTTTGGGACGGGCGGGCGGACACCCTCTGGGCCCAGGCCACGGAACCGATCGAGAACTCAATCGAGATGGGAATGGACCGAGTGGCCCTGGCCCACCGGTTTCACGTCGAAGACGACCTGCGCGGGGCGTACCAAGACCTCTTTGGCGCCCTACCTGAGATGAGCCAGACCTCGCGTTTCCCCCCCCACGCCCGCCCCGTGTTGAACGAACCCGAGCATCCTCACTCACAGGCTTGGGCGGCGATGAGCGCGGAAGACCGAGAGGCCATCAACCGTTTCTACTCCAACGTCGCCAAGTCTCTGGCGGCCTACGAGAGCCAATTGACGCGAGCTTCTGCACCCTTCGACCGCTACGTCGCCGCACGCGCCGCCGGGGATGAACAGGGAGCGGGCCATCTCTCGGACGCTGCCGTGCGCGGGCTGAACCTATTTGTCGGTCGGGGCCGGTGCACAAGCTGCCACAGTGGTCCGACGTTCTCCGATCTAGAATTCCACAACAACCAGGTTCCTACGCGTGATGGTCTGCCCCCCACCGACCCGGGCCGATTCCAAGGGGCGCGGCAAGTCAGAGAAAGCGCTTTCAATAGCTCTGGGAAATTCAGTGATGAGCGGCAGGGAGTCGCAGCTGCGCGCGTACGGAGACTGAGAACGGACTCGGCGGGCTGGGGCGAGTTCAAGACGCCAAGCCTGCGCAATCTGCGCGGGCGGGAGCCCTATTTCCATGCAGGGCAGATGTCCGACCTGCGGGCGGTGTTGAAGTTCTACTCAACACTTGAAGGGGCCAGTGGACAGAGCCACCACCAGGAGAGTGTGCTGAAGCCCCTCAATTTGAGCCAGGGCGAGACGGAGGATCTGATCCGCTTCCTGGAGACTCTGGAGGGCCTCCCATTGGATCCCAGGTGGACCCAGCCGCCCTCCGGCTCAGGCCAAGTGGGCAAGTGATAGGCCGTCGCCGGCCTCCCCGCGGGATGGAGTCCAATGAGGCGAGACCGGGAGGAACATCTGCGTCAACCAATCCATCCAAGAAGGGTAGGCTAGGGCAGAGGTGTGTCCGCTGATTGGTTGCGGACCCTGCCCCCCAGCGATCTTGCAACAGGAGCCCCCCGTGACCGCAGCCCCCAAGAACCTGTCTCGATTCCACCCTAGCGCCCGCTGGCTGGCACTTGGGCTGGCCCTGTGCGTGATTGCTCCGTTGAGCGCGCACGACGATGACCCGAAGATCAGGGACTTGAAGCCGGCTATTTCGGGCCCCGGTTACAGGAAGGGAGCCTCAGGTCCCACTCAGCCCGGGGGCCCGGCCTACTCAGCCTTCAACTCTCAGAACGTCACTCTGCAGGCCTGGATGCCGTTGAACACGATTGACAACGCGACCAATGGCAACGACTGCTGGGGCTACACGTCACCTTCCGGGCGCGAGTACGCCCTGATGTGCACTTCGTCGGGCACCAACTTCATCGAAATCACCGACCCGACCAACCCCGCGCTCGTTCAGCATATCGCCGGCCCCAACAGTCTTTGGCGCGACGTAAAGACGTACCAGAGCTACGCCTATGCCGTGAGCGAAGGGGGCAATGGAATCCAGGTCATGGACATGACCAGCATCGACAGTGGCACGGTGACCCTGGTCAACACGGTTAACGATGTGGGCACGAGCGCGACGCACAACGTCGCAATCAACGTGGTCAGCGGCTTCTTGTACCGTCTCGGTGGCGGCAGTGAGGGAGCGCGCATTTACGACCTCAATTCAAACCCCGCCAACCCGCAGTACGTGAGCTCTTGGACATCGCGCTACATCCATGACGCTCAGATCATCACCTACGCGAGCGGCCCCTATGCGGGACGCGAAGTCATGTTTGCTTGCGGTGGATTCAACGGTGGTTGGTCTTCGACGGGCCTCACGATCGTAGACGTCACAAACAAGGGCAACATCCAGGTCCTCGATCAGGTGTACTACTCCAACCCCGGGTACTCGCACCAAGGCTGGCTCAGCAGCGATCGGAACTACTTTTTCCTGGGCGACGAGTTGGACGAAGACGGGACCTTCCCCTCGACGACGCATGTCATTGACGTCAGCGACCCGGCCAATGCCACGGCGGTCACGACCTACACCAATGGCAACACGGCCATTACCCACAACATCTACACGGTGGGTGACATGGTGTTCGCGGCCAACTACACAAGTGGCATGCGGATCTACGATGGCAGTGATCCGCTCAACATGTCCGAGTTCGGCTACTTCGACACGTCCACTGGCGGGGATCAGGCCACGTTCAACGGGCTTTGGAGCCTGTACCCCTACTTCCCCAGCGGAACAGTCATCGGCAGCGACTTGGAGAGTGGGCTGTTCATTTGGACGATCTCCGGAAACCTATTGGACATCTCGGTGGTCGGCGGAGCGCCCTCCGCCCTGGACCCCGATGGGGACAGCGTGCCGGTGACGATCAGCGAGTCGGCGCCGGGCGACCTGATGGCTGGAAGCGAGGCACTCTACTTGGATACCGGTAGCGGGTTCAGTTCCGTCCCGCTGGTCAACCTGGGATCGGGGAATTACGACGCTATCTTCCCCCCGACCACCTGTGGCACCCAGATTCAGTGGTACATCGAAGCAGTGGACAAAGACGGCGCCATCTATCGCGACCCGGGAACAGCCCCGCTCGCGTCCCACTTGAGTCTCTCCGCAGAGCAGATCAACATCGTCGTCGACCACGACATGGAGACCAATCAGGGCTGGAGCGCAGGCGCGGCAGGCGACACGGCCACCACAGGAATCTGGACGAGGGTCGATCCCGTTGGTACAGCAGCCCAACCCGAAGACGATCACACGCCTGGCGGATTGGATTGCTGGGTGACGGGACAGGGATCCCCGGGTGGTTCCGTGGGAGACAACGACGTCGACAACGGCACGACCACTTTGCTCAGCCCGGTTCTGGACTTGACGGCCTATCCCGATCCTCACATCGGCTATTGGCGTTGGTATTCCAACAACCAAGGGTCATCCCCTGGGGCGGACACTTTCCGCATTGCCATCTCCGCCAACGGGGGAAGCACCTGGACACAAGTCGAGCAGGTCGGTCCCAATGGGCCCGAGACCGTCGGCGGCTGGCTCTACCACGAATTCCGGGTGTCGGACTTCGTCGCACCTGGCTCTCAAGTACGCATGCGCTTCGTTGCGGACGACGCCGGAAGTGGTTCTATCGTGGAAGCTGGAGTTGACGACTTCCAAGTACTGGACGTCATCTGCAATGTCGGGCCGGGAACCAACTATTGCTTCTCCAATCCGAACTCAACGGGCGCCGTGGCCACGATCAGAGCGACCGGTACGGATGTTGTTGCCGACAACAATTTGACGTTGATTGCCAACCAGTTGCCCGTCAGTCAGTTCGGGTACTTCCTGACTTCTCAGACCCAGGGATTGGTCTTCAACCCGGGTGGTAGCCAGGGCAATCTGTGTCTGGGCGGCGCAATTCTCCGTTATCGCCAATTCGTGCTGAACTCGGGCCCGGCTGGCACATTCAGTCTGGCGCTCGACCTGAATTCGCTGCCCAGCGGGCAGGGTCCGATTGTGCCTGGAGAAACCTGGAATTTCGTCGCCTGGTTCAGAGATCAGAATCCGACGGCTACATCCAATTTTACAGACGGCTTGTCGATTCTGTTCCAGTAGCAGCGCAGCTCAAGATACTGCTGGACTACGCAAGTGGGCCGGCACGTAGCGAGCCCATTCAACAGAGTCGAAGCCCTCGGCAGCCAAGTGCTGCTCAACCGTGGCCTGCATGCTGCGGGCCTGGGCCCAGTCTTGGGGGCCAAGTTCAAGACGCGCCTCACGACCCAGGTGGCGCACGCGCAGTTCCCTTAGCCCCAGCCGGCGCAGTCCGGCCTCAGCCCGTTCGACCTGACCCAGTAGCAGGCTGGTCACGTGCGTTCCGACGGGGATGCGCGAAGCCAAGCAAGCGCTGGCGGGTTTGGCCCACACATCCAATCCCAACTCCCTGGCTTTTCGGCGCACGTCCTCTTTGCCCAGTCCCGCTGCCGAGAGCGGGGCGAGTACGTTCCAGTGGGCAGCGGCGCGTGCGCCGGGACGGTCGTCAAGGTGGTCTTCCACGATTTCACCGAAGGCTAGATGGGAGATGGACTCCTTGCGACCCACGATCGCCATGGCTGCGAACAGTGCGTTCTTGCAATGGAAGCAGCGGTCACCCGTGTTGGCTCGGTAAGCCTCCTGCTCCAGCTCGTGTGTCGTAACGATCACGAGTCGCGCGCCGAGACTCTTGGCCACGTCGCGGGCAGCGGTCAGTTCCGCCCGAGGTAGCGACGGAGAATCTGCAATCACAGCTACTGCGCGTGGGCCCAACGCGTCCAGTGCAGCCCACAGCAGAACGGTCGAATCCACTCCTCCCGAAAAGGCTACGAGCAGTCCATCGAGACCCCGCAGTTGCTTTCGCAAGTTGGAGAAGCGGTGCTCGTAGCTCATTCGCCCTCCGCAAGGTACAGCCGCACCTTCTGAACGTAGCCCTCTGCGCTCTCGATAATGGAGGCGACCTCTTCATCCGTGACTTGTCTGACGACCTTGCCGGGTACGCCCATGACCAAGGAGCGCGGAGGAATCTGCGCTCCCTCGCGCACGACCGCGCCTGCCGCGATGATGCTCTCTTCGCCAACATGCGTGCCAGCGAGGAGAATGGCCCCCATGCCGATTAGGCAACGGTCAGCCACCTGGGCTCCATGCAAGACACATCCGTGGCCGACCGTTACCTCCTCCCCCAGCACGTTCAAGACTCCGGGATCGGCGTGCATCATGGTCAGGTCCTGGATGTTGGTACGCCGGCCCACGACGAGCGGCGCGTCATCTCCGCGCAGGACACAGCCGAACCAGATGTTGGCATCCTTGGCCAGGCTCAATTCGCCAGTCAGAACGGCGCTCGTCGCTGCCCAGGCCCCATCATCAACCGGAAGGAACAGCCCCTTGCGTGGAAAGAATGTCATGCCCACAAGCTAGGAACCACTGCGTCAGGAAACCAGCAAGGCTAGCTGCAAGCCGTTGTGAAATCCGTGCACGGCAAAGCTGGCCCATAGACTACCCGTTCGTCGCCGGACCTCCCCAAGCAGCAGAGCCAGCACGAAGACGGGCAGGAACACCGCGAGCCCATGCAGCCACGCGAACAGCAACGCGGTCAGCGTCAGACCGGGCAGGGCGCCTAGCCAACCCGAAAGCAGGGCTTGCATGAACCCTCGAAACAGGACCTCCTCCAGGAAGGGCAAGACGAGCACTCCAAACAGGATCGCCAGAACCTGAGGACCGCCGCGGGCGAGTTCGAATTGTTGCACCCATTCCTGGGATGGCGGAGAGTCCTGCCACTGGCCGAGCACCCACTGCCACGCGTAGCTCACCAGTCCTAGGACTGGCACAGACAGGAGCCAAGCCGCACACCCTAATGCCACGGCCCGCAAGGCTCCCTTAGTCCCCAGCCCCAGACGAGTGATCAGGTTCTGGTCCGTTCGACGGTTCACCGCCCACGCGATGCCCACGATGATCAGGCACATGAGGGCCTGCGTGGCCAGCAGCTTGGGCAGCATCCAGCGATTCTCAACCAGCGCACCGAACGGGCTCCCTAGGCTTAGGCACTGGCCCTGGACCAGGGTCCAAGGCATCAGGCGGTCGCCGCAGGGGTCGCGTTCGGTCGTGGACCAGCCTCTTCAATCAGGCCCTCTTCGGGCGAGGAGGCGTTGGCGTAGAGGCGCCGCTCGATTCGTCCAGAGAGGTAGGCGAGACGGCCGGCTTCACAGCCGGCGGCCATGGCGCGTGCCATGCGAAGGGGGTCCTTGGCCCCCGCGATGCCCGTGTTCAGGAGCACACCCGCCGCGCCCAACTCCATGGCCAAAGCCACGTCGGAAGCCGTACCGACACCTGCGTCCACGATGACGGGTACTTCCACGAGCTCCATGATGAGCTGCATGTTGGTGGGATTCAGCACGCCGCGTCCCGAACCAATGGGTGAGCCGGCGGGCATCACGCTGACAACACCCATTTCAGCCAGGCGAACGGCCAGGCGCGGGTCATCGGATGTGTACACCATGACCTTGAAGCCCTCCCGCACAAGCTGCTCCGTGGCAGCTAGGGTGCCCACCGGATCGGGCAGCAGCGTGCGCGCATCTCCAAGCACCTCGAGCTTGATCAGGTCTGTCTCGAGAAGGTCGCGTGCCAAGCGCGCCGTGCGCACGGCGCTCTCCACATCAAAGCAACCCGCCGTGTTCGGCAAGACGTGGTATCCGCCCTCTCGGATGACATCCATCAAGCAACGCTCCGCCGTGGCCCCCGCGTCCAAACGACGAATCGCAACCGTCACCATTTGGGTGCCACTCAGTTTGAGCGCTTGCTCGGTCTGCTCGAGCGATGCGTACTTGCCCGTCCCGACGAGCAGACGCGATTGCAGCTCGAGGTCAACCAATCGCAGGGGTTCATCTGCTTGCATTTCCATGATCTAGCTCTCCTCAGCCTCCACCGACTAGGGTCACGAACTCGACCCGATCCTCGTCCTCGAGTTGGTGCGCTGCGCGCGCGGCGCGGGGCACCAACTCACGGTTGACCTCCACAGCGACTTGATGGCTTGCGTGGCCCCGCTCGACGACCAACTCCTCCAAGCTGAGCCCTTGCGGGATGCGCAGGGTCTCTCCGTTGAGTTGGATTCCAATAAGCTCGGGCATGACCGTCCAGGATAGCGAAGGATCAATCGACGCGCAGGAACGCGCACTTCAGGTAGCTGCTTTCGGGCAAGGACAAGAGCACCGGGTGGTCCACCCCGGCCCCGGTCATTTGTTCGAGCCAGACTTCGCGCCGAGCCAGTTGGGCTGCGCTCGCTAGGTATCCTTGAAAGTCCGCAGGCCTGATGTTGTAGGAGCAACTAGCGCTCACGACGGCACCTCCAGCGCGCGTGAGGGCAAAGCCACGCCTTGCCAGCTCCACGTAGCCGCGCTCGGCTCCGGCGCGCTCGCGCTTACTGCGCGCAAAGGCAGGCGGGTCAAGAATGACCAGGCCGTACTCCTCGCCAGTTTCCGCGCGGGCGCGCAGGTCTTTCATGCAGTTGACGCGCTCTACGCGAACCCGGTCTGCCACCCCGTTGCGCTCAGCGCAGACCACGAGCCGTTCGCAAGCCGCCTTGTTCTGTTCCAAACACACGACCTCGCTGGCCCCAGCCAGAGCGGCGCGGATTCCAAACAGACCGTCATAAGAAAAGGCGTCGAGGACGCGTTCGCCGTCTGCGAGTCGAGCTGCACGACGACGATTGTCAGCCTGGTCCAGGTAGTGCCCGGTCTTGTGTCCCTGGAACACGTCCACGGAGTACAGCAGGTCTCCATCACGCACATCGACCGGCCCTGTCAGGCTGCCCTCCAAAACTTCTGTTCGCTTGTCGAGGTTCTCCAGCTTGCGCGTTGAGGTGTCGGAGCGATCCACGACGGCCTGCACCTCGAACGGCAGAGTTTGCTTGAGAAGCTCCACCAGGAATTCGCGCATGCGGTCGGCGGCCTGGGTCCCAAGTTGCAAGACGATCACCTTTCCATAACGATCGACGACCATGCCGGGCATACCCTCCGAATCACCCGCCAACAAACGACAGGCTCCTTCGGGTTCTAACATCCCCGACCGCGCTCGCAACTCGACGGCGCGTTCGATGCGGCGCATCCAGAACTCGCGCGTGGGTTGCTGCTCTTCATAGGTCACCATGCGCAGGGCGATGCGCGAAGCGTCGCTGTACAAGGCCCAACCCAAGCTACCGCCAGTGGGCGCCATGACCTGCACGAGATCTCCAGCCTGGGCGGTGCCGGCCGCAATATCATCGCGGTAGATCCAAGGGTGGCCGCCCTGCAGCCGGCGCCTACCCTTACCCGTCAATTTCATGGTTGCCATCGTCGTAGCCCGGTGGGTTCAAAGAAGCCCCCGCGGGAGCGGCAAGAGGGTAGCCGCAGGTACGGACCGGCGCTAGCGCTGCGAGCTACGCGTCAATTCGCGAAAGCGGGGATCCTCTCGCAGGGAGGCCAAGTCCGGATCCTGGGCTGCCCATCTGCGCTGGCGATCGCGCGAGGCTTCACTGGAGTGGTTCTCGGTCAGTTCGCGCTCCAGCATCTGCAGGGCCGAGGAGGACTCCCCCATCAAGGCGTAGGTGCAGGCCATGTTGTACCAGGTGCGCGGGCCCGGCCGTACACGGCGCAGCACCCTGCGGGCCTCCGATGCTCGTCCCGAGCGAGCCCGGTAGCAGGCCAGCAGCACATCCATGAAATCGTCTTGCCGGAGGGAGTAGGCCCGCTCATAGAACTCGAGAGCGCGCTCGGGCTGGCCCAGCCTCACATTCGCGTTCACCGCAAGACTGACGAGCGCGTTGGACTGCAAAACCTCGAACGGGGTTTGAGCGGCTGGGCTCACGCCCCTGGCATTGAGACGGCTCAGGACTCCCTGCAAGCGCTCCACCGCACCGAGCAGGGTTTGCTCTGCCAGTAGCGGCTCGTCTTCGTCGGTGTAGCAACTTCCGATCACCAGATCTGCCCGCACCAATCGTTCGATGCCCACGAAGTACCAGGTGTTGGAAATGCCCACGCGTTCCAGGTCATCCCTGGCCCGCACGGCCAAGACCCGGCCCCGGGCCGCGTACCCTTCCTCGCGCAGGTCACGCGCCAACCACAAGGACTGCGTGGCGGGCAGTCTCAAGTCTCGTCTCAAAGCACTCGGATCCGAATCCAAGAGTGCCTGCTGACCCAGTAATTCCTGACGGTGACGGGTCAACAGTTCGAGTCGTTGGAGGTCGGGCTCTTGCACTTCCCAGCCCGTCCCGCCCGCACGTGCCATGGTTCCCTGGATTCGATACTGCTCATCCTCGATCTGATCCAACTGACGTGTGAGAATCGCCTTCAACCAAGCCTGCGGAAACGGGTCCCTGGTGATCGCCGCGGACTCAGGACTGAGTCCTTTAAGCGGTTCAAATCCGGGCTGCTCATCTGGAGACAAAGTCGCCAGGGCGCGCCCCAGTTGTTCCTGCAGTTCCAAGGCGTGCTCGATGCTCAGCCCGGGCAGATTGAGGCGCGCAAACAACAAGCGATAGGGCGAGAGTTCCGAGTCCAGCAGAGAATCCCAACTGCCCTGGGCCATGCCCGCAGCCGCACCGGAGGACAAGCCCGCTCGCAATAGTTGGGTGCCGAGCTGGTTGCGGTAGGCCCTCCACAGTCCGCCCAGAACTTCTGGGCTCGCCGGTGAGATCCCACGCTCCAGCTGGACAAGCACCAATGCCACCTCGGCCAGGGCGCAATGAAACAAATCGTCGGCGTAGAGCCCCTGCATTTCGACACCATTTCGGTCCCAACGGTCCCCACGCAGGGCGTTGGCCAAGCTGAGAGCCTCTTGCAAACGAGCTTGGGCAGCATCCACCTCCCCCAGGGCAATCTGCGCCAATCCTTCGAGGTAACGTGCCCGGACGAGCCATTCCCGACCGCGTCGGGTCATTCCCTCGTGAAGTTGTTCCAACCGTGCCGCACCCCGGGATAGGCTCGGATTCCTGCCCTCCGGAACTGCTCCCGCTCCGGCCGCCAAGGCCCGTGCGGCAAGCAGCGCGGCTTGCGGGTCGCCGGCCGGGTACAGAGCCAGACGGGCTCGGTTGTAGTCGACGAGCAGCGGATCGAGACCCGCAGCCCTGAGCGCTTCCATTGTGTCCAGAGCGCGCGGCCCATCTCCCTTCTCCGCCAAGCCTGCGAGCATCTGCCCGAGGGCCACGCCTGCCGCCCTTGCAACGCTGGGATCGGGGTAACTGAGAGCCGCCACCAAAGGCTGCAATTCCCTGGCCAGAGGGCGTTCGTCCCTGGTGACAAAACCCTGCGCGAAAGCGCCCAGTAGCTCCGCAAGCACGTCAGGCGGCGTGCGCTCGGACGGGGGCGCGCTTCCAAACGCCGCGCGCACCAATGTGGCCACCTTCTCAACGGCCAAACGCGAGTTGGCCAGTCCTCGAGCAGCACGCGCACGATCGGGAGGGGCCAGGGTACGCGTCAGTCCTGCCAGTGACTGAGCCGACTCGGCGTTGTCCAACGTGGCCAGGGTGTCCAAGGCCTTATTCCTCACGGCACTCGCTGGATCGGAGCGAGCCAATTCGGCCAAGGTGGAAGTGCGCCACGTGGACTGCTCGGAGGCAAAGTCGGGGCGGCCGTACAAGTCGACCAGAGCCTCGCGCACTTGTACGTCGGGATCCGCGGCCAGCACCGCGCAGGCCCGGATGTCCTCGATGCGCGCCGACTGGAAGAGTGTCCGGGCTCGGGTTCGACGTTCGCGCACCTCGGCTTCTTCAAAACCGCTCAGCAGCTGGGTGGGGTCTTCTTGCTGTCTCCCGACCCTCCCTTGACTGAAGACTGGCCCCGACAGGGTCAGGGTTACGAGAGCAGTCAGGAAGGACGGGGCGATCATTGGATCTAGTCGGACTGTCCAGATTCGTCCTCGGAAGCCTCGTTCCGAAGCTTCTTCAAGCGATAGCCAAAGGCCTTGCGCGAGAGGCCTAGGGCCCGAGCCGCAGCCGAGTGGTTGTCGCGCTCCTGGAGTAGGGCCTGCTCCAAGAGTGCCAGTTCCATTGCATCCATCCCGATGCCGTGGGCCAGTGCGCGCTGAGCCAAGCGGGCATCGGCTCCAGCCACAGCCTCTCCCAAGAATTCCAGCTCCTGCTCGCCAATGGGCTCGTCAAGCCCCACACCCAAGACCAAGACGCGCTCCAGAGCGTTCTCCAGTTCGCGGACATTGCCGGGCCAAGGGTGAGCCTGGAGGCGAGCCAGAGCCTGTTCGCTGAGTTCGCGCCGAGGGACCCCGCAGCGTTTCGCGATCTCGGTCAAGAGGTTCCGACAAAGCGCGTCGAGATCCTCGATCCGTCGCCGCAAGGGTGGTGCAGTGACCTCGACAACCGCTAGGCGAAAGTAGAGGTCTTCGCGAAAATGCCCCTGCGCCAAGGCATCGGTCAGCGCGGGGCCAGCGGTGGCGACCACGCGCACGTCTACCGGTTGAGGTGCTTCGGCGCCCAAGGGTTCGACGACTCGTTCCTGGAGCACCCGCAGGAGTTTCCCCTGGGCCTCGAAGGCCAAGCCCTCGATCCCATCCAAGACCAGGGTACCCCCATCGGCCCGGCGCACGCGCCCAAGGCGAGCTTGGTGCGCTCCGGTGAAGGCCCCCTGCTCGTGGCCGAACAATTCAGCCTCCATCAAGCTAGGGGCGAGGGACCCGAGATCCACGACCACCAAGGGGCCGGAAGCCCGAGGGCTAGAGCTGTGAAGCCAGCTCGCCGCGCGGCTCTTGCCCGCGCCGTGTTCACCTCGAATCAGAACGCTGACCGGGCTGGCAGCGAGGGTCTCGAGTTCTCCCAAGAAACCCAGTTGAGCGCTGCTCACGGGAGCTTCTGGGGCTTTGCGGGGCATGGTGAGTAGGGGGCGCCAGAGGGACCTAGAGGGGATATCCACGGGCCCTGGTACGGTTGACGCAAGGGTGGGGAAAGACCAGACTGTTCGGTCGCCAAGCCGACGCACAAGTCCGCCTGCTCCCAACCCGAGCCGGGGGACACGAGGAAGTGGGGTCGGTCCCCACTTCTTTTAATATTAGCACACACCCAACAGCCTCCTTCAACAGCCTCCTTCAAC
>CAYXTP010000015.1:80199-82163 GCA_964467985.1 uncultured Planctomycetaceae bacterium
CAACAGCCTCCTTCAACAGCCTCCTTCAACGGGCTCCTTCAACGGGCTCCTTCAACGGGCTCCTTCAACAGCCTCGAATCGGATGCAGCCCCCCCTGCCTCCGGCATTCGCCTCACCTACAGCACGCCCACCACGCCCCCACCCGCCCGGGGGGCGCACCAACCCAGCCTCCCTCCCCTGTCATGAATGGCGACGAATTCCTGCGCTTGATCGACCTGATCCACGCAACCAAAGACATCCCCCGGGAAGTGGTTTTCCTCGGTCTTGAAGACGCCCTGGCCGGAGGAGTGCGCAAGCGCTTGGGTCTCGACGAAGATCTGGTGGTGAGCATCGATCGCAAGACAGGCGAGATCACGATTGAAGACGACGAAGAGGTGTACGAGTTCGAGCTCTCTGAATTGGGACGGATCGCGGCACAAGCGGTCAAGCAGGGGTTCAGCCAGAAGGTGCGGGAAGCTGAACGCGACGTGCTCTTCGATGAGTATGAGACGCGCGTCGGTGGCCTGGTCAATGGAGTCGTGCAGCGCTACGAGGGCAATGATCTGGTCATCAACCTAGGCAAGGTAGAGGCGCACCTCCCCAAGGATGACCGCGTACGGGGTGAGACCTACGCTCCCGGTGACCGCATTCGCGCTATTGTGGTCGAGGTTCGCAAAGACGGAAGCCGCGTGAAGATCCTGGTCTCGCGCACGCACCCCGACCTCGTCCGGCGTCTGTTTGAGCTCGAGGTGCCCGAGATCGCTGATGACATCATCGAGATCAAGCGCGTCGTGCGTGAGCCCGGCTACAGAACGAAAATGGCCGTGGTCTCAACGGACCCCAAAATTGATGGTATCGGGGCCTGTGTGGGTGTCCGCGGCTCGCGCATCAAGGCCGTCATCGACGAATTGCGTGGTGAACGAATCGACATCATTCGCTGGAGCGATTCGCTTGAAACCCTGATCATGAACGGCCTCAAGCCCGCCGTAATCCACATCGACAACATCTATCCGGATGAAGCCGCGCACTCGGCGACGGTCTTGGTAGACGAAGACGAACAATCTTTGGCCATCGGCAAGCGCGGTCAAAACGTGCGCCTCGCCAGCCGCCTGTGCGGTTGGGAGATCAATATCAAGACGCGCGAAGAGTACTTCGGCAAGGAAGACGGCCAAGCAACGGAAGCGACGGCCGACGACGTTGATGGCGGAGCCGAAGGCACCGCGCAAGAAGTACCCGTTCCTGAAGCGGCCGAGGCCGACGCAACGACGACGGACGCCACGACTCCCGTGGACAACGGAGAAGTCGGAGCCTGATTCGATTTCTCTACCAAGCCCCCTCCCCCCAAAAAGCAAACTGTGAGCGACAAGGTACGAATCCACGATCTGGCCAAGAGGTATGGCATGCCGGGCAAAGACCTGGCAGCTAGACTGCGCGACTGCGGATTCAGTCAAGCCAAGAGCCACATGTCCGCCCTGGACCCCTTCGAGCTCGTTCAAGCGGAGGGCATTCTCGCAGCGAACGGCATCCTGCCTGGTGCTGCGGAAGCAGAGCCCGAGCCGGACAGCTCCGTGGGCGGGTTGAAGATCAAGCGCAAGTCCAAGAAGAAGGTCAAAGCGAAGGAGGATTCGGCAGAGCCGGCACAGGACCCGGCGACGCCTGCCCCCGTCGCGGAAGACGCGCCGCCCGCTGCTGAGGAAACGGCAGAGGAAACGACAGAGGGAGTTGATGGGGCCGCGGCTGTGGAACTCACAGAACAGACCCAAGACGCCTCGCTCGAAGAGGATGCGGAGATCGGCGGCGACTTGGAATTGGCTCCGCCGGTCGATGGGGGTGAATCCGGTGCCGAGGTTGGGGAGGCAGTGCTTGCTGCGGATTCAACAGGAGCCGAGACCTCTGATGTGCAGGACACGCCAAGCGGGGATGAGACTGCGGAAACTCCCGCTGCGGAGCCGGCCCCGCCGGAAGCCGATGGCCAGGCAGCAACC
>CAYXTP010000015.1:82263-90299 GCA_964467985.1 uncultured Planctomycetaceae bacterium
AGGCCGCAACCGAGGCCGCAACCGGGGCTGGGACCGAAGGAGCGGCCGCGGGGCCGCGCGGAAAGGTCGTGGGCTTCATCGACCCCACGAAGTTCCAGAGCAGCGAGCGCGCCCGTCCGGACTCCCGACGATTGAAGTCGCGTGACGATTTCACACCTGACGTACATCCCACATTCACGCACGGCGCCAAGGGTGGACGAGCCGCGGCGGGGCCCCGAGGCGATTTGACCGCCGCGGAACTACGCCAACGGGAGCAAGGGCGCTTCTTGCGCAGGTCCGGCCGACCCCAAACAGGCGGCCGGGGAGGAGCTCGCAGGGGACGCGGTCGCAGCGGCGGTCCCGGAGGCGACAAGCTCACGACGGATTCTCCCCACGCTGGCGAAACGGTCATTATTGCCGCACCGGTGACAATCATGAAATTGGCTGAAGCCATCAAGCTCAAGTCCTCACTCGTCCAAAAACGCGCCCTCGAGCAGAAACTAGGCATGTTCACCTTGAACACGCTGCTGGACGACGACACGGCTGCGCTCCTGGCCCACGAGTTCGAGGTTGAGTTGGACATTCGCCAGGACGTCACTGCCGAGGAAGAGCACCTGGCTGCCATGCACCAGAAGCGCAGTGACATCGATGATGACAGCCTGGATGCCCGCTCCCCCACGGTGGCGTTCTTGGGCCATGTGGACCACGGTAAGACGACGCTGATCGACAAGATCCGCGAAACCAAAGTGGCCGACGGAGAGTCAGGCGGGATTACGCAGCACATCGGTGCCTACCGCGTGCAAACATCCAAGGGGCACCTGCTCACCATTGTCGACACGCCGGGGCACCAAGCATTCACCTCCATGCGCGCACGAGGCGCCAAGGCGGTCGACATCGTGGTGCTCGTGGTAGCGGGCGACGATGGCGTGAAGCCCAGCACGGAAGAGGCTATCAACCACGCACGCGCCGCGCAGACGCCCATCGTTGTCGCACTCAACAAGATGGACAAGCCGGGCTTCAATGCAAATGCATCCATCCAACAGCTCATGGGACATGAATTGATCCCTGAGCAGTTTGGCGGCTCCACAGCCATGTTCGAAACCTCGGCCATAACAGGCGAAGGCATCGACGAGATGCTTGAGCACATCTTCCTGATGGCCGAAGCCGAACTCGACCTGAAGGCTCACCCCACGGGTCCCGCCGCGGGGGTCGTACTCGAAGCCGAGATCCAGCAGGGTCGGGGCATCGTCGCCCACCTTCTCGTCCAGGACGGGACCCTGAACCAGGGCGACATCGTCTTGGCCGGTGAGGGCTATGGCAAGGTCAAGTCCGTGCACGATGACCGTGGCAAGACCATCAAGACCGCCGGCCCCTCCGTTCCTGTTGAGGTCACCGGACTTGCCAGCCTGCCTGGCGTGGGCGACCCCTTCTACGTGATCGAAACCCTGGCCAAGGCCAAGGAAATCGCCAATGAACGCGAACGCAAGAACCGCGCGGTGGCCCTGGCTGCGAGCGGTGGCTCGCGCAAGGACTTGGACGCGATCTTGGGCTCATCCCCGGTTCAGGAAGTGGAAGCCATCAACCTGATCGTACGTGCGGACGTCCAAGGCTCTGCCGAGGTCATCCGGCACGAGGTAGAGAAACTCAAGCACGACGAAGTGGAGGTTCGACTGCTGCACTCAGGCGTGGGACCGATCACAGAGAGCGATGTGGACCTGGCCATGACTTCCGGTGCGCTGATGGTTGCCTTCCACGTGGGAGTCAACGGCAAAGCGCGTCAACAAGCCGAACGTCAAGGTTTGGACATCCGACGCTACCAGGTCCTCTACGAGCTGCTCGACGACCTCCGCGCCCTGATGGAAGGAGCCCTATCCCCCGAGTACCAAGAGGAGATTCTCGGTCACGTGGAGATCCGACGCCTGTTCAAGTCCTCCAAGCTGGGCCTCATCGCGGGCAGCCACGTGATCGACGGGCGCATCACCCGCAACAGCTCGATTCGACTATTGCGCGACAGCGCAGTGGTGCATTCGGGCAGCCTCGCTTCCCTGCGGCGTGAATCGGATGATGCCAAGGAAGTCCGTGAGGGCTTCGATTGCGGCATTGTGATCAAGCACTTTGGTGATATCCGCGAAGGCGACATCATCGAGGCCTTCAAGCTCAATGAGGTCAAGCGCACGCTCGAGGGCACCCGCGCCTAGGCGCGGCCTCCTGTGACCCCCTTGGGGGCTCGCCGTTGCCACCATGCCCAGCAGCAAGACACTTGCGAGGCTTGAAGCCCAGATCCTGAGGCGCGCAGCCCACTGCCTGCAGTTCGAGATCTCGGACCCGCGCAAGGGTTTTGTCACCCTGACTGGGGTGGAGCTCTCCAAGGACATGGCCTACGCGACGATCAAGTACTCGGTCCTAGGGGACGAGTCCGATCACTCCAAGACGCAACACTTGCTGGATCAAGCGCGCGGGTTCGTGCAGCGTCGGGTGGCTTCGATCTTGCGCACGCGTACGACGCCCACCCTGCGCTGGGAGTACGATCCATCTATCGCTGAGTCTTCGAGGATGGGACAGGTCATCCTCGAAGCTCGCAAGAGGGACGACCAGATTCGATCGACGGACGGCGAGCTGGAGACCTCAGAAGTCGACGAATCGGGACCGACTTTCGGGCCCGATTCCAATGTCGACGCGGACGAATTGGATCCCAAGGACTGAGGCCGAACTTCTCATGGCTCAGGATCCCGCGGGCCTGCCATTCAAGCGCATCCGGGAGTTGGGCGCCGGATCGGCGGGCCGAGTCTGGATGGTGGAAACTAGCGGGCCCTTCGCCGGCCTCCCGGAGCAGACGCCATTGGCTCTCAAGGAGTACCGGGGAGCCGACGCACTCCCCGGAGCACTCGCCAGCTTGCAACGAGAAGCGGAGGTCGCAGCGCAAGTCAGTGGACCGGGCTTGCCACGCCTCGTTCACCATGAAGCCAGTGCCGAGGGTCCGCGCCTGTTCTTCGAACTGGTGCCTGGACCCTGCCTTGACGAAGTCTTGTCGATTCGGGGGCCCCTGCCGGAGCCCCAGGTAAGGCTCCTCGGGACCCAGTTGGCCCGGGCCTTGGGGACCTTGCACGCAGCGGGGTGGTCTCACGGAGACGTAAAACCTTCCAACGTACGCCTCGATGAGGAGGGTGCAGCTGTCTTGCTCGACCTGGGCGGAGCATTCCGGACGGGTGACGCCGAAGCCCAAACGGGAACCCTGCCCTACCTGGCCCCCGAGCGAATTCGAGGTGCGCCCCCCACGCCCGCCGCCGACATGTTCGGGCTTGGCATCGTCTTGTACGAGCTTGCCACCGGCAACCACCCTTTCTCTCCCGACGACGAGCACCGGGCAGATGCTTCTGCCTGGCTGGATGCCCTGTCGGGCGCTGGGGAGTCACTTGCATCGGATGTGGTTCCGACGCTCTCGCCACTGCTGGATTACGCCCTCGGTGCATTGCTCTCCCCCATAGAGGGGGAACGTCCCAATGCCGAGACGCTGCTTTCGCTGCTGGAACAAGGAGAATCGGGTTCGAGGTGGAAGGAGCGTCTCTCGAGCGGACCCATACGGCGGGGCCGAAGCTCCAACCGCAACCGTCTGCCCTTCGTCGGACGCCAAGAGGAACTTGGACAACTGAAGGCCGTGTACCGACAAGTTCTCCAAGGGGCGCAGGGCAGCCTCATGTGGCTGAGCGGAGAGTCGGGTTCTGGAAAAACCCGGCTCGTGGAGGAGTTCGCCACGGAAGAGCGGGCGGGGCCGACACCCCCGCTCTATCTGTACGGACGCTGCTCCCCCTTCGGCGGAGGGCGGCCCGGCCATCCGGTTCGGTCGCTCTTGCGCCGCTGGTTGCACCTCCCCAGCCCCAAGCCCACAGGAGCCCGGGAGCGCGCGCAATTGAATGAATGGGTGGACCCCGCGACTGCCGAGACCCTGCGCCTGGTTCTCGACCAACAGCACAATGAGCAAGCCCCCAGCGCAGAGCCTCTGGCCCTTGCCGAGTGGTTGGCCCAGTTGGCCAAACGGCGAGCCTTGGTGGTGTTTCTCGATGACGTCACCTTTGCCGGGGAGGAATCGCTGCGAGTGATTGGGCTCGTGGCCGACCGCCTGGAAGGAGCCGAGCTGACCTTCATCTGTGGACTGCAATTGGGAGCCGAAGCCAGCTGCCCAGCCGCCCTTGAATCACTCCAGACACGCCTGGACCTGCAAACTCCGGTTCCCCGGTTGCATTTGCCGCCCCTGGACGAAGCCCAGGTGACCGAGTGGGTCGAGGGCGTATTCCACTCCTCGGCACCCAGGCAGCGGCTGGCGCGCGTTCTTTTTGAGCGCAGTGAGGGATCGCCGGGAGCCCTGCGCGAGATTCACCAGGCCATGCTGGAGAAGAAACAGGTCCGTCGTCACTTCTCTGGGGATGGGCTCGAGCTGTTGGTGCCTCCAGCCGAAGTTCCGCGCTCCCTGGGAATCCGTCAACTAATCACCGATCGCTTTGAGGCTCTCGATTCCGAGCACCAGGTCTGGCTGCAGCGCCTGGCCGTGATGGGTGGCACGATCGAGGAGGCCTTCCTGCGGCTAGCCTTCCCCGCCAGCAGTTCGGGGCAGATTTCAGGCATCTTGGCCGAACTCACGCGTGAGGGATGGCTGACTCCCTCAGGAGCACGCTACCGCTTCGCTAGGCCGGCGCTTCGTGAGTCTATCTACCGCACGCTACCTGCCCCGGAACTGAGACGACTCCACGGCGCGGCCGCGGACGCACTCATGATGCTGCCCTCGGGTGGGATCGGAATCCAGCGGGCATTCCACCTACACGCTGCAGGGGAGCACGAATCCCTACTAGAGATCGTCCCGGCTCTCTTGCGTCGGGCGCGCCGCGCCGGACGCGCGGGACGGGAACGCACCCTGGCCAAATGGGCCCTGGATGCGGTGGATCAGGTCGAGACGCACGAGGATAGCTCGAGCTTGAAACGCGAATTCCTTGAAGCAGCCTGCAGCGCGGCTCTGCGGCTCGGTCGCCGCCGTGATCTGGAGCGCTGGTTAGACGAGCTGACGGACCTGGACCTGGACCCGCTCACCCACCCGGGTGAGGTTGGGAGGATCTACTGCCTGCACGGAAGGCACGCGCTCTATACGGGCCGTTTCGGGTTAGCGCGTGGCCTGCTGAGAAACGCTCAGGAGTTGCTCGGTCAAGCCCTCGATGTCGACGCCCAGGCAGAGGCGCTGGTGCTCCTGGCCGAGGCACAATTTGAAGTAGGCGAACTGGATGAGTCGCGCATCCTCGCGCAGAAGAGCCACAAGCTCACGCGCTCCGCTCCCATTCAAGCAAGATGCACGCTCTGCCTTGCGCGCTTGGCGCTCTTGGGAGACAAAATCGAAGAGGCACTCACGCTTGCGAATCGAGCGATCTTGAAACTGCGACCCCATGCGCGCCAAACCGTCGCTCGTGGGATCTTGGTGCGCGGGCACCTGGCGCGGGCCCGCATTTACTCCGTCGCCGGAAGGCGCCGCCGAGCCTTGGGTGCCATGGCCCTCGCGCGTCGCGGTGTTCAGCAGTTGAGTGATCATCACCTCGCAGCCGCAGTGAATGGCGTGTACGGATCGCTACTTCTCAAGGATAATCGCATTGGAGAAGCGGAGACCACGCTGCGCGAGGCTCGGCTTGCCTGTCAGGAAAGCGGCAACCGACCGGGAGAGCTGAGAGCCAATCTGCACTTGGCAGTCCTGTTGCTTGAGCGGGGCTCCCCCGAAGCCAGTTCCCTCCTGCGGCAAGCGGCCCTGGCTAGCAGCGAACTGGGCCAACACAGGTTCCAGGCGCTGAGCCATGCGCTGCTCGCTCGAGCCCTCAGGCAATTGGGAGATAGCGCTCCAGGTGGAGAAACGGACCGACACAGCGGCCTGGCCATCGAATGCATGGCCCGCGGCGTGGAACTCCCCGACCGCATCGTGATCGTTGCCACGCGCGCTCTCGTCATGCAGCAATCGGGACGAGCGGATGAGGGGGCGCGACTGCTGACGGCGCTCAGGAAAAGACTGGAACGGGTGACGGCCGCCATTGGTGACCCGACGCTCAGGCGCCGCCAGCGGCGAGCTAGTCGGGAGTTGCTGCTCACGGCTTCCTCTCCGGAGGGTCCGATCTACCCGCGCTCTCGTTCGCTGGGGCCGAACCCGACCTAGGACCCCCAGGGGGTCGCCAAGGGCTCCTGTTGGGGGAAAATAATCGCACTAGTGCCTATTGCTACTGCGACCCACTCGCAATAAAGTCCCCCCAATCAGCCCCCGGACCGAGCGCCGGGGTCGACAGACATGCCCTCGCGAATCTTTTGCACATTCCTTCTGCTGGTTCTAATCCCAGACACTTCCAGTTCTTGCTTGGGAGCATTGCGGAAGCGAGATGAACCGCTGGAACAGTGGGTTGAACGGCGCCTGGGTGCCATGGGCACCGGGCTCAGAATCGAGGTGGCCGCCCGGACACGGGAGCAAGCCCTCGCTGCAAGCGAGCAGGCCTTGCGGGCTATCGAGGCCTGCGAACGACGCTTGAGCACCTGGGGGGAGGATTCCCAGGGAGAGTTGGCCCAATTCAACCGCTCGGCCGTCGGTGAGGCCGTGGTCTTGAGCCAGCCCCTAGCACTCGAGCTCCAAGCAGCCCTGGGATGGAGCCGCGCCACGGGCGGGGCATTCAATCCGGCGATCGGCCCCTTGGTCCGAGCTTGGGATCTACGCGGGTCCGGTAGACGCCCCGGCGCCATGGAATTGAGCGCTGCCATCGGCGACGTATCGCTTGCTGGGTTGGACCTGCTTGGAACGCGGGCCACGCGCCGCAGGTCGGGACTCGTGCTCGAGGAAGGCGGCTTCGGAAAGGGAGCCGGGCTCGACGCTGCGCTGGCTGCACTGCGCGACACACCGATGACCTCTGTGCGATTGGACCTCGGTGGTCAGTGGCTAATCGCTACCGGCACAGGTGAATCCGTTTCCTCCCCCACCATCCTTGCCGTTGCCCACCCCTCCGATCGGGACAGGCCGGTACTACACATCTCCGTGACCTCCGGTTCACTCGCCACATCGGGCAACTCGGAACGCGGGATCGTGGTCGATGGTGAGCACCTCGGGCACGTGCTCGATCCCCGCACGGGCAATCCGGCACCAGACTTCGGGAGCATCACTGTACTCGCCCCCACTGGACTGGCGGCCGACGCACTGTCCACGGGCTTGTACGTCATGGGACCCGACAAGGCCCTCGAGTGGTGCTCGCAACAGGCTGACATCGAGGTCCTGGCTCTGCTCACCACACCCAACGGTTTACGAGTCCTGGCCAGTCCCGGCCTGAGGGGACGTATCCAACCCTGCATTCCCACCCTCAAGGTGGAGTTCTCAGATTTTGAATCACCCGCCCACCCGTTGATCCGATGAAACTGCCCTTGCCCTTCGCCGCGTGTGTCCTTGCCCTGGTCCTGAGCGAACGAGTATTCGCCCAGGACCCCCAGACCCAATCCCTGGAGGACATCCAAGCCCAGTTGGACGCATTGACTTTGGATTTTGAGAACCTGCTGCTGCAGGACGTGATGCCTGCACTGGGAGAAAGTGTGCACGGCTTGGGACCCGCCGCTTCCAAGGTCTATCACGCCAAGTCGGGCATCTCCATCGGGGGCTACGGAGAAGCCCGGTATCGAAACTTCGAATCAGGCACGACGGATGAATTCGACTTCCAGCGCGCGGTCCTCTACTTCGGGCACAAATTCAGCGACAAGTGGGTCCTGAACACCGAGATCGAAATGGAACACGTGGAGGAGAGTTTTGTGGAGTTCGCGTACTTGGATCACTTGCACAGCGAAGCGATCAACCTGCGTGCAGGCTTGATGCTCACGCCCATGGGCTTGGTGAATGAGATGCACGAGCCGACGACTTTTCTGGGCTCAACTCGCTCGCTCACAGAGAGCTACGTCATCCCCAGTACCTGGCGCGAGAACGGCCTGGGGCTGTTTGGCAGCCGCGAGGACCTGGCATACAAGCTCTATGTGATCAACGGCATGGACGGCAGCGGCTACGGCGGAACCAA
>CAYXTP010000016.1:0-86459 GCA_964467985.1 uncultured Planctomycetaceae bacterium
GGCACTCCTGCAAACCCGTGGGCATTGAACCGTGGGTCCAGATGTAATCGATACGCGTACGCGGCGTCGTACTGGGGATCGTCAAGTCCCGGCCGGTCCCCTTGTCCTGGAAGCAGTCCCTCAGGCCGGCATCCACCCAGCTCTGATACTCGGCCGCGGCCGGAGTGTGGTTGAGGTCGCCCTGCAAGATCATCGGGCGGCCCGAGTCGATGTCCTCCTGCATCGCGGCCAGCATCAGGGGGACCTCTCGCAATCTGCGCTCGTGGCCGTCGACGCCGGGGTAGAGGTGGGCGGTGTACAGGGCCAGGTCTCCCCCATCCAAACGCAACACGGCTTTGCCCCAGTGGCGGGTGAATAGATCGGACGGGCGTTCGCCCTCGGCGAGAGGGCAGTTCACGGACTCCACGATCGGGAAGCGGGACATCACGGTCCCCGGGAACCCGCCGGGGAAGTAGGCGTAGTGCATTCCCATTTGTTGGGCAATGTCAGCCACCACCGGTTCCCGGGGAGATTCCTGGAAGGTGACAATGTCCGGTTTGTGCAGGGCGAGCTCCAGTGCGATGCGCGCGGGGATCTGGGGGGCCATGCGTTTGACTGCGGCTGCGTTGCCCGCTTTGCCGCCGTTGTAGCCGCGGCAGGCGAGCACGTTGTAGGTGATGGTGCGCAGGCCTTTCTTGGGCGGCGACTTGGGCGCGGGCGCGGGGTCTTGGGCGCTGGCCGGGGTGGCGCCAACCAGGGCGGCGGCGGCCAAGCCGGTGGTCGCCAGGAACTCTCGTCGTTTCGTGGGGCGGGGGGTCATGGCGTCAGAGTAGCGGAGGGGGATGGGGTTCTGGGGCGGGAGTCCAGAGGGGGGGTGCGGACCGGGGCGTGGTGAGTGGGACGTGCTGGGTCGCCGGGGGTTTGAGGTCGCGCTCCCCCATCGGGCCGAATGGCGTGGAGACGATCGGGCCTAGTCGTCCTCGGGTGTCTTCGGGGGTGTGGGTTTGCCCGGCCACCAAGCGTCGAGCAGGGCGCGCAGGGATGCTGTGGTCTCGGGTTTGCTGAGAGGGGTTTGCTCGGTGGGGTCGGCGCGCACGTCGTAGAGTTCGGCGGGCTGGTTGGGGTCGGTGTGCACGAGCAGCTTGTAGGGATCGCGCAGGACCCAGCGGGTCAACAAGCTGCGGGCGGGATCGTGGATGTCGACGACGTCGTGGGTGTAGGCCGCGCCGAAGATGGGAGCTCGCGTGGCGCCGACGGTGCGGAGGTCCACACCCGGCAGGGTGGCGGGCGCGTCGAGGCCGCAGGCGGTGAGGATGGTCGGCACGATGTCCACGCTGCTAACGGGCACCTCGCGGGACTGGGGTTGGATCTGGCCGGGCCAGCGCAGCAGGATTGGGGTGCGCACGCCGGCCTCGTAGGGGGTGCGCTTGCTGCGCGGGGCGTATCCCTGGGCGCCTGGTTTTTGGATCCAGCCGTTGTCGGTGACGAAGACGACCAGTGTGTTTTGGGTGAGGCCTTGTTCGTCCAGGTGGTCCAGCAACGCGCCGCAGGTTTCGTCGAACCAGGTGCACATGGCCTGGTACTTGGCGATGGGAAGCGGAACGTCCTGTCCTGTGTAGGTCTCGAGGATGCGGGCCGGTGGGTTGTGGGGCGTGTGGGGCAGGAAGGGGGCGTACCACAGGAAAAAGGGGGTGCCCTCTCGGTTGCACTCGTCGATGAAGTCGAAGGCGGGCTCCATGGTCTGGCGACCGATCTTGAGGCCTTCGTCGCCGTGGCGTCCGCCGCGCGTTGGGTCGCCGTGGGTCATGCCGGCGGTGAAGCCGCCATGGGCGCTGCTGCCCTCCCACCACTTGCCCGTCTGAAGGCTGCGGTAGCCAGCGGACGCGAGGCGGGCGGGCAGGGTTTCGACCTCGGCCAGGTGCGCGAGCATCAGCGCGCGGTCGGTCCCGCGCGGCGGGTCGTTGCCGGTGATCTTGTGTTGGTGCGGGTAGAGGCCGGTCGCGAGGGTGGCGAGGCTGGCGCGGCAGAGGGCGGTGGGCACGTAGCCGCGGGTGAAGGCCAGGCCCTCTGTAGCGAGCTGATCGAGGTGCGGGGTGCGAATCGTGTCGCTGCCCATGAAACCGAAGTCGCCCCAGGCCTGGTCGTCGGAGATGATCAGGACGACGTTGGGGCGCTCGGGGGCTTGGGTTTGAGCCGGCAGGAGCGGGACCAGGCTGGCGAGGAGGGCGAGCATGGGAGCAGCGTAGGGAATAGGGGACGGGCGGAACCGAACACGGATCGCCCTAGGACCGCAGGATGCTTTCCATCTTCTTGCCACGGACGAGCTCGTCGACGAGCTTGTCCATGTAGCGCACCTTTTGGGTCAGCGGGTTCTCGATCTCCTCGACGCGGTAGCCGCAGACGACGCCCGTGATCAGAGGCGCGTTGGGGTTCAGTTTGGCGTCGTCGAAGAGGGCCTCGAAGGTCGACTCCTGCTTGATGTGCTTGTCGAGCTTGGCCTTTGTGAAGCCGGTCAGCCACTGCAGGACCTTGCGCAGGTCCGCCTCGGTGCGCCCCTTCTTCTCGACCTTGTCCACGTAGAGGGGGTAGATGGACGAGAAGAGCATCTTCGCGATGCGTTCGTCCGACTTGGATTGGGGGGGCATGTGGGGTTGGTCTTGTGATGCGGGGGAGTTTCGGGCGGCTGGTTTCGTAGCGTAGCGCCTGTTGCCGAATCACGCGTAATGACGAACCGGGTTCGGTACTACGCAGTGCTCCGAGCCATGGCTTCGGCGATGAGTTGGCAGGTCAAGCCTTCGTGGCCGGCTGGGACTTGAAGGCGGGGGTTACGGCTCAGGTAGACGCTGGCGTGGGTGGTGCAGTGCTTGAAGAAGAGCGGGAAACGCGGGGTTTCGGCAGCGTGGTCCACGCCCTCCGGATTGCGGGCCAGGCCGCAGGCGGGAAAGGGGGTCGCATCCAGGTGCTGGTTGGCCAGGCGACAGGTGCGCAAGGGGGGACGGAAGGGGGGAAAGGGGGGCCGGGTTGAGATCGAGGTTCTGGCCTCCGAGCTCTGGAGCGCACCCTGGCGGCTGAGATGGCTGGTCCCTTGAATCACACTCTAACTGCAATTAGAATCGGAGTTTGATTCTTCAGGCAGTCAGACTATTCTGCCGACACACTACAGCTGCGCATAACCTCAGAATCAGACGTCTCATGCAGTCACAAAGACCCACGCCGGAACTTGCCGGACTCAGTGCCCAGGAGCGCCGGATTCTGGGGGCATTCGTGGCGAACGAGAAGGTGGTTATCAGGGCCGGGGACGTCCAGGAGATCCACCCCGTGAGCCGCAAGGCAGCCAACCTGCTGTTGAGTCGGCTACACCAGAAGGGCTGGCTTCGGCGGCTCAAGAGGGGGGTCTACGGCCCGGTGCCGCTCGAGTCCGAGACGACACAACCCGCCGTCGAGAATGCCTGGCTGTTGGCGATGGAGCTCTTTGCACCTTGTTACATCTCTGGCTGGTCAGCGGCTGAACACTGGGACTTGACCGAGCAGGTGTTCAACTCCATCTCGCTCGTTACGGGGCATCCGCAGCGCAGCTCTTCGCGGACGATCGCCGGCGTTCCATTCCGGACCCGAACGATTGCACCCGAGCGGATCTTTGGGACCAGTCGCATTTGGATTGGAAGCCGAACCGTGGAAGTCGCTGATCGCCATCGACTCATCGTCGACGTCCTGGACGCTCCCGAGTTCGGCGGCGGATGTCGGCACACGCTGGATGTGGTCGATGAGTACTGGAAGAGCGAGCACCACGACGCCCAAAAGTTGCTTGAGTACGCCCTTCGCTATGGTCGTGGGGCGGTCTTGAAGCGTATGGGATTCTGTGCTGAACGATCAGGGGCCGTCTCGAGTGAGTGGCTGGATGAGGTCGAGGTGAATCTGACAAAGGGTGTGATTCGATTGGACCCACAAGGTGCAACCGGTGGGCGATTGAATCGTCGTTGGCAAGTGAAGGTCAATGTCCCCATGACGTCGATGTGATTACCAAGGCGCAGCTGCTAGAACGCGCGAGAGAGCAGGACTTGCGCCCGCCCACGGTCGAGAAGGACTACGTTCTCGGGTGGATGCTCGCCGCGATCTCCCAGCATTCGCGCCTTTCACAGTGGGTTTTCAAGGGCGGCACGTGCCTGAAGAAGTGCTTCTTTGAGACCTACCGCTTCTCGGAGGATCTCGACTTCACCGTCCCCCCCGAATCCGACCTGTTGCGTGAGGGCATCGAGACGTCCCTCGCCGAAGCCGGGGGCTGGGTCGAAGAGGTATCGGGTATCTCATTCCCTGCTGAGAAGATCAAGGTCGAGCAGTTCGCCAACCCGAGAGGCAGGGAGGCGTATCGAGCGAAGGTGGCCTACGCGTGCCGGCTCAACTTGTCACCCAACAGCCTGCAGAGGATCAAGTTCGACATCACCCAGGATGAGTTGCTCGTGGATGCGCCTGATCTGCGCGCTGTCTCCCATCCCTACGAGGACGCCCAGAATCGAGCACCACGGGTGCGCTGCTACTCAGTTAACGAGATCCTCGCGGAGAAGACGCGCGCCCTCTACGAACGTCAGGGGCGCGCCCGAGACGTGTACGACATCGTTCACCTCAGCCGCAGCTTCCGAGATTTCATCACTCCCACGAAGGCGTCCGCAATCCTCGGGAGCGAGTTCGAATTCAAGGGGCTTCCGACGCCAACAGTCGAGCTGATCGTTGGCCGTGTAGACGAAGACACGCTGCGTGCGAACTGGGGGCACCAACTCGATCATCAGCTGCCGAAGCTGCCACCGGTTGGTGGTTTCCTGTCCGACCTCAGGGACGCGCTCGCCTGGTGGTTGGAGCCGGAGCAAGCAAGGCAGCGCCTACGTGCTGCACCTGGCGGCGCCGGCGAGAAAGTCATCCCGCAACAACACCTTCCCACTGCTCGGCGGCGGGGACCTGGCCTGGCTCTCCCCGACGTGGCGACAGCTGGTGGGATGGGTCGAATTGACAAGATCCGGTATGCCGCCAGAAATCGCCTGTGCGCGGAGATCCGGTACGACGGCGTTGCGCGAATCGTCGAGCCCTACTCGCTGCGTGATTCGACCACCGGCAACACCCTCCTGTACGCCTATGAGCTGCTGAGAGACGCGCGCCAAAGCGGCAGGATTAAGGCCTTCAAAGCAGGCGAGATTCAGGCCGCAGCCATCACAAATCGGGCGTTCAAGGCTCGGTACAGGGTCGAGCTTTAGCGCCCAGGATTTCGGCTGCGTGCGGCTTCGTAGGCGGTCCGGCGACCCTCGAGCACGTCGAGGCGACGCAGGATCACACGCCCACGAGAACTGAAGGGGCGATGCTGCGGAGTATGGACCTACCGGATCTCGCTCTGACCCAGGACTGACGCGGGTTGGCCGGCGGTCTCCCCGACTGAATTGCAGGCATGGCGGGCCAGGGCTGCGGCGACGAGCTGGCGGGTGAAGCCCTCGTGGCCGGTAGGGTCCAGGGCCAGGCAGATGTCGGCGGTGCCGGGGTCAGTGGGCGGGTAGAAGACGCCGCAGTTGGGGTTGATCTCCAACATGTGCGGGGTGCCGGAAGCATCGACGCGGATGTCGCAGCGGCCGAAACTGGTGCCGCCCAGAGCTGTGAAAAACTTGGCGGACTCGGAGCGCAGACGGGCGGCCAAAGCGGGGTCGGGGACCGGGACGCACTCGAGGCCATCGTAGTCCTCCCACTTGAGCTTGGCGTGCTTGAAGGACTCGCCTTTGGGAAAGCGGTATTGAATGGGTGTGTAGGTGATGGGGCTCGCGGGGTCGCCGGGGTTCTCGGCGACGAGCACGGAGCACTCGAGGCCGTCGATGTACTCCTCGATTAACGCCGCGCCGTGACGGGACATGATCTTGCGCGCTTGGCGGCGCAAGCCGGCGGGGGTTTGGACACGGGAGTTGCGACTCAGGTCGACGCTGGCGTAACTGTTGTAGTGTTTGACGAACAGGGGGAACTGCAGGGTCTCGGCGGCCTGTTCGACGTCTTCGGGAGTGCGGGCTAGGACGCAGGCGGGGAACGCAACGCCGACCGAAGCGCAGGCCTCTTTCATTTGCAGGCGCGTGGGCTCGTAGAAGTCAGAGGTGGCACCGGTGAAGGGGACGCCGTGTCGCTCGAGAGTCTGGATGACCTCGATGCCCGGGGTTTCTTGACCCTCGGCGCCGTCGCACAGGTTGAAGAACAGGTCGAAGCCCTGGGGGATCAGGGCTTCGACGTCGGCGACGGAGGTGTGCTTGTCCTTGAGGGTGACCAGGTGCCAGTCGGCGTCGGGCAGGAAGGGACGTGGGTCGCAGGGCCAGTCGTTCGCTGGGAACGGGACGGTGTCCAGGTACTGGTTGGTGAGGAGGCAGATGCGCACGGTGTCACTTCGCGGGATCGGGCCAGGGCAGTTTGGGCCACCAGGCTGGGCCGTCGTTGGGCTGGCTTTGTACGAGTTGACGGAAGCTGGCGGCGAGCTCGGCGGCCTGTTCGGGGTGACTCTCGATCAGGTTGGTCTGTTCGCCGGGGTCGGTGGCGAGGTTGAATAGCTGTTGGGCGGGTAGGCCTTCTTTGTTGCCGGCGGCGTCGGAATTGGGGTGGGACCAACCGCCGGAGCCCGAACAGAAGATGAGTTTCCACGGACCCGAGCGCACGGCGAAACGCCCTTGGCTGCTGTGGTGCACGATCATGTCGTGGGCCGCGGCGGGTCGCAGGGCGTCGAGTAACTCGGGGTCCTTAAAGTCGGGCAAGAGGCTGGCGCTGTCTTCGCCGGCGTTGGCGGGGAGGTCCACGTTGAGGGCTTCGGCGACCGTGGCGAAGATGTCGGTCAGGACGATCGGCGCGGCGCAATGAGTGCCCGGCTCGATCACGCCGGGCCAGCGGGCAAGGAAGGGGACGCGGTGGCCTCCTTCCCAGATGTCGGCCTTGCTACCGCGCCAGGGGCCGAGCAGATCGATGTCAGACTCGGCGAGTTGCTCGAAGTTCGCCTTGGGGGAGGTGCCGTTGTCGGCGGTGAAGATGACGAGGGTCTCGTTCGCGATCCCATGCTGGTCGAGAGCGCGCAGGACCTGGCCGACGGACCAGTCGGTTTCCAAGAGGAAGTCGGCGTAGGGGCTGACGCCGCTCTGGCCGCGGAAGGTCTCCGAGGGGCTGATGGGCGTGTGCGGCGAGGTCATGGAGAAGAAGAGCAGGAAGGGCTCCTCTGCCTGGGCCCGGTCGCGGATGTAGTGCACGCAGCGCCGGGTGAGTTCGGGCAGTACGGCTTCCAGGCTCCACCCCGGGGTCATGGGGCCTGCGGACACGCCGACGTACTTGCCGCCGGGCATCTGATCGGTGGGCTGACTCTGGGGGCGGTTGTTCTCGATCCACAGGTACGGCGGCCAGTTGGGAACGTCGTCGCCGAAGCTGTAGTCGAAGCCCGCTTCAAGGGGGCCGCCGCCGAGGGGCTGGGTGTAGTCGATTTCGGTGGGCTTTTTGGTCGTGCCGCCACCCCGCTTGGGCCAGCGCCAACCCAGATGCCACTTGCCGATGCAGGCGCTGTGTAAACCCGCGCTGCTAGCGACGTCCGCAAGAGTCATTCGATCCGGAGCGATCAGAGGCTCCCCCCACTTCTGCACGATGCCTGACTTCAGGGTCGTGCGCCAACTGTAGCGGCCGGTGAGTAGGCCGTAGCGCGTGGGGGAACAGACTGCCGAACCCGAGTGCGCGTCGGTAAACGACATGCCCTGGCTGGCGAGGCGATCGAGGTTGGGCGTGGGCAGGCCAGAGGCGAGATGCTCGGCGTGCAAGGACGAGAGTCCCATGTCGTCGGCCAAGATGACGACGACATTGCGCGGGCGTTCGGGGCTCGTGAACGCGACCAAGGCCAGGGAGAGGAGGGGGAGCACGGGTGGACCTTACCTCACCTTCCCGCTTTACCGAACCGGGTTCACATTGGGGCCCGTCCCAGGTCTGTAGCTGCGCTCTTCTGACGAGCGCGGCCCGGGTGAGGAGTGTCCACCCAGCGCGGTCCGGGTCCCAAGAAAAAATGCGCGCACTGTCTCTCTGGGGCGAGACAGTGCGCGCGCGGGAGAACCGCTCCGTTCGATCAGTTGAACAGGATCGAAACTCCGTCAGTGAAGTTCGACGTGTTGGTGGGGTTCTTGTCGCGGTACCAGGACTGGAAGTGCCAGGTCTCGCCAGCTTGGACTGACACGAGGCCGCCGGAGGTCGGGGTCTGGGTCAGGTCCAACTGCAGGGAATACGTGCCGCCAGCGCCGGAGTTCACCAGGTTCGTCTTGTAGCGTCCGAAGGAGCCACCCAGGCACATGTTGCCCTGGCTGCCGCCGACGTTGGGGATGAAACCCTGGGTCTGGCTGGTCAGGAACATGCCGAATTGGTTGGCGGGCAGGCCGGTCACGTCCAGGCGCACGTTGTTGGCGGCGGCGCTGGTTTGGCCGACGGCGGTGATGAAGGCGGAGCTACCGGTGGAGTTCAGGTTGGCCGGGCTGCAGTAGCTCGTGCCGATGGGGCCGCTGGGGTTGGAGGTGAAGTTCCACGAGAGCAGGTCGTGGTCATTCGCGGAACCGCCGCCAGCAGCCGTGAAGCCGATGTAAGCGTCGGTGCCGTTGATCAGGTTTAGGCCGCCGGCTGCACCACCGGCCAGGTAGGTACCGCCGGTTTGGAAGCTCCAGGGGACCGAAATCTCCGGTGTGAAGCTGCCATCCAGGTAGACACTCAGCGTGGTCCCGTTGTAGTTGACGCGCAGCGTGTGGGTACCGGACTTGAGGGACGTCGAGGGACTGGAGGTCCCGACGGACAGGTTGTGGTCCTGACTGCAGTCGCCGGTGCCGCCCGTCTGAATGCTGATGTGGTTGCCGTCGGGGTCGTTCCAGCTACTGCCGAAGAACGTATCGAGCTCGATCACGAGCGCGTTGTCGACAGCGTTGGTCGGGCTCGAGGCGAAGCCTCCGTAACCCAAAGCGCTAGCGTGGTCACCGAGGAAGGCGGTGCCTGCGGGATCGTTGTGGATCAAGAGCGCCAAGCCGTCTGCGCCGCCGCTCAGCGGGTTGCTGATGGCGAAGGTGAAGGTGGTTGTGAAGCCGCCGTCCACGTACAGGGGCTGGTTGTAGTACACCGAGCCCTTGTCGGACTTGATGCTGCTCGCCACTCGCAAGGCGGTGCCGCTTTGCTGGGCGTTGCCGTTCATGTCGAGGCCGGCGGTGCTGGAGAAGTCGGTGTAGTCGAAGCTCTGGGCGCCGGCGGTGCCGATGAGCATGGCGGCCAGGGTCAGGCCAAGGGAGTAGGAACGCATGGGATGGGGTTCGGGTTGAGAACTGAATTCATTCGCTCCGCAGCAGTGCGCGGTCGAAGGTGGGCAGCATGATGAAGGGGGCTTGGAACCCCGTATGACCATCCTGGACCACAGGCCCAGATTCCGCCGCAATCACGGGCGAAATGGGCCCGAGGAGGCCCTTGATGAGTCACGATTAGAAGGGCAGGTTCGGGGCGCGGCAAGACTTGCTCTGCAATTTTCTGAGCAAGTATTCCCGGGTGCCTGGCGCACTGCTCCGAGACGAGATTCCTGATAGCAAATTGTGAACTGACTGGGTTTGGTGTGCATCCATTTTGGGAATTGCCCCCAGCCTCAATGAAAGAGGACTGGCGGCCAGCAGGCCCCCCCTCCTCACGCAGCGGGTCCCAAGGGGTGGTCTCCAACGTCCACAGACGAAGCCAAGGGAAGGAATCCTGTTTGTGGCTAGGTCCACGGAACCCAGTCAGTTCTGAGCGACCGCCCCGGGGCGGTAGGTCCGGGACATGGGCACCCGAGTCGGGGTAGGCTCTGTTGATGGATCCCACCGCGCACCCAGCACCCGGTTCAGACGCCGCTTGGGGTGGCGGAGAGGGGTCCCACGAGGCCAAGTTCTGCGTGCCGGCGACTGGGGTCCCCAACGTGATGGGCTTGATGGAGGAGCGACTGGCCAGGGATGAGTCCTTCCCCACCGCGCGTGTCTCGAGTCTTTATTACGACACGCCGGACCTACAGTTCGTGGGGCACAAGACCAACTCGGATTACCTGAAGCTGAAGGTGCGCTTGCGCTGGTACGACGACCCGATTTCGGGTGCGACGGATCCCGATGCTTTCTTTGAGGTGAAAGCCAAGGAGGGGGCCGAGCGGCGCAAGTTGCGCGTAGCCCTGAAGGGTGAAGCTCCGCACTTGGCGGGATTGGACCTGATGAGCGCCGAACTCGCTGGCCTGCCGGTACGCCTTGCGCATGCGGGTCCCCCACTGCCGCCGGGCCTCGAGCCGTTTGTGGTGGTCAGTTACCTGCGCAAGCGGTTTGTGCTCGCGCGTACGGGCACGCGCATCTCCTTGGACTGGGACATCCGGGTGGCGCGCTCCCACCCGCGTTTTGGGCCTGTGCCAGACCGACCGTTGGACACGGCGGTGGTCGAGTTGAAGGGAGACCAGCGAGTCTTGCCGCCAGAACTGCGCGGGCTTACGGACCTGGGTGCTCGACTGGCTTCATTCTCCAAGTACGGTCACTGTGCGGATCGGGTGCTGGGCACGGCTTCCGCGTGGTAGGTTCAATTGTGAAGGAGAATGGGACCAGGACATCCCTTGGTCGGCTCAAGCGACGATCAAGACAGGATCCCGGAACCCGTGTCTCTGAATCGAACAAGCGGAAATCTGGGTTTGAACGGGGCCCTCGCGTGAATCGGGGCCGATGCTCTATTCTCTTATGATGATCCCCCTATTGGCTCTGGCCCTACCCTGGATGGGCCAGGACGGCACAACAACTGATGGCGCCCAAGGTGCGGGGGAAGCCATTCTCGAGACCCTTGGCGGTACGGGCGCGCGCTCTATGGCTGAGGTGGGGCCCCTGGGCATGACAGCCATGCTCCTGCTGTCGCTGGCCAGTGCGCACTTGGTCTCATACTTGTACGTGGTTTTCTACGCAAGTCGAGCTACTGGCAGTCAGATCCACCGAGCGTTCCCCATGCTGTCGGTGTCGATCACGGCCATCTTCATCTGCATTCAGTTCTCCTTGCCCCTCTCGCTAGGCCTGCTCGGAGCGCTGTCGATCATTCGCTTCCGCACGCCGATCAAGGAGCCCGAGGAGGCTGGGTTCCTGATGTTGGTGATCGCTGGCGCGCTTTGCTGTGCGACGTGGAACATGGTCTTCCTTGGCATCCTGTTGGGAGTCGCCGTGTTCGGCCTGCTGGCGCGACACGTGATTGGCGGAAATCGCAGTGACCCGAACGATGGGCTCTTGAGCGTGGTGCTCTCCCGAACGGATCACAAGTCCCACGGCATGCAGTTGCTCAAGCTGCTGGGAACGAAACTTCGCGGTGGTCACGTGGACGGCGTGGTGGAAGGCGAGCAAGAAGCCACGATCACCCTGCGCTTTCGCCGCATGCAGCCGGAAGCCTTGGAGGAAGTGCGCGGGGCGATTGTTGAACTGGTGCCGAATGCGCGCACCAACGTGTACTACCTGAGAACGGGCAACGGCTGATGCAGGGCGCCATTCCGCGCCGTTCGCTGGGCATCATCGCGACGTCACTGGCGACCTTGATCGCGGTGGGAATCTGGCTCGAGAACACAGAACGGTTCGAAGAGGCCGCGGCAGTCTTGCGTGAATCCACGGTGCCCTCACACATGCTGCGCTACGGGGCGATGGGTGAGATTCTGCACAAGGAGGGCTACGTCGAGTCTGAGTGGAACGACGGCCGTTACGAGCGGACAACTGGCGACGACCCGCCTAGCACGGCAAGCGTCTTCCGCAAGAAGCGACAGGTGGGCGACATCCTGCTGCGGGCCTCGACTACTGGCTCGCCCTCCAGCGAACCGATCGAACTCGACCCCGACCTGATCCTGCCCTGCTGGCCGACTCTGGTTCTCGAAGTCGACCACCGCGATCTCTACGACCCCGATATCGGCATCGTGGTGAACTACGAAGAGACGTGGGAGAAACCGGCCCGCGTCGCGTTCTTCGTCGACGAAGACAAGCTGTTCGAAGCTGACTGCGGCGTCCGTCTGCACGGCGACACAACGCGCCGCGCGGATGTGATGACAACCCGTGGCCATGTGTGGCGCAGTTTCCGGCTCTACTTTCGTTCGGACTATGGTCCCGACCACATTCCCGCCGGGTTGATGTTCGACGCGGAAGCCGGGCCCCTGCGCAACCTGGTGGTGCGCGGGAATAACTTCTTCTGTTGCAGTCTGGCCTACTCGGTCGCACGCAAGCTGGGCGTTGCAGCACCGGAGATCCGTCTCATCAGCTTGGTCTTGAACGGCGAACGTGTGCAACCCTACGTGGCCACCGAACACCTCAGCAGACGTCAGGCGACCGCCCGACTTGGACACGAGGATTTCCTGTACTGCAGGGTTCGTCGTTCCGACAACGACAAGCAGGCGCAGGAGCGCTTCGACGATGTCGGGCGGTGGTTAGAGACTCGCGATGAAACCGTCACGGCGGAGGAGGTCGATGAGCACATCGACCTCGAGAACTTCATGCGCCACATGTTCGCGATCTTGCACGGAGGTTCGAGTGATTGGGGCGAGGGCGTTGCAATCTTGAACCTGCGCGAAGACCGCCCGCGTTGGCGCTGGACCATGTGGGACATGGACAATGCCTACCGACCTCCCGTGGAGAAGATGCGCATGGGGCTGAGCCCCGAAGAATGGGACCTGCGTTTCATCGACCACGCGTTGTTTGCCCCGCGCAAGGCACGCGGTTATCTGCGCTCCCAGTTGTTTCTGCACCTCATGGAAACGGACTGGTTCCTCCCGCGCTTTGCGCGCCTTAGTCAGAACCTCCTGAATCACGAAATTCCGCCGGCCTACTTGAATGACCTCGTTGACGAGTACCTGCGCCTATCCGACATCTGGGGCCCAGAGCAAATTCCCATTCGGCAAGTGAGGCCCCTCATCGATGCCAAGCCCGCAGTGGTGCGTGCAGACCTGCAGAACCGACTGAACTTGAAACCGGCCCAAGCGGTTTGGGTGAGGAAGGCCGAGCGCGGATCACTGACAGTTGACGGTTACGAGTACACGACGTCCTACAGCGGCTGGCACTTCCCCGAGTTTGGGGTGCATGTGGAGATCCCGGAGCCCGAGTCCGTGGGGTTTTCCCACTGGCTGGTCAATGGCGTGCGCCACGAAGGTGGGCGGCTGAACTTCGAGCCGACGGAGGCGACTGAGGTGCAGGCCATCTTCAGGGACTGAGATCCTTGAGGCGGTCCGGTTCCTGGGGCAGACCGTCCAGGGCGCGTTGCAGAGTGGACCGTGCTTGGCGTTGTCGGTCGGTGGCGTCTTCCGCTTGGAGCTCCCGCTCCTCCAGCGGGTCTGTCACGCAGTCGTACAAGCGCCCGTCGTCGTAGAGTTTGAAACGCTTGTCGCGGGCGAAGCACACGCGCGGGTTCTTGTTCGGGTTTTCCGGACGCGGGTTGCTGTAGATCGTGATGAATTCGCGAGGTTGCCCCACCTGGCCCAGTAGCTGCGGCATGAAGGACCGGCCATCGCAGATCTGGTCGGGGTCCAGGCCACGGCCCATGGCATCGCCCAAGGTCGGCAGGAAGTCAGCGAAGTCGATCAGGTCATCATTGACCTGCCCCGGAGCAATACGCGCCGGCCAAGAAGCAAGCAAGGGCACGTGGGTGCCAGCGTCCGTGGGCAGGGACTTGGCGCCGGTGATCACTCGTCCGTTTTGGGTGGACTTGATCCCCCGCGACGTGCCGTTGTCGCCAACGAACAAGATCAAGGTGTTCTCTCGCAGGCCGAGTTCCCCGAGCCCCGCCACGAGTCGACCCACGATGAGGTCCATGTACGTCATCATCTCGGCAAAGCGCTTCTGCTGGGTGTCCTTGTTCTGGTCTGCCGTTTGCTCGGTGCGAGTGAGGGGGGTGTGCACGAAAGGCGAGTGCACGAGGGCCATGGGAAAGTACGCCAGGAAAGGCTCGTCCTTGTTGGCAGCCGAGAACTGCAGCAAGTAGTCGCAGAAAACGTCCGGGCCAAAGGCACCCTGGCGGGGTTCCTGCAACTCGCCATCGATCTCTACCACGGGATTCCAGTAGCGCGATCCCAGATCCGCCACCTGCCAAAGACACCAAGTGTCGAAACCCGCCTGCTTTGGGGTGGTGCCACGTCCGGCCCAGTCCCCGTAGTGACTCGCACCCAAAAGTTGCCACTTGCCGGCAACTCCCGTCGTATAGCCGGCGTCCTGGGCCAGGTGCGCAAAGGTGCGCTCGTTTCGGTCGAGAATCGAGAACCGAACGTAGTTGCGCAGGTTGCCCTTGCCCGTCATCAACTTCACGCGACTGGGCGTGCACAGGGGCTGTGAATAGCAGTGCGTGAACCTCATCCCGCCCTCGGCCAAGGCGTCGAGATGGGGAGTGTGGTAATTCTCTCCGCCGTAGGCGGCGAAGGCCTCGACCCCCACGTCGTCCGCCATGATGAGCAGGATGTTGGGCCGCTCCTCGGCCGTCGCCATGACCGTGAGGGCGCAGAAGACGGCGAGGCGTTGCAGCATGGGTGGAGCTCCTAGAAGACTGCGGAGAATTGCTCTTGAATGGTGTCCGCGTCGGTGGTTTCGAGCAGGGCGAGCTGCAACAGAACGCGCGATTTGGCGGGGTTCAGGGGGCCGGATGCCACAAACCCCAGGGCGTCGTCATCGATCTCCAAATTGCGCGCCACGAAGCCACTACCCGCGCGTGTGCTGCGCACAACCGGTACGCCTGCGCTCGCAGCCTCACCCAGGGCCGCGACCATGCTCTCGTTCGCATTGCCGTTGCCCACACCGGCCAGCACGATGCCCTTCGCTCCGGCATCGACGCTGGCCTGGACAAGATCGGCTGCCACGCCCGCGCAGGCGTACAGGACGTCCACACGCGGCAGAGACGAGAGGCCATCCAAGTCGATCAACGCCCGCTGTGGCCGCGGACCTGGGTTGCGGTAGAAGGTCGTTGCTCCGGCGATGATGGCACCAGAGGTGCCGATGTCCGGGGATTGAAACGTGGAGACACGCGCCGTATTCGCCTTGGTCACGGCGCGGGCACTGTGAATGATCTCGTCCAAAACCACGAGTACGCCGCGACCCTTGGCCCCTGGGTGGGACGCCACGCGAACGGAATCCAAGATGTTGCGCGGGCCATCTGCAGAAACTCCGGTGGACGGTCGCATGGCACCCGTAACCACCACGGGTTTCGAATGCGCCAGCACCTGATCCAAGAAGAAAGCCGTCTCCTCTAGCGTGTCGGTGCCATGGGTCACGACAACACCCGTGGTGTCATCCCTCCCCAAACACTGCCTCGCGTGCCGAGCCAAGGCCAGCCAATGCTCGTCGCACACGTCTTGGCTTCCGACCTGCGTAACCTGCACGCCGTCAACCTGGGCTAGCTCACCAAGCGAGGGCACACTCGCCATGAGTTCCTCAACGCTCAAGGTCGCGGAGGTGTACGCACTGTGCTCGGGCGCGGCGCTGCTGCCCGCAATGGTGCCGCCCGTGGCGAGAATCGTGATCTTCGGCAGGGGAGCCATGTTCACAGTCTACTTCACAACGGCATGGGGGGGCGGCCAGCTGGACGCCCCCCCATGCACATGAACCTACTCAGGTTTCGGACCGCTCAGGACACTCCGCCCTTGGTGAACAGTTCGCGCAGGCCGCCGATGCTACCGAGGGTTGCGCTGGACTCGAAGGGCATGAATACCGTCTTGTCGCCGGTTCTGGACGCTCCGATGTCCGACAGAGTAGCCAGGTACTTCATCGCGATCAGGTAGTCTGCGGGATTCATCTGTTCCTGCTCCAGCGCGTGGGCCACGAGAGCCAGGGACTCGGCCTCACCTTCGGCACGCAGAATGCGGCTTTGCCGGTCGCCTTCGGCGGTGGCGATCAACGATCCCCGTTCACCCTCGGCGCGCAGGATCTTGGATTCCTTGACACCTTCGGCTTCCAGGATGGTGGCCCGACGTTCGCGTTCGGCACGCATTTGCATTTCCATGGCCTCGCGCACCGTGATGGGCGGGTCGATGTCCTGAACTTCGACACGGTTGACCTTGACGCCCCACTTGTCGGTGGCTTCGTCAAGCACGGTGCGCATCTTGCCGTTGATCTCGTCGCGCGAGGTCAAGGTCGCGTCCAGCGCCAATTCACCGATGATGTTACGCAGTGTGGTCTGCGCGAGCTTTTCGATGGCGTTGGGCAGGTTATTGACCTCGTACACAGCACGACGCGGATCGGTGATCTGGTAGTACAGGAGGCCGTTGATCTCGATCACCACGTTGTCGGCGGTGATGACCGATTGCTTGGGGAAGTCGAAGACCTGTTCGCGGAGGTCAACTGTGCGCGAGTGTTTCTCGCGAACGATGTCTCTACCCTGCAGACTCGAGACGCGCGTGCGCCACAGGATATGCCGCGGCTTGTCGATGAACGGCACGATCAAATTGAGGCCGGGGTTCAGGGCGCGCTGGAACTTGCCCAGACGCTCGATGACCATGACTTCGGCTTGGTTGACAATCTTGAGCCCCATGGCTGCGGCCACGAGGACGACGACTACAAATGCGCCAACGACATATTCCATGGTGTGTACCTGTCAGCCCGGGAACTAGGGGGAGATCACGCGGGGGTCTGGGCTCAAGATCCTCGCGAGGGAATTGTGCTGGGGTGGGGTTCTGCGCGGGCTGAAGTCAACTCTGCGACTGCACGTGGACGGCGTTGCCATCCACCCTGACGATGTTCACATGCACGCCGGCTTCCAGATCGTCGCCGGCCGTTGCGCGCCACTCCTCAGTGCGAATCTTGACGCGTCCGGGGCTGCTAGGGGTGATGGACTCGGTGACCACTCCGGGCTGGCCGACGAGGGCGTCCACGTTGGAGGGCTCGCCACCTTCCTGGGCCTTGGCGACAAGGATGGGTCGCAGGACCACAAGCCCAACCACGGTACCGATCATGAAGCCCCACAATTGGCCCTGCATGCCTAGTCCGAGGGCTGCAAGAATTGCGGAGAGGGCAGTGCCCGGCACGAAGGCGCCCAAGAGGAAGCTGGCGGTGAGAAGTTCACCAACGAGCAGCACAGCTGAGGCCGCGGTCCAGAATTCCCACGACATCAAGACGTCGGGCGTGAAAGCCTCGGTCAGCTGGGAGAAGAAGCCTTGGGTTTCCGCGGCGACTTCGGAGTCTTGAAGGAGTCGATCAATCATCATGGTGGGCCTCTTGGGAACGACCGGAATCAGAGAGTGCGTCCTGCTTTCTGGGGGAAGGGCAAGGTAGCGCCCGGCGGGCAAGCCAACCAGACACTTCCTCGTAAGGACACGGGCTCGGTGGCGTGGGGAGGCCATGCCGCCGTACGCAGGCGATGAGGCCCTATTCAGAGGATTTCCGCGATTGCCTAGAGCGCCTGGACACGGGCACTATTTCTCTTCGTTGTTCGCAGAAAGAGTGAGAAGTGAACCCCCAGGCAGGACTCCCTATACTGTCTCCCATGGGCGCTTTTTCGGGAACTTCTGGGGGGGGAAAGCTGCTCGCGATCGGGGATATGCACCTGGGTATCCGTCCCTCAGGCGTGCCGGAAGATCTAGCCGGGGTGGAGATTGAAGAGCTGACTCCCGCTGCCGCGTTGCAGGCGGCGGTGAAACTCGCCATTACCGAGCGGGTCGACGGCGTAGTGTTCGCGGGCGACCTCGTGGAGAACATGAACGCGCGCTTCGAAGCGCTTCAACCCTTGGAGTTGGCGCTCAAGGAACTGCAGGAAGCCAGAATCGGAGCTTGGGCGGTGGTCGGCAATCACGATGCCGATGCCCTGCCGGCGCTTGTCCGAACATCATTGAATGGACTGCAGTTGATCGGAGTGGGCGGGAAGTGGGAGTCCAAGTTGATCGAGTCCGATGGACGGCCCGTGGCCGAGATCTGCGGATGGTCATTCCCCAGCCGGCACTACAAGTCAAGCCCCCTGGCCGACCTGATCGTAAACCCCATCGCCCCCCACCATGCGGGCCTCCCTCGCCTGGGACTCCTGCACGGAGACCTGAACGGGTCAGGTTCCTATGCGCCATTCAAGCGGACGGAACTCGACGAGATTCCCCTGGATGGGTGGCTACTTGGTCACGTCCACATCCCGAGCCTCGGGGCGGCCTCCTTGTCGAACGGCCAGCCCTTCGGCTACCTGGGATCGCTAGTCGGTCTGGACTCGGGCGAGCCGGGAGATCGAGGACCCTGGCTGATCCATCTGGATGAAGACGGGAGCGTGCGACCAGAACAGCAGGTCACCGCCCCTCTGCGCTGGGAGGAAATCGAAGTGCCTCTGGCCGAAGACGCTAGCACTGAGACCATGGGCGACGCGCTCTTGGATGCGACTTTGAGTACAGCCAAGGCTCTGCATGAGCGCGGCATCGAACCGCGGGCCTTGGGCTTGCGGGTGAAATTCACGGGTCGGCCACATGAACAGGCCGACCTCAAGCGTTGGGCGGATGACGAGGGCCAGTGGTCTCAGATCCGGCGCACGGTGGAAAAGACCGAGGTGTTCATGCGCAGGGTTCGTACGGCCTTTGAGCTGCCAATTGACCTGAGTTTGCTGGCCAAGGGCGACGACCCGGCTGGACTGCTCGCGCGCGACCTCTTGTTGCTGCAGAGCGATACGCCTGAGCGCGAGTCCTTGTTGACGGCCGTGCGCAACGACCTGAGCGATGAAGTCGGCCACAGTCGCTGGGCTGAAGTGCGAGACCACCGCAGCTACGAGGATCCCCTGTTACAGGACGCACTCGTCGAGCGCTTGCGGCGCGCCGGCACGCGAGCCCTGGGTGCGTTGCTCCTCCAGCGAGAGGAGGCCGCGGTTTGAAACTGCGCCGCTTGCGAGTCAACTCCCTGCCGGGGATCGGCGACCCCTATGAGGTCGAATTCCGGGATGGGCTGACCGTGGTGGAGGGCCCCAATGAAGTCGGCAAGTCGAGCCTGGCGCGGACACTGGGGTTCTTGCTTTGGCCCACTGGGCGCTCGCAAGAATTCGTCAGTGCGTTCGCCGACTTCGAAGATGAAGAGGGATCGCTGCGAGTAACGCGCGAGGGTCCGAGCGTGCGCTGGGAGCGAGCAGGAGAAGAAATCACGCCGCCACTCCTGCCCGATGAGCACCTCAAGCACAGCTTCTTCATCGGAGCCGAGGAACTGGTGGATGTGCAAGCGAAACAGGGCGAAGACGTGGCTGCTGAAATTCGCAGGCAGATGGCCGGCGGCTACGACTTGCACAAGGTGTTGGACCTGTTCCCCAACATGGGCAAGTCCCAGCGAGTCCGCAAAGCGGGGGCGGCCTTCCAGGAGGCCAATCGCAAGGCGCTGGACGAAGAAAACCGTCAGGGCAAGATCGCTCAGGACGCCCAGCGACTAGATGCCCTCCATGCCGAAGTCGAGCAGGGCGAGCGCGCTCGTCGCGAGGGGGACTTCGTGCGAGCAGCCCAACGGCTGGCGGCGAGACAAGGGGAGTTGAAAATGCAGCAGGCACAACTCGCTCAGTTGCCGGCCACGCTGGAGACCCTGAGCGGCGAGACTCTCGAGCGCCTGGATCAGCGGCTCGAGGAACAATCAGAGCGTCAAGGAGACAAGATCAAATCGGAGCGAGACCTGGAGAAGGTCCGTGCCGAAGTGAAGCAGTGTGGCCTCGAGCAACCAGTGGATGCGCGCGTTCTGGCAACGCTCGATGAGAAGTCGGGCGTCCTGAGGGACACCCAGCGCAAGTTGGAGGACGCGCGGGGTGATCGCGCAGCCTGTGCCGCCACCCATGCAGAGACTCGCAAGGCCGTGGGCGGCTCGGATGGTGTGAACTTGGAATTGGGGGATGGGTCGCAGTGGTTTGAGTTCCTGCGCAAGTCCAATGAAGTGGACGCCGAACGGCTGGCAACAGGGAACTTGCTGCGACACCTCGGTCAACGGGGGAGCGCTCCAGACCAAACCGAAAACAACCTACGCGATGGTGAACGCAACCTCCGCCTCTGGCTCCAGGGGGCCGGAGCCAACACAGGTGCTTCCCCGGCCGGGCCGAACAGATTGTTCCGATTCGGCGGGGCACTGGCGCTTGTTGTCGCCGCGCTCCTCGCAGTGCTGGGCCTCCCCTATTGGAGTCTTCCCCTGGGACTGGGAATCGGGCTGTTACTGTCCACTTTGGCGTCGCCCTCACAGTCACCAGTAGACGAGGATTTGCGCGCGCGCGCACGACGCGAGTACCCGGCGAATCTCGAAGCTCCGGCGCCCTGGGCTGAGCCGTCTGTCCAGGACAGGTTGCAAGAGCTGACCCAAGCCCTTGCCAAGTGGAAGTTCTACGGCGAATTGGAGCGCGAACGCTCCTCACTCCAAAACCGGCTCGATGGATTGGAAGAGCAGGCCGGTGACCTGGCAGCGCAACGACAGGATCTTGCCGATCGCATGGGTGTGGGTGCGGACCTGCCCGACGCGGAACTCGTCGGCCTGGCCCGCGCGTTGGACCAGCACGCCCAAGCCAGCGCAGCCCTCGCTGCCGCTGAGGGAACGCATGCTCACTTGCAGGACGAGGTGGCTGATCAGCTCGCTGCTCTGGGACATGCGCTCGAAGCGCAGGGGGAAGTGGCTCCGGCGGACGTGCCTGGGGCCAAGCCGGCTGTCGAACAATTGAAGTTGCGTTCCGGGAACCTGGCCCGGGCCCTCGAGAGTGAACAGCGCATCGTGCGAGAACTCGAGAGGCTCGAGGCGGAGGCCGGCAAGATCGATGGCTACATCATCGAAATCTACGAGAGCGCTGGACTGCAGGCGGGGGACCGAGCTGGACTGGAGAACCTGGTGCGCGAGTTGTTGCCCGAGTACGTCGATCTGCGCTCAGGTTGCCGATCGTTGTTGAAGAGTGTGGCCGAAGCCCAGAAGGAGCTCGAAGGTGCTCCCGAGGGCCTCTCCGGATTGGGGTCTGAAGCCCTCGAAGCGCACAGCATGAAGCTCGAGGCGCGGGTCGAAAAACTCGAAGGCCTACAGCGCGAGGTGGCTGAGATCAGCGAACGGGTCAAGTTGACTCGGGTTGGAGACCGTCAGACCGAGCTACTGGCCCAGCAACACGATGCCCTCGAACTTCTGGCGGCCTGCCACGACGAAGGCTTGGACAACCTGGCGGGACAATTCTTGATGGGCCGAGTCTCCGAGCAGCACAAGCGCGACCACGAACCGATTGTGAAGCGACGCGCCAGCGAGCTGTTCGGCAAATTCACTCACCAGGGTTACGAGCTTGAGGTGGCCAGGGATGGCAGCGGCAGCTTCCTCGCCAATGACACACGTCGGAAAGAAACCCTCAAGCCCTCTCAATTGTCCACTGGCACGCGGGCCCAGTTGCTGTTGGCCGCGCGTATCGCCTTTGTGGAGACCAGTCAGGCGCAGAACCGCTTGCCGATCTTCATGGACGAGGCCCTCGATCATTCCGATACCCAGCGTTTCAGTGCGATCGCTACGAGCTTGGGAGAAGTCGCGAAGGCGGGCTGGCAGATCATCTACCTGACAAATGATCCCAAGGATGCCTCGCTGCTCGAGCGTGCATTGGTAACGGACGGTTACGAAGAGCCGCATAGGATCGATCTGGGCGAGATCCGTGGGCGCGGCGTGGGATCGTTGTCCGCATCGGAGTTGGACCTACCCCCCATCGCAGCTGTTCCTGAGCCAGGAGAGGCCTCGGCGGCGGCCTATGGTGCGCAGCTGGGGGTGCCCGCCTTGGCTCTGGAGCGCGGTGCCCCGGCACAGCACCTGTTCTATGTGCTAGAAGACAATCTCGAAGCCCTGCACCAACTGCTCGATGCAGGCATCGAGACGGTGGGTCAGTGGTGGGCTGTGTTGCGCAATGATGTGGCGCTGGCGGGCAGAGTGCAGGCCTCCTTGGTCGCCGCGCCGACGTTGGAGAAGCGCGCGCAGCTCTTGGAGGAGTTCTGCTCGGCCTGGTCCGTTGGACGCGGAAGGTGTGTGGATCTTGAGGCGCTGCTGGCGACGGAGGCCTTGAGCCCGCGCTGGTTGGAACCGGTGGCAGACATGGCGGCCGAACTGAACGGGGATGCGCCGGCCCTTCTCGCCGCCTTGCGCACAGGGAAAGACGAGCGCCGCAAGGGGTTGCAAGAAAAGGTGGTCGACAAGTTGGAACAGGCGCTGCGCAACTCTGACCACCTAAGCGATGCCACCGTTTTCGGTCAGGACGAAGTCAAACAACGGGTGCTCGCAAGTGACGCGGCCCTGGGGGTGGACACGAGCAGGGTGACCAATCTGGTCCAGGGCTGGTGGGCCCACGCCCAGCGCGCGGGACTCACGAGCGAGTGACGTTCACCTGGTAGGCGCCGATGGTCTGGGTCTCGTCCCCGTCTGCCTCGACTTCTACCAGGATCTCAAGGCTGGCTGGGCCGACTGGCAGCTCGAGGCCCCGCAGCTGGTAGGGAAAGGTCTCGGACTGCGGCTCGAGCACAATGTCCCACAGGGTCTGACCAGCGTCGGAACTCAGCTTCAAGCGCATCGATTTCATTACGCGGTTCGGCATGGGATGCACGGCTACGTCGAAGGGGCCGGAGTCCACAATGTCGACCTGCCAGTGACCCCGTGATGTGGGCGTCCAGCCCCAGTCGTCGGAGTCTAGTCGCCAGTCCTGGCGGGTCAGAACAGTGTGCGGCGCGTCGGCGTGGCCGAGCAGAATGCGCGGGGGCGCGTAGTTGTCAGGCCGTGTACTAGAGACGTCTTCGAACCAGACGTCGTAGGCGCGTTGCAGATCTTCGACGACTTCGGGGAAGGTCTGGGCCAGATCCTCTTGTTCCAGAGGATCGCTGAGCATGTCGTAGAGCTCGAGGGCGCGCTCAGGGTTCTTGCCACCGAATCCACTGGGGCGCAGCAACTTCCAGCGTTGGGTGCGCAACAGGAAGTGGCGGCCATGCAGGGCCTCGTCTCCGCGGTGCGCCTGGATGACCAAGCGGCGGTCCGGCCAGGAGCGCGAGGTGCCATCGAGTAGGGGCAGCAGGCTGCGCCCATCGAGTGCTGCGTCCTTGGGAAGCTCGACTGAGCAGGCGTCCAATATCGTGGGCAATACGTCCACGTGGGCACTGATGCGATCACTACCACTGCCCGCTTCCAAGCGTTCGGGCCAGTGGGCGAGGAAGGGCGAGCGCACTCCGCCTTCGTGCACGTGAGTTTTCATGCCGCGCATGCCAGCCACATAACGCTGGGTGTTGGGGCCGTTGTCGACCATGAAGATGACGAGGGTGTTGTCCAGGACCTGCATCTCTTCCAGCGCGGCGAACAACTTGCCCATGTTCGAGTCGATGTTCTCGATCATGGCGAAGATGCGCGCGAGCTTGTCCTGATCGTGCTGAGCGGGCAAAGGATGCCCCACGCTGGCCGGGAAGGCCTCGGGGGAGAGGTCCATCTGCTTGTACTTCTCATACAGTTCCGGTGGTACATCTCCAAAGGGACCGTGCGGCGCGTTGGTGGCCACGTAGGCGAAGAAGGGCTGGTCGTCGGCCTGCCGCGCGCGCATGAAATCGATGGCGGCGTCGAAATAGACGTCGGTGCAGTAGCCGGAGGTCGGGGTCGGATCTCCGTTGCGAAAGAGCACGGCATCTGTGTAGTCCGATTCCGCCCCGATCGGATCACTGGGCTGTCCAATGCCTCCGCCGCGGTGCACGAGAGCCTCGTCGAACCCCTGATCCATGGCGCGCATGGGATAGCAATCACCCAAGTGCCACTTGCCAAAGATACCTGTGCCGTAACCAGCTTCTCGCAAGTACTCGGCCACCGTGCGCTCGTCGGGCTCGAGCATGGCGCGCCCGATGTAGGTATCGATTGCCCGCGTGCGCTGACACCAGCGGCCGGTCATCAATGAGGCGCGCGTCGGGGCACAAACCGGGCTGACATAGAAGGTCTCCATGCGCGCGCTGCGCCGGGCCATGGCGTCCAGGTGAGGGGTCTGAATGACCGGGTTGCCCGCAAACCCGAAGTCTCCAAAACCTTGGTCGTCGCTCATGACGAGTACGACGTTGGGTCGCGACGCGCCGCTATCGACGGATTGAGAACGACTGTGGTTGCTCGCACACGAGCAGAGAAACACGGTCGCTAGAAGGAGGGGTGATGTCTGCATGGTGGCCGGTTGAAAGAGTGACACACCAGTCTAACCGTCAGCGGCCCGTTTCCTCAGCACTGCCCGGCTGCACAGCGTCCATCCAGTTCGATGGGGCGTCGATCTCTGCCAGGAGTTCGGTCATGCGCTGGGAGAGGGACGCCATGCGAGCGGAATGGGCGTCGGACCGTGCCAGATTGACGCGCTCGTCTGGATCCTCTTGGAGGTCGAATAGGGCCTCCTCAACCTGCTCGCGCCGGTAGCGCACGTACTTGTAGCGCTCAGCACAGACGGCGAGTTCCTGCGGGCCGTCCACAAATTTGCCCCAGCCGTCGATGTAGAGCAGGTCCGTGCGCCAATCCGACGCGCCGGCTTGCCACAGGGGGCGCAGGGATCGGCCCTGATAGCCGGCGGGAATGGGCGCCTGGGCCAGGTCCAACAGGGTCGGTGCAATGTCGATGTTGAGGACCAGGTCGGACAGAGAGGAAGCGGCTGCGATCTCGCGCGGGTAGCGCACCAGGAGCGGCACGTGGATCGATGGCTCGTAGGCCGTTCGCTTGCGGTAGAGGCCGTGCTCGCCCCACATGAACCCGCCGTCGCTGGTAAAGAACAGAGCCGTGCGTTCCGCCGTTCCGTTGTCGTCAAGCCCCTTGAGTAGACGCCCCACGTTGTCATCCAGGGACAGCATCAACTGGTAGTAACCGCGCAGCGCGATTTCATGCGTCAGGCCCTCGTCGTCAAAGAAGCGATTGCGCAGGGTCGTGCGCACGCGCTGCACAAACGCGGGCAATTGCTCCAAGGGGTCCGAGGCGCTGGCGGGCAGGGGCCACTGCCGGTCCGCGAGGGACCCGCGGTGGCGCACGGGGGGTATCGGCGGCCGATGCAGGTTCTTGAGGGAGATGACCGCCATGTAGGGACCGTCGCCTTGTTCCTCGATCCACTCCAAGGCCAGATCGAAGATGCGGTCGGTGTTGAACCCCGGTAGAGCCTTGCGCTCTCCATCGATGTTGAAGACCTCGTCCATGTACTGGCCCTGGCCCTCGAAGCTGACCCAGCGGTCGAACCCGGCTTGCGGAGCGGCGTCTGGATTGGGGATGTGCCACTTGCCGAAGAATCCGGTTGTGTAGCCGGCCTGCTGCAGGAGTTCCGGAAAGCCCAGGCCGGAGGCGAGGAAGTCGGCGGCGTCTTCGTTGTTGCGGATACCGGTCTTGTGGGCGTAGCGCCCGGTGAGAATGCCGGCGCGTGCGGGGCAACACAGGGAAGTGGTGACGTACGCGCGCTCGAAGAAGGCGCCCTCGGCCGCGATGCGATCCAGGCTCGGAGTCTGAACGACCTCGCCACCCGCGCAAGAGAGGGTGTCGAAGCGTTGGTCGTCCGTGAGCACGAGCAGCATGTTGGGGCGCTCGTCCACGACAGACTGGCCGCATGCGGGGAGCAGGGCGAGCAGGAGCAACCAGGCGTTCCTTCCAGAGCAAAGGGGCTTCAAGTCAAACTCACCCGCCGACCTTCGGCTGCCGAGACGTAGCCCGAGTAGATGATGCGAGTCACTTGCAGCCCCAGTTCCCCGTTGGATGCAGTGGGTCGACCTTCGGCCACCGCGGCAACGAACTCGTCGCACATGGCCTGGTGTCCCGAGGACCAGTCCTCGTCGGGGATGGGTGTGTTCCAACCGGCCTGGGTGCTGGCCTTCTCCATCACATATTCATCACCAAACGCGCCTTCTTCGGTGGCGTAGGAGCGCAGCAGGTCGTTGGGCGAGAGGTTGACCTCGAACTGGCAGGTAGAGGCCAAGATCTTCAGCCGGCTCTCCATGCCACCCAACTGATTGTCCGAACCAATCGCGACGGCGCGTGTGCCGTCGGAGAACCGAATGGTCAAGCAGCCCCAATTCTCCACGTCCACCCAGCCGGTAGCGATCTTGGGTTCGGCGCCCGCCGATGCGGCACGCGACAGGTCCGCGACCTCGCAATTCACTTCAACAGGTACGATGGCCTCACCACGCGCCTCGCCCTCTACCCGCTTGAGAGCCACCATGGCGCCAATTGGGTGGGCGGCAAGCCGAATCAGCGCGCCTCCCCCGTTGTAGCGCCAAAGTTTCGCGTAGGGCGTGTGCGATCCCGAGTGGGTCTCCCAGCCGCGCATCTCCAAGACAACCGCGCCCGAAGAACGCAGCATCTGTTGCGCGCGCAGGAAGGCCGGTGCATGGACCCAGTTCTCGCCGTACATAAGTTGCACGCCTGCCTCGCGGGCGCTGTCCACCATGGCCTGGGCGTCCGCCAGAGCCACTCTCAACATGGCGGGGCGCGGGGTGGCCGAGACGTCACTGTCGCTTGCGTCCGCTGGCAGGTCTTGACCGACGTAAGCGGTTAGGGGCTTGGTGCAAACGATGTGCTTGCCGGCAGCCGCCGCCTTCAATGCAAAGGGCCGGTGCAGATGATTGGGGACGCAGAGATCGACAATCTGAACTCGGGGCAGGGCAAGTAACTCGTCCAGGCCGGCGCAAACGGTTCCGATTCCATTGGTCTTTGCGTAGGCCTCGCTGCGTTCCGCGGTGCGCGAGGTCACGGCCTCGATGCGCGCCCCCCGGGTGCGGCCGTAGCAGCGTGCCCGAGTCTGTGCGAGGAAACCTGCACCGACGATCCCTACGCCGATCTGTTGTGTGTCAGTCATCTTGGGAGAAAGCGATACGCGCGCGTTCCAGGGTCTCGAGGTTTCCGATGTCGTGGAAGGCACCCGTTATGCGTGCCGCGGCCATTGGCTGGTGGTCGTGCAGCCACTCCAAGAAGTACCCGGGTGCATCGAGATTGTGGTTCTCTGAGGCGTACTGTGCCAGTTCACTACGGATGGATCCGCAGAAGAAGTAGAGGCAAACAGCACTCAAATTGGACTGTGGATCGCTGGGTTTCTCTCGAAAGGACAGCAAGCTGCCATCAGCGGCCAGGCAAACCTCGCTGAAACGGCCAGGGGGGACGGGCTCGGGAACCTCCCTCACGAGTAGTAGGGTGCGGGGCTCCTGGGCAAACCGCTCGGCGAAGGGCACCAGGCTGAAGTCGATCAAGTTGTCGCCGGCGACGACCAAGATCGGTGCCTCGCTGTCCGACAACGACTCGATTCCCAAGGCCATGTCCGCTACCGCGCCCAATCGGTTTTCATTGGTGTCTGTTCCGTCGCTCAATACGTGCAGAGGAACCCGTGCGCCATACGCTCGCGCCCACTCTTCGAATGGCTGCTGGAAGCGATCATTGGTCACCACGACGACCTCGTCGATGCCCTCTAGATCCAGCACGCGGTCGAGCAAGCGGCTGAGCGCGGGTTGGCCGCCCACGTCCAGCAGGGGCTTGGGCCAGTTGCGAGTGAGGGGGTAGAGCCGGCTGGCAAAACCCGCGGCCAGGACAACGGCTTTCACTGTCCGCTTCCCCCGCCGTGAACCTGCGGGAACAGGGCGCCCCAACCGGCTTGGCTGGCGGCTTGGGCCAGGCGGCCGAGTACGGCGCTGTCTGTGTGGACGAACAGCACGGCGCCACCGGAGCCGCAGAGTTTTGCGGCGGCGCCTACGTTGCGGCCGAGAGCGATGAGCTCCTGGTCCTTGGGAGCGATCTCGAACACCGAGCTGCGCAGTTCGAAATTGCGGTCGACCAGAGTCATCAGCCGCGAGCCGTCCCCGGCTTGGAGGGCGGCGACACCCTGAACCACGAGCTCGGGCAACTCCCCCATCACCTCCTGAACCACAGCGTCTCCATTGCGCCAACGCTCCAAGACCCCGGAGTGGGCGTCCCCGGAAGCCCGACCGGGTTCGGGATCCCAAGCGACCAACACGGGCGGCAGGATCTCTGGGTCGAGCCGCAGCACACTTGGCTCGGGCGTCGAGAAGTCCATCGCCAGCAATCCGCGATGGGCTTGCAGCACGCGATCTTGCGGACCCGCGACAAGGCCCAACTCTCCCGTTTCGGCTTCCTGCGCGATGCGGGCTAGGACTTCTGGCTCAAGACTCAGGCCGAAGTAGGAGGCTAGGGCGCGCAGGGCTGCCACGATGATGCCACTCGAACCGGACAGTCCGACCTGCCGTGGAATATCCGTCTCAAACCGCATGCTGAGGCCCCGAGTCTCCCTTTCGAGTTGAGGCTGTGCACGCACGAGGCGTTTGAGGGCAGCGGCCAACAACTCAGCTCCACCGCTTCCCGACTTGGGTTCGAGTGCGGTGGCAAGGGGCGCACCCACTGCACAACGCAGGGGGTCATGGGCCCCGTGAAACTCCAAGCCCTGCGCTGTATCCAAGAACACGTGCGCGCTGAAGTCCTCGAAGGTGAAACCGAGCACGCGACCGCCATAGAGGTCGGATGGATTGCCCAATAGACCCACACGAGGGTGGGCCTGAGTCGTGATCGTCGTCATGGGAAGGTAGGCGCGTTGGGCGGGTTCGATGCCCCGAAAGTCCACAAGCGAGGAGGCTCTCTAGCGCCCTTTGAGTTGCAACTCCACCTCAGCAAATCCGACCCCGGTCAGGCCCGGTTCGGTCCCCTCGGTCTGCCCGACGATGCGGATGCTCAAGCTGCGCAGCTTTTGGGGTTTGCCCAGGTAGACCGGGGTCTTGGTCAGGCGGCCCGGCCGGAGAGTGGCGATGAGCGGACTGCCGCGGCCGTTGAGCGTGATCTCGACACGTGACGCCAAGTTGTGGCGACTGGGATGCTCGCGCAGAATGCGAGTGGGGCTAAGGAGAATCACATCTGCGCGCACAGGGCGCGTGAGCTCGATTCGAAGTTCAGGTGCGCGGTCCCCGTCCTGGCTGACCCAGCTCCGAACCTGGTTGTTATCCACTGCCCGCGTCGCTTCCCAACCCGGCTGGGCAGAGGAGGCCTCTACGCTCTCGACCTTGCCGGCCATGAGGTTGCGTGTGGAATCCGTCGCGTAGTCGAGCATCTCTGGATCGAGAGCGGCCGTAATGTCCAATGCCAGAGGTTGGGAGTCTATGGCGACTGACTCGCCTGTAACTTCGTCCAGAAGGTGGACCCGGGCCCAAACGTCGTACTGGCCGGGACGCGGCATGCGCAGTCTGGCTGCGTACCTTTCTCCGCGTTGTGCCTTGGTCGGGTTGCCGTCTACAGAGGCCAAACGTTTGGCGTCCAAGAGGGATAGGTCCACGGACCGTCCGGCAGGTGAGTTCTTGGCGTGCACAGCAATCAGGTTGCGGCCCGCAACCAGCAGCTCGCGCAGTTCTGCCGAACCCAGGATGGGCTCGAACCCGCCCGTCTCCCAATCGCCTTCGAACGCCAGCTCGCCGTTGATGTAGAGGGCGAAAGCGCCATCCTCGGCGGGCTGCCGACCCTTGTCCTTGGACAATTCCCATTCGGGACTGCCCGACGCGAGATCACGCGCGTGTCGGAAGTCGCTCTTGGACCTGGCCAGATAGATCGAATCGAAGTCGGCGGGGCCCCCATCCATGGCCGTGAGGGCCAGCCCGGTGAGGCGCCCGTCCCGACCCAGGTCTCTCCAAAGGTCGCGGGTCACAACAGTCCAACGTGTGGGCGCTTTGGCGGTGATTTGAATCGCCGGGTTGAAGGAGACCTGATTCTTGCCCGCGAAGTAACGAACGGCCTGACCCCAATTGCCATCCATTGAGAGCTGGATCATCACGTTGTTTTCAGGCTTGCGCCAGGCGAACTGAATGAAGCGGTATTCGCCTTCTGTTGGCTTGGCCCGGATGGGAAAGCCCCAACCGGGAATGCGTAGGGTCTCTCGCTGCCTGGGTGTGACGTGCAGATAGCGTTCTCCGCTTGCCGCGTCTCCGTTCTTGTCCTGAACCTGTCCCGAGCCGCCGGTGAGCAACTCTCCAAAGCCTTCTTCCTCGTCGTAGATCTTGAGCAGTGTGCCCTGTACCTCAGCGTCTCCTGCCCCGGACCCAAAGTTGAACATCAGCTTCGGATCTGTCAGCTCATCGGGCTCGAGCTTCAGTTCCTTGCGCAGCCAAAGGCCCGGGCTCTTCCAGGATGTGCCCACAGCAAGCCGCTTCGAGTCTTTGCGCCCAAATGCCCCGAGGCCACTCTTCCAGCCCCGCGTGTCGAATCCGGGTCGGGCCCAGCCATCGCCCGGCGCCTTGGTTGTGTAGACCCACTCGGTACCGCCCTGGCGACTGTCTGCCAAGAGCACGCCCCCGTCCGTCAAGTAGTCCACGCGCGCAACGCGCAGACCGACGCCTTCCTCGCCTTCGAAGACGTACTTGTCCATCAATTTGTCGCCAAAGGACGAGACCCACAGGGTGATTGGGCTGTCCCCCGCCGCGCGCAAAGAGATGTCTGTTTCCGGGTTGTCGTCGCCATAGGTGACAGCCGAGCGACCGCCGCCGGGTCCCGAACTCGGCGACGAGGCGCGGTTCAAGAAGAGCAGACAGTAGGAAGTGGTCGAGTGGGTGCGGCCCCAGGGGTCGCCCCAATTTCCTTTGCCCGTCTGCTGCTTGATGATCTGCCGAGCTCCATCGCGATACCAATTCTGACCGTTCAGAGTCTCGACCTCGGCAAATGCCCCCACACGCTCAATGCCATACATGTAGTAGTGAAACCACGCGTTGTTTTGATGACCCAGGTTTGTGGTGGGAGAAAAATTGCGATCCAACCAACCGAGCCCGGAACGTTGTGCGACTTCGACCTCGCGGGCGAGGCCGCCGGATAGATGTGGCAGGCACAGGGAGAGAACCGTGACTCCCGCGGCGGACATCGATCCCGTAGCTCCCCCTCCCGGCCCGTACCCGAACCCACCCTCGCTCGTCTGGTAATTCATGACGCGGCCGGCGAGACGTTCCCAGGCCGGCGGCGGAACCTCCAATCCCAGTTGGGTCGCCGCCCAGAGTCCGAGCGCCCCATACTGCGTGTTCGAGAGATCCCGATGCCCTGCGCTGGGATTCCCGTGGCTCCCGGGATAGCCCCAGTCCCCCACTTGCCAGTCCAGGAGTTCGTCCAGGATCCCGGCTGCATGGTCCTTCCAGCGTTCCTTGTCCGCCGCTACAAAAGCCATGAGTTGGGTGCCGGCCTCGTAGGTGTAGCGCGGGGGCCGCGCTTGCAAGTATGCGAGAGCTCGGCGCACGGCCTGGTGGTTCTTGGGTACGCCCGACTTCATGAGGGCGTAGACGGCAAGAGCCGTTCCACCCGTTACGTAACGATCCTGCTGGTCGGCCCACGAGCCATCCAATTCCTGTTCGTTGAGCAGGAACTGCACTCCCTTGTCGATGGCATTGTTGATGCCGATCTGGGTCTTGCCCCAGGCTGCCGCTTCGCCCTTGGCGGAGGAATTCTGATCGCCGGAAGCTGAGATGCGAAAGCACCCCAAGGAGCGCGAAGCTCCCGTGTTGAATTCCAGGTCCAAGACGAGCGTGCGTCGTCCTCTCCCTAGCACCTCTTCAAACTGCACGACGAGTTCTTGCGGGCCGCGCCCCGGGCCCGGACTCCAGGCCGTGTTCTCGCGAGCGTCGATGGCGGCACCGGCTGGCCAGCCAACGCCGGAGTCGCTGGCTGTTGGGTTGAGGAGAGTTATCCAGCGTGACCCGCGCCCGACCACGGAACGCACGCGCAGCTCGCTCAGGGCGTAGTTGCCTTCCAGGTCGTGGCCAGGCCCTTGTCCCGGCAGGGACTCGTGGGCAAGTGTCTCGATCCGCAGCGCCCCAACAGCTTCCATATCCAGTGGGCACTCGACGCGGAATCGGGTCAGCCCTGGCGCCGCTTCGACCAAGACCGACCCATCGTCCTGGACGACGGCTTTCCCGCCCGGTTCGATTTGAACCGAGTCTGGGGGTAGAACAACCCACTCCTGGGCGTCTAGCGGGGCACACAGGAGCACACCGAGCAGGAAGCATGACCACCGCATTGGAGACATGATAATGGGCCATCCCGATAGGGGAGGATGGAATCTCAAGGCCAGGACCCTAAAACTCGATGAAACAGGCAGCCTCGGCCCGCCTCCAGCTTGCCGCCGTGAACTCTCCAGGAAGCACCTAGGGGCCAAGCCCGCAATACCCAGACTTGTGTGCCGAGCACGCCCCACCTGATCGACATGAACCAAGCTGTCCCTTCGCGCTCCAGCGTCTCCATCTTGCACCTGGTGCTGGTGCTGATGACGGTCTCAATCCTGGCCTGCGCAGCGATCCTGCGCTGGTTCGACCAAGCGGAGGTCACTCTAAACCGAGCCGTCGACATGTTGGGTCGGGACCTGCACTACGTGCAATGCAGAGCCCTGCTGGAGAACCGCGAGCTGCACGTGATTTTCTTCGAGGACGGCAATGGCTATGAGGTGCTACACGCCAACGGCCAACCCGTGGTCAGCCCCATGGGCGCCGAGAGCTTCCAGCGTCGCTACAACGCCGATGCCGTCTTTGCGGGGGTCGAAGTTCAGAGCCTGGATCTCAAGGGATCACACCGGTTGATCTGCACCCCCAATGGATTCACCCCGGACACGGGCAGCATCTCACTTAGCTTTGATGGCGAAGTTCTGACTCACCGGCTTCTCGACGAGGCCACGATCATGAACGCAACGCCCCCTGGTGAGGACTCGCAGTCGCAGTAAGGTCCGCGGGATGGCCAATCAAGAAAAGGGGCCGCACCCCAGAGGAGAGCGGCCCCACGCGCCTTCGCTGTTGTCGAGTTTCAGCACGTTGGGTGAGCAGCTGGCAGGATCCGCTCACCGGGTCACAGAAGGATTCGCAGGCCTCCGTGACCGCCCTCCGAAGTGGCAGAACTCCTGAGGAAGAATCGACTCTAGCAGGCCCTTTCAAGAATGGGGCAAGTGTTTCAGACGGTCGGCAATTCGTAGGTGGGCACGGACGGATCCACCTCTGCGCTCCAGGCCAAGAACCCGCCGCGCATGCCGAATACGCTGGTGAACTGGTGTCCCACGAAGTAGCTAGCCACCTGCAATGCGCGATCACCGTCCCGGCAAACGAAGACAAACGTGTGGTCCTTCGGCAGGCCCATGTATTTTTCTGAGGCATCGAAGTCGAGCAGTTCCGCCTGGGGAATGCAGGACAATTCGCGCTCTTCAGGCGGTCGGCAGTCAATGAATGAGAATTCCTTGCCTTCATCGAGCCACTGCTTAACAACCGCCGGCTCCACCTGAATTTGACCGTCCAAATCTTCCGCCTGCAGGATCGTCTGCACGACCTCGTTCACATCCAGAATGTTGTGGTCGGCGGCCACCTTGGCCAGGGTTTCGTGGGGCAGGAAGGCGCAGGCGGAGCAACCGCCAATGTGATAGCGCTGGAACAGGGCGCGCTGAGCGGCCGGCGCGGCCTCGAGAATGGCCTCCATGGTCATGGAGGGATCAATGCGAAGGTCAGTCACGGGTGATGATGGGCAGAGGGTGGCCTGGTGAGTTTGGGGGCCCCAGGTTAGCGCAAGCGCGTAGAATTGGGCCCTACGCCATGATTATACGCTCCATTGCCCTGCTCTCAATCGCACCCCTGATCAGTCCGCTAGCCCAGGCCGGCTCCGGGGATTTCACGGTCGACGTCGGTCGCGGCTCGATCACGGTGCACGTACCCGATGTCTACCAGGCCGGGAGCCCAGCACCCCTCATCGTGTTGCTGCACGGGTACTCGAGTAACGGAGCGCAGCAAGAGTTCTACGTCGGATTCCGCGCCTACCAGGAGCAATACGGGTTCATCTACACCTATCCCGACGGATTGAAAGACGCGATTGGAAACCGGTATTGGAACGCGACGGACGCCTGTTGTGACTTCTTCAACACGGGTGTCGATGACGTGGGGTACTTGGAAGCTCTGGTCAACGCTATCCGAGCCCAGGTGGACATCGATCCGCGTCGCATCCACTTCGTCGGTCACTCGAACGGGGGCTTCATGGCCTACCGCATGGGCTGTGAGAAGGCCGACTGGGTCGCTTCGATCGCCGGACTGGCCGGCGCAACCTTCAAGCAGTTGTCCGCCTGCGCACCCAGTGAGCCGGTGCACGTGCTGCAGATCCACGGGACGGCCGACACGACGATTGGCTACAACGGCGGAGCGATAAATGGTGTCGCCTACCCTGGAGCACTCGACAGTGTGCTGACCTGGGCCAGCTACGACGGCTGCAACTTTGCGCCCGACAACTCCAGTCCCAACCTCGACCTGGACAATTCCATCGCCGGCGCCGAGACCCTGGTCTCCAAGTACGAAGGAGTGTGCTGGCCCGATGGGGCTGCGGAACTGTGGCAGATGGTGGGCAGCGGGCACATCCCTTCGTTGTCGGATGATTTCACCCCCGAAGTGCTCAATTGGCTGTACCGCCATCCGAAGCCCGGTGTGACGTACACGCGCTATTGCAGTCCAGCAGTCTCCAACTCCAGCGGAGGCCCCGGCTGGCTCGACGCCTCGGGCAGTGACGCCGTGCAGCACAACAACTTTGCGCTCACGGGATCCGGCCTGCCGACAAATCAGTGGGGCTACTTCCTCGGCTCCTTGCAGAGTGGCTTTGTCGCCAACCCCGGCGGGGCCAGCGGCAACCTGTGCTTGGGAGGACAGATCCTGCGCTTCACCAGCACCCTGGGAAGCACCGGCTCAACTGGAGTCCTGACCTCCCCCCTGGACCTCGCTACGATCCCCGGTCCACCGCCGAACGCCGTGGTGAGCGGCCAGACCTGGTACTTCCAGGCTTGGTTCCGGGACATGCCCGCGTCCAACTTCACAGACGGCTTGTCGGTGCTCTTCCGCTGATCCCGCTACAAGCGGTAGGCCTCGTCGGTAGGACGCAGAGGCCGGTTCAGATGCAAGGGACGGCGCAGGCCACCTGGACCGGGGGCCGGACGGGTAGTCGACTTCCAGGTCTCGTAGACCTGGCGCGAGAGCTCGGTGTCGACCTGAATGTCGCCGTAGCAATCGCCCGGCTTGGCGAGCTGTATGTTCACCTTCTGGTGCCAGCAGTGCATGCCGCTGGCGGGATCAGGCTGCACGGGGAAGGTCATGTTCTGGTTGACGCCGGTTTCCTTCCAGAACACCCGTTCGCTGTCCGGGTCGCTTGAACTGAAGGGCCGTGCGCCTTGCTTGGCGCGGAACAGGAACGTGGAGCCCGTGCGCTGGATATCCACCAAGGAACTCGCCCCCACCGAGCCGGAGCCCGAGAACATGCGCCAGCGGCCCACGTGGTGGGAACAGGCGACGACACCGGGATGCATGCCCTCCGTCACCCAAACGCGCGGGATGAAGTAGCCAATTTGGGTGTGTACGCGCACCAGGTCGCCGGTCGTCAAGCCGAAGTGGGCGGCGTCCGCGGGGTTCATCCACAGGGGATTGGTGTGGGAAATCTCCTGCAACCACTTGGCGTTGGCCGAGCGCGTGTGGATCAGGGTCGGTAGACGGAAGGTGGGCAAGAGGGCACGGTCGCCGGCCGCCATGTCCATGCCACTCCAGTGCACCTGACTGCGCTGATACGAGGGCAGCAAGCCGTCGTCGAATCCCCATTCACCCATCACTGGCGAGTAGATTTCGATGCGCTTGCTCTGGGTTTTGAATCCGGCTCTGAAATCGCCGGGTTCCACTTCCAGACCCGAGCCGGCCTCGACCTGGGTGGCGTAGCGTTCTTGACCGGGATAGGGCACTTCAAACGCCCCATGACGGCGCATGTACTCGAGCGGGGTCTGGTCTTCTTGTTCGGCCGCCGCGGGCAACCCGGGCACGTTGCCCAGCACATCCGACCAGTACTCGTCCGTCGTCATGGGCTCGCCGGGTCGATCGGGAGACTCGAAGTACTTGGCGATGCCCAAGGACCCGTCCGGATCGATGGCGTGGGTCAAGGCGATCCAGAACTCGGCCTCTTCCCAGACCTCGCCCGGGTTGTGGCCCAGGGTGGTTTGCGGGTCGGCACCATTGAGACGTGCGTATTCGCGCTTCACCGGTTGGCGGAATCCAATCCAGGTACCCGCATGGGTTTCCTGACTCATCACATCGTGACGCTCGGGGGCGAGGCCCATGGGCAACACGTAGTCGGCCCACTGTGCGGTCTCGTTCCACGTGGGCGTGAGGGCCACATGGCAACCGATGCGCGATGCGTGTTCGAACATCTCGATCCACGAACAACCGTCCGGATTGGTCCACACCGGGTTGTAGACGCGTGTGAAGTAGACGTCGACCTTGGACTCCTGCTCGCGCAACAGGTGCGGCAGCAGGAAGCTCATTTCGTAATGGGCCAGGGGCCACTCTTTCGGCCACAGCTTCTCGTTCCAGCGCGAATTGGGCGGAGGGCTGAGACTGGGCTTGGGAACGAATTTGTCCCAGGAGTTCGGGTTGAGGCCCCCCTTGGTGCCCACCGAACCCGAGAGGCTGTGCAGCAGCATCAGTGCCCGCGCCACCTGCCAACCGCCCAGGTTGCCCGAGGCCGTGCTGCGCCACAGGTGCGATGTGAACGCGCTACCCGCCTCGGCGATACGGTCGGCCAGGTACTCGACCGTGCCCTCCTCGATGTGGCACTCGGTCACGGCGTATTGCGGCGTGTACTGGGCGTATTCCTCCGCCAGCAATTCGAGGTAGCGCTCCACGGTCTTCGGCCCGTCCGAATCCGCGTGGGCCAGGAAGTCGGCCCAGTTGGTCCAGCGTTCCACGAAGGGCTTGTCCACGCGCCCGGAGGTGATCAGCAAGCGGGCCACAGCCAACAGCATGGCTGCTTCAGTGCCCGGCCAGGAGGAAATCCAGCGGTCGGCGTGGGTGCTGGTGTTGGAAAGCCGGGTGTCCACCACGGCGATCTTGGCGCCAGCGTTCTTGGCCTCGATGATGCGTTGCGCGTGGGGGTTGAAGTAGTGGCCGGTCTCCAGGTGTGCGGAGATCAACAGCACAAACTTGGCGTTTGCGTAGTCGGGCGAGGGTCGGTCCGCGCCAAAGGAGAGGGCGAACCCCAAGCGCGCCGATGCACTGCACACGTTGGTGTGCGAGTTGTGAGCGTCCACCCCCCAGGCCTGCAACATGCGCAGGGCGAAGTGGTCCTCACCGGGCCGCCCCACGTGGTACATGATCTCGTCGTGACGCTCTTCGCGCAGGGCCTTGCCAATGCGCGCGCCGATGTCCGCCACGGCCTCGTCCCAGGACACCTCCTCCCACTCGCCCCCACCGCGGGGCCCCTTGCGCTTCAACGGCCTTAGGATGCGCTCCGGGTCCTTGACCTGATTGATGGTTGCCGGACCCTTGGCACACAGTCGACCGCGGGAGCCCGGGTGCAGGGGATTGCCCTCGAACTTGGCGATCTCCCCCGAAGACTTGTCCACGAAAGCGAGCAGGCCGCAGCCCGACTCGCAGTTGAAGCAGATGGTCGGAATGCAGCGGTAGTGCACTTCCTTGCGTTCGGGCCAGACCTCGGCGTCGTACTCGACCCAGTCGTCCCAATGCTCGGGCGCGGGGCCGACGGCCAGTTCCCAGGGGGAAGGGCGGCCACTTGCGGGTGTGCCGTTTGGGTTCTTGGAGGAGTCGTTCATGGAATCGCTCAACTGATGGGCAGGGCCTGTCCGGCACGCACGAGCAGGTCCTCTTCCACCCAAAGCCCGATCAGGGCGCACGCGGCGGCTACGGGCAGGAACTGGGGCCCGGCAGCGACCAAGGCCAGGGGTAGAACAATGCCAAGGCCGACCCCCACTCCCCAGCGCAGTCGAGCATAGGGGCCGTGGGACAGGAGGCGCGCGACGCGGGCGTACTCGGCCTTGCGGTTGGGCGGCGCGTCATTGCCCTCGACCAAGATGGCCAGCAGATGCAAGACCAGGCCGGCCGCCAAGACGCGGGGCAAGACAGTCAGCACGCGCGCGTCGAGTACGACACCCAAGGCGTCCATGATCATCAAGACCGAAGCTCCCGCGATGGCAGCCTGGACCACCAGATGCATGGCCATGCCGCGGCGCATCCAAAGCACGCGCCCCTTGGCCTGGGCAAACAGGAAGGCCGTGTACGCAGCGGTCGCCACGCCGAGAGCGGTGACCACGAGTGTCACGAGCCACGAGCCGGCAAAGAGGCTGAGCACGAGCACGGCGTTGTAACCCAGGATGATGAAGCTCCCGCGCACGAGCCACGAATTCCAATTGGGCCGCAGGAAGATGTAGAGGAACCGTTCGGGCCGCTTGAGATCGACCACCAACAGCAGACCGGTCAGGGCCAGAAAGACCAGGGCGACGACCGCTGCGATGAAGCGTGTGAAGTCGGCTTCCGGATGGGCGGGCTCCGGGCCCCAACCCAGACCCAAGAGGGCTACGGGCAGGATTCCTGCGGCGATGGACTTGGTCCACAGATAGGTACTGACACGCCAACCCCAGATCTGGGAACGGGGCACGTCGTAGGTGGTGCGCGCGGTTTCTGGACCGTGTTGCGCCTCGAAGGTCTGGGCGGCAGCGCGCTCGCCAGAGGGCGGCTGGGACCAGATGAAACCCTGGGATAGGTTGGTCTCACCGGGCTGGATGCCGGCTGAATTCACGCCGATGTAGCGCACATTGGGCCTGGTGCCGGCCTCGGGCTTGCGCACGCTGAGGTCGTGTTCCTGATTCAAAACGGACACGCGGCTCTCAGGGTCGTGGAAGTCCCCGGGAATGATCGCTTCGGTGGGACAGACCACCGCGCAGGCGGGGGCCAGACCGCGCTCGGTACGGTGCTCGCAGAAATGACACTTCTCCGCGATACCCGTGTCATCGTTGATGTAAATCGCATCGTAGGGACAGGCGTGGGTGCAGGCCTTGCATCCGATGCACACGTCCGGGTCCACGTCCACGATCCCGTTCTCGTGTTTGTCGAGGGCGGTGACGGGGCAGATCTCGACACACGGCGCCTCGCTGCACTGGTTGCAGCGCAGCACGGAGAAGCCCCGGCGTACGGACGGAAAGGTGCCGCTTTCGGTGTACTTGACCCAGGTGCGGAAGTCGCCCACCGGGACGTTGTTCTCCGATTTGCAAGCGACGGTGCAGGCGTGGCAGCCAATGCACCGCGTGTGATCAATAACGAATCCGAGCTGCACGTGTGGGAGCCGAAATAGTGTGTGGAGGGGCGCCGGAATAAGCCGATGAGGCGGCGCTCAGAGTACCGAAACCTCACGACCCGGTACCCCCGGATGGGGCTAGAATTGCGCTCGCGCCTATGGTCGATTCCCTGTTTCTGCTCGCGCCCTTGGGCTTGGTCGTCTTGGGCGTCGCCTACGAAGCCATCGGGCAAAGGCGCGATGCCGCGCGCTTCCCAGCGCCGGGCAAGATGTTCCGGGTCGGCAATACGCTCCTGCACGCCCGCACGCGCGGCAGCGGGGCCCCGGTGATTGTTCTCGAGGCCGGCGCGGGAGCCTGGTCCACCCATTGGGATCCGCTCATCGGTCCCTTGTCCGAACTCTCGACCGTGTTGGTCTACGACCGGGCGGGGCTTGGGTGGAGTTCGCTTGGCGATGACGTCCCCAGCGCCGAGAACTCTGCCACCGACCTCTCCGAGCTCTTGCGCCAAGTTTGCCCGGACGCGGGCGAGATCATCCTCGTGGCCCACGCAGAGGGGGCTCGGATCGCACGCGCCTTCGCGCACCGCTACCCCCACAAGGTAGCGGGAGTGTTGTTTGTGGACGGGTACCACGAGTCCCTGGACGATGCGCTGCGGGCTGCGGACGTGCCCGCCGTTGACGTCAGCGATGCCATGCTGACGGGACTGTTGTGGGCGAGCCGTCTGGGCCTCCTGCGCTTGTTCGGTCACCCCGCCTTGGCAGCGGGATTGACCGCTACCGGCCTTGGAAGGGCCAACCTGGAGACTATCGCCGGGCTCTCCCGCTGCCCGCGCTCCCTGGCCGGGATGCGTGCTGAAAGGCGAGCCTACGGGCATAGTGACCAGCAGCTGGCGGCCAACCCAGGTGGGCAGAGGGTGCCCACTCGCACCCTGGTAGCTGGTCAGTCCCTTCCAGCCGAGGACCTGCCGGAGGGATTCCCCCGTACTGAATTCAATTCCATCTGGGCTCAATCATCGGGGCGTCTGGCGTCGATCTTCTCTGGTGAAACCCATGCCCCCGAGGTTCTGCCAGAAGCCGACCACCTTCTGCCCCTTCGCCACCCACAGCGGGTGGTGGCCTGCGTACAGGATCTACTGAATTCAGCGACCGAGAAGACAGGCTCCTGACTTCTCTGGGAGCCCAAAAGCCCTCAATTCCAGCTCCAAACCACGATTCAAGCCCGCCTAGACGTGCGGGTATACTGCCAACCAAACTCGCAGGCGCCAGCAAAGCCCGCCCGCTTGGTCCAGGTTGGCCCGCCCTTTTCCCACACAAGCTCTGATCCCGATGATCACCCATCTCGTCGCCGCCTCTCTGACCCTGATCGGCCCCACGCCTGCGCCCCAGGATCCCCCCGCGCCTGTCTCAGTTGAAGACACCGCCAGTATGGATCCTGAGATCGCTGCCCTGATCGCGGATTATCACGCCCGCGCCCAGGCCACCCCGGGTGAGGGGACTGCCCACGCTGAACTGGGCTTGGTGTACGAGGCCAACACCCTCTACCGCGCCGCCGCACTTTCGTACACCAATGCGATTGAGCTGCTGGGCAACCCGCCCGAGTGGATCTATCGCCGGGCTGTGGTGCTCGAGGCCAGTGGGGATCCTGTGGCCGCCCTGGCTGACATGCGCACAGCCGCAGCTGCCTTGCAAAACACGCCCGTCATTCAAGCTCGTCTCGGTACGATGCTCTTGGCCAACGGAGATATACCGGGAGCAGAGAAGGCGTTCACGCAGGCCATTGCCGCCGAGGCCAAACAGCCCCAGCCCGTGGCCTGGCCGCAAAGCCGAGTGGGTCTCTGCCAAGTACGCATCGCCCAGGAGAGGTGGATCGAAGCCAGTGAAATATTGGAGCGCATCGTGGCCGAGGCCCCGGGCTATCGCCACGCACACTACCTGCTGGGTTTGTGCTACATGGAGCTGGGCCGCGAGGATGACGCCGAAGCGCACCTCCAAGCCGGAGTGAATGCCTGGCCGGAGTATCCGCCGGACCCGCACCAGCCCCGCTTGGATGGATTCTCAGTGGGCTTCCATCGACGAATGATGGGGATCGAGAACCTGCTGATGGGCGGCCAAGTCGATCCGGCGATCACGTCATTAGAAGCGATGTTGTTGGCGAATCCCAACAACCACGCCGTGCTGCAGCTCTTGGGCCGCGCGCACTTGATGCGTGGCGACTTGGACACGGGCATCGAGGTCTTGCGCAAGGCAGAAGCCGCGCACCCCCAATCGGTGGACATCAAGATCGAGCTGGCCACAGCCCTGCTGAACAAGTCGGCGCGGGCTGGGGACGCGATGGCTCCCGAGGTTCGCCAGGCTGTCGTGATGGAAGTGATGGCTAAGGCACAGGAGGCCGTCACGATCGCACCCAATTTGGGCCGCGCGCACTACTTCATGGGACTCGCACTTTCTCTGACGCTCGATCCGGCTAATCCTGACCAGCAAACGGCCAATTCGGCCCTGCAATCGTTGAGCGCGGCCCTGCAGCTGGGATGCACAGAGCCTCAGCTGTTTGAACGCCTCGCTGGCTTGTACGCCCAGACAGGACGCCAAGCAGAGATGCTGCGCTTCGCTATGGCTAATGCTGAGCACAACATGGGCAGCCCGGCCGCCTTCATGTTCTTGGCCCGCGCGCACTTCACGGTGGGCAATCATGAGCAGGGCGTTGCGTCCGGCAAGCGCGCGTTCGATCTGGCCCCGCGCGAGCCCGCCGTCGGGATGTTCTACGCCCAGGCACTGGTCTCGACGCAGCAGATGGATGAGGCCGTACGCATCGCTGACTGGATGACAAAGGTCATGCCCGGCAACGCCGAGGTTCTGGCCTTTTGCGAGAACGTGCGCTCGGTGGCCCGCACAGGCGCCTTGCCCGGACAGACGCCGCCGCAACAGGGCGGTGGTGAGGGTGATGGGTCCGCTGATGGTTCAGCTCCCACAGCTCCTGGTTCCCCCCGATGATCTCCTTCGCTTCTTTGCCCCCGCTCCACAACATGTCCATGTCTACTTCGCTGGGAGCCGCGCTCCTTCTGCTCACGTGCCCCGCCGCACTGGCCTCGCCCGTGCAAGGGACCGATGCCCCGACTTCCTGGTTTCAGGAAGAGGCGCTGGCCTCGGGGTTAACCTGGAAGCACGTCAGCGGCGCGCCAGCAGATCGCCACTGGTTTCCAGAAATCATGGGGGGCGGTGTGGCGCTTTTCGACTACGACGGTGATGGGGACCTGGATGTCTACTTCGTCCAGTCGGGCTACCTGACGCCGGGCGAAGACCAAACATCTCCTACCAACCGCTTGTTCAAGAACATGACCTTGGAGCAGGCTGCGGACGATCAACTGGGCGGACCCCAGTTCGTCGACATGACGTTCACTGCCGGTGTCGGGGACGACGGATACGGTATGGGCGTTGCGTGTGGTGACTACGACGGGGACGGCGATGTGGACTTGTACGTCACAAACGTGGGCGCCAACGTCTTCTATCAGAACCAAGGAGACGGCACGTTCAAGGACGTCACTGCGCGATTCAACCTGGGCGATGCCCGCTGGGGAACCAGTGCCGCGTTCGTTGACGGAAATTCCGACGGCAAGCTGGACCTCTTTGTGGTCAACAACCTGAACTGGTCGCCAGCGATCGAGACACCCTGCAACAACTACCGCAACAAGCCGGATTACTGCAGCCCCAACAACTACAACGCCCAATCGACGGACCTGCTGTTCTTGCAAGGGCGGTTGGGATTTGCCGACTACTCGCGCAAGCAAGGGCTGCACCTCACTACAGGCAACGGCCTGGGGGTCGCGTGCGCCGACTACGACATGGACGGCGACACGGATATATATGTGGCCAACGACGCGACGGCCAATGCGCTGTGGCGAAACAGCGGCATGGACAGCTTCAAAGACGTCGCCCTAGCCGGGGGTTGTGCGGTCAACAGCACCGGCACTCCTGAGGCCGGCATGGGGGTGCAGTGGGTCGATGTGAATCAAGATGGCTGGTTTGACTTGTTCATGACTCACATCCGTCGTGAGACGAACACCTTCTATATGAACCGCGAGGGGCGCTTCCGGGATATGACCAACATGACGGGGCTGGGCCCCGCCAGTCTGCGATTGACCGGTTTTGGAATGGGCTTTCACGATTTTGATCTGGACGGACGATTGGATCTCTATGTGGCCAATGGAGCGGTGCAAGCCTGGGGCAGGCAGGAGTCCTTTAGCTCCGACCCCTACGCAGAGCCGAACCTGCTCTACCGGGGCCTCGGCGGAACGCGTTTCGAGAGCCTGGGCGAGGGCACGTCGTCCCCCGTGATCGGTTCCAGCCGCGGCGCTGCCTTTGGCGATATCGATAATGACGGGGACGTGGACATCGTCGTGGTAGACCGCGATGCGCAGGTGAAACTGTTGCGCAACGTCGCCCCGCGTGCAGGGACCTGGGTAGGCGTCGAGCTCAAGGGGTCACGCTTCAAGACCGCCGTGGGTGCCGTGGTGCGTTTGGAGACGAGCTCCTTGCTCAACGGTGAGGTGGTGAGTGCTTCCCAATATCGTTTGGCGGACCCGGCCTACAGCTACCTGTCGTCCAACGACCCGCGAGTTCACTTCGGGTTGGCTCCGGGACATGAGGTTGTCGGTCTCTTCGTGCGCTGGCCGGGCAGCAAGGAAGAGACTAAGCTTGAGATTCCCAAGACGGGTAGCTACCACTCAGTGCAGCGATAGTGTCTTGGGCTAGACGCCCGAGCCGACCTCTCGGCAGATTCCCTCTCGGATCCTCATCGGCAGCCCTATCGGCCCCGTTACCCACCCATGGCTGCAGCGCGCTTGCCCAAGGAACTGAAGCTTCGCGATGTCTACACCATCGCCACGGGGGCCACTCTTAGCGCGGGGCTTTTCTTGCTGCCAGGATTGGCCGCGGAGCAGGCAGGTCCGGCCATTGTGCTGTGCTACATGCTGGCGGCCGTGCCCCTGGTTCCCGCCATGCTGGCAATCGTCGAGCTGGCCACCGCCATGCCGCGTGCGGGCGGTGCCTACTACTTCCTGGACCGCAGCCTAGGCCCCCTGGCCGGCACGATCGGGGGGCTCGGTACGTGGCTGGCGCTGGTGTTGAAGACTTCCTTCGCCCTCGTTGGCATTGGCGCGTACAGCGCTCTGGTTTTCGGCGAGTCCGACCCCATGACGATGCGCCTCATCGCCGCTGGCTTTGCGGTGCTCTTCGGAGTCCTGAACGCAGCGGGCTCCAAGAAGACGGGCAAGTTCCAGGTCATCTTGGTCATGGGCCTGTTGATTGTGCTGAGCCTGTTCATGGGTCGTGGCGTTCCGGCGATTGACCTGGACGCCTTCACAAATTTCTTCGGCGCGGGAACCGAGGGAATTCTGGCCACGACCGGACTGGTGTACATCTCGTATGTAGGTGTCACGAACGTGGCCAGTGTCTCAGAGGAGGTGCACGACCCAGAACGCAACCTGCCCAAGGGTGTGTTCTTATCCCTGGGTACATCGCTGCTGGTCTATGGGCTGTGCACGCTGGTCATGGTCGGTGTTCTGCCAGCGCAAAAGCTTGCCGGTGACCTGACCCCCATGGCTTCCGCCGCCGAGGCGATCTTCGGCAAGGTGGGCCTGTACGTCATCACCTTGGGAGCGTTCCTGGCGTTCTTCTCCGTGTCGAACGCGGGCATCCTCAGCTCATCGCGCTATCCGCTTGCCATGGGACGCGACAAGCTCGTGCCCGAGGGACTCTCCAAGCTCTCGAAGCAAGGCACGCCCCTGCGATCGATCGTCCTGACCGTGACGGTCATCGTGGTCATCTTGCTATTCCTCGAACCGGTCAAAATCGCCAAGCTGGCGAGTGCGTTCCAGCTGATGATGTTCGCGCTCTTGTGTCTGGCCGTCATCGTCATGCGCGAGAGCGGCTTGGCCTCATACGACCCCGGCTACCGCGCTCCGCTCTACCCGGGTCTGCACATCTTCGGCATCGTTGCGCCCTTCGTTCTGATCGCCCAAATGGGTTTGATGCCCACAGTCTTCAGCGCCGGGCTCATTCTGACCGGGGCCCTCTGGTACTCGCAGTACGGATCGAAGCGCGTGGACCGCAAGGGTGCAATCCTGCACATGTTCGCACGGCTGGGCGAGAATCGGCACGAAGAATTGGACGTGGAGTTGCGCAGCATTCTCAAGGAAAAGGGACTACGCGACCAGGACCCCTTCGAAGAGGCCGTGTTGGACGCCCACGTCATTGATATCGACGAAATTGGGGGGTTCGATGACCTGATTGAACGCGCCTCGAAGGATCTGGCTCCTCGCTTGGGGGTGGATGTGGAACGCCTGATCCAGGGGTTTACCGAGGGCACCGCCATGGGTGCCACGCCGGTGGCCAAGGGTGTGGCCTTGCCACACATGCACTTGGAGGGCCTGGAACACGCCACCATGGTCCTGGTGCGCACGCGTAGGGAAATACGCATTGTCACGGGTGACGTGTTCGGAAAGCCTCACACGGCGGACAAGGTGCACGCGGTGTTCTTCTTGGTCAGCCCCGAAGGGGATCCCGGCCAACACCTGCGTATGCTCGCGCAGCTCGCCAGCCGTATCGATCAGGACGACTTCATCGAGAACTGGCTCGCAGCGACCAATGAGGTTCACCTGCGTGAGGTGTTCCTGCGCAATGATCGGTACCTATCGATCCGCCTTGCTGCCAACGAGCGTTCTTCAGCGCTTGCCGAGCGCACCTTGCAGGAGGTTGGATTGCCCGCGGAATGCCTCGTCGCAGCTCTGCGGCGAGACGGTCAGACTCTCGTCCCCCACGGGACGACGCGCTTCCAAATTGGCGATCGACTCTTAGTCATCGGTGAGCCTGAGGCCATCAGCGAATTGTACGAGCGCTACGGCAATCCCCCCCAAGCATCGGGCACTGCATGAGCGCCCCCCCCTCCGACGAGCAGGTCACGCCGCGCTTTGTTCGGCTGGCGTTCAAGCGGGTTCCTGAAGACCAGATGCTGTCCCGCTCGCGGGCGTTCCAGCAGTCCATCGCGCGCCGCCGCAGCGTGCGTCATTTCTCAACGGATCCGATTCCTGCTGGTGTACTCGACGATTGCATTTTGGCCGCGGCTTCAGCTCCCTCTGGTGCCCACAAGCAGCCCTGGACCTTCGCGATTGTCACCGATCCAGAGCTGAAGCGCCGCATCAGAGCGGCGGCCGAATCCGAAGAGCAGCTCAACTACGGCGGCCGCATGAACCCTACCTGGCTGCGTGACCTCGAGCCCTTTGGGACGGATGCCAACAAGCCCTTCCTCGAGGACGCGCCCGCCCTGATTGTGGTCTTTCGCCAAATCTGGGGTGGGGAGAGTGATGAGCGCAGCCAGCACTATTACACGCAGGAATCTGTGGGAATCGCCTCGGGATTCCTGCTGGCCGCCCTGCACGAGGCGGGCTTGGGAACACTCACCCACACACCTAGCCCACTTGGATTCCTCGCCGACCTACTCGACAGGCCCGTCAACGAGAAGGCCTTCCTCTTGATCCCTGTGGGATACCCGAGTTCCGACTGTCTCGTACCCGACTTGGAGCGGCGGTCGCTAGAAGAGGTGCGCTTGGTCTTCGAATGAGCAAGGCAGAGCAGTTTGGGTGGGCTGTGGCCAAGATGGAAGCCGAGCTGAATTGGGATGTATTAGGTCAGACCTACTGCCACGAGGGTGGCGAGTCTTTCTTTGCGGAGGAACAACGGGAGGCCATCCGGGAAACGGGCCTGTTGTTGGCCGCCGACCTGCAGGACGCGGTGCGCCGCTTGCCGGGCGGCACACTTGGGCGGTCTCTTTGGGTTGGAGCAGCGCTAGCGGAGTTGATTCCCATCCTGGCTGAGCACCTTGTACTCGGCCGCCATGTGCATTGGCACAACATCGAGTGTGGCGAAACGCGAGAACTCAATCGCGCCCTGCAGGCCGTGGAAGAACAAACAGGCCTGGATCTTCCCCGGGTGGAGACCCACCCCGCTCCCAGCGAAAACGGCTACGACCTGCTCTGGATGGTGAGTGTGCTGACCGATCCCGATGCATTCCCCGCACTGCACGACGAGCTCTACGGCCGGCGCGGAACTGAGCTCTCGGCTGGCCCTGGTGATCTCGGGCACGAGCGCGAGCTGGCCCAATCGTGGACCCGCTCTCTACTGCAACAAGTGTCGAGCCCTGGTGTCCTGGTCACATCCGATGAAGAGGCCGGATTCTTTTTGGGAGCCGCGCAAGCTGCATCTAGACGCCTCGTGGTTCCCGAGCAGGGACGCTTGTCGGGCATCGTCGGTGACGTCGTGCGCTTTTGTCGGGTTCAGAACCTGGACTCCGACGTGCAGGCGGCCTCCACCTAGACTGCGGGGTCGACCGCCAAAGAAGCCGTCGGCTCTCAGTCCCGAAGGTGGGCGGGAGCCTGAGCTTGCAGCCCCCTGCCGATACCGATGGCGGCCAGCAGGGCTAAATCCGCGAAGAGCATGGGCGCCAGGATGGGCGCGCCATGCACAAAACTCTCGAGCCGGTTGGAGGAGAAGCCCGCCGCACTGGACTCGAAGTGCAGATAAAAACCGAGCACTCCGATGAGCGCCTGAAAGGTGATGACACCTAGGCAAACTTGGTGGAAGAGTCGGTCGCGTTCACCGAGCGCCATGAACAGAAAGCCAACGGCCAGAGCGCTCGTCGCTACGGGAACCCACTCGCTGAAGTGGAAGAAGCCGTTCTGGGCGTGGTCAGCCAAGGTCAGCAGGAAGTTTCCCACGAAGCCCCCGAGCGCGAAGAATGTCACCCACTGGCTCCACTCGCGCGAACTGTGATCGACTGTGCGATTGAGGATGAGCAGGAAACCCAGGCCTGCGTAGCTGAGGGGAGCCACACAGGGCGCCGTGTACACGAGGCTCTTCAGGGTCCACAGTTCAAAGAACTGACTGTCCAAGTGGTACGCCAACCCGCCCACGCCCACGGCAATGGCTCCGTAACCAATGCAAAGCCCTATGAAGTGTCCCAACACTCCATTGCGTCCGCGCCACTGCAGAATCACACAGGGCAACAGGGCCAATGAGGCCGCAAGTGAAAACCAGAATGGAATCCATTCTGCTGGATGCCGAAACCGATTGACGGAGTGAGCCAAGTAGATATCGAGAATCAGGAAGGTGAAGTTGGAGAGCACGAAGAGCTCCAACACGAGAGCTTGGTGACGCACACAGGATGCGAGCGCGCGCAAGATCGTCTTTTTCAGCCCGGCCAAACCTCTACTTGTCCCCTAGTTCCCTGCGCAGTTGGGCGGCCATCTCCTCGAGTTCCACGAACTTGGCCAGCAACTCGTAGCTGCCGTGCCACTGCACAAAGTCCGCGCCACCCATGTAGGCACCGTGCTTGGCTGTTCTCCCGAAGTAGTGCCAGTAGTCGAAGTAGAGGAATTCGATGGGCTCGTCAAAGGGCTCTGGGGTCAAGAGCCCCTCTGCGCGCAGGTCATCGATGACCTTCTTCGCCCGCTCGACCTGCTCGTTGGTGGACTCCAGCACCACCTCGGCCTCTCGATAGAAACGGTCGACATTGCTCTTGGCGTGACACTTCGTGCACAAGTCCTGCATTTCCGCCTGACCCGCCTCGAAGCCTGGTCGCTTCTTCGAAACCGGGGCGAAGAGCCAATAGGAGAGTCGCTCCGTGGTGTCGTGGGTCACCTTCATGCCCTCCAGCCCACTCATGTGACAGGTGGCACAGGTAGGGATCGGCATGTCGCGCACGAGCAGGGACTTGGGGTTGGCATCCAGTCGCATCGAGTCGCGCTGTGCGTGGAAGAGAATGCCGTGCTTGGATTCTTCGTAGATTTCGAGTTGTGAGTGGTCGGGCCCCATGTGGCACTGACCGCAGGTCTTCGCTTCACGGGCGAGGGCAATCGAGGTGTCGTGCCGAGAGTGACACTCGGTGCAGGTCCCAATGGATCCATCCTCATTCGGCCTGCCGATGTTGTGGCAGGTGAGGCATCCCTTGACGCGCGTGCCTAGACCCTCGAGGTCAATGAGCGCGTTGGGCGATCGATCAACGGCACCCGGGTGATAGCGTTCGCCCAACGCAATCATTTCGGCGGTCATGTTTGCGGTGCCATTCACCGCCGCATAGGCGGGCAGAGCGTGCCGGCTGCGAACGAATTGGTCGTACTCAGTGGTGTGGCAACTGGCGCAGTTCTTCGCGGTCAGACCCGTTGCGATGGTGAAGCCGTTGTGAGAAAGAGCCTCTTGGCCATCTTGTGGGACGTGGCATTCAAGACAGGTGATGCCTGCCCTGTTGTGCGCACTGCGCTCGAACTGGTGGACCACGGCGCCCGTTTCTGCCCGGTGGCACTCGGCACATTTGCCGGAAGCACTCACGAATTCAGCCGAGGCATAGCCTAGGTCTGAGGCCGGGCGGGCCTTATTGACCACGAGAGCCGACACAATCAGTGCGGCGCCGATGAAGATCGCGATGAAGATGTTGCGGAAGCTCATGGGGCCTGAGTGTAGCCCAGGGCCCTACCGGATCGGCACTTATGCCCAGGTCGTGTTCTCACTCTGCCGGGGGGGGAGCTGTACGGCCCCCTCAGCCCCCGACTTGCCTGAGGTGTTCCACGAGTGCGATCACCTGGCCCTCATCTACCGCACGGGCTGCGGCATCCACGCCCTCGGCCAGAGTCAGTGCGCGGCCCGATGCCTTCAAGATCAGTGAGGCTCCGAGCAGGGTCGCATTGCGGGCCGCGCTGGCCTCGCCGTTCAAGACGGCGCTTGTCATTTCGCCGCAAGCATCTACCAGGGCCGAGTTGTCCCCCGTTCCCTGACCCTCCTCGGGAGGGCCGAACATGGGCAGCTCAGGCTCGCCGCTGCACTCAAGCCCGAAGTCTTCAGGTTCAACGGTAACGGGAGTGAGGTGACCCGAACTGATTTCGAGCCCACGTGTGCGACGGCGCACGGATGGGATGACTCCTCCGTCTACGCCCTGAATGACGATGCCGCGCGGGTGCCCCAAGCCTTGTATGACCTCGGCCGCAGCGCCGAGGACCGGTCCACTCTGTGCAGCCAACACCACGGCGGCCGATGCTGGAGCCAGCAACTTCTCCACGGTTGAGAGTGGGCTGCGTAATCCAAGCTCACCGCGTATGTCGCGCAGTTCGAGTAGCGGCGGGAGAATACCCGACGCCGACAGCACGGCGAAGCGTCCTTTGGCTACCCACTCTTCTGCTTCCGTTGGGTCCCAGGTCATGGACAGACCCAGGGAATCCAAGACACTCGCTGCGGTCAGCCCGCGACGCGGCGGAACTCCCTTGTCCGTGATGATCAGAACGCGCGCGCCTGCTGCAGCCGCGATCAAGCCCGCCGCTAGATCCAAGGGCGGCGTCTGTTCGTGGCCATCCTGTGGTGGCGAGATGCAAACCAACCCAGGCACACCCTCGCAGGGGATTCGGGCCTGGTTACGTGCGGCACGTGCAAAGCCGGTCAATTCCGCAGCCGTTACCCCCTTCCAACGCATGCTCGTCAAGAACGAGGCAATCAGAACAGGGCTGTGCCCCCCAGAGAGGATTGCGTGGAAGGCTCGGGCCGCCTCATCTTGCGTGAGGTGCCGGGAGTCTTTGCGACCCGGGCCCAGAGCCCGCATCAGGTGTCGAAGGACCATGCTGAATGAAGAGAATCGCAGAGCGACTGCGGAAGAACGCCCTGCGGGCGCAAGGTCCCGGGGGCAGGTGGCAGGCAGGCCTCAGGGGGCCGACCCGAGTCAGTCTAGCCCTTCAATTCGAGTTCAAAGAGGGGCCTGTTTGGAATCGGCCCCTGAAATCACGGCCGAGAGCCGCCATCTCCATCGTCCTCGTCGTGGTCCTCGCCATCTCCTTCCTCGTTCCCTTCGCCAGGAGAGTCGGAATCACCGGCTTCTTCGACGATTTCCTCTTCGGGAGTCTCGCCCGCATCCAGGCGTTCTTCGGGGGACAGGGCGGCCTCCGGGCGGGGCCGGATGTGGGCGAAGTAGAGCTCGGCCTGCTTGTCGTAGACCACCTCCCCCGCGACAACAGCCCATTGCACGAAGGTCTGGTAGTGCAGAACATCCCCGTCGGTGATGATCATGTCGGCGTCTTTTCCGACCTCGATCGATCCGACGCGCTGGCTGACCCCCATGAGTCGTGCGGGTTCAATGGTGATGCTATCGAGAGCAGCCTTCTCGGAAAGCCCGCCGCGCACGGCGTAGCCGGCCTCCACAGTGAGGTGCATCAAGTCGCGGCCCACGATGCCGCCCAGGCTGATGCCCGCCGAGCTGGGAATGATCGTCACCGACACGCCCGCGCGGTGCAAGATGGCTGCGTTCTCGATCGAGGAGCCACCGGCACGTACGAGTTGTTCGCCCTTCGAGGACCGATCGCGCGCCGTGAGGATGGCCGAAGCGCCTGCTCGGCCGAGCTCGTCAGCGACGATCCAGCCCTCTTGGCACCCGTCGATGATGGGGCGGAATCCGAAACGCTGAGCGAGCCGCGCGATCTCGAGCAGGTCGGTGCGTTGGCTGGCAGAGAACAACGGCCGCGCCTCACCCCTCAAGTAGCGCAGGATGCTGCTGTCGATGCCCTTCTTGGAAGGCTCCTTGAGTTCCTTGTCGGACTTCTTGTCGATTTGCCACTGGGCATAGTCGCGCAGGTATTGAGAGGCCGCCTCGAATTTCTCGCGCAGGGTACGCTTGCCGGAGGGGCTGGACTTGCTGTAGGACAGACGGGGCAGGATGCCCGAGTTGAGCACCAAGCCGTCAATGTGCCCCGCTCGCAGTTTTGCCACTTCCGATCCACTGCGAGCTGTCGTCACGCCCGCAGCCAGTGCCAAGGTCATGTTCTTGCTGAAGGGGTCCACGCTGTTGGCGAGGTCCGAAGAGCCGCCGAACAGGCCTCTCGACTCAATCGCCACGAGTCCCGGATAAACGCGGTAGCCGCTGACGTCCAGAACTTCGGCTCCCTCAGGAATGAACAGGTCGTAGCCGATTTCATCGATGGTGCCGTTCTTAGAGAGCACCGTCGCGCCGCGTAGCACGGCCCCGGTACCCGTGTAGATGTCGCCACCCTGGAGCGCGAACCACTCGTCCGTTTCCTCTTCGGTCTGCGGCTCCTCCTGTTCTTTCTTCTCGTCCTGAGAGAAGGCCGGCGCGCAAAGGGAGAGGAAGATCGGCAGCAAGACAGCCAGAATAAGTGTGCGGCCGTTCGTGTTGGTTTGGATGTGCATTAGAGATTCACCTCGCCACTGACGAGCACACCATCGAGGATGACGGCGTCCACTTGGGTTCCAGGTTCGAACGGGTCTCCGCTCAGGATTACGAAGTTGGCCTGCTTGCCGGCCTCCAAGCTGCCAACCTGGTCGTCGACGCCCAGCAAGGCAGCGGGTTCCAAGGTGATGGCTCGCATGGCCGTGGAGCGATCGAGGCCCGAGGCGACGATCTCTCCCACGTGGCGACGCCAGGCCTTGAAGCCAGCGACGGAATCGCTGCGCGGGACCAGGACGACGGGTGTGCCTGCGCGCGCAAACTCTGCAGGCAGGTTGCGCTGCCGCATGGTGCCCGGATGCAGAGAGATTTCAGGTTCGAGCACGACTCGGCGGCCGCTCTTGGCCACCTTCTCGATCACGTGATAGATGTTCATGTCGCGGGTCATGACGACGCGCAGATCCCATGTGAACTCCTCTTCCCCGATGGCGTCGATCAGGTGCAAGTAGTCACCGGCGGTGCGAACCGAAATCAGCGCCTTGAGCGATCCGTCTCGCAGCTGCATGAAGGAAGCTGCGCTGGGGTCATCCGCCAGTGGCTTGTACGGTCCTGGGTCGAGTTTGGCCTTCTTCTCCTTGTCCTTTTCCTTGTCGAACTTCTCCTTGGCCTTGTCCCACTTCTCCTTGTTCTTCTTCTCTTTTGCGATCCAGGTATCGGCCTTCTTGAAGCCACCCGAGAGGGCGTCCTTGGCCGACTTGGAAGAGCCCATGATGACCTTCAAGTAAGCGTCGTCCTTGATCGTCATGGCCGATGCTGTACTCCCCTTGGGCCGCACGACGACGCAGCGCCCAGGAATGCCATTGCCCGAGGGATAGTGACCGAGGGTCGTCACGCCCGTCTCGCGTACTCCCGAGTAGTCTCCGGCTGCCGGGTACAACTCGTCCGAAGCCCGCTGCCAAGGCCGCGCCCCACTCTGACCGGAGCCCGTCATGCCCACGCGCGTGTAGGCGTTGACAAGACCTGGGATGACCACCTGGTCGGGGTCCAGCTCATAGACCGGAATCCCGCGCTCGACCACGAGATCCTCGCCCACGGTGATCACCTTGCCGCCCTCCACGAGCAGCACAGCGTGTTCGATCACCTCACCGGTTCCCGTCTCGAGGACGGAAGCCTTGATTGCATACAGGTCGGGTAGGTCAGGAGCCTCTTGGGGGACAGGGCTGGGTGTCCAGGCGAGGAGCAGGGGAATGAGCATCGTGATTAGGGGGAGTGGGATTCGTGTCGGGAGCGTCCCGGTACGTTGTTCTGGTGTGAGCGGAGGGGTTCGTTGTAGAAGGCGTCAGTTACCAACGGCGGCGGTCACGGGCCGTGTCATAGACCGTCTCGCCTTCCAAGTAGACCTGTTCGATGGATGTGCGCGGATCGGCGGGATCGCCGCTGAGAATGACGAGGTCGGCGTCCTTGCCGGCCTCCAAGCTGCCAAGCCGGTCCGAAATCCCGGCCACGGTCGCCGGCACGATCGTGAGACCGCGCACCGCCTGCATGGCGGAATTGTCCATGCCGTAGCGCGCCCCCATGGCCGCCTGCAGGGGCAGCTCCTCGAGAGGCACAACCGGCGCGTCCGTGTTGAAACCGATCATGGGGTGTCCCGCTTGTTGGAAGCCCCAGGCACTGCCATGCACCTGTCCGTCTGTTCGATAACGCGGGGGGTTCGGCCACATGACTTCGCGCGGGCCCAGGATGGCAGCCACGTTGTTCTCAACCGCGATGTCCGAGTTCAAGTAGCTGTCGAAGGAACCGTGGTCGATGTACACGTCCAGGTCGTAGTCGCGAGCCAGCATCAGAATGCTCATCATCACGAGTTGGAAGTACTGCGTGTGGGTTGAGACCTGGGTGCGGTGGGCGGCCAACTCCCTGAAGATGTCAAGGCGCAACTCGCGCTCTGGCTTATCGCCCTCGCCCGCTTCGAACTCATCCCAGGCCTGGGCGTAGGCCAGGCCTTGCTCGATCACCGTTCTCAGGTGGAAGTTCATCAGCAGGCGCCCCATTCCGTAGCCCCAACGTGTGGGGTTATCGCCCTGGGCGATCTTGAGCGAACCCGGATCGCGCACCAACGCTCTTTCGTACTCGGGGAAGCCCGTCTTCATCAAGATGCCCTGCCCGCCCATGTTCGAGCCCGAGCCGGGAATGTAGAGGACCGTCGTAACGCCCGCCGCCAGCGCACGCTTCAGGTTGCGGTTCGCGGGCACCGTTGTGGGCGCAACTCGCAGGCCCGAGTTGATCTGGAAGACGGTGTCGTTAATGCCCGAACCGCTGACGTGGGTGTGCAGGTCGACGAGACCGGGCATGACCCACTGGGAGCCCAGGTCGCGGAGCGTGTATCCCGTGGGCACCTCAATTTCCGAGCGCGCGGCAATGGCCTCGATTTGGCCGTCTTTGACGAGGATCAGCGCATTGTCCACCACCTGCCGCCCGTCCAGCTCCGCCACCAATGCCTTAGCGGCAAAGAGGGCAAGACCCGGACCACCCGGCGTGCCGGGGTCTTGGGCGCTGGCCGCAAGAGCCAGCAGGGTGGTCGCGACAACTACCATCGACGGCGCTCCGATTGGGTGCTGTAGACAGTCTGACCGTGCTGGATGACCCATTCGACCGAACTGCGAGGGTCAATCGGATCGCCCTTGGTCACGATCAGGTCGGCGTACTTGCCCACCTCGACACTGCCCTGGTCCGCCTGCAGTCCAACCGTTAGGGCCGGCACGATCGTCAGTCCGCGAATGGCGTCCATCTTCGAGTTGTCGAAGCCGTAGCGAACCCCCATGGCCGCTTGCAGTGGCAGTTCTTCCTGGGGGATCACCGGCGAGTCGGTGTTGAATCCGATAGTCGTGTGCCCGCGCTCCTGGTAGCTGGCGGCCACGCCCATGATCTTGCCGTCGGTATCCACAAATCCCGCCCTGTGGTCTTGGATCGCACGCGGGCCGAGGATGGCGTTGACGCCTGCTGCTTGTGCCTGGGGGGCCGCGCGGAATCCGTCAAAGGTGCCGTGGTCAATGAACACGGGCAGACCAAATTCGATGGCTACCATGTTCACCGTCATCAGCACGACTTGGTAGATCTGGGTGTGCGTGGAAACCTGCGCCTCGCCTTTGACGAGACTGCGATAGATATCAAACTGAATATCGCGCTCGGGCTTCTCCCCCTCACCGGCTTCGAATGCCTCCCAGCGCTTGGCGTAGGCCACGCCGCGCCGGAAGGTGTTGCGCGTATTCCAGTTCATGAAAGTTCGGCGCGGTGTCCAAGGCTGGCTGCGCTCGGGGTTGCCCGCCTGGGCCAACTTCAACGAACCGGGGTTGCGAATCAGGTTGGCTTCGAAACCGCGGAAACCCGTGCGCTGCAGAACGCCCTGCCCTCCGATGTTGGTGCCCGAGCCGGGAATGGTCAGAACGGAGGTCACGCCCGCTGCCAAGGCTACGCGCATGCCCGCTGTATCGGGGATGGCACCGGCCCAAGCACGAAGGCCCGGGTTGGTCAGGTAAACCATGTCATTGAGACTGCGCAGGTCAGAAGCGGAGTGGTTATGGAGATCCATGAACCCCGGGCTGACCCAGTTGTCGCCGGCGTCCAGAATCTCGTAGCCCTCCGGAATCTTGACCTTGCTCTGGGGCCCGACGGCCTCAATGCGCGAACCTGAAATCAGAATGACACCGTTGTCGAGAACCGCAGGCCCGGGTCGCGCAGCGATCAGGATCTTGCGCGCGAGAATTGCTCGCCCCTTGCCCTCGGCTGCTGCGGGGGACAGATTGACGAGGCCGATGAAGGCCAGTGCCAGCGCGACCAGTGTTCTGACTTTGGGTGTCATCATGTTCTTAGAATCGGCGCACATCCCTAGACGTGTCATAGACGAGCCGGCCAGCCTGGTACACGCGTTCCACCGAGCAACGCGGGTCGGTCGGATCGCCTGAGGAAATTACAAGGTCCGCTTCAAGTCCCGCGACCACGCGGCCCAAGCGGCCGGATAGGCCGGCCGCCTCAGCGGGCACTGAGGTCACACCGCGTACGCCGTAAGGCTCGGAGTTGTCCACGCCGTAGCGCACGCCCATGGATGCTTGCAGCCCGAGTTCTTCTTGGGCAATTCCTCGTCCAAGGGGCCCGACGCAGTCCGTGTTGAAACCCACCCGTTGGTGTCCAAGCTTTTGGTATTGAGCTGCGACGCCCAGGATTGCGCCGTCCTGGTCATAGGAAGCGAAACCGGGGGAGTCCATCCCGGTGGTGACCGCCCGCGGGCCGAGGATCGCCGCGACTCCAAGCTCCTGAGCCTTGGCTGCCGCGCGCCAACCGTCGAAAGTGCCGTGGTCGATGTAGACAGGCAGGTCAAATTGCTCGGCAACCATTGTGAGCGTCATCAGCACGACCTGGTAGATCTGGGTGTGGGTCGAAACCTGGGCCTCACCCTTGTACAGACTGCGGAAGATGTCGAACTGCAGATCCCGCTCGGGCTTCTCACCCTTGCCCTCCTCGTAGTCCGACCAGCGCTTGGCGTAGGCCACGCCGCGTCGGAAGGTGCTACGCGTGTTGTAGTTCATAAACGCGCGCCGAGGAGTCCAGGGCGCGCGCCGCTCGGGGTTGCCGGCCTGAGCGAGCTTTAGCGATCCAGGGTCACGTATGAGCGCCTCTTCAAACTTCCGCGGTGAAGTCCGCAAGAGGATTCCCTGACCCCCCATGTTTGTTGCTGAACCAGGAATGTGCAGCACCGTCGTCACACCTCCGGCCACCGCGTTGCGCAGGTCCTTGTTGCCCGGCGTGATTCCGACTGAGGCGCGCATGCCGGGATTCGTGAGGTACGTCGTTTCTGAGAGGTCCTGCAGGCTCATGGCCACGTGGCAGTGCAGGTCGATCATCCCGGGCGTGATCCACAGGTTGCCCAGGTCCTCAACGCGATAACCCTCGGGCACCTTCACCTTGTCCCGCGGGCCAACCGCCTCGATCATGCCGCCGCGAATCACAACGGCTCCGTTGTTGATAACGCCGTCCCCGTCGAAGGAGCCCGTGACCACCTTGCTGGCGTAGAGGACCAGGCCCTCGTCTGCGGCTGTTTCACCTGCAGGCGCAAGGCCCGCCGTCGAGAGGGCCAAGAGGCTGGCACAGGCCAGGGTGCGCAAAGAAATCACCATCGACGTGTCTCCTGTTCAATGTCGTACACCCGTTGCCCATCAATCAGGACAAGGGAAACTGTTGTGCGCGGATCAGCAGGATCCCCGTCTGTGATAATCAGGTCGGCATCCTTGCCGGCCTCGATGCTGCCTAGGCGTTCGTCGAGACCCGAGGCCACGGCGGGCACGATCGTGAGTCCGCGCACGTGTTGCGCGTTGGAGGTGTCGAACCCGTAGCGCACGGCCATTGCCGCCTGGAGGGGCAGCTGCTCTTCCGGCAAGACCGGCGAGTCCGTGTTGAATCCAATCAATTCGTGTCCAGCCTTCTGATACTCGGCGGCCATGCCCAGGATGGCGCCATCGGTATCGTTCTCGACCCACATGTTGGGTCTGTACTGAACCCAGGTGTGGGGAGTCACCGCGCGCGGGCCCAGGATGGCGGGCACGCCCTTCTCTTGAGCGAGACCTGCGGCTTTGTAACCGTCAAAGGACCCGTGATCGATGTAGACATCGATACCGAATTCCTCGCGGATCATGGTGATGGTCATCAGGACCACCTGGTAGATCTGGGTGTGCGTGGAAACCTGGGTCGAGTGGTCGAGCAGGGCGCTGAAGACCTCCCACTGGATGTCTTTGGCCCGCCTCTGCTCGCCTTCTTCCAGGCGCTGGCGCGCGTAGGCCAACCCGCGCCGAAAGGTGTTGCGCGTGTTCCAGTTCATGAAACAGCGGCCAACTCCCACAGTCCAACTCTCGGGGTTGCCTGCCTGCGCGAGTTTGAGCGAGCCCGGATTGCGGATTTCACTCTGCTCGTAGGTCGGGAAACCCGTCTTGAACAACACGCCCTGCCCCCCGATGTTCGTCCCCGAACCGGGTATGTACAGCACGCTCGTGACTCCAGCCGCCAAGCCGATGCCCAAGTGCTGGTTGCCCGGAACCACCGATGTGGACGCCCGCAGCCCAGGATTCGTCAGGTAGACCATGTCATTCAGGTCGTTGACGAAGAACGAGCTGGAACCCACGTGGCAGTGCAGGTCAATGATGCCGGGTGAAACCCAGCGGGGTCCGACATCGAGCACCTCGTAGCCCTCGGGGATGGCGATCTCGGATCGTGCGCCCACCTGTTGCACCTTGCCCGCTCGCACCAAGATGATCGCATCATCGATGGCCTGGGTGCCGTGCAAGGGCAGGACCAAGACCTTGGCTGTCAAGATGGCGAGACCACGATCGGCGTTCCCCTCCCCCTTCTGCGTGTCCATTGCAGTGGACCCGCAGACGAACAGGGTGCCGGCGCACAGTGCACCGGCTCCCCGTCTGGAAAGGTTGCGCAGGGCCGAGATCACCTCAGCGAATCTCCTCGCCATTAACCCAGACACGCTGGATGGAGGAACTCATTTCGAGAGGACTGCCGTCGAGCAACAACACGTCGGCGTCGAGACCGGCACGCAGAGTGCCGATGCGGTCATCGAGGGCAAACATGCGTGCAGCATCGCTCGTGAGAGAACGCAGGGCCGCGCTGGGACTCAGCCCACCCGCCACGAGTGCCGCCACTTGTTGGGGCAGAGCCGCCGCGCCCTGTTCCGATTGACTGGCGAAGGCAATGGGAATACCAGCACGCGACAGACTCGCAACCCCCGTGTTGGTCACGACGCCAGCCACGCGCCCCTTGATCTGACTCACCACGCGCAGGGCGTTCCTCGCGCCCCAGAGGATGGGCTTGATGCCGTGCTTCTCGAATGCTGCGACGCAAGCCAGGATGTCATCCTCGCGATCCACCGCGACCACCACCGCACCGTTGCCAAGCATGGCTTGACGGATGGGTTCAAGAGAGGGGTCGATGCCGGGTGACTTGGGCTGGCCTTTGGGGGCGGAGACCGATGCGGTTCGCCGCTCTTCGGCCCGCTTGGCCACGGGGTACTCGTCAGAGACCTGCTCAAACGAGACGTCCGCAGTTTCTCCATCAACGCTGGCCGTACCGCTCAGAGTCTTGCCTTCAAGCTGCAAGTCGAAGGTCACCACACCCACGCTCGAGAGTCCGCGCAGGGTCACGTGATACTCGTCACGTGTTCCGTCAAAGGAAATCAGTTCGTCGAGGTTCTCGGCCCGGCCGGTTCCCTCAAGGGCCAAGTCGCGCTCGAGCAAGCGAAGGCGAACCGCATGTTCGTTTCCGCCGCCCTTGACGCTGCCCTCCCACTCGCCCGTAACCGGACGTGCGGGGGCCTTCTCGCCCTTCTTCTTCTTCTTTTCCTTCTTGCCGGCGTCGTCTTCGGCACCTTCTTCCGCGTCACCTTCGCCGTCCTCGTCTTTGGCGTCTTTGTTGTCTGCCTTGGCCTCCTCAGGAGCCGGGGGGGTCCACTTGGCGATGGCCTCCTCGTAGTCCTCCCACTTCTTCTTGTATGCCGCCGCCTTGTCCAAAGTCTGACGGACAGCCTTGCCCGTTTCAGTTCGTACGCTGTGATTCCAGTTCAAGCGCATACAGGCTGCAGGTGAGACAACCATGCGGTTCAGGTCCTCTCCAGCAGGTTTGTAGGCCATGGTGGTCGAAGGCGTGGTCGCCGACTTGGCGCCCATGTTGACGGTCGTGATGCCCGCCCTAGCCACTCGCCGATCCAAGTCGTCTCCTGCTTCCAGGATGCGGCGCAGGTCAAAACGCAAGTCGAAGCGCGCACTCGAACCCTCGGTGCCTAGGTAGCCAAGCACATCAATCATGCCAGGCATGGCCGCAACACCACGCACGACCGTAGCGCCGCGGGGGTGTGCCACAACGGTTCCAATCTCGGCCACGCGGCCGCCACTCATCAAGATCTGGCCGGGCCGCAGGACGTGGCCGTTGCCGACGTGCAGCTCTTCCACTTCGATCACCGTGGGCCCTCCGGACTTCGGCTTGTGAGCCAACTCCCCGGAAACCCAAGTCGCGATCACCGAGGAAGTGCCGTCCATCGGCGCGCCGTTGAACACGGCGAAGTCGGCGTCCTTGCCGATCGCCAAGCTGCCCACGCGGTCGGCCACGCCCAGCACCTCGGCGGGAGTCAGTGTCACGGCCCGCAAAGCCTGATCGGCTGTCATGCCGCCCCTACGGGCCAAAGCCGCGGCGGCCCGGATGTCCACGCCGTTACGCGCGACGATGGCTACCGGCACGCCCGCCTGGACGAGGCCGGAAATTGAACCGGGGTCGGGCCAGGCCGTGTCGGGTCCCTTGCCGAAGTCCGTGCCTGCACGACCCTGGGGGCCGGCGATTACGGCCACACCCGCAGCCGCCACGACTTCAGGCTTTTGGGAGGCGCCGTAGTCGGAGTCGAGTACCAAGGGCAGGCCGCTGCGCTCGAAAAACTCGAGCAGGGCACAGACCTCCCCTACAGAACCGGCGCCCATGCGCCAGGGAGTCTTGTTGGCCATCAGGGCCTTGAGGGCCGGGCCGGTTTCCGACCCGTACTCCGCGGCTAGTGCCTCGTCGCCCAAACCGACTAGCTCTTCGAGGGCCACGATCGCACCCATCGTGGTGCGCGGTAGCTGAGGCTGTTCGACACCCAGACCCACATCCACCGTGGCCGGAACCGGGATTTGCCAGTAGCCCGGGGTGCGCCGGGCCTCGGCAGCAATGGACCCGTGCAAGCAAGCACTGGCGGAAATCAAGCGACTCTGGGCGCCCTCTTCCCCGTAGGTCTTGATCACCGCTCCTTGCCCGGCGATCAGTCGCCCACGGGCAGGGGCCAGATAGACACTGGTCACGCCAACGCTCAAGGCGGATTTCAGGTTGCTGTAGGGATCGAAGTGGTCGGACGCCCGCAGCGTAGGTGAAGCCGTGCGTTCCGCGGCTGCGGATGACCCGTAGCCGGAATCCGCCGCGACGAGACCCGGCGTCAGCACGGCATCGGGACCGTAGTCCACGACGCGCACGCCCCGAGGCACATCGATATCTTGGCCGATAGCCACGATGCGGCCGTTGCGAACGAGAATCGTGCCGTCCTCAATCAGCGCGCCACCTTCGACCAAGTGAATGCGACCGGCTTGAATGGCCACGTCCTGACTTGAGGCTCCCGGTGCCGCCGAAGGTGCCAGGAAGGCGGCTCCGGTTAGGGCCAGGGATCCAATGGAAAACAGGGGGCTCATTAGCGGCTTCCTCCGTCGTCGCCGGCCTTCTTGCGTCCGTCTTCAACAACTTCCGGCTCCTCTCCCTTGGACTCGGTGCCCTCGGGGACAACGCCTTCCAGGAGGTACTGGGTGCGGACGTCTTTCGAGCGGTCGTAGACCAGGTTGCCGTCGATCACGACGTACTCGACGAACGATGTCACCGAGAGGGGATCGCCCGAGGTCAACAGCACGTTGCCGGAGGCTCCTACGCTCAGGCTGCCCACTTCTCCCGTGAGTCCCAGCATGCTGGCCGGGGTCGTGGTGATGGCAGCGAGAGCCTCGGCGCGGGTGAACCCGTGGGCCATGCACATGGCCGCTTGGAACCACAGAGACTCGCTGGTTGAGTTGCGCGAAGACAGGGCGAAGGGGATGCCCTTCTCTTTGAACACACCGGGGATAAAGACCTCCTCTTCCTCTTCCGTCTTGGGGTCCGTCTCGGTCCGCACGAGAGTCGCGTCCAGGACCACTGAAACGCCGGCTTCGGCGATCAGATCAGCGGCCTTCCAGCATGAGTCGTCCAGCACCAAGGTCGTGCGGTCCAGAAAACCGTTGTCCGTAGCGATCTCAAGCGCCAGACGCACGTCCATCGGGGCGGCGCAGTAGATCCATGCGGGCACACGACCCTCGACAAGGTCGAGCAAGGTTTCTTGTTTCTCATCTACCTCGCCGCGGGGCACAAGCTCCAGGCCCTCAACTGTCCAGCCCTTGCTGCTCATGGCGCGACCCTTGCCGCCTTCCCCGGTCAGGTCCCGACCTTGGTAGAGAGCTTCACGCCGGGCGTAGTCCTTGCCGTCACGTTTCTCCTGCACCAACTCTTCCAGGTGGGTGCGCAAGCCGGTGAACGCTGCTCGCAGGGTCTGGGCTTGGGTTGCACGTGACCTACCGCGGCCAGGTGACGTGCTGATCTTCAAGCCAGAGCGCGGGCGCACGAGCATCTCTTCTACTGTCATTCCGTAGGGCTTGACCACCATGCCCACGGCCCCGATGACGCAGGCGCTACCGTGCTGCACGTTCACTGTGGTGATGCCCGACCGCAAGCAGTCCTCGAAGTAGAAGGCCACCGGATCGATGGAGTCCCGCACGTCCAAGAACGGTGCGACCTGTACCGATTCGTTGGGGCGGTCCATGCCCGAAGAGGTGTGCGCTTCCACAAACCCGGGATAGGCCTCCAGGTGTGGCACGTCCAGCACCTCGGCGTCCCAGGGGATCTTGACGGAATCGGCCGCGCCCACCGCGGTAATCCGGCCGCCCTCGATCACGATTACGCCATTGGGGATGGCATCACCCGCAAGGGTGTGGACGGTGCCGGCTCGAATGGCGTACTTCTCACCGGCCTGGGCAGACGCCGAGAGCAAGAAGACACATCCGAACAGGCCTAGAGTGAAGGCCAGGTGAGATTGGGCGATCCGTTGAAGGAAGCGTGTGAATTGCTGGATCATCGCGGGGGTGGCTTTGGGGTTCGACTGATTCGGGGTTCGACTGAGGGGAAGAGTGTTCGTTGTAGGAATCGGGTGGATCAGCGGGGATCGACGACGACGGCGCCGTCGATGACCACACCGACAACTCGGGAGGTGGAGGCGAAGGGGCGACCGCTCCAAAGAGCGAGGTCGGCATCCATGCCTTCGGCTACAGCGCCTAGACGGTCCGCCATGCCCAGTAGGGCGGCGGGTGCCGAGGTGACGCTCGCTAGGGCCTGGTCAAAAGTCAGGCCCCCGCGCATGGCAAAGCCGGCCTGGCTCCCGAGCGAGCTCGGGCCCGGCCCAGCGCCGTGAGCGGAGAGGCAGACGGTCAGACCTTCGTCGACCAAAAGTTTGGCCGTGTTCCATGAGAAGAAGGCTCCATCGCCGACGCGGCCGCCGGGACTGTGGGGAGGCAACACCACGGAAGTACCGTTGCGCACAAGTATGGCGGGCTCTTTCCAAGCTTCTGCAGCAGCGTCGATGACTAGATCGAGATCGCCAAAGCCCTCGCGTTGCATTTCTTCGTCCAGATAGACGGCGGTGCGGATGTCCTGGGTCGTCCAGGCTTGGATCATCAACGTGCGTTCTCCGGCCAGGGCCGCACGCAGCTCGGCCGACCCTGGAAAGTCCTTCTCGGGCAGACGGGTTGCAGCGACCGCGTCAAAGAACGCCTTGCGCCATTCCCACTCCACGCCCATGCGGGTCGTCGGCCGGCGGGAGAAGAAATCCGTCGGGCGGCCGAAAGCCGGGTGGTTTGCGCTTGAGGGTTCGGTTCCGATGGCCCCGCGCAAAATGGCTCGGCTCGACAGGCGCCGAGCTTCGATCTCCATCGGGCCGTGAGTCTTGACGGCCACTCCGCGGCCTCCGATCACGTTGCGATCCAAGGGGTTGATCAGGATCGTCGTAACGCCAGTACGGGCCAGGCGCGCAAAGCGCTTGTCGTACAGGTTGACCGAGCCCGCCACATCGAGATGCGGCTGCACCTCGGTGACCTGCTCCACGGAGCTAAAGCCCGTGTTCAAGCGCGCCGAGAGATCGATCATGCCTGCCGTGACAGCCTTCACCTGCAGCACGCCCTCGGGTGCACTGCGCCCAGGACGCAGGCTGGAAATCTTGCCGTCTCGCACTTCGATCAGAGCGTTCTTCAGGATCTCGCCGGTCCCGGTGTACACGCGTCCGGCGTGTATGCGCAGGTCCGCTGCGGCCGGTGCCGCCGGCTGAACCGTCACCTCGGCGGCGGCGGAGGCTCGCTCGGCCTTCACTTCGGCGCCATCAGCGGGCGCCTGTTGAAACGTGGGCAGACAGAGGGTCAGGCAAGCCGCCTGGAGCATGGGGGTCAGAATCATCAGTCGTCTCCGTTCTCGTCGTCGTCTTCGGCTTGAAACACCTCGTCACCATCCACGTAGACAGCCATCACTTGGCTGCCCGGATCGGTGGGGTCACCGCTCCAGAGCACCAGGTCCGCGGCCAGCCCCACTTGCACGCTGCCCACTTGATCACCGACCCCGGCCAGCGTGGCAGCGGTGGAAGTCAGGGCCTTCATAGCCACACCAGGCTTCAAGCCCGCGCGGATGCACGCTGCCGCCGTCAGGCGCAAGTTGGCCGGGTGGTTGTAGGGTGCGCCCAACGCAAACCCAAAGGGCACATCCGCCTTCGAGAGGGCCACGGCCCCTTCGACCACGCGCCGACCCGTGTTGGGACTGAAGTTGGAGATGGCCACACCCAGCCCGGCCGCCCGAATCTTGGGTGCCAACTCGCCCAGGCGGGTCGAACCGACCAACATCCCTTTCAGCCCGTGCCGCCGCGCAAAAGCGATCGCGTGTTGGGTCTCCGCGCGCGTGACGCCCCCGTCGAGCATTACGGCCAAGTCGCCTTTGACCGCGGCGAGGAACTCGCCCTTGGGCCAGGCGAAGCGCCGTTCAAGTTCGGCTTGAGAGCCCTGCAAGCTGGTGGGGAAGCGGTTGGAGGTCAGACCGTTGCTGCCCGTGCAGATCGACAAGAAGGCGTTGGCGCGGATCACTTCGGTGCCCACTTTGACCACCGAGCAGCGGCCGCCGACCAAGGAGCCCGGCCGGGGCGCGATCACAAACGAAGTGATGCCCTCCCTGAGTAGCTCTTGCACCTGAGAGTGGCGGGGATTGTAGGCGTATCCAAGTTGGGCCTCGGGCATGACGGCGCGCGTGCCGTCGTTGGACTCACCCACAGCGCCGGCCTGCTCACGCAGCGCGATCAAGCCCGCGCTCAGGTGCCCGGCGTGTTCGATCAGCACGACCCCTTTGGGTACGGGTGCGCCCTTGCCCACCTCAGTGATCTTGCCGTTCTCAAAAACCACGATGCCGTTCTCGATGATCGTGCCGTCTCCCACGTGGAGTTTCTCGGCGCGTATGGCGAGGGCGTCGCCTTCACCCGGGGATGCGTTGGCGGGGGGTCCCGCCACTAGCGCCAAGGCGGCTAACAGGAACGCGTTTGTGTTCATCTTGCGATGGGTTTGCATGGGAGATCAGTCCTGGCTACCAGTGGAATCGGGAGAGACGAGCACGCGTCCAGAGGAGAGGACGTAGCGCACGGAGGTGGTGGGCAGCAGGGGCTCGCCGTCGAGCACCAGCAGGTCGGCCCGGCGGCCAGGTCGCACGGTTCCGAGTTCGCCCGAGAGGTCGAAGGTGCGCGCCACTTCTGAGGTCAATGCCGCCAGGGCCTTGTCGCGGTCCAACCCGTGACCGACCGCCAAGCTGGCCAGGAGCGGCAAGTTGGCCGAGCCGCCGCCGCTCGAACCCAGGAGGACACGCACGCCCGCTTCCGACAACCGGCCGGCGAGTGCCAGGTCGTGCTCGGAATACTCGTCCGGGCGCGAGGCACCCATGGGCGTGGGCTGCACGATGACCGGGATGCCGCGTTCCGCCAGTTGGTCCGCCACGGCCATCGCCTCCGTGCCGCCAGCAATCACGAGGCGCAGGCGCTTGTACTTGGCCGTCCCGGATAGCAACGCGCGCAATTCGGCAGCGCGGTGGACCGTCACGACGAGCGGCAGTTCGCCACTGGCTACGCGCGCCATCACGGCGTTCTCGGCGTGCACCTTGGGCTTCTTGGGCTGCTTGTCTTCCTTGTACTTCTCTTCTTTGAATTCCTTGTCCTTCTCTTTGGCCTCAGCGATTTCCTTGTCGCGCGACTTCTTGGCCTTCTTGAACTCCTTTTCGAGCTCGGCTTCCTTCTTCTCAATGGCAGCGCGCCACTCGGTCATGGCGTGGGCGTACTCGGTCCAGGCGATGCCGTAGTCGCGCCCGGACCCGATGTCCTTCACCAACTTGTCCACTGCAGTGATGCGGGAGAAGACGTCCGGGGTACGACCGCCTTGGCTGATGCCCAGGGCCGCAGCGACGTTGGAATCCTCCAAGATGACCATGCCCGCCCGATCCACGGCCGGAGCGGTGGAAAGCATGGCCCCCACTCCCCCGCGTGCGCTCGCCATGCCCGCCTGAACTCGCACTGCGGTCACGCCCGCGGCCAGAGCCTGGTTGCGATACCAAGGGTGGACGTAAGGATCGACGACATCCACAGTGCGGGTGGCCACGTTTGTGGATGAGTCGGCGGTTCCACCGCTTGTGATCCCCAAGCTGCCCCACGGATCCATGAAGCCCGCGCAGACCACGTCGCCCTCTACAAGGCGGGCGCCCTCGGGGGCCTGCACGTCCGTCCCCACCTGGATGATGACTCCGTCGCGAATGAGGACCGTCGCGTCCTCAAGCACGGTGCCGGGCCGCACGTACAACTTGTGGGCGCGCACGGCGACGAGATCGCCTTGGGTGGCATTGCCTTGATCGGCAGGATCGGAGCCAGGGTTCGAATTGGCAGCGGAGGCGGCCAAGAGTCCGCTCGTCGCGCCTGCCATGAGAACGCTAGCGAGAGTGAGTGATGTAGGAAGGTGCATTGCGCGCTTCGATAGGGGTGTGCGCGCAGGTCGCCATGACCTCTGGGGGGCCTAGAACCCACCCATCTAGCCATGGCTTCCCCCGCGCCGGGGAGCCATCTCCAAACAGCCCGGCAGCCGATGGGCTCTCGGGTCACCGCCACTATAGGGAGTGGAGTGGGGTCTCCCGCAAAACCTTTGCAACCATATGGGCCCGATTGTCGATCGGGCGCAGCCGCAGCACGTCTCCTGAACCCGACCCCGGACCAATAATGGGGCCCAATTCGGGAACGAAAAAAGGGCACAAACGGCGTTCGCTTTGGGGCGCATCCTGGCTGGTAGCCCTTGATATGCACATTCGAAGGTCTGTCCACCCCCTCCTTCTGGATCCCACGTATTGGCGCAACCGGCTGCGAAATCTCGATTTGGAACACGGTGACCTCGTCTTCCGGGGACGTCCAGACCTCTCGAATCGGCGCACAAAAGTGTCCGAATTCCAGCTTCGAACACACGACGGGACCCTGCTCAACGGCCTCTGTTGCAGGCCTGCCTGGGTCCCGGGCCGCCGCCCCTTCCGCGTGCGTTCCGTGGGGCCGGGTCAAGCCCTCACAATCGACACGGCCACCCTGGAGCAAGGGGTGGCCGAGTTCGTTTTTGAACAACCCAGCGGCAGGCGGCTGAAGGACCGCGTGTTGGATGTGGTGGCGGTTGTCCGCATGGCCCAGCAGTTGCGCGGGATCGACGCCAAGCGAACGAATTTGGGCGACGCCAAGGGGAACCACAGCGGTGATGAGTACCTGATTGCTCAGCACCTGTTCGCCTGGGACCTGCTGACAACCTTGCCTTAAACGTCCCTCATCTTGCCTCTATTTGGAGCGTAACCATGGATGCGCCTGCCAAACATCGGCTGGGCATCAAATTGTGGGCGTCTAAATTCCCATCTATTAGATATTAAACGGGGGGTTAATGTGCCCATTCACCGCGAGCTTCGGTGACATGCCCTCGCTAGGATGCCCCCATGAGGCAGCATCAAGAGGAATTTCGTATGGCCACCAACGGGCGCGGCATCTACGAAATCAGCGCCGAGGTGCGCGAGGTGGTGCAGCGATCTGGGCTCACGCTCGGTCTCTGCACGGTCTACTGCATGCACACCTCCGCAAGCTTGGTGATCCAGGAGAACGCAGACCCGACCGCGGCGGCCGATCTTTTGGCGTGGCTTGAGAAGCTGGCTCCGGATGGGGACAAGAGCTACAGCCACACTTCCGAAGGTCCAGACGACATGCCCTCCCACCTTCGTTCGGCAATCACGCAGACCTCGGAAACGGTGCCCGTGGCCGCAGGCGACCTGACCCTAGGCACCTACCAAGGGATCTACCTGCTCGAGCATCGGGACATCGCGCACACCCGCAATCTGGTGGTTCACGTGCTCGGAGAATGACGCCGGTCAGTCCGAACTCTCACGCACGATTGCCACTGAAGCAGAAGCCCCGATGCGGGTGGCGCCCGCCTCGATCATGGCCTGGGCCGTGGCGTGATCCTTCACGCCACCCGAAGCCTTGACACCCAGAACCGGCCCAACCGTGCGGCGCATGAGGCGCACATCTTCTGCGGTGGCCCCGCCCTTCGAAAAGCCGGTGGATGTCTTCACAAAGCTCGCGCCCGCAGTCTTGGCCAGTCGCGAGGCGCGCTCGATCTCCGGGTTCGTCAGGAGGCAGGTCTCGAGAATCACCTTCAAGCGCGCCTCTGAGCGCTGACAGGCTTGGGCCACCGCGGCGATGTCGGCCTGCACATAAGCGTCATCCCCGGACTTGAGCGCTCCCACATTGATGACCATGTCGATCTCGCAGGCGCCGTCTCCCAGCAGTCGCTCTGCTTCAAAGACTTTGGCCTCCGTCACCGTGGCTCCCAGGGGAAAGCCCACCACGGCACACACGAGAACACCACTGCCTGCCAAGACCTCTGCACAGCGGCTGACCCAGCAACCGTTCACGCACACCGAAGCGAAACCATGGGCGATGGCCTCTGCACACAGCGCATCCACCTCCTCAACCGTGGCATCCGGCTTGAGCAGGGTGTGATCGAAGTAGCTGGCCAGGTTTCCGAGTTGGGTGGGGTCGGCGCCACAGCCGCCCACCCGACAGGCGCCAGCGGAGACCATGGGACCCAGATTCTCGGGACACAGTTGCACGGTCAAAGACGAACAACCCAGGCGCTCGGCAGCTTCGGAGGACGTCAGACCACCGGCCACAATCTTGTGTCCGATCTCGGTCAGGATGTCTTCGAGTCGATCGGGATCCGAGGCAGTCGTCATCGGACAGTCCCCCCAACCGATAGCTGCGAGGGGTCCAGCGCCTGGATCTTGCGGACGCGGCGGGCGTGGCGACCGAGCTCCGTTGGCGTCTTGAGGAAGGTCTCCACGATCTCGCGCGCAGCACAGAGCTCCGTGTGCCCGGCACCCATCGTGAGCACGTTGGCGTGGTTGTGTGCGCGAGCATGGCGCGCCGTGGATGCGTCCCAGCAATTGGCAGCCAGCACGCCCGGGACCTTGCCGGCGGCCATGGCCGACCCGGTGCCCGCGCCGTCAATCACGATTCCAAAGCCTGCTCGACGCTCACTTACCTCGCGCGCCACGGCCACGGCGTAGTCGGGGTAGTCGCAGGGGGCGTCGCTGCAGGGCCCCATGTCTCGGGTTGGGTAGCCAAGGTCGGCGAGCCAACAGAGCACCTCGCACTTGAGAGCAAACCCACCGTGGTCTGAACCAACGGCGACTGTGCGCGCCGAGTCCGATGTATTGGGCAGGTTGGAACCCGGTCCGTGCGCGGGGACCAACTGGATGTCGCGCCGCTGCGCTTCCTCCTGCGCCAAGGGTGTCACTCGTGCGCCGGCTGGAAGGGGAAACGGCTCGCCGTCCGCCACTTGAGCCAGTTGTTCGCCACCCACCCATGAGCGCGGTTCGACGCCCGGCAACCGTTGCTCCGCATTCTTGGCCGAACGAAGCTGAACGTGAATCCCGGTGATGGGACTGGGGTCGGCTCCCACTGCCGCGCGCACGCGACCCGCTGCGCGACGGGCGATGGCGCGCATTCCATCGAGTTCGGTTTCCATGACGCGCGTGAGTTTATCAGAGGGCTCGCGGGAAAAGGCTCGGTTAGGAAGCGACGGATCCGTCATTGGTGGTTGATTCTGCTTGAGCCGACCCACTTGGAACCCGAGGATGGCGACGGGCGTGTTCCACCTTTCCAGCGCGCCCCGGTGAGTCCTATGAGAACCCTTCTGAGTCAGTTCTGTGAGTCCTTTGACGCCATCGTGCGTCCCCTGCTCGAACCCCTGGATGGAGCCTCGCGCGCCTTGCTAGAGGGGTCCGCGGACCTGCCCGGTCGGGAGATTCGGACCGAGCTCTTGGAGCTGCGCCACCAGACCGATGTGCTGGTGCAGAAGGTGGCCGAGCAGCAGGCCTACGTCTTGATTTTCGGGCCCCTGAAGAGTGGCAAGTCCACCCTCATGAACGCGCTCGCGGCCACCTACGTCAGCGAGGTCTCAAGCCTGCCGGCCTACCCCTGCATGGTCTACCTGTCCCATGCGGAAGAGCGGCAGTTCGACGTGACCCGCTACAACGGCAACAAGGAGCGTTTCACGGACCCCGCAGCCCTCTACATGCACATTGGCCGAGCCCATGGCGAGCTAGCGGATCGCATCCGCTCGGCCGAAGAGTGCGGGGAGACCTTCGAGCCCGCTACGCACTTCCCCGAGGCCATCCGCAAGGTAGATGTGCGCATCCCAGCCGGTGATCTAGACGAGTCTGGGGCGGTTCTCGTGGACACTCCTGGTCTCTACAGCAGGATGAAATTCGGCTACGACCAGATGACGCGCGAGTTCCGGGACGCAGCGAGCTGCGCGGTGTTTATCGTCAAGTCGGACAACCTGTTCCTGGAACAGGTCTTTGAGGAGTTCGAGGACCTGCTGGGTCTCTTCAACCGCATCTTCCTCGTCGTCAACCTAGACACAAGTAAGCGCGACCTGTCTCCCAGCGGGAAGTTGATTCCCAGCCTCGAGAAAGAAGACCCCCTACGGATCATCGAGGCCTTTGAGAATCTCGCCATGAGCGCGCCTCTGAAGGAGGCTCTCGACGACGGCCGACTGCAGATCTATCCGGTCGATCTCCTGCAAGCAGCGAGTGCTCGTCTGCAAGAAGGCAGTATGCCCGATGCGGCGCGTAGCACGCCGCGCGGAGAAGCCAACTTTGACGCGTTCCTGGGAGACCTGACCGGGTACCTGAACAGCACCGATTACCTGGTGGCCTTCCTCGGTGACAGCCTGCGACGCGCCGACTCGCTCATGTGTGAGACCCTGAAAGTGCTCGATCACAACTCGGTCAATGAATTGCGGATTCGTGTAGATGAGCTTGATGGTGCCCGTCAGGACCTACAAAGGCGGCGCCAGTCGGCCCAGCGCTTGCTCGACTACGACTGGCGCGCAGCCTTCTCCGGGCTTGAAAGCAAACTCGCGCCCGCCATCCAAGCGCGCACCCAGGAGATCTGTGCCGAGGCCGAACGACGCCTGGATCGCGCGGTCGATTCTTGGTTCGCCAACGACTCCAGCTTGCAGGCTCTGATTGATGAGCAACTCCTGCCTACCCTGCGCGCGTTCCAAGTCGAAGTCGGAACGTACATCCGCAAGGCTTTGGACGAAGAGGTCTTGTCCGGATCGGCGGGCATCCTGCTACCCAGTGATGTATCGGCGGACATGTACGCCGCTGAAATCGACCTGTCCGCCATCGGGCAGGGCGCCTTGGCTCGCATCAGCGACACGATCCAACACCGCGACATTCCCAGTCCCGTTCACAGCTCTCAGATCCCCGTGCGACGCACGTTCTGGGATTGGTGTCTGTTCCGCGGCCTCGCGAAGATTCGCACGCGGCTCATGGGCGAAGCGAACCACCCGGTGCAGCGCATTTCGGTGGAGATGAAAGCGCGGCGTCTTGGCAACGAAGCGCGCGACACGATTCGCCGCGAAGTGGATCGGTTCAAGGGACGCTTCTTGCCCGAAACGATTCTGGCCATCCATGGCCACGTGATCGGTCAGTACGGCTTGGCCGCCGCCGACGGATTGGGCACAGCCCTGCGCGAGAGGGACGTGGCCTTGGGACAGAATATCGACGGGGTCGTCTCCCAATTGATGGAACACCGCAAGGTCCTGGCCCACATCATGAGCCTGTGGACGCGGACAGAAACTGCCCGCCAGGCCCTGACGGGACTGACGGCCGAGTACGGCGACACCGAACCGACGCGGCTGATCGAAGCCGTGCAGGCAGCCCAACCGGCGTTGCCCGCCCAGATCCACTCGGGCCCCCTCGGTGCCCAGCCCCTGGCCGATGTCAGCCTTGAACCCGCTCCCCGAGGCGGGACCCCGGAAGCTCCCGATGCTCTGGAGCAGGTGCCCCTCTCCAGCGACGAACTGGACATGGGCCCAGCGTAGTAGGGCCCAGCCTAGGGCTCAGCGCGCGGGATCGTCCCAACCGTCGGCACAGGTGAAGCCATTGATTTGACCCACTCCTACTGTGGGAAATCCGAGGGCTGGATAGCATGGGGTCACGCCGAGGATTGCCGGGAACACCGGCCCCCCGGGACAGACCACCCACCCCTCTTTGAGGAGAACCATGAAACAACTGATTCGCATCATCCTCCCGCTGGCTTGCGCGGTACCGCTCACGGGCGCTGCACTCGCCTGGCAGGACGGGAAACCGAGCCCCCAGGAGGTCTTCGAGGACCTCAGTGATGAGGCCCAAGAGACTTACGACGCTTGGGTGACGGACATCCGGGCGAAGATTGCGGCCGCACGGGAAGCGGGCGAAGAGCTGCCCGCCATACGCTATGCGCCCCCCTACGAGGCGTTCATTCCCCGCTTCCAAGAAGGCGCCGATGCCTACGCCGGTACGGACGGAGCCGTTCCGTTCCTGTTGTGGCTTGCCCGTGAGGGCATGGGCGTGGACCGGGACACAGGCAAGCGTGCGCTATCAACGCTGGTCGACGACCACCTCGAGTCCGACGCCTTTGTACCTGTGGCCCCCATGCTGACCAGCTTCATCCAGATCTTCGGAGACGAAGAGGGAGCGGCCCTGCTGTCCAAGGTTGAGAAGAACGCCAAGAACAAGACCGTAGTGGCTTGGGCCGTTCTCGCTCGACTTTCAGACACACTGGGTGAGTCTGAGCTCGGCTCCGAGACTTACGAGACGGCCAAGAAAGAAATGAAGGCGGCCATGAAGGGCGTTGAAGACTCTGGCCTCAAGCGCCAGGTCGGCCAATTGATCGAGGTACGCGAGAAGTTCTCCATCGGTGCAGTGGCACCCGACATCGAGGGCATCGACCTCGATGGGACGGAGTTCAAGCTCTCCGACTACAAGGGCAAGATCCTGTTTGTCGACTTCTGGGGCGACTGGTGAGGCCCCTGTCGCGCTTTGTACGCACACGAGCGGTCGCTCGTGGACGAGATGAGTGGAAAGCCCTTCGCCTTGATTGGTGTGAATTCCGATGACCTGCCGCGCGCCAAGAAGGCGATTGCGGATAACGGTCTCAACTGGCGCAGCTTCCAGAATGAGCATGAAGCTCGCAAGGTGAGCATTTCCAGTGACTGGTATGTCTCTGGCTGGCCGACCGTCGTGGTACTCGACGCGGACATGAAGGTTCGCTACCGGGGACACGATGGGCACGCGGCAACGGACGTCGCCAAGAAGCTCGTTGAAGAGCTGGAAGGGGCCAAGCGTCCCTAGGGGTTCGGTCCAACAGCCTGAATCAAGCGCGGGGCGGCTTCTTCTAGGAGCCGCCCCGCTTCGTTGGCAATGGCTGCACCAGCGGCCACGACCTCATCGTGGGAGAGCGGGCCCGCGCCCAGGCCCGCCGCCGGGTTGGTGATGCACGCGACAGCCGCCACCGGTAATCCGACCGCATGAGCGGCGGCCGCTTCGGCCACCGTGCTCATGCCCACGGCCTGCGCCCCAGCTCGAGCGAAGGCGGCGATCTCAGCGGGCGTCTCGTAGGCCGGCCCGGTGAGGCCTAGGTAGACGCCTGCCTGCAGTGAAACTCCGCTGGTTTCGGCGGCTGCCTGCAGCGCGCAGCCCATCTGCGCGTGGTATGGGCAACCGTGCGCACGTTCTGTGCCCCGCAAGGGTGCGCCGCCCTGCATGTTGATGTGGTCGGTGATGCGCATCAGGCAGGGCAAAGACCACTGGGGCACAAGACCTCCTGCGGCGTTGGTCAGCAGCAGTGCGCGGCAACCCAATCGTCGAAAGGCGCGCACGCTGGCCGTGACCTCTGCAGGGCTGCGACCCTCGTAGAGGTGCACGCGACCTTGCTGAACGAGCACGCGCACCGCACCGATCTTGCCCAAGACGAACCGGCCGGCGTGCCCAGGCACCGTGCTAAGCGGCATGCCTTGCACCTCCGCGAAAGGCACGCTGCTAGCCCCCTCAAGCCCGTCAGCAAAGGTGCCTAGGCCCGATCCGAGCACGATGGCAAGGTCGAAGTCCCCCAGGCCCTGATCCGCCAAACCATCGGCCAGCCGTTCCTCAAGTGTGTCGAGCTTTGTCATGGCTAGAGGAACATGCCAGCCACGGTGGCGGTCATCCAGGACGCAAATGCGCCGCCGATCATGGCTCGTAGCGCTAGCCCCGCAATTTCCGGCTTGCGCTCCGGGGCCAGTGGTGAGATGCCGCCGATCTGAATGCCGATGGATGCGAAGTTCGCGAACCCGCAGAGGGCGTAGGCCGCCATCTTGGCCGAACGAGCACTCTCGAAGACCAGCGCTTGTCCGGACTCCGGCAAGACCTGGTGCAGATCGTTGAACGCGATGAACTCGTTTACGGCCACCTTGGTGCCCAGCAGGCGGCCGAAAATCTGACAGTCGTGCCAGCCCTCAACGCCCATGACCCACGACACGGGCGCCATGACCCATCCGAAGATGCGACCCAAGGACAGGTCGCCGTCGAATCCAGCGATCCAGCTGTGTCCCCCGACCCACTCCCCAATCGAACCCAGCGGCCAATTCACCAGCGCCACGAGCCCCATGAACGCAATCAACATGGCGATCACGTTGAGCCACAACTTCAGACCATCGGAGGTGCCGTTGGCGGCAGCCTCGATGAGGTTGTTTGTGCTCCGCTCGAGGTTCAGCTCCACTTTTCCGCCAGTGGCCGCCTCTTCGGTTTCGGGCACCATGATCTTGGCCACTAGGAATGCCGCCGGCGCAGAGAGGACCGATGCCGTGAGCAGGTGCGGTCCAAGTTCGTCGCCCAGAACTCCCATGTACACGGCCAACACCGAGCCCGCGATCGTGGCGAATCCGCCCGTCATCAGGGAGTTGAGTTCTGACCGCGTGAAGCTCGACAGGTAGGGTTTGACGACGAGGGGAGCTTCTGTCTGCCCAACGAACACGTTGGCTGCCATGGCCATGGACTCGGCGCCGCTGGTCCCGAGCAGCACCGACATGACCTTCGCCATGCACCAGATCAGGACCTGCATGACTCGCAGGTGGTAGAGCACCGCCATCAGGGCGCTGAAGAAAATGATCACGGTCAGGCCGCTGCTGGCGAAGGCGAACGCGAAACCCCAGCTGCCCTCGGGTCCGGCTTCAGAAAGGTTTCCGAACACGAGACTCGCCCCGCCCGCTTGCATGGTGATCAGCTTGCTGATGAAACCGGCAATGCCCTCGAACACCCTCACTCCCCACTCCGTGTTTAGGAGCAGAGCGGCCAAGACAACTTGCATCCCAAGGCCCCACGCCACCACCCGCACGGGGAAGCGCCGCCGGTGGCTCGAAATGAGCCAAGAGACGAAGCAGAAGAAGGCCAGACCGAGAAGAGCTCGCAGGATCATGTGTGCAGGAGTGTAGCCCGAGCGCTCAGGAGTCCAGACCGTCGAGAATCAGAGGATCGGGCTGCCTGCCCGTATCGAACGCGATGGCGCCCTCGACGCGCGCCTGGGCGCTGGCCAGGCTTGTCGCGTCGCGGTAATGGAATTCGACGAGCGCATCTCCAGCTTGGACCTCGTCGCCCACGCGGCGCAACCAACGCAAACCTACGGCGTGGTCAATCCTGCCCTCTCCTTTGCACAGGGCGCCGCCCAGGTCAGCGACCGCCAGGCCCAGTGCTCTGCAGTCAATCAAGTCCAAGACTCCGCCGGCGGGCGAACACCAAATGGATAAACGGTCGGTACGCGGCAGCAGGCTGGGGTCTTCGGTCACGCGCGGGTCTCCATCCTGAGCTTCGATCATCCGAGCGAAGCGATCGCGGGCCTCGCCGTTGTCGAGCACCTCTCCGATAGCGGCTCGCCCTGACTCTTGATCGGCGCAGAGCTTGCCCGCCACGAGTAGTGCTGCGCCCAGGGTGAGCACCAATTCCCGCAGGTCAGGAGGCCCCTCGCCTCGCAGGCACTCAAGGGTCTCGTCAATCTCCAGCGTGTGGCCCGCGGCCCTCCCCAGTGGCTGATCCATGGCGGTCTGGTACGCGTGGGCTTTCAACCCAAAGCTCCTGGCTAGGTCCAGCATGCTGCGCGCCAACAACTGACCCTCGCGCGGGTCCGTCAGCATGGCACCCGAGCCGTACTTCACATCCAACACCAGGGCGTCGAGTCCCTCCGCTAGTTTCTTGGAGAGGATGGAGCTGGCGATTAAGGGAATCGACGCCACGTAACCGACCGCATCGCGCAGGGCATAGAGACGTCGGTCCGCGGGCACGAGGGTCTCGGTTTGGGCAGCGATGACCGCGCCCACCTCTCCCACAACCTGGTGCAGCCGCGGCACACTCAGGTCCGTGCGCAGACCGGGAATCGCCTCGAGCTTGTCTAGTGTTCCGCCGGTGTGACCTAGGCCCCGTCCCGAGATCATCGGCACCCTTGCTCCGCACGCCGCGAGGGCCGGCGCCAAGGGCAGGGAGGCCTTGTCACCTATGCCGCCCGTCGAGTGCTTGTCGAGGATGGGTCCGTCCAGATCGGGCCAGGTGAGTCGCTCTCCAGAGCGCAGCATGGCCGCGGTCCAGTCCGTGAGCTCCTGGGTCTGCATCCCCTGCTCGAAAATAGCTGCCAGTAGGTCTGTCGCGCTGTCATCACCCAATTCACCCGACAGGTAGCTGTGCATGAACGCCGTGCTGTGGTCGGCGGAGAGGACCCCTCCGGCCAGCTTGGTGCGAAGCGCATCGGCCGCACTCATTGGATGCGCAACTCGGATAGAAACGAGACGCCCGGAGGCTGGGGCGCCAGTCCGAAGGCCTCTTCAACCGTCGCGCCCAAGTCGCAGAAACTCGTGCGCGTGCCCAGAGGCGAGTTGTTCTTCACGCCGGGCCCCAGGCAAATGAGCAGAACGTATTCGCGCGTGTGGTCCGTGCCGTGGTGCGTCGGGTCGGTCCCGTGATCCGAAGTCAGGAACACCAAATCGTTCGGTCGCAAGGCAACGAGGAGTTCCGCCAGTTGCCTGTCGAAACCTTCGAGAGCTGCCCGATAGCCCGCGGCATCTCGGCGATGACCAAAGAGGGAGTCAAAGTCCACTAGGTTGGTGAAGATGAGCCCCTCTCCGTCTCCCGCCGCGAGCCCCAAGGTCTGGCGCATGCCGTCCTCATTGCCCTCGCTGTGAATGTTCGTCTTGACTCCCCGCCCGCTGAATATGTCGTGGATCTTGCCCACACCCGTGACGGGAATGCCCGCACGAGCGAGGCGGTCCAGGGTCGTATCCGCCGGCGGCGGAATGGAATAGTCGCGCCGATTGTAGGTGCGCTTGTAGGAGCCGGGGCGTCCCGCGAAGGGCCGCGCAATCACGCGCCCGACTCCCATAGGGTTGAGCAGCTCGCGCGCCATTTCGCAGACCTCGTACAGCCGCCCTAGCCCGAAGCTGTCGACGTGTGCCGCCACCTGAAACACGCTGTCTGAGCTGGTGTACACGATCGGAAAGCCCGTGCGCTGGTGCTCGGCACCCAGCCGTTCGATGACCTCAGTGCCCGACGCCGCGGCGTTCTCGAGGTAGCCTTCCAAGCCCGTACGCTCCAGCCAAGCGTCGAGGAATTCCGTTGGAAACCCATTCGGGTATACCGGGAGTTCTGTGTGGGTCGGGCAGTTCATCATCTCCCAATGGCCCGTGGGAGTGTCCTTGCCCGCCGAAACTTCCGCCATGCGCCCAAAGGCACCCGATGGCCGCTCAATCTTCGGTAGCGCCGACACACCTGGAACGTGTCCCAGCCCCGCCGCGATCAGCTGCGGTACAGCCAGCCCCCCTGTCGCGCCCACGATGTGGTCGAGAGTGTGAGCTCCCTCATCCCCAAACCGCCCCGCATCCGGCAGCGCCCCGACGCCCAGTGAATCGAGCACGATGACAAAGACCCGGCGCTGCGAAGGGTCGCCTGATTGCACCCCTAGCTCACCGCCCCGTCGATGAGTGTCTGCACAGACTGTTCCATCTCGTCGACCCATTCCTCGCCAAAGTCGCGCTCGAGAAGGTCCCGTTCGGCGAACTCCCAGCGCCCCGTGTTGGGGTCGAAATCAAACTGATAGTCGTGGTCGCTGCCGTCGTCTTCGGTGATGACAACGAGCACGATGCTGCTGTCTTGATCGAGTTCTGTTTGAAATGAAGCCATGGTGCTGGAGGGGAGAGCAGGAGGGTGCCGATAGGCCTTCTTCAAGTTAACGGGATTCGCAGCTCCCGTCATAGGTGCGTAGGATGGAACCGTCGTGTCAGTGCTCCCCCAAGAACCGAAGCGCACCTCAGGTGCCAAGACCCATGTGCTGGGAGCCGCTTCGAAGGCCCTGCTCGCGACCGCCTCGATGGCCTTGCTGGGGTCTTGCGGGCGCTGGCATCGGGCGCAGGAGTTTGATGGCTGGGCGCTGTACGAAATGCCGGGGGCTGGGGTCGAAGCAGCCGCCTATGAGGATGCGTTCACTCCCGCGCTGGCCGCGGTTGAAGCCCAGCTTGGACCCTTCAAGAGGTCGGTCGCCGTGCACGCCTGGGATGGGTCGGTTCGCATTACGGACGGCGGGCGCAAGCACGTGCAGGCTGGCAGTGACGAGGGGGTGCACGAGGTGCCAGGAATCGGACCCGCCCGCATCCAGGCCTATCACTCCCGCGGCGGGGCCTTCTCAGAGTCGGGCGTATTCATCGGTGAGCCGGACGTGGGCACGGCGGCGCACGAACTCGTGCATGCGCGCCTAGCTGAAGGTGGACCCAACCTGCCGCTGTGGTTCGAGGAGGGTGTTGCTTCCATTCTGGGAGACGGGGCGCTGACAAACGGAGTCTGGATTGTCGACGGGCTCGCTTGCTGGCCCCTGCGCGAATTGCGGGAACAGAGCCTCGATCGAGCAGAAGTCGAGCGGCTGATCGCCATTCGATCCACCGATCAGGTGAGCGTGCGCGACAACGTGCTCGTGCATTTTCTGGGTTGGGCCGTCGTATTCGATTTCTACACCGAGAGCGGATCCATGCAGTGGCAGAGCTGGCTCGAGGAATTGGACGGCGGCAAGAATGTGGACGAGATACAGCGCCGGTTGGCCCGCACCTTGCACGCCTCAACGGAGGGTCGCTGGATGGCGCGCCTGGACGATCCCGATCCCGGTGTGCGACTGGCCACAGCCAAGGGACTTTGGAAGCTGCGCTCCCCCGCCGTATTCGACAAGCTCATGGAGGCTATGCGCAAGGAAGCCGACCCCCAAGTGCGCGCTGGCCTGGCCATTAACTGCCTGGCGGCGGCCGGGGAGCTTTCTATTGGATGGAGACGCTGGCGGAATCTGCGCGACGTGGTTGGGCAAACTCTGCGAGGAATTGTGCTGAACGATCCACTAGAACAAGAGGCGCTGACGCAACTGCAGGATTCCTACGGTGAGCGAAGGAAGGAACAGGTTGCGTTGGACGCGATGCGAGGCCTAGCCCGCTTCTGGCAGGAATGAGCCACTTGCATCGAGGACTGGGATTGGCCGTTGCGTGCGGGCTCTGGGCCTGTACGCCCGATAAGGAAAGCGGCACCGCTGGACCCCAGGGTCGTCAGGCCCCCAAGGGAATTCTGCGGCTGGACCTGGCCGAACAAGGACAAGAGGCTCGACCCATGAGCCCAGTGCTCCTGGCGGAGGAGTGGCGCAACGCGATTTTGATGCCGCCGGATTCCCAGCGGAGTGCGATGGCCCTGGTGCCGCCCGGAGCGAGCCTGCGCTTCAGCTATGGCCGCCAGGAAACCGGTCCGCGACTGGGAGGCGGCGATTCGACCAAGCGACCCACCCTGACCTTGTCCGTGATGCGAGCGGAAGAGCAGGTCTTGGAGAAGTCCTTCACCCTGCCCGGACGCCGGCGTGCGGCGAACATCTGGCAGGAGGCCACGGTAGAGCTCGATGAACTTGCCGGTGAATCTGTCGAATTCAACTTCTCGTTTACGGGAGGCCCAGCGATCTTGTCCTGCGCCCTCGCCTCCCCGCGCCTCGTGCGCCCGGAGGATGACGCACCGACGGTGGTGCTGATCACGTCGGACACCCACCGCAGTGACCACTTGGGTGCTGCGCGCAACGGAACCGGGGTGGCGACGCCGGTCCTCGACCAGCTGGCCTCCGAAGGCGTCCTGTTCGAAGACTGCTTTTCAAGCACGAACATTACGCTGCCCTCCCACGCTTCCATCCTGACGGGACTTCCCGTGCGGGATACCGGCATGGTCAGCAACTCCATGGGGCTCGCCCAACGCGCGCGCTCCCTGGCCGAGGTGTTCTCCGAGCGGGGCTGGTTCACCATGGCGTTGTTCAGTGCTCAACACCTGCGCCACGGTCTCAGTGGATTGGGGCAGGGGTTCGATCGCATGCGCGGACCCACGAGAGAGGGCGAGGCCCCGGCCGCCATCTCAATTTCGCGCTTCGACCGTTGGATCGCTTCGGAAGAGGGCGTTCCCGTGTTCATCTGGTTGCACGTCTTCGACGCCCATGCTCCCTATGAACCGCCTGAGGAATTACGCCGCCGCTACTACGCCGCCGATCTCGACCCGTTCGATAGCGAACGCTTCTCATTGCCCCCTGGCGCTCAGGTTTCTTGGGCCCCGGGCATCCAAGACGTGAACTACATCCGCGGGCTGTACAAGGCCGAGGTCACCAACCTCGACCGGCAGATCGGGGCCTTGCTCGACCACCCGCGAGTGCGCGGCTCAATCCTGGCTTTCACGTCCGACCACGGTGAAGTCCTGGGAAACCACGACCTGTACTTCCTGCACCAGGGCATCTACCCCGACACCCTGTCTGTACCTTTGATCCTGCGCTGGCCGGGTTGCGAGCCTGCGCTGCGGGTCGGAGCGCCTGTGTCGAACACTGATGTGGGCCGGACGCTATTGGATCTCGCAGGCCTGAGTGCGGCCGCCTTCCCGGGAACCAACCTGCTGCGCTGGACTGAAGGCTCCGGCGAGCCAACTCCAGCACGGCACGCGATCTCCAGCGGAGGTCATACGGCTGCAATCGAATACGAAGGTTGGCTGCTTCTGCTTCACATGCATGACCACGAGTCTCCGACGCGGGTGGAGCACCAGGTTGAGCTGTTCAACCTGAATGTGGACCCTGCCTGCGATCGGGATCTGGTCGACGCAGAATTGGAGCGCAGCCGCGCATTGCGGGCAGACCTGATCGCGTGGCTCAACGCTGGCAAGGGCACGTTGACTAGCGGTCGCGCGAATTCTGTCGGAGTCGCGGCCGAACTTGCTGCTCTGGGGTATGTGGACAACGTGACGAAGGAGCCTGGGGAGAGTTGGTATGAACCCGACCCCCAATCCCCGTGGTGCCAACGATTCGACTTCTGATTCGGGTACGTCCGGAGAAATTCCCGGGGGGTGATTCCCAATGGAACGCTAGCCCCGCGCTGTTCCGGATCGTGAATGCGGGCTACCCTCAGTCATGACCTCCCTGTTCCTCGTTCCCCTGCTCATCCTGCTGGTCAATTCCTGCTGGGCCGCGCTGCTGCTATTGGGTCTGCCCGGCGCCTGGCTGATGATTGCAACGGCGGGTGTTGCCGATTGGCTGACACCTGACCGGACCCTCTTTCATCCCTTCGTGCTGGGCGCGGCCATTCTCATCGCGGCCGCGGGCGAAGGAATGGAAATGCTCGCTTCTGCCCAGGGCGCAAAACAAGCCGGGGCGAGTAAGCGGGGGGCATTGGGTGCGCTTGTTGGAGGAGTGGTCGGAGGGATTGTCGGCACGTTTGCGATCCCCTTGCCTGTGGTGGGAACGCTCATCGGAGGGTCCATCGGGGCCTTCATCGGCTCCGCGATCGTCGAACACGAAGGGGGCGCCGAGGCGCGCGCAGCACTGAAAATCGGACGCGGCGCTGCGGCTGGGCACTTGGTGGGCATGCTGGCCAAATTAGGTGCGGCGTTGGCTGTGTGGCTTTTGCTGGCCGTGACGGCCTTCTTGCCCTGAGAGGCCGTCTGATCCCCATCCTGGACGCAGGGAGTTTGGGTCCAGAATTGGGCTCCCAAGTGGCAGCGGGGTAGGGTTCGGTCATGAGTCCGGAGGCGCAGAGCAGGGCGAGGTGGATTGGGGGACTTTTGATTGTCGCTCTGCTGGCGCGCGTGTTCTTCGCCCACAGCAAAGGGCTGGTGTTGGACGAGTTTCACACCCTGTTCCACGCCAGTCGTGACGGACTAGGAGCGGTCTTTTCGGGGCTGCGTAGGGACAACCACCCGCCCCTGGCCATCTTGATGGTGCGGTTCTCCCGAGCCATCTTGGGCGATGGTGCCCTGGCCTTGCGATTGCCCGCCATCGCTTGCGGTATGTTGGAGCTGTGGCTCGTGGCGAGCATGGCCAGGCGTTGGTTGGGAACGCGGGCGGTCTGTGCCGTTGCGCTCGTGGCGGTCTCCAGCCTGCACCTCGATTTCTCAACCCAGGTGCGCATGTACGCCTTGCTGAGTTTGAGTGTGACCGGCCTCTTGCAGACGCTTCTCTCGGCCCTGGAAGAGCGTGGTAGGTATTGGCGCATCGCGGGTTGGATCGTCTTGGGTGTGCACGCCCACTATTACTTTTTCATCTACGGGGGCATCTTGGTCGCCTTGACACTCGGTCTGATTTGGGGCCAGGAACAAGGACGTCAGAGAATCCGTGACCTGCTGCCCTCTCTGGGTCTGGGCATCGCCCTCTGCCTTCCTTGGCTGATCTGGGGATTCACAGAACAGCTGGGCCACGGACTTTCCCCCGGCGGCAAGGACTCGGGCTGGCGCGGTCTGGCCGAAGCCATGTTGCATCTGCTAACGCTGAACGTTCGTCTTGGAGGCGGCGGCCTACGGGAGGTTTTCATTGCGTGCTCGGGCCTGGCACTGACCATGGGAATGATCGGCGCCCTCGCTCTGATCGGCGCGGGGGAGCACAGGGCGCGTGGAATCGTCTTGGCAACGGCGGCTTTTGGAATCCCCCTGGTGGCGTCCCTCATCGCCACGGCTGTGCCGCGCGCGGGATTCACCTGGCACTATGTCCTGCCTTCTCTGCCGCCCCTGGCGCTCTTGATCGCACAGGCTGCGGAGGCGGGACCCATTCGTAGGCTCACGTCCTGCGCGATCCTACTCGGGGCTTTGACGCTCTCGATCTTGAACCTCAGCGGGCCTGGCACCGAGGACTTTCCAGGTGCCGTCGGCTGGATCCTGGATGAGTACCAGGAAGGGGATCTGGTCGTCTCGACGGAGTACCAGCCGTCGCTCTTTCCCCTCGGCATGCCATGGGACTACTACGCAAGCCGGCTCAGCGACGACCCGCCTGAGCGAGAAGACATGGACGGCACGCACATGCTCCATCCCGAACGACTGGGGTCGACTCGGCGGGTGTTCGTACTGGCCTCGCGGCTGCCCAAGGGGCACGGCCTGATCGTTCTGCTAGAGCAGGAGTTTGCCCTGACCGAACACGTCAATTTCGGCTTTGGCCGCGAGGTCTACCTGTACACCCGCCAGGATTGACCCCCTGCCCCTGCGCCCCGGCGCGTGGACGTTACAATGCGTGGCTCGAACGCCCTACTTGAGCCCGTAGACCAACACCCATGCCCACGCTCGTGCCGTTGCAAAAGCCCACTTTCGACGACCTCGCCCAGAACTTCCACCACTGGGAAGTCATCGGCGACCTCACCGATCAGTGCATCGACTTGATGCTGAACCTGCGCCAGAGCGGGCACCCTGGCGGGTCCCGTTCGAAAGTGCCCATGATGGTGGCCGCGACCCTGGGTGCGGGTATGCGCTGGGACGTCCGCCGGCCGGAACACGCTAACGGCGACCGCTACGTACTTGTGGCCGGCCACTGCAACCCGGGCGCCTACGCCATGTTGGCGGTCTACAACGAAGCTCTGCGCATTATGCATGAGCGCACCGGGGACGCTCGCTATCTGGTTCCGAACAGCGACGAGCGCATGTTGACCGTCGAGGACTTGCTGCACCTACGCCATAACGGACAGCTGCCTGGTCATGCTGAAATGGAAGGCAAGACGTTGTTCTTCAAGTACAACACAGGTCCTTCTGGCCACGGCGCGCCGGCAGCGCTGGGTGAGGCCATGGCCCTCAAGCACGCTGGCTCCAAGGCCAAGGTGTTTGCGATGGAAGGCGAAGGCGGTCACACCGCAGGCTGTCACCACGAGGTCAAGAATTCGGCCTACGGACTGGGCCTCGACAACCTCGTCTACCTGCTCGACTGGAACGACTTTGGCATCGACCCTTTTGCCAACACTGAGGTCGCCCACGGCACGCCACAGGATTGGTTCGAAAATTACGGCTGGCGCGTGGCGGGCGTGGAAGACGGCACGGACTACGCCCAGCTCACCCACGCTCTGTTGGAGGTTGTGCAGGCTGAGGACACCCAAGGCCGCCCGGGCTGCGTTTGGTTCAAGACACGCAAGGGCCGCGGCTTCCACATGTACGACGCGCCTTCCCACGGCAAGAGTCACGCGCGTAACTCCGATGGGTTCTGGAAGTGCCGAGCGGACTTCCAGGGCAAGTACGACGTCGAATTCGCCGGGTTTGGCGACACGACCGACCCGGGCGAAGAGGCTTGCCGCGAGCAGACCCGCGGGTGGTTCGACACGGTGTTCAGCGTCCTGCGCAACACGGACGGCCTGGCTGAATACTTGGCTGACAGGCTTGTGGACCTGGGTGAATCCCTCGACGAGCCAGACCTGAGCGAATCCTTGCATCTAGATACCGATCGCAACATGGCCGCCGATCTGTCCTGGCTGGATCAAGACACGTTGCCGGCCGAGCTCTTCATCGAGCCCGGCACAAAAGCCGCCAACAAGGACGGCCTGGCCAAGTTCGGGTCGTGGGTCAACGCGCTGGCCAATGAACAAATGGGACGGCCTCTGGTCCTGGCCTGCTCCGCCGACCTGGCGGACTCCACCTCGATTTCGGGCTTTGCCAAGGACTTCGGCGACCGACCCGGGTTCGGCTGGTACGAACGCAACACCAACCCCATGGGCTCGTTGTTGCCGCAGCAAATCACCGAGTTCACCAACGCAGGTTTGATGTGCGGCGCTGCCACCGTGAACCTGCACCCCGATCCAGAGAGTGAGTTCCTCGGGTACTGGGGCACATGTTCTACGTACGGCAGCTTCTCATACCTGAAGTACGGGATGATGCGCCTGTTCAGCCAGCTCTCACAAGACTGCGAGCTGAAGACGGGCAAGGTGATCTGGATCGCCGGGCACTCGGGTCCCGAGACGGCGGAGGACTCGCGCACGCACTTCGGTGTGTTCGCCCCTATGGTCACCCAAATGTTCCCCGAGGGACACGTCATCAACTTGCATCCCTTTGAGGCCAATGAGGTTGCCCCCTGCCTGGCGGCCGCCTTGCAGACCGACCGGCCGATCATCGCGCTGCACCTCACCCGCCCGGGGGTCGAGACGCCTGACCGCGCGCGCCTCGGCATGGCCTCCCACATGGAAGCCGCCAAGGGCGCCTACGTGATCCGCGACTACGACCCCACGCGTCCCAGGGAAGGAGCCATCATCATCGAGGGCACCAGCCCCATGGCCTCCATCATCAGCCTGCTGCCGCGCTTCGAGAGCGGCGAGGGCCCGAACGTGAAGCTCGTGGCCGCTACTTCCTACGAGCTGTTCAAGCTGCAGCCCAAGGAATACCGCAACACGGTATTGCACAAGACCGAGTGGATCGACTCCACGGTGATTTCGAACGGCGCCCGCATCGGAATGCACCACTGGCTCTCGTCCAAGGTCGCCGAAGAATACGCCATGACCCCCGACTGGGACGACCGCTGGCGCACGGGCGGGTCACTAGATGAGGTGATCGCCGAAGCTCATCTGGATCCTGACTCCCTCTGGGATGGCATCGGACGCTTTGCAGCAGAGCGCGAAGTGCGCTTGGGGCGGCTGGCCCACCCCTAGCCTTTCATCGCGGGCGTTCGGTGAGGATCTTCAGCAGGTCCGCTTTGGAGATTTCCGAGCTGGCTTCCACGCTGCCGTCTGGATTCAGTACGTAGATCCCTGGCAGGGGGGCGCTTGAGCCGTCGGCGAGGGTACTGCCGCTCGGCGTAGCGGACTGGATTCCGCCACGCTCTTTGAAGGTCTCCCCAATGAAGAAGTAGGCGTGGGGCCTGCGGATGATAAGACGCACATAGGCATCGGCAGCCCGCACAACGTCCGGGTCGTTCAACGTGGTCGAGAGTGCACCACTCTCGAATCGGGTGGAGG
>CAYXTP010000017.1:0-53131 GCA_964467985.1 uncultured Planctomycetaceae bacterium
CGCTCAGAAGCTCCACCGCACTCCGGTCATGAGCGACGAGTTGTTCGGGAACAGCCCAAACAGGCTCTCGGTTGCGGAAGCTGGATCGAAGTACTGCACTTGGACCGTCCACTTGAGGTCCTCGTGCCAACTGCGGAGTTGGGTCTCGTAGATCAGCTCGCCAATGAATTCGTGGTTGTCTATATCGAAAAGGGCGCGCGCTTCGAGGGAGGTGCGCTCGAAGTCATTGGCCTCCCAGAGCGCGCGCAGGATCAAGTCGTCGCGAAAGGGGCGGTAGCTGGCCTGGGGATCGCTCGCACCGCTCTCGTGGGCATACTCGACTGTCGTCGTGAGACTGTCCTGGCCGGCAAGCACACCGTCGAAAACCCGGTCGACTCCGACGACGAGCGTCGTGTAGTCGTCGGGGGCGACGATGGGCGAGTCGTCGAACGTGTCGGGCGCGACGTGGGCGATTTCTGCCTTGAACGTGTACTTTGCGAGGGCGCCTAGGGCGGCCTCGTTGGGTACGGCGCGGATCCCGATACCCAGGGTGCGGGCGTGGTAGTAGGCCGGTGCCAGGGTCCCTCCGAGAAGGGCGATTGCGGGAAAGCGCGAGGGGCCATCGGCCGCGATCAGCTGCACGTCCGCATTCATCGGGCCCGTGTTCAAGGTGGCCTGGACTCGGCCCCCGAAGAAAAGCCGTTCGCTGCTGGCAGGGTCGAAGCCTGCGTCCTCATCGAAGGCGAGCGGGCCGCCGGCGATCGCGAAACGCTGGTCCTCTGGCGCGAAGGGAGTGGCTTGCCAGACAGGGAGCACATACAGGGAGAGGGTCGGCTCGCCGATCGTCTCGTTCCCCTCGATCTCGCGACGCAGTCTGAACCCGATTTCGCCCAGCCGGTCCGCATTGAGCAGGTTCGAGCCGAAGTCGCGTCGATTCAGGACGTCCACCGGATTGAAGGTGTCGACGATGCCCCAGTTCTCCACCATGGAACCGGCGCGCAGATCCCAGTCGCCCGCGTCGTAGGTCGCGTAGGCTTCGAACGGTTCGAACCGCTGGTAATCCCCGTCGAGTAGGTCCACGAGGATGCGGGGTCGTGCGTAGCCCGTCAGCGAGTCGCTGAAACGCAGGTCGAGCTCGAACTCCGATCGGAACAGAAGCTGTTCGTCGTTGGTTTCGCCTCCGCGGTCACGCCAGTAGGTCCGGGCCTCGAGCGCGGAGAATCCCTGGAACGACCGCAGGATCCCGTCTGAGGCGCTGCCCTCGTCGAAGAGATCGCCCTCGATGAGCGCGTCGAGCTCATCGTCCAGAAAGTCCAGGTCATCGTCCTGACCGTGCGCGAGGCTGGCGGAGGCCAACGCGAGAGCGAGGCCGAGCGTCGAACTGCGCAACCCGCTAACAGTGGTGAAGAACAAGGCGTCGCTCCGATCAGCGCTGCAGCGCCTGGGTCGTGAAAAGGGACTCGGTCAGGTTGGTGCGCGGCTTGCCGGTCTTCTTGCTCGTGTAGCGCGAGAGGTCCGTGAACTGCTTCTCGGTCACGAGCAGGGTGTGCTTGCGCGTTTGGTGGTTGGTCATCTCGATCCTCTCCGAGCGCCAGAAGCGCTTGTGATAGAGCTTCCACTCGGTGGACTCGCGGGTCTTCAGCAGCCTGCCCGCCTTGTCGTAGTACTCGATCCGCTCCTGGGTCCAGTTCTCGCGGCCCATGTAGAGCACGAGACGCGAGTAGCCCGTATCAGAATAGAGCGGGCGCGCATCTAGCTTGAACACGGGCACTGACTCGTCGCCGCGCTTGAGGTCCTGCTCCGCGAGCAGCCTCCACTCGTACTCGCTGGGGTCCAGGTTGGAAAGGTCCTCGAACGTGAACTCGGTGCCCTGGAAGCTGGCGGTGTTGTTCGCGCCGGAAATGCGCCGCACGCGCTTGTTCGAGGGCAGGTACAGCCAGTTGTCGTCCGAGCTGCCGGAATTCTCATAGGTGAGCGCCGCGACGCCCTTGATCTCCGCCGGTGCGAGAAAGCGAACGATGAGCTTGTCGCCCTGCTTGTGGTTCTCGAGGACCATGCGCGAAAAACGCCGTTCCACCGAGTCGCCGCCGGCGTCGTAGAGGGTCATACGCCCCTGGGAAACCTCGTCGATCCAGCCGGAGTCGAAGAGGTCGGCGTAGTCCGCGAGCGCGCGCCCGTAGGCCACCGGGTCGGTCTTGTCGAACTCGGGTTGGGGAGGGACGGGCGCGGGGGGCTTCTCCTGGCCGGCGGACAGGGGAGCCAGGGTGATCAGGATCAGTGCAGTGAGTCGCTTCATGGTTGGAGTTGTTGAAAAGAGTTGCGGACTAGGCGGTGGCCAGGGTTTCGGCAGAAGCAGGTGATGGTGTCGCGTGTGTCTCGCTACGGACGGTGAGCCGCAAGAGAACAGGCACGACCAGGAAGTCAGCGAGCCAGGCGAGCCCGATCATCGCGGCGGCCAGGGATCCCATCAGAGAATTGGGGGAGAAGTCACTAAAAATCAGCGTCCCGAAGCCGACGATCAGCACGAGGCTGGTCAAGGTGACGGCCGCGCCGGCCTCCTCGAAGACGTGTGCCAGGGAGTCGTCGACGTTTGCTCCGGAGCGCCGCGCGCGCACGAACTTCGTGAAGAAGTGAATTGTGTCGTCGACGCAGACGCCGAGGGCAACTGATGAGACGAGGATTGCGGGCCCGTCGAGCGGAATGCCCAGGAGTCCGAAGACCGAGAGGGGCAGGACGATCGGGAGGACATTGGGGACTGCGCTGGTCAGTGCCAGCTTCCAGGAGCGGAAGAGGACACCGATCAGGGTGGTGATCAGGACCAGCGCGATCGTCATGGACTCCACGAAACCGATGGCAAAGACGCGGCTCGTGCGGGCGAAGAGCAGGGTCTTGCCCGAGACGGTCATGGCGGCACGGGCCTCAGCGGGAAGTTCGCCCTCGACGCGTGCCCCCAGCTGTGGGAATTCCTCCCGCGCGATCTCCTGGATCCTCGCGAAGGCCGCGCTTTGCACGTCCGCCGGGGCCTGCTTGACGCGGCCCTGCATACGGAATTGGGTGCGGTCCGGGCTCAGGTCGGTGCTCAGGTTCTCGCCGGGCTCGGCGCCGTTCTCGTACTGCAGGTAGTACTGGGCGATCAGGCTCGAGCCTGACTGGGCAGGGGTCAGGGCCCACTCCTCGCTCCACTCGTCGTAGTCGAGGGTGGGAGTGCGCAGCTCCGCCGGGACGTCCTGCTCCCCGGGGGTCCGGTAGAAACTGGCCTGGTTCTCGTTCTGCACCTGGTGCATCTTGCGCAGGATATCGAGTGGGCTGGAGAGGTCCGTCACGACGGACAAGGGCGAGGCGGCTTGCCCCATCTCTTCGCGCAGGCGCGCCTCGAAGCGGTCGAGTTGACCGAGGAACTCCGGGTCGATGCCGATGCGCGGGCGCGACCACGTCGCAACCTGCTGCTCAAGGGCCACGAGCTCCGCTTGCTCCTGCGCGCCGAGCTCGGCGATGTCTTCCTGTTTCTCTCCACCGAAGGCGCGCACCCTGAGTTCAGAGAGGCGCGCGTCGTCGGTGGAGGAGAGTGCCTCCTGGCGCTCGCCACCGAGGCGACCGTCAAAGACGATCTCCAAGTCGCCCACGCCGCCCATGTGATCCTCGATCCACGCGAAGTCCGTCATGACCTCGTTGTCGTCGGGAAACATGCCGCGGAAGTCGGAGGCGACGCGCACGCGCGACAGCCCGAACAGGGCGATGATGCCCAATGCACCCGCGCTGACAAGGATGGGCTTCCCGCGCGCCTTCAACCAAGACACGAAACGTCGGGAACGCTCGGGCGTCATCACGCTGGCCAGGTTCAATGAGCGCGCCTGCTGCTTCGGGTGGGGGAACAAGGAGAGGATCGCGGGCACGAGGGTCATGGACAACGCATAGGCGATCAGGGCTCCCAAACCGGCCATTATCCCAAGCCTCTTGACGGGTTCGAGCCCGCTCACCGTGAGCGACAAGAACCCGATGGCCGTGGTGATCGAGGTCAGGAGCACGGGCAATGCGTTGCGCCGCAGGGTCTCCAGGATGGCCTCGCGCTTGGTCGGCATGCGCAGGCGCAGGACCAACCATGCCGCCACGAGGTGCACCGCATCCCCGATCCCCACCGCGGTCAGCATGTTGGGCGAGATCATCGTCAGGTTGTTGAACAGGAATCCGGCGCTGAACGCCATCCCGACCATGGCCCCGACGCTGACGAAGACGACTGCCAGGGGGGCGATGACTCCGGCGACGCCGCGGAACACGACCAGCAATAGGATGGCGATGACGAGGAACATGGCACCCATGTACTTGGCGTCGGACATCCCCACGACCTCGAAGTTGCGCTCGAACAACGGCACCCCACCGACGTGAAACTCATAAGCGCTTGCGGCGACCGGTACGAAGTCTGCAGGGGCAGGTGTCGAGCCATCGGCCGCGTCGACGAATCCGCGAGCGCCGTCCGGCTCGTAGTCGATCCACTTGCGAACGAGTACGCCGTCCGGGTCTTGCACGTAGGCCTTGGTCGGGTCGGCGAGCTGGGCCAGCCACAGAGTCTTCTCCTCGCCCTCCGGCTGCGCAGCGATGCGTGCCGCCAGGGCCCGTCCCTGGTCGGTCGGCTGGGAGAGACCGTGTTCCAGGCTCAGGATGTGCTCGATGCCGCGCAGGGCCGCGCGTTGGGATTGAACGCTGAAGAGATCGGGCGCAACGGAGCCCAGCTTGGGGTCCGAGCTGAAGGCATCGGCGAGGACCTCTTCTTCGGGCGCCGGGCGTAGGACCTGGACCTGGATGGCGGTTGTCGTCGCGGACTCGTCGAGGATCGTGCCGAGCAGCCGCGGCTCGCCGATGAACTCGGAGAGCTCGACGTCCTGTCCGATGACGGCCCGCACCCGGTCGATTCCCAACTTGCTTGCGGCGCGTTCGGCGCCGATCACCGCCACCATGCGCTCGACGAGCTCACGCTCGGAGAGGTGCCGGGGGTCCCCTTCCACGAGGTCGGAGATGACCAGGCCCTGCTCGACCCCGTCGATCGTGTCCCAGCGGATCCAGGGGTTGGAGGTCAGGCTGCGTACGTGGCGCACACCGGGTACGCGCTCAAACTCTGCCGTCAGGCGTGAGATCGTCGCCAGCGTTTCGGGGTCGAAGACGCCCAGCTCGGCGTCGTTCTCCTCGAAAGTGAGCATCACGAAGTCCTCGGCCACGAAGCGCTTCTCGATCGCGTCGTAGCTGCGTACAGCTTCGTCCTCCTCGCCGAACCAGATGTCCATGCGCGGATCGAAGATGGGCGGCGGCGCTTTGCCGGTTCCGTTTGTCGTGTCACCCAGTGTTGCGAGCGATTGACTCAGGCCTTCGATGCGGCCGACGCCCATAACGATGGACAGGAAGATGCCGAGCAGCAAGGCCACGGATAGGGGCCAGCGCAGCTTGTAGAGGCGTTCGAGGGCGGGGCCAGCAGGGGCAATCGGAGTCATCGGTACGGTCTCGTCTTCGTGAGAAATGGACCAAACAGTCCAAAAAATGGCAAATAAGGAAGCTCGGTTCGGGATCAGAGTCCGAGCAGGGTCTTGAGTGCGGAGCTCGCTTCGCGGGTGACTGCCGCTGCGTCGCCGAGGTTCGCGCGGGTGTTGAGTCCCTGTGCGGTGGATTGGATCAGGCGCGCGAGCTCGCGCGCGGAACAGTCCGTTCGCAGGTCTCCGTCGTCCATGGCTTCTTGAACACAGCCGGTCAGGGTCGTCTCGAAGCGCTGCACCATGCTCTTTAGAAGCTCGGTCACCTCGCAGTCTTCGCTCCCGGAGAACTCGGTGCAGGACTTGAGCGCCATGCAACCGCGGGCCATGGGCCCACTCAACATGACCGACCACTGGTCGATGAATGCGACCAGGCGCTCTGCCGCAGCGTTCTCGCCATGTAGCATTCCATTCAGCGCGTCGATCTGGCGATCGCAGTAGCCCTGCAGCGCCTGGAGGAACAGGGAGTGCTTGTCGCCGAACGTGTCGTAGAGGCTCTGCCTTCCGATTCCCATGGTTTCAGTCAGGTCGGAGAGGGCCGTGCCCGCATAGCCGTGCTCCCAGAACGCCTCCAGGGCAGACTCGAGAGCTTCCTCTCGCACGAATTCTTTGGGGCGTCCTCGAACCACGGCACGATTATGGACCACGTAGTCCAGAAGTCAAGCAGGATCCCGCTTTCACACACAAAAAGGGCCAGCTCCCCTTGGGGGCCGGCCTTTATTGCGTGTGGCAGCGGGGGCAGGGCTGCCACCACTGAGTTTTTTCGGTCCAACGGCTGACGCCGTTGGACCGGGAGGGGCGACAGTAGGGCAGAGAGGACTGAGACCCGATTTGGCGTGCCCGCCGAACAGTAGGGTGCGCAGATGCGGGCTCATGGGCTGGCGTCACACCGGCCAGAAAGACCCAACGGGGTCATGATTGAATTCAATTGGGCGGACGGGCTCGCACGTGTTCGAACCGGGAATACACTCTAGTGAGGGGGTCGGTCGCAAGCCTGCACCCATTTTCTAGTGCGGTCCTGTCCAGGGTCTCGAGGTGCTCCAACTTCGGTGAGCACGAGTTCCGGCCCGCGATAGGGAAATGGGGGCGAAGAGAAATTTTTCCGCATGCCCCTAGGATTCGTGCGCCTGCTCGCCTGGAATTCAATGCGAATTGACGCAGCTCAGTTTCTTGGCTCCAGAGTGTTCGCCTGTAGGGAGCCGCAGCAAACGTCGGCTAGGATGATTTCATGTCTGATCAGGCCACCGTGGATGATCTCATCTCGCTCATCGAGTGCGGCGACTCCGATGCGGCGAGACTGATGCTCGCGGCTCATCCCCAGCTCGCCTGAGAGTTGAGTGACCGAGGACCGTCTAAGGAGCGCGCTGCACCCACTAGAGCGGGCGAAACCAGAGTGCTCACGCATTCGCAGAGCTTCGACATCACGCTTCCAGCAAACGCGATCCTCCTTCCCCGGGGCACGAGCCGGCGTTAGGATGCAAGGTTGGAGGTGCCGCTCTCCATCTTGCACCATGACACACAGGGTTTCTCTCCATCTACTCCTGCTCGCGTTCCTACTGGGAGCGTGTGCATCCACGCGCCCGCAACTTGATCTGGTTCAGGTGCAAGAGGGCGTCCGGACCGGGACCGTGTTGAGCGGGCCCTTGCTGGAGCGAATCCCCGATGAGTTGGACTGGGGCGGGGCTTGGATGCTGGTTGTGGACGTCGCCTATCTTGAGGCCCTGCCGATGGGGGGTGATCCCCTGACCGGTCGGATTGTTGTTGTCGACGGGGTGCCGGGAGTATTTGGAGTTCACGCGGAGATGGCGGCCAACGTGCGGGCAGCAACTGACGGGACGGAGGCTGGGGAGATTATTTGGTCACGACGCCTAGTCCAGGCTCTGCCCGCCGGGGCCACGGCCTGGATCCGCGCGGAACTCGCCGGTGAGTTGCAGGAGACCGCGGAGGCGGATTGGGAGCACATCGGATTGGAGATCTCTCGGGGTCTTGACGATCGGGATCATCTGGAAGCGGCGTTCACCATGGTGGGGCAAACTCGGCCGGTGACCGATGTCCTCGGGGGAGACGGTCTCAAGGAGAGTCGGGCATCTGCGGCCCCAGAATTGCTCCCCGTGCGCGAACGTGTCGTGCTTAATACGACGCCAGTTCCGGGTGGGCCGGGGTTGCGGCTCTACCTGCCGGCTCCAACACCCGAAGAACCCCATGGGGGAGTGATGGTTGGCGCCAGTCTTCTGAAGCACGGTGATGCCGACGCCGAGTTCGCTGCGTGGACTGACCGAGGCCAGCGCCAGGCCACGGAGGCTCATCGGCGACTTGTGGACCGAGCCGGCGAATTGAAAGAGGGTGAAGGCTTCCGGTTCGAGAGCACGCGTGCGCTGGCCGCGTTGAGCGGAAGGGAGCTGCGGCGCTCGGCCCTGGTTTTCCTTGCTCAGGGGACAGGAGCCCAGGTCACCGAAGAGCTTGCTTTGATCGCTGGTGAAGAGTCGCTGGGGGAGTTCCTAGCGGAGATCGGCAGGAACACCGAGGCGCTGGAGGATCTACCTGCCAACGCCGCGTCCTTCGGCTGGTTTCTAGAACGAAGCACGCTCACCTGGTTGTGTCTGAGGTCGGAAGACGAACAGCGTGAGCTCGAGTCGGAGTTGTTCGCGGTGTTGACACGCAACGCAGGGGGGCTGGCCCTCTACCCGAGTCTGCTGCGGGAAACCGTCGCAGCCTGCGCGGGTGAGGTGCAATTGGCTCAGGCCCTGATCCAGCAGAACCGGATTTTTCTGGGGGACGCTCATCCCGCGGCCCGCGTTCGCGCGTTTGACTGGCTTGAAGCGCAGGGCGCGCCGCCAGAGGGCTTCGATCCATTGGGCATAGCGGACGAGCGCCGCGCTGCGCTCGCGCGTCTCGAGGATGAACTCGAGGAAGGTGCGAGGGATGAGTAAGGGGGAGACTCGCCGCGCACTAGGAGGCGTGCGGAAAGCGCTGCTTGAACTCGCGCGGGTGCGCTGGGTCCGCATCGTGCTGATCCTGGTGGCGATTGCGCTTGGCCTGCGGCTTGCTCTGAACTCAATCCTGGCGAGCACTCTCAACAGCCTCGCATCCTCCCGGGATCTTGTTTGCGAATGGGACGATCTCGACCTGTCCATCATTGACGGTCGCGCGGAACTGCACCTGCTGCGGTTGGCACCGGCCCACGCAGAGGGCGTTCTTGCACCCGAGGCACTGATGGAGATCGAGTACGCGGTCTTCGACTTGCAGATCCTGCCCCTCTTGCTGGGCGACCTGCGCGTCCAGCGCGCCGAGGTGGACGGTCTCGATGCCCGCGTGCAGCGTGATGAGAGTGGCGTTTGGAATCTCGAGCGGCATGTGGCTGTGGCTGAAGTCCTGGCCTTGTTCCAATCCTCGGGGGAAGAGCCCACTCCCGAAGCAGAAAACGAACTTCAGCCCCTCGACCTTTCCTTGCCGCTCGCGGTCAACGCATTGCGATTCCAGAGCGCACGCATTCACCTGGTCGACCGGTCACCTCCCGAGCCCCTCGAGCTGTCCTTGGAGTTGAACGCGGCGCTTTCCCATCTGAACACTTCAGACCGGCCTGCCCGTTTTTCACTGGCGCTGACCGGCAGTGACCTGCTCGACGGGGCGACGATTGTCGGCGAGCTACAAGCCCACGCCGAGTCCCTGCAAATTACGGCTGAGACCTACGTGGGCGGCCTGCAGCCACGCGTTTTGACCGACTACCTCGACCTCCTCCACCTGCGGCCCGCAGCTGAGACCCTCGAAGCCTCTTGTCATCTGGACGCGCGGCTCGATGTGGTGGGTGAACTCGGTCGAGGCCTAAGCGTGGCGGCCACTCTTGCCAACGTGCATGTGTCCGCCGACGAGGAGGAGTGCTTCGCGCTCGACGAACTCGTCTTCGACGCTGCACGTCTGGCGTCGGATCGGGCGGACATCGGGCTCCTGGAATTGCGCGGTCCCGCGGGGAGAATCGAGCTCTTGGCGGACGGAGCCCTGCGTGCGGCAGGACTTGACCTGGTTCCGACCGTGGGGCCTCGGATCGATGCAACCGCGGACCCGGCCGGCTTGGCTCCTACCCCCCCTGCTGACTTCCTGCAGCTGCTGATTCCCGGCGAGGCGCCGCCCTGGGCAACGCTCTTCGTGCACGAGGGCGGCGAGGCCTTTCCTTGGAGTCTTGCCGGCCTTTCCGTTAGCGAAGGCCAGTTGCTGATCGCCGATCACCGCACCTCGCCGACTACCGAACTCGCGCTGGAGGAAATCGCCATCGGCGTCAGCGAAATCGTGCACGACCCGGCCGTCGAACCCGATTCGATTTCGATTGCGGTGCGCTGTTCGGCTCCCGGTATCACCGAGTCCATTGCGGCCGATGCCGCTTTGAACCCCTTTGCGCCAGCCCGATCCATGGAGTTGACTTTCGGGATTGAGGGTATCGGCCTCGATGCTTTGGAGGCCTACCTGGACCGCGCAGGACTCGAGGCCGCTGGAGAGCGCGGTTCCTTCCGTCTACAACTCTCTGCTGGCGCCCACACGAGCAACGACGGGGTCACCACCGCGCAGGTCGAACTGCGTGAAGTGGCTCTCGACGGCCACAGCGACCTATTCGGTTTGCGGGCCCTCGGCGTGCGCGACGTGCGGCTCGATCCGGAGCGGCGTGTGATTCGTGTGGGAGAGGTGGCGCTTGAGGGCATGGACCTCTTCTTGGAGCGCGAACCCTCACGCCAGCTCCTTGGTTTCGGGTTGCGCCTGCTGGGGCAGGGAAGTTCCGGTGGGGAGGTCTCATCTGACCCTGCCACGGTCACAGAATCTGAGGTCTCCGAATCCGCTCCCGCCGTCGCTCCTGCGGGTCTTGCGCCTCCGCGGATCATTCTGGACCGGGTCATCTGGAGCGGCACGGACGTTTCATTTCTAGATCGAACGGTCGAACCGCCCAGCGAAGTTGTGCTCGACGACTTTGGATTCGAGCTGAACGGGCTTGTGCTCGGTGGCTTGCCTGGCGATCCCGAACCGCAGCCTGCGACCTTGCGTGGTCGCTTCGCGGCACCCGGCATCGTGGACTCTCTCACCGTGGAAGGCACGGTGCGGTCCCTACCCGGGCCCCTCGACCTGCAAACTCGAGTCGCCCTGCGTGGCGATGGAATACGCGGCGGTGCGCTCACGCCTTACATGCAGGAGTTGGGAATTGATCCTGTGCTGAACTCAGGGCGCCTGCGGGCGGACTTGTCTGCCGGCATCCGCTCTGAGGACGCGGGAGTGCACGCGGACATCACCCTTGCCGATGTTCTGTTCGAGGATGGCGAGCAGCCGCTGCTCGCCCTGGAGCGCTTGGAACTGGCGGGCTTGGTTGCTGGCGGGGAGGGGCTGTCGGTGAAGTCCGTTTCAATCCTCAACCCGCAGGCGCACCTTTCGAAGGACGCACAAGACCGGTTTGGGGCAGCGGGCATGCGGTTCGTGCCTGCCCCCAGCGCCGAAGGTGAACTGGACGTGGCGCCGGCGGATGTGCCCGGGCCCCAAGCCCTCGAATTGCCCAGCCTTCCGCGCCTGACCCTAGGTGAGGTTCACGTGGAGGGCGGGGCTGTGACCTACGCCGACGAATCTCTCGACCCGGCCCTCGAAGTGGGCTTGGGATTTGGAGTCTCCGCGCAGAACATCAACACGCTCGGCCAGGCCGGCTCCTACCAACTAAGCCTTTCAGTTCCCGACTCCTTGGAGAGTCTGTCCGTGCAGGGGGCGCTAACCCTGGGGGCGGAGGCCATCCAATTGTCGGGCACCTTGGCTGGCCGTGGATTACGGGAGGGCGATCTCAAGCGCTTCCTGCCGCCCGGCGTGTCGCTGGAGGCGGTGCAGGCGGAGTTGGGCGCGGGGTTCACTGCATCCGTCAGTCCAGCGGGCGACGGGGGGCTGGCAGGCCGTTTGGATCTGCATGATGCGACTTGGGGCCTACCCGAATCCAATCCATGGCTCAGCGCACGGCGAATTGCGCTGGACGCCACGCGCATCGACCTCGTGGGCGGCGTCCTCGAGTTCGGGGAAGTGATCGTCGAGGGCGCGACGTTGGATGTGAAGCGCGACAGCGGAGGATCCCTGCACGCGCTCGGCGCCCGGATTGACGGGGGAAGGGCAACGGTGGCCAACGAGCCCCAAGGGCAAGAGCAGTCAACCGAATCCGAGATGGAGACCGGCCCGCCAGCTCCCGGGCCGACTTCCACTGTGGCGCCCCCAAGCATCCGCTTCGCCCAGGGGATCTCCCTGGAACTGGAACGCTTTACATTCGCAGACGCGACCCTAGGCGAGCAAGCCCGTCCCATCGTGGGCAGCGCAAGGCTAGAGCTGGCCCCTGCGACTGTCGTGAACCATGAGCCAGCGGACCTGCCGCCGATGGAGTGGAGCGCGCAGGGCCAAGTCGAGGGTGTCGTCGAGACGTGGAGTTGGAGCTCAACTGTCGCGCCCTTTGCAGCGGAACCCCGCCTCACCGGTCGCTTCCTCGCCGACGGAGTCCACACCACGGGCCTACCCGAGTTCTTCCCCGACCTCGCGGAGGTGCTGCAGGGTGAACTTGACACTGGGCGCCTGGAGTTCGGGCTGGACGCCACTCTCTACGTGCGACGAGCTCGGCCCTTCGAGTCGGGCCTGGGGCGTCCCTTCTCCGCAGATGCCCGCGTGGAGGGCCTGTACTTCCGGGACGGACCCGAGGGCGACATTCTCCTGGGCATCGACGCCGTCGATGTTGCCGTCAAGCGCGTGGACACCGGGGGCGGCCTGCTCCACATCGACTCGATCGAAGTAGATACACCGCACTTCATTGCCGAGCGGGACGGAGAGGGCCTGCACGTGCTGGGGTTCGCTCTGCCCATCGCTGCTCCCGTGCAAGAAGATGCGGATGGGCCCACCGCTGAGCACACGGTTGGGCCCGAGGCACCCCGGGTGCAAGCCACGGAAGTCTCGGAACCCACTCCGCAACCCCCGGGCCCCGCGGCTCCCACGGCGGAACCCTCAACGCGGCCAGCTGAGTTGCGCATCGACCGCTTCACGGTGTCCGGCTTGAACGTAGATCTGCGCGACGACTCGGTGGAGCCACCCGTTCGCGTCGTACTCAATGAGTTGGACTCCGAGGTGCGGCGCTTCACCACGCGCGCGTTCACAGAGAAGAAACCCGTCCTATTCAGTGCATTCCTCGGCTCGTCACCCTCGGCTGACTCCGCACCCGTGTTTGAAGAGGTCGTGGCATCCGGACGTGTGACGCTCTTCCCCGAGCCGGACGGGTGGGCCCGAATTCAGTTGGCGGGAATGGAATTACCACCATTCTCCGGCCTCGCCGCCACCGCGGGGCTGGGGGTCAACGATGGCGCACTCGATTCGGACGTGCGCTTGCGCTTGCGCGGCGACGATGGAGTTTCGGTGGACATGTCGATTGTGTTTAGCGACCTGGACCTCGAGGAGCCTGAGGGGGGTGTGGTGGAGAGCACATTCTCCATGCCCATGGCCCTCGATAGCGCGCTCTTCCTGCTGCGCAACCCCAGCGGAGAGCACCGTTTCTCCTTGGGCCTCACCCTCGACAAGGATGGTGTGTCGGCCGGGGACCTGGCACTGGCCGCAACCGGGGCCATGACCGAGGTGCTCGCCGTGGCCCTTGCGGGCGCGCCATTGCGTCTGCTCTTGGCCCTGGGGCCTCAAAGTGAATCCAAGGGAAGAGTGCGGGATGAGGTCAGCGTGGTGTTCTACCCTGGGGCCACAGTCCTCGCCGACCGAGATCGCAAGATGTTGAACAAGTTGAGCACCCGCCTGGCCGAGCGTCCGAAGATGATCGCGCGCGTGACGTACGATTTGGGTTCCGCCGATCTCGCTCAAGCTGAGCAGCTGGCCAATCCGTCCGAGCGAGACTGCCACCAGCTGACGCGCGACCTGAGACGCCGCAAGGGAATCCTGAGTCGGCGTGTGGAGGAGGGCATGCTTGAGGCCCGAGCGCTCTACGCGATCGGTTCCTCCCAGGCCGGTGTGGCCACCCGAAACCTGCGCACCCTCGAGGCTGAGCTAGCCCGGGTGGAGCACTCCCTGGACCAGGTCCTGGACGTCCTGCGCTCAGGTTCCCCCCGCCAGCGCCACAAGCGGACCCGCAATGTAGCGCGCGAGCAGGGAGAGCTGCGCCTGGCGGCCGTGCTCCAGGCGCTGGAGTTGCGGCTAAGGGGCAGTGACCTTGAGCGCATCGAGTCCCGGCGCGTGCGCATCGGCGAGCCGAGTGAGCACCCCCAGAGCCGCGTCCACATAGAATTCCTCAGGCGCTGAGAAGCCACGTGGGTAGATCATCTCGTGGGCATGACGTCCGCGGGCCAACACGAGAGTGGGCGGAGGCGGATTGGTCCGCCCTTGTGAATTGGCCGCCAAAAATGTGAGCCCGGCACCAAGATCCCCGCCGCGTCGACGTTCCCTCCACTGGCGCGTAGCCCCCATTGGAGATCCCCATGAATCGCCCGCTGATCGCGTTCACCATCGCCCTGGTAGTCCTGGGTACGCTCACCCGTCTTGCGTGCACGGCTGGCCAGGTGGAGCCCGCCGCGCCGAACCTCGCGGCGGCTTCTACGCAAGCCGCTAACCCAGCGGCTCTCGTCTCCCCCGGTCGCCCGGCGGAATTGCGATCGGCATCTAAGAAGGAGCGTGATGAGCCCGGTGAGGCGGCGCAGCCTGATTCGGAACCAGCTGCGGTTCTGCCACTGCTGCTCGAAGGGCTCGTGATCGATGGTCGCGGAAATGTGGTCCCGGCCGCGACGGTGCGCCTCGAGCGGCACATCGTAGACACCGGCGGCTTCGGCATGCGCATGGTGGAGACGAAGCCTCTACCACACCTGACCACACACACGGACGCAGAGGGGCGCTTCGAGGTGCGTGGTGAGGAGAGCGGTGCGATCGTCGTCAGCGCTGCGAAGGAGGGATTCGTCTTGCGCGAGGAAATCGAGTGCGATGTTCCCGCGACCCGGGTGACGCTTGTGGTGGAGCGGGCCGGGGCGATTCTGGTGACCGTTTCACCTGCAGCCCTGGAGCTTGCAGAGAGGGTCTATGTGGAGGTGCGCTCGCCTGGTGATGAGCGGGACGTGGACGGCATGGCTGGAGTCTTTCACGAGGGACGATCGTTGCGGTCGGAGCTTCTCCCCGGCTCTTTCGACGTCGTCATCGTGGGTCGTCTCAGTCGTCGCCCCATGCACACCGTGACGGACGTCTTCGTGCGCGAGGGTGAGGTCACGGAGGATCCCCGGCTCTTGGACCTCGACCTGGGCGCGGTGATGAACAAGATCCGCGTCACCGTCGTCGATCCCGATGACCAACCCGTGCCCGGTGTGATCGTGTGGATTCACCACGGTTTTGGTGAGAACGGTCAGAAGGTCGACGACAACGGATCCATCGAACTCGCGGCAGGACTCGATGGCATCGACATCGCCGTGCGCGAGGCCGGTTGGCGCAAGGTGCAGCACCGCGCAGTCACCGCAGACCTGGTCATTCGCTTGGAGCAGCCCCTCGCTCTACGCCTCGTACGTCCCCCCGGTCGGTCCGCCGAGCTCGGCAATCTGTATCTCTACGTAGAGCACGTGCCGTCTGGGGACGACCCGCCAGCGAGCAAGGGCGGCTCCGATTGGACGTTGCCGGAGGAGCAGGACGCCGTCGAGGTGGGGTTCGACGTGCCGGGTATCTACAAGGTGCACTGGGCGGTCGCGTTCGAGTTCTCCGGGCGCGGAACAGCCAATTTCTCCCCCCGCGGCGTGACCCCACAGATTGTCGAAGTTGCCGAGGGGGAAGGGACCAAGGAGGTCACCCTCGCCCTCGACCCCAGCGCAGTCGCCGAGTTGCTCACACGCCTGGGCGAGCTGAGGAGCGAGTTGGAACTGCGTCCTGGTGAAACCGAAGACGAGCACCAGCGCCGCGTCCTCCAGGTCATCCTGCGAGAAAACCGGCGCTAGCCGGCGGCCGGATTGGATTCCAGTCCCTAGCGAACCCTGTCGTATTCCACGCACACGGCTTTCTTGCCCCAGCGTTTGAGTACAGCCCTCAGTGCGGCGTCCGACTCGGGGAAGCGCCCCTGGTCATTGGTCTCGACGATCCAGCGATCGAGCAGGGTTCGCAGTTCGCCGAGGGTGTGCGCGTGGTGTGGGTCGTGGACCAGGTTTACCGTCTCATGGGGGTCAGCCTCAAGATCGTAGAGCTCCTCGGCGGGGCGATAGGAGCTCGCGAAGGCGGACTGCACCTCATTCAGTTGACCGTCGGCATAGAGTTGGCGGTAGGTCTCGAGTGCGGGTCTGCCGTCTCGGTACTGGGGCTGCAGGTACGGTCGGTCGGTCATGAAGTTGCGCAGGTACTTGTAGCGCTCCGTCACGACGGCGCGGATGCGGTCGATGGTGTAGTCGCAGCGGTCGCGCGCAGCGACGAAGTGGTCGCGGGAATAGTCAGGCGAGAAGATATCGCGGCCCTGCATGTGGGGCGGGAGATTGACGCCGGCCAGGGCCAGGGTGGTGGCGGAAAGATCGATCCCACTGACGATGTCGTCGCGCACCTCACCCACGGGGACGGTCGGGCCCGCGATGATGCAGGGGACGCGGATGCCCCCTTCATACAGGAACTGCTTGTGTCGCATGAGCGACATCCCGTGGTCCGAAAAGAACACGATGACCGTGTTCTCGTACAAACCACCGTCTTTCAGCGCGGCGACGATGCGCCCCACCTCCGCGTCGAGGTGCAAGATTGTGTCGTAGTGGTTCGCAATCTCCTCACGGATGTCGGGGTGGTCTGGGTAGTAGGGGGGGACCGGAACGGCTGAGCGGTCGACCACCTTCTGCGCACGCGCCTTGCCGCCGGCGAGCTGGATCTGGCCGAAAAAAGGTCGCGCGTCGGGTCGCGACTTCCAATAGCGCCCCTCCGGTGCATCGCGGAAACCCATCTTTCCTTGATGGTGGTCGTAGAGTTGCTCGATGTCGTAGACGAAGTTGTAGTGCAACTTCCCTTCATTGAATGTGTGGTACCTCGCCAGCCGCAGGATCTCAGGGACCGTACGGACGCCGAGGTAATTGGGGTCCCACTCGTCCATCTCGATTCCGCGCCAGGTCTCGAATGAGCTGTAGTGCTGGTGGGCACCGATGCTCGTCTGGTGCATCCCCGTGATGATGGCTGAGCGCGTTGGACTGCACACTCCGGCAGGCATGTAGGCCCGCGTGAAACGAGTGCCGGACGCGGCGAGCGCATCGATGTTCGGGGTCTCGATCACCTCATCGCCGTAGCACGACATCCAGTCATTCGTGTCCTCGACGTAGATCCACAGTACGTTGGGTCGTGAGTGGTCCGTGGGCAGCGAGTCGGCCGGAATCTGGGCGGCTGCAAACCCGGTGATACCGACGAGACACAACGGGGCAACAAGGAAGCTGGGCACGATCGTGGTCCTCCGGAGGGCTGGAACGCGTCGGCCATTTGTCTCTGCACACAAGAATGGAGTCCGACTCCCTGGGGATGGCGACCCGCGTTGGCAATAGGGTGGTTGGGTGCAGTGAAGAATAGAGTACCGGTCGATCGAATACGTGAGGAGCTCGAGTCAGGAAGGAGTTCCTCCGAACAATGGGGACAGCACCAAACGCGAGCTGGATTCTTCGCCTCGGCCAAGCGGGCCGAACGACCGACCCTGAATTGCGCGGAGCCTCAGATGCGCCCCCGCGTCTGGGCGAGAATGCGGATCTTTGCGCTCCCCAAGTCCTGGTTCAGTCACAGGCTTGGGGCGGTTCCGACGCTGGGTAACGGGGAGCCGCTTGGAGCGGCTGGAGACGGACAGCTCCTGAAACGTTGGACGCGTCGATCGCCGCAATCACGGGCAGTCAGCCGCGGGCGAGCCGCTGGACCGCACGCCCAACATCTTGGGCGCAATCGTGCGCGCGGAGTACCTGGACGGCGACCCCCGGACAACCTCCTGCGCCAGCGAATCAGCGCCCGCGGCAGGAGTCCCCAAGGCCACGAAGACACCCAGTCAAGACTGGGCGACTACGCGGGCCGCGTGCGCGTCAGCGTCACCTAGCCCAAGACGGGTCACAGAAAAACAATGACATCCTGTGCGGACCGCGCGCGGGACAAGCGGGGCGAGAAGACCCGCTGACCCGCGGCGCTTGTGGGGCACTCCGAAGCTTGATCCGGCAGCCCCATCTTCAAGTCCTGGTGGCGCCTAAAAATCCACCTGGAATCGAAACAGCAGCATGTCCGCAGACTCCTCGACACTATTGTCGGTGAAATCGGTGTCGATGTAGTTCACCATGATGCGACTGTGGGAGGATAGGTAGTAGTTGACCCCCAGAGTCAGGTCATCCACGGCATCACCCGCAGAGTCTTCCAGGTCGATGCTGGAGACTCGAGCGGTCAGCTCGATGGCACCGAGACCACCGTCCTTCCCATACGGGGTGATGGGCTTCACTCGGTCGAACGCGGCTGCGGACTTCTTGTAGGGACGTGACTCGCCGGTGAGGAAATAGCTGCCCGCCAAGTAATGGCTAGTGAATGTCTCGTCTGAGTCGTCCACATCCACCTGGGCGAATTCCGCCTGCACGGAGAGGGGTCCGGAAACCCATGCGCTCTCCAGGCCGAGGCGTTTGTGGCTGCCGATCGCGTTGGACTTGGCCTTGCGCGTGGACAGGTGGGCCTCGGGCCTTGTGGAGAACGAGGTTCCAGCTGAAGCGCTGCGGACCGCGAGACCCAGGTGTAAGACGCGGTCCTCGTCCAGGATCGGGGCCGCCGTCACGCGGCCGGTGAGGGCTCCGGCGCCGTCTCCCTGTTCGTAGCCGTAGGAATCGCTTTCCCTGAAGTAACCTAGGGCCCAAGTGTGGTTCACGGCCTCGCCGTTTCCGGAGAACAGCACGCCAGCGTTGCGCCCGGGCGACAATGCATCGCCGAGATTACGCTCCATAAAAGTGATGTACTTACTACTGGTCTGCTGATCGAGTCCGAAAGGCTCCTTGAAGTGACCTACCTTGATCTTGCCCAGGGGCGTGTTGGCATACGTGATGTAGGCGTCCTTCAAGTCGGCGTCTCCGCCAGCGAAGTCGTACTGGACCTTGTAGCCGACCCCTTCGCCGGCCGACCCCTTGAGGAAGATGCGAGCACGGCGGAATTCCGTTCCGTCTTCCTCGTCGTCAAAGCCTCCGGTTGCAACGTCGAACATGATGCGGCCCCCGAAGGTCAGAGTGTCATCTGCGGATAGGCCAAGGATGGACAGAGGTTGAGTGGCTTCGGAATTGCCCGCATTGGGCATTTCCACGTGTGTGGGTTCGCTGTCTGCGAAGGCCGGTGAGGCCAGTACTACCGGTAGAAGGGTGGGCAACAAGAACGACAAAACCATGAGTATTCCTCAATGTGAAGGTGAAAGTGGCCTCCCGCAATCGCAGTGCGGTGGCAGGAGGGAGTCGATTTCCAGCGCTTTCTGGCTGGCTTGGATGGTGTTCTAGGGGGCGACTGTGAAGATCCGATGAAATTCAGTTGCGATCTGGCGGAAGCCACATACGCATGTCAGGATCCGCGCCCCGAGTGAGGGACACCATGCACGCAGGCTCAATCGTCATCGTCGAGGACGAGTCGGACATTCGGGAATTCCTTGTCTACACGCTTGAGCGCGAAGGCTTCACGGTCCAGGCGACGCCGGACGGCAAGCAAGGGCTCGACTTGGCACGCAAGGTGCTGCCGGATCTTGTGCTGCTAGACTTGATGCTCCCTGGCATGGATGGAACCGAAATCTGCCGGCAGCTCAAGGCGGATGAGGAGACTCGCGAGATCTCGGTCATCATGGTGACAGCCAAGGGAGAGGAATCCGACGTGGTCCTCGGCCTGGGGCTTGGAGCAGACGACTATGTCTCCAAGCCGTTCAGCCCCAGGGAGCTGGTCGCGCGCATCCATGCGGTCATGCGACGCACTGCTGGCCCGGCATCCCCTGAACTGGGTGAATCCGGGGTCATTGCGCGAGGGCCCATCCGAATGGATCGCGGCAAGCACCGACTGCTGGTGGATGGTGAGGCGGTGGAAATAACCGCCACTGAGTTCCGCATCCTTTGGCTCATGGCTTCGCGCCCAGGTCGAGTCTTTGATCGCGATCAGATCATGGCTGCTGCGCGTGGGGAGTCCTCCGCATCCCTCTCCAGGAGTGTCGATGCGCATGTGAGGACCCTGCGCAAGAAGCTTGGCTCCCACCGAGATCTAGTTCAGACAGTAAGGGCTGTCGGGTACCGTTTTTCGGACGATGAGGAACGACCGGCGTGAATTCAGGTTTTTTCTGGAGAGTATTCGCGGGAACTGTGGCCGCGGTACTCCTGACGGGGTTCGTCGTGGATCTGTCAGTTGTGGATCGGACCCGAGTGAGCCTGACGGAGGAGATTGAGCGGCGGGTCTCAGAGGAGGTGGTCCTCGTGAGGAGCATCGCGGAAAGCGGCATCTACCTCGGTCCCGATGGGACGCCCCGTCTGCGCCCCAACGCACTGGAGCGCGTGGCAGCCGACCTACCGACGGCGCGCGTGACCTTGATCTCCCGCTCGGGAGTTGTCCTGTTCGACAGTCATGAGGAACCCGCGACCATGGACAACCATGGAACGCGGCCTGAGGTCCTGGCTCTGGGTACAACAGTCACGCGCTACAGCAATACGCTCATGCGATCGATGACCTACTGCGCCCTACCCATCCACTCCCAGGAGGGGAACTCGGTCATGGCCTATGCACGGGTCGCCGTACCTACGGACTACGTAGAGAAAGGGGTTGCAAACCTGCGCTCGGGCATTCGTACATCCGTCTTCTTCGGCTGCGCCATCGGTTTGGTGTTTGCCCTGCTGTTCGCGGGCCATGTCACGCGGCCGCTGCGAGAAATCGCCAGCTTGGTGAGCGCAATAGGCCACGGTGCTTCTAGCCGCCGGCTTCCGGTGCGTGGTACCGGCGAAATCCCCGAGTTGGCTCGGAAGATCAATGGGATGGTTGACGAACTGGAAGTCAGACTCGATCGTCTGCGGCGTGACCGGGCCGAAAAGCAGGCCATTTTGGCCGGCATGGTAGAGGGTCTCCTAGTGGTCGATCGAGAAGCGGCGATCATCCTCGCCAACGACGCGGCCTGCACCTTTCTGGGCCTGAACCACGACGAAGCGGTGGGGCGCTCTCTCTGGGAGCTCGCCCGCACCGATGAATTCGCCTCCACGGCCATCGGCTGCATGCGTGACGGAAGTGTTACCCATTCCGAGATCACCACCGAAACGGTGAACGGAGAATTCACCTTAGCCCTGAGCTCCGCTGCCCTGGCTCATGGCGGCGCAGCGCCCCACGCCTGCGTCCTCGTTCTGCATGACATCACGGAATTGAGGCGCCTGGAAACCATGCGCAGAGACTTCGTGGCCAATGTTTCCCACGAACTCAAGACCCCGTTAACGGTCATGCGAGGATACCTGGAAGCCCTCTTTGATGAACCCGATATGGACGTCGCACAACGCGCGGTATTCATCGAGCGCGCAAAGGTGAACACTGAGCGGCTCACGGCCATCGTCACGGACCTACTCTCCTTGGCCAGATACGAGGCAGGTGAACCGCTCAGGAATCAGGAGTCCGTCCAGCTCGACACGCTCCTGAGCGAGAGCGTCTCCATCGCGAAGCAGAGCGCCGAGGCCAGACAGATCACGATTGATCTCGAGATTGAATCCGTCCTGCCACCCGTCCACGGCAGCCGCGACGGACTACTGACATCCGTGGGCAATCTCCTGAGCAACGCCATCCGCTACTCCCCGGAAGGCTCCCACGTAACGATCAATTTGACCGGTGATTCGAACCAAGCGCACATCGTCGTGCGTGACGAGGGACCTGGTATCCCTGCCCATGAGCAGGAACGGATTTTCGAACGGTTTTACCGCGTCGATCGCAATCGTTCGCGCGAACTCGGCGGAACAGGCTTGGGGCTCGCGATCGTCCGGCATGTGGCCTCGGCCCACGGCGGCAGGGCGTGGGTAGAGAGTGAGATTGGTCACGGAAGCGCATTCCACCTGACCATCCCCTACGCGACCTAAGCCCCTTCGCGACAACGGGTTAGCACGGCTGAGTGCCAGTTGGAGTGGGTGTCTGGACTTCGCATGGCTTCTTCACGGGAAGTTCACAAAAGCGGGCGATCCTCTCGCCGTGCAAGAACTCCTATCACAACAAGCAAGAACCATGCGTATTAAAAAACTCCTGGCCCTCGCCAGTCTTCTCTCCTTCACCTCTGCCTGTGGAGACTCCGTAGATGCCAGCTCCGGGGCACTTGAGGGCACCATCTCCATCGACGGCTCGTCCACGGTCTTCCCCATCACGGAAGCCGTCGCCGAAGAGTTCCGAAAAGTTGAGCCCAAGGTGCGCGTCACCGTTGGCGTATCCGGTACCGGGGGTGGATTCAAGAAATTCACCGTAGGCGAGACGGACGTGTCCGACGCATCGCGCTACATCAAGGACAAGGAAATCAGCGCCTGCGACAGCAACGGTACTGAGTTCATCGAACTCCCGGTCGCCTACGACGGGATTGCGGTGATCGTGAACAAGGGCAACGACTTCGCGAGGTCTATGACGATCGCAGAACTCAATGCCATGTGGAAGTCAGGATCGAAGGCGAAGACTTGGAAGGACATTCGCCCGGACTGGCCCGATCGGCCCTTCCGACTATATGCCCCTGGCCAGGATTCGGGCACTTTTGATTACTTCACAGATGAGGTGAATGGCAAGAGCGGCAACTGCCGTGCCGACGCTACTTTTTCTGAGGACGACAACGTCCTCGTGCGCGGGGTGGCTGGCGACCCCGAGGGCATAGGCTATTTCGGCTTCGCCTACTACACCGAGAACAAGGACCAACTCAACATCGTCGCGATCGATGGCGGATCCGGCCCTATCGTTCCCAGCCTGGAGACTATTGGATCGGGAACGTACAGCCCACTCTCTCGGCCTCTGTTCATTTATGCGTCGACCAAAGCCGTACAGAAGGTCGAAGTGGACGCGTTCCTGAAGTTCTACCTAGACGAGATGGGCAGGCTGGCTCAAGAAGTCGGCTATGTGCCACTTCCTGAGCACCTGACCAAGGCCATCGTTGCGCGCTACGCAAGCCAGAAGACCGGCACAACTCGTGACATGGATGTCTCCTTTGAAGCGCGTTACCTGTAGGGCCCAACAAGACTCCGATAGAGAGAGATTGATGTGCGGATCGGCTCTATGAGTGCCGATCCGGGCCTCACTGGTACCCCTGGCGATCAGCCAGGGGTACCAGCTTTACTCCTCCGGAGCGGTCGGACGAGTGCACGTTCGGTGAAGGAGTTGGTGATCCGGCTGCTCCTGCAGGTCGCCGCCTATTCCACAATCACCATCAGCTTGGGGATTCTGTTCGTACTGGTGCGCGAGACGATTCCGTTCTTTGCCGCTGTGGCCCCGTTGGAGTTCCTGACGGGCACGGACTGGACACCCCTGTTGGAGCCGCGCCAATTCGGTGTGCTGCCTCTGGTTGCCGGAACGCTTCTGGTGACGCTCATTGCAGGCCTATTCGTCATACCCGTGGGCAGCCTGACGGCTCTATACATGTCGGAGTGGGCAAGTGGCAGATTCCGCCGTGTCCTCAAGCCCTTCCTGGAAATCCTCGCGGGAGTGCCCACGGTGGTCTATGGCTACTTTGCCCTGACCGTTGTGACCCCCGCACTTCAGATCATCCTCCCGTCTACGCGAGTCTTCAACGCGCTAGCCGCTGGACTGGTCGTTGGGATCATGATTATCCCGACCGTGGCATCCCTATCAGACGATGCCATGCGCGCCGTTCCGAGAGCTCTCCGCGATGCAGCCTACGGTCTGGGCGCAACACGCAAGGAAGTAGCACTAGGCGTGGTATTTCCGTCCGCCTTCTCCGGAATCATGGCCTCCTATCTGCTCGCCATCAGCCGCGCAATTGGCGAAACGATGATTGTGTCGATGGCAGCCGGATCGACGGCAACGATTACGGTCAATCCGTTGGAGTCCATCCAGACGATCACCGGCTTCATCGTGCAAGTGAGTCTGGGAGACACTCCTCACGGCACGACATCCTACCAGACGATTTTCGCGGTGGGTCTGCTGCTGTTCGCCATGACGCTCCTGATGAACATGGTCTCTATTTGGATCCGTGATCGCTTTCGAGATTCATACTGATGCACACCCCCAAGAACACGGGCCACTTCGCTCGCTCCAGCGCCATGCGACATCGGAGCGAACGTCGCTTTCGGACGCTCGCGCTGCTTGCCACTCTTGCCGGGGTACTGGCATTAGTAACCCTGATCACTGGTATCCTGAACGATGGTGTCGCGTGGATCAGCTCTGGCTTTTTCGAAAACTACCCCTCTCGCAGCCCGAGGCGGGCCGGCTTTCACGCTGCCATCTATGGCAGTCTGTGGTGCATCTCCTTCACCGCCCTGATCGCCATACCCATCGGGATCTGTGCGGCCCTCTATCTCGAGGAGTACTCCAAGCGGGGGCGCCTTCACCGAGCTCTCGAAATTCTGATCGCAAACTTGGCCGGCGTGCCTTCGATTCTCTACGGGATGTTGGGGTTAATCGCATTTGTGCGGATGTTTGATCAATTCGATGAGGGGGCCAGTTTCTTGGGGATGCCGCTACCCCTGGGACGCTCTGTGCTGGCGGGTGCCAGCACGCTGGTTCTGCTAATCCTGCCAGTCATCATCATTGCCACGCGCGAAGCGATCAGGGCCGTTCCGGACACCCTACGCCAGGCGGCCTTCAGTTTGGGAGCCACCCGCTGGCAATGCGTGCGTCACCATGTCTTGCCCTCCGCGACCCCGGGCATCATGACGGGTATCGTCCTCGCCCTCTCACGCGCGCTGGGCGAAACCGCCCCGCTGATCATGATCGGTGCGCTCACCTATGTTGCATTTGTGCCAGAGAGCCCCTTCGATCCGTTCACAGTCATGCCCATTCAGATTTTCAACTGGGCCTCAAGACCACAGGAAGATTTTCATCATCTGGCCGCAGCAGGGATCATCGTCTTGTTGATGTTCCTCTTCACACTCAACGGCATCGCCGTTCTCATCCGTAATCGCGCCGATCGCCGACTCGGCAAACATTGACCGCCAATACCGACATGCTTTCACCCAAGTCCAAGGGCTCGACCGCGACGCGAGCACGCTCCTCACGGCCGCGTCCCAGCCTCGTCACCCCGGGCCCTCAGGAGTCACACTACGCCCTGTCGACGGAGGCGGCTTCGATTCACTATGGCGAAACCGCAGCCGTCAGGGATGTCACGATTGGAATACAACCTCGCAGGGTTACAGCGATCATTGGCCCATCAGGGTGCGGCAAGAGTACGCTTCTGCGAGCCTTCAATCGAATGAACGACTTCATCCCCTCTATGCGACTGGAGGGGAAGGTCCGCTTTGAGGGTCAGGACCTGCATGACCCACGTGTCGATGTCGTGGAATTGCGCCGCCGCATCGGCATGGTCTTTCAAAAGCCCAACCCGTTCCCCAAGAGCATCGTAGACAACATCACTTGGGCGCCCCGCATCGCGGGCTACCAAGGCGACCTTGAAGAGCTCGTGGAGCGTACGCTCCGGGAAGCCGCTCTTTGGGATGAGGTGCGAGACGTGTTGAGTAAGTCAGCGTTGGCTCTTTCGGGGGGTCAGCAACAGCGCCTGTGTATCGCACGCGCCTTGGCTATTTCGCCTGAAGTTCTTCTGATGGACGAACCATGCTCCGCCCTCGACCCGATCGCCACTGCGCGCATTGAGGAGCTCATCGATCAGCTGAAAAGCACCTACACGGTCGTCATGGTCACCCACAACATGCAGCAGGCAGCGCGCGTTTCAGACGAGACGGCGTTCTTGTATCAGGGGGAACTGATCGAATTCGGAGAAACAAGTTCCATCTTCACTCACCCCCAGAACGCGATCACGGAGGAGTACGTCACCGGACGTATCGGCTAACCATGACCACCCACCTCGAACGGGACGTTGCCCAACTGAAGCAAAAGCTCCTCACCATGGGGGGCCTGGTTGAGGGTGCCCTGCGGGATGCAGTCGTCGGGCTCATGCAAGGCGATGTGAGGAGGGCAGAACGCGCTTCTCAAATGGATGTGAAGATCGATCGGATGGAGCTGGAGATCGACAGTGACGGCATCAAGTTGCTGGCTCTGCACCAGCCCGTTGCCGGTGATCTACGTCTGATCGTTGCCGCCATGAAAATTACCACGGACCTGGAGCGCATCGGCGACCTATGTGGAAACATCGCCAGTCTCGCGATGCGGCTCTCCGACCAGGACTTCCTGACCGGCACCATGCACATGGAGTCCATGACTCGTGTCGCCAGGGAAATGCTCAGGGATAGCCTCAGTGCCCTGGTCACAGAAGACACCGCTCTCGCGCGCAGGGTCTGCCAACGAGATGACGAGGTGGATGATTACCACGCCGATCACTTCCGGCTATTGATTGATGGCATGAAGGACGACCCCTCCTGTATCGAATCGGCTGTGGCACTTCTTTCGGTGTCGCGAAACATCGAGCGCGTGGCGGACTTAGCAACGAACATCGCAGAAGACGTGGTTTTTCTCGTGGAGGCCATCGACATTCGGCACCCGAGCTTGTCCCCGACCGGAACGAAACCCGCCCCATCGTCTCGGGAGTGATTTGATCCTGTCGCAAGGGAGGCGACTCCTGTGCTTCTCACGAATCACTTTCCGCGTTGTGCGCAGTTCACGACTCCTCCGCCGATTGCAGCCCCTCTCGCGGCTCGAGCAGCAGGAAACGCTTCCACTCCCGCAAGCCCCCGCCGCACCCCCGCTCCAACGCCGTGGGCATTGGAGCAGAATAACACAGCGTGGGCAGCCACGGCCTTGCTACCACACACAAGAAGGGCTGGCTCCTAACAGGAGCCAGCCCTTCTTGTGTGTGGTAGCAGGGCCCCGATCGGTATCCTGTCTACCTCTCCTCTTTCATCAACCCCATTTCGCCCAACGGCTTTCATGATTCAGCCTGTACTCCTGGGTTTCGTTCTTTCTACGCATGTGCTGGCCACCCTCGGCCCGATAGGAACGGGCGCGGCTTGGCAGGACGGTGGCTCCTATGTGTGGAACTTCTCTGTGTCCGAGCTGAAGGAGGGTATTGCTGGGAGGCCTGGAACTCCGCTGGCTCGGCGCGAAGCCGCAGTCGTGTTTGCACCCGAGGAACGGGGTGGGGGGGTCATCCTGAACGACGCCGCGGATGTGTTCGTGGCCGGGAATCCTGCCGAGAAGAGCATCTCCATGCCATCCGAGGCCTTCAGCGCGTCTGCCTGGGTAGCGATCGAACGCCCCCATCGCTGGGGCGGGTTGATTGGCTGCGTGCAGGACGATGGGGACGAAGAGCGCGGGTTCATGTTGGGGTATGAGGAGGAGTTCTTCTCGTTTGCTCTCTCGACAAAGGGGGCCGATGACGGGAACGGGTTGCTCACCTACCTGCGGGGCAAGACTCCGTTTGTTCCGGGACGCTGGCACCACGTGGCAGTGACCTACGACGGGACCCACATGCGCCTATGGGTTGACGGTCAGCTCGATGGGGAGTCAACGGCTCAAAGCGGTCCGATCCTCTACGACCCAGCGGCTTCCCTAGTCATCGGAAGCTATCGCGATAGCAACGAGGACAACTTCCTTGATGGGCGACTGTTGTCCGTGCAGTTGGATGACACGGCTTGGAGTGCGGAGACTGTTCAGTCAGCTTTTGAAGAGCGAGCCGAGCTCACTCAACTCGACCCTTGGACGGACATGGAGTTTGGGTTCCTGGTCCAGCCCTACCTGACCTGGCCCACGAGTAGCGAGATGTCTGTGCTGTTCGAGACGACGTTCCCCTCCACAGGGACAGTCCACGTCAGGCGAGACTCCGACCCGGTGGCGGCGACTGTGACGGTCCCCCTGGCCTCCGTGAGGAGTCTGCATGAATGCAGGCTCACGGGATTGGACCCCGACCAGAAGTACTTCTATCAAGTGCAGGCCCACGGCCCGGACGATCTGAGCGTTGAGTCTCCGCTCTTGTCATTCCGCACGGCAGCTACGCCGGGGAAGGCCTTCACCTTTGTCGTTATCGGCGACACCCAGACTCAGAGGGACGTCGCCAAGCGTGTCTCCGATCTAGCTTGGATGCATCGCCCCAATCTTGTCGTCCACGCGGGAGACCTGGTAGAGACCGGTACAAACAAGCGTGATTGGACCGACGTGTTCTTCCCGAGCATGCAGCCACTCATCGGTCGCGTGCCGATCATGCCCGTGCTGGGCAACCACGAGCAGGACGCCGCGCACTACTACCGCTACATGTCCTTGCCCGAACCGGAACGCTGGTACTCCTTCCGCTTCGGAGATGCCGAATTCTTCATGATCGACGGGAACCGTTCATTGGCCGACCAGTCGGCGCAGCTAACCTGGCTTGAGGGCGCGCTTTCGGCATCCAACGCAACCTGGCGCTTCGCGATTCTGCATCAGCCGCCCTATACCTCGGACGCGGATGACTACGGTGACACGACTCAGGGTGCCTCCACGCGGGGTGATCCGAACGTCCGCAACATCATCGGGCTGCTCGAGCGCTACAGCGTGGACATCTGCTTCTCGGGTCACGTCCACGACTATGAGCGGACCTTCCCAATTCGGAAGGAGAAGGTCCAGGCCTACGAGGATGGCGGTGTTATCTACGTGACGGCTGCGGGCGGTGGGGGACACCTCGAGGACTTTGACCCCACCAATACCTGGTTTGGCCACAAGAAGGCGCGCTACCACCACCTGGTCTATGTTGCGATCCATGGGGAGCACCTGGAGTTCCAGGCGATCGACGAGCACGGCCGCTTGTTCGACACCCTCGAGCTCAGGAAGCGCCCACGCAAAGAATCGCCGAGCCCGGGTCGGTAAGGGAGCGGCTCGTCAGCCGGTCGACGAAGCGGCGACAGGGCGGGGCCCGGCTGGCCGCTTGAACGGGGAGAGCAGAGGTCGGGGGGCAGCGGTGGATCGAGCTCTGATCGGCACCCCGCGAGCTCTCCAGGAAGTCGACTCTGTGGGCCGGGGCGTCAGCGGGGATGTCTAGTCTTCTGGCGCTCGTTTTCGATGAGGTTGGCCATGGCCCGGCCCATCGCCTCACCGATGTTCATGTAGGTCTCTGCGTTGCCGTCGTAATGGCCGTTGGAGCTCCCGCCCTTCGACAGGGGATAGCTGTAGACGGTGGCGACGTTGCCCTTGAACTCTGGGTGCTTGCCCGTCTTGCCGTCGACGTTCAGCATGGCGTCGAGGATCATGCCCTCGTTGCCCGTCGAGCCCTTCTTCGTCTGCCCGAGGGTGGCGATGACGAAGTGGGCGGTGGGCGCAGCGAAATCCGTGCGCAGTTGGTTGATGAGGCGCGCGAGATTCTCCTCGTACTTGCTGGCATGGGCGGCGTTGTAGCGATCCTTGTCCCCCTGCCACCAGAAGAATCCGGCGACCTCGTAGCCCTTGGCGCCCGGGTAGTACTTGTCGAGTTCGGCGAGCGCCCCTTTGGCCCGCGCCACGTCTCCGTCGTACTGCATGCCGGCATACCACCCGATGGGCTCCGGCTCGGTGCCCTTCTCCCAGGAGTCGGGAGTCTGTTTGTAGCCCGCGTAGATCTTGCCCTCGTACTCGTACTGCTCGGAGCCCGGAGGCAACAGATCCCACCCTAGAGAGCGATTTCCGATGCAGCTCTTGAGGACCATGACGGGCGCTTCGATGGCTTGACCCAGGTGGTGCCCGATGCCGATCTCCGGACCGATCTTGCCGCCCGTGATGGTCAAGAACTCGTTGTTGAACTGTCGCATTCCGCCCGTGCCGCTGCCCATCACGCGCACGTTGCGGACATCTTCTCGCACGGTCCACTGACCCTCGTCATCCACCAGGTAGGGGTAGAGACCCTTCTCCTGCACGGCGAGTTCGAGTGAGCCGTGGTCGCCCTTTACCTTGCCGAAGCCCAGCATGTTGGATTGGCCGAGGAGTATGTACACCTGCACGGTTTGGCCCATGTCGGCCGGCAATCCGTCGGGATCGGGTAGCGAGTCGGTCCGCAGCGCGTGCTTGTTGGTTGGATCGGGCCCTTCGTTGCCGGTGTCGGCGTCTGGGTATCGGGGATCGTAGTCACGTGCGGGTCTGGGCTTCACGCCCAGCTTCTCGTAGGCAAAACCGCTGGCCAGGGGGGCGTAGCGACCGACGATGTCGACGCTCAGATTCGGCGTGATGGCCTGCTCCAACTCCAGGCCCCAGAAGGTGGCGTTCACGATCAGGCGGCGCAGCCCAGAGTTCTCAAAGTCCTTGGCGCTGCCCATTGTCGAGTGAAACACACGGGAGGGTCGCCCCTGCGCACCCGTCCAAGTCTTGATCCAGGCGATGGGCAGTGGGATGAGGTTGGGGTTGGGCCCATCAGTGGGCTTGCGGCCGGTCAATGGCTGACCCATCAGGAGCGGCGTGCAGGCCTCAGGTAGAGCCCCTCCCTCAGGGAAAGTCCGATAGACATCCGAGGGTCCCCAGACGTCCTTGACACCCCTGAGAATCGGGTGATCGGCCTGATCCTCGATGACCGTTCCCCTGGTGGAGTCCGCGTGCCAGTTCCCATGGTGGCTTCGGAACGAACCGCCCAGGACGTCCTCCCCGAAGTGCACGCGTTTCCCACTCAGCTTGTAGTCCAAGTCGATGAAGCCGTGATTGGCAGTCCGCAGGGCGATCAGTGGTTTGCCGGAATCGAAGTAGGCGTGGAGATGCGCGAGCTGGTCCTTGGGAAGCGTGATGAGGCGCGTAAACAGAATGAGCATGTCCGCACTGTCCAGGTATTCGATCCCCGGCACGTCGTGCATGACGGTCTTGTCCTCCCAGCGGATCTTCTGGGTCGGATCCACCAAGCCTTCCGCATTCACCCCGAACAGGACCGTGGTGTGGAATCCGTGCCGCTCCGCCAGGAGGTGCGCGAGCATCGGCAAGGACTGTTCGCTGCGATACTCCTGGTCGGCAGCGATGAAGACCACATGGCGTCCGGCTCCGGGCCCGTCACCGCCGGGGAATCTCAGCCAACGCGGATCGTCAGGCAGGGGGTGGTCGGATTGAGCGGTTGCGGCGGCTGTGCAGAGGATGAGAGTGGCTAGGACGCGGATCATGGGTGCCATTGTGCCAGCCTGGGTGGAAACCACCCCCGCGAAACTCAATCGCGAGTGCGCGTTCCGCCGGTGCAACCCAGGACCCGGTCTGCAGCCTGGACCCGCGCCGCCCGAATGAGTCGTGGCAGGGCGGGCAGCGTCAAGACTCCGAACCCGTCGAGGTATTCATCAGCGCAGCGGCTCCACGTTTCGTGCCCGAACTGCTGAGAACGTCGTGGGGGTCGGGCGTCGTCGTCGTACTCCTTGGTGCGTGGCCGAGTGGTGTTCTGATGATCGTGGCTCCTCTCTTGTATCCGATCGGACCCTGGGGGACGAGAGCTCACTAGGGCGCTCGCCGTGGTCGGATCACGGGCGGTTAGCGCGCTGCGACGAACGTACCTTGGGTTTGATCGGCCAACGACTGCAAGAGCTCGCCGTTCCATCCGAGGGCGACGCAGTGAATGGCGACTCCGCGCAGTTCATCCCATTCCCGAACATCGGCCAGAATTCTCTCCGATTGCGTGACGCCGGTTGTAGGTTCACCATCGGAGAGCACGACGATCGTGTCCACCTCCTTGTGGGCGAACGCAGCACGGAGTCCGGCATGCAGGTTCGTGCTCTCCAGGGCGCGCAGACGGTTGACGTAGTTGCGGGCACTCTGCCGTGTCCGCGGGCTCATTGTCATCAGCTGTTTGCCCCAAGGGATGACCTTGGTGTGGAAGAGGATGACATCAAACCGGGCGCCGTCAGGGATTTGCTCCAGAGAAGCAAGCATCTCTCGCTGCATGCGCGGCATGCGGCCGTCGAGTTCCATCGATCCGCTGACGTCAAGCAAGAAAACGACCCTGTCGTTCGAGAAGCGCAGATCGTAGAAGGTCGCCTCTGCTTTCGTCGCAGAGTCCGCCCTCCTTCGTTCACGCTCGCGAAGCCGGGCCGAGGCGTTCTCCCGCGTGGGAAGTTGGTACGTGCTGCCTTCGCCGTTCCACCACGCCCTCCAGCGGTCTGGGCCGGGACCGTGATCCAGGGCCGTCAACTCGACCAACACCGAGTGGGCAGTGTCTCGCAGACGGGCCCCATCGTCTTCCATGCGCGTGATGAGGCTCGGGATTGCGACGCGCAGGCGTCGTTTCCTTGCCTGCTCGATCGCTTCGCGTCGGACACCCGGGTGCGGGTCGTCGATCAACTGTGCCAGCCTCTCAGCCGACTTCTGATCTTTCGCGTCGCCCAGCGCCGCAGCGGCCGCCATGCGCCACGCGAAGTCGTTGCCTTCCAAGGCCCGCACGAGTTTGCGCTCAAAATCTGGCGCGTCACCCTGGGCGAGGGCGAGCGCATAGAAGGCCTGGAAACGTACGAATGCCGAGTCATGACTTGTCAGTCGCGCGAGGGCCCGAACGTGTCCGGTCTCTCCCCTCTTGCGTAGGCTTGCGATCGCAGCCGCGACAACTTCGGCGTCCCTGTCGCGCAGGGCCTTCTCCAGGGCTGCCGTGCTCGCCGCACCCGGGCGGTCGGCGAGTGCCCGGGCAATGAGCATGCGCACGCCTGCTGGTGTCTTGGACTTGGCTAGAGCCTTGTGGAGGATTTTCGTGGAGGCCGGGTCCTCAAACGAGGCTAGCGCGTCGACTCCGAGTTGTACCGACCCTGAAATCCATGGGCGGTAGTGTTCCAAGAGACGTTCGAGGGCGGCGCTGCTTCCATCTGAGGTGAGGACGTCGACCAAGCCACCCACCGCGTACTGTTGCGTTCGACTGTCCTCACTTTGGTCGAGCACGCGTGTCAGCTCGCGGCTAGCTCTATCGCCGAATAGGGCGAGCGTACGGGCAGCGGCTTGGCTGATCACGTTCGAGTCTGACAGCGCCTGTTCGGCGAGGAATTTGACTGCAGGAGTCTCGAGCTCAGAAACTCCCCGAAAGTGTCGCAGGGCCTTGAGGGCGTGCGGGCGCAAGTCGCCCCGCGCTCGTTCGCTGCAATCCCGCAGGCCATTGAGCGCCATCCGGTTTTGTGCGAGTCCGATGGTCTCGAGAATCCCGGGATCGATGTCTTCGTCTTGGGAAAGCGCCTTCGCTACCAACGCCGCGATGTCGGGTTCCTGAACGGGCGCTGCGATGGAGCTCAAGGCAGGCCAGCAGCAGCACGTGAGTAGAATGACGGCTTGTTTCTGCATGGAGATCGGTTCAGGCTACCCCCAAACTCAGAATGCAGTCAACGTCATGACTTGGTGAGCTGGGTCGCGGGTCGAGAGCCCAGATATCTGTGCGCCCAACGAACCCGATGACAGCACGCGGTCGATCGACTGTCTGCTAAACTGACGGGATGAAGTGCCCGAGATGTTCGACGGCCCTCGACTCCCAACAGCTTCAACTGGGTACCGCGTGGACCTGTCGTGATTGTCAGGGCGTCTTGCTCGCGCGATCCGTGCTGGATGCCCAGGCGGGCAGGGGCTCGACGACCTCCTTGTGGAGTCGGGCCGAGGCGGCTGCCGAGTCGCTCGAGCTCGATTGCCCGGAGTGTCGTGGTGGGTTTCGGCAGTGGAGGGAGCCGGCCGGGGGGGACTGGATTGAGCTTGACGCGTGCCTCTGCTGTGGGCTGCTGTGGTTTGACCGCGGGGAAATCCACAAACTCAATGACTCCTTGAGCGAGCGAAGAGCGAGTTCCCGTGCCAGCGCTACATCGGGAGGGCCTCTCGACCCCGGCTGGGTCGGCGAGGGCGTCCTCGACGTGCTCGCTTCTGTCCTTGAAGCCTTGTGGGAATCTTAGTGAGGGGGTCGCGGTTCAGCCGGCCGTCGCCTCGCGCGCAAGCCCTAGAGGCCCAAGCGCTGCTTGAACAGATCGTGTGAGAGTTTCCGCTCCACGTCCAAAGGAGGGCACTTACCGGAGGGGTCGAACTCAACCGGTCCGATTTCCCTGGCTACCTTGATCGCTGCTGCGTGGAGCTTCTTGGTTCGCCCTCCGATGCCCATCAACGCGCCGCACATGGAGAGCACGACCGAAGTGGGTTGTTTGGAATGAGTTTTCTGAATGCGAGCAATGTGTGCCAGAAATGCCGCTTCGTCCGGAGCGCTCTTCTTCTTCCACTTGGACACTTCGTAGAGCAAGCCATAGCCGCAACGCTTGCGCGTTCGGTCCTTGCTTGCGATCCATTTCTCGATCAGTTCGAGGACGAAGGGAGTCTTGGCGAGGGTGGCGTCACAGGAGGAGAAGACGTGGGCGAGGTATCCCCCCTGCAATTGCTCGACCTGGGTTTCGGCTTGCTCAATCGTCATCGATTTCGGGTCGTCGATGAGCAGCGCGATGATCTTGGCCTCGTAGACCTTCGACCTCCAAAGCTGCCTGGCAAGCTTGGGATCCCGGCCGAGGGTCTTGGCGTACTTGCGCAGACGAGTCAGGCCGATTCCGTAGCTTCGAAGCCCGCCTGACTTCTCAGCGTGCTTCTTCCAATGCGCGATGCCCCGCGCATCCTGTTCGCGCTTGAGGAACTCGAGTACCTCGGTCTTCGTCATAGACTGAAGTCTATCGAGTCCTCAGGGGACCGCTTTGTGAAACCACTTTGGACCTCGGAAGGCGGTGGGGGGCATCAGTCGATGCCCGTGCCTGTTGTGTCGGGCGTTCACGCTCGCGTGGGCGGCGCCCAGAATGCATCCTGTTCCGATGACCTGCTCAAGACTCCTCGCCTGCTGCTGTCTCTTGCTCGTTGCCGTTGGGTGCGTGACACCCAAGCCGGAGGGTGCGACGGAGGGCCTTTCCGTGCTCACCTGGAATATCTGGCATGGGGGTAGGGAGGATGGGGAAGTGGTAGGACCCCAGCGTGTAGTGGACGTGATTCGTGAGTCTGGCGCCGACCTGGTCGCCATGCAGGAGACCTACGGATCGGGGCAACTCATCAGCTCCGCGCTTGGATTTCATTTTCATCCGCGTGGAACGAACGTCTCGATCCACAGCCGCTTCCCGATTGTTGCGGACATCTCAGTCTTCGAGGAATTCAAGTGCGTCGGTGCCGTCGTCGAAGTTCCCAGTGGCAAGCAGGTCGCTTTCCTGTCGATTTGGTTGCCCTACGACGCCGAGATTTGGGAGGAGGGCACGCGCGAGGGTCGCTCGCGCGATGAACTGCTCGCAGCATGCGCTTCTTCTGCTGTCAACCTGCGCGAGATCCTGGACCAACTCGATACGCGCTTACGGGAAGCCGGCTGGGGGGACCTGCCGGTGATTGTCGCCGGGGACTTCAACAGCATGTCGCACCTCGACTACACGGAGACCGCTCGCGAGCAATACGGCCAGGTCATCGACTGGCCGACGAGCCGGGTGATGTCGGATCGTGGATTCCGCGACGCCTACCGAGAACACAGTCCACGGGTGGACAGGAACCGAGATCGTACTTGGACCCCGCGCTTTCCAGCGCAACAGCAAGATCGCATTGATTTCGTGTACGACACCCTGAGCAACATGCGCGTCGTCGAGGCGCGTGTCATTGACCGGCACCCAATGCGCTTCCCCTCCGATCACGCGGCGTTGTTTGTTCGATTCGGAGGCTACGAATCACGCTGAAACGGATCCTTCGCAGCGAAACCGTTGCTGCGACAGGACGCCGCAAGCTACGCTGCTCTCGTGGATCCCGCATTCTGGACAGGCGGTTTTGTGGCACTCGCCATGGTGAATCGCGCCGCTTGGCGCCGGGGCGACGCGCACCAGGCACTGCCGTGGAGTCTCGCGTTCGTGCCCGCCGTACTCGGGCTCTACCTCCTTGGGTGGCTGCTCTCGTTCCTCGAGAGTACAGATCCGCCCAGCGTGGCGTGGCTAGCGATGATCGCCGTGGCTGTGATCGGCATTGTTCCCAGTGGCATGGCCGCGGCGCGGAGCCATGGTTCAGCGCGCGTTCTCGCGGCTCTGAACGCGTCGGTTCTCGCCGCGCTGGTCACACGCGTCATCGTGTTCCTCAACGGGATCGAGCTCATGTGAGTAGGGTTCCGTTCCGCGGGCAGCGCATCCCCTGTTGCGCGAGACCGACCAAGGCCGCCCGCGATCCGATGCGCAGCCCGCAGGGCTCGCATGACCCTTGAACCCAGGCAGCCTCCCGGACATCACCCGCAGATCGACGCGCTCGGTAGAATTCCGGGGCACCCGCGTTCGGTCTCGGGCCCAAGTGCGTGCCTCGCATGCAGCGCCTCTCACTGGTCCACTGAATCGGTTTCCCCAACCCGAACTCCAACATGAGATCCCACCTCCTCCTGCCTCTTCTTATCCTGGTCGTGGGCACTTCGCAATCGACGACTCCGCATTCGAAGCCCGACGCACTCAAGGTGTTCATCCTCGCCGGTCAGTCCAACATGGTCGGAGCAGGAGAGGTGCAGGCGCGACAGGATCGCAATGAAGGCCGGGGGTCGCTCGGGTATCTGATTCGGGCGCCCGAGACACGGGAGCGTTTCGCGCACCTTGTCGATGAGACCGGTGCCTGGGTTGAGCGCGGGGACGTGTGGATCTCGTTCTTTGAGCGTCGAGGGCCTCTGTCGGTCGGCTACGGCAGCCGGGCGAGCACGATTGGGCCTGAGTTGGGGTTTGGGCACGAGGTGGGCGAATACCTGGACGAGCCCGTGTTGATCATCAAGGTCGCGTGGGGAGGAAAGAGCTTGGCCAAGGACTTCCGGCCACCGAGCGCTGGAGGCGAGGTTGGCGAGTTCTACACGGCCCTTTTGGCCGAGGTTCGCGAGGTGTTGAGCAACATCGAGGAGCGCTTTCCGAAGATCGAGCACAGCGGCTACGAGCTCAAAGGGTTCGGATGGCACCAAGGATGGAATGATCGCATCAACCAGGAATTCAACGATGCCTACGAGCACAATCTGTCTTGTTTCATTCGAGACGTGCGCAAGGATCTCAAGGCTCCGGACCTGCCCTTCGTGATCGCGGAGACCGGCATGAGTGGTCACGAGGAGAAACACCCGCGGGCCTTGTCGCTCATGAAGGCTCAGGCCGCAGTGGCCGAACGCAAGGAGTTCCAAGGCAACGTTGCGTTCGTCGGAACGAAGGACTTCTATCGAGCCAAGGAACTCTCGCCCTCGGGCCAGGCCTACCACTGGAACAACAACGCGGAAACCTACTACCTGATCGGCGAGGGGATGGGGAAGGCGATCGTGCGTCTACTGGAAGAAGGCGAGTAAGGGGCCTGCGCCTAGGCCTGCAGCCGAGTCGCTCAACAGTTGTCTTGATGCTCGCAGGCATCCCGTAGTCTCTGCTTGCCCTCCCTCCCCAGCAGCTGGGTGCACTCTGAACTTCTTACTCCGACTGTCACTCCCAGCGACCGTGCTCCTTGGAGTCTTGTTGCTCGCCCCAACGGCGACGATGGGCTTCTACGCCGACGACTATGTGCACCAGCTGGTGCTACGGGGTGACCAGCAAGAGGCTCCCATGGAGCCCTGGGCGATCTACGACTTTGGCACGCGCGAGGACTGGCGCGCGATGGACGGGAACGTCGGTACGTTTCCGTGGTGGACAGACAACGACTGGCAAATCCGCTTCCTGCGCCCCGTCTCCAGTGTCTACTTGATGGGGTTGCACGCCGTGTTTGGGGAATGGGCTCTCGGCTATCACTTGGCCGGGCTTGCACTGTTTGCGCTGCTCCTGGTGACCGTGCACGGCCTCTATCTGCAGATCGGCTTGTCTGAACGGGCTGCGCAAATAGGAACCCTACTGCTTGCCCTTTGCGATTCGGCTGTTGTCCCCGTTGGGTGGACGGCGAACAACAACGCACTACTCTTGGCCCTATTCTCCGTGGCGAGCATGCGGCAGTTCCTACGGGGACGACCTGTCTGCGGGCTCGTTCTGGCACTCGCCGCTGCGGGGTCGAATGAAGCGGGCGCCGTGACCCTGGGTTTGGCCGTGCTCGTGTGCATGGCGGGATGGGTCAAGAACGCACGGCTCATTGGCTGTCTGGCCCTCGCCTTGTGTGCTCTGTACTTGAGCGTTCTCCTGGGGGGTGGCTACGGCACTCGTAGTGTCTTCTACGCGATGCCCTGGTCGGATCCCGCTCGGTTTGCGGGCAACCTGATCACACTCGTCAGCGCTGGGTCGGTGAGTTTGCTGGGGCCCTATCCGCTGGATGCGGCCTCCCTGTTCCCCCAAGTGCGCCTGCCTCTGATCTTGGTCGGCTGCCTGGTAGGGATCCCGATCTGGTTCTTCATCATCCGTGCCGTTCGGGACAAGCCTTGCGTCACCTGGTTGGCGGCGTGGTGCCTTGCGTTTCTTCTTCCCCATGCCGGGACCCTCCCTGCAGACAGGCTGCTCTTCATCCCATCGATTGGGGCCGTCGGGATCCTCGCCCTGTACTTCGAAACGCAGCTGGGCTCAAAGCGACGCGGCCCGCGCTGGCTCTGGTGGTCCGCGACGGTGGGCTCGGGCCTGTACCTGCTGATACAGGGAATCGGGCTGTCCGCGGGCGCGGCCTACCTGCGAGAGAGCGCGCCACAAACGGAGGTCGGGTCGCCCAAGCTCGGGCACAGGGATGTGTTCGTGCTGCAGACCGAGAGTCAGTTCCAGGGTTTCACCCTGCACAGCATGTGGGCCTTTCATACGACCGACCGAGACCTGACCTTTTGGAACCTGCAGACGGGTCGCCGGTCTTTGCGCTGGACCCGGATCGACGAGCAGACCTTCGACCTGGAATCGCTCGACGAACCGTTCTTCAAGGGCATGTTCGAAAGCGTCTACCTGAGCCGCGTGCCGGCCTTCGAGGTGGGGGACACGTGGTCGACCAAGAGCTTCGATGTGGAGGCCCTGGAGGTGGATGCTGGGCACCCTGTGCGACTGCGCTTCCGAATGCAAGAATCGCTAGACGATGACCAGCTACGATTTGTTGTTCCGGTTCAGGGCCGGCTCGCGCACACCTCGCCACCGGCGGTCGGTCGTTCCATCGTCATCGAAGAACCAGAACGATTCGGACCCTACATGCCCTAGCGCCTCGACCCGGCCCGGCAGCGGAGGGTGGGTCCGCTACTGTTCGGGAGACTCTAATAGCAAGTCCGCGCGCAGTCCCTGGCAGTCGAACGCCGTGATTTTGTAACTGCAACTCTGTCCCCCGGCGCGGAGCATGACCGTCACGGGTCCAGGGAGTGTTCTCGTCGAGGTGCTCGCGGCGTTCAACTCAATCGTTTCCTCTCCATCTTGACCATCCCGAAATTGAATCGACAGAAGCCCCGGTCCGCCATTCACGAGTTGGATGCGGGGGTGATTCCCCAAGACTATTACCTCGGATCCCTGCTGCGGGGCGAGTGAGCTCTTCATGCTGTACCGATCTGCTTGGCAGCTCACGGCGAGGGGGATCAGAAGCAGGCAGGCGAGCGCACGAAGGTTGAACATGACCGGGGGGATGCGGTGTGACGGGAAATCTGCTGCTGGGGGAGCGGAGTGTCCAGAAGCAGAATACTACTTGCGCGAATCACCGAGCTGGGCCGCAAATTCGGTCAGCTCCAGGTGAAAGCGCTCAGGCTGGTCGAGGTAGCAGGGATGCGACGCGCCCTCGAAGACCGAAAGTTGGGCTCCCGAAATGGCCGCCTGCATCGCGCGGCCGTCTTCAAGCGGGAACACCGTGTCGGCGCTGCCCCACAGGATGCGCGTCGGCACTTGGATCTCACCTAGTCGATCGGAGTAACGCTTCAACTGCGCTGGGGAGATCGGCACATAACCCAGGACCAGGTGCGCGTGGTCGAGCACAAACGGCAGTGAATAGCCGCCACTCATCGATGGTGACACGACGATGACCGATCGCGTCCCGAGTTGGCCAACCAGACGGGCGAGTACATCCTCCCGCTCGAGCTCGGTAGCTGGTGACTTTCCGTAGCCCGGTAGATCGACCGCCACGCAGCGCAGTCCCGCCCTGGCCAAGACCTCGAGAGTCCCAAGGTCACGCCAGGTCTCCGAAGTGAACCGACCGCCGTGTAGCAGTAGCACGAATGTGCCGTCCCGCGGTCCAGCCGCCAAGGACTTCAGCCGCCCCTCACCAAGATCGATCCAGCCCTCTTCAATCAGGATGTCTTGCATCTCAGTCGACTGTTCGGGTGGCCCGACCTCGGCGGGCGTTGGCTCGCTGCAGCCCCCTATCAGCCATGCGGAAGCAACGATTGCCAGTTCCCAGGGAGTCCCGCGCCTTGCCATGGCTCCATGATCTTCCAAGACGCTGAGATTGCAATCAGTTACTCAGAGAGTCGCGACGGCTGGTGGAGGTGGGCCCGTGGGCGTGGGTTCCGCGTATGGAGGTACGCGCGAGGGGTGGCCAAGGTGACTGATGAGATCGCCCTTTGCATTCAGCCCTCTGCGCGCCGTTCAATGGTGGAAAGGAGACACCCATGAAGAGGATCGCTATCTCGTCTGCTGCCCTATTTGTCGTGTCGATGGCGTTGGGCTTTGTCGTTCACGGATGGGCGCTTCAGGGCGACTACGATGCGTCAGGCTTGATGCGCCCGCTCGAGGACCAGGAAGCCAATTTCGGCTTCATGCTCCTGGCCCACGTGCTGATGGCCGTGGGATTGACACTCATCTATAGACGGGGACGCGAGGACCGGCCCTGGCTAGGGCAGGGTGTGCGCTTCGGCGTGCTTTGGGCCTGCGCCATTACCATCCCCGTGTACCTGATCTACTACGCCGTCATGCCCTTCGAGTTCTCGCTCGTGGGCAAGCAGATCGCCTACGACTCAGCGGCGATCGTTTTGCTAGGAGTCGTTGCAGCGCGTTTGAATCAGGACTGACTGGCACCCCGCCCGGGCACATCGTGGCCTAGTGCTGGGAAGCTGGCTGTTCGCCTAGCGGCCCGCCAGTCGTTTCGGCGGCAGGTGGATGGTGAACTCCGTCTCTCGCTGAACCAGCACGCTGTACGGATCCGCTTGCCGCGTGATAGCCATCGGCGGAATCCTAAACGCCACGAGGTGTGCTTGGCGACAGGGGCCGTCTACCCGTAGCCAGCCGGGCGTCCGTCGTCTTCTCTTGTCCATTTCAAGGTCCTCTTGGCTAGCGGGCTCACCTCTGTGTAACTTGAGATCATGAAACTACGAACCCTCTCGCTCAGCCTCTTGAGTCTCTTGACGTTCGGTGGACCTGCGCGAGCGGACGGCCAGGTCAAGGTCTTCATCCTCGCCGGGCAGTCCAACATGGAGGGCAAGGCACAGAACAAACTGCTCAACTATCAGGCCGTGGACCAGAAAACGGCGGCGGCGTTTAGGCACCTCCGCAAGAACGAGGAGTGGGTGACTCGCGACGATGTGTTTATCAAGTACTTGGGGCGTCACGGGGGACTGACGGTGGGCTACGGGTCACGGGATCGGACGGGCGTCGAATTGGAGTTGGGGCACGTACTGGGAGACGCATACGACGAGAAGGTCTTGCTGATCAAGACCGCCTGGGGTGGGCACTCGCTGTTCAAACTGTTCCGTCCGCCGAGTTCAGGCATGCCGGAAAAACGCATTGAGGCCGAGTACGAGAAGGCCCTGGAGAAGGCGAAGAAGGACAACGTCGGTTCCGATCGTCCAACGCCCCCGCCATCCCTGGCGGATATTCGCGCCAACTACGGGCTCTCCTACAGGAACATGCTGAAGGAGGTCGCGAGCACTTTGTCGAACATGGACACCCTGTTCCCCGAGTTGGAGGGTCTCTCACCCCACATCGCCGGGTTCGTGTGGTTTCAAGGCTGGAACGACCAGTACGAGGGCGCCGAAACGGAGTACGCCTCCAACATGGAGCACTTCATCAAGGACGTGCGGCGGGATCTGCAGGCGCCCAAGATGCCCTTCGTGATCGGCGTGATGGGACAGAACATGTCTGCTCCCGCCAAGGGACCGATGCTGGTGATTCAAAATGCTCAGCTCTCGATGCAGAAGCTTCCCGCGTTCGTGGGCAACGTCCGATCGGTGCGAACGGACACTCTCGTGGACAAGGCGGCTGAGGCGCTCTATCCCACCTGGCGCGACAACATCGAAGAGTGGGAGAAGGTCGGCTCCGATCATCCCTACCACTACCTGGGCAGCGCCCTCTGGTTCAATCGCATGGGGCGCGCCTTTGGAGAGGCGTTGTTGGAGATCAGCGACTAGGGCATGCCCACCTAATGCTCGATGCCCTCGACGGACAGGGCATCTCCCTGTTCTTCGACCACGCGTCGCAACCACTGCTCGGAATATCCGACCCCGCGCGGACTGCGCACGAGGTCGTTGACGTAGCCGTCCACGTGTTTGGTCAGGACAAACATGGCCAGCTCGCGCCACTTCTCCACCAAATTCTCTGCGCTGCGCACGCTGTGTTCTGTGAGATAGCGACGCATGAGTGCGGGGTCCCGTTGCGCCAGGGCCACAGCAGTTTGATCGACGTGGGGCATCATCTCGAAGTACGCGCTCTCGCATTCGGACTGCACGGCCTGTACATCCGGTAGGACTCGGGACCAGCGGTCGTAGGTCAGATTCGAGACGATGTTGAATGCCCACCAGGCTGAGTCGAACGAAGCCTTGTCGTGGTCACCCGCGACGTAAGACTGAGGAAGTGCCTCGATGCCGCAGTAGAGCGGAGTGAAGCACGAGGTGTAGGGGTCATCCGGCGTGAACCAATACACGCCACCGATGGGATCCGGTAGCCAGCCTCTGCACTGGGCGACCATGACAAAGCCGGCCTGCTGGGTCGAGATGGGGCGTTCCCACGTGTAGCGCTGCCCGTCGACTTCAAATCCCAATCCTCGGAAGCGCATGGGGCTCCCAAAGGGCCCGGCGGCGAGCCCCTGGGTCATGTCATAGGGCGTGCCTTCGTAGTGATCGCGCATCAACTGCATCACGTCGTGCGCAGAGAGCTTCTGTTCCGCACGAATGAAGAGGGGATAGTCTTGCGACCCATCCACGCCGCGGTGGTAGTCATCCGGGAAGTGCGTGCTGGGTGCCGTACGGCGATAGATACTCCACACGCGCGTTGCACAGGCGCGTCGAGAGGACACGGAAGTCGTCGGGTGGTAGGCATCTCTATAGCGGAAGGGCTGGCCGGAGTCCGGGTCCCAATAGCCTTGCTCCACAGCAAAATCGATCACGTCCGGCGAGTAGCGCCAGTTGTCAGGATCATCGAGGGGAAACTCCCGGATGCGGCTCATGTTGGCATGGGCCGAAATGAAACCATCGGGGATACGGGCGGCCACCCAGACGGCACCCTTCACGCCAGGCCCCTTGCCGATGATCTCCATCATCCAGGCTTCGCTGGGATCGGCGATGGAAATCGTCTCGCCGCCGCTGCCATAGCCGTATTCGTTGACCAGGTGATCGATCGTCGAAATGGCCTCGCGCGCGGTGCGGGCGCGTTGCAGGGTCAAGAGCATCAACGCGTCATAGTCCAGCAGCCCCTCGCGATTGCGCAGCTCGCGTCGCCCTCCAGTGGTGGTCTCGCCCAGGGCCAGTTGGTGTTCGTTCATCAGGCCCACGACCGAATACGTGTGGCTGGCCTGCGGAATTTCCCCCCGCACGTCGTCCGACTCCCAGCCCCAGACATTCGTCTTGGCGTCGGCTTCGTGGTCGGCGCCCGGTACGAGCAGCAGGCGAGGCATGAACGGGGCATCGGCCGAGTAGGTGATCATCACCGAGCCGTCGGCTGACGCACCGGCGCTGACCAAGATGCTCGTGCAGGCGTCCTCGTTGGCGTCCTCGATTACTTGGGGAAGTGCTGAGAGGGGCAGGGCCGTCCAACTGGCGATGGCCAGGGTCATCCAAGGCGCGTTCATCGGGGATCTCATGCTTGGCTCCATGGGGGAGGTGGGATTGCGGGCTGGCCATTATCCACCTAGCGGGTCCCGGCGGCGACCCTTCTTTTGCAGCAACGCCTCAAGTGCGCCGTCTCCATGCAGCCGCCTCGGGGAGCCTACTCTTCGTCGGCCGCGTGCCGCTCGCGCAGGACCTGGATCACGTCTCCCAGGGCGAGGCCCCGGGCGTGCAACAGCACCAACAGGTGATACAAGAGATCCGCCGCTTCCGAGGCGAGGGCCGAGTCGTCCTGACGCAAGGCCGCGATCACGGTCTCCGTCCCCTCCTCGCCGACCTTCTGCGCGATGCGCTCGAGACCGGCTTCAAACAGGCTGGCGGTGTAGGAGCTGTCGGGTGCCGCGCTCGCGCGTTGTTCAATGACCTGGGCGAGGCGCGCCAGGAACCCGAGGCCCGGGGCAGTGGACGTCCCGAAGCAACTCGTCGTGTTCAGGTGGCAGGCCGGACCGGCAGGACTCACCTTGAGTAGCAGGGTGTCCTGGTCACAGTCGAAGGACAATTCGAGCAGCTGCAGGGTATTGCCCGACGTCTCACCCTTCGTCCACAACTGTGACCTCGAGCGACTGAAGAAGGTCACGAGCCCTGTGCCACAGGTCGCTTCGTAGGCGGCGCGGTTCATGTAAGCCAGCATCAAGACCTGCAGGGTTTCGGCGTCCTGCACGACTGCGGGCAAGAGAGTCTCGTCGGAAGTGGGCCAGTCAGGATAGGTCACGGTCGCACCTCGAGTCCTCGCGAGCGTAGTTCAGCCTTGACCTGTCCGACCGAGTGCTCACGTCGGTGAAAGACACCTGCGGCCAGCGCGGCGTCTACCCGTGCCTCGCGGAAGACCTCTTCAAAGTGATCAATGCAGCCCGCGCCACCCGAAGCAACCAGCGGAATGCTGAGCAGATCTCGTGCCGTGGACAACTGTGCGACGTCATAACCCGTTCCCACGCCATCGGAGCCCATGCAGTTCAAGACCACTTCCCCCGCACCACGCTCTTGAACCTCCTTCAGCCAGTCCAGTGTGCGTCGCTCGGCAGCGCGGCTGGTCTGTTCGCGACCTGTGTACTGGTGGACCTGGTACTCGCCGTCCTGCTGCAGGGAATCGACTCCCACAACGACGCACTGTGTGCCGAAGGCCTGCACGAGCTCGTCGATCAAGTCCGGCCGCTCGAGGGCTGGAGAATTGACCGAGATCTTGTCCGCACCGGCTCCCAGCACGCGGCGCGCTTTCTGCACTGATCGGATCCCCCCGGCCACACAGAATGGAATGTCGAGGACGGCACCCACCCGTTCCACCCAGTCGACACCCACTGAGCGCCCGTCTGCGCTGGCTTGGATGTCGTAGAAGACCAGTTCGTCGGCACCCTCATCGCGGTAGCGCTGGGCCAGGGGCAGGATGTCACCGACGTAGACGTGGTCTTTGAATTGAACGCCCTTGACGACCTTGCCCGCGCTGACGTCCAGACAGGGAATGATGCGTTTGGTCAGCATGGATCCACCTCAAGCTCCAAGGCGTCTTCCAGTGACAGGGAATTCTCGTAGAGAGCCCTGCCGATGATGACTCCGGCGCAGCCGATGGCTTGCAGGTGGCGCACGTGATCGAGATCGCGCACGCCACCGGAGGCGATGACCTCGATGTCGGGAAAGTCCGCCACCAGGCCTGTGTACAGTTCTGCGTTGGGCCCTGCGAGGGTCCCATCGCATTCGATGTCGGTGCACAGGATGCGCTGCGCTCCGCTGCCGACGTACTGGGCGAGGAGTTCGGATACGGAGAGGGCTTCTTCGACCGTCCAGCCCGCCGTGAGCACCCGGGGGACGCCGTCCTCGCCCACACGGCAATCGAGCGCGAGCACCACGCGCTCGCCGAACTGCTCAAACAGCGTGCGCGTCACGGCTACGTCTCGGACCGCCAAGCTACCCACGATGACCGCACTGACCCCAGAGTCGAATAGGCGTTGTGCATCCTCCAGCCCTCGGATGCCTCCACCGACTTGCACTGGAAGCCCGACTTCGGCCAGGGCCGCGATGGCCGCAATCTGGATGGACTCTTCGCGGCGCGTGCCGTCCAGGTCGACCACGTGCAACCTACGTGCCCCCGCCGCTTGGAAGCGTCGCGCAACCGCGGCCGGGTTGTGGTCGTACACCGTTTCTCTGTCGAAGCGCCCCTTCCAGAGGCGCACGACGCGTCCCTTGGACAGGTCGATGGCGGGGAAGATCATCATAGGGCGAGGAAGTTGGCCAGGACCTGGGCCCCGACGATTCCGGATCGCTCGGGATGGAACTGCACACCGTGGAAGTTGCGCACCTGAACGCAGGCCGGGATCTCCTCGCCGTAGGTGCTGGTGGCGGTCACCCATTCGCCGGCAGGGGCGGCATAGGAATGCACGAAGTAGTAGTAGGAATCCGAGGGAGTCCCTGCCAGCAAACCGGCACTCTGGTCACCGCATGGCAGCGCGCAGTTCCAACCCATGTGGGGCACGGGCAGGCCTGGGGCGGCATCCATCGCACGTACCACACCCGGCAGGATGCCCAGCAGTTCCGCGTCATCTTCCTCTGACCTCTGGAACAGCAGCTGCATTCCCAGGCAGATCCCGAGCACGGGTTGCTCGAGTTGCGTGAGCACGGTCTCAAGCCCTGCAGTGCGAATGCGGTCCATCGAGTGACCCGCCGCTCCGACTCCGGGCAGGATCACATGCGATGCCGAGCGGATGACGTCGGCATCACCGCTGACCACCGATTCCCGTCCCAGGCGTGCCAGGGCGTTTCCAACCGAGGCGAGGTTCGCCCCGCCCGTGTCCACGACTGCAATCACAGGACCCCCTTGGTGGAGGGCACCTGTCCCGAACCGGTGAGCGCCAGCGCAGGCCTCAGGGCGCGCGCCACAGCCTTGAAGCAACCCTCCACCATGTGGTGGGTGTTTTCACCGCGCACTTCGACGTGCAGGGTCATGTCCATGGCGTCCGCGAGGGAACGGAAGAAGTGCGGCACCATCTCTGTTGAGAGCGTGCCGACCAGCGGTTGGGGGAAGGTCCCTTCAAAGCGCAAGAGGCTACGGCCGGACAGATCGATGAGCGCCGTGGCGGCCGACTCGTCCATGGGTAGCGAGCAGCCGTAGCGCCCAATGCCCGCGCGCTCTCCAAGAGCCCGAGACAGAGCCGTGCCCAGCGCCAACGCCGTGTCCTCCACCGTGTGGTGGTCGTCAATGTGCAAATCCCCTTGGACTTGCAGATCCAGGGCGAACCCGCCGTGGCGCGAGAGTTGCTCGAGCATGTGATCGAGGAACCCGATGCCCGTGGATACCGTTGCGGGCCCTTCTCGATCCAGGGTCACAGTCACATCAATTTGAGTTTCCTTGGTTGCGCGCCGATGGGTTGCAGTGCGCAGGGTCCCCTTGACGGCTTGCACGACGTCGGGCCAGGTCATGGCGGAATCGTTAGCCGGCATCGTCCCGTTGCGTTTCAGCAGCAGTCCCTGGATGCCGAGGTTCTCGGCCAGACCGATGTCTGACTCTCGGTCGCCGATGACGAATGATCGTGCGGCGTCGAAGCCGCGGATCAAGGTGTCCCGCATCAACCCGATGCTCGGCTTGCGGCACGCGCATCCATCCTCGGGTCGGTGGGGGCAGACCAGGACTTCGTCGAATTCGATGCCTTGGGATGCGAACAACTCGATGAAGGCGGTGTGTACACGCTCGTAGTCGGCGGTTGGGAAAGAGGGCGTGCCCAGACCGTCCTGGTTGGAGACGACGACGAAGCGGTAACCCGAATCCCGCAGGCGCAGCAAGGCGGGGATCACGCCCGGGACCAGGGCCAGCTTCTCCAGACTATCGACTTGTTCGTCCTCGGGTTCTGCGATCAAGGTCCCGTCTCGGTCGATGAAGAGGATGGCGCGGCTCATCGGACGGGCACCTCACCGGCGAGTCCCGCTAGCAGAGTGGCGAGACTCTTGTCGTCGCCAATGCTGACGCGAATGCAGCCCTCCAGTCCAGGCACGCGACTGCGGTCCCGCACGACGACATTGCAGTCCGCGCAGCGTTGCAGGAACAGACGAAGATCCGTGGCTCGCAGCAGGAGGAAGTTGGCATCGGAGGGGAAGACGTGGGCCACGATGGGGAGAGCGGCGAGATCGCGCGCGAACTGCTCACGCCGAGTGCGCGTGTCATTGGCTCGGTTGCGCATGCGTTCGACGTTGGCGGGCGTGAGCAGGGGCGCCACGGCCTCAATCGTGGGCGTGCTCAGGGGGTAGGGTGCGCGGATTTTTTGCAGCAAGCGGATGATGGCGGGCTGGGCGAATGCCATTCCGAAACGGGCGCCGGCCGAACCCCAGGCCTTGGAGAGGGTGCGCAGGACAACGAGGTTGGAGAATTCCTCTATTCGCTCGACGAGGCTGGGCGACGACGAGAACTCGACATAGGCCTCATCCAGAATCACCAGAGCCTGTCCCTCGACCTCAGCACAGATCTCGGCCAACTGGTCGGCCTCCAGCGAGGAGCCGGTGGGGTTGTTCGGCGAGCAGAGGAACACCAGCTTCAGGCTCTCGCCGCTGGCCCTGCAAGTCTCCAGCAGATCCTGTGTGGGAACGCTGAAGCCACCGCCCGACGCTTGCTGGGTGGCTTCCAGCACGCCCGCTCCCTGGATGCGCGCGCTGATCTCGTACATGGCGTAGGTGGGCGGGGTGATCAGGATCGAATCCACGCCCGGCCGACAGAACGCGCGCATCAAGAGGTCGATGGCCTCGTCCACGCCGCGCACCATCAAGATGGATTCCTCGCGGGTGCCGAACACCGCGGCTGCCGCAGCCAATAGTTGTGGCGGTTGCGGATCGGGATAGCGCGCGAGAGCGCCCGAGCCTTCGTTGGCATCCAGGTAGATCGCCGAGTCCGCGATGGGGGTCAACGAACGCGCCGATTCGTAAGCCTGCAGGCCGATGATCTCGGGCCGCGCGAGTTGTTCGATGCTGCGCTTCACGCCCGCTTCTCCGCATTTTCCCGCAGTCGCCGCAAGCGCACGCTGACCGCTTCGGTGTGGGCGCGTAGGCCTTCCGACTCGCTCAGGCGTTCCACCACGGGGCCGATCGCCCGCAGCCCATCGGGTGTGAGCTCCTGGACCGAGATCGTCTTTTGGAAGGCGCTCACTCCCAGGCCACTGTGGGCGCGGGCCTGGCCGTAGGTGGGCAGCACGTGGTTCGTGCCGCTGGCGTAATCGCCCACGGATTCCGGGGCCCAGGGTCCGAGGAATACAGAGCCGGCGTTCTGCACTCGGTCGAGCCAACGGCGGGGATCTCGCACCTGCAGGATCAGGTGCTCCGGGGCATAGCTGTTCGAAACGTCCAAGGCTTGCTGCAGATCGGCGCTGATCACCAAGCAGGAGGCGGCCAGGGATTGACGAGCCACATCCCGGCGCGGGAGGAGGGGCAGGCGCGCTTCGAGCTCCTTCTCCACCCGGTCCGCGAGCTGCTCGCAAGTCGTGACGAGCACCACCTGGGAGTCGGGACCGTGTTCCGCCTGGGAAAGGAGATCCGCGGCGACAAAGGTCGCGTCCGCTTGTTCGTCTGCGATGACGAGCACCTCCGACGGGCCCGCGGGCATGTCAATCGCGGCCCCGTCCGGGTCCGCGGCCACCTGGTTCTTGGCCTCGGTCACCCAGGCATTGCCCGGTCCGAAGATCTTGTGGACCTGTGGAATGCTCTCGCTGCCGTAGGCCATGGCCGCGATGGCCTGGGCGCCACCGACCTTGAACACGGACTCGATGCCACACAGGTCCGCGGCGAGCAGCACGTGCGGGTCCACAGTCCCATCGGCTCGTGGGGGAGTGCAGACGATGCACAGTTCGCAACCCGCGATGGCAGCCGGGATCCCGATCATCAGCAGGGTGGAGAAGAGCGGTGCGCTGCCGCCGGGTACGTAGGCCCCGACTCGCGGGACGGCAACCGTGCGTCGCTCGCAGCGGATGCCCGGTGCAGTTTCCATGTCGATGGACTCTGTTTTCTGGGCCAGGTGAAAGGCCCGGATCTGGTCGTGGGCGACCTGCAAGTCGGAGAGCGTCTGGGCATCGACCTCGTTGCGCGCCGCCTCGCGTTCCTCCTCGGAGACGGCGAACCGATCCATGCTCACCCTGTCGAGGCGCTGGCTCAATTCGCGCAGCGCCTGGTCCCCGCCCTGCCGAACCTCGGCGAGGATTTCGCGCACATCCTGCGCGACCCGGCTATCCGCCCTCAAGGCGGGTCGACGGATGACGGGAGCACTGCCAGGTTGTGTGGGCAAGCGGCGCAACACTTCAGTCCACCACCTTTTCGATGGGCATCACCAGGATCGAACTGGCACCGAGGGACTTGAGGCGTTCCATTGTCTCCCAGAACACGTCTTCGCTGGTTACCGCGTGGACTGCACAGCGGTCGCTGCCGTCTCCGAGCGGCAGAACCGTCGGCTCTTCCATGCCCGGAAACAGCAGCTTGATCTCAGCTAGCGCCGAGGTCGGCGCATGCATCATCAGATACTTGCGTTGCTTGGCTTCGAGCACCCCGTGGATACGTTGCAGGATGCGCTGCAGTGTCGCCTCCCTTTGCTCCGGGATCGGGCGTGAGGTACGGACCAGGACGCTCTCGCATTCGAGGATGCGATCGGTCTCGCGCAGGCCATTGCTTACCAGCGTCTGCCCGGACGCTACCAGATCGCAGATGGAATCCCCGATTCCTAGCGCAGGCGCGAGTTCAACGGATCCCCGCAGCGTTACGGCTTCCGCATCGACACCTTGGGCGGTCAGCCAGCGCGAGAGCAAGCGCGGGTAGGAGGTGGCGATGCGTTGACCCGCCAGCGTTGCGGAGCCTTCGTACGCCTGGCCGTCCGGGACCGCGATCGAAAGCCTGCAGCGACCGAAACCAAGCTTGCGCACGATCTCAGTGGGCGCGGGCTGCTCCCCCTGGGTCTTGGAGAGTCGCCGTAGCAAGCCCTCTTCGAGGGCGTTGGTTCCCACGATCCCCAGGTCGCACACACCATCGATGAGGTGTTCGGGAATGTCGTCGTGTCGAATCAGCATCACCTCGACCGGGAAGTCATTGGCCCGCCAAGTAAGGCGTTGCTTCCCATTCTCGAAGTCGAAGCCACAACGCTTCAGCAGGTCCAATGACTTCTCGCTCAGGCGACCGGAGCGTTGAACCGCAATGCGAACGTTTTCTCTCTCACTCATGAGTCGTTCCCCTCTGACTGTCCCACCTGGCGATCGAGGGCCGCGCGGTAGCCGCCTTCCCCCTGCCTCAAGCAGCGGCCGACGCGTGTGATCGTGGCTGTGCTGACACCCGTGCGGTCGTGAATCTCGCGGTAGGCGATGCCCTCGTCCAGAAGCTGCGCGACGACCCAGCGGTCCGCCAAGGCCTCCAATTCCGCGGGCGTGCAGAGGTCGGCGAAGAAGCGACGACTCTCCCCAATCGAGGGCAAAGCCAGCACAGCGCGGTAGAGTTCATCCGTCGGGGCGTCAGGTTGATCGGCGGAGGGGGCCGACCGGGGCAGGGGGCGGTGTTTCATGGGCGAAGAGGGGTGCGTAGGCGTGTGATATCAGGATATCACACAATCACGACTTGTCCACCTAGCTCATCCACGCCCTGGTCCGCTGCCCAGGCCTGGATCAGGGCCCGAATCATGCCGGGCTAATTGTATTAAAGTATGATACAAAGAGGCCTATGCTGACGATCCGGCTCGACTCCTCCCAGCCCATCGCCGACCAACTGGTCGCCGGTTTGCGCTGCGCAATCGCTCGGCGCGAAGTACTCGCCGGAGACGCACTGCCCACCGTTCGCCAACTGGCCGCTGATCTCGGCATCAACATGAACACGGTCTCCCGGGCCTACCGCGTACTCGAGGCCTCCGGCCTGGTGACCACGGTGCGCGGTCGCGGCACGGTCGTGTCGGCCGACCGCGAACACCCGCCCGCGAATGCTGTCGAGGCGCACGAGACGCTTGTGCGTGCGGCTCGCAACGTCTTGGCCGACCTCCGCCTGGCCGGTCTGCGCCGTGGGGACGCCCGGTCCCTGATCCAGCAGGAATTCGACGTCATCTGGCAGGTGGAAGGCCAATCCTGATGGACTGGTTCGATCGCCTCTATCCAGCGGGCATGGTGCTTCTGCCTGCCCTGATCTCCATGCGCACACCGGCTCACCCGTCTGCCGCCGCGGACGCGCCTGAGAAAACACGCCGCCTTTATCGATTCACCATGGCGGCCTTGTTCATCCACGTCGTGGTCACCCTGTTGTTCGAGGGCTTTCAGCAGGAACGTGGGGGGCTCAGGGCCGCATGGGTCTTCGCGTTCCCGTTCTTCAGCTTCTTTGGACTCTGGTTCGGTCTGGCCATGCCCGCTCTCGCTGCGCGCGGTCCCGGGTGGAGCTCCAATCCTCATCCGTCCGAGCAGCGCAGTGCATCCCTCGTGTCCCGCCACACCGATGTGGAATCGACGTTGCCCGTAGGCGCTTGGGTGTTTGGGTGGAGTCTCTACGCGCTGTGCGTGGGGGCCATGTTCTGGTCATTGGGTGTCGGGGCCCAGCCACTCTTGAGCCTGGGCCTCTTGATGTGGCCGGCGTTCTTGCTGGGGGTGCGAGCCGTACGCACCGAGGCCGAACCGCGGGACGCTGGGGGCTCCAAAGAACTCGCCGAGGCCTACGCCGGTCTGCGCCGTTATCGCGCCTGGTGTTTCTATTGGTGTGGAGCCCTGGGTACCGGCGGAGTGACCGTAGGTGCGGTTGCGGTCGCGATCGAATGGGTGTATTCGGGCCTGGTGGGGGGAATTGCAGGTAGCCTGGTCGGCTTGCTCGGGGGGCTGATGGGTACCCTGGCATCCTTCAAGCGGGCGCGCATCAACGTCCTGCTGCACGACCTCTCGCGGGCCGAGTAGAGCCTCATGGGTCGCCAGGGCGAGCGTGCTGGACCGAACGGGTGCACAGGCCCGGAGCTCTTGCGGGTCAGGAATTCGCCCGCTTCTTGAGGAACGGCACGATCATGGGGACCCGACTCTGATAGGAGCGGTAGTCGTCGCCGTGGGCCTTGAGCAGGTCGCGCTCCTCGATGTGCAAGGCGACCAGGATGTAGACCGTCGTCATGCCCGCGAACAGCAGCCGTCCCTGGCTCATCTGCGGAGCTGCCCAGAAGGCGACGATGAAGCCCAACATCAGCGGGTGGCGTACAAAGCTGTAGAAGAACCTCTCCACGTACGCCGGCTCGGTGTACGGCTTGCCCTGCAGGTGCATGGTCACCTGCCGCATTCCGAAGAGGTCGAAGTGATCGATCATGAAGGTGGCCAGTAGCACGATTCCCCACCCGAACCAGAACACCGTCCAGAGCACTGCAGCGCCCGAAGCCCCAACGCTCCAAACCAGTTCGGGCATGGGACGCCACTGCCAGAACAACACGATGAATAGCAGGTTGGTGACCATCACGTAGGTACTGCGTTCAGCGATGGGCGGAATGATCTTCGTCCAGCTTACTTTGAACGCCGGCCGGGCCATCAGCGTGTGCTGAACGGCAAACACGGCCAGCAGGGCGGTGTTGATCCCCAAGGCCGTGGTCAGGCTTCCGACTTCACCCCCGTCGATTCCCCGAGGCACGACGAGGTTGCCGACGAATCCAATCGCGTACAGGAACACGACCAGAAACAGTGCGTAGCTGACGAGCCCATACAGAAAGATCAAGATCCTCATTGCCCTCGCTCCTAGTCTCTGTCCATCGGCTGTGTGCGATGGAAGTTGGGGTGCCCCGTGTCACCGGGAGAGACCATCTCATCCGAATTCTAGCAGCCCCCTCCCCTAGCTG
>CAYXTP010000017.1:53231-60847 GCA_964467985.1 uncultured Planctomycetaceae bacterium
CCCCTAGCTGGAAGCTGCTCATCACCGCAGCACTCACCTTGGCCGCCGCGGTAGCGGCCTATCGCCGCACGCGCTCACCGATCTTCCTAGGATTCCTGTTTTGCATGGGTTCACTGGCACCCTTGGCGGCGGATCAAGGGGGGCTCCATGAGGTCTCCTTGGTCCTGGTCTGCGTGGCCTTCCTTTTGTTGGGGCTTGCCCTGCACAGCAACTCGCTCGTACTTCCGGCCGCCATCGCGTTGCCCCTTTCTGTTGGGGGCGTGTCGCAAAGACACTTGGACTCGCTCTGGGCCTGGGCCGGAGCCGTGGTCATCGGCGGTGCCCTGCTCGTCGCCCTCGGCTTCCGAATGGGGTCGCAGGGGCAGACCGCGAGGGCCAGGTGAGGTCGTTGGGATCGAGGTGAATCCCTGGTCCCAGACTGGAGCCAATCTGGCGCTCACCTATTCGACGTATCCGAGCGCTTTCAATTCCTGCAGCAGTTCCTCCGAAAATCCAGACATGTCCGTGTCCTGATCGCCGGCCTTCCAGTTTCGAGACTGCAATTGCACCTGCAACAGTGCGCGCATGAACTCGGCGTCGGGGGAGTCCAGATTGCTAGAGAGTTCCTGAGGATCGGCCGTCAAGTCGTAGTAGGCGTCATCGTACCGGACGCGGTAGAAGTACTTGCGGCCCTCCGACATGAGGGCGAACACGTCACCCGCACTACCGACCGGACTGCGCTGCGCGAGCGCCGGGCGGCTAAATTTGGTCTCGGTGCCATGGATCAAGGGCCACAGACTGAGGCTCTCCCAGGCGTCGTCCCGCAGTCCAAGAGACGCTGTCAGCGTGGGGGCCAGGTCGACCAGGGATACGATGCCTTGCACGTGGCGCGGTGCGAGAGCCGGCTGTTGGAAGACGATCAACGGAACGTGGATCTGTTCCTGGAAGACCTGACTGCTATGGCCCTTGTAGCTGTGACTGCCCAAGCCCTCACCGTGATCGGCTGTGATCACCCAAAGCGTGGGATCACTGCCGAGGGCGGCATTCAGTCTCTTGAAGAGAATGCGCACAGAACCATCTGCGTACTGAACCCGGGCGTCGTAGAGGTCGACTGTCTCTAGCAGTTGATCCCGGTTGTTGATGATCGCTTGATTGGTGTCCCACGCAAATTCGGGAAAGGGGTCGTCAGCTTTCACCATTGGCCAGCCGTGGCGCTCGGCCAGGTAGTCGTACCAAGCGTCACCTTCAAGGGGGGGAGAGGCCTCGGCCAGGGAGGGACGGTTCTGAGGGGACTTCTTCTCGGACTCCCATTCGTGGACATTGAACAGGTGCACCCAAAGGAAGAAAGGAGTATCCGCGTCGAGCCCCTCAACCCACTCAGCCGCCTGCTTCATGGTCGCCCGTCCTGTGCGCTTGCCGAGGACCACGGTCTCAAAGCTGGAGGTCACATTGCGAATGAATCCCGTACTCACGAAGGCTGCAGTCTTGTACCCGGCGTCCCGAAAGCGTTGCGCCACGTTGGGAATTTCCGGGTTCAGAGACTGGCCGTTGATCATGACCCCGTGCTGAAACGGATGAAGTCCCGTCAACATGGACGAGTGGCTAGGACCCGTGAACGGCATGGTGGCCTGTGCGTTGTCGAAGACAACGCTGCGCTGTGCGAGATCGTCGAGGAAGGGCGTCGTTTCTCGCAAGTAGCCGTTCATGCTCACATGGTCGGCACGCAGCGTGTCGATCGTGACCAGGATCACCGCGCGGTAGTCTGGCAGGGCTTCCTGATCTTGCGCAGGAGCGACGACATCGGACGGCGCAGGGTCTTCGGCGGGGGCGCAGCTCCATAGGCACCCGAGTAGGGCCGCGATGCAGGATGCAGGACGTACGGCGGTGCGTGCCATGGAGAACTTCAGTCTACCCCGCTGCTCAAGCGCACTGGGCAGACTTTCAGTTCAGCTGTATCGGTCACGGGGTCGTAGCCCGATCCGGTTAGGGTGTTTACGAGTACCTCGCTGAAACTGAAGCTACAGAACACCGTTCCCCGCGGGGACGTGTCGTCGCTTGCCACTCGCACCAAGATGCTCCCACGGCGGCTTGTCATGCGCGCCAGCGCGCCGTGTTCAAGACCCCAGGCTTCGACGTCCGCCGGGTGGATCTCGACCGATTCTTCGGGAACCAGGTACTCGGTACCCGTCGAGCGTCCGCTCATGGTGCGCGTGTGATAGTGCTCCAAGCGTCGACCCGTTGTGAGCCACACCGGGAATTCGTCGTCGATGACCTCAGCCGGATCCCGGTAGGAAGGGGTCTTGAACAGACCCCGACCACGGGGGAATTCCCCGATGTGGAGCATCGGCGTCCCTGGGTGGTCCGCATGCGGCACCGGCCACTGGTATCGACCGTCGTCCACGCGTTCCCAGTCAAGGCCGGCATAGAGAGGGCTGAGAGCGCACAGTTCGTTGAAGACTTCTTCCGCCGACGTGTACTCAAACTGATCGCTGCCCAGTCGCTTGGAAATCTGTGCGATGATCCACCAATCGGGGCGAGCCTCGCCCTGGGCGGGCACGGCAGCTCGAACTCGCTGGGGGCGGCGCTCGGTGTTCGTGAAGACACCGTCGGTCTCCGCCCAAGCGGACGCGGGCAAGACCACGTCTGCTAGCTCTGCGGTCTCGGTCTTAAAAAGATCCATGACCACCAAATGGTCGAGGGAGCCAAGCGCGCGCTCGCAGTGAGCGTAGTCGGGGTCCGATACGAGCGTGTTTTCGCCGCAGATGAGCATGGCGAAGATCTTCTCTCCGGCATGCTCCAAAGCCCGCACCTTGGTCATGCCTGGCTCGCTATCGAGCTTCACATTCCAAGCCTGCTCGAACTTGGCCTGCATGTCAGGGTCCGCGATGGGTTGGAAACCCGGGTAGTTGGTGGGCAGGGCCCCACAGTCCCCAGCTCCTTGGATGTTGTTCTGTCCACGCATGGGGTTGATGCCTGTTCCCTCACGCCCCAGGTTGCCAGTCATCAGGGCCAGGTTGGACAGACTCTGGACATTGTCCACACCGGAGATGTGTTCCGTGATCCCCAACGTGTAGTAGATGGCTCCACGGTCGGCTTCGGCGTAGAGCACTGCGGCACGTTCGATCAATTCCGCGGGTACTCCGGTGATTTGTTCGGCCCACTCCGGAGTGAAGGTCCGCAAGTGTTCACGCAAGGCCTGCCAACCCTCTGTGCGCTCTGCGATAAAGGCCTCATCGGCCAAGCCCTTCTCCGCAATGACGTGGGCCATGGCACCTAGCAAGGCCACGTCCGTTCCGACCCTCAGAGGTAGGTGCAGGTCTGCGCGACGAGCGAGGGGGATGCGGCGCGGGTCGGCGACGATCAAGATCGCCCCGCGGGCCTGGGCCTGTTTGAGGCGCGTGGCGGCCACGGGGTGAGCCTCGGTCATGTTCGTTCCGATACAGAACATCACATCGGGCTTGTCCATGTCGGCCAATGGATTCGACATGGCCCCGCGTCCCAGTGTGGCGGCCAGACCGGCCACCGTGGGTGCGTGTCAGGCACGGCTACAGTTGTCTATCTGATGCGTCCCGAAGTTGGCACGCATGAACTTCTGCATAGAGTAGGCCGACTCGTGGGGCGCTCGGCCCGAGGCCACCGCGTAGACCGCGTGGCGTCCACGCTCGGCTGCCACGCGTGCGAACCCCTCAGCCGCCCGGTCCAAAGCCTCGTCCCATGAAACGGGAACCAGTTCCCCATCCTTGCGAACCAGTGGCTCCTTCAAGCGCTCTGGGTGCTGAACCCATTCCCACGCGAACTGCCCCTTGATGCACAATGCACCCTCGTTGGCTGGGCCGTCCATGGCGGGTTGGACGCCCACCAGCGTGTCGCCTTTGGAGAGGATGTCCACGCTGCAACCCACCCCGCAGTAGGGGCAAACCGAACGCGTGGCCTGTACGGGTTCGGGTAGATCAACGTGTTGCAAGGCGCGTTGATCGGCGAGGGCGCCCGTGGGGCAGGTCTGGACGCATTGCCCGCAGAACGTGCAATCACTGTCCTGCAGGTCTACATCGAACTCGGCGCTGATTTGCGTGCCAAACCCGCGGCCAGTGATACTGATGGCGTAGTCGCCTTCCTGTTCTGCACAAACGCGGACGCAGCGATAGCAGCTGATACAGTGCTCATAGTCGCGCAGGATCATGGGATTGGGATCGTCCTTGCGCGAGTGACCCGACGTGGCCCCCTCGAAGCGCGTGCCGTCGGAGCCGTAGCGCACCGAGAGTTGAGCGAGTTCCTGGGAGGCAAGGCCGCGCAGCGGATCGATCTCGGCCTCCTTGGGGTTCTCGGAGAGCACGAGGTCCAACAGCGTCTTGCGTTGCGTCTCAAGTGTCTCGGTGCAGGTGCTCACAACCATGCCGGACTGAGCGGGTGTGGTGCAGGAAGCCAAGGGGCCGTTGATTCCCTGAACTTCAACCACACACATGCGGCAGGCCCCCATGGGCTCTAGTCGATCGTCGAAGCACAGGGTCGGAATCTTGTCCCCGTGTCGGCGCGCGACCTTGTACAGAGTCTCACCCGGCTCAAAGGGGACGACTTGACCGTCTAGAGTGAGTTCGAGGGTCATCGCGCTTGGAGTTTGGCGTTGACCTGATCGGGGAACAGGCGCATGAGGCTATCGGTGATCAGGGGCGCGGACTTGCCCAGGCCGCAGGCGCTGAGTTGGGCCATGGTCTGCCCGATGGCGGCTACTTCGGAAACCCACTCTTCCTTCGCGGCTGGGCCCGCCTGGCCGCTCAAGCGTTCAGTCAAGCGTCGCGAGCCGATACGACAGGGAAAGCACTTGCCACAGGACTCGCTGGCGAAGAAATCCATGGCCTGGTGCGCGATCTCGAACATGTCCCTGCGGTCGTCGAAGACCATGATGCCGCCTGCACCGAGGAAGGAGCCACGAGCCCGCAGGCAGGCCTCGTCCAGGGTGACGTCCAGATCGTCCGCGCCCAAAAACCCGCCCGAGAGTCCGGCCATGGTGACGGCCTGGACCTGTCGACTCTCATCGATCCCAGCCCAATCAAACAGCAGCGTGCGCAGGGGTAGACCCATGGGCACTTCGTAGTTGCCGGGTCGCAGCACATCTCCCGAGAGGCTGATCAGTTTCGTGCCCTTGTGATCCCCGAGGCCCAGGCCCGCGTACCAGTCTGCCCCGTGAACCAGGATGGGCGCCACGCTGGCCAGGGTCTCCACATTGTTGACCACGGTGGGCGTCTGCTCGTACCCGTGGGTGACCGGGTAGGGGGGGCGGTTGCGCGGGAAGGGATGTTGCCCTTCCAGGCTGTTCAAGAGCGACGTCTCTTCGCCGCAAATGTAGGCGCCGGCACCGCGTCGTACGCAGAACTCGAAGCCGTCCAGATGCTCGCGTGCCTCGTCGATGGCCCGTTCCCAAATGGCCAGGGTCTGGGGGTACTCGTAGCGCAGGTAGATGAACCCGCGCCGGGCGCCGGTGGCGAGTCCCGCGATGGCCAGCCCTTCGAGGACCGCATGGGGGTCGTGGTCGAGCAGCACGCGGTCCTTGAAGCAACCCGGTTCGCCCTCGTCCGCGTTGCAGACCAGGGTCTTGGGCCCGCCCTCTGCATCGCGCACCGCGCGCCACTTGACCGCGGTGGGAAACCCCGCTCCCCCGCGTCCCGCCAGGCCCGAGTCCTCGAGAACTTGCAGGATCTCTTCCGATTCCATCTCCCGCGCCCGCGCCAGCGCTTGGTAGCCGCCCGTGCTCACGTACCCCGCATAAGTGGCGCGGTCCGCTTCTCGTATCCGTTCGAAACAGCACTCCTCGACCCCGCCCGGGTTCGGGGGGGGGAGGGGCGTGGGTAGCTCTTGCAACTCTCCCCCGGGCTGTCCCACCAGCGCTCGGTCGGCCTGCAGGACGGGAATGGGGTCGTCGCAACGTCCGGCGCAAGCCATCCCCTCGGCTCCCTCGAGTTCCGCGAGCAACTGCTCAGAGCCGTGCAGGCGACAGATGGGCCCCGTGCAGACCCGCGGCTTGTCGCGCGATCCCGGATCGCTGGAGATGTGGTGGTAGAAGGTCACGCTCCCGTGCAGATTGGCGAGGGGCATGCGCAGCCCCTCGGCCATGGCTCGCAAGGCCTCTTGCGAGATGTGCCCATCCCGTTCATTGAACGCGTGCAACAACGGGAGCAGGGGCGCCGGCTCATCGCGCCAGCGCTCGATCAGTTCTAGGTCAGTGGGAAACGCAGGCACGGGCAGAGGATACGGAGTGGCGCTCCCTGCCGCACCATTCCGGCAGACAAGTACGCTACTACGTGAGAGCCCACGTCGTCGTGTAAATCCTCCCATGGGCCTGCCGCGATGCCCGGGCGAGCCGGGCTCCCGCTTGGCCGCAGCGCGGCGCGGCGATTCGGCGAAGGGAGATCCCGCAATCGCCACTCGGAACCGCCCCGGAACTCTGGCCTGAGACCGAAGCTGCACCTAGGGTGGGGAGATGAGTGTGTACCGGACTCGCCTGCCGGAATGGTGCGGCAGGGAGCGCCACTCCGTATCATGACTTCGACCCACACGAACCGGCTGGCGCAGGAGACGAGTCCCTATCTCCTGCAACACGCGCACAATCCCGTGAACTGGTACCCATGGGGTCCCGAGGCGCTGGAATTGGCCGCGACCAGCGACAAGCCCATCTTCCTCTCCATCGGGTACTCAGCGTGCCACTGGTGCCACGTGATGGAGCACGAGTCCTTCGAGAGCGAACAGGTGGCGGCGTTGATGAACGAGCACTTCATCAACATCAAAGTCGACCGGGAAGAACGTCCGGACCTGGATGAGATCTACATGAAGGCCGTGCAGAGGATGACCGGGTCCGGGGGCTGGCCCATGAGTGTTTTTCTGACGCCCGACTGCAGGCCCTTCTTTGGGGGCACGTATTTCCCGCCTTTCGGCTCCCATGGCCGGCCGGGATTCGCGGACGTGTTGACTCACCTCTCCAGGGCCTGGGCCACCGACAAGGGCAAGGTCGAGCAACAGGGAGAACGATTGGCCCAGGAGATCGCGCGCGAGGGCAGCGCAGATGGCAACGCCGAGGTCGACCCGGGTTGCCTGGACCACTCCCTCAAGATGTTGCGCGAGAACTACGACGTCGTGTGGGGTGGGTTCGGCGAGGCGCCCAAATTTCCACACTCTGGGGACCTGCGCATCATGCTGCGTCATCACTTGCGGACCGGTGCCCAGGATGCGTTGGACAAGGTGACGTTTACCCTGGACAAGATGGCCTGCGGGGGTATCTACGACCAACTCGGGGGCGGTTTTCACCGCTACAGCACGGACGAGCGCTGGTTGATCCCGCACTTCGAGAAGATGCTGTACGACAACGCGCTCTTGATTCCCGCGTACCTCGAGGCCCACCTGGTTACGGGAGAGGAACGCTTCGCACGCATTGCCCGCGAGTGTTGCGAGTGGGTGTTGCGCGAAATGGTGACACCCGAAGGAGGCTTCGCCAGCACTCAGGATGCGGATAGCGAGGGGCAGGAGGGAACGTTCTTCGTGTGGGAACCCGACGAGCTGGCGCGGGTGCTCGGACCCGACACCGGCCGCTGGGCCCAGGAGTGGTACGGGGTCACGGACGGCGGGAATTTCGAGCACGGCAAGAGCGC
>CAYXTP010000017.1:60947-64603 GCA_964467985.1 uncultured Planctomycetaceae bacterium
TTCCTGCCCCAGCGGGTAGTCGCACTCGCCAGGTCGGGAGCGGATGCGGACCTCATTCCCCTCGTACAGGATCGACTCCCTGAACCCAACGGCGCGCGCGCGTACGTGTGTCGCCATTACGCCTGCCAGGAACCGGCGGATTCGGTGGCGGATCTGCACGCCCAGCTGGAGGAGTGAGGTAAGCGCTCGCGTCCGACCATGGGCTTGTTCTCAAGGAAGAAAGTGGAAGCCGGTGCGCAGCCCGGCGAACAGTCGGCCGCGTCCGTGCTTGCGGATCCCGAGAAACGCAAGCAGGTCATCTACGCCTACCACCAGCAAACGAAACACGGCCTGCACCGTTTTGCGGCCGGACCCCACGAACTGGACTGGGCCAACCAGCCCGATCCATTCCGGCGTTGGTTGGGCGCGCCCCTGATCCCCTTGGATCCGGTGGCACCCGCTGCCCAGCCCCGGTACGGGCAGGCCTTGAGCGAAGGGGGCGTGCCCGCAGCTGTGCTCGACAGGCGCTCACTTTCCCAATTCTTGTTCGACAGCTTGGCGCTTTCCGCTTGGAAAGAACTGGGAGACACGCGCTGGGCCTTGAGGGTCAACCCCTCGAGCGGCAACTTGCATCCGACCGAGGGCTACCTCCTGACGCCCGCCCTGCCCGGGCTCTGCGAGGCGCCGGCTGTCTTCCACTACGCGCCGCGCGAACACGGCCTCGAGCTGCGCGCGGAGATCCCCCAAGTCCTCTGGGAACGGCTCGCCCGGGGCTTGCCGCAGGGTGCGTTCCTCGCGGGCCTCACGTCCATCCACTGGCGCGAAGCTTGGAAGTACGGGGAGCGCGCCTTTCGTTATTGCCAGCACGACGTCGGACACGCGATCGCCACCCTCTCCGTGGCCGCTGCGGGGTTGGGCTGGAAGGTTGAATTGCTGGATGAACCTGGAACAGACGAATTGGCACAGCTGCTCGGCGTCTTTGCCGAGTCGGGACCTGAAATGGAACATCCCGATTGCCTGCTACGGATCACGCCCCAGGGCGAGGAGGCGGAGCTGGGGCCCATCGCTGAGGTGGCCCAAGAATTCGAGCGCTTGGACTGGCAGGGTCAGCCCAACGACCTGTCGGCCGAGCACGTGGAGTGGGACGCCATCGACCTGACCGCCCTGGCTTCGATCAAGCCGCCCACGGAATCGCAAGGGCCATGGCAAGCACCTCCTTCGACGGGAGCCAGTGACCAACGGTCCAACTCACTACGCGAGATGATCCACCAGCGCCGCAGCGGTGTGGCCTTCGACGGCCGGACAGGAATGAGCGCGGCGGAGTTCTTCGAGACCTTGGAACGCACCATGCCGCGCGCCGGGCGGTTTCCCTTCAACGCTTTGGCGTGGAGTCCAAGGGTGCACCTGGCGATCTTTGTGCATCGCGTTGAGGGCCTCGAGCCCGGGCTCTACTGGCTGCAGCGCAATTCGGCTCGCCGCAAAGACCTGCGCGAGGCCTGTCGTCCGGAATTCCAGTGGGAGACACCCGAGGGATGTCCAAAGGACCTGCCCCTTTCCCTGTTGCTACCCAAGGACCTGCGCGGTCCTGCGGTTCAGATTTCCTGCAACCAGGACATCGCGGGTCAGGGCGCGTTCAGCCTGGGCATGCTGGCGGATTTCGAGGCTTCCGTCGAAGAGTACGGCGCGTGGTTCTATTCGAGGCTCTTTTGGGAAACAGGCGTCTTGGGCCAGGTGCTCTATCTGGAAGCGGAGACCCTGGGCCTGCGTTCCACCGGCATCGGCTGCTTCTTCGACGATTCGATGCACTCGCTACTCGGACTAAGGGGCAAGACCCTGCAAAGCCTCTACCACTTCACTGTAGGCAAGGCGGTGGAGGATCCCCGGCTCACAACCCTGCCCGCCTACCCCGCCCCGCGCGGACGGTGAGGGATCGGAGGGAACCGCATCGGCGGGTCCTTCAAGACCCACAATGCCCCTGCCAGTGGGCCTGGGGAGGCACGAGCCAAGGCCAACCCCACTTGCCTGCCCGCAGGCCACGGATTCACGTGTCAGTCAGACTGCCGGCGTGGTGCTGGGTTTGTCTCCCTATCCGGCTCGGAATTCTCCTCTACCCGGATCCCTCTCGGTCTACCCTATGCGGTCATGCAAGACCTGTCCCAGCGTGACTGCGTGCCCTGCCGCGGAGGCGTGCCCGCTCTTGCCGTGGCTGAGCAACAAAATCTGCTGGGCCGATTGGATAAGGACTGGCAAGTGGTGCAGGGCCATCACCTACAGCGCGAGTTTGTGTTCGATGATTTTGTGTCGGCCTTGGAGTTCACCGTGCGGATTGGGAACATGGCCGAAGAGCAGGGCCACCATCCGGACATTCACCTGTCGTGGGGCAAGGCCAAGATCTTGATCTGGACCCACAAGATCGATGGGTTGACCGAGAGCGATTTCATTCTCGCCGCCCGCGCGGAGGCCCTCTTCACACCTGGTGGCTGAGCAGATCGGCCGGCTGCGAATCTCTACAAACTCGTCGATCTTATGCCTGCACGTATTGCCAGTCTGTTGCCCTCGGCTACTGAGATTGTCTGCGCGCTGGGCTTCCGCGAGCAGCTCGTGGGTCGCTCGCACGAGTGCGATTTCCCCGCAGGAGTGGGCGCCGTCCCGGTCCTGACACGCTCGCGGGTGCGCACGGACGGGACGAGCAAGGACATCGACCGCGACGTGCGTCAGATCTTGCGCGACGTGCTGGCCGTTTATGAAGTGGACGTGGACGCGCTGAAGGCCGCGGCTCCCACGGTTGTGGTGACCCAGAACCTGTGCGACGTGTGCGCGGTGTCCTTGGAGGATGTCGAACAGGCCTTGGAGGCGATCGCTGTCCCTGCCCACGTTGTCAGCCTCTCCCCGACTCGCCTAGCTGACGTGTGGGAGGATCTACGGCGCGTAGGCGCGGCCCTGGATGGGGATGCCGCGGCGGAGGGCGTGGTCGCGGACCTCGAGGCCCGCGCCGAGCGTATCCGGACCCGTGCCCTTGCCGTCCCTGAGAAGCCAACCGTGCTGACCATCGAATGGACCGACCCCGTGATGGTCGGTGGCATGTGGATGCCGGAGCTTGTGGATCTGGCGGGGGGCGTGCCTCTCGTGACGGCGCCTGGCGAGCATGCGCCGACCCTGGACGAACAGGCTTTGGGCCAACTGGCCCCTGATGTGGTGCTGATCAAACCCTGTGGATTCGACCTGGCCCGCACACGGGCCGAAGCCGAGTCGCTGCGCGCCTTGCTGGATCGCTTGCAATGGCCCGCCTGGCGAAAGGGCCGCGTCTACCTGGCCGATGGGAACGCCTTCTTCAATCGCCCCGGCCCGCGCTTGGCGGAGTCCCTGGAAATCATGGCGGCCTGTGTCCACCCGCAGGTTTTCGAGGACCTAGCCGAGACACACCAAGCCAGTTTCGATACAGAGTGGCGCTCCCTGCCGCACCATTCCGGCAGGTAAGTACGCCACTACCCGTCATTCGTCGTGCCGTGAGAGTCGTTTCATTGTTTTGCAGCAATGACCGGGCCTGCCGAGACCCCTGTTGGCTGCAACGCGGGGAGGCGAGAGGGTGAGGGAGGAGTCCGCGATCGCAACTCGGAAGCGCACCGAAATCCTGGCCAGGGATCGGAGCTGCACCTCGTGTGAGACGCTCTGCGTGT
>CAYXTP010000018.1:0-14721 GCA_964467985.1 uncultured Planctomycetaceae bacterium
TCCGCAAAGATCCAGGTCCAACGCACGCAGGGTGCGATGGGGTGGTTCCCGAAGGGGTGACCCCAGGCGGCAACGCCACCGAGTACGTGTACCGACGTCAGTTCCTGACCAACCGGAACGACCACACGTTGTGTGTAGTCGGTCTTGGCGGTCTGGCTTTCGTCGATTCCGCCTTTCAGCACGACGATGTTCTTACCCGTCGGTTGTGCTGCAGGGTCGGGGATGTCGTAGGGCACTCCATCCACCGTTTGCAATCCCATCTTGCGGAACCGGTAGCCCTCGTTACGGCTGTCGTCGTACAGGTACTCGCCGGAGTTCACGTTGGCGACGGTGTCCAGGCTGAGGATCCGGAAGCCCGCGGTGTCACGCGTGACGTAGGCCATGATGTCGCGCAGGACATCGGCGCCGAGATCGCCCAAGCCGGTGGGCATGAGGGACATACCTGTGGACCGCAGGGTTTCGAGGTCATCCCGGGCGACTTCCACATCGCCCCCCGTGTTGCGCAGGACTACCGACTCGTCCGTCTCGCGCACCATGATTCCGGTCACGGTTGCGCCCTCAACTGTCTGCGCGACGAACTCGATGAAAGGGGAGTCCACTTCGCGATTGGGGTCGAGCACGATCGCCAGCAGTTCTTCGATGCCGTGGGCGCCCATACCCGTCAGGTTGGGGCCGACAGCTGCGCCTTGGTCTTCGAATATGTGGCAGGTTCCGCAGTGTTCGGCAAACAACTCCGCCCCGCGTTGTGGGTCGCCCGGTTGGCTGACCAGGGGTAGGAGTTCTGCGAGGCGCTGGGTGGCTTCCGTATTGGTTGTCGCGGCCAGCAGGGTCTTGGCCCGTTGGGCCAACGCTTCCTGGGGATGATATCGCAGGCGGTGCAACAGGCGCGGGCCCAGGTCCTGGGGCTGAAGCACCTCTTCTTCCAGGGCGTCCATCAGATTGGCCGTGCGTTCATCGCGCAACAGGATGGCGTCGAACGCGGCATCTCTTGCCTGTCGCCCCAAGGAAGGCAGGCGCCCGGCGAGTAAGGCACCCACCCCGCTGGCGTCGCTGCTGCGCAGGATCGCGATTGCCTGCAACTGCACATCCAAGGGTGCGTGGGTGGCCAACATGTCACCGGCCACTTCGAGCGCCGCGACTTGGTGCGCATCCATCGCCAAGAGCGAGCGCACGCACTTCAAGCACGTGCCGTAGGAGGACTCGGGGTCTTGCGCGGCAGCAAGCAAGCGCGAGCTGAGTTCGGTCATGGAGGCCGCGAGGCCCTCGTCTTGCCAGCGCGAGGCGAGGGGCAGGGCGGCGGTTGCCACTTCCAGCGATTCGTGGTGCAACAACCTGGCCAGGGCTTCGATCGTGCCCTCTTCCATGGTTGCCTCGAAGCGCAGGCCCAGGGTTTCGTGCAGACGGTTCAAGGCCACCACGGTTGTGGCATCGGTTCCCGTCACTTGGGACAAGACTTGGATGATCTTCCCGGTCAGAGCATCCTCGCGCCGTTCCCCAACCCGTCGGCAGAGTTCTGAAACGAGGTCGGTCATGTCCTGCCCGTCGGCAGCCTGTTGCAGGAGAGCGGCAAGCGAGGCCGCGGGATCCGACAGCAGTGCGCCCAAGAGTGCCGAGCGACTCCAATTTTCCTCGAGCCCCGGATAGAGAGCGGCCAGCCTTCCGAGTGCAGGCGGATTGAGTCGTGTCTCCGCCAGGGACTTCAAGGCCCCCAGGCGGGTACGCGCGTCGGTGGAGTTTTCGGCCAGGTCGAGCAGCGCCGTACCCAGGGCGCCCGAAGTGGGCAAGTCTCGCAGCAGGGGCCCGGCCAACCAGGCCGCCCGGCGTTGCACCATCGGTGCCGTGTCGCGCAAGGCGATGGCCACGGCGGCCAGGCGTTGGGGCGCTCCCTGAGCCAGGTCTTGAATCAGATTCAAGGCGTGCAGACGAGTGGTCGTGAACTTCGAGAACTGAATCGTCTCCAAAAGAAACGGAAGCGCGCGGGTGCCGGGCCCTTCTCGCAATAGCCGGTCGGCATTGCGTCTTTGCCACGAGCCGTCATGGGAGAGGAACTGGATCAAGCCCGCCGGATCGTCGCGCAGGGGCATGAGGCTCATGTACGGGCCCGTGATGTCCTTGTGCTGCACGCGCCAGATGCGGCCGTGCAACTTGTCCCGGTCGGGCCGCACGGCGGCGTTGGTCGGCCCGTGCTTGGGACCGCGCGTGTCGTTGTGCACGGCGGCCTGGTTGTAGAAGTCCAGGACGTACATGGCGCCATCCGGACCCATGCGCAGGTGGACGGGCCGGAACCATAGGTCACGGGAAGTGATGAACTCGGCTTCGCGCGGTTTGCTGGCCACGAAGGTGACCCCGTCTTGAACCACCTTGTCGCGGTGGATGAGATTGACCGTGGGTTCACAAACGAAGTGGTCTCCAAAGTACTCAGCGGGCCACATGTGCCCACTTTGGATCAGGCTGCCAGCGGCCGCGGTGAAGCCGCCCACGAAATCGATCTGCCGGTAGACCTGGCGCTCGGGTTGGTGGGCGGGATAGAGCTTGCGGTGGTCGACAATGTCGTTCCAACTGTTCACTCGCCCTACCCGGCAGCCGCGTAGGTCGGCTTCCGACATGACCACGTGTCGCAGGTGCGAACCGTTGGCCATGGTAAAGAACAACTCGCCGTCGGGAGCAAAGTCGAGGCCCCAGGTGTTGCTGCCGTAGGAGGACACCAACTCGATGGCCGAACCGTCGGGCCGGAAGCGCAGCAGTCCGTTGGGCATGTGCCCGAACTTCTGGCCGTCGGGTCCCCGAATGTCGCGCGAGTCACCACCGCTGTAGCCCTGGGTACAGTAGATCCAGCCGTCCGGTCCCCAACGCATGTTGCTGATCACGGCGTGGGTGTCCCGGTAGCCGAAGCCCTCGAAGAGCACCTCGGTCGTATCGCACACGTCGTCCCCATCGGTGTCGCGCAAGAACAGGATCTGCGGTGCGGCCGTGACGATCACCCCGTCGCGGTAGTGCACCAAGCTGGTGACCAGGTCGAGGCCCTCGAAGAAGACCTTGCGCTCGTCCATGACCCAATCCCCATCGGTGTCCTGCAGAATCAGGACCTGATCGCTGGCGGGGATGCCCGAAAACTCCTCCTTGTAGGGATAGCCGGGAGTGCAAGCCACCCACATGCGGCCCTTGTTGTCCCAGTCCACGGAGATGGGGTTGACTACATCCGGTTCGGAAGCGACGCATTGCATCGTGAAGTCGGGATGCACCTCGAAACTACCCAGAGCTTCATCCGGAGGCAGAGGCCCACCGGGCGGGTAGCGCAGAGAGCCGAGTTCTTCCTCGGACAGGAACATGTCCGCGTCTCGATTGCCCGCCCAGGCGATGCCGCGCAACAGGATGGCCTGGTAAGCGGGGTGCGAGAAAGTCTTGTGGTAGTGCCCCTGCAGGCTCACGAACGCGCGGTAGTTGTCTCGCTCGAAGGTCCAAAGCTGAGGCGTGATGTCGAAGACCGTGTGGAAGCTACTGGCCAGGACCTGAACGTCGTCGTCCATGTGCAGGTCGTAATAAATCTCGTCGGTGAGATCGAAGTGGGGGATCCCCGTAGTGATCGGGTGCTCCGCCATGTCCATGTAGAGTCCAATCTTGCCCGTGTGCCACTTGGAGTGGCCGTGCTCCCATGCACCCCCGATAATCGTCTTGAACCAGTGCGCGTCGTTGCCGCAGACGGAGTCGTGCAGGGCGACAATGCCACCACCGCTTGCCAAGTACTTGTCGAGGTCCGCACGCTGTTGTTCGTCGAGGGTCCCTCCCTCGGCCGCATAAAGCACGAGCACATCGGTGGCCGCCAACTCCTCGCCGCTGGGGAAGTGCAAACTGCCGTCAACCTTAGCCCCGCGTTGGGTCAGAAGTTCACTCCACTCTTCCAAGAAGCGTGGGTGATCGTGTTCCCCCGGTCCGTGAGTCTTGGGACCAGCGCGCAGGTAGATGCGCAGGGGATCGGCGGGGGTCTGAATAACCGGAACGGCGGGCGCGACAGACAGCAGCAGGGGGAGAAGGACCATGGGTCGTAGCCTAGAACCCCACCCGGACTTTGGGGAGAACTCAGTGGGGCAGGTCGCCGGTCGCGAATAGGGCGGAGGCTGGTGACCTTGCCTTCAGATGACTCACTCAACCCAAGGAGAGGGCCCGGCCACTTGGGCCGAACCCTCTGTTCCACATCTGCCTGCCTGGACCGTTCGCCCTTGTCCTACCAGGACCGCGACTCGATCACTTCGCGGTGTTGGGTCGCGGAGGTTGGAATTCGTAGGCGCCCATGTCGACTACGGGACCCGGGCCCACGCCTGTGTCGAGCGTCCGCGGGGCATTGCGGAAGCGCTGGTGACCCGCAAGATCCGAGAGGACGGTTGCTCCCACGGCACCGTTGTCTCCGGCGTCGATGGCGGGCGACAGTCCGAGCAGTCGGAAGTCACCATTCAGCGGGTCGCGGAAGAGGGGATCTTGATTCAAGATCCCCGGGCCCGCGGCGCCACCCAGTAGAACGCTGTAGCTGGCCGTCACGCCCGTATACTGCAGGGAAGTCCCCGAGTTGTCCCAGATGATCGAGTTGACGACCACCGCAGGTGCCGGGACGGAGAACACAGGCCAGATTCCGTTGTCGACGAGCGTGCAACCCACGAGGGTCATGGGGCCCCAGGTCGCACCACCGGCTCTGAAGACTCCTCCATCCGTCACCGTATTGTCCGCGAAGAGGGTGTTTTCGATATGCACGACGCTCGTTGGGTCCGATCCCACGGCGCCGCCCAAACTCTGGTCGCTGAGCCCGGCGGTGTTCCCGATGAACTCGCTGTCGATCACGGTCACGGTGGAGTTCTTGGCAAAGAGCCCACCCCCTTCCGTGTTCGACATCCATCCCACGCCGGGAACATAGTTGGAACCGCAGAGGTTCCCCTCGATCCTCGTCGAGCGCAGGGTCATCATTGCGTTGTCTGCGTACACCCCTCCTCCCCAGGCCATGGCCATACAGCCGGACACGACGCAGTTGTCCAACGTGACGTTCGTTCCCGGTGAGGCCTTCAGCCCTCCCCCGGCGTCTGAGCTCATGAACCCGCCCATCAAGCTGAGACCCTGGAGCAGGACCGTGGCGGAACTGGTTACCAGGACAACTCTGCCCACTCCGGATCCGTCATTCACTCGGGTGACCTCCCGCCCGCACGTGCCCTTGATCGTCAGGTCACGATCGATGACGAGCGTGTCTTCGCTGTACGTCCCCGGCGCTACGTGCACTTGGTCACCGGCTGTCGCGCTGTCGACGGCCGTTTGAATCGCAGGGAAGGGGTTTTGGGAGGATCCGTCCCCAGGGCCAGGGGCCTTGGCATCGACGTACCAATGACCCTCGGTGGAGGTGCGCATGTCGACGCTTCCGTAGCGTCCAGCGGTGCCAAAGCCGCCGCCAAAGAGGGCTTGGTTGCCGACAGTCGTCGCCGCCAAGGACGATCTCCCAACGGGCAGGCTCTCGGTGCTCCATGTGCCTGCGTCTCCGTCAAAGATGTCGACCAGGGAGAAGTAGATGTTCGGGGCGTTGTATCCCCCGGCGAACAGAGCGCAGTCTCCGTAGGAAGTTGCGACCATGCTGGTCCGCCCAGCCGAGAGGTACTCCACAGACCAGGCAGCGGCGTCCGAGGGCGGGCCGATGCAAGAATCGTAGACGTCGACTACTGCCGAATACTGGAATGAACTGTCGAGTCCCGCAGCGAAGTAGGCCTTGGTACCAGCCGTGGTAGCGACCAAGAAAGCCCTGCCCTCAGAAAGGAAACCCTGGGACCAAGCCGAGGGGTCGCTGGGGGGTCCGACGGTTGAGTCGTAGACATCGACGACGGACTGGTAACTCCCGAGCCCATTCCCTCCACCGAACAAAGCGTAGGGACCCACCGTAGTGGCTGCCAGATCCCGGCGAGGTACAGAGAGCGTCGTCTGGGACCACACGTCGGTGCTGGAGTCGTAGATGTCGACAACATCACTGGGCGTTCCTGGATTGGAGCCTGCCCCTCCACCCGCGAAGAACGCGTACTTGGACACACTCGTAGCGGCCGGGTTGATACGTCCGACGGACAGCGCTCCTGTCGTCCACTTGTCCGATTGGGCATCATAAATGTCGACATCATCGGACGCTGTGAAGTCTGACAGCAGGCCGCCGGCGAACAGGGCATTACCTCCCACGCTTGTTGAACCGAGCAAGGCGCGGCGTACCGAGAGGGTTGCGGTCGTCCAGGTGGCCGTCGAAGAATCGTAGATGTTGACCACATCACTGCGTTGGGTGTCGTCATCTCCGCCTGCGAACAGCGCCAGATCGCCGATGGTCGTCGCGGTCAGGCCATGCCGAGCGGGCTGGATGTCAGGGCTCGAGCTCCAGGTTTGGGCTGTCGCCAGGGGCGTGGAGAGAGCGAGGGCGGTCAAGAATGTGGTGAGGTGAGCAGATGAAAGCACGGGGGTGTCTCCTGGAATGGGGTTCACCTGCCCAAGTGCCAAGGGACCGTGGGGCTCCTATGCCCTTCTCGCGATTATTCGAGAAGGCGTTCCTGGGGCTCTCTCTGGGCCCTCAGGGCCCGGTTTGCTCGTCCTGTCGGCCAGACTTCATTTCCCTTCGCAACCAAGTCCTCGCCAAGTACCAGTCCGCCTCGACGGTCTTCGGTGCGATCCCGAGTACATGCGCGGTCTCCTCGAAGGTCAGTCCTCCGAAGAACCGCAATTCCACCACCCGAGCTCGGCGTTCGGACAGTTCGTGCAGTTGTTCGAGCTTCTCCTGCAGGTCGAGAATGTCCACGTCGACCTCGCCACTGGTTTCGGATGCCGGATCGTGAAGGGTCACGCGGGCTCGGTCTCCACCGCGTTTTTTGGCATTGCGCGCGCGGGCGTGACCTATCAGAACCTGGCGCATCACATGGGCAGCCGCGGCTAGGAACTGAGCCCGATCCTCCCACTGCAGGGAATCCTGGTCGACCAGACGCACGTAGGCCTCATGCACGAGAGCCGTCGGCTCGAGAGTGTGGTCGCGCCGTTCCCCACGCATGCGCGCGCCCGCGATGCGGCGCAGCTCTGCATGGACCAAGGGCAGCAGCTCGGCCAACGCGCCAGCGCGATCATCGCGGGCGTGTAGCAGAATCCGAGTGACTCGTCCTGAGGCGTCTTGGGACATGGAAGAGGAGATCATGTCACGCACAAGTCGATTATGCGATCATTCACCAGACCCATGGACTCCCAACGTTTTGATCGAGTTGCTGAGGTCTTCGATGCGGCTCGCGACCTCGACGAGCAGGCGCGCTCAGAGTTCCTGGACAAGGCCTGTGCCCGTGATGGAGATCTTCGTTCCGAAGTCGAATCGCTCTTGGCCGAGTACGAGAGTTCGGGGGACGAATTGGAACCCCTGGTACACACAGAAGCTCTGCGCCGTTGGGCAAGCGACTTCGGGGATGAAACAAACGAGGGGGGACTGCCTCAGGTGGAAATCCCCGGCTATCGCATCCTCTCGCTGATCGGCGAGGGCGGGCAGGGTGCTGTCTACGAAGCCGAGCAAGATCAGCCACGACGCATGGTTGCGCTAAAGCTACTGCGACCTCACCTGGGGGGCTCGACCCTCGAGCGACGGTTTGAACGCGAGGCTCAGGTGCTGGCGCGGCTGCAACATCCGGGTATTGCGACCATTCTGGATTCGGGCGTGGTCGAGAGTCCCTACGGCCCTCTGCCCTATTTCGCGTTGGAGTTGATTCGCGGCCGCACCCTCGTCGACTCTTGCGAGGCGCGCGGTTTGTCTGTGGCTGAGCGTGTGACTCTATTGGCCGAGGTCTGTGATGCCGTGGCGCACGCGCATTCCAAGGGCGTCGTGCACCGCGATCTCAAGCCGTCCAATGTGCTCGTTGACGAGGAAGGGCGAGCCCGTGTACTGGACTTCGGCATCGCGCGGCTCTTGGACGCGGACCTCGAGCTGGCCACGTTGGAGACGCGCACGGGCCAGGTGATCGGGACGCTCGCCTACATGAGTCCGGAGCAGGCCGAAGGGCAACCGGCAGACGTCGACGAGCAGACTGACGTGTTCGCACTCGGAGTGATCGCGTTTGAGCTGCTCACAGGGCAACTGCCGCGCGATCTCGCCGGACGGCCGATGCCCGAGCAACTGAAGTTGTTGTCCGAAGGTCAGACCACGCTGCTCGGTAGTGTGGACCGTTCGTTGCGCGGGGATCTGGAGACGATCATCGCCAAAGCGATGGCCCAAGAGAAAGCGCGCCGCTACAGGAGTGCGACGGCCCTGGCCGCCGACCTCCGGCGCTACTTGCGCAAGGAACCCATCCTCGCCCGGCGGGCAACGGCTCTCTACCAATTAAGCCGTTTCGTCAAGCGCAACCGCGCCCTCTCCGTGTCGGTCTGCGCCTTGGCGGTCGCTCTGATTGCAGGCACGCTCGTGAGTCTGGCGCTGTACCTGGACGGTCGAGTCAGTGAAGCCGAGGCGCTCTGGCAGAGCTATGTGGCCAATCTCACGGCGGCAGGCGCGCAGCTGGACGCCGGAACTGGAGGAGTCGCCGCGCGGCTTGAATTTTGCCCCGACGAGTACAAGGACACTTGGGAGTGGCGTTATCTGAGCCGGCATTCGGACACCAGTTTGAGCCAAGCCGAATCGGCGAGCATCGTGCATCGAGTCGCTCTGGGAGCGCAGGGCCTGTTGGCATCCGGTGGGGGACGTGAGCTCCCAGGAGACTACGGCTCGCCAGATTTCCGCGTGTTTCTTTGGAAGCTCGATGCGGCGGGCCAGAGAGTGCAGTTCGAGAAGCCGCTTGAGCCAGCCCACGCAAACGCCGTGCGGGATCTGGCCTTTCGACCTGGAGGCACGGATCTAGTCTCACTCTCGAGGAGTGATGAGCGGCAGGTCGCGGGTGAAGTGCACCTGTGGGATACCACCGAGGGGACGCGAATCGCCTCCCTCGATTGCGAGTTGCACGGAATCCTACCCACATCCCTCGCCTGGCTGCCTACTCAGCCCGACCAATCGGAGGCGGGGCGCGTCGCGATTGCAAGCTCTTCAGGGGTCCACATCTGGGAGCCCACTAGCGGAGAACTGCAGCTCCTGTTCAGCGGTTCGAAAGTGAATGTGGTGACCGCTCAGGACGCGGGGTCGTTCACTCGGCTCGTCGTCGGCACGGTGAATGGAACTGTCGAGATCTGGGACATGGTAGGGCCTGCGGAGGCAATGCTGCACGGCCGCGTGGACCTCGCTCAGCAGGTGAACGTCGATGCAGAGTCCTACGGTTCGGGAGTGACCTCCATCGAGCCGAGTCCCGATGGAGAGAGCCTCCTGGCCGGACTCGAGGGCGGGGGGCTGCTACTGATCGACACCCAGGCTGGCGCGCCAGTGGCCTCGCTCCGCGGACACACCCGTACCGTGACGGCGTTGCGTTGGTCGACGGATGGTCGATTTGCCTGGTCTACGTCTCTCGACAAGACCCTGCGCCGCTGGGACCTGGAGCGGCTGGAGTGTGTCGAAGTGCGACATGGCCATGCGGGCCACGTTACGTCACTCGAGACTCTCGCCGATCCACCACTCCTTGTGACAGGCGCCTACGATCGGACCCTGCGCGTGTGGGATGCCGGTGACCAAGCCTCGGTGTTTCGGTCGAGCGATCAGGAGCGGAGTGGACTGGTGTACTCGCTCGCATTCGACCGCTCGGGTGACGCGCTCGCCTGGCGACCTGAGAAGTTTCAATTGGGTGTCTCGGATTTGACGACGGGATCGACAAGTTTCACGCTTTCCCCCTTCGTCGTCGACAGTACGAAACACCCCGAGCGCTACCGCGGTCTGATCCTGGGGGTGAACTTCGACCCCCGTGGCGACGCGCTCTACGCGGTGTATGGATTCGGTGGACGCTTGAGGCGCATCAATGCGCGGACCGGACAGCTGGAGGCGACCCTCGGGCCTGAGCTTGGCGCGATGCGTTTCGTGGGATTCAGCCAAGATGGGACCCGTTACGCGGCCAGTACCGAGGTCGACGGAGAGTGGCACCTTCAGGTCTATGGATTGGAGACCGGAGAGTTGGAGGTGGGCTGCTCGTGGCCGACGGGCATTGGGTCGCCGACGGTTGGCTTTACCAACGGGGATCGTTCCGTCGTGCATTCCGCAGCCAACCGGATTCTTGTTCGGGACTCAAGGTCAGGTGCGGTGCAGCAGGAATTTGAGCTTCCCCACCAGGTGAACCACCTTGCCTGTTCACCCAGCGGCGAGTTCGTCGCCGCTACGAGTTACGATCCGGATGACCGCGCGCTCTATGTACTCGACCTGAAGACGGGTGTGATCCAGTCCCACGAAGGTAACGTCAAGCCGTTCTGCCTTACCTTCTCCCACGACAGTTCACGCATCGTGACGGGCAACCGGGACGATGGAACTGTCAGCCTCTGGGATGTACGGCGCGGATTGACGCTCGCCCTGTCAGGCCTCGAGGGCGCAATCCAATGGGTTGCGGTCTCTCCCGACGGACGGCGAATCGCGGCGGTCGACAGTGCCGGCGTTCATCGGGTCTGGGATGCGGGCCCCAACGGGCTCGACGATGGGGGCGGATCCAAGGATCGCTGAGATCCCTGGGTTTGTGCTTGGACCTCCTGCTCACCCCCCGGTGTGCGCGCGGCATCCCCTACCCGCTCTCTCGCCAACCGCAGCAGGTCGCCTACGACGGACTGGGCGGTGGGCCAGCGGCCGGCGCCCTTGCCCTGCAGGGTGGTCGAGGATCCGTCCGTGTAATCGATGGCGACTGCGTTGTGTTCGTCGTCCACTGCGAAGAGAGCGTCGGTTGCTGGCAGGGCCTCCAGCCGGATGGAAGCCCTGGCACCGGTGTGGAGGATCTCCAACGTCGCTACCTGGCGCAACGCGGACTCTGAGGTCTGCGCGCGGTGTCGTGCCGCCGGAGTGATCGCCTCGACTCCGCACGGTTCCCAAGACAATTCGGGTTGCCCCAAGGCGCTGGCGATCAGGCTCAGTTTTTGAGCGGCATCCTGACCGGAGAGGTCGAGTGTGGGATCGGCTTCGGCGTAACCGAGCTCCTGGGCGGTGGCCAGGGCATCGGGCAATGTTGCGCCCCGGCGAACTCGACTCAACACGTAGTTGGCTGTCCCGTTCAACACACCTCGCAAGCGGCGGATGGGTTTCGAGTTGCGACCGCCCAGTTGTTCGAGCAGGGGCATGCTGCCGCCGACACAGGCGCCGTTCAGCAGCCGAACCCGGTGCGCAGCAGCCTCGGCTTTCAGGTGGGCACCTTGCTCGGCCATCACGGCCTTGTTGGCGGTGACCACGTGGGACCCGTGTTTCAGGGCTGTGTGAATGGCCGCGCCCGAGAGGTCCGGATCACCAAGGGCTTCGACGACGATGTCCGCACCGGAAGCCGCTACCGCAAGGGGATCACCGGAGAGTTGCTCGGGTGGGACTCCGGACTGGGCAGCACGCTTCTGGTCACGCACGACGACTTCGGTCACGAGGAATTGGTCTGAGAGACCCCGCAGGTGATCGAACACGCCTTTCCCGACGGTCCCCAGGCCCAGGAGCGCAATTTTGAGGGGCGGCGAGGGAGCCGGTGCTTCGACCAGTGCACTAGGCCCCGGGCCGACGCGCGTCGGAGAGCTGGAGTTGAGTGCACCGAGCTCGAAACTGAGCTGTCGAGAGCGAGCAAACTCGACCGCCTGCCGCTGCACAATAGTCCCGCCCGCATCCAAGGCGTCGTCCCACGTGGCGACGTCAAACCGTCTCGGTGGAGTGCCGGCGGACGAGGGGTCCCATTCGTAGATCCCCTGCACGTCCTTGATCAGGCGACACGCGCAGCCCCCGAGAGCATCGGCCAGGAACAATGCCGTCAGATCGGATCCGCCGCGACCCAGGACGACCGTCCGACCCACTCCATCCTGGGCCGCGAATCCCGGGACCACCGCGACCCCCTCGCTGTCGAGGGCGGCCTCGATTCGTTCGCGGTCGACAGCTGTCGGAACCGCCTCGAGCGGATCCCCCTGGGCGCGCAGGTCGATGGCACCTGCGCTCAGGATGCGTGCTGGGATGCCTGCCCGGTCCAAGTACAAACCAAGCAGGCCTGCGCACTGGGATTCGCCCGTGGCCAATAGGGTCGCCGTCTTGTCAGCGGCCAGTGACGGGTGGACTTGCTTGCTCTGGGCGACTAGCTGATCGGTCGCACCCGACAGTGCTGAGACGACAGCCAGCACCGTGTGACCCTCCCGTCTCCAACGGTAGATCTCATGCACGGCGAGTTGCAGGCTGGACTCGTCGGCTAGGACCGAGCCTCCGAACTTCAGAACGATGGGGCCCTTCATGCCTGACACCCCACAGCAACCTGCTGGGTTTCGTCGGCCGTGACGGCGGCTGCGCTCAGTGCTAGGGCGCGTTCCAGGTCCGCGAGGATCTCCTCCGTGGATTCCAGGCCGACCGATAGCCGCACGAGTCCTTCCGTGACGCCGACCTTGGCACGCTGCTCGGGACTCACCCCACCGTGGGTCATGGAGGCGGAGTGGGTCAGCAGGGTCTCGACCGAACCGACGTGTTCGACCACTCGGCAAAGCTGGACGTGGCTCAGCAGTTCCCGCGCTTGGTCGTAGCCACCCTTGAGCTCGAAGGAGAGTACGGCTCCGTGGGCTCCCAGGTGTTGGGTTGTAGCCAGGGATCCGTTCCGGAAGCCTGCAATCGTCGGGTAGTGAACCAGTTCCACATCCGGGTGCGCGTGCAAGCGGTGGGCGATGACTTCTGCTGAGCGAGACTGCTCGCGCAGGCGTAGGGGCAGGGTTTTCAGGCCCTGGAGCGTGATCCATGCATTAAACGGCGACTGAATCGAACCCGTGCACTTGCGGACGAAGCGACAGCGTTCGAGCAGCGACTCATCGCGAGCCACCAGTGCCCCGCCCAGGGCGGCGGAGTGGCCTTCGATGAACTTGGTTGTGGAGTACACAGATACGTCCGCTCCGAAATCGAGCGGGCGTTGCAAGGCTGGAGTCAGGAACGTGTTGTCCACCGCAAACAGAGCGTGCGCTTCCTTGGCGATGGCAGCGATGGCCGCCAGATCCGCCAGATCAAGGGTTGGGTTCGCAGGGGTTTCCACGAACACGAGTTGCGTCGTGGGCCGTATCGCCGCGCGTACCGCTTCCGGGCTCGAGCTGTCGACGAAACTCACCTGCACTCCCAGCCCACTGAGCACCTGTTCGAGTAGGCGTGTGGTTCCACCGTACAAGGCGCTGGAGCAGACCACGTGATCGCCACTTTTCAGAACGGCTAGGAACAGCCCAGTCTCTGCTGCCAGGCCCGTGCCGTAACAAACCCCGGGACCCACCTGTTCCAGGTTTCCGAGGGCTGTCTCCAGGGCCGAAACCGTGGGGTTGGATTCCCGTGAGTAACAGTGCTCGGCTTGACTGTTCAGGCCATCCCGGCAGAAGGTGGTGGACTGGACGATGGGGGTGATCAAGGGCTCGCCGTCTAGCTGGCCTTGCCCAGACCGGGAGCACAGGGTGCTGAAGGAAACGTTCTCTGATTGGGTGGGGGATGACATGCCGAAACTCCGTTCGGCATCCGGCGTGTCCTCGAGTGACACGGGGCGGCACTGGCGTCAGTGCCTTGTTTGGTGGATCCCGCCGGAGCGGTCCCGCCCACATCATTCCCCGCGTCAAGTGAGGAGTCGGCACCGCGGCCCTGTGGGGGCTCGGTTGCCGCCCGGGACATAAATTCTCTCCCGGGACTCTGGATGCTTGGGAGGAGGCTACTGAACTCGCTGGATAATTCAACAACGAGCCATACGGATATCACGATTTAATACCTAAGCCGTGCAATAGGAAAGGCTTAGGAGGGACTGAAATCCAAATCCCAGCGCTATCCTACGCGCACCATGCACAACCACCGCCCTGCCTGCTCCGCCCTCGCACTTTCCTTCATGTCTCTGCTGTTCGTGGGTTCCTGTGCCTCGACGACTGAGGAGCCGACCCCGACCGAAGCCGTGGTGGATGCTGTCCTTCTCGAAGCGCCCGAAGATCCTGCCCCGTCCGCTTCAACGGGGGTGACGGACAACGATACCCAGGACACCGAACCGACGGGGCCGCGGCTTCTTGAACCGAATGACTACGGCCGCTTCGAGTCAATACGCGGTGGGACCCTCTCCGAAAACGGGGCGTGGTTTGCGTACGACCTCACTCGAGTAGACAAGACTCGCGAGCTGCACATCCTGTCGCTCCTGAACGATAATTTCGAAGAGCTCGTCCTGCCCTGGGCGAGTCGTGCTTCATTCTCCGCTGACGGGCTCTGGGTTGCCTGGTCAACGGGAGTTTCGGAAGAGGAGGCCAAGCGCCTGCGCGACAAGAAGAAACCCGTGCGATCTGATTGTGTGTTGCTGCGTCTGGGCGAAGAGGAGCAACGCGAGTTCCCGGGCGTCGCGCGGTTTTCGTTTGACGAGACCGGCCGCTTTCTCGCCCTGCACGGTTACACAGCCGAAGGGGCGAATGGCAAGGGCGCGGACCTGCGCATCCTCGACCTGGCGGATGAGACAGACCTGACCCTGGGCAACGTGGGTTCCTTCGCCTGGTGCGAAGCCGAGTCTCTACTGGCCATCGCCATGAAGACGGGTTCCGATGCCGGTAACGGCGTGCAGCTGATCGATGTAGTGACCAGCACTATGCGTAACTTGGACAGCTCGAAGTCGGACTACTCGGCTCTCAGTTGGCGCGAAGACTCCA
>CAYXTP010000018.1:14821-22679 GCA_964467985.1 uncultured Planctomycetaceae bacterium
GACGACAATCGCACCCTGCTCGCCGTTTGGCACCTGGACACCGATCAGCTCGTGCGTGTCGCCACAGATCCGATGAACCGTTCCCAGTTGTTGGAAGGTTGGAACTACGCCGTTGAACAGGACAGCGCGCCGTATGCCTGGGGCCAGATGTTCGGGCGTCCGTATCACGACCTGTGGGTCACCTACACCTCAACCGGCGAGCGCAGCATGCTGCTCGAGAAGGTGCGCTACTCATGGCCGAGCTCAGGCGGTAGGTACATCCTCTCATTTGATGGCACACACTACTGGGCGGACGACTTGATCAACGGCGGCCGTGTGGCCCTGACCAAGAACATCGACGCTCAATTCGGCAACACTGAGTACGACACACCGACCGACTTGCGCCCGCCCTACGGACTCAGTGGTTGGTTGAAAGACGACGAGGCCGTCTTGCTGCGTGATCGATTCGACGTGTGGCAGGTGGCTCTCGACGGCACCGGCGGCCAGCGTCTCACCGATGGTGCGCGTGGCCAAAATCACTACCGGTTGTTGGACCTGGACCGCGAGGAGCCCGCCTATGATCGAGACCAACCTCTCTACTTTCACTTCCGTGGGGACTGGACTGAGCACCAGGGCTTCGCCCGGCTCGATCCAGACCAAGGAATCGCGCAACCCCTGATCGAGCTGCCCAAGGGCGTCAGCAGCTTGACCAAAGCCAAAGACGCGGAGGTCTATGCGTTCCAGATCGCGGCGCGCGACGACTCACCCGACTGGTTCGTCGCTGACGCTGAGCTGGTAGAGCCCAGGCAGGTCACTGCGACCAACGACTTCTTGGACGAGTTCTACTGGACGCGCGCCGAATTGGTGGAGTGGACCAGCGACGCTGGCGTGCCGCTACAGGGCTGTCTGCTCTATCCCGCCAACCACGACCCGAACGTGAAGGCTCCGATGATCGTGTACACCTACGAGAAGCTCTCGCAACAGCTTCACAGTTGGCGCAATCCTAGCGACACGGACTACTACAACCAGGTCGTGTGGACCCAGGCCGGGTACTTTGTCCTGTTGCCCGACATCATCTACCGCGCTCGCGAACCCGGTCCCAGCGCCCTCGATGCCGTGCGGCCGGCCGTGGCCAAGGTCGTGGAGATGGGGCTGGTTGACGCGGCCAAGGTCGGCCTGATCGGGCACTCCTGGGGTGGCTATCAAGCCGCGTACCTGCCGACGCGCACCGACATCTTCGCCGCTTCGGTTGCCGGCGCCCCCCTGACCGATTTCGTGAGTTTCATGGGCCAGATTCACTGGTCGGGTGGCATCCCGGAAACCAGCCACTGGGAAACAGGCCAGGGCCGCATGGAAGTTCCGTATTGGGAAGACCCCGAAGCGCACCGACGAAGTTCACCTTTGGAGAAGGTGCATGAGATGAACACTCCCATGCTCATGACCTTCGGTGACGACGACGGATCGGTGGACTGGGACCAGGGCACGGAGTTCTACAACTACGCCCGTCGCGCCGGCAAGCAGATGGTCCTGCTCGTCTACGAGGGCGAAGGCCACGGCTTGCGCAAGGACGCCAACCGCCGCGACTACCACCGCCGCATCCTGGAGTGGTTCGGCCACTACCTGAAGGGCGATCCAGCGCCTGCGTGGATCACGGAAGGTGTGAAGTTGGATGACCTTGAGGAGGAACGCGGCCGACTGGCTGATCCGAAGGACTGAATCCATCAGGCCAGGCAGACATGTCCGGGACTCCTGAGGAGAGGCTCCAGACTGATTCTGCCCCGTCGGGAGCCACGTGAAGCCCTTCCCTTCCCAGGCTCCAACATCCTCATCGACGAGACGTAGGCCCAGTGAGCTCGGGCTCGTGCAATGAGGACCCTTCCAACAATGTGCTGCGCTGCGGCCACGATCTTGGCCGCACTGACCTGTGAGCTTCACCCACGGGGGATTCCTATTATCCGCTGCGTGCCGTGTTCCCCTGCGGCCATGCCCTGTGCCCCGTTGACGGCTCCGCCGTGCGCAGGATTGCGCGTACCGGTTCCCCGCGAATACACCCGTTCGAGCGACTGGGAAACCTCCGTGCCTGAAGCCAGTGAAACGGCCTTGGGATTGCGGACTCAAGACGCAAGCGAAGCGTCGGATCGACCGTTGATATGGGATTCTGGGCAGGACTCAGTCATTGACGGAGTCTGGCCTCCGTCGAGGCCAGACATCAATTGGACCCAGCGGGACGCGCAGCACACGGACGTCATCTTCCGCAACGATGTTTCGAGCGGCTACTTCGCCAGTGGTGGGCACGGCCCTGCCCTCATCCCGAGGGAACGCTAGGGCTCGGCGGACCTTGGGACTCACGCCCCACTTGAGAGCGCATCCCCCCATCCGACCTCGCTCGGATCCACGCCGTGGGATATTCACTGACCAAGAATGTCGCGATGCGCGGGCCATGAGGGCGTAGGATCCACAGATGGCACAGACGCTTCCGTCCACTGTAGGCCCGGATACTCTCGGGGATCCCGAGTTGGGGCGTGGACGCGCGGCTGTTGTCTTTCGATCACTTGACGATCAGGGCCGGACCACAGCGCGCAAGGTTTTTGACTCCGGGCCCCTGACCTGTCTGATTCAGTACACGTTCCTCGGCGCGCCCAATCCCTACGCTTGGTGCGAGCACGCTGTTCAGGCCGCAATCCTTCGTCGACGAATCCTCGCGCCGCTTGTGAGGCACTGGTTTGGTGATCGGCTGCAGGTATCTGAGGGTTGGAATGTCGATTGGAATCGGGACCTGAACGCTTGGCAGTTGCACACACGCTTCATCGACGGGCGACCGCCGTATCTCCATCAGCCGCTGAGCCAGTCGGGGGAGGGGGAGGTGCGGGAGCTCGTTACGGAGATACTGGAGCCCTTGCAGCAGCACCTGATCGAAGCGGGTTTCGATGGGCAGGTGTGGCAGGCGGGCCTGGGGAATCCGGTCGCCTTGACCAATTTCTTGAGAGTGACGACCGGGGCCCGCGCAACCTGGGCGTGGATTGACCTGGAATCCGGCGTACCCGCGCTCTTCCCGGCACACCTACCCAGCCTGTGGCGCTTCTACCTGCCGCGGGCCTTGCGTTATGGCCGGCCGCTCTTCGACGACGTCGATGTCCCCAAACTCGGGCAGTGGTTGCGCGAACGGCGCATGGAACTCGCCCGGACGTTGGACCCGGCAACTCTCGAAGGCATCGAGCGCGACGTGGCGGCCCTCGGTTATCACCAGGAACGCTGGCGCGGCATGTCGCGCTTCGAGCGCAGCTTGAATTCCCAGCACGCCAAGGGCCGCATCGACGCTGCGGGGCGGGCGTACTTCAGCAAGCGACCTCTACGCTGGTACCTCCACGAGGCCGCGCGCGCCGGTCGGGGTGTGTCACGCAGGCTTGGACACAAGGTCTCGAAGGCCTTCAAACGATGCATGGCGTTCCCTTGGCAGAAGCTCGTGGCGGGCACGGGTTCTTTCATCTTGTCCTCCAGGTTTCGAGCTCGCTCCGCACAGCAATTTGTCGAGGCCCGGGTCAAGCGCTGGCAGGTCCGCGGTCAGTTGAGCGCCCGGGATGCGGAACTCATCACGAACAACCGCGGACGGCACGAATCGTCCGTCTATCTGGCGGATTTCGCCGTCCACCTCTGTATCAAGCCTCTCGTGAAGTCCTTCGAGTACATCATCGCGCCCGCGCTCTTGGCTGCCGGGACGATCGATGAGGTCACGCTAGGCCTGATCTGGCTGTCGGGCGGGTCTGTGGGACGCACGCTCTATACCGGTGGTCGTGTCGTGCAGAACTTCTTGTCCGGTCGAGAACTGCCCATGACGTCCTTCTGGGTTGGTCTCTTGCCCGTCATCGGTAACCTCGCCTTCCCGCTGCAGATTGTGCGTTCCAGTAAGGAGAAGGATGACCTGATGGCACGGTTCATTCTCTACGACGGGTTCGCGGCAATCGGCCGCAAGTGTCCCATCTGGGGCGGTCGAGACACGCTGACCGAGCACCGCTTCAACCGCGTGCCGGATCGCATGATCCCTAGAGGGGGGCACCGAAACTGACGGTCATGACTCTCTCATTTGAGAACCCTCCGCACACTCTGGTCTACGACGGTGGATCAACACGCTTCATCATGCAATTGGCCCGGGCCAGCGACGCACCGGCCCTAGTCGAGGCGATTGACGAGAGCCTGCCCGAACTGCTCAAGTTCATGCCCTGGTCCCATCTCCGTCAGACTGTGGAGTCTCAACGCGAGCGACTGACGGGAATTGAAACCGAGCGTGCCGATGGGGGAGACGTCACTTACCACCTGTTCAGCGAACGCGGTGGAGACTTCATCGGCTGCCTCGGCTTGCACCGACGCACGATGAATCCGAACGCCTTCGAAATCGGCTACTGGATCCGGACGAGTCGCGCCGGGCACGGCCTGGCCACTCTGGCCACCCAGTGCACGATCGTGATGGGCTTCGAGTGCCTGGGGGTGGAGCGCATCCAATGCGTCTACAACGAGGGCAACACAGCCAGCGGGCGCGTGATCCAAAAGGCCGGATTTGGGGAAGAGGGGCATCATCCCTTCTTCGAGCAGAGGCCGACGGACGAAATGCGAGCCAACGGCTGTGTGATGGAGCCGAGCGCCGTGATGAACGCGTTGTTCCCGGAAGACCGTGATCGATTGGAATGGTACGCGGGCGTGTGCTCAGCGCTGACTGTCCTGGACAAGGATGGCGCTGCTGTGTGGGCAGGAACGGGGCGCGGGTAACCCCGTCTGGTGCCCCCTCACCACTGGATTCGGTGCAGTTCCCTGCCGTGGTCGTCCATGAAGTAGACCGTCAGCGCCTGGGATCGAGGGTCCTCTTCGACCATGACGAACCCACCAGAGACCTTGTCCTGTGCCCAGCGCTGCTGGATCAGACCCTCCGGGTCTGTGCTGCGTGGGTCTCCAGGACTGCGTCCACGGCGGGCGTTGCCGTCACTCGTTGAGCCGCAGGAGATCTCGTGCAAGCCCAGCGGGTGGACCGAGTGGTATTGCCAATGGCGATCGCCGCAGATCACAAGCAGTTGACCGGGTCGCGCTGCCGGGCCGATGAGCTGCTGCTGTTCGGCCCAGTCCAGAAAGGCGTCGCGTTCGTGCTGGAATCCGCCGATGTTGGTGTGGTTGTCGGTCTTGCGCGCGTCGTCGGGGCCTACCAGCGGCGTGGGGGAGATCAGTATGCGGAAGCGGGCGTCGGAGGTCGCCAGAGTTTGCTTGAGCCAAGCCCGTTGCTCCAGGCCCCAGAGCGTCTTGTCGGGACCGTCGGGCATGGCATTTGGGCTGCGGTGATCGCGACCCTCTAGGAGCCAGACCTGCACGTCCCGGTTGAGTCGGTGCGTGCGCCACATCGGCGCCTGGGGCCGTTCCAACTCGGACACAGGGCACTGCTCACGAAAAATGCGCAGGCCGTCCTGCGCCGTGGGCAAGGCTCGCTTCTTGTCGGCGAGATCACTGTCATCGAAACGGAAATCGTGGTCATCCTTGAGCCAGTACCCGGCAGTACTTCCCAGCAGCGCATGCGAGCGCGGGGTGTCGAATTGTCGATGCCAACGGTCGCGCATGGTCGCCGGCTCGGTGGCGGGCGCATCCCTTGGGTGGTCGTAGTAGACGCAGTCGCCGGTAAAGCACACAAAGTTCGGGCTCAGTTGGCGTAGGTGCTCAAAAGTCGGGAAACCTAGATGACGATCGACTTGGTCGTCACGGTACGCCGCCGTGTCGGTGAGGAAACGGTGCCGGTGCATGCAGGTCAGCACGCCGAAGCGAATCGGTTGGGTGGAGTCGCGGTCTCGCAGCGTACGCGCCTGAAGTGTTGTGGACGTCGAGGTGTTCGCACGATCCCCTCCGTGGTGCACGCGCCAATACCAAGTACTTCCGGACTTGAGGCCATCAATCAAGACGCGCACGACAAAGTCCGTATCCGCGCGGGCCACCTGCCAGGTGCTGAAGCGTGAGTCTCCAAAATTTGGGTTGTCGGCGATTTCAAAACGTGCAACGCCAGGGTAGCCCGCGCTTGGCGAGCCCCCGCCCGAGACGCCTCGGGCTAGGCGCGCTTGGAGAAGCAGGCTATTTGCGGTGGGTTCGCCGGCACGCGGTGCCGGGTGCAGGCTGGACAAGCCCGATGAGTTGTCACCGGCAGTCGGCCCAGGGGTCGCGAGGGATCCACACCCGGCGAGCCAAAGTGCCGATGCAATAGCGATCGCGCGAGGGCGTGCCGTGCTCCACTTCGCCTTGGTGCTGTGGGTTTCCATTCGGCGATTGTAGAGACGGCCGCTCGGGTGGAGCGCACTTTCTGCTGCAGGGCACTACGGCTCCACACCTCCGGAGCGTGCGGAGCCAGGGGGAAGTAGTTGCCCTGACTGCGGACCAGCAGACGGCTCACCATGGCGGTATCAGGTGCGTGAGGAGTCATGCAAGAATCAGTGCCTTCAAGCTGTGGACTTGGTATGGATAGGTCCATGAGCCCGCATCAGTACGTTTCCCTGTGGGTGGCGATCACCTCCGTATCCACCTTCCTGGTCTTCGCCTGGGACAAGCGTGCATCCAAACGGGATGGACGCAGAGTTCCGGAGCGCAACTTGCTCGCCTGGTCGGTCTTTGGCGGCGCACCGGGTGCGTTGATTGCGATGGCGGTCCTGCGCCACAAGATCCGCAAGCCTGGATTCTGGATTGCAGAGGTCGGCGCGACCTCGCTTTGGGCTTGGGGTTGGTGGAACGTGTGAGTGAGAGCCACCCGGATTCTGGACCGTGTAATCAGAGCAGATTCGAAGCCGGGTTGCGAACGAGGGCAGGCCCCATGGTTCCCCGGGCCGTCCGTTCGCCGCGACGGCGGCGCGTGGGCAATGCGTCGACGATTGAGACAAGTTCGGATGAGCGTGCAGGCTTCAGGACTCCTGGCCACCACAGGATTAGAGGTATGTGCACCGCTTCCTGGTAGAGGGTCCACGCGTGTTCCACGAACCCGTGGTCCAGGAACTCTTACCCGTGGTCACTGATGATCACGACCAAGGTGTTGTCGGCCACTCCCGGTTCGGCGAGTCCAGCGAAGCGCGTTTCCAGCGCCCGATCAGTCCAGGAAATCTCTGCGTCGTAGCGGACTTGCCGATCCAGCCAGTTCCAGAATGAGACGCGGGGACTTCGCTCGCATCACACCTTCGACCGGATGCCGGAAGTCATCGCCCGATCGGATTCAAGGTGGGCACCGGCTGCCGAGTCCGTCGGGACTCGTTTGTCTGCACCCTGTTCGGCGGCCTACTCAACCGCAAGACTCTGCTCGAGCGCCTGCATGAACCGCTTGTCGCCCCCCTGCTCGCTGGACACTGGAAAGGAGACCTCAAGGCCTGAGGCCGTCGTGACATAGATGAAGCTGTCTTCCCAAATAGAATCCACGAACTCGGCCTCCACATCTTCAATCTGATCGAGGGGGATGATCGTCGCGGGCTCTTCCCATGCACTTGAATACAAGACCAAGTGGTCGGTCGTGACGAAGTAGAAGCCGGTCTCAATGTCGAACAGGGCGTCAGAGTAGAAGTACCGGATGTCCTCGCCCACCTCGAGCAGGCCCAGTGAGCGAATGGTCGCCATGTACTCCTTGGGAATCTGGCGTCCGGTGTAGACCGCAATGTCCGGTCCCGTGGATCCCAAGTAGATGAACCCCACTATGAGCGCGCCAAAGAGGGTCACGCAGCCTAGTCCCATGGTGACTACAGTCTTACTCATCCTTGCCTTGGCTGAGAATCAACAATCATTTCGTCGCGCGGCCTCGGTGACTGGCTTGGAAGCTCCGACTCAGGTGAACGACGCACCGGGAAAGGCACATCGGGAAAGGCACATCGGGAAGGGCACATCG
>CAYXTP010000018.1:22779-42780 GCA_964467985.1 uncultured Planctomycetaceae bacterium
GGCACATCGGGAAGGGCACATCGTGGCTTGCCCGAATACCAGAGAGCGCTCGGACGAACGCACGAAGGACACCTGGCCTGAAGACTTGCGAGCACTAGTCACGGTTCATGAACAGACTAAGCACGTACCAGAACATCAGCGCCATGGAGGCAAACAGTTCAAGGGAAGCTGCCACGTACCGATCTTCTGGGTAGTGGTGCAGGACCCTACTGGTGTCGTGAAGGATCGCTCCACCCGCGAGCCCGACCATGCCCACTGAGAACCACGTGCCCAACTGGAACCCGAAGGCCACGCCGCCCACGATGGCCAAGAGGGCGACTACGAAGGCCCACTTGAGGAGGCCCCCCACAAACGAGAAGTCCTTGCGCGTCCAAAAGACAATCCCTGTCAGGCCAGCAAAGGCAAGCAGGGTCACCGGGGCCGCTGTCGAGATAGCCCCGGGTGCGTAATAGTTCGCCATGTAGAGCAGGGGGACGAAGATCAAAGCCTCCGCGAGCACGAACCCGCAGAGAGCAAAGTACTGTGCGCTCTGGGATACCGCTCGGTGCGCAGTGCGACTCGCAAACCAACTGACGAGGACGAATCCCCCGAGAATCCACAGCCAATTCACAGCGAACATGCGATCAGCAATGGCCTCAGCCATACCTGTCGTAAAGAACAAGACTTCGAGCAGCGTGAACCCGAGCATGGCCCCAAACAGGTGGCCATAGGTGCGGACCAAGAACTGCGCGCGGGCACTCACGCCAAGCTCGTCGACAGTCAGGACTTCAGCCGGCGCGCTGTATGAACTATCCATGGGCCTACCTCAGTGGAATCGATGACTCGGGGCGGAGGCGGTCGATGATAGGCCCTTCAGGTTTCTTCGCCCACCAGATATCTGAATTCGATCTCGGAGCCTGAAGGGCAGCCATCTACTGGGTGCATACCCCCCTACATGTCTCTTCTCGTCGACTCCGGATGAAACGGCCGGCCTACGACAGCTCGACTCCGCACTTGGGACAGTACTTTGGACTGAAGGCCCTACCCAGGTATCCGTTGCAGGCCGGGCAGCGCCACTTGTAGATGAGTATCAAGAGGATTGCCAAGAGAGCAGCGACACCCACGGGGCCAGCGACCTCGTAAACACCGTCGAAGAACTTGCCTCGTCCCATGGAGGTTCCAGAAAAAAATATGAACGCAACTACCGGGATAGCGACCAGGATTCGTGCGAGCCGTCTCCTGGCGAACCGCGTCTTGAACTTGGTAATCTGCTCTTCTGTGTAGTCGGCCTTGTCCATCTTGGCTCCTTATCGGTTGCTAGCCTGTTCCCACGCTTGGATCTCGATAGAGGCTAACACGGCTTCTTCGAGGATCCCCAAGGCGTCTGGCATTGTTGGATCGAAGACGGTGCCGCAGTGTCGGTCGCCTGAGCGAACTTCCCGGCCTCGGATCAGCTCAATTGCGCTCCACACTTTGCGCAGAATTCTGGACTGAGAGATCTGCCTAGGTACTTGTTGCAAGCAGGACAACGCCAATTGCATAGGGAAAATGCGAAAACGAATATCCCGAGCACAATAGCGACAGGCTGCGCGACATCTCGGGGCATCCCGAATGGTGCCTCCCGGTCGGCTGCAAAAGCACCTAGCAAGAATACGGCGATCACCGGGGTCACGAACAGCAATTGGCGCCGCCTTTTCGCCGAACACTGCTCTTTGAAGACGGCCTCTTCTTCCTCTGTGTATTCCATGCACCGAGGGTACAACCCTACTTCAAATGCAGGCAAGCTGGCCTCGGGGAGCTTCCTCGCACGCTAAAGGTGACACCGCCTGAGAGCAGAATGGTGACCGAGATACCCGCCTCTCGGGTTTCCCCCCCTAAGACAACTGCGCGTGCGTCTCGGGCTGCAGTTGCTGATAGTCCTCGGACAAGTCACCGGGTTGGGCCTGGCCCGTGAGGCGGACGTAGAGGTCGAATAGTTTTTGCTCGACGGGGAGCCCGTAGACTCCGCGCTTTAAGCGCTGACCGGCCATGCGGGAGAGCAACTTGCGCATCCACAGGGGGCCTTCCTGGACGTGCATGTCGTAGATGGCGGCCGTGTTGTTGTAGCGCTGCCAGGTTCTACGGACTTGTGGGGGCAGGGGCGTGTTGTGGGAGTTGTACTTGTACTCGAAGCAGTTGCCCCAATCGTGGAAATCGCGCGGGGCTTCGTAGCCCAGACGCACGGCGTGGTCGAAGTCTTCGGTGCCGGGAATGGGGCGGAAGGGGTAGACGTCGTTGCCGGCGATGGGGAACTGGTGCTTCGTCTTGCCCGCCATGCGTAGGGTGGCTTCCATGGATTCCTGGGATTCGCCGGGAAATCCGATGATCCAGAAGGTGCCGGGAACGATGTTGCGGCTGGCGAGTTCGTGGATGGCCAGCGGGATGTTCTTGAGCTGGATGCCCTTCTTGATGCGATCCTGCATGCCCTCGCTACCGGCTTCGGCGCCCAGCCACAGCAGATGGCAGCCAGAAGACTCAAGCAGGTCGAGGGTGCTCTTGTCGTAACGCATGATCGTTTCGATTTCGATCGTGCCGTTCCAGTGAATCGGGACTTTGAGGTCCACGAGTCCCTGGGAGAATGCCTTGGTGCGTTTTTCGGCGACTCCGAAGTTGGCGTCCTGAAAGCGCAAAACGTCAAAGCCGAAACGCTCTTGCAGGGCTGCAATGTCTTCGGCCAGGGCACGCCCCTCCACTGCCTTCCAGCGCTTGCCCGTTATCTCGGGGGAACAGCAGAAGGTGCAGGGCTCAGGGCAACCGTAGCTGGAGAAGTAGCTGAATCCACGCGGGGGATTCTGCGGCGTCCACTGGCCCGGCAAGGGGAAGCGGTGTCGAACCTTGAGGTTGCGTGTGGGTTGCACCTGCAGCTGGGCGTAGCGCTCGTAGTCCAGGAGGTCCCAGGGTGTGTCTTCCAGCTGGTTGAAGCCAACAACCGGCCGAGCTTCCGTGCGGATGACCTGGCCATCGCGGAACAAGGCCAAACCTGGAACCTCGTCCAGGGGCGTGCCGGCCTCCAGGGCATGGACTACGTCCAAGAAGGTCAGCTCGCCCTGACCGATGCCCACGGCGTCGGCGATGTCGTGTTCGAAGTAGAGGTCGGGGATGACACTCGGGAACCACCCGCCCCAAATGATCGGCAAACCCGGGTGCTTCTCGCGAACCATCTTGGCGGCCACGTAGCCGTCGTAGACCTGATAGCCGAGGATGCAGGAACTGGCAAAACACAGGGCTCCTTCGCAGGCCTCATCGAGCTTCTCGAGGTAGTCGGGATCGACCATGGCGTCGATCATCACGACCTCGTAGCCCTCCTTGGCCGGGCCCGACGCGATGCGCAGCAACTCCAAGGGCAGCAGATCGGCACTGAACATCTCACCCCGCGCCGGGTCGGCCCGGTGGGGGAGGAACAGAACGATCTTGGGCTTCTTGCGGATCATGATCAAGCCGGTGCGTGCGGCGTCACGCCGGAGGTCTTGTCCTTCTCGGGGTTCACGAGCAGATCCTCCTTGCGCTGTCGCGTGAGCTTCACATAAGCGTGGAAGAGCCCGTGCTCCAACGGGAAAGCGTAGTTGCTGTTCCTCAGGCGCCAACCGGAGATGGAACGCAGAGCCTTGCGGATGGCCGCATTGCCTTCCTGCGCAAGGCCGTCGTAGAAGGTCGATGCAGTTCCATAGCGCTTCCAGGTCTGGAGCACCTCAGCGGGCATTTCCAATTCCCCGAGGTCGAGCTTGTACTCTAGGCAGCCACCCCACTCTTCCAGTGTGTGCGGCGGCTTGTACCCGTCGGCGACCATCGTGTCGAAGTCTTCTGTGCCCGGGATGGGTCGGAAGGGGAACACGTCGGAGGCCGAACGCGGGAACTTGTACTTCATCAAGGCTGCCACGCGCAGGGTCTCGCGCATGGAGTCGAGGCTCTCACCCGGGTAGCCGATGATCCATGAACAGCCGGTCGTGATGCCGCGATCGTTCATCTCACGCAGAGAGGATTCGAAGTGGCTCACCTCGATCTTCTTCTTGATCTTGTCCTGTTGCTCGACCGATCCCGCTTCGGCCCCGACCGAGATCATGTGGCACTTGGCCGCCTGCATCAGGTCCAAGGACTCCTTCTTGTAGCGGTCGATCGTCTCGATTTCGTAGCAGCCCGACCACCAGAAGGGCGAACCCGCGTCCACCAGGGTCTCGCAGAACTCATTGGAGCGTTTCTCGGCGACGCCAAAGTTGGCGTCTTGGAAGCGCATGACGTTGAAGTCAAAGCGCTCATGGCATTCCAAGAGTCGTTCGCCGAGTAATTTGCCGGGAATCGCCTTCCAGCGCCGGTCGGTGACCACGGGCGAACAGCAGAAGGTGCAGGGCTCGGGACATCCAAAACTGGAGTAGTAGCTGAAGCCCCGCACCGGAGTGCCTGGTTTCAAGTCCCAGGGATCGGGATACTTGTGGCGTAGCTTCCAGGGACCGGGGTCGTTTTGAAGGGCGACGTATTCTTCAAAGTCGATCAAGTGCCAGGGCACATCGGGAATGTCGTCAAAGCCAACAATGACACGCGGGTCGGTCTTGATCACCTGACCGTCACGCATCAGCGCAAGGCCGGGGATATCGTCGAGCGGTTCGCCTGCATCCAGTGCTTGAACGACATCCCAGAACGTGAACTCCCCCTGACCTAGGCCGACCGCATCGGCCACGCCTTCTTCGAGGAAGCGCTCGGGCAACACACTGGGGAACCAGCCACCCCAAATGATCGGAAGGCTTGGGAACCGCTCGCGGATGGCCTTGGCCACGTGCGCACCGTGGGCGACTTGAAACCCGAGGATGCAGGAGCTCGCGAACAGCAAGGCTCCGTCGCATAAGTCAAAGAGGCGTTCGAGGTAGTCCTCGTGCACCATTGCATCGACGATGTGGACCTCGTAGCCGGCCTGTTCGGGCAGGGCCGCGATCTGCAGCAACTCCAGGGGCAGGAGGTCGGCCGCTACCCGTACGCCCTCCTCCGGGTCGGCCCGGTGGGGGAGAAACAGGACGATGCGTCGCTTGCGCTGGATCATTAAAGGGGAAGGTCGGAGATGCGTCGCGGGGTGCTGCCGTGGGTCCGAGGGCGTGAACCCTCACGTACACGTTACCTTTCCCACCACACTTGTGGACCCGGGGCCTCTCCTATCGGCTATTCCGGTTTCAAGGTGGAGCACCGAGCGGGAGGACTTGTCCCGGGGGCCCGGTTTTCTGCCCTCCTAGGGCCCCTGGGGGGCCGAAAGGCTAATAGGTCTGGAGAACCCACTCCCGCCAGTGGCGGTCGAACTGGGAGTAGGTCAAGCCGAGGTGCTTCTTGAAGGCCGCCCGGTGGCGGTCTTCCAACGTCGAGCCATCGTCCACGAACTGCTCGTTGAGCAGCCCCTTGATCTCGTCCAGCAGCTTGCCGACGAACCCCGGGTGCACGGTCATCATGTAGTCGAACATGGACCAGACCGTGAAGTGGTGTTCGAGCTCCAACTCCCCAAAACCCTGAACCCGCATGAGGGCCGCCAGGGAAATCGCATCTCCTTTTTGAACGAGAATGCGTGTGGGTTTGTTCCAGTCGGCCTTGTTGACCCGGATCGCGGCCGCACCTTCGCTGCCATTGAAGGTGTTGTGCTTGGGGTTGATGTAGCGCTCAAGCCAGTGCGCCAATCCCTCCCTGATCCAGATCGGGGTCTCATAAGAGTAGTGCTTGTAGGCATTGACCAACTGCTGGGAAAGGTTGAACACAAAATGGCCGTGCAACGCCGCATCATCGTCCAGGCTACCTTGCTGCGTATGGATCACGAGGTGCAACACATCCCGGTCGATGATGTTCCAGCGCTGGGTCATCTTTGTCAGCAGGCCGAAGTAGTGCCGCAGGTAGGCGCTACTTCCTACTTGGCTGGGAAGGATCAGTATCTCCAGCTTACCCTTCTCTCCTAGGTAGGGCCCGATGCCCATGTACTTGCCAACCGTGTTCCACGGTTCCTCGCCTGATGGAAAGTCCTCGTCCGTGACACCCAAGATGCCCTGCATCTGCGTCCACAGATCTTCGGCACGCTGCGCATAGAGATAGGCTCGCAGCCAAGGATCAAGGACCCGCACCTTCTCGGGCTTGATCTCAGGCATGTGCTCGGCCAGGCGTTTCAGTTCCCCCAGGATCTTGGCCTTTTCCTTGATGTCGATCTTGTAAGGGCCGAGCCCCATCCCGATCTTGAAGTGCGGAGTCTCGACCCAGCGCACATCATCGGAACCGAAGTAGTCGTCGAGTGCCTGGGTGCTGTCTTCCTTGCCAAAGGAAAAACCGCCAATGGAGAGAATGCCTGCGGCTTCCAAGATCTTCGCGTCGCCCCGGGTGTAGGGACAATTGAGCGGGTGATTCGCGGGTTTGTCTCGGTACTTCTTGCGTTGGGCCTGGGCGGGAGAGAAAGCCAGAGCGGCGCACGCTAAGAGCAGCAGGAGACGCGGAGCGCTTCGCCGAATAGGCCCCATCAGATGCGCTCCTTCCAGGCCTGTGCCAATTCGATGGCTTCGAACACGGGAATCTTGTCCAGGGGGGGCTCGCCAGCGATCAGAACTCGGCAGGCGTTGATGGCGTCGACTCTCAGAGTCGGATTGCCGCTATCCAAGAAGGGGGCCACTGCGGAGAGGGTTGCGGGCGTCCCACCCGCACTGATCAATCGCAGGGCCGCCGACTGCTGCTTGCGATCCTTGGATTTGAGGCGCTCCAAGAGTGCCGCATCGAGGGTTTCAGAACGCAGGCCGTTGAGGGACAGACGGATATCGCCTGCTCTCTCTTTCCAGTGGGAAATCGTCGCGTCGAACACGGGATCGAGGCCCCGCAAGTCTTGGACGGAGAGCAGGCAGAGGCCGGCGGCATAGCGCTCGAGTTCGCTCGCCTTGTCCCCGCGCCTCTCGATCTTCTTCCAGATCCCCGCGACCGCTTTCTTTAGCTGCGGGTCGGGCGTGAGACTGACTGTCCGCAGGGCCCAAACCCGGATGTCCAGGGACTTGTTATCGAAGGACTCGGCCACGAGTCGCGTGTGGCGCTGGTCCACGACCTCATCCAGCACGGCCAGGATGCGCTTGCGCGCGTGCTTGTCCTTTTCGCGGCCGAGGGAGCGGACCAACAAAGGAGCAGCACTCGCGCCCATCGAGATGAGCGTCTCTTGGGCCTCCACAGCAAGCTCCTTGGAGCGATCCTGGCGCAGGCGTGCGATCTGGTCCTTGAGCTCCGATTCACTCTTGGGCTTGGGCCACGCTTTGAGCTTGGGCGGCAGTTTCTTTGGAGAGTCCTGCGGCGTCCCGGGGTCTTGCCCTTCGGCCGCGCTTGCAGCGGGAGCCACCGGGCTTAGCAGCAAGCCTAGAGCCAAGAGCCAGGAGAGACTCCGGCACGTCAGTTGAAAGTCGCTTCTCATTGATAGTACTGAGGGAGAATCCACTCCCATTCGGGGTCGACCGCCCAGATGTGAGTTCGCTCGCGCATTTGCTCGACGAGCAGTTTGGGGTCGTCTTCGGTGCGGATGTAATGGATCTGAACGAACTCGATTTCGACGGGGGTGTTCGCTACCCAGTCCTCAGCAGGGGGGGCTGAAAGCACGCGCAAGATCAGGAATGCCCCGGGTTCCTCTTGGATGTCGCTCCACTGACCCAGGGGCAGCTCATGTGCAGTGAGCCAGTGTTGCAGGCCCACGTCGAACGCTCGCCCTGTCTTGCTCTCGATGGTCTCTGGCCAATCGGCGGGAAGTGTGTCCTGCGTTTGAAGCACCTTGCGAACCTCGAGGGCCCTTTGCCGAGCCAGCTCTCTTTCGGCCGGAACCAAGAGCTGTGCAAGCTTGATGGGGATGACCACATTCGTGAGGGCCTTGCGTCGCCAAGAGGGCCGGGTCTCGGTGGGCTCCAGCAGGGCGATCGTGTCGATCCAGCGGTCGACTTCCTCCTCCAGGATCCACGTGGACCCCACCCCGACCACCGCACCCTGCGGAGGCTGAGCGGGTTCGGGAGGCTCGTCGCAGGCGCCTAGCACCAACAGCGCCAGGGCGGCGGGCCGCGCTGCGCTCAAGCGCCGTGAGAATCCTGCAGGTTGCATCTGTGCGCGTGTAACCGACTGCTCTCTAAGAGTTTCGAGATGCTAGCGGCCAATCGTCAAGAGGTTTGGCGCGCATCGAAGCGCGCGATGAAGGGCAGCACCCTGGCGCGCAAGAACTCGTAGGTGTCATGCACGTTGCTGGTGATATCGTCGAGGCCCGTGGTGACGGCTGTCGGCCCAAAGGAGCCCTGGACCTCGACGTAGAGTGAGCGGACATCGGCGTTGTACGACTCGATGCGCAAGGAGTAAGCGTTGCGCTCCTCTCCCTCGGGCGGAAACACCAACCGCATGCCGAACAGCTGCGGGGAGCGTTCATAGACGCTCATTTCCTCCCCGAAGCCGAACATGCCCGACTGCAGGAACTCTCGTGAATCTCGGAAACGCTGGGGGTTGATCAAGCTGCGCAGGGTCACCTGTTGCCCGGTAAGTAGGTTCACGTTGCGCAGGGGCAGAGCGAACTCGAGGACGTTGGTGACGCGCTCAGCGAAGGAGTCCTGTGTGGTTTCCCCCAGTTCCTCCCTGAACTGCACCCGATCCTCCAGGAAGGCAACCTGGGACACAGCACCCTTGCGCGAGGATGGATTCGTCAACAACGGGCCGGCGGGAGTCACCGCGAAACTGGAATAGGGCGGGTGACCCGATTCAAACATCTGGTTGTGCAGCTTTTGAATCGCGCGTGCATCCGTGGGCTGGGGCGGATGGACGAGTTCACTGAGGAACGCGATCGTGCGGGGTTGGTAATCCATGGAAGGCGACGGGCCGACCTCATTAGAGCAGGTGGTCCTGGGGATGGGGGGCAGGTTCTAGTCAAAGGAGCCAGCGAGCGGAACGTCGAATACCATCCAGGTTCGGTGGGTCGATTGGCCGGATTGCCCGAATGTGCCTGGGCTAGGGGCCCTCGGCACGGGCTGGGGCGCAGGGGCATGGGGCACGGCGCGCAAGACCGAGGAAATAGGCGTTCCTGCGAGCCAACCACCGCCCCCTCCCACCCGGGCCGACGGTCCACTCCCGGCCCAGTTCCCCACCTCCCTTCCCATTTCTTCAATAATTGCCCTCGACCCCGATTTAGCAGTCAAAATCCGGCCCCCCACGATCCGATTCTTACTTGGCGCTCTATTCTCGGCGATTCGTCCGTAAGCTCCGGCCCCCCCTTTCCGGCCACATCCACCACACCCTCGGACTCATGAAGTTCTCGTTTTCTGCACTCGCGACCGCAGCCCTTCTTACCGCAGCCCTGCAGGCGCCCACCGTGGGCATGCAGGCGCCCGCTCCTGATCAAGGAGAGGCCGCCCCGGTCAAGAAGGACCCCGTGCTAGGAGAGCCACTGATCATCGACGGGCACACCGTCCCGATGGTCGAGATCAAGCGCTTTCTCTGCTACGGCAAGGCTTACAACGCCCTGGACGCGCGCAGATTGGGCGTGCTGATCAAGCAGGAGAAGGAACTGCGGGAGTACGAGATCCGCAACACGATCGCCGGAGAGCGATTTGCGGGTGCTTCCTACGAAAGCCTGAACGCTGAGCAGCAGGCGCAGGTCAGTGAAGCCACGCACCAAGCGCTGTCCTACATGAACTACGAGGAGGCCGAGTACACCCGCCGCATCGAGGATCACAAGGCCAAGTTTGAGGAGCGCTACCCTAGTCTCGACTTGGACACAGAGACGCGCCGCGCCTACGAGAGCGTTGCTTGGTACAAGGAGCAGGTGCGCCAGACGCTCGAGTTCGAGACCATGTTCTTCCCTGGGCACCCCGATGATTGGCCGGAGATCACTCGCGAGGCGGTCCACGCGGGATCCCCCCAGTTCGATCTCCTGGCGGACTACGCACAGCATTACCAGTGGCGCCTAGAAGCCGCCGCGGAGAGTGGCGAGCCCGTCAAGCGTGAAGAGGAGATGATGATGAGTCTCCTGCGCGAGTACGTGATGGATGCCCTGATTAGCTTGGTCGAGATCAAGACCCAAACCGAAGGCCTGCCGCCCGAAGTGCTCATGACCATCGAAGGCGGAGGATTTAGCGAGAGCCTGATGACGGAGGACGTGTACCAGGAAATGAAACACGTCTTCACGCCAGCCGACGTCTACGAGGCCAAGATGTTCCTGGCCCTCGAGTACGTCGCGAAACGGGAGATTTCAAAGGCCGGAGCGCTGCTTGACCGTGCGAAATTCGTGCAGGACATCCACCGCATGCAAGCCGAACTTTCGGGATCGATCTTCAGCTGGGAGTTCCTGGCACTGGACGGACACCAATTCCCCTCGATTGTCTCCTACAACGAACACGCCTACCTCGTTGAGTCCTACAAGTCGATGATCGCTGACGAGATCACTCGAACAGAGAACAACATTCTACCGATGGAACTTCAGCTCGCCCTGCCTCGAGCCAATGTGATCATGGGCCTTGGCAAGTGCACGGCTGACGTCTTGTTGGTCTCGGCCTTCGATTTTCCACGCTATGAGTGGAAGAAGGATGGTTGGGCTCAGGCAGAGGACAAGGCCAACGAGATTCGGGCGGAGATCGATGATTACATCGACTTCATCATCGAGCAGGGAAACGAGAAGCAAATCGCTCTTGAGGAAGGCCGCAACTACACGGCCCCGGAGAACCTCGAGAGCTTTGATGAATTCTGGTCGGACCTCTTGGACCTCAAGAGTGAGTACTACGACCCGCCTCTGCCCGTGACGGGCAAGATGCCCGCGGCCATGGGCCTACGGAACAAGGGTCGGTTCACTGGGGACGAGACAACCCGCAACGATTTTCGGCGCTTGGTGGGAGAGAGCCCCTACTCGGAGTACATCTACGACCTCTCCGTTACCGACAAGATCTTCTTCGAACTCGAGCCTGGCAACATCGGCGGGCCCTACAAGGGAGTGAAGGGCTACTACATCGTCTACATGAAGCAGCGCGCGGCACCCACCAACCCGATCGACCCCAACTCCGATCAGCACTTCAACATGCTCGCGGACGACTATGCGCGCACGAGTTTCCAGGCATTCGCGCATAAGGCGCTGAGAGAAGCCACGGTTAGCGGACTGTAGAGCCCGCGCACCCTCAGTGATGGCCCCGGGGGGGGGATGCCCGCCGGCATCCTGTCCTCGCGCTTTACATACGCCTCGCGGCTCTCGATGATCCGCCCCGTGAAACCTGCTCCCACAGGTCTGCGCCACCTGCTGTGGCCCTACGCCCGTCCCTACTTGGGCGCGCTCGCGTTGGTTCTCTGCCTGGGCGCTGTGACGGCCGTGCTCCAGCAGTCGGCCTACTTCATGCTCAAGCCCACCTGGGAGGTGTTGTTCGAGGATGTCCCCCAGGAACCGACGCGGCCCGCCGGGCTGGGGCTCCAACCTGAAATCGAGCCTGAAGTCGAGCCGCTTCCACTCAACACCATGGGCGGCATCGAGCTCAAGATGGAGGCACTCAGGGACTGGGCCACGGACCGGGTTCTGGGAGAATCACCGGACTACTCTGACGAAGGGCGGCGCAGGTCACTCTTGCGAGTCTGCGGGCTCGTGGCCCTGCTAGCGGTGTTTGCCGCGGCCAGTGGCTACGCGTTTGTCCTGCTCTCTCGCTGGGTCACCATGCACATGGTGCTGGGCCTGCGCATGGACATTGCCCGCCACTTGATGGGCTTGTCCATGCGCTATCACGGCAAGCGTCAATTCGGCGACTTGCTGACGCGCGTGGGGGCGGACGTCAACCAGACCATGATTGTGGTGCAGAACGCCCTGCGTGAATTGGTGCAGGAGCCCCTGCTGGCGGTCATGGCCCTGGCGGGCGCCTTTGTCATGGCGCCCCAGGCCACAGCCATCGTGGTTGTGGGTCTGCCGTTGTTGATCATCCCCGTTTCGCGCCTGTTCAAGAAGGTGCGCAAGCGCAGCACCAAGAGCCTCGGGCAACTGGGGCAATCCATGGAGGCTCTGGCCCAGATGTTCATGGGCATCCGGGTGGTCAAAGCCTTCCGAACCGAGGAACGCGAGCTACAGCGCTACGAGGGACTGCAACGCAGGTATATCGGCACCAGTCTGAAGATGGTGCGCACAACGGCCTTGTCCCAGGCTTGGACCCTGCTCTACACGCACCTGGGTTTGGCCATGGTCCTGCTGATTCTGGGTTGGTTGACCCTGCGTGATGGTTCTCACTCCCAGTCAAGCAACCTGGCGCCCTTCTTCCTCTTGATTTCGCGCGCGTACTCGAGCATCAAGGTCGTGACACGCGGTTGGGCCAAGGTGGCGGAAGCTCGCGGAGCTTGCGATCGCCTTGGAGATCTGTTGGCCGAACCCAAGGACATCGTGCAGCGGCCAGGCGCCCAAGCGTGCCAAGGCTTGGGTAGTGGCCTGCAGTTCGAGGACGTGAACTTCGCCTATCCAGACGGCGGGGCACCGGCTCTACGAAACCTCGATCTAGAAGTGAAAACAGGGCAGACGCTGGCCGTCGTGGGCCCCTCAGGCTCGGGAAAAACCACACTGATGGACTTGGTGGCGCGCTTCATTGAACCCGATAGCGGTCGCATCCTCGTGAACGGGCAGGATCTTCGGGACCTGACCTTCGATTCGTGGACCGATCAATTCTCGCTGGTCACCCAGGAGCCCTTCCTGTTCCACGCCTCAATCGACGAGAACATCCGCTACGGCAAGCCTGATGCCAGCCAGGAGGAACTGGAGCAGGCGGCCAAGGCAGCGAACATTCTCGACTTCATCGAAGCATTGCCTGATGGATGGCAAACCAACGTGGCCGACGCTGGGTCGCGGCTCTCGGGTGGGCAGCGCCAGCGACTGACGATCGCGCGGGCTGTCCTGCACGGCGGCGACCTGCTCTTGCTGGACGAGGCGACGAGTGCCTTGGACACGGAATCGGAGTCCGTTGTTCAGGCGGCACTGGACGAATTGATGACTGGCAGGACGGTCATCGTGATCGCGCACCGTCTCTCGACCATTCGCCGGGCGGATCGAATCGCCGTGCTCGAGGAAGGCCGGCTGGTTGAACTGGGCTCCCACGAGGAGCTCTTGGCCAAGAGCGGCGTCTATGCCCGGCTGCACGACCTGCAGTTCGCCGACTAGGCCCGGACGGACGCGCTAGTCCCGGGCTCGCAGCAGGCAAATGGCTTGCACGGCCACTCCGCGACCCTCGGCCATAGCTCCTAGCCCCTCGAGGGTCTTGCCCTTCACGTTCACCGAGTCCGAGCCGACGTTAAGCAGAGCGGCGATGCTGGCACGCATGGCGGACCGTACCGGTGCGATTCTCGGACCCTCCGTGGCGATGACTACATCCACATTGCCCACGACGTAGCCGGCATCGAGCACCTGTTGCACAACAGCCTTGAGAAGTTCGGAACTGTCCGCTCCCTGCCAGGTCTCATCTGTGTCCGGAAAGAGGGTTCCCACGTCATCTAGCCCCGCGGCTCCGGTCAAGGCGTCGATGATGGCGTGCAACACTGCATCGCCGTCCGAGTGCCCGGCAGGCCCGCTTGGGTGGTCGAGCTGAACGCCGCCCAGCAGACAGGGCCTGCCTTGCTCAAGGCGGTGTACGTCAAAACCCAGGCCAACTCGGTCCGTCATCGCCGCTCTCCGTTCGTGCTGGCCGACCGTGACGGAACCTCGCGCAGGATCGCCTTGGCGTACAGCAGGTCTTCAGGGGTGGTGATCTTGATGTTGTCGCGATCACCTTCGACCAATGTGACAGGGCTGTCGAAGCGTTCAAACAACGCGGCGTCGTCTGTTGCAGAGACTCCTTCGGCACAAGCTTGTTGAAGGACTGCGCGGAAGCGCTGGGCGTCGAAGGCCTGGGGGGTTTGCGCAGCCCAGAGTTCGGAACGATCCAGGGTGCCAGAGGTCTCACGGCCATCGGTCGAAGTCTTGATCGTGTCCGAGACGTGCACCGCAAGCAGGGCCGCGCCGTGTTCAAGTGCACAAGCGACCACCTGGTCGATGCGATCGGGTTGAACGAACGGCCGGGCGGCATCGTGAACGAGCACGACCTGCGCCTCTTCGGCCACGGCTAGCATGCCTGCCTGAACGGAATCCGTGCGCTCAGCGCCCCCGGGGACCACCGCTGCGATCCAGTTTCTGGGTTGGTTCGCATTTTGGGCTGCGTCCAAGACCAACTCGCGTGCCTCATCGAGTTGATCCGCTGGGGCGACGACCACGACCTCGCGCACGCGGGCCGATTGAGCCAAACCCTGCAATGCCCTTCCTAGTACGGTCTGCCCTTCCAGTTTTAGGAACGGCTTGCGTTCGCTCTCGCCCATGCGCGTGGACTGGCCAGCTGCAAGCAAGATCGCAGAGACGAACGGAGGAGAAGGCATTTGGATTGGACCCCTAGGGATCCGTAGGGTACGGGCTGAACCCAGGATGGGACTACCCTCTCGGTTCCAACAAAGATTTACCCGTGTCCGACTCCGCACTTCCCGAAGTTCCTGCCGACTTCACCGGCCGCATCGTGCTCGGTATTGACCCCGGCACCGTGGTCGTGGGGTACGGGGCCATTGTGGATCGCAAGTCCGGTCCGGTGCTCTTGGCCGCAGGCGTCTTGCGCGCTCCCGCCAAACAAGCCGTGCCCCAGCGACTGGGATACTTGGGCCTGGAGTTGGAAGCGCTTATCTCCCGCCTCAGACCCAGTGTTGTCGTCGTGGAGGAGGCGTTTTGTGGAAAGAGCGTTCAGTCGGCCCTGCGCATCGGGGAAGGACGCGGCGTGGCTCTGGCAGCGGCCGCTCGGTTTGGAGCCGAGATCGTTCAGTACCCGCCCGCCGTGGCCAAGCGGGCTGTTGTTGGCAACGGGGCCGCCGACAAGCAACACGTGGCGCGCATGGTCGCCCGAGAACTGCATCCAGCCGAAGTTCCCGACAGCCTCGACGCAACCGACGCCTTGGCATTGGCACTCACTTACTTGCATCGGCGCTCTCCATTGGGAACGCTCTGACCATGACTTCACCAAGCGACTCGGGCACAGACCGCGCAAAGATCTCCAAGGTCACTCGCAAGCGCGAGGATTCCGGCGACCCTCGGCCCGGTCTTGAAGAGTGGGCGGAACTGGAGGCCAGCTTGGCCCGCGTCTATCCGGGCTTGGAGACCGTGGATCGCGACCTGCAGTTGGGCGACAGGCAGGTTGTCGACTTGGTCGGCCTCGATGGCAAAGGGCGCACGATCCTGACGCTAATCGTGAATGGCACTGAAGAGGGACTGGCACTGAATGCCCTGGATGTTCTCGCCTGGGCGAACACGCACGGTGAACTGTTGGCCGCGCACCTCGGGCAACAGAACCCTCAGGTTGAGAGTCCTCTTGTCGTGTTGATTGCCGACGAATTTGAGGCCCGTCTGGTCGAACGCATGGGACCTCTGGTCCCCTCTTCCTTGGCGCTCCTGCAAAGGTGCCGACTGGAGAGTGAACGGTCGTCCAGCATGTTCCTGCAACCTGTCGTCGCGGAAGAGCGTGAAGAAGAGGACTCTCTCGAGACGTATCTCGGAACCCTCTCAGAACTTCCCGAGCAATGGGCGCGCGGCCTCATTGAACGCTTCCAACGCATGGACGATGAGGTCGAGTGCAAGGCGGCCGGCAAGCGACTCAGTTGGCGCTATCGCGGGCTACCTTTGTGCAGCGTGCGCCCGATGACCGGGGGCCTCGAGGGTCAGATCGTGGGGTTGGACACCGAAATCGTGATCGCTGAAGAGACGCACTTGGAGCCTTTTGTGGACGAAGTCTTGAAGCTCTACATGGAGGCCTTCGAAGAGGCGGGCGCAGACGATCCCGATTTGCGGCGCGTCGAACTCAAACCCTCCGGTCCGAAGCCGCACCTGAGTGCTGAGGAACTCAAGGCCTTCCACTAGACCGTTCTGCCGAATCACGGGGCCGCTGGGTCTCGGACAGAAAAAGGGCGACGGTTCGGCCTGGCGCACGTCTGGGTGTCCGTGCGAACTCGTTCTTCTCCAGCATGGATGTGCGCCCTTGTGGGTTGGCTAGTCTGCGTGACCCTGTTCACTGCCGTGCAGCGCTGGGCTCCTCGCCGCTGGGATCCATTGCCCAAGGCGCCGCCCATGTGCCTACTGCATCCCGATGAACCCGCGGAGCCCCCTCGGGTGAGCCCTCGATCCTGGCGCAGCATTCCCAACGTGGGACCGACGAGGGCGCTGGCCTTGACCCGAGCTCTGTGGGAGGCCGGGGCCAGTCGGCCACAGGACATCAACCTGACCCAGATTCACGGCATCGGTCCGATCACGGCCGAGCGGATCTTGAACTCCTGGGACGACGGGGCAATGCTCTCTCCGAGCGATTGGCTCCCCCGCAGCTCTGCGGAAGGCCCCGGTTGGGGGGGGTATACTCGCGACGAGAGCGCTACATGTCCCTTTCCTCCCATTCCTCTCCCGCGGACGCCCTTTTCGCACGACGGGCCGGCCCCCCGCATGCCTTGGATGAGGCCCACGTGGAGCAGGTCGTCCGTGCAGCGCTCGCCGAAGATAGGGGGCCAGGGGATGTGACTTCAGAGGGTCTGCTGCCTGCCGAGGTTCTAGCCGAAGCGCGACTTGTTGCCCGCGACTCGGGAGTGCTCGCTGGCTTGGACGTCTTCACGCGCACGTTCCAGTTGTGCGATGAGCGTGTCAAGTTTCAAGTCAATGCTCGCGATGGGCAGCGTGTGGAACCCGATCAGGAACTTGCGACCCTTGTCGGGACGGCCCGTGGCATGCTGCTGGCCGAGAGGACCGCACTCAACTTGCTGCAACGCATGTCGGGCATCGCCACCCAGACCGCGCAGTTTGTGCAGGAGGTTGGCGGGCAGGTGCGCGTTCTCGACACGCGCAAGACAACGCCTGGCTTGCGCACTCTGGAGAAGTACGCCGTCCGCTGTGGTGGGGGGGAGAATCACCGCTTCGGCTTGTTTGACGAGGCGATGATCAAGGAGAACCACTTGGCCTTGGCCGGCTGTGACCTGGAGCGAGCACTTGGGCTTCTGCGCCAGGAAGTAGGACCGAGCATGCGCATCACAGCAGAAGCCAGTGATCGAAACGAGGCCAGCGCAGCGCTACGGGGTGGGGCAGATGTGATCCTGCTGGATAACTTCTCACCTGCTGAGCTGCGCGAACTCTGCCCGGTGCTGCGTCAGCAGTCCCAGGAGTTGGGAACCAAGGTCGAGCTCGAGGCTTCCGGCGGAATTCGGCTGGCAACGGTGGCCGCATTCGCCCAAACCGGAGTCGATCGACTGTCCGTGGGCGCCTTGACTCACTCGGTACAGGCCTTGGACCTGTCCCTCTACCTGAAGCCCCTTGCAGATTCTGTGGCGCAACAAGTCGAGGGCCAAGAATGACCTTGCGGCGCGAGGCGGACGGCGCCCAACTGCGCCTGGAGTTCACTGCCGCCCATGCGGTGGGACGCCAAGCCCGGGCTGAGCTGAGGCAATTCGGCGCCGAGCACGGCATGGACTCAAGCGCCTTGGAAATCCTGGAATTTGTGGCCGGCGAGTTGATCGACAACGCCATCGATCACGGCGGAGGGGCAGGGGCTCGGGAGGCCTGCGACGTGTTGGACGGGGCGCAGGTCGGTGCTCGCCTGCACGTTGCAGCAGAGCGCTGGGTATTGAGCGTTGCCGATCACGATGGCGAGTTGGACCATCGCCTGCAGACTCAAATCACTGCAGCAAAGGAAGGCAGTCTAGATCCCTTGGGGGAGCGTGGGCGCGGCCTCTTCCTGCTGAGCCGCATGGTGGATGTCCTCGATGTTCGTGCCCGTGAGGGCGGCTGTGGGGTCGTGTTCCGGGTGGAGAAAGCCCTTGGCGAACAAGACTGAGTTCGGCATTCGGAGCCGCAGGCCCGCAGAGCCAGCCGAGGACAAGCCCGAGCTCGGCGGAGGTGTGCTCTCGCTCTTGCGCACCCTCGCGATCATGCTCATGCGCCAACCGCGCTGGATGTCTTGGATCTTGCCCGGCCTGTGGATGGGTTTGATCTGGTTTGTCAGCGGGCTGTCGGATCCGCTGGGCAGCCAGCCTTCTCGACCCTTGGCCTACTTCGGCAACTTGGCCCATCCGTTTGAGTTTGGCGTACTCGCGCTCTTGTTCTTGCCCACGCGGCGTCGCACGGAGGGGTGGATTCGCTTTGACGTGGAAACCCTGGGCGGTGTTGTTGTCCTGATTCTGCTCTTTGCCGCCGGCGATGAGATTCATCAAGCATTTGTGCCCGGACGCCACTCTTCAGCACTGGATTGGTTGGCCGATGCAACGGGTGTCTACTGCACCCTGAAGGTCGCCGACTACGTTTCGCGCCCGGAGGCCACAAGCTCTGGAGTGATCAATCGTTGCCTGTATGGCCTGTTCTTGTGCGTCACGGCGGCGGGCTTAAGCTTCTTGGGCGGGTAGGGCAGAGACCGCGGCCCGCAGCGAGTAGACTGCACGACCCACCTCCCCGCCCCGACTGGAACTGTACCCCTGAGACGTCGCGTGAATCCTGACCCCCAGAGCTACCAGAGCCCGCTCTCTTCCCGCTACGCCGGGGCGGCCATGCGCCATAACTTCTCGGATGACAAGAAGTTCAAGACCTGGCGCCGACTCTGGATCGCCTTGGCGGAATCCGAACAAGCTCTCGGGCTCGATATCAGCGACGAGCAGATCGCCGAGCTACGCGAGCATGCCGACGACCTGGACCTGGAGTTGGCTGCAGAGTACGAGTCCAAACTGCGCCACGACGTCATGGCTCACGTGCACGCCTGGGGTGATGTGTGTCCCAACGCGCGGCCGATCATTCACCTGGGTGCCACGTCTTGCTATGTGGGGGACAATACCGATCTGATTGTCCTGCGCGATGGACTGCAGATTGTCCGCGGTCAGGTAGTCAGCTTGATCGAGCGCCTCAAGACTTTTGCGGTGGAGTGGCGCGAGTTGCCGACTTTGGGCTTCACCCACTACCAGCCCGCCCAGGCCACCACGGTGGGCAAGCGCGCCTGTCTGTGGCTACAGGACCTCGTGCACGATCTCGAGGATCTCGACCATGCGGAGGCCGGTGTGCGCTTCCGTGGCGTCAAGGGAACGACCGGGACCCAGGCTTCGTTCCTGGAGTTGTTTGACGGAGACCACGACAAGGTGCGCGAACTCGACTCGCGAGTGACGCAGAGCATGGGCTTTGAACGCACATTCGGCGTCACCGGCCAGACCTATCCGCGTCAATTGGACTTCCGTGTGTGTCAGGTGCTCTCGTCAATTGCACAGTCCGCGCACAAATTCGCCACCGACCTGCGCCTCCTGGCCAACCGGAGGGAGCTCGAAGAGCCCTTCGGCAAGCAGCAGATCGGTTCGTCCGCCATGCCGTGGAAGCGCAACCCCATGCGCTCCGAACGCATCTGCGCCCTGGCGAGATTTGTCATGGAGACCCTGGGCAACACGGCGCACACAGCAGCGAACCAGTGGCTCGAGCGTACGCTGGACGATTCCGCCAATCGTCGCCTGGCGCTGGCCGAGAGCTTCTTAGCCGTCGATGCGATCATGAACCTGTACCTGGACGTCGCTGGCGGGCTTGTCGTGAACCCCGCGATCGTGACCCGCAACCTGGATGCGGAGCTGCCATTCTTGGCCTCTGAAAACCTCATGATGGAGGCCGTCAAGGCGGGCGGTGATCGCCAAGACTTGCATGAGCGCATCCGCGTCCACTCCCACGAAGCCGCAGCGGAGATCAAAGCCGGCGGAGAGAACAGCATGAAGCGCCGCCTTTGCGAGGACCCGGCCTTCAGCGCGCTGGCCACGCGCATGGACGATCTGTTGGACGGCAAGCACTACGTGGGCCGCGCCCCGCAGCAGGTGCTCGAATTTGTTGAGGACGAGGTGGATCCCATCCTCAAGCGCCACGCGGATCTCGTGGGGGCCAAGGCCGAGGTCAAGGTCTAGGCCTGAACCGTGTCGGGCAGGGGCCCTGGCGGTTGCCCAGGCGGATGCACTGGCAGATGCCCTGGCAGATGC
>CAYXTP010000018.1:42880-47943 GCA_964467985.1 uncultured Planctomycetaceae bacterium
CTGGCAGATGCCCTGGCAGATGCACTGGCAGATGCACTGGCAGATGCACTGGCAGATGCACTGGCAGATGCACTGCCGGATGCCCTGGCGGACCCATGCGTGGGGCCAGCAACAAGCTGCTGACCGGGCGCCTGACGCGCGTGGAATGGACCATGCCAGGGCTATTCCGGAGCGCGTCCCGCACAGGCGGCGTGGATTCGGGGGTGGGGACCCAGGTGGGCGTTGCTTGTGCCAACCACCGCCCCCTCCCACCCGGGCCGACGTCCCGCCACGCTGCTGGTTGCACGATCTTCGTGCCTCAATTTCCGCCTCCTCGCGTAAGCTGCGCCTCGCATGAAGTACCTGATCAGCGGAGCCACCGGTTTCGTCGGAACTCACCTGCTGAACCACTTGCGCCGCTTGGGCCAGGGTGTGGAGCTCATCAGTCGCCGCCCACACGTGGGGTGCGATTGGACGCGCGACAGCTTGTTGCCGGCCATCAAGGAAGCGGACGTGCTTGTGCACCTGGCGGGAGCGGGCGTCATGGATGTCGCCTGGAAACCGGAGCGCAAGCTCGAACTACGTCGAAGCCGTGAAGAGACCACCGGACTACTCGCCGAGTTATGCGCCACGGCGCAGGCCGAAGGGTGCGCCCCGAGGTTCGTGTCCGCGTCAGCCGTGGGTTACTACGGGCCTCGGGACAACGCCGTCGAATTGGACGAGACTGCCGACCCAGGGCATGATTTTCTGGCCCAGGTCTGCATGGGCTGGGAACAAGCCCTGCAGCCAGCAAGGGATGCAGGAGTCGAGGTCTGTGTGGCCCGCATCGGAGTCGTGCTCGGATCCGATGGGGGAGCGCTGAAACGCATGCTTCTGCCGTTCAAATTGGGGTTGGGCGGCCCCTTGGGAACGGGACGCCAAGCGTTCCCATGGATTCACGTGCAAGATCTCGTGCGCTTGGTCGCGTTCCTCGGGGATGCGCAAACAACGCCGGGGGTCTTCAACGCCGTAGCCCCGGGCTGCGTCACTCAGCGAGAGTTCGCGCGCGCCTTGGGACGTGCTCTCTTCCGGCCTGCGATAGCGCCGGCTCCAGCATGGATCCTGAAGCTCGCCTTGGGGAAACGGGCGAGCATGTTGCTCTCAGGTCAACGTGTGCTGCCCACCGCAGCGCTCGCGGCTGGCTTCGAGTTTGAACATGGCGACTTGGGCGAGGCGCTTGTGGACCTCGTCGCCAAGGGTTAGCGACTCAACCCTCACTTGTCTTTGTCATGCCGCGCGTCGTAGCGGTTTTTCCATTCGGCAAAGGCCTCGGAGGCGACGAATTCACCCATGCTCCTGTCGGCCAGCATCTCGGCTGGGGTGAACTCAGCCTCGAAGTAGGCACCGAAGGCATCCAGGTGCTCAGCTACCGCAGGCCAGTCCTTCAGTGCCTTGAGTGCCTCGAGCAAGCCCCACCAGCTCTCCTGGAAATCGGGCTCAAGGCCCAGCGCCTGAGTGAAGCGAGTCCGGGCCAACTCCGGTTGCCCGGCGAACGTCGCATGCACGCCGCGCAGAAAGGTGGGGTAGGTGGCGTCGCCGGTGATCGCCTGCATGGCGTCCAAGGACTCGAGCAACTCGGCGGGTTCGGGATCCCAGCCATGGGTGTCGCAGACGGCCCAGACCACCGCACTTTGGGCCTCTGGAAAGCTGGCTTCGAAGAGTCCGCGGGCCACAGCCCAGTCTGCTCGCCGCGGTCCCCAGGTGTACAGCATGCCCATGCGCAGGTAGTCGCGGTTGCTGGCGAGCTCCTCCGGTAAGCCTTGGATCAGGTCCATTCCCAGGCCCAGGTTCGGATCGTCGTAGTGGGCGCGCAGACCTTCAAGGGGAGCCAGGCTGCGCGGCGCCCGACCCGCTCTCAAGTCCGCCAACGAATCGGGGTGGCCTGCCAAGATCGCGTGGTGTCTGGCCAAGGTCGCACTGGCCCATTCGCCCAATGAGAACGCGTGCAGGTCCACGACGCGAATCGTCCCGCGGGAGTCTCGATCCAATAGCAGGCGGTGGTAATCAAAGTCGGTCTCGCGAGCGAGACGCATGACCAACTCACAGCGCTGGGGTTGTGCGAGGGTTGCAGGCTTGGAATCCACCCGCAGGACGCTCAGCTGCCCTTGGTCGGTGCAGATGGCGACAACCCTGTGCCACAGATGCTCAACCTCGGCTGCCCGTTCGAGCCACGCACGTTGCGGACGAGAAGGCTGGTCCTTCGACCCTCGCAGAGCCCGCTGAACCAGCGCGGGTCGGTCCAGGGCATCGAGGAAAAAACTCTCATCCCCTTGGTTGGCCGCAGCGATCAGGTCTTGGCCAAACCGCAGGGCTTGGGTTGTCTCGGGCGGACCCAAGCCGTCCCCGTCTACCACCGACGGCCCCTGATTGGAGCCGAGCACTTCACCATCCAAGCTCGACACGAGGCGCAGTGCGACGCGTGCAACTCGCTGGACCGACGTCGCGTCAACCTTGTCTAGGGTGTCGCGCGCGGAGCGGGTGTCTTCATCGGCACCTGTGCTCAAGGTGAGCACGGGCAGACCGGCCGCTGCAAAGACGCGCGCGTCTAGCCGCGTCCATTGGTCATCTAGGGAATCCAACACGAGCCCTTCCTCTGTCGCGGGTGCGGCGATTGCTGCCGCCACGGCATTAAAATTGGGGTGGGTGGGGCTGGGCGTGGCGTACAGGGAATCGTTCGCGAGTCGCCCAACTCGATCCAGGTTGAGCAGAGCGACCGGCTGGCTGCCCGGCGGCAGGCTCGGATCGGACAACCAGGCCTTGGCACCCCAGGAGCCCTTCTCCATGCCGACGAGGAAGAGTAGCGCCAGACTGCGGCGTCCCGCGCCGCGTTGCACAAGGCCCTCGGCCATGGCCAGGAGCGCGGCAACTCCCGAAGCGTTGTCGTTTGCTCCGGGGTACAGCTCCTCACGCACAAGGCCCAGGTGATCCACGTGGGCCGTGATCAAGATCACCTCCTGTGACAAATCGGGGTCCGTACCGGCCATGAACGCGACGACGTTGGAAGCCTGGGTCTTGGGATCCACGAGCCGCCGTTGGTCGCGGAAACTCAAGCCCAACTTCACGCCGGCCGGAGGTAAGAGGCCTTCGTCCTTGCCCGTCCACTGTGCGTGGCTCGTGGCGAGCAACTCCGCCATCGACTTCTCAGGGACCATCACCACGGCCGGGTCGTTCTGTCGCCCACCGCGCGCCGGAGTCTGCGTCACGATTCCCCGCAGCATGGCCTTGGCCACCGAGTCGAAGCGTTGGTCGTATTCGCGCCAGCGACAGTTGGGTCCCGGGGTCACGATGACACCGACGGCTCCTGCAGCCTGCGCACGCAGGACAGCGCCGCGTACGGACTCTGCTCCCTCTTGCAAGATTGCCCACGCTCCCCGCAGCTCTGCCCCGTTCACATCCTCGTCGTTGCCCGCACCGACAGACACCAGCGGTCCGTTCAGATCCCAGCCTCTCAACTGACCGAGTCGCTCGGGCAGTAGCTGCTCCCCAAAACGGAATTCCAGGTCGGTCTTGCCACCGGCTACCGACGCCTTGCTCAGGTTGACATCGACCGCCAAGGTGTACAGCGGGAAGGGCGCATGCCAGGAGCTCGTGCCGCCAGGTGACCAGCCCAACTTCTCCAAGCGCTGAACTACGTGAGCCAAGGCCTCATCCAGTCCCGTGCTGGGAGTCGGCCGTCCGCCCCGTTCGGGGCTAGCCAGGTAATCCAGGTCAGCCTGAATCGAGGCCGTCTGCAGCGCATTCAGGGCGCGCGTCAGCTCGGGCGAGTCTTGGACCGGCGTCGCATGGGTGCCTTCTGCCAGGGGACTGAGGAGGCCAAGAATCGCTATCGGGAGGGCGCGCAGGGGGCTCATGGTCGGGTCAGGGTAGCAGGCTGGGCGGTTGTGATGCGGCTCGCATTGACAGGCGATCCAGCTGGAATCAACCTGCCTGACCCCCGCATCGGCGGCAACCGATGCACCCCTCCCGGCTTGGGCGAGAGTGGGCCGTTGGCAGACGGATCCCACCCTCCTCCTCCGAAGCCCAGGCGGCACCTCACAAACGAACCTCGCACTGGCATGGTGGCCCGGAATGGGAATTCCGCTCTTGGGTCATCGGGCCGGGATAGAGTTCCGTGAGCCGTGCTGCCGCGAGGCAACGGAACGCGCTGGGAGCGTGTGCCCGGCTGCAGCTTCGGCACCCAACCAATCTAATTTTGTTTTGACCAAGCCCGGAATACCCAACGAACTGGCCCTCTCGACGTCGTGCTATGGGCCCCGGCTGTGCAAGATCGAGGATCAAGCCTTCAGCGCCGTGGCGATGGGCTTCCGCTGTCTCGAGTTGGGCCTCTCCGATCAACCAGTCAACCTCCTAGGCTGGGAAGACAGCGCACGCGAAACGGGCATCAGCGTTGCGTCAGTTGTCGTTGGCTCCCTCAAGCCCCGTTCCGAGAACATGTCGGGCAGCATGTTGGGTAGCACCAGCAGCGCCGCACGTGAGCAGGCGCTGAACTCAAGCCGCCGTCACATTCGCTTGGCTCAGCAGGTGAACGCGCCTAGGGTCATCGTGCGCGGTTGCGCCGTCGAGGATCCCAAGATCGGCGCTGAAGCCCTCCAATTTGAAGAGCAACTGGCCCAGGCCGGTGATGATGATCGCGAGCGCATTCAGGAACAGATCCGCGAGTTTGTGCGCCGCGTACAGCTGAAGGGACAGAAACAACTCGAGCACTTCTGCCGCTCCATCTTCACCTTGCGACGGGAGTTCCCGGACACTCAGCTGGCCATCGAACCCGGACAGCAGCTGAACGATCTGCTGAACTTCGAGGCCGTGCAGTGGACCTTGGAAGATCTCGCTGGGCAGGGCGTGGGCTACTGGCACGACACGGGTCGCATCCACCAGCGCAGCGTCATGGGTCTACCCAACCAAGGCGATTGGCTCGACGCCTTCTCGGGGCACATGGTGGGCTGTCACCTGCGGGACGCTACAGACGACGAATCCGAGCTGCCCCCGGGCCAGGGCCAGGTGGATTTCCAGCTCGTCTCGGAGTACACACCGCGCGAATCGGCCCG
>CAYXTP010000018.1:48043-56353 GCA_964467985.1 uncultured Planctomycetaceae bacterium
AGGGCCAGGTGGATTTCCAGCTCGTCTCGGAGTACACACCGCGCGAATCGGCCCGGGTTGTCGAGGTCCACCCTCGACACGGACGCGCTGAAGTGCTGGCTGCGGTGCAGTTCCTGTTGGATCGCGGATTTTGAGTTTGAGGCTCATGGTGGCCGTCAACGGCCCTATCTGCTGAGATCGCCAGGAACGCGGATTCGGATTTGTGGGCTCATTTGCATGGATTCGGAGGGGAATCCAACACCCATCCCCCCGCCTGTCCGATAGTGGGGCACACGCATTGAGCGCCATGCATCAACCCGCCCGACCTTTCACCCCAGATTCCGGTCGCCCAGGCCCCGTTCCTGCGGCGGATCTCCTGCCCGTCCTGCACCTGCGCAGCGTGCTCGAGGCCGCAGTGGAGCAGGGCCGTGAGAGCGGTTCGGATCGGATTCTGATCCTCACCCACCGGGGTCCGGATCCCGATGCCCTGGGCGCCTGCGAGGGCCTGCGACACTTGATTGAGCAGGGGTTCGGCCTGCAGGCGACCGTGGCCACTTTGGGGCGCATCCACCGCGCCGAGAACCTGGCCCTCGTGCGAGCATTGGAATTGGAACTCGAAGACTACGAGCACGTCGACACCCAGGGTTTCGCCGGCCTGGCACTTGTGGATACCCAACCCGAGTTCGGTCACACCGTTCTGCCTGACAATCTCCCGATCCTGGCAGTCTTTGACCACCATGTACCACCGGTGGTCGAGGGGGATGAACCGCTCAGTGTCGCGCACAGAGACGTGCGACTCAACCTGGGGGCTACGGCCTCCATGATTTACGAATATCTGCGGGACGCAAACGTGGGCCTGGACAAGCGCACAGCTTCCGCTCTGTTTTGTGGTGTGCGCTACGACACGGCCGACCTCTCACGCAACGCATCCGACTTGGACGAGGAGGCCTACTACGAGACCTTCCGTTACGCCGACCGCAGCGCGATTGCGGAGATCCACCACCCGCCCCTGCCACGCAGCTACTACCTAGAACTCTCAAGCGCCCTATCCCTCGCGCGGCAGCATGGACCCCTGGTCTTGGCGCTGCTGGGGAACGTCGAGAACCCCGAGACCGTGGCCGAGATGGCGGACTTCTTCCTGCGCATGAAGGGCGTCAGTTGGGTCGTTGTGGGGGGCGCGCACGAAGGCGAATACGTCCTGTCCCTGCGTACCGACTACGCCTTCGGCAAGGCCTACCCCCTGATGGAGCGGGTCCTCGCGGGAGAGGGCTCATTCGGGGGCCACGGCCACATCGCCGGTGGCCGCGTCGCCCTGCAGGACTCTGGCGAGAGCACCATCAAGGAAGTGGAACGCACTCTGCGCGCCCATGCCCTGGCCGTGATCGCGCCACCCTCCGACGGGGACGAAGATGCAATCCCGACCGAGGGCCGCATGCTGTCCGAATGAAGTCGGGCTCGACTCTGCTCTGCATCGGCGGAACCGACTCAAGCGGTGCGGCCGGATTGGACGCCGATCGCGAAGCGGCTCGTGCCGCGGGCGTGCGCGTCCTCACTGTCGCCACGGCCCACACCGAGCAAGACGCCCAAGCGGTGCATTCTTTGGGTGCCCGTGATCCCTCCGAATGGCTGGCCGCCGCGCGCGCCGAACTCGGAAGCTGCGACGGCGTCAAGGTCGGCCTGCTTCCAGGCCCGGAACACATCCGCGCAGCGGTCCTGTTGTTCGGAGAAATCGGGGACAAGCCGTGGGTCCTGGATCCCCTGATCGAATCCTCAAGCGGATTTCGATTCTTGAACACGGAAGCCATGGGACTCCTGCGCGAAGAACTGCTGCCCCTGGGACCGGTCTTGACTCCCAACCTCGCCGAAGCCGCACACCTGGCGGGCGTGGCACCGAGCGCCATGGCCTCACGCTCGACGCGCTGGGCGGCTGCCCGAAACCTGCTCTCAGCTGGCGCCCAAACCGTCGTGCTCAAGGGCGGGCACGGTGGTGAAGACCCCCTGCTGGATCTCGTCGCCCGACCGGGTCATGACCCCATCTGGATCGAACACCCGCGCCAGCCCGGATCCCGGCGCGGCACCGGCTGTCGCTTCGCCACGGTTCTCGCCGCCCACCTGGCCCGCGGGTCCAACGCCACCGCCGCCGCCCAAGAAGCGGGCACCTGGGTGGCTCAATTTGTAGCCGCCCGGTGACTGGCCCAGGGGGCCTCCCCTGCATCGGGTCTCGCACCCCCATGATTTTGCACCGATCCCTTGCCAGACCGTCGGGGCAGGCTATCCTCGCAATCCGGACGCGGCTGTAGCTCAGTGGTAGAGCGCAACCTTGCCAAGGTTGATGTCGAGGGTTCAAGTCCCTTCAGCCGCTCCACTTTTGAGCCCCAATCTAGGCACGCGACCCGTGCCGCGTGAGCCACAGATGTGAATGGGCTCCGAGCGTGGCGCGGAAATCGGTGGGGATGACGGTCGTTGCGCTGTACTCCTGCACGATGGCGGGGCCTTGGATGACGTGGCCGGGGGCCAACTCGGGGCGGCTGTAGATCGGGGTTCGCTTCCAGCGGCCGAACCAGGCTCGACGGGTCTCTGTCACGAGGCTCTGCGGGGCGGGGCGCTTGCGTGGGCTACGTTTGGGCGCACCCGGGCCCGCGAAACCTGGGGCGGAGGCCCGGGCACGCAGGGCGACGAGTTCGATTTCGGTGCCTGGTAGATCCCAACCGTAGCGAGTGCGGTGCAGGTCGGCGAAGCGCGTGGCCAGGTGTGCGCCTTCAGGCAGGGTGAGTTCGAAGGACTGGCCTCGGTAGCGCAGGGCCAAGCTGCGCTCGAAACGGATGGAACGGGCCGGGTGGCCGGCGGTACGCAGTTGGGTCCGGCCCTGGTCTGTCAACTCGGCAAAGGCCCGCTTGCGAAGGGTGGCCGTCCATTCCGTTAGGGGAGCGAGCACGGTGCGTTCGTGATCGCTCAGGGCATCGGCACTGGCCATGCCTAGGGCGGAGAGTACGCCGGGGTGGGCGGGGACCAGGGCACCGGGCATGTTCAGGCTCTTGACCAGGGCCGCAGCGTGCAGGCCGCCTCCGCCACCGAAGGCCACCAGGGGCAGGGCTGCCGGGTCTTGGCCGCGCTGCATGGTCATGACGCCCAGAGCGCGACGCATCGCGGCTTGCGCCAGTTCGAGCACGGCCTCTGCCGCCTTGACCGAATCGACGCCCAGGCGTTTTCCCAAACTCTCGAAGGCGCGCGAGACGGCGTCGGTGTCCAACTCTAGCTGGCCGGCGAGGAACCCACGCGCCTCGATGTAGCCCAGGTGGACGCAGGCGTCGGTGACCGTTGGCACCGAACCGTGGCCGTGGCAAATGGGTCCGGGGTCGGCTCCCGCACTCTCGGGACCAACGTGCAAGACACCTCCCGCGTCGACGCGCACCAGCGAGCCGCCGCCGCAGCCAATGGTGTGGATGTCGAGGGCTGGCACAGCGATCGGATGGCCGGCAACCTGGGCATCGTGAACTGTGTTCGAGAGACCCGCATCAGGCGAATGGAAAGCGACGTCCGTGCTCGTGCCGCCCATGTCCAGCGTGACGATATCTCCCAATCCGGCCTGTAGGGCAGCCCGGGCGGCACCCACCACGCCACCCGCGGGACCGCTGAAGAGCACCCGCACGGGTTCAATTGCGGCGCGTTGTGCGGGTAGGGTGCCGCCGGAACTCTGCAGGATTGAGAGGCGCTCGGGCGGCAGTAGGCGGGACAATCGAGCGAGGTAGTCGGCCATGATGGGGACCAAGACAGCATTGGCACAGGCCGTTGAAAAGCGCTCGACTTCACGGTGTGTGCCGAGCAGGGTCCCCGAACAGGTGATGGGCAGTTGTAGTTTCTCAAGTGCCTCGGCGAGACGGGTTTCGATGGTCGGGTCGGCGTACGAATGCAGCAGGCATAGGGCGACGCTGCGCGCACCGCTAGCGCCCAGTGCCTTGCGCAGGCGCGCGATCTCGCTGGCCCTGGGGCGCGCGACTTCGACGAGCTCGCCTTCTATGGAGGGCCAACTGCGTTGGTCGATTCCATATCGCCTGCGACGGGGAACCAGTGGTGTCGGCCGACGGGGCTCGAGGTCGTACAGCACCGGTCGTTCACCGCGCCCGATTTCGAGAAGATCGCGAAACCCCTGGTTCGTCACCAGGGCCGTGGGAGCTGTGCGCCCCGTCAGCAAGGCGTTTAATGCAACCGTTGTGCCGTGGATCACCTGGCAGCCGCTTGAGGCCCCGGGAACCCGCTGTTCCATCTCTCGCATGCCCGTCTCAAGAGCCAGGGAAGGATCCTTGGGCGTCGATGAGACCTTGCCCGTGGTCACGCGGCCGTCGGTTCCGAGCAACACGAGATCGGTAAAGGTGCCTCCCGTGTCCACACCCAAGACGGCCGTGCGTCTGCGCGTGGTTCCTTGCGTGGTAGAGGGGGACAAGAGAGGTGCTCAGGGCCGGTGATGGACGCAGACTGGTTGGCCGGGGTGGCCGCAGGGTACCCTTTGCTCGCCCCCCCGTCGCGCGGCACCCCATCCATGGCCATCACCATCCTGCCGACCTCGGTTGCCCTGATCGACGTCACGGGTCCGCTGGTCTTGGCCGTCGTCTCGAGCTACACGCTCGGTTCCGTGCCATTCGGGCTCCTACTCACCCGCATGCTGAAGGGCGAGGACCTGCGCAAGATGGGTAGTGGCAATATCGGCGCCACAAACACCATGCGCGCAGTCGGCCGAGGCTGGGGGCTCGCGTCCTTTGCCCTCGACTGTTTCAAGGGTTGGGCTCCTGTTGCTTGGATCGCTCCGGCTTTCATGGGGGATCAGGGCAACTCCCAAGCGGCCGTGATGTGCGCTGCAGCGGCCGTGCTAGGCCACTGCTTCTCGTTGTACCTGCGCCTCAAGGGTGGCAAGGGTGTGGCGACGGCCTGCGGGGCCATCTTGGCTATCGAGCCCATCATCCTGCTACCCGCCGGCCTGGTCTGGGTCCTTACATTGAAGCTGACGCGCTACGTGGGTCTCGCCTCGATCTGCATGGGCCTGGCCTTCCCCGTGGCCGCCTGGTGGCGCAAGCCCGAAGACACGGCGTTCCTCATCGGCTGTGGGCTATTGGCCTTGCTCGTCGTCGTGAGGCATCGGCAGAACATCGGCCGTATGCTGCAGGGCACCGAGCCCAAGGCGGGGCGCAAGGACCCGGACGAGGATACTGCAGGAACGAACCATGGCTGAGCGATCCATTGAGAGGGCACTGGTGATGGGGGATGGAAGTTGGGGTACGACCCTGGCTTTGATCCTGGCCAACAACGGAATCGAGACCGTGCTGTGGAGCGCGTTCCCCGAGCAGGCCGAGCTGCTCAACAAGGAGCGCTGCAACGAACGCTTCCTACCTGGTGTGAGCTTCCCGGAGACCTTGCGCGTGGATGCCGATCCCTTCCACGCAGCTGAGGGAGCAGAGTTGGCGGTTAGCGTCGTGCCCACTCAGTACCTGCGCCAAGTCGCATCACGCTTCGAGGACGCGTTGCCCGGCACCCTGCCCCTGGTCACAGCCAGTAAGGGCTTGGAGATCGAGACGTTCAAGACGCCGGGCCAGATTCTGACGCAGGTCTTGGGCGAGCGTTCGATCGGCGTTCTGACGGGGCCCAGCCATGCCGAAGAGGTTGCTCGCGGCCTGCCCGCGTCGTTGGTCGTGGGTTGTGAGAACGAAGACCACGGGCGACTCGTGCAGAGCGCTTTCTCCTGCGAGAGTTTCCGCGTCTACACCCACGGCGATGCTTTTGGCGCCGAACTCGCAGGTGCCCTGAAGAACGTGATCGCCCTAGCGGCCGGCATGTGCGACGGATTGGAACTGGGGGACAACGCCAAGAGTGCCTTGATGACCCGAGGCATCGTCGAGATGGCACGCTTCGGGAAGGCCCGTGGGGCGGAGGTCAGCACGTTCTTCGGCTTGGCTGGCATTGGAGATCTGATCACGACCTGCACTTCAAAGCACTCGCGTAACCGTGGTGTGGGTGAACGGCTCGGCCGCGGGCAGACACTTGAAGAGATTCTGGAGCAGATGGACATGGTTGCCGAGGGCGTCTGGACCACCAAGGCCCTCTTTGGCCCCGAGAGCGCGCTGGGTTCCGTGCCCATGCCCATCGCAGAACAGGTCCACGCCGTCCTGTTTGAAAATAAGGATCCGCGCACGGTCGTGACCGACCTCATGAACCGCGAACCCGCCGCCGAGATGGACGGACTGGCCCAACCCAAGAGCTGACCAGGCATGACTGCCACCGCCGGATTTGCTGTCTTTCTGATCCTCACCTTGGTGCTGCTTGCAGCCGTGGTGGTCACCGGCAAGAAGGCCCAGCGCCGCAAGCATCTGACGCTCGTCGTGCTCACCTTGATCGGTTTGGGATTGGCGATCTACTACGCTGAGCAACTCGGCAAGGAATACGATCTCGATTCCGCAGGACGGATCTATCCGATTCACATCGCGCTTGCCAAGCTCACCGTATTCGCCTACCTACTGCCCGTCATCACCGGCGTGGCTACGATCAAGGGCAAGTGCAAGCGTGCGACTCACGGCCGCGTGGCCTACGCGGTCATCCTGATCACGGTGGTGACGGCGGTAACAGGAACCTGGATGCTCCTGGCCGCGAACCCGATCTAACTAGCGGTTGGATCGGCCCCGGAATCCTGGGGTGGTGAAGGTTCAGCCTCTTGCGCGTTCAGAATATTTGAATCGAGGACCCAGGGTAGCGCCAGCAGTGACAGATTGGAGCAGATGGGTACGGCGGCGAGTAGCACCCAGATCTTGCGCGCCCGGATCGTGAAGACTGCCAGAAACAGCCCAACGAGCGCAGGTAGAAAGGCTACCCAGTAGGTCACTTCGAATCCCGGAAACAGGTCCGGCAGGAAGCGGCGCAGGAACAGGCTGAACCACCAAGCTCCCCAGCCGAGCGTGGCCAGCACCATGGAGTACATCCACGTGCGGTGTCGGCGGCGCACTCGAATGCGCACTATCTCTTGGGGTCTCTGGGGTCGGGCCACGGCTGGATTCTCCGCGCTCATTCTCACTAACGGGCCACCCGGGTCCAGTTCTTCCCCAAATCGACTCCCCAGGGCGGTTGACCCCCCCCGAGTCCCTACCTAGGATCCCTGCCCCTCGGTCGGGGCGTGGCGCAGCCTGGTAGCGCGCTGCAATGGGGTTGCAGAGGTCGGAGGTTCAAATCCTCTCGCCCCGACCATCACAACTTGATGCCGAACGCCAACTTACGGCGTACCTGCATGGAACGAGCAGCGCGGCCCTCAGTCCCAGAAGTGTGGAATTTCCACACTTTCCACACCGAGACCGCCGTCATGACGAAAACCAAGCAGGCTCCGAGCCTCAAACTCCACAAGAAAACGGGCCACGCATACGCCCGCTTTAACGCCCGCCAGATCTGGTTCGGGCGGTTCGATGACTCCGAGACACATCGGAGCTTCGCGACCTTCCTTGCGCGATGGGAGGCGAACGGAAGGGAACTCCCTGAAGACAGGGAGGCATCTTCGCTCACTGTCGCCGAACTCGTTGCCGCTTATCTGAAGCACTCCGAGGTCTACTACCGAAAGCCCGATGGCACTCCGACCCACGAGATTGTCAATATCCGCTGCACGGCCAGGCCCTTGCTTGAGCTGTTCGGGAGTCTGTCAGTCGAGGATTTCGATCTTCGGTGTCTCAAGCGCTATCGAGAACGCCTAGTCGACTCGGGGCTCTGCAGGTGGACTGTCAACGACCGCGTCTGTCGGGTCGTCAGGGTCTTCGGATGGGGGACTGAGGAGGAGACGGTTCCACCCGCGACATTTGGAAGTCTTCGAGCACTCAAGCCGCTGAAGCGAGGTCGCTCTCGAGCCCCTGAGACTGAGCCGATTCAGCCTGTCTCCTGGGAGCATGTGGAGGCTGTTCTGGAACTCGTTCCGAGTACCGTGCGTGCCATGATTCTCCTCCAGTGGTACACCGGCATGCGACCGGGCGAGGTGGTCCAGCTTCGGTCCGCAGACCTTGACCGCAGCGGCGAGAGCTGGATCTACCGCCCATGTCGGCATAAGACTGAGCATCACGGCAGGGAACGAATGGTCCTGATTGGCCCCCGAGCTCAAGAGACGCTGAGGCCCTTTCTGCTGCAGGTGCCGCGTCCAGACCCTGTGCCCCTCACGAAAATGAACCTAGGTTGACGTACTTTTGTCCGAAGTAGGCACATGCTCAGTCACTGACAGCAAATACAAGACTTCCAAGGAGACCCCATGTCCAATCTCAGAACTGACCTTCCCGGGTTTTTCGGACACCCAGGTTTAGGTGGTTAGAAAGTTCACTG
>CAYXTP010000019.1:0-22963 GCA_964467985.1 uncultured Planctomycetaceae bacterium
AGGCCTACTTCTTCGATGACCCAAAGCTGTTCGGCCCACGGAACCCAGGCAGTTTGGTTTCTAGACGAGGAGCCGTCGCAGGAGTGGAGGTGTGCCGCATGCCCGGAACCTGCGCGACTAGGGCTTGGATAATGGTGTGTGCGACCCTGGCAGTCTGGATCTCCTGCTGAACGGTCACAGACCTGGGCAGAGCCGCCACGGCGAGGCATGAACCTACACACAGGCTCAGTACGACCTTGTGGACGCAGGTCGAGGGGGATTTGCCGTAAGCCATAGGGGTCCTATCGGCTGCTGAGGGGCAGTGACTGAAACCGCCTCTGCGGGTACCCTCAGACCCATGGAACGCTGGGGAATCGACCTATCGAAGCAGGCCTTCAAGTTCTCGGCCGCGCACTTTCTGATTTTCCCGGATGGGTCCTGTGAGCGCCTGCACGGCCACAACTACCGAGTCTTTATCCAGGTGGATGCGGGCATTACCGAGCACGGCCTGGTCATCGACTTCAAGCGCATCAAGCCCGTGGTGAAGGAACTGGTGGACGAGCTCGACGAGCACCTGCTGCTGCCTGGGGAGCATCCCGGCCTGGGCGTCAAGGAGCGCGGGGACGGGGTGACTGAAGTGACCTACGCTGGGCGCTACTACGCGGCTCCGACTGAGGATGTCATTGTCCTGCCGATCAACAACACCAGCTCCGAGAACCTGGCCTGGGTCCTCGGCCGCCGCTTGCTGGATGAACTGCAGCAGCGCTTTCCCAGCGTGCGCCCGGATCGGCTGAGCGTCGGAGTAGAAGAGACCAACGGCCAGCTCGGTCGCTGGGAGTGGATCGAACCCGCGGACTGAACAGTCGGCAGCGGAACTACCTTCGCAAGGCCTGGGAGACGGCGACGCGCATGGGCCACAGGTCATTGAGCTTGGTGCTCGCCGTGCCTTGTACAAGAGAGCACTCCACGGACAGGGTGTCCCACCAGCGGCCTTGTTCCAGATCAAAGTCCAATGAGAGGATGTGCTCGGCCAGGCGTTCCGCCAACTTGTCCGGGTACATGCCAATCAGCCCGACCAAGTCCTGGTTGCCGAAGGCCTGCAAGGCGGCAGCGCGCCACGAGTCTTCAGTCGATTCCAGCTGCGCGGCATCCAGTATCCAAGGTGCGGGAACTTCTTCCAAGCCCTCCGCTTCGGCCCGCTGACAGAGTCTGTAGAGGGCGTCGAACCCACCGCGCTGAACCACGCGGTCGACCACGAGGAAGGACAGGCCGTAGAAGGCACGCTTGGACTCGGTGTCCAACTTGGAGGAAGACAGGCCTGCAGAAACGGTGAAGACCGACTGCGCTGCGGCGCGATCGATGGCGGGCTTGGACAGCAGCACTTGAGTCTCGAAAGTCTGGGCTCCGGAAACCTTGGGTGTGATGCGCAGGCGCAGTTCGATACCACCACACGCGAACGCGGCACCACTGAGCCGGCCGGCCCTCAGGCGCTGAGCGCCACCCGGTGCGAGGCAGGCCGATGCGCTGTCGCAGAGGCCTTCTTCGAGGGTCCCCGGTAGGCGATTCCAGGGGCTCTGCAGGGCTGCGTGGGTCAGCTCATGGGCGAGGACACGTTTCATGTCCCGGCTGCCGCGGGCTAGCAGGATGCGCTTCAGGTCGGGCGCGTAGAGGCCCTCGGCGTCGTAGTCCATGTCACTCGGAAAGGAGTACACATGGGGTTGATCCTGGATCCAGACCTCCAAGTCACCCAGGGCCACGCCAGGTACAAGGGCCTCGAGTTCGGGCTGTAGACGCTTCAGAGTGCGCGCCACATCGCCCGCTTCTCGCCGTGTTTCACCACGCACGGTTAGGGATGCATCGACCACCTCTGCACTGGGGGCCACTGCCTGGCAGGCGCCCAGCAGGGCAGACAGCAGGGCAACCCGAGCGAGTATCGGAGAGGAGTGCGCGAGAGTGAGGTCCACCCCAAAACGTACCCCGTGCGGAAGTCTGCCGGGGTGGGAGTGGCTACCCGTTCAAGGATGAGGCGGTCCTGGGCCTTCAGGGCCCCGTGACTCGGAGCGAGCGCATCAAAGTGGGACAGGTTCTAACGCGCAAAAAAGGCGCACCACTCATTCGCTGGATCTTCCCGGTAGAGGCTTCCAGCGGGCAGCGCCCCAGTCTCGCCGCCGTATCCGATTCCACGTAGGTCATTGAGCTGCTTCTGGGTCATATCACGGCTCTCGCCCCAACCCACCGGGTCGGCTGCGTCTAGCCAGTCCATCAGCTTGCTGCGCATTTGCTTGGCGCGTTCGAAATGGGCGGGATCTTTGACGAGGTCGTTCAGGCAGAGCGGATCGGACTTCAGGTCATAGAACTCGACCTCATGTTTCAGGCGTGCTTTTTCCAGCGCCGCCTCATGATGGTTACGGAGGTGCACGCTTAGGCGCCAGCTCGGCGTCTGAATGCAGGCCACATAACCATGCGCCGAGAGTTCAAACAGGGCGTCTGAGGCTGGAAACTCCTCAAGCGCCCAGTCCAGGTTGCGTCCGGGAAACTCTTCCAGTCCCAGTTCGGCGAGGTCCAGCAGCGTGCGACCCAGATCGATTTGCCTGACGAACTCGCTGTTGCGTACCCCCGTGGGTCCTCCCGGCCAAGAGAGAATCAACGGGATGTGCACCGTTTGAGGGTACAAGTCGGCGTGATCCCACCAGACGCCGTGCTCGCCAAAGGACTCACCGTGATCGGCCGTGAAGGCGATCACCGCAGAGGCCATGCGTTCCAGACCCAAGACACGACCCATTTGCACATCCACGTAGTCCACTTCTCCGCGGTACTGCTGGTAGGGGTAGTCCTTGTCCGTCAGCCCTGTGAGGAAGGCCGGAACCAGGGGCGCTGGCATGATGGGCTCGGCGTCCTTGTCAAAGGGTGGGGCTGCCTCCCAGTACGTCTGGTCATGGGGAGCGGGTGCTCCGTAGGGGGAGTGGGCGTCGAAGAGGTGCAACCAGATGAAGAGCGGCTGGCCAGCTGCATCGGCCACCCACTCCTCGAGCACGTCCACGCTGTCTTCCCCGTCGCGATCGCCGTTCCTCGGTCCGTTGACTCGGTCAAATCCCTGGCCCAGGCCACTTTCCTTGTTCAGCAGGTGGTAAGCGGAGAGGATGGCCATGGTGCGATAGCCCCCGGCTTGGAACGACTCGGCCAGGGTCGGGGCTTGTTCCGCCAGGAACGTTGCGTTGTTCAGAATACGCGTGTCCCGCGGTGAGGTGCCGGTCATCAACGCCACGTGGGACGGGTTCGTCACGTTGGTCGACGAGTAGGCCTGGGTGAAGTAGATGCCCCGATCTCCTAGGGCGTCGAGATGGGGGGTGCGAACCAGGTCAGTCACGTTCTCGGGATCGGCTTGCCCCATATGATCCGCACGGTGGGTGTCGGACGTGACGAGCAGTACCGTCGGCGCCCCTGCAGATCGGCGTGAGACGGCGGCTTCACCCACAAGACAGAACTGCTCCAAGTCAGCCGTTGATTGCAACTCAAAACGAATGAGCGACTGCTTGTCCGCGAACGCCGTCAGGTCCAAGCGACCCTCCCCCCACTCCCGGGTGAACTTGGCGGGGAGCGCGTGGACCTCTTCTAGGGGCGGAAGACCCTCAGCCGTGACGGTCACCTTCAACTGCGCGTCCCCGCGCGGGTTGATTAAACTCGACTTGGTTCCGAATGAATAGAACAGCTCCGCGCCGTCCGGGATGACTTGGCGAGCTTCAAGGGGGTTGCGGGTGGAAAGGCCCACGCACGCGCGGTCGTCCTCGCCCAAGGCGACGATGCTCCCAAGCCCCTCCACGGCGGGGAGGAAGTTCCCGAGTGGGGTGGCGATCAGATCGAAGAACGTGACGGCTATCGCGTTGCTCCTGCCCTGCATCTCGATGACCACCTCATCGATCTTGCCCTCGACGAAGCGCAGTGTTGTGAACTCTGCGCTGAACGGGCGCAGACCGCCGCGCGCCTTGAATTCGGTCCAGGGCGACTTGGCCAGATCGTTACCGCCGCTCCTGAGCACGACCCTCAGAAACTCTGCCCCGCGACCGAAATTGCGCACGTTGACCAGCACTTGGTTGAAGTCCCCGGCGTTCAAGTCGCAGGGCACCGCCACGGATTTCGGTCCCTCGCCGGTCAGGTAGATCGCCGAGACGGGCTTGGGCTTGAGACCTTCGGCGCGCGCCTTCTGACTGAGCGCCTCCTCGGGTGGGATGTTGCGCGCAGAGCTCTGGGGCGCCTTGACGATCCAGTTCTCAACCGAGCCACGCTTGAGCTCAAAGTGCGCCACGCGCTCCGGGACCTGATCGGACACCTCGCCTGCCCTTTCCAGTGGCAAACGTATGTAGACCGCCGGCCCATCCGTGGCCGTGGGCAGCGGATCGGAACCACCGCACCCAGCGCAGGTCAGCGCCAGGAGGAGCCACGACCAAAGTGGAGGAACTGGCCCACGACGGGCAATCGGGCGGTGGGGAAGGACTGCCATGGCAAGGGCGTGGAGGGCCGATCAAGCCCCTGCGTCCACGTCGATCTCTGCGCTAGCGTACCCCATGGGTTCGGCCTAGGCGACGCTAGCAGCTTTGGCGATCGGGTGGAAGGTGCGAAGAGACCCCCTCCGACATCGGCTGGAGGGGGTCTGTCCTCGACAGGTCTATGGCATCTACTTGTGACGTTCGGGCAGTCCATCCGGGAAGGAGAAGGCGGAACTTGCGGATTCGCGTTCCTCGCCGTCTCCTTGGCCGCCGCCCGGCCCGTAGAGGATTGGCCGACCCATGAGGGTGAGGTCGTAGTCGCTGGGGGCGTTGTAAGCCTCCACTAGCAGGACAAACACCTTGCCCGGTTGGGTGACCGTAAAGGTCCCGAGTTCCGGGTTCAGCGGGCTGTCCCAGACGGCGACGATTTGTCCCAGGTCTGGATCCCACAGGGAGATGTCCATGTCGGAGTAGGGTGCCAGGCCGTCCAGCTGCAGGTCGAACGTGGCCGGCTCCAGTGCGACGAACTCGAAGTGATCGTAGACGTCAAAGAAACCCGGGGGCTGCACATGACCCTGAACCACCAAGTAGCTGAAGATATCGACGCCGCTGATGGGGTCGGCTTGAAAAGGGGAGTCGTTCGGTTCGCGCTCTTGGAAAATCGCAGGTCCTCCACCCGGCGGGGGACCTGTCACCACCACGGCGGGGGAACAACCGGCGACAAGGGCTAGGGGTGCCAGGAAGCGGGCGTGGGCAAAGTGGTGCATGGGGGGTCCCTCGGGTTGGGGCGGAGGGCGGCGGTGGTCCGGCGCAGCCCGCCAATCACAAGAACGCCCTGTGTCATGCAAGTGGCGTGCCGCGCGGGGTGAGTGCCTGCCCGGTGGACTGGGGCCCTCCGGAGGACGATCATTTCGGATCTGGCCTCTCCAGGGGAGCCCTTGTCCTCCAGCGGGTTCAAGTCGGAACTGACTGGGTTCCGTGGACCTAGCCACGAACAGCATTCCTTCCTTTGGCCTCATCTGGGGACGTTGGAGACCATCCCTCGGGACCCGATGCATGAGGAGGGGGGGCCTACTGGCCGGCAGCCCCTTTTCATTGGAGCTGGGGGCGATTCCCGGAGTGGATGCACACTAAACCCAGTCAGTTCAGTTCAAGTCAGAACTGACTGGGTTCCGTGTGCCTAGCCACAATCAGCATTCCTTCCTTTGGCCTCGTCTGTGCACGTTGGAGACCACCCCTCCGGACCCGATGCATGAGGAGGGGGGGCCTACTGGCCGGCAGCCCCTTTTCATTGGAGCTGGGGGCGATTCCCGCAATGGATGCACACCAAACCCAGTCAGTTCAGTTGGAGCTCACGCAACGGGCCGCCTCCCGCCAGGGGCAAGGAGACGGCTCTGATCGAGTTGTGTAACTCGCGGACTAGCGGCGGCGCCGAGTCCTTTCGGCTGCGTTGCCCGAGCAGCTGCGTTTCTGAGAGCTGCTTCGACGCTCGGCGTCCTGTTGGCCGGCCGACGGCCTGGTACCACGGTTGTGCCCCTGGCGGCTGCGAGAGTCGTTGCCCTGTGCGGGCGGTTTCGGACCAGATCCCGGGCGCTTGCGTTGCGCCGAGTTGGCCCGGCTGCGCTCACCCAGCTCGCGAAAACGCTGCAACAGCGCCTGGGCGCGCTGGGCCTCATCGCCACCGATCACTCCATCATCGTTCAGGTCGAAGCGCGCGAGGGGACCGAGACCCTTGGTGGCGTCAGCCTGTCCGTTCTTGTGTTCCGGCCTGTGTTGAGGGCGACTTCCACCGGGACGGGCAACCTCATGCTGGCCCTTGTGGGGTGCTTGGCCCTGCGGGTCAAGATCGTCGGCCCCATGGGGGCGCCGGCGTCGCTGGGTCGGGTTCTCACGCAATTTGTCGGGATCTGCATCCTGACCGCGCTTGCCCAGCATGTGTTTGCGAGCTGCTTGCAGTTCGTCCTGGCTGATCTCGCCGTCGTTGTTGGTGTCCACGCGCGAGCGGATGGATGAGCGCAGGTCGGAACCACGCTTGGTGGGCGTCTGAGCCGCAAGGGAGGTGGACAGCACTGTCACGGCGCCCAGGGCCAGGAGTGATTGGGAAAGGAGTCTCATGGGTAGATTTGTCAGTCGGGTGAAGCGGCGGGGAGCCGCAGGACGGATGAACCCCGAGTGGGGTCACGAGGTCTGGTTCAACGCCATGGACCTCTGCAAGTGTCGCCGCCCCCCCCGAATCTGGCCCCCGTGACCCCTCCTGTTGGCAGTGGACCCATCGAGCGCGGGAAGCGACCCTCTCCACGCGCCGGCATTCTTCTGGCAAACTGTGCGCCCGCTTGAGCTGAGTATGTCCATCACCCGTCACCAGACCCGTTCAGATTCTGGCGCCGCCACTCTGGCCGGTGCGCCCAAGTTGCACGTGGTCACGTTCGGTTGCCAGATGAACAAGTACGACTCGGAACTGGTGGAGGGGCGTTTTCGCCGGCGCGGGTACGCCACCACGGACTCCATGCACGATGCGGACGTCCTGCTGTTCAATACATGCAGCGTGCGCGACCACGCTGAAGAGCGAACTTGGAGCTGGGTCGGTGAACTCAAGCGCGCCAAGGAGCGCCGACCGGACTTGGTCATCGGCATCATGGGCTGCATGGCCCAACGCGTGGAGGAAGAGGTCTTCAAGCGCGCAGGTCACGTGGACCTCGTAGCGGGTACGCGGCAATTTCAGAATCTGCCGCACATGGTCGATCAGGTGCGCGAGCGGCGAGCGGCCCAGGGCGCGACCCACAAGAGCTCGCGCCTGGTTGCGGTCCAGACGGATGAAGACGTCAGCGTGGATCGCACGGATTCCGCTTTCGAGGGCGGCTCCCACGCCTACTTGGCCGTCATGCGCGGCTGTGACCTCTCGTGCACCTATTGCATCGTGCCCACCACCCGTGGACGAGTCCAATCCCGCAAACTCGAGGACCTGCTGACCGAGGTGCACTGGATGGTGGAGGGAGGCGTGCGCGTGATCACCCTGCTGGGGCAGACAGTGAACAGTTACGGAGAAGACTTCGAGCGACCCACGGGCGCCGATGCCCAGGGGACGGGCCGCCAAGGCCGCGCCTCGCTCGCGGACTTGTTGCGCCGATTGCAAGAAGTCGAAGGTCTAGCCCGCATCCGCCTCATAACCTTGCATCCCTCCTATGTGACGCGGGCCTTTGCCGAGGCTATCCGCGACTGCGACAAGGTGGAGCGTTTCTTGCCCCTGCCCGCCCAAGCGGGGTCTGACGCAGTCTTGCGCGGCATGAAACGCGGTTACAACCTGGACCTGTACCGCCGACGTGCGGACATCCTGCGCGAGATCGTGCCGGACATTGAGTTGGGCAGTGACTGGATTGTCGGGTTCCCCGGTGAGGAGGAGGCGGACTTTCAGGGCAGCCTGGATTTCCTCGAGGAGCAGCAGTTTCTCGTGAACTACATATTCAAGTACGACCCGCGTCCAGGCACCCACGCCGATAGCCGACTTGCGGATAGCGTTGCGGAGCAGGTCAAGAAGGAACGCAACCGCCGCTTGCTGGATGCCGCCGAGGCGGTTCAGCGACGGCGCTGCGAACGGGTCGTGGGTCAAGCGCTGCCCGTGTGGATCGAGCGGGTCTCCGAGCGCGACCCCGGCCTGGTGTTGGGCCGCACCCTCTCCGGCATGCCCGTTTCCTGTCCCGGCAAGCCCGACTGGGTGAACACCCATCGAACCGTACGATTGGACACCGCAACCCCCTTCGGGGTCGCGGGGTTTGAGGCCCAACCGGAGGTCTAGGGACCGGCGGGCCCCGGGAGGGCGAGGGCGCGGGCGCGCATTCGCGTTCAGATCACGGGATGCGGAGTGATCCGGTCGTTGCGTCGGTGCCCCAGACCCCAATGGCAGGAGCCGGGTGCACGTGCATGAGCCAACCACCGCCCCCGCCCACCCGGGATGACGAATGCAGGCCCACTCCGGTTACCCGCGCTTGTCTTCGCTGGACAGGGTTCAGCTCAGGAGGTCGGAGACCAGGTCTCTTTCCCCGCGCAGTTCCTCGTGGGTGGCGGCGATCTTGGCGCTCAGGAACTCGTTGAGCTCCAGCCCTTGCACGATTTTCCAGCCCCCCTCGCCATCCGTGCGTACGGGGAAGGAGCTGATCAGACCCTCGTCGATGCCGTAGCTGCCGTCCGAGCAGACGCAGACCGAACGCCACTCTCCATCGGGGGTGGCCTGGCGCAGATCGCGCACGTGATCCACGAGCCCGTTTGCTGCAGAGGCGGCGGAGGACAGGCCTCTGGCGGCGATTATTGCTGCACCTCGCTTCTGCACGCTGGAGATGAACTGCCCTTGTAGCCAATCGGCGTCTTCGATGACCTCGGACGCGCTGCGGCCACCGATCAAGGTGTGATAGAAATCCGGCACCTGGGTCGCGGAGTGGTTGCCCCAGATCAGGGCGTTGGTCACTTCACTCGTGGAGACACCTGCCTTGGCGGCCAGTTGAGCCTGGGCTCGGTTCTGATCCAAGCGCGTCATGGCGCTGAAGCGATCGTTCGGGATATCCGCCGCCGAATGCATGGCGATCAAGCAGTTTGTGTTGCACGGGTTGCCCACGACAACCACGCGCACATCGTCACAGGCTTGGTCATTGATGGCCTTGCCTTGCCCAGTGAAGATCGGGCCGTTTTCGCGGATCAGATCCCCGCGTTCCATGCCCGGGCCGCGCGGCTTGGAGCCCACCAGCAGGCACCAGTTGGCGTCCTTGAAGCCCACCGCGGGGTCACTGGTCAGGACCATGTCTTGCAAGAGAGGGAATGCGCAGTCGTCCAATTCCATGGCCACGCCCTCGAGCGCCTGGAGGGCTTTCTCCACGGGAATCTCGATCATCTGCAGGATGACGGGCTGGTCCGCTCCAAACATCTGGCCGCTGGCGATTCGCGGCAGGAGGGAGTAACCGATCTGCCCGGCGGCGCCAGTGACGGCGACACGGATGGGGGCTTTGCTCATGGCTTTCTGACGAACTAGGTGGGGGGGCGATCAAGGACAACGCGCGAGCCGAGGAGCGGCCATTCTCCACACCGCGGCGGTCTCTGGAAGGGGCGCGGGCGAGATACTGATCGTGCTTCGCACCCTGGCCGGCCTGAGGTCAGGACACGGGCCCAGCCGCTGGCCCGAAGTGGGCGCTGGGTATCGGGTGAGATGAACGGCTAAACTGTCCGGCCCATGGGTGTTCTCTCTACCCCTCTCGACAGCACGGAGTTGAGCAACTTGCTCCAGGAGCTGGCCGCCGATGCGGCCCAGTTCCGGTTCGACGTGGCTCCCAATCCTTGTGTGGGCGCCGCCATCCTGTCCAAGGGTAAGGTCATTGCGCGGGGGTACCACCAGCGCTGGGGCGGGGACCACGCCGAGGTCGAGGCGCTCGAGCTGGCTGCTCGCAGTGGAGTTCCACGAGCCGATTGGGACACCTTGGTCGTGACCCTCGAACCTTGCAGCACGCGCGGCAAGACGGGTCCCTGCACCCAAGCCATCATGGAGGCGGGCATCGAGTCCGTCGTGATCGGCGCCGTGGACCCCGATCCGCGACATCACGGCCTGGGCATTCGCTTTCTAGAGGATGCTGGCTTGGAGGCGGTCCTGCTCCCGGGGGCTTCCCCGCTAGAGGTTGTGGCCCCGCACTTTTTGGACTGGACCCGGCAGGAACGCGTGCGGAGACCTCGGCCTTGGGTGATCGCCAAGTGGGCCCAGACGAGCACGGGGCAACTCTCTCCTCCGCAGCAGCACGGTGACGGCCGGACCATCTCGAGCCCCGAGTCCATGGCCCAGGTACAACACCTGCGCGCTTCAGTCGATGCGATCCTCACGGGCGTGGGGACGGTCGTCGCAGATGACCCACGCTTGACCGTCCGTCCCCCGGCTCGCACCGTGCGAGCTCCCGCGCGCATCATTTTGGACAGCGGCCTGAGAACTTCCCCCGAGGCGCGCATGTTCGATCCGCCGGCTCGAGAGGAATCCGCCGGGCCGATCCGCATCCTGTGCACCTCCGGTCCCGATCGAGCGCGAGAGAAAGCGCTGACTGTTGCGGGAGCGGGCGTACACGGTCTGCGCGGAGAGAATCGCCGCTTTCTGCACCTGCGCGCCGTGATGACCTGGATGTGGGAGATGGGCTACCGGCGAGTCCTGCTTGAGTGCGGCCCCACCCTGCTGGAGGCCTTCTTTCGTGCCGGATTTGTCGATCAGATTCGAGTGGTGACCGGTTCGGTTCGAGGTGGGCGTGGGGAGAGCATGGGCCACCATCTGCTTCCGTCGCACCTAACTGCCCGGCGCGACGGTGAGTGCGGTCCCGACTCAGTCCTGGACGCGTTCGTGACGAACGAACCCAGCCCCTGAGAGTTTCCTCAATTGAGCGGCCGCCCTCAGTGAGCAGGACCTGGGTGCCTACAAGTCCTTGTAGCGCTCGCTAGCCGCTCGGGCGGCTGGAGTTTGGGCGAGCTTCTTGCTCAACAGTTTGCGGAGCAAGCGCTTGGCTTGCTTCTTGTCGTCGGCCTTCAGGGCTGCAACGATCTCGTCCAGCAAGGCCTCGGATTCCAGTTCAAGATCCACTTCGGCGAGGCGGGACTTGAAGGCAGCGTTGCGGCGCGCCTTGCTCAATATCTTCCCGACCTCCTTTTCGATGGGCGAATCGTCGAAGCCCAATGCACGCAGGTTTCGGTAGGCATCCTCCAGCGTCGCATCCACCAGGCGTTTGGATTGTTTCTCCAACTCCGACCGCATGCCCTTGAGCGCTTCCGACAATCCGGCCTTGGCAGAGTCCGCGTGGGGTCCCGTGGGGGCCCAGCCCTGGGCCAGTGTCCAGGACTGCCAGCTCTCAGCCCAGAGCTTGGCGCGAGCCATGGTCTGGGCCATGGTCACCTCTTCGCGCAGGCGCTTGAGGTCAGAAGCGAGGACTCCCCGGCCCAGTTCTTTTTGCACCAACTCGACCGAGCGCACGATCGTGGAGGTAGACGGCACATCACTGTCCCCATAGCGACCATGCAGCTTGCCGTCGGGTCGCACGACCAGGGCCTCAGGCAAGATCCACTCGCCACCGTCGGGCATGACGTATTCCTTGTAGACCGCGTCCCAGTGTTGCTTGTGGGCGTCACAGTCATCCGTCCCGAAAGCCGAACAGACGCTCTTCTCGATGAGCTTCCCATCGTCGCCGCGGACTTCGATTTCCTCCCGATCGTGATCCCCGTTGTTGGCAATGATCAAGATGGCGATTTGGTCCAGGGCATCAAGATTGCCATCACTCTTGAGGGAGGCTTGAAAGCGGTCACTGGCTTCCTCCCCGTCCAGCACGCAACAGATCACTAGGGGCACATTGCGCTCTTTCGCTTGGGCTTGAGCGTCGGCAAGCTTGCCGTGGAACCAGGAGGGTCCATTGGAGTCCTTGCCGGATTGGCCCCGCCGCTGCGTCTGACCGTCGGGGGCCCAGAGCAAGAGGGCGCAGAGGCCGAGGCTAGCCAGTCTTGGCAGCCGTGCGCACCACGGGGATCGTCGTCTTGAGGAAGCCATGGTCCCCAGTATGGGGGCGAGTTCAGAGGGGGCAAGTGGCTGCCGGACGCGACCCCCTTCGAGACTAGGCCAGAACTTCGTCCGCCGCTGCGAGCAGCCCATTCAGGCCTTGTTCACTGTGGTCGCCCATGTGCCCGATGCGAAACGTCTTACCCTTGAGGTCCCCGTAGCCGTTGGATATCGCATAGCCCCGGTGCGCCAGGCCAGCGACTAGCGCTTGCACATCTAGGTGTCCCGCCCGCACACAAGAAACCGTGGGGGATCCCAGATCCGGATCCGGCAACAAGGACAGGCCGTGGCCCGCAGCCCACTCCACGGTGCGTGCCTGCATACGGCGGTGCTTGTCAAAACGCGCTTGCCAGGCGTCGGCGCCCGAACAACTGCCCGCGCTCTCCGGCAGGGTCACGCCTGCGCTGATGTCTTCTAATTGCTGTGCCAGGGCGAAGTAGAGGGAGATGGCCGGCGTGGCGGGAGTTTTGCGCGCCACGTGTCCATCGATGAAGCGCACCGGGTCCAAGTAGAACCCGCGGTCGGGCTGTGAGCGGGCTCGCCGCATGAATGCCTCCGATGCACAGACCACGGCGATGCCCGGGGGCAAGGCGAAGGCTTTTTGGATTCCCGCCAGACTGAAGTCCAAGTGGTTGGCATCGAAATCAACGGGCGCGCCGGCGATCCAGCTCACCATGTCGGCCAGCAGCAGCGTGTCGGGGTAATGCGCGAGCAATTGTCCCAGGGGTTCCAGGGGCGTGGCCGTTCCCGTTGAGGTCTCGCTTGAGACGAAAGTCAGCGCGTCGAAAGGGCCTTCTTCATCGAGTACACGCCGCACCTCATCCAGGGGCACGATTCCGCCCATGGGGACTTCGATGGCGTGCGCGTCGCGCCCCAGTTGTTCGGCAATCTTATGCCAGCGCTTGGAGAAGGCACCGTTCACCAGGCTTAAGACCCTGCCGCGCCCCGCGCCGATCAGGGCCGCTTCCATCATGGCTGAGGCGCTGGCTGAGTGAACGGCCACGGTCGCCGAGCTGTCATCTGCCAACCCAAACGCGAAACGCAAATGGGGATCCATGCGCTCAATCGTCTCAGTCATTGTCGCGCTGCGGTGTCCGATCATGGGTCGCGCGCAGGCGGCCAGAAGTTCGGGGCGGACTTCGGTCGGTCCGGGGATCCAGAGTTGAGCCATGATGGGGGCCAGGGGTAGGGACTACAGGAAGCTGGCGGCTGCCCTGAGCAAAGGCTCATGGCCGGTGAGTGATGAGAGCTCTTCGCGCTCGGCGGCGGTTGTCAGCAGCCCCAAGAGGGCGGCCAGATCGGGTGCTTCGCAACGGGCATCCGCCGCCTCGAGCACGGCTTCGCGCCGTTCGACTCCGCCGAAGGCGATGAAGCGCCCGCAGGCGGGGGCCGCCTCTAGGTCCGTGATTCCGTCACCCACCAGCGCAATCGGCTCGGCAGCTCGGGGCGATAGCCTTTGCAGCATCTCCAGTTTGCCGCCAGATCGAGCCATGGGGCTCTCGGTGTCGAACCCCGCGTATTGGCCCTGGGCATCGAACTCCACGCCGACTGCATAGACGTCCTGCTCGTCGATCCCCAAGACGCGAGCGAGGTGCAGGACGGCTGGCCGCAGACCACCCGAGAGGATCCAGACCTGCTTGCCCAAGGCCCGTAGGCCTGCGCACAGTTCGGGCCCATGGGGGACGGCGGTCTCGACGTAGGCGCGCCCGGCTCGGTCGACCTCCGCCGCACTCGGCTGCACGAGTTCAAGCCGAGCCCCAAATACCGCTTCCACGGGTACGAGGCCGTCCATCGCCCGTTGGGTCAGGGCCTCAACCTCCTGCAAGTGCGCACCGGCCAGGTACTCGACACCCTCGATGCTGGAGAGTGTGGAGTCGCAGTCGAAGACCACGGTGCCGTACGGGGGCTGCTGGGGGAAGCGCTGCATGGCTCAGGCTCCCATGTCGATGCGGCGCGCGCTGTGCACCGCATCGAGTGCGCGCACATCTTCGATGGCGCCGTCGTCTAGCGCGTCGTAGAGAGAGAAGAAGGCCGTGGCCTGTCCCTCGAATTCGGTGCTGTGCGGGCCCAACTCAACGCGGCTGACGTTTACGCCATGCTCTCCCAGCAGCGTGCCGATTTGGCCCAGGACTCCCGGTTGGTCGGTGTGTCGCGTGAGCAGTAGGTGTCCCCCGGGCGGCAGGTCGACATGCATGTCATCCACCCGCACGAAGCGTGGACCGTTTCCGAAAACCGTGCCGGAAATCACGTGCGTCTCGCGACCGCCCTCGCTGGACACACGCGCCTTGATCAGATTGGTGTAGTTGCCTGCGGAGCCTTCCGTGTCTTCCAGAATGCTGATACCGCGCTCTCCGGCCAACATGGGGGCGTTGACGAAGTTCACACTGCCTTCCAGTGAGCGGCGCAACAACGCCACCAGGAAGCCCAAACGCAAGGCTCCCACCTGGTCTTTCTTGGCCACCTCGCCCGCCAAGGTGAACTCGACCTTGCGAATCGGAGTGTCCATGCGCTGCGCGAGATAGCTGCCCATGCGCTCGGCCAGCAGCAAGAAGGGCGCCAATTCGCGCCGCATGGTCGTGGGCAGGGCCGGGGCATTGACTGCGTTGTGGGCCACGTCGTCTTCCAGAAACGTGGCGATCTGCTCGGCGACGTCCACGGCCACGTTGCGCTGGGCTTCGTGCGATGAGGCTCCGAGATGGGGCGTGAGAATCACGTTCTCGCGACCCAGCAGCGGGTGATCCGCGGGCGGCGGTTCCTGCTCCAAAACATCCAGAGCTGCACCGCTTAGATGCCCCTCGTCCAGGGCCTGCGCCAGGGCGGCCTCGTCGACCAGGCCTCCGCGCGCGCAGTTGATCAGTCGCGCACCCGGTTTCATCCGTCCCAGGCGTTCCTCACCCAAGAGACCACGCGTCTCGTCGGTGAGCGGAACGTGCAAGCTGACGAAGTCCGAGCGTTGCAGCAGATCATCGAGTTCGAGCAACTCGATGCCCTCCAGACCCGACTCTGCGCCCATCTTGGATAGGCCCGCCTTGGACAAGTAGGGGTCGTACGCCACCACCTCCATGCACAGGCCAACCGCCCGCTGAGCCACCACGCGTCCGATGCGGCCCAGGCCGACCACCCCCAGCACCTTGCCCGTAATCTCCGTGCCCATCAGCTTCTTCTTCTTCCAATCGCCACTGCGTGTGCCACGGTCCGCCTGGGGCACGTGACGCGCGAGAGAACACAGCAAGGCAATGGCGAGTTCACCTGTGGTCGTCGTGTTCCCCGTCGGTGTGTTCATCACCACGACGCCGCGCTCGGTGGCCGCAGCCACGTCGACATTGTCCACGCCCACTCCCGCGCGGCCCACCACCACCAGGTCCGGTGCGGCTTCGAGAACGGGACGGGTGATTTTCGTGGCGGAGCGCACCACGAGGGCGTGGGCTCCTGGCACAGCCTGGATCAAGGCCGCCTCATCCATTCCCAGTCGTACTTCGGCATCGATACCGTGGGCGCGGAATTGTTCGAGTGCGGCGGGGTGCAGGTCATCGCAGACGATGACGCGGGGGGCTTTGAGGGGGGTACTCACGGCAGACGCGGAAAGGGTTGGAACTTACTTGCGGAACGCGGCGCGGACGAGGGTCTCGACGTTGCCTGCCGGGTGATCCTGCACGGCCTTGGCCACGTTGTCTTCAGCTTGCTTGGGTTTGAATCCCATATGGACCAGGGCTGACACGGCCTCCAATCGCACCTCGTCTCGAGCAGGTGCCGCGGGAGTCAGGACGGAAGTGTCTTGCGGCTGGACTCCCAGAGTGAGGGCTAAGGTGGTGGCGCGATCACGCAGGTCCAGCAGGATCTGCTCGGCGGTCTTCTTCCCTACGCCCTTGATGCGCGTCAGGCTGGACAGATCAGCCGCTGCAATCGCTGCGACCAATTCGGCGGGCGGCAAGCCAGAAAGCAAGGCCAAGCCCATCGACGGTCCGACTCCCTTGACCTTCAAGAGTTCGCGAAACAAGTCGCGATGTTCACGTCGATCGAAGCCGTAGAGGGTCTGGGCATCTTCGCGCACGGCGAAATGGACCCAGGCGCGCGCGTCCTGGCCGGCCTCCGGGAACTTCGATCCCAAGGGAGTCAGGAGCCAATAGCCGACGCCATTCACGTCCAAAGCGATGTGGGTCGCTCCGCGGGCGTGGATGGTTCCTTGAAGGTATTCGAACATGTGCTCCCCCCGAGCGGTCGTATGGATCAGTCAGCCTCGCGTGCCCGGACCTGCTCGGCCCGACACATGTGAGTCGTCCAGTGTGGCTTTCCGGCACAACGGAATCGAGATCCGCCTGCCCCAAACTGCCCGGAGGTGATTCGGTTGGGAGCTGCAGCTTGGGATCCTGGCACAACCTCCCGCCCTGCACCCGAAGGCGGTCGTAGGGAGGCCGGCTGCCGAACTCTAGTCGTCGCCCTTGAGCTTGAGGTTGTACTCACCCAACTTGTCGCGCAGCTCGATCAAGCTGGTGACTCCGAAGTTGGGCATGGCCAACAGTTCTTCCTCGGTGTGGGAGACGATCTCGCTCAGGGTCATGCAGCCCATGTTCTCCACCGCCCGACGGGCGCGGATCGAAAGCTTGAGGTCGTTGACCGAACGGTTGAGGGGGTCGCTGGTGTCCAGCTCCTGAGGTGAGAAGGTCTGATTGCGAGCGATGGACGCCACGGCCTCTTCGCGCGCCATACCGAGGCGCAGTCCCTTGGAGCCCAGGATCTCCTTGATTTCCGCCAAGGACGTCTCGCCGAAGTTCTTGTACGAGAGCAGCTCGTTCTCGGACTTCTTGACCAGGTCGCCCAGGGTCATGATGTCCATCTTGTTCAGGCAGTTGCGAGCGCGCACCGTGAGCTCGAAGTCGGTGATCGGAATGCGCAGGATCTGGTTGAGGCGATCCTCCTTCTTCTCCATGTCCTCGTCGTAGAACATGTTCATTCCGGCAACGGCGTCCTGCAGGTAGAGGCGCGCGCGGCGATCCAACGGCTGACAGCGGGTGACGGTCTCGAAGCAGGCGGCAGCTTCGGTGTCGCGACCGAGGTCCTCATAGAGAACTCCCAAGTTCATCATCACGTTGCGATCAATGGGCAACATGGTGGTCAGGGTCTCGTAGCACTCCAAGGCTAGATCGTCGAGACCGGAGCGTTCGGCCAAGTGGGCCAGGCGGAATAGGTTGCGCCGGTGCGTGGGGTCCAGCTCGCGTGCAGCCGAGTAGGCGTCGATGGCGTCCTGGCGATCGTGGCTCAGTTCGCACAAGCGTCCGGCCAGGTACTTGGCTTCGGCGCTGTCATGGAACGATGTCGGTGCGTCTTCCAGGGCCGAAATGAGCTGCGCGCGACCGGAATCCTCGTCTCCAGAGGCCAGTTCGGCCTCCAGGCCGGCGTCGATCCAAGCCTGCCGCGGCCGGGGCTCTTCGGGGTGCTTGACACTCAGCGCTTTGAAGACATCTGCCGCCTCCTTGAAGCGCCCGAGAGAGGCCAGCGAATGTCCCAACGTGAATGCGGCCACGTCATCTTGGGGGTGGTTCGACAACAAGCTGACAGCTCCCTCGAAGTCGCCCAGCATCCAAAGACCCAGTCCTCGCCGACGTCCTTGTTCCCCGTCCTGGGCCAGGCGTTCCACCGTATTGGCGAAACTGTCGTGGGCGCGGCGGCGCGCGAAGATGGCCGAGCGCTCCTGTTGTAGCGCAGCAAAACTAGGAACCGGATCAGTGGCCAAGTCGAAGAGAGGCTCGGACGGCTCTTGGGTGGCGGTGGCACCTAAGTCCATTGTGTCGATCATCTTAAGCGGCGTGCGTGGGTGGAACGGAGAGGGCGGTTCCTTCGTGAATGAAGGAGCGCAGCGTCGCCCGAGGAGAGCGGAGGCTTGTCCTCTCCGGGGGGTCCGGGGATGGTTTCCCCGAGTCTGCTTTGCACAGATTTGGGGGGCGGAGATTTTATGTCCGGGCGGGGGGCGCCGTCAACTCGCCCCGCAGCCCCCACAGTTCTTCCGACCTGGGGCGGGAATCCGGCCTCGCCCGGCGCTAGGGTGGTTTCGACGAGGGGTCCCAGCGGATCCGTGTTCCGACGTCCGGGGAGGCCCCGGGCGCTAGCACCAGACTTAATTTACTGCGTTCGCGCGCTTTTCTTCGGGGGGAAGCAAAGCTTGGAGAAGTTGATCGTTGAAGGTGGCCGGCCCCTGGAGGGAACGGTCCAGACAGCCGGATCGAAGAACGCCGTACTGCCCATCATGGCGGCTTCGATCCTGAGCCGCGAACCCCTACGTCTGACGGGCGTGCCGCAATTGACCGATGTGCACACCATGCTGGGTGTGCTGCAAGGGCTCGGTGCCCAGGGCCAGTTCGATTCCGAACGATCCCTGAGCGTCTCGTGTGCTGGGGATATCACGGGTCGTGCGGACTGGGAAGCGGTGCGCAAGATGCGTGGCTCGGTTTGCGTCTTGGGCCCCCTGCTGGCGCGCCTTGGCCGGGCCGAAGTCAGTCTGCCGGGGGGCTGCGTCTTTGGCGTGCGCCCGATCGACATCCACATCAAGGGACTGCGTGCCCTGGGCGCGCGGGTTGAAATCGAGCGCGGTTTCATCGTGGCCGAGGCGCCAGAAGGCGGCTTGCGCGGCGCGGATCTCTATCTCGGCTCGGCCTTTGGATCTTCTGTGCTTGGCACGGCCAATGTGCTCATGGCCGCCACCCTGGCGCGCGGGACCACCACGATTCAGGGAGCGGCCTGTGAACCTGAAATCGTCGACCTGGCGGACTGTCTCAACCGCATGGGCGCGCGGATCCGGGGTCAAGGGTCTCCCTTTCTGACCATCGAGGGCGTGGACGAGTTGGGTGCAGCGGACCACCCGGTCATTCCGGACCGCATTGAGGCCGGCACCTACGTCATCGCGGGGTGCCTCACCGGCGGGCGCGTACGCGTTGAAGGCTGTCGACCCGACCACCTCTCGGTCATGCTCGACCGGTTGAACGAAGCAGAACTTTCGCTGCAGGTGGGGGACGATTGGATCGAGACCCAGCCCCGAGATCCTCAGGCGCAGCGGCCGCACCCGACCGATGTCACCACTCACCCCTATCCCGGTTTCCCCACCGACTTGCAGGCACAGTGGATGACTCTGATGACCAGTGCCGATGGTCTCTCCATCATCACGGAGTGCATCTACCCGGACCGCTTCATGCACATGCCGGAATTGGAGCGTCTGGGCGCATCGGTCCGTCGCCAGGGAACCGCGGCCATCGTGCGCGGGACCGAACGACTCTCCGGAGCACCGGTGACGGCCTCCGATCTGCGCGCATCGGCCGCTCTCGTATTGGCTGGGCTGGTCGCCGAAGGCACGACGGAGGTGCACCGCGTCTACCACATCGATCGGGGCTACGAGCACATCGAGAAGCGGCTGCAAGGTCTGGGCGCAGAGATCCGCCGCGAGCAGGACTGATCCTGACCGCCGGGGTCCACAGGAGCGGCTGACGGTGCTATAAAGCGGCCAATCGCCCCCCCGCACTGCCCATGTTCGAATCTCTCACCAAGCGCCTGACCCAGTCCTTTGCCGGGCTCCGGGGCCGGCGGGAACTGACCGCGGACAATATTGAAGAGGGGCTTGGCGCAGTGCGCACGGCCTTGCTTGAGGCCGATGTTCACTTCGAGCTAGCGGCTGAGTTCACGCAGCGTGTGTCCGCCCGGGCCCTGGGTGCCGAACGCGTCAAGGGCGTGCAAGCCTCAGACCAGTTCGTGCACGCCGTGCACACCGAACTGGTGGAGTTGATGGGGCCCGAGGACGCCACGCTCCAGTTCGCCAAGCACGGCCCCACGATCATCCTCATGGCGGGTCTGCAGGGCGCAGGCAAGACCACCACCTGCGCCAAGTTGGCCCTGCACTTGCGAGACAAGCATGCCAAGCGGCCTCTACTCGTGGCCGCCGATGTGAAGCGCCCCGCCGCGGTGGAGCAACTGCGCGTCTTGGGCGAGCGTCTGCAGATCCCGGTCTTCCATAAGGAAGGTGTCAGCCCGCCCGACGTCTGCGCGGCGGGCGTGGCGGCGGCCAAGGCCGGAGGGCAGGACGTGGTGATCCTCGACACCGCGGGCCGCCTGCACGTGGACGATGAGTTGATGGGGGAGGTGGCCGAGATCGCGGGCCGCACGCGGCCCCACAACCAGCTGCTTGTTGTCGACGCGATGACCGGACAGGACGCCCTGCAATCCGCGCGCGTCTTCCACGAACGATTGAGCTTGTCCGGGGTCATCCTGACCAAGATGGACGGTGACGCGCGCGGGGGTGCGGCTCTCAGCCTGAAGCACGTCACCGGTTGTCCGCTGCTCTATCTGGGCGTTGGCGAGGACGTCAAAGACCTCGATCCGTTCCAGGCGGAACGCATGGCGGGGCGCATCCTCGGCATGGGCGACGTGGTCGGACTGGTGGAGACGGCCCAAGAGAACATCGATGAGCAGGAGGCCCAAGCGGGCTTCGAGAAGATGATCATGGGCTCGTTCACCCTGGAGGACATGTTCGGCATGATCCGCATGGTGCGCAAAATGGGGCCCATGAAGAAGGTGCTCGGAATGATGCCCGGCATGGGCAGCATGGGCGACATGGACGTGGATGAGCGCGAGATGAATCGCCTCGAAGCACTGTTTACTTCCATGACACCGCGTGAGCGCATTCAGCCCGAAATCCTGGATGTGAGTCGGAGGCGACGCATCGCGCGCGGTTCCGGCCAAGACACGGGCGCGGTGAACGAGCTGCTCAAACGCTTCAAGGGCATGAAGAAGGGCATGAAACAACTCAACAAGATGGGGCTCGGCTCCATGCTTGGAAAGGCCGGCAAGCGCGAGGCTCTGGCGGGCATGTCGTCCAGCGGCAGCATGGTCGACCCCAAGGCCGGCGGTGGATCCGGCCTGCTCGGCGGGCTTGGCGGAGCCCTCGGTGGGGGGCTTGGGGGTCTGATGGGCGCAGGTGGGGCCGGCGCTGGCATGCCTGACGCGGGAGCTGCTGGTCTGGGCGGGCTGGGCGACATGACTCGTCCCATGGGCTCTTCGTCCACCCGTGGCCGGAACGACCTCTCCAAACAACGCAAGAAGGACAAGGCCAAGCGCAAGCAGAAGCGCAAAAACCGCAAGAAGCGCTAGACAGCCCCGCGGAGGGGTGTTGTGATCTTCCGCCCCAATTCCGGGAAGCACCGTCCGACACACCCAGCGGGATCTCCAGCAAGCTCCCTCCCTCTACTCGTCCATGGCCGTCGTCATCCGCATGAAGCGTACGGGTCGCCGCAACCGACCCTGCTACCGTATTTCCGTCGCCGATTCCCGCTGCCCGCGGGATGGCAACGTCTTGGAAAGCCTGGGTCTCTACGATCCGGTTTCTCCGAACCCCGACGCTCAACACACGCTCAACGTGGAACGTGCGCGCCACTGGCTCTCGGTGGGGGCCACGCCCAGCCACACAGTGCGTAGCCTCTTCAAGAAGCACAACGTGTACGAAGGGGACTTGGCACTGAAACCCCAGACCCCGCGCGACCGCAAGGGTCGACGCAAGGTCACGGCCAAGCGGGCCCGCAAGACGGCCACCAAGGCGGCACGTGCCGAGGCCAAGACTCAGCGCAGGACAGAGCGTCTTACAGCCCGTCGTGCCTCGGCCAAGGCTGCCGAAGCCAGCGCCGACGAGTAGGACCTGGATGGTCTTCCGGCCGTCACTCGGCTGGAAGGCGTGAGGTTTTCACGCAATCGCTTCGAGGCCCCTGCCGGGCCGCACCCCCGACCCCAGCCTGAGGATCCTTACCGTGAGTAAGAAGACGGACTTCGTTGGCCGCCTGCTGTCCGACGTCGAGATTCGCACGCCCCTGCCTACGGCACCGCTCAAGGGCGCCAGCCTGCTCGAACAGGGAGCCGTCATCGTGCTCATGCGTCACTTGACGCAGAAGCAAGCTGAGTCATCGGTCGAATCCCTGCGCGCAGCCCATGGCGATTGGAATGAGACGCGTGTCAGTCAGGCGCAGGAGATCTCGTCACACCTCAAGTGCAGCATTCGCAAGGTGGGCACCGCGCGCCTGAATGAACTGCGCGAGGCGGCCATGGCGCTCAAGGAATACCTGCAGGATGTCTTCCAGCAGACGCACGGCATGGACATCGAGCACTTCCGCGAAGACCTGTGGGCGGCTGGCGAAATCGTCGGAGAATTGACCGTGCTGGGCACGACCGGTGGGGCCTACGTGCTGTGGTTGGCCGCTGACGGTGCCGTTCCCGCCCACAAGGGATTGGTCAAGATCCTCAGTCGCTTGGACCTGATGAAGCCCACCACCTCGAGCAAGCGGGCCACCGAATCGCTGGAGAGCCTGATTCCGGCGGGCAAGGAATTGGAATTCACGATCACCTTCCACGAGATCCTGGAGGGCTGGACACACCCCGAAGAACCGATCTACATGCGCGTCGAGACCCTGCGCAAGTGCACGTATGGTCGCAAGGCTCACAAGGACCGACTCGTCTTCCTCAAGCGCCAGGAAGAACGTCGCAAGAAGGAAGAGATCCGGCGCATCGCCGCAGAGAAGAAAGAGCTCGAGCGTTTGCGCAAGGAAGCTGAGCGCGAGGCCCGTCGCGAGGCGGCCGAGGCCAAACGGCAGGAGGCTGAGCGCAAGAAGCAGGAAGCGATCGCCAAGCGCAAGGCCGATGCCCTGAAGAAGGCTGAGGACAAGAAGAAGGCTATCGCCAAGCGCAAGGCAGACGCCAAACGCAAGGCTGAGGCGGCCAAGAAAGCAGCGATCAAGAAAAAAGCCGACGCCAAGAAGAAGGCCGAAGCCATGAAGAAGGCTGCCGCCAAGAAGAAGATTCAAGATCAGAAGAAGGCGGCCGCCAAGAAGAAAGCGGATGCCAAGAAGAAGGCAGCTGCGAAGAAGAAAGCGGCGGCCAAGAAGAAGGCCTCCGGCAAGAAGAAGCCCGCTGCCAAGAAGAA
>CAYXTP010000019.1:23063-37279 GCA_964467985.1 uncultured Planctomycetaceae bacterium
GCCACGAAGAAGAAGGCGGCCAAGAAGAAACCTGCGGCCAAGAAGAAGGCGGCCGCCAAGAAGAAGCCGATTGCTAAGAAGAAAGCTGCCACGAAGAAGAAGGCGGCCAAGAAGAAAACCACCAAGAAGACTGCACGGCGGAGGTAGGTCGCTTCCCCGTGGCGGAATTGATCCTGGCCTCGGCTTCGCCTCGGCGAGTGCAGCTGCTCAGGCAGGCTGGGAAATCCTTCGAGATCGAGCCGTCGAAGGTGGACGAGACCCTCGATCCGCGCTGGACGGCCCGGCAGGCCGCCGAGGCCCTGGCCGAGCGCAAGGCACAGGAGATCGCCGCCAGACACCGAGGCACAGCGAGTCTGGTGGTCGGGGCGGACACCCTTGTGGTCCTGGGGGAAGGCCCTCAGGAGCAGTTGCTCGGGAAGCCCAGCGACGCAGTAGAGGCTCGCACCATGCTGGAGACGCTTTCAGCCACCCGCCACCGGGTGATCACCGGGGTATGCGTCGTGCGCTGTCTAGACGGAGCCCTGCGCACCGCCCACGAGCAGACCTGGGTCGCCATGCGCGCAATCACAACCGCGGAGGTCGCCGCCTACGTGGACTCAGACGAATGGAGCGGCAAGGCCGGTGGCTACGCCATCCAAGAGAACGCGGACGCCTTCGTCGTGGGGCTGGAGGGTGGGGGATTCGACAACGTCGTGGGACTGCCTGTGGCCCTGACTCTGGGGCTGCTGGAGGCCCTCGACCCCAAGCCCTAGGGCCGACCAGCGAAGGGCGAGCGATGCCCCTTGTGGAGGCCCCGGGCTGCCGCTACCCTCTTGCGCCCGATTCGCCCTGCGACGCCATCAGAAACGGCGCGCCCAACCGGCGGCCCTTACCAGGGCACGGAAACGATGAAAGCCAAAATCCACCCCAAGTATCAGGACTGCAAGGTCACCTGCGGTTGCGGAAATACCTTCGAGACGCGAGCCACCATCCAGGAGCTGCGCATCGAAATCTGCAACGTCTGCCACCCTTTCTACACGGGCAAGCAAAAGTTCGTGGATGCCGCAGGCCGCGTGGACCGCTTCGTCAAGAAGTACGGCAGCGCCCACGCCAAGCACAAGTCCTAGCCGCTCGCGCCGCTGCTGGCGAGTGCCCGCCCGCGCCCCCAATGGCCCATGGAGTTCAACGACGCACTCGTTTCCAAGCTGCGTGAGCGCTCGGATAGATTTGCGGAGCTGACCGATCTGATCGCCTCCCCGGAGGTCCTCGGCGACCCCAAGCGCTATCCCGCCTTGTTGCGTGAGCGCGGCAGCCTGGAGGCCTCCGCGAAGATGTTCGAAGACCTGGAGGCCCTACGCGCTCGGCGCGAGGAAGCCTTGTCGATCATCGCTGAAGGAGGAGACGAGGACCTCGTCGCATTGGCTCAGGAAGATCTCGACGGCCTGGAGGATCAGGAGCGGAGCCTCGACGAGCAGATCAAGCTGGCCTTGATTGCGGACCCGGAAGAAGACCGCACCAAGGTCATCTTTGAAATCCGCGCCGGTACGGGTGGTGACGAGGCGACGCTCTTTGCCGGCGACCTGTTCCGCATGTACTCGAAGTTCTTCGAGAACCACCGGCTAAAGGTGGATCTCATTTCTGAGTCACGCACGGAGGTCGGCGGTTTTAAGGAGATCATCTTCGGCGTCAAGGGCACTGGGGCTTGGAAGCTGTTGCGCTTTGAATCGGGTGGTCATCGTGTGCAACGGGTGCCGAGTACGGAGACCCAAGGTCGCATCCACACCTCTGCAGCTACCTGCGCCGTGCTGCCGGAGGCCGAGGACGTTGAGATCGACCTGAAGGATGAAGAGTTGCGCATCGACACCATGCGCTCGTCAGGCCCAGGTGGACAGTCGGTCAACAAGACCAGCTCGGCCGTGCGCATTACCCACCTGCCAACGGACGTGGTGGTCGTGTGTCAGGACGAAAAATCTCAACACAAGAACAAAGCCAAAGCCATGCGCATCCTACGCGCCCGGTTGTTTGAACTGAAAAAGAGCAAGCTGGACGACGAGCGCTCGGCCGAGCGCAAGGACCAAATTGGATCGGGAGACCGCAGCGCTCGAGTGCGCACGTACAACTTCCCCCAGAACCGGCTCACAGATCACCGCTTGGATGACACCGAGCGCAAGAATTTCAGTCTGGAGCAGGTGATCGAGGGTCGCCTGGAACCCGTTATCGAGGCCCTCGAGGCCAAGGACCGGGAGGACCGGCTGCGGAACCTCTAGGCCTTCTTCTGGTGCGCTGGGCTCGGCGCCGAATCTGACGAGAGCGTCGGTTTGGTAGTCGAGCGGCCCTTACCGTGGTAAAACGCTGCAGCGCCCCCCCCTTCCCCCCAATTTGCTAGCAATCAAGCATGGCTCCTGACTCCAAAGAACTTCCTGACTTCGACCCGCTCGAGCCCCTCGATGAGTTGGAGGCTCTTGAACCCGAGCCGGAACCTGAGCCCACGCCTGAGCCCACGCCCACACCTGGGCCCGAGCCCAGCGCCGAGCCGACTCCAGCCGCGCCTCTCGAAGAGATTCCCTCCGAGGGTGCTGCGACCGGCTCCACGTCTGCCCCGGGATCGGACGCGAATACCGCCATGGCCAAGCAGGTGGCCAAGCGCGAACTGGAGCAGACTCCCTTGCTCCTGCGCAAGTCCTCCAAGGTCGTGCTCGTCGGTGCTCTGCTGCCCTTCTTTACGGCCTTGGACTCGGAATTCACTGCCTGGGGACCGCTCTACCTATCGAAGGGCCTCGTGCTCCTGGCCGGGTGGATCTTCCACCAGGGGTTCATGGCGACCCACGGCGGCAAGGGCGACGGATTCATCGGCAAGTTGGCCCAGAGCCACGCGATGGTCCCCACCGGCCTGGCCGGTTTGGTGGCCATCGGTGCGTTTGTTCCCGCATTCATGGTCGGGTCCATTGGCGGGATCGGTGCCGAGTCCGCGACGTTGCTCCTGGCTTGCGGCACCTTCTCCCACATCTTCGGGTACGAGCACGGCGGCAAGTTCAACCCCATCTTCCCGCTCATGTTCCTGGGCCCTGGCATCGCGGGAGTCTTGAACATCTTCGGAGCCATGTCTCAATTCGGTGATCAGGCTGGCCGCGCTGGCTTGGGTCTCGTGGGTAACCTGGTCGTGGGCGCGGGTGGCATGATGGCGATCTACGCCATGTATGCGGCCATGAAGCAGGCCAAGGTCGAGGGCGACATCAAGAAGGAAGAGCAACGCGCTCAGCGCAAGGCTCAACGGGAAGCCCAGCGAGCGGCGGGCGGTGGTTCGGGCAAGTCGAAGTCCTCGCGCAAGGGTCCCCGCAACGGGGCGTGAAACCGTGACCGATCCGGCCGGGAATCCGGGGCCGGCCCAGGCTCCCGCATCGCGGGCTGTCGAGCGTCCCAGCAGCGTGGGAGAAATGCTCGAACGTGCGCGCCACTTTCTCGAGCGCAAGGGGGTCGAGGAAGCGCGCCTTGATGCGGACCTGCTCGTCGCCCATGCGCTGGGCGTCGATCGCTTGCATCTACTGCTGCGCTTGGACGAACCCGTGCCGGAGGATGTGCTGGGTCATGCACGAGCTCTACTGCAGCGCCGAGCGCGCCGGGAACCCGTGGCGTACATCACAGGCACGCGGGAATTCTATGGCCGCCCCTTTGGCGTGGGCGCGGGCGTCTTGATTCCACGCCCCGAGACAGAGTTGCTCGTGGATCTGGCTCGCGATCACTTGTCCGCAGGCCCAGCCAGCCCGCGCATCCTGGATGTGGGCACCGGCAGCGGCTGCCTGGCGATCACCCTCGCGCTGGAGGTACCTGAGGCTTCGGTCTATGCAGTGGACGTGGGGGCCGACGCACTGGTGACCGCGCGGGCCAATGCAGAGAGTCTCGGGGTGAGCACGATCATGTGGCTTGAGCAAGATGGACTTGCAGCGGCCGCTGAGGGCGCACCTTGGGACGTGATTGTGAGCAACCCACCCTACATTCGTCCGGCGGACCGCGAGACCCTCGCTACCGAGGTGCGTGACTTTGAGCCAGCCCTGGCCCTGTTCGCCCCGCAGGGGGACGAGGACTACTGGGTTCGCGCACTCGCCGAGGGCTCTGCAAAGTGGCTCAACCCCGGCGGCCTGTTGTTGGTTGAGCTGGGTTTCGATCAGGGCCCGCGGGCCCTCGAGCTGGGTCGAGAGGCGAACTTAAGCGCTCGACTGGAGCTGGACCTGGCAGGGATTCCGCGCGTGCTCGCCGTGGGCAAGTAGAGCGGAACCGGGTGGGTCCGCCCGCGCACCGGGCAATCGTGAGACCCTCAGGCCCGCTGGCCCTGCGGGCTGGCCTTGACGTACGTCTCGATCGTGTCGCGGTCCGGATCGGCCATTTCCTGGGTGAAGACGGCGATCTCGTAGTGGTCGAGGGCTTGGCTGATGCGTTCACACCGGACGACCACGCCCTGGCCCCGGATGCGTCGCACGCCACTGGCGACGGGCAGCTCAAAGTCCATCTGCAGCACGGTCATCTCCGGCACGGGGCGGTCCAGGAAGAAGCACAGGCCGCCGCGGGACACATCGCGGATCTTGGCTTCGTGGGCTCCGTCTTCCAGCTGCAATGTGACAGGCCATTCAGCCCGTGCTCGGGACCACTGGCGGCGTTCCCGGCCGCTGGGGCTAGGGGGTTCGGAGGCGGAGGGCTGTTGGGGGATCATGGTCGTGCGTGGGGGGGAGAGGCTGGCGAGTCTACGCTTCGGATGGGCGGGGGCCAATGCACCTCGCCGCATGACTTCCATTGGGGCACTCGCTAGGATGGTGCCTTGGCTCGCAGGCCTGTAGGGCTGGTCGGGCCATTCTACGTCGGAGACACTCTCCCAATTTGAACCAAAACAGCACGCGCTAACCCAAGCCGCAGAACAACAGGAGACGCTAGAACATGGCCTCATTCAACAAAGTCATCTTGATGGGCAACCTCACCCGGGACCCCGAGATCCGCTTCACCCAGAACCAGATGGCCATCTGCAAAGTGGGCCTGGCGGTCAACCGGCGCTTCAAGGACAGCCAGACTGACGAGTGGCGCGAGGAGCCTACCTTTGTCGACGTCACCATTTTCGGCAAGCGTGGTGAGGCCTTCGAGAAGTACCACCGCAAGGGAGCGAGTGCCTTCCTCGAAGGGGAACTGCGCTTGGATACCTGGGAAGACAAGAACAGCGGTCAGAAGCGCAGCAAACTCTACGTGGTGGCCAACAACTGGGAGTTCGTCGGCGGCTCTAGAGATGGCGGCGGTGGTGGCGGTGGCGGTGGCGGTGGCGGTGGCGGTGGCGGTGCCCAGTCCCAGCGCGAACCTGCCGGAGCGTCGAGCGGCGGCTACGGAGACTACGGTAGTGGTGGAGGCGGGGCCGAGAACTCGGGCCCCGGCTTCCTCGAAGCCGACGACACTCCCTTCTAGATCGTGCAGCTGACGGTCCTGTTCTTCGCCGGCTTGCGTGAGCGGGCTGGGACGGATGAGGTGCACCTCGCAGAGCTTCCCGAGGCCCTGAGCGTCGGGGAGCTGAAGGCAGAACTCGCTAGCCGTCATCCCGAGCTGGGTGACCTCAGTTTTGTGGCTGGCGTGGTTGGGACGGACTATGTCCCAGACGGGCACCAGCTGTCTGACGGTGACCGTGTCGCTCTGCTCCCCCCCGTGTCGGGGGGCCAGGCGCCAGGTGATTCCGAGGATCATCGATTGCTGGCGGGCCTCTTCGAACTGAGTTCTGAGCCCCTCGATGCGGGCGCCCTGTCGCAACGCGTTCAGCACCCGGCCTGCGGCGCTGTCGTCACGTTTACGGGAGTGACCCGTGAGCACAACCGAGAGCGTGACGTGGTCGAGTTGGATTACGAGGCCTTCGACGCCATGACGGGCCCCGAGATGCAGCGCATCTTTGCGGCCTGTAGGGCCGAACTCGCCGAGCAGTCCCTACCCGGGGTACAAACGAAGGACCTCGAACCCCTGCGCATGCTCTGCGTCCACCGCACGGGGCGTGTGGCAGTGGGGGAGCCATCGGTCGTGATCTCCGTGGCCAGCCCCCACCGCGAGGCCGCGTTTCACGCCGCGCGTTTTCTGATCGACACCCTGAAAGAGCGCCTGCCCGTCTGGAAGAAAGAGGTCTACAGGGACGGCGAACACTGGATCGGGGAGCGTTCCTGAGCGAGCGCGTCGGGGCGGCCGCTGTCTGCTCTTCTTCGCACTAGGATGGGGCGTGGCTCGCCCTCTGAAGGGGCCTCGGATCTGGACGTTGGAGGGGGCCCGCTGGTAACCTGTTCGCCCGGTTTCCCATGAGCCAACACCCCACTTCCCTCAATTTGCCAGACGTCGAGCGCGAAGAGCTGCCGGTCGACGTCCTGGTCGTGGGTGCAGGTCCAGCCGGGCTGGCATGCGCCTTGCGTTTGTCGGAGCTGCTGGCCGAGAAGGGCTTGCAAGACAAGACGATTCTGGTCATCGACAAGGCCGAGGAGATCGGACACCACACCCTCTCCGGTGCCGTGATGAATCCGCGTGGCATCGCAGAATTGGTTCCGGACTGGCGGGAAGCTGGTTTTCCGGTGGAGTCCGAGGTTCTCGACGACTGGGCCGAAGTCCTTCGGCCGGGTGGCAAGCGGCACGTGCTGAAGGGGCTCCTGACGCCACCCCAGCTGCGCAACCACGGCAACTACATCATCAGCCTGAACAAGGCCGTGGGTTGGATGTCGGAGCGCGCCGAGGCCGCGGGCATCGAGATCTACGGCGGATTCCCAGCGGCAGAAATCCTGCACGACGATGAGGGTCGCGTACTGGGTGTCGTGACCCGAGACGCAGGGCTAGCCAAAGACGGTAGCAAGAAGGGCACCTTCGAACCCGGGATGCGAATCTTGGCGGATGTCACGGTGTTTGCGGAGGGTACCCGAGGCAATCTGGCCAAGAGTCTATTCAAGCGCCACGATCTCTGCGCCGACTCAAATTCCCAGACCTACTCGACAGGGATCAAGGAAATCTGGCGTGTGAGTCCGGAAGTGGGTGCGCAGTACAAAGGCAAGGTGGTTCACCTCGGTGGCTACCCCTTGGGGCCGGAAGCGTATGGAGGCGGTTGGATCTACGGACTGGATGACGAACGCCTAAGCGTTGGTTTCGTCGTGGGGCTCGATCACAAGGATGCCACCCTCGATCCCCACGCCCTGTTTGTCGCCTGGAAACAACACCCGCGATTGCAGGAACTGTTCGAGGGAGGCGAGGTTCTGCGCTACGGCGCCAAGACCCTGCCGGAGGGAGGCTACTTCTCCATGCCACGCCTCTTTGGCGATGGCTTTGTTTTGGTAGGCGACACCGCAGGGTTCCTGAACGCCTCAACGCTCAAGGGCGTGCACCTGGCGATCAAGTCCGGAATGCTGGCTGCAGAGGCTATCGGGTCTGCTCTACAAACGGGCGATACGGGCGCCCAGGCCCTATCCAGCTACAAGGACCTTTTCGAGGCTTCCTGGGCCAAGGATGAACTGTGGGCCACGCGCAACTACCGCCAGGCGTTCCAGGGCGGCTTGTATGCGGGCATCCTGGACTTTGCCTTGCAGAAGATCACGGGCGGTCGCGGGCTGCGCGCCCGGCGTGCGAGCCACGACGACCACGCTACGACCGCGCCCCTCTCCAGCTCCGTCAGCGGCAAGTGTCTCCAGAGTCGGCCGAGGTTCAATGACAGCGACTCCATGGACAAGCTCTCGGACGTGTACTTGTCCGGTGCGATGCATGAAGAGGATCAGCCCAGCCACCTGATCGTGTCGGATCCCACGATCTGCGTAGAGCGCTGCACGCAAGAGTACGGCAACCCCTGCCAGCACTTCTGCCCCGCGGCGGTCTACGAGTGGCCGGAGGGCAGCAGCGCCGTCACGTTGAACCCCAGCAATTGCGTGCACTGCAAGACCTGCGACATCGCCGACCCCTACGAGAATATCGAGTGGTGGGTGCCCGAAGGCGGCGGCGGACCCAAGTACCTGGACATGTAAACCGCGGCTGTGTGCCGTTCCTTTCTCTGCGATACCCAATGAAACTCAATTCCAAGTCTGCCCCCTCCCGTCTGCCGAGCACGCCCCTGCTGGTCGTGCTCGTGAAGGAAGGTCAACGCCCCCAATTGCCCAAGGGCGTGGACGTACCCCGTGGTTTCCTGACCGGGTTTGCGGGCGATCGCCGTACCCAAGCCAGCACGTGGGCCGTGAAGGGGCCCGCTCAGCGCGTGTTGCTTGTGGGGCTCGGGCCCGCCGCGGACGTGGACGCCGAAGAACTGCGGCGCGCCGCAGCGACTGCCGTGTTGCATGCCAAGGACCAGAAACTGGCGAAGGGAGTCCTGTGGATCTCCAGCAAGGGCTCGGTTCTGAAGGGTGACTCCCGACTGGCTGGTTGCTCCCTGGCAGAGGGGCTGCTCATGGGCAACTACCAGTACACAGGCGGCAAGGGCAAGGCTCCCAAGGAAGTCTGCAAGGCCTTCGCGTTGTTGGGTGGAGACGCGGCCTTCCGTAGGGGAGTTCGCCGGGGCACACACCTCGCCGCGGCAAATCTTTACACGCGCGACCTGCAAAACGGCGCGGGCAACCAGGTCACCCCGCGGGTGCTTGCGGCCGAGGCGCGCAAACTCGCCAAACGCAGCGCGCGCATCACGGCCAAGATCATCGACGAGAAGGAGATGAAGCGCATGGGCATGGGGCTCTTGCTCTCCGTCTCCCAGGGGTCGAGCGAGCCCGCCTACCTCATCCACCTGACCTACAAGCCCAAGATCAAGAAGGCCAAGGGACGCGTGTGCTTCGTGGGCAAGGGTCTGACCTTCGACGCGGGCGGCATCAGCATCAAGCCCTCGGCCAAGATGGACGAAATGCGCTACGACATGTCAGGGGGAGCCGCGGTCCTAGGCGCCTTTCACGCACTCGGCGACTTGGATGTGGCCCACGAAGTGCACGGCCTGGTACCCGCGTCCGAGAACTTGATCAACGGCGTGGCCACGAAGCCCGGTGACATTCACACGGCCATGAACGGTAAGACCGTCGAGGTGCTGAACACCGATGCCGAGGGCCGCTTGATCCTGGCCGACGCTCTGTGTTACGCCGAGAAGAAAGTCAAACCCGACACGATCATCGACCTGGCGACCTTGACGGGGGCCGTAATCGTGGGCCTGGGCCACGAACATAGTGCGATCTATCCCAGCACCACCAAGCTGCGGGATGAGCTCCTTGCAGCGGGTGAGGCCGTTGGCGAAGCCTGCTGGCCCATGCCTCTGATCGACCTGCACCGGGACGCCATGCAGGGCGCGTCGGCGGACCTGGCCAACCTCTCTTCCCCCGCTGTGGGTGGCGGTTCCATAACGGGCGCCGGTTTCCTGTCCCATTTCGTGTCAGCCGATACGGAGTGGAGCCACATGGACATTGCCGGCACCGCGTGGAATACGGCCGCCCGTGGGTGGGTGGGGGGTGCCCAAGGCAGTGGCGTGGGCGCGCGCCTGCTCGTGGACTACCTGGAACGACGCAAATAAGCAATCATGCCCCCCCTGCGGGGCTTCCTGCGCTCAAGCGCAACTAGCAACGATCCCCTCAAGAGACACCGAACCGTGACCGACCCCGTACTCGTACCTGGCTTGGCCGGCATCCCCGCCGCCAAGTCTTCCATCAGCTTCATCGACGGCAGCGCGGGCATCCTCGCGTACCGCGGCCACCGCATCGAAACCCTGGCCGAGCACTCCAATTTCGAGGAGACGTGTTTCCTGATTTTGGAGGGTCGCCTGCCCAATCGGGAAGAACTGCAGACTCTGCGCAGTGACCTGGCCTCTCGGCGTGGCATTGCGGACTCAGTTGTGCAGACCCTGGGGAGTTTGCCCAAAAACGGGCATCCCATGAACGGGCTGCAAGTGGGTTTGGCGACTTTCGGGATGACGCGGCCGAAGGTGGATGTGAAGGACCCGGCGAGCGTGCGCGAGGCGGTCCTATGCTTGATCGCAGCAACCCCCACGATCATCGCCACCCTGGAGCGCCTGCGTCGAGGTGAGGACTACCTCGCACCGCCCGCAGATGCGAACACGGCCGGCGCCTTCCTGCACATGCTCAATGGTGAGGCACCCAGTGCCATCGCCGAGCGCACACTAGACTGCTGTCTTGTGCTGCACGCTGAGCACACCATGAACGCGTCGACCTTCGCTGCGCGCGTCGTGGCCTCCACGGAGGCCGGCCCCTACACCGTTGCCAGTTCAGCGGTAGGCGCCCTGTACGGTCCATTGCACGGGGGCGCGAACGAACGCGTGCTCGAGGCATTGGAGTCCATTGGCGGCGCCGTGAACGTGCCCGACTGGTACGCTCAAAAACGAGCCTCCGGCGGCAAGGTCATGGGATTCGGGCACCGCGTCTACAAGACCAAGGACCCGCGCGCCCACACCATTCAACGGCTGGCCGGCGAGTTGTTTGAAGCCCACGGTTCCACACCCATCTACGATACGGCCCTCGCGTTGGAGAAGGCCGTCGTCGAAGACCTAGGTGACAAAGGCATCCACCCGAACGTGGATTTCTTCAGCGGCATCGTCTACCAGAAGCTGGGCATTCCCACGGACGTCTTCACGCCGATCTTCGCCCTGGCGCGCATGGTGGGCTGGATGGCGCACTACGAAGAGCAGCATCAGGACAACCGCATCTTCCGCCCCGCCCAGATCTACACGGGCGCGCACGATGCACCCTGGGTCGCTCTGGAAGATCGCTAGGGAAGCTCACCCGAGCCCGCACTCAGCGATTGGCCTCGTGCTCGGGGTTGAGCGTCGGCATCTTGGCCTGCACCGACTCGCGCCAGCGCCGCAGGCTGGCTAGCAGGGCTGCGGTACGGCCGGGCTCTTCAGCCGCGAGGTTCTGGCTCTCCCCCGGGTCGCGGCCTAAATGGAACAGCTCAGTCGAGCCGTCTTCAAACCACTCCACCAGCTTCCAGTCTCCACTGCGCACGGCACCTGAGGGTGCGGCGCCCTGGTTGCCGTAGTGGGGGTAGTGCCAATAGATCGGACGCCCGGGCGTGGTTCCCCCCTGCAACAAGGGCCGTAGGTTCATGCCGTCGACGTGTTGCGTTGGCGCCTGCTCCAGGCCCGCCGCATCCAGGACAGTCGGGTAGACGTCCATCGAGATGACCGGCGTGTGGCAAACAGATCCGGGTGCCGTGACTCCGGGCCAACGCACGAGCATCGGTTCGCGGATGCCGCCCTCGTAGAGCCAACCCTTGCCGCCGCGCAGGGGCAGGTTGGAGGTGGGGTGACCCTCGGATGTGGAGAGTCCACCGTTGTCGCTCGTGAAAATCACCAAGGTGCGTTCGTCCAGGCCCAGTTCCGCGAGTCGATTCATCAGGCGCCCAACACTCTCGTCCAGGCTCTGGACCATTCCGGCGTACACCGCGTGATCTTGGACGCGGCGCACTTTGCGTTCCCGCTCCTGGCCCCAGGCGGGACCCTCTGGGGCGGGAAGACTAGCGCGTTTCTCTTCGTAGTACTGCTTGTACTCGGGCTTGGTCTGCAACGGGGTGTGCACCGCGTACCAAGAGAGGTAGAGCAGGAAAGGCTCTTCCTGAACGGACTCCATCCACTGAACGGCCTCGTCGGTCAGACGATCGGTCAGCTGCGTGCCGGGTGGACTGTCCTCCATCTTGGGGTTCTTGAACGGAGCAAAGTAGCCTCCCGGCGGACTGCCCCGATGGTGTCCGCCGACATTGACTTCAAAGCCTTGGTCTTCGGGGAAGTAGCCTTCTTGACCCAGGTGCCACTTGCCAAAAAAGGCCGTGCGGTAGCCCTTCGCTCCCAAGGCTTCCGCGAGGGTGACTTCCTCTAGCGGGAGTTGGGAGGCATACGGCGCGGGCAACAGGCGGCCCTTGCGTCGACCTCCGAACCAGTCGGTCGTGTCCATACGAGCCGGAGTCTTGCCCGCCATGATGGCCGCGCGAGTGGGCGAGCAAACCGGGCCGCCTGCATAGGCCTGCGTGAATCGCATGCCACTCTTGGCCAGCGCATCCAAGTGGGGCGTCTCGTAAAACGTCGAGCCCTGGCATCCGAGATCGGCCCAGCCCAAATCGTCGGCCAGCAACACGATGACGTTCATGGGCGCAACATCCTCCGAGTGGGGAGCCGCGGCGCATGGCAGGGTGAGGGCCAGGGTGGCGAGAATCAGCATAAGAGTTCTTGTTGGGGGCTACTGGTTGCGAAGGGGTCGCGGGCGGAACAACTGGCGGTACTTGTCTTGGACGCCCTGGCGAAAGAACTCCAATGCGTCTTCGCTGCGCGAATAGGCCACGTCTAGTCCGGAGTCCTTGTAACGGGTCATGTCTCTCAGGAAGCGTCCCATGCCATCGTAGATCTCGCGTCGCACGTCGTCCGGCCTAGCCTGCAGTGCTGCCAGGACCGGCGCTTGCAACCGCGGCTGGGAGCAGCAGCGCCAAGCGTACCACTTGCCGTGCCCGCGCAGGGCGATGGCGCTGCGGTCGAAATCGTCGCCGAAGCGACGCAAGTCTGCGAACGACGTGGCGCTACCAAACCAGGAGAGTGCGAGGATTAGGGCGAAGATCCCGCGTCCTGTGGCCTTCAAACCGGGAAGGACGCTCAGCAAGTGATCCGCACCGATGGCGATGAGGATCACTGCCCAGGGCCAGACCAAGGCCACGTAGCGGTAGTCGTAGATACGGCTCTCTGCGCTCGGGATGGGGAAGTCACTCAAGCTGTAGGCGCCGAGAAACAACGCACAGTACACGGCGGCCAGGACGCCCGGGTTCGTGCTGCGCCAATTCCGCGCGCGCCACACGCCGACTCCGAACACCGCGAGCAGCAGCGCGTACACCAGCCCTCCCAGGGCCTGACCTGAGAGGGGGCCCAGGCCTGCAAAGGACATGGATTCCGGAAACCCCTCGAGCGCCAGCTGGACAAACCGCGTCACGCTTGCTGCTTGGGCTTCCACGTGCTCCACGAGCGTCCGGTCATAGAGCCGCGTGCCGGAAAACGAATTCTGCAAGTTGTAGGCCAGCCACGGACTGAAACCCAAGGCAAAGCCCAGCACTTGGGATCCAAACTCCCTGCGTCTGAAGACGGTCCAGTCCCTCAATCCATCGACGATCAGGATGGCCAGCAAGACCAGCGCGCACTGCAAGCCGAAGTAGAGGGCAAAGCCCCCCGCAACTCCCAGGAAGAACCGTCTACCGGGCTGGGCTGATTGGCCATGCACGCCGAGCCAAAGGGCCAAGCAAAGGAGAGCCAGAGCGTTGCTCTCCACGTGGCTGCCCCAGGCGATCGTGGTCAGGTACGTGTAGCCCGGCGAACCCCAGGCGAACAGCAAGCCCCCGACCCACGCCGCGCGTCGCGATACCCAACGCCGCAGAATGCAGAAGAGCAAACCAACAGCTATCACGTGAGTCAAAGCAGGCACTAGCTTGAGAACCCACATCTGCACCCCAAACAGCGCGAAGAGCGGCGCGGCCAATACACTCGTCACCAACGATCCGCCGAAGAAGGGCGCATACTGGTAGTCGATCAATGAGAGCGCGGGATCGTTCAGCAGCTCCCAGGCCACGTTGGCCCGCTGGTACTCCTCGCCATGCACGCTCAAGTCAACCTGCGGAGCCAACACGATGAGTAGGCGCGGTAGCAGGGCCAGCAGCATCAGCCCCGGCAGTGCCCAGCGCCCCCCAGCCGAGGTCGTGCCAGCCCGACCTGCGTCTACCTGGTCTACAGAACCTGTCTGGGCCGAGAGAGGCAAGGTCGAAGTGGGGGTGGGTGGATTCCGACGGGTCCTAAGACTGGTGGGGACGGAGGGACTTGAACCCTCACGGACCATGGGCCCTTCGGATTTTAAGTCCGATGCGTCTACCGATTTCGCCACGTCCCCGTTCACCCAGGCTAGGTCCTTTTTGCATTCGGACCAAGGCTGCAGTCTCTCTTCCCCGCCCGGTCATCCCCTCCAATCCCTTGACCCTTCCCCAGACCGGGGTATCCTCCTCAAGACCCACGGGGGGCGGCATAGCCAAGTGGCTAAGGCGACGGATTGCAAATCCGTTATTCCCCGGTTCGAGTCCGGGTGCCGCCTCCATTTCCCCGGGCCTTGCAGGCAGTCGCGGGGAGTCGCAGATCGCCGCAGAATCGCCGCTCTCGGGTGCGTCAAGCATGCTACGTGGCAGGCGTTCGCTTGCGGAGTGCTTGCTGAATCGAGTGCAGGCTCTCGCACGCTGTTGCACCGAAACGCACTCCAATCACTGAC
>CAYXTP010000020.1:0-36982 GCA_964467985.1 uncultured Planctomycetaceae bacterium
AGGCCAAGGCCGCTGCTGCTTCGGCGAAGAAAGCCTGTGACGGAGCTTCCTGCGACCAGAAAGCCAAGCCCGCAGCCTCCAAGGCTGAGTGCACGAGCAAGAAAGAGAAGTGCACGGTAAACGGCTGAGACTGCTAGGCAGTTTTTCCGGCAACCTCGGAAAAGTCTGATACAAGAGAGCCGGCTCCCAGGAGTCGGCTCTCCTTTTTTTGCACTCTATCCACGACCGATGTCCAAGCTCAGACTGTTCACCAGCCAGGCGGCGCTTCTGATTATTGCCTCGTCAGCTACGGCCAGCGTGGGCGCGCGCTGTGACCGGAGACCTGAACCCAAGCGACCCAACATCGTCCTGCTATACGGGGACGACCATGCCCAGAGTGCCGTGGGTTCCTATGGCTCAATCCTCTGCAAGACCCCGCGCATCGATCGGTTGGCCAGCGAGGGCATGCGCTTCACTGAGAGTTTCGTCACGAATTCGATCTGCGGCCCGGCCCGTGCAGTGGTCTTGACTGGCCTTCACTCGCACCTGAACGGCAAGCGAACCAATGGTGCAGGGTTCCTCGACGACCTGCCCACGTTTGCTAAAACTCTGCAGGCTAGCGGATACCAGACCGCCATGGTGGGGAAGTGGCACATCCAGTCCCCGCCCAATGGGTTCGACCACTGGAGGGTGCTTCAGGGCAGCTACTACAGTCCCACCTGGAAGACGCCGGAGGGCAACACGAAGGCCTCCGGGTACTGCACGGATCTGATCACGGACGAGACCCTGCGGTGGTTGCGCGAGGAGCGTGACCCGGAAAAGCCGTTCATGATCTGGGTTTCACACAAGGCAGCGCATCGCAGCTGGGAGCCGGCCACCCGTCACTTGGGTTTGTACGAGGGGCAGCGGGTTCCTGAGCCTAGCTCCCTCTTTGACGACCACGACGGTCGTTCGGCCGGCGCGTCCGCGGCCCAGATGACGATTGCTCGAGACTTGTTCCCGGCCTACGACCTCAAGCTGCCAATCACCGGGGAGGGCATCCTCGACGATCGAGCCCAAGGTCATCTGAACGGCATGTCCCCGGAGCAGCTAGAAGCGTGGGAGCAGGCCTATGGTCCGCGCAACGAAGCTCTGGCCCAGGCTCAATTGACTGGCGACGAACTCGTGCGCTGGAAGTACCAGAGGTACATCAAGGACTACCTGCGTTGTCTCGCGGCCCTGGACGAAGGCGTGGGTCGAGTAGTCGATGCCCTCGATGAACTGGGCTTGGCTGAGGACACGATTGTGATTTACACCTCGGACCAGGGGTTCTTTCTGGGCGAGCATGGCTGGTATGACAAGCGTTGGATGTATGAGCCGTCCATGCGTACGCCACTCATCGTTCGATGGCCAGGCGTGACCCAAGCGGGGTCGACGAGCGATGCGCTCGTCCAGAATTTGGATCTGGCACCGACTCTGTTGGAAATGGGGGGCGAGCAGGCTCAGCCCCAGATGCAAGGCATGAGCCTCGTTCCTCTACTTACACAGGAGTCGGAGAGCCTGCCGCGGGAAGCGCTCTACTACCACTACCACCAGCGAGATTCGGGACGCCTTTCTCACATGGTTGAGCCCCACTACGGCGTGCGCACAAGTCGGTATAAGCTCATGTATGTCTATGGCTTGGAAACCTTTGAGCTCTACGACTTGCAGGCCGATCCGGGGGAGATGAACAACCTGTGGGGCGACGAGTCACAGAGCGTGTTGCAGGCCAAGATGTTGGCCATGCTCTCCCAGGTCCGCAAGGATTACGGCGACGAGACGGGCAAGCCGTTCTAGCCGCGACAGATCGACGTCTCGCTATAGGTCCCGCAGGTACCGAAAGAGGTCGGTGATTTGCTGGGGCTCAAGGCTGTCCAACAGGCCTTCAGGCATGAGCGACAAGGAGTCAAAGCGCATGGATAGCACGTCGGCTCTTGAGAGGTTCAGGTCGGCACGGTCCTTGCGCCGCAGGAGAATGGAGTCTTCATCTTCACTGGCGAGGAACCCTTCAAGCAGCTCGCCAGCGAGCGTCTCGATGACCAGAGTTCGATACCCCTGCTCCACGCCCGCGTTGGGCGTGACGATCGATCGCAACAGCCCTTCGACGCCCTTTGCTCCCGCGCCATCCAGCACCGGTCCAATGTCAGCTCCCTCATCGGCGACGCGGTGACACCCGAGGCAGTGCTCGCCGAAGAGTTCTCGGCCTCGTTGGCGGTCACCCTCTGCTCGCGCCAGGGTACGTACGCGGGCGAATGCAGCGGCCTCGGCTGCTGCTTGTGCTTGAGTCTGGGTAGGTGGCCCGTCGCTGATCCAGATGCCGAACTGTCCGAGATCCGAGTGGCGCTCTGAGGTGGGGAGGACCACAGCGAGGTCCTCAAAAGACTCCGAATCGAACTGCAAACGTCTTCCCTCCGCGATCTGTCGCGCCGTCCGCGCGCTCGACCACAGGCGGAAGCCCGTCAGTTCACCCTGTGTCCCAGCTCCGGGGGTCGTGCGAGCCAGGTCGAGGCCCGCGAAGACCTCTGGCATGGCGCGCTTGGAACTCTGGTCCAATTCTCCCTGTATGTAGAGGCAGAGCAGCCCGTTAGCGTCACGGGTCAGCGCCACGTGAGTCCATGTTTCGGGTTGCAAGGTCCGCTGTGACGTAATGACGTCCCCGAGTTGGGGACCGGCCCAGAGCCGGGGTCGACCGCTGGCGAAATTGAAGTCGAATCGTCCCGGCTCGCTCAGGATCCCGTCTGCGTTGGTGATGGGGCTTCGCAGCCGCACCCAGGCCTCCACGGTAAAGGGGCCGGAGATTGTGAAGTTGCTGTCCAAGTAGTCCTCTCCAGATCCCCCGAACGAGAGTGCGGGAGTCTGACTCTGGCCCCAGGATTCGCGCAGAGTGGTCAGCGCAGCGTCTTCACCCAGGTGTTGTTCGAGTCTGTCTAGTAGACGAGTGTTGAGGAGAGCCACATTCAGGTCTCCATTGCCAAGGGCAGTGAGCGTGCGTTGCGCTCCCTCGCGCTTGGTGAGCAGGGCGGAGAGCACCTCTCTCTGGTTTGCCAGTTCGAGGTAAGGCCACAGTTCCAGCACCAGCTCGAATCCCTGCTGCGTAGGGATGCGTGCCAGGGACGTGGCTGTGACTACGCGCATGCGGGACCCGGGCACGCTGGCTTGCGCCCACTCGAAGAACAAGGACGCGTCTTGATGACCCAGCTCGGCCAACGCCTCCAGGCAAGCCAGGGGGTCGTGCTCGCCCTGGTTCAGGAACCCAACCACGTCCGTCTCGAGTTCGCTCAGCCGCAGGGATCTGGCCCCACGTAGCAGCAGAGTGCGCGTCTCCTCATTGGGCTCGGACTTGACGAGCTCGCGCAGTGCCGCTGTTAGGGTAGGTTTGAGAGTCTCGACGTCCCAGCGACTCGCGTTGTCGATCACCATGCGCAGGCCAGCCAATCGAGTCGTGGGATCGCTCCACCATGAGCGCACAGTCTCGCGCAGAGTTTCGCTGTCTGCGTGTTCGCCGATCAGACCGTACTCTTCGGCAGTGGGCGCGCGGCCCGCAAGAGTGAGTTCGCGCCCGAGTCGTTCCGCACCCTCCAGGCCTCCCATGCAAAGGGCTGCCACGCAGCGCATAGGCCCGGAAAGTTCCGTCTCTCGATCCAACAGTTCGGCCAAGGCTTGAGCTCGATCCTCCAGGGCCGTGCGCACCAGGCTGCGTTCGAAGGCCCGGTCGCTGGCTGCCGCGGATCCCGGCGTTACCCCATCCTCGTCCCGAATCATGTGGAGCAACAGCCACAGCCCCTCTTGGTCGAGGGACTCCTGTGACCCCAAGCACTCGATCAGTGCTAGCCGTACACGCGGGTCGGTCTCCTCCAGAGTCCAGCCAAGAGACTCCATCCACCTGTGGGAACCCGGTGCCAAGGTCGCGCAAAGGCGCACAGCTTCTCTGCGCAGGGGCGCGTGCTCGGACTGGAATAGGGGGCGCAGCAAATGCAGATCAATGCTTCCGAGGTCTTCGAGGCACCACAGCGCCAATACGCGGGCGTCGGTTGGGAGCGAGGGATCCACAGCCATGCTGCGCAACTCAGGGCTGAGCGACAGGGCCTGCCTGTCAGCAATCTGATGCCAGGCAGCCCTAGCGCTCCACGTGTCCTGAGCCTTCAGCCAGGCCGGCAAGTCAGCATCCGACTCAGTTGTCATGTCCTGCGGAGCACGTAGCTCTTGGGACTCGTGTCGAATCCTCCAGATGCGGCTGTGCGTCTTGTCTCGATCCGGGTGATCGCGCGGAACTTCGTTGTGAGAGATGATCGGGTTGTACCAGTCCACGATGTACAGGCAGCCGTCGGGTCCGAAGTGAACGGCGATCGGGCGGAAGTTCTTATCTTCGGAGACGAGCAAGTCCCCCGCGCGAGTGAGGTCGACACGGCTCGGGTCGTCGTCGAATCGCCTGGCAGTGATCCCCTGAATACAGCTCAAGATGGGGTTGGCCACCAAAAACGTCTGGTCCCACGGCGCTGGGAATCCAGCGCGGTCTTGGGAGAGGGCTAGGCCGGACAAGCCTGTGCCACCCATCCGAAAGGAAGCGAGAGCAGGTCGCCAGGGCGAGTGGGGGCGTGAGCGGAGGTTGCCAATGCCCGGGTAGCTTGCCCCGTGCTCAAAGGGCACCAGCGGGTATCCCAAGTCATTGGCTTCTTGAATCCACTTGTCCCCGAGGCGATCAATCACGAAACCCCAGATGTTGTTCAGTCCCGTGCCGACGACCTCGAAGCGGCTGCCATCCGGCCTGAAGCGGCCCACCTTGCACTTGTCGAATTGGACTACAGCTCCGGTTGAAGTTTCCACACGGGATGAATTGAACGCCCCCTGAGCGAGGTAGATCCATCCGCCAGGAGCGCGCACAAAGCGGTGCGGCATGAGATGGGAGTCCTGGATGCCAAAGCCCGTGAGCACGACCTCGCGGGAGTCGGAACGGCCGTCGCCGTCCTCGTCTTTCAGCCGCAGGATGTGAGGCCCCTGACCGATCAGCACTTCATCTCCGTTGGCGCCAGCGGTTGGCAGCAGTGCCAGGGGAATGACGAGGCCGTCGGCGAACACCCGTGGCGTCTGAGGGCCGGCCTCCCAGGGCTCGTCGAACACGAGCACCTTGTCTCGGCCACCGCGTGCGTACAGCTCTGCAGCTTCCTCGCTCTCGTTCCCATCGATGGGGTATTCGACCGCCGTGATCGCCCACATCTTGCCCGCATCATCGAAGCCGAGGTCGACCACCTTGTTCATGGATGGTTCCGATGCCACGAGTTCGACGACAAAGCCGTCGGCGACGTGGAAGCCCGCGGCCTCCTCTGCGGCGGAGCGAATGGGGGCGCTGCCCTGATCGGCCAGTGACTGCATCTTGTCGTGCCGCCGCCAAGTCATGGCTCCCGGTGTGTCCGGCAGTGGGCGAATGTGAATAGCGCGCACCTGCACCAGTGCCTTGCCGCCACCGTGGACCTGGATACCGATCTGGCCATCGAGTGGAATCGTCAGATCCGTCTCGGTGTAGTCCAGGGCGGGCACACCGTTGACCCACGACTGAATGCGCTTGCCCTGGGCCAGGATGCGGTACTGATTCCACCCCTGGGAGTGCACGGCATCCCAGACCTCTTGCAGATTGGTCGCTTCGGACACAACGCGGTTGCGCCGGGACTCGTCGTACAGCTTGCCCCACCAGCCATCGCCGGCATCCACCTGGTAACCACTCATCTCGGGGTTGCCCTGCACCCTACGACTTCGGATCTGGACACCCGAGTTGATGAACCCCTCCGTGCCGAGCACGCGGATCTCCAACGTCAGTTCAAAATTCTGAAAGGACGCATTGCTGCAAAGGAAGGAGTTATGCGGGACGGTGGTCTCGAGTGAGCCACCGGTCAGGAGTCCGTCCTGGACTCTCCACCAGGCTTCCTCTCCGCTTCGAACTGTCCATCCATCGAGTGTCTTGCCGTCGAAAAGGTCCAAACCATTGCCATCGTCTTGGGGGGGCGGGGCGCACAGGGCCAAGACTGCCAGAGTCGCGAACGCATTGAGGGCCATTGCTTCCTGCCCCCTAGACGTCGAAGTCGAAGACAACGACCCGTTCAAGGCGCGGGAGAATCTGGCCCTTGACCACTTCGTGATTGGGGTGTGGCAAATAGGCGTCGCGTGCTTCCGCGCTTTCGAAGGTCATCACAAAACCATGGGTGAAACCATCGTTCATGCCCTCGGGGCTGGAGTAAGGCCCACAAAGAACTTCCTGCAGTCCTGGGATCTGACCAACCATTCCACGCAAGGACGACATGCAGGCCTCAATCTCGTCCTGGGTGACCTCGGATTGAAACTGGAAGACACCAAGATGTTTTACCTGGGGCAAGGGGGCCTCGCTGTGGTTGGGGACTGCAGGAATGACCTGGGCACGGGAGCGTGCAGTGTAGAGGCGTGCGGCGATTATGTGGCTAGAATGACTGGCGTGTACCCGGCGATTTTCGAACCCAGCCCGTGCGACGGGCACCAGCTCCTGGATTCAGGAGACGGCAAGAAGCTAGAGCGGTTCGGGGATGTGACCCTGGTAAGGCCCGACCCTCAGGCACTCTGGAGTCCGCGCTTGAATTCGTCGGAATGGGATGGGGCCGATCTGAAATTCACCCGCGAATCGGATCGCGGTGGCAGTTTCCATGCCTCGGCGGCAGCTCCACCCCATGCCCGGGGCGAGCGAGCCCAATGGCGGTGTTCCCATGGGGCAGCGACCTTCTTGATTCGTCCCACCGCGTTCAAACACGTCGGGCTATTCCCCGAGCAGGCCACGAACTGGGCCCACGTTCAGGCTGCGCTCGGCTCACTAGGCAATCGGGATGGGGAGGCCCCCCGCCTGCTGAACCTGTTCGGCTACACCGGAGCGGCCAGCATCCTGGCCGCACAGTCCGGCTATTCCGTCACGCACGTGGATGCTTCCAAACACGCGATTGCCTGGACGCGGGACAACCTGGATGCAAGTGGCATGCCCGCCGATGCATTGCGCTTGCTGTGCGATGATGCCCTCGCTTTCGCCCGGCGTGAAGGCCGACGCGGCTCACGCTACGCGGCCATCCTCCTGGATCCCCCGCATCACGGTCGCGGCCCCAAGGGCGAGAGCTGGCAATTGGAACGTGATCTCGGACCACTGCTCGCGGCGTTGGCCCCGCTGCTCGAAGAGCGGGCGCTTTGCGTGCTCTCAGCCTATGCGGTCGGTTACTCGTCCATTTCGCTGGCCCGCCTGGTGCAAGAGCATTTCGGCCTGGATGAGCGTAGCTCCCTGCAAGCGGGCGAGTTGGTTCTGAGAGAGGGCGACGGAGAGCGCGTCTTGCCTGCCGGATTGTGTGTCCGCTGGCAGAGGGGCATCGATGAAGGTGGGTGAATCGGATAGCGACCTGCACGTTCTCTTCAGTGACAACCATTTGCTCGTCGTGGCCAAGCCTGCGGGCGTTCCCATTGTCCCGGACTCAAGCGGGGACGAGTCTTTACTGGACATCGCCCGCCACTGGGTCGAGGTGACTTTCGAGAAACCAGGCCGGGCTTTCTTGGGTGTCGTGCACCGTCTCGACCGCCCTGTTTCGGGTGTGGTTGTCTTTGCGCGTACCTCAAAAGGGGCCGCGCGCCTTTCCTCCCAATTTGCGGGACTGGATGTGCACAAGACGTATTGGGGCATCATGGGACGTGCGCCGCGGGGCCACTCAGGAACCGTGACCCAATGGCTGCGCAAGGACCGCAAAGCCAACAGGGTGCACGTCGTGGCGCAGGGCGGCGCGGATGCACGTGAGGCAGTCACCCACTGGCGGCAACTCGACCTCGATGGTGCGCGGGCCCTGATTGAGTTCAAACCGGTGACCGGCCGTTCTCACCAGCTCAGGCTGGCTGCCAAGACTCTCGGGGCACCCTTGCTGGGAGACCTTCGTTATGGAGCAGGGAATGCCCTGCCCGACCGCAGCATCGCGTTGCACGCGCAGTGTCTGGAGTTCAATCACCCGACACGTGGTGAGGGCATGCGGTTCTCAACTCCGCCTCCTGATTCAGACGTTTGGAGCCTCCCAATCTGCTGTGAATCGCGGAAGGTGGGGGATACGGTCGAGGGCTCCTAGGGGCCCACATCCGTCCCTTTGAGCCGGGTAGCTGTTTCCGCGCGCCTTGGTTGCCAAGATAAGACGACCCATGCCCGCCTTCGCACGTTTCCCAGGCTTCCAGACCCTCGTCGCAATCTTGGCTGCCTTCGCGGTCCATGCGCTGCTTTGGCAAGGAAGCTACGCAGTATTCTCTGCGTCCGTGGACTTCAACCAGGGCGCCCTGGAGGACTTCATGGGAGTCTATCTCCCAGCGGCCCAGGCCCTTGGCGCCGGAGCGGACCCCGTGCCTGGATTCTTGTACGCACCCTTTTTTGCGTGGATTCTGCAACCGATCGCAGGCCTGGGTCCGGCAGCCGCCTCGTGGGTCTGGCTGGGCTTGCAATTCACAGCCAGTCTCGCGCTGCTCATCTTGGGGGGACGCTGGGTGAACAGGCAGGTGCCCGGTGACGCACCGATTTGGTGCTGGCCCCTCTACGTATTCCTCGGAGTGCTTTCGTTCCCCTTGGTTCACAACCTTCACTGGGGCCAGGTCAGCACCTTGCTGACCCTTTTGGTTGTGTCGGCCGCCGGCTTGCAGGATCGACGCTGGGCGGGTGTGTGTATAGGGTGCGCCGCTGCGATCAAGTTCTATCCCGCCTTGTTCTTGGCCCTGCTGATTCTGAGCTTGGACTGGCGAGGGCTTCGATGGGGCGTGGGGGCCTGGGCCGTGCTCTCACTGCTGCCCGCGTTTCAGGTAGGACTGGCTTCCCTCACGTCGGCCTACAGCGCTGTAGCCGAAGACCTGGCCTCTCTCTCCGGATTGCAGGGTGAGTGGTTCGCGGCCCCCAACAACCAGAGCTTGGCCGCTACGGCAACGCGCTGGCTCGAACTCGGCACTCCCGGCGTGACACTCTGGGCTGTGTTGGGTCTGGTGTTCGCCCTCTATTGCTTGAAGTCTTGTGCTCCTCTAATGAGCGAGGATGGGGCGCCCCACCGACTGTTGGCCTTCGCGTTGGTGTTGCTCAGCCTACCTCTGGTCTTGAGCCCGAGCTGGCCGCACTACTTTGCGGGACTGCCCTTCGTCCAGTTGCTTCTGTTTCGAATGTCGAGGGAGCATCCCGGCGCACGCGCCTGCGTCGGGCTCTCTGTGCTGCTCTCAAGCACACTACTCTTCCGCTGCTTTGACCACTCAGAACGCTACGGAGAATGGGGCGTCCTGCTCGTCGCCGATTTGCTTCTGATTCCCGTAGCCCTGCAGTGCGCTACAAGGCTGACGTGTAGTCAGTCCGATTCGCTCTCGGACTCGTCCTCGTCCGTGGCGTAGCCCAGGGCCTTCAAGTCGTCCAGCGTCTCCTGCGACTTCTCGCTGCCAAGATTCGTTTGTGTCGGATGCTCATCTGCCCACGATTCAATGAGCGCGTGCAGCCGAGCGACCACTTCGGGCTGTCCCTCCGCCAAGTTCTGCAGCTCACGGGGGTCCGTGCGAATGTCGAATAGTTCGATCTCGCGCAGCGGGAAATACTCACTTGGCACGATGAGCTTGAGGCCATCGGCGGCCGTTCGCACGCTGCGGCCCTGCAAGACGGAACTGAAGACCTCCTCACGCCCGGAGTCCCTACCGAACATGGCGGGCACCAGGCTGCGGCCGTGCAGCCCGTCAGGAGGCGCAAGATTGCAGAGCTCAAGCAGGGTAGGGAAGAGGTCCACGTTCTCCACGGGAGTCTCGATGCGGTGCCCCTCCGGGATCCCCGGACCGCGCAGGATCATGGGTGTCGCGATGATCTCCTGGTAGAGCAAGTTCCCGTGGGCCCTGAAAAAGTGCTCTCTCGGTGAGGCCGAGAGGCTGAGGTTTTCCGGGGGCGACTGGTGATCCCACAGTCCCTCCCCATGGTCCGAGACCACGGCTACGATCGTGTTCTCCAAGGCTCCCTGTCGCTCGAGCAAGTCCAAGACGATTCCGATGTACACGTCGCACGTATAGATCTCTTGGTCATAGCGCGCCATGTCTTCGGCCATTCCGCGCCAGACCTGAGGCTCGACCTGTACGTTTGGATGGGTTGCTGAGTAACGCTCGCGTTGTGTGCTCCATTGCCATTGATCCGCACCCTGCTCCAGGGGCAGCTGGGCTTCCCACTCAGGGTGAGCCTTGTAGGGTCCGTGTGGATCCATCAGGTGCAGGTAGGCGAACAAAGGCGTGCGCTCTCCTGAAGGACCCGGCGTCAACGCAGCCGTCAGGGGCTGGGCGGCGTCCCCGATGAGTTCCGCCGCTTCGCGTGCAGGCAGTGTCCGTCCGCCCTGGCCGATCTTCTTGCTGCGCGCCTCGTAGTGATCAAACCCCCTGTCGAATCCAGACTTGCTGGATAGCAAGCCGTTCCCAACGATTCCCAGGGTGTGGTATCCCGCGGCCTGGAAATATTCGGCCAGGGTCGGGGAGTCCTCAAAGAAGACGTCCCTGTAGGACGTGACGTACCTGCCCTGCAGCATGGACACCATGGAAGGCAGGGTCCACGAGGCCTGAGCGGTCACATCACTCGCTAGGACCCCCCGGGCTGCCAGGGCATCCAGCTGGGGCGTCGTCGAGCGTGTGTAGCCGTAAGCGGAAACACGGTCGGCGCGCAGGGTATCCACGACGATGAGAAGCACGTTGGGCCGCGCTCCTTCAGCCACAGCCTGCTCGCCTCCCGAAGAACACGCACTCAGAGCAGCGAGGATGATGGAGACAGAGACGAAACGCATTGGATGGCCAGCCCACTGCACCCTACTGCGCTCGGTCATTCCACGCCACGCCGGCGGCCCCTGGCTAGGAACCCCAAGTAGCGTGCAGAGCGATCCGCAGTGCCCCAGAGCGGAGCCGTGCCCTACAATCGGGGCCCAAGCCAACCTGCGCTCCATCGCCATGCTCTCACCTATCATCTACCTGTCAGCTCTCACTCCGGCCCCCTTGGATGTGGACTTCCTCACCGAGGTTTACCCGATTTTCGAAGCCCACTGCATCGAATGCCACGGGCCTCAGAAACAGAAGGGAAGCCTCCGCCTCGATACTCGCGCCGGGCTCTTCGAGGGTGACGAAGATTTCATCCCTGTCGTTCCTGGTGAGCCCGACTTGAGCACGGTCATCGAGATGATCACGCTCGACGCCGACGACCCCGATTTGATGCCCAAGAAGGCGGACAAGTTGAGCGATGAGGACATCGCGACCATTCAAACTTGGATCGAAGAAGGTGCCACCTGGGAACAGCCTCCGGTGGCTGCGGTCAGGCCGAATCCTCTGGCACTGCCGAGCCTCAGCCCCGAGCAGATTGTCGCCAGGGACAAGGCGTTGGCCGCCCTGTCGACGGCGGGTGTTCGAGTGGATCGGATCGCCGAAAATAGCGAGGCGCTCGAGGTCAATCTGAGCCTGTTCCGTGGCAAGGGAGCCGATGATCGCGTCAGTCTGCTCACGGGACTCGAACCCGTGCTGGTGTGGGCCAACCTCGCGGGAACTGATCTGAGCGACAAGGGGTTGGCCAAGTTGGCCGACTTCAAGGCCCTGCGGCGCATGAACCTCTCAGGGACGGCCATCACGGATTCCGGCCTGGCCCGAATTGCCGACTTGGAGGAGCTGCGATCGCTGAACCTCTACGGCACGGCCGTCAGCGACGCAGGGCTCGAGCACCTGGCCGCGCTGGGCTCACTCGAGCGCCTGTACCTCTGGGGCACAGCTGTCACGCCTGAGGCGGCCATCGCTTTCCAGGCCAGACACCCGGGGGCAATCGTCAACACAGGCGCGGACCTCGTGCTTGAACAGATCGTCACTGTGGCAACCATCAACACCGAGTGCCCCGTGACGGGCAAGCCCATCGATGTGGCCTTCGTGGCGCTCGTGAACGACAAGAAGGTGGGCCTGTGTTGTGCCAAGTGCAAATCCATCTTCGAGGCCGATCCGGAGACCTACCTGGCCAAGCTCGTTGTTCAGAAGCCTAGTCCGGTCAATGAGTTGTGCCCCGTGTCTGGAGAGCCCATCGTTGCCGATTACACTTCCCTGGTGGGCGAGGATCTAGTCGGATTCTGTTGCGGCAAGTGCAAGGCGGCCTTCGACGCGGCTCCCGATGAATTCCTGAAGAAACTGGGAATCAAGAAAGACACGCCGAAGCTGAACAGCACGTGTCCGGTGTCTGGTGAGCCCGTCGATGCCGCAGTGACTAGCGTCTACAAGGGGCGGACAGTCGCCCTGTGTTGCAAGAAGTGCAAGCAGGCGTTCGACGCAGACCCGGAGTCGTTTGCGGACAAGCTTGGGGATTTCCAGAACTAGAACGGCGTCGCGAGCGACAGGCCAATCAGGTCCGGGCCGGCTCGGCTCCCGACCACAGCACGTTGTAGACGGTGTCACGCTCGACCGGGATCCGGCCTGCATCCCGAATCCACCTCAAGAGTTCAGATCGTTCCACAGCCTGAGGAGTGGTCGCGCCCGCGTCGTGATAGATGCGCTCTTCAACCACCGTTCCATCCACGTCGTTGGCTCCGTAGGAAAGGGCCAATTGGGCAAGCGGGATGCCGAGCATGATCCAGTAGGCCTTGATGTGCGGAATGTTGTCCAACATCAGACGCCCCAACGCGATCTCTCGCAGCTCCTCCAATCCCGAGGGTCCAGGGAGGTGGGACCACTCGGTGTTCTCTGGGTGGAAAGAAAGGGGGATATAGCACTGCAGACCGCCGGTCTCGTCTTGCAGCAAGCGCAGACGATCGAGGTGGTCGATACGCTCTTCCACGGTCTCGATGTGGCCGTGCAACATGGTGGCATTGCTCTTGAGTCCGGCCTCGTGAACCGTGCGCGCCGTCTCAATCCACTCATCCCCTGTGTTCTTGAGGTGGTACCCCTCCTGATGAACCCGGTCCGCGAACACTTCTGCCCCCCCCCCGGGGCAGGACCCCAGCCCTGCCTCCACCAGCTCGGGCAGGACTTCTGCCAGGGGCTTCTTGGCGCGCACGGCGATCTGCATCAATTCGATCATGGTGAAGGCCTTGATGTGGATGTCGGGTCTCACATCTTTGACCGCCCGCAGGATGTCGAGGTAGTACTCGTAGGAGAGCTTCGGGTAGACCCCCGCTACCATGTGCACTTCGGTCACCGGCTCGTCGAGGTGCTCGCGAATCTTGGTGCCGACCTCCTCGGGGCTCATGACGTAGGCGCCCTCCTGGCCTGGCAGGCGCTGAAATGCACAGAAGCGGCAAAGCTTGTTGCAGATGTTCGTGTAGTTGATGTGCTGGTTGACGTTGAAGTAGGCGTGGTCCCCGTGCAGTCGCTCTCGCACGTGGTTCGCCAACCCACCGACAAGATGGATATCGTCACACCGATAGAGGGCCAGCCCGTCCTCGCGGCTCAAGCGCCGGCCGTCAAGGGCCTTCTCGGCTTCAGTCCCAACTCCCGCGGCATGCGCGCGGCTTAGCAGGGACTGTTGGGGTGTCGTGGTGGTCGGACTCATGCTGGTTGCACAGAATTGTGGTTTGCTTTCTGACGACCGGGGGCAGCTCTGTGCGTAGCCGCTTCCTCGCGGCAGGAGGGGAACGCCGGCTTTTCCTGGCGTGAGTCGACGATCCCATACCAAGAATTGCGCTGACGGGGCAGGAAGCCGGCACTCTCGATCAGGTGCTCCACCGTTTGGATCGACTCCAGGTTGAAGCAGCCAGCCGCAGACACGACGTTCTCCTCAATCATCGTGCCCCCGAAGTCGTTGGCTCCATAGCGCAAACTCACTTGAGCCAGACGCATCCCTTGAGTGACGTAGCTGGTCTGAACGTTCTCAAAGTTGTCCAGGTAAATCCGAGCCAAGGCCTGCACGCGCAAGTAAAGCGCTGGCGTAGTCGCCACCGGGTACCTGTGCTCTTCTGGAACTCCTTTGGGCTGCGTGTTCCAACATGCAAAAGCCGTGAATCCTCCCGTTTCGTCCTGCAGATCCCGCAGGCGTTCGAGGTGTTCGACCCTCTCAGCGGCGGTCTCCACATTGCCGTACATCATGGTCGCCGACGATCGCAATCCGGCTTCGTGGGCCTTGCGATGAACGTCCAGCCAGCGATCCGTACTAGTCTTTTTGGGTGCGATGATGGCTCGCACGCGTTCAACCAAGATCTCAGCCCCGGCACCGGGCAGGGAACCCAGTCCGGCCTGGACCAGGTCCGCAATGACTGCCTCCAGTGAGCGTTTCTCAACCTGCGCAAAGTGGTCAATCTCCGGAGCAGAGAGGGCATGACAGTTGATCTTGAATCGTTCACCCAAATCTTCCAGGAGCTCGACCCACCAATCGGAGAGCAGGTAAGGATGATGTCCCCCCTGCATGAGAAGCTGCTGCCCCCCAAGCCTTACGGTTTCTTCGACCTTGTGGAAGATCTCTTCCCGTGACAGCACATAGGATTCTGGATCCGAAGGACTGCGGTAGAAGGCGCAGAACCCGCAGTCGGTGATGCACACATTGGTCGGATTGATGTTCCGATCCACGATGTATGTCACCAGGGGTTCGGGGTGCAATCGCGCTCGGACGTCATCGGCCATGCGACCCAAGGTCAGGAGATCCGCATGGTCGTGCAGGAACAGAGCGTCGTCGGCTTGGATGCGCTGGCCGTCGGCGACCTTGGCCTCGAGTTCCGAAAGGCGTGCTAGGTGGGGGCCAGAGTGGGCATCCGAAGCGAGCGGTGCTCGCCACTGGAGGTGGGGCTGGGAGTTGGAATGGGGGGAATTCACGGGCCAGATTATAGGGCCCTGCACGCCTGGGAGGCGCCCCAGCGCGGTGGTAGACTCGCGGCCCGCCTCCCCGAGCTCCCTCCACCTGCCATGGCCAAGAAACCCGCATCCCAAATGGACGTGATCGTCTCCCTGTGCAAACGCAGGGGATTCGTCTTTCAGGCATCCGAGATCTACGGCGGCGTGGGCAACACCTACGACTATGGGCCCCTAGGCGTTGAACTGCTGCGCCGGGTGAAGGACGCGTGGTGGAACCGTGTCGTGGTTGAGCGTGCCGATGTGGTCGGCTTGGACTCGGCGATTATTCAGCACCCCCGGGTTTGGGAGACCTCGGGTCACGTCGGCGGGTTCAGCGATCCGATGGTGGACTGCAAGCTCTGCAAGGCTCGTTTTCGGGCGGACAAGCTCGAGGATGCCCGCTGTCCTGAGAAACCCAGCAAACGGCCTGGAGAATGCGCTGGCGAGCTGACTGAGGCACGCGAGTTCAACCTGATGTTCAAGACGACCCTTGGACCCGTGGAAGAAAGTGGCTCGGTGGCCTACCTGCGGCCGGAGACAGCCCAGGGGATCTTCCTCAATTTCAAGAACGTGCTCGAATCTGCGCGCCAGAAGCCGCCCTTTGGGATCGCCCAGATCGGGAAGTCCTTCCGCAACGAGATCACCCCCGGCAATTTCGTGTTCCGGACTCGAGAATTCGAACAGGCCGAAATGGAGTTCTTTGTGCCGCCAGGCGAGGACCAGGAGTGGTTCCAGTACTGGCGTGACGCACGCCATCGTTGGTACCTCGACCTCGGTATCGACGAAGCCAAGCTCCGCGTTCGCGACCATGAGGCGAGCGAACTTGCCCACTACGCGAAGGCCACTTCGGACATCGAGTACAACTATCCGTTCGGTTGGGGAGAGCTGGAGGGAATTGCCAATCGCGGGGATTTCGACCTCAGCCGGCACTCAGAGGCGTCAGGTACGGACCTCCTGTACTTTGACCCCCAAACCAAGGAACGCTACACCCCCTATGTGATCGAACCTGCCGGCGGGATCAACCGCATGGCGCTGACCTTCCTGATCGATGCCTACGAGGAAGAGGTGTTGGAGAAGGACACACGCGTTGTGCTCCGCTTTCATCCCGAAATTGCGCCGATTACCGTGGCCGTCTTCCCCTTGGTGAAGAAGGATGGCATGCCGGAGAGGGCCAAGGAAATCGAGGCCGAGCTGCGACGCGCGCGGCTGGCGACCTTCTACGACGAAAAAGGGGCGATCGGCCGGCGCTATCGGCGACAGGATGAGGTGGGCACTCCCTACTGCATCACAATTGATGGCGAGACTCTCAGCGGGGATGTCGTCACCGTGCGCCAGCGCGACTCGATGCGGCAGGAAAAGGTAGCCGTCACAGAATTGCGTTCGTACCTCGAGGAAGCTTCCCGCAACTGGGAGCGGCCTGCCCCCAAGGTCTAACCAGAACAGACTCTGAGCGGTTTCGGGCTGGGAAGGTGAGGGATTGGCAAGAAGCGTTGAGATTGGGTCATAGGGGCCGGGAATCGCGTAGATTGGGTGACTTGGCGGACTAGCGCCCCGTGTTCCAGACTCCTTTCGCGAGCGACTCGCGTGCACATTCCATGAACAAGGTCCTTCTCACACTCTCTCTCGTTGTCTTCCCGATCCTCCTAGCCAGCACCCTGCTGGGCCGCGAGACAGCCGGTGACTACAAGGCGCTCAACGCCGAGTATCAAACCGCTCTCGCCCAATACGCCAAGGCCTACAAGGCGGCTCCCGCTAAGGAGAAACGCGCCCTGCGGGCCCAGCACCCCGGACCCGCTTTCTGGCCACGATTCGAGGAGCTGGGCCGCGAGAGTGGTCGCGCTACCCTGTGGTTGATCGCGAACAGCAAGCACAGCGGACTCAAAGCTGATGGCCTGGCTGACTTCAAGCGTGGTGCCTACGACCGAGTCTTTGGGATGAAGAACAATGCGGCCTACCTGGTGGCTGCCGTGTCGGCACTGGGAGCTGACGCACGCAGCGTGGGGACCGAATTTGTTGAAAGCCACTTGAGGGGCCTGCTCAAGGGTGATTGCTCCCGCCAAGCGAAAGGAGTGACCACAGCCAAGCTGGGCGAACTCCTCAGTTCGTCCAAGGACGAAGAGCGGGCAGCGGAGGGCAAGAAGATGCTGGAGAAGTACGTCGCCGAGTACATATCCAAGGGCGCGATGGCCATTGATTTTGACGGGACGACCATCGACGGGCACGAGTTCAAACTGTCGGACTACAAGGGCAAGGCGGTCTTGGTGGACTTCTACGGCTTCTGGTGAGGCCCCTGCCGCAGTGCGATGCCGCACTTGCGCGAGCTCGTTGAGCTCTATGACGGCCGCCCCTTTGCCATCGTTGGCGTGAACAGCTTCGACGGCGAGGAAGACTATCGCAAAGGTGTCGAAAAATACGGCCTTACGTGGATCAGTGCCTATCAGGGCAGCTCCTCAGCTCCCATTTCGGAGATGTACCAAGTCCAGGGGTACCCGACCCTCTTGATGATCGACCACACCGGCAAGATCCGTTTCCGTGGCCACAATCTGGAAGATGACACACTCGAGGGTCTCGTCCACGAAGCAGAAGAAGCCAGCCAGCGCTGAGCTAGATCGATCTGGATCTCGGGGTCTTCCCGTGGTATCTCAAAGCGGCCCGTGTCTCGTTCATCCGGAGGCGCGGGCTGCTGTGGTTCGTGCGCGGGCCACCGCGGCTCGGAGGGTCTCGGGCGACTGGATTGATACCGCAGGGGCGCTGAAGGCGTCAGCCCGGGTGGGTGGGGGCGGCGGTTGGTGCGGTCACTTGCCGAGCCATCCCAGCCACGTCACGGCACCCTCATGCCAACGTGGCTCTGGCGGATCAATAGCCCGCCGCATGGCCGTCCTTGCGAGCATCCGAGGCGCCAGCGTAGCTCGCGTTCGCCGCATCCCATTCGATTGCCTGGTATCCGCCGAATGAACCGACCTGAGTCTTGAGCCGATGCCCGCGCGCCCTCAAGCCATCGAGGGCTCGCTTCGAAACTCCCGACTCGATGGACACCCACCCTCCTGCGTTGGCTGCTTCGCCCGTGGGGCAGCTCGACCCGCGGTGGATGACCCTTGGAGCATCGCCCGCTTCCTGGACATTCATTCGAAAGTCGAGTTGGTTGCTGAGAACCTGCACTTGCCCCTGGGGTTGCATTGCACCACCCATGACTCCGAAACTCAGCCACGCTTCGCCACCACATGTGGCAAAGCCGGGCATGATCGTGTGAAAGGGCCGCTTGCCGGGTGCGAAGACATTGGCGTGGCCCGCTTCGAGAGTGAACAGCTCCCCTCGATTCTGAAGGACAAAGCCGAGATCAGGGGGAGTCACGCCAGACCCCATGCCGCGGTAGTTGCTCTGGATCAAGGAGACCATGTTCCCAGCCCCATCGGCCACAGAGAGGTAGACCGTGTCGCCTGTGTTCAGGGCGCGGGGTTCGCCTGCCTGAAGGCCAGCGCTTGCTCGTCCCATGTCGAGTGCCTGTACCCGCTCAGAGGCGTAGGCCTTGGAAACCAGCTGTTCGCTGGGGATCTGAGCGAAAGAGGGATCTGCGTAGTACTTGGCGCGGTCTTCAAAAGCCAGTTTCTTGGCCTCGATCAGCGCGTGCAAGTGGTCCGTGCCAGCCCATTCCATCTCTTCGACACCTAGGCACTCTAGGATGTTCAACATTTGAAGAGCGGCGATCCCCTGGCCGTTGGGTGGCAGCTCCCAGACCGTCACCCCGCGATAGCGGGTGGACAGGGGCTCGACCCACTCCCCGCGATGAGTCGACAGGTCCTCGACGCTTAGAAAGCCCCCTTGCTGCTTCACGTGCGCCGCGATCTGTTTGGCGATTGCGCCCTCATAGAACGCTTCTCGGCCCTCTCCGGCCAGGACTTGCAGGGTGGAGGCCAGGCGCGGATTGCGAAACACCTCGCCCGCCCGTGGTGCCGCGCCTGCGTGGGTAAAGGTCTCATCGAATCCCGGATTCCCGGCAAGGACCTCGACGTTGCGGGCCCACTCGTGGGCGATCACATCCGAAACCGGAAACCCCTCGCGCGCGTATTCGATTGCCGGGGCCATCAAGTCCGCAAAAGAGGTTCGCCCGAAGCGCTTGTGCAACCTGAACCACCCATCCACGCAGCCTGGCACGCTTAGACTAAGCGGTCCGCGGGTCGGGACCGATCCCTGCTCGCGCAGGCGCCCGAGGGTCAGGGACTGAGGTGATCGGCCCGAGCCGTTGAAGCCGTGCAGGTGACGCGCTTCAGCGTCCCAGACCAGGGCGAATAAATCGCCTCCCAATCCAGCCCCCGTAGGCTCCACCACGCATAGCACCGCATTGGCGGCCAGGGCTGCATCGACAGCATGCCCTCCCGAGCGCAAGACTTGTAGGGCGGCACTCGTGGCGAGAGGTTGCGACGTGGCGGCCATTCCCCGGCGCGCTCGCACCGGGCTGCGCGTGGCGAAGGGGCGTCCCGTGATTCTGTCTTGCCCTCGAATGAGAACCGCCCAAAAGACGATCGTAGCAAGCAGTATGGGGGTGATGGACAAGTCGGTGGCTGCAGGATCCTCCCGGACCGATTCACCCTAGCCTACAGACTGCGGTTCGCCGATGAAGCCCAGCGGATCCGCCGTCGGCTACCAGTGCCTGGTGACGTCCAGAGTGGTCGGGTTCAATCCGACCATATACGAGCCCAGCGTGGTCAAGTCGCCCGTGGCGCGGTCGACTCCGAAGACCTCAAGGTCGTTGCTCAGGTCATTGATCACAAACAAGAATGCTCCGGCGTGGTCAGCCCTGAGAGAAACCGGGTTGATACCGCTGGCCGTCGATTGCTCGTACACGAGCGCTCCCGTCGCCTGTTCGATGCGGAAGCGCATGATCTCCCCGATACCGCCGTTAGCCAACGGGGACACCGAGAAGCCATAGTCGCCACTGCGATGGGGTTCGAACAACTCAGGGCTGCCGCTGGCCGGTGCGGAATCAGCTGCTTCCAGTGTCAGGCCGCCGCTCAGTGGGTCAATCGAGTAGGGCACGACGAGATTGGACCCGGTCAAGGCCACGTAGAGGCGTTCACCCGTTGGCGAGAAGCGCATGCTGCCGGGGGAGCCGGGAGCGAGTTCAAACTGGGGACCCGACGCGAACTGGCCATCCTCGAAACGGTAGGCCCCTAGGGTGTCGCCTGCACCGCCTGTGTTGGCGACATAAACGAAGTGGCCGGTGGGATCCACTTGGACACTGGAGGGGCCAGGCCCCGTCGTCGCGGCGGAGCTCATGGAGAGCTGCCCGGTGCTGGCATGAATCGAATACGCGATGACCTGTGCGCTCTGAGTGGCCGTCACGAACAGGAATCGCCCACCAGGGTCCACAGCAATCGCGCTGGGGGGTTCGGAGAGTGGGGTGCGTGGAAGAGTCTCAGACAGCACGCCAGTCCCGTTAGCGATGGCCAAGACCGACAACTCCTTGCTCGCACCATGGGCCACAAAGACGAATCGGCCCAGAGGATCCACCGCCAAGTCCACAGGCCCAGTCCCCGCCATCGACGTGGGAGGCATGGGGGATAGCTGCCCGGAGATCTCATTCAGGACGAACCCGCTGATGTCCTCCGATCCTCCTCCAAGGGCGTAGACGAAGTCTGTCCCGGGTGAGACGGGACCGTTCCCGTGGTAGACACTGATGTCCGTTGCTTGAGGCCGGGTGCGAATGCTGCCGCCCTCCGTGATGACACTGCTAACGATGTCGATGTTGTAGGTACGAATCGTGTTGGCACCCGTGTGCAAGACAAAGGCAAAGAGGCCCGTCTCATCCAGGGTGACCTGACTTGGAGCGCTCGCTGTGGGCACTGAGGATGCCTGAACCACAAGTCCCGTGGGCTTGTCCAACTCAAGGATCTCAAGCAGGTCGTCATCCTCGCAGGTGACGTAGAGATAGTCGTCGTATGGCGAAATCGCCAGAGAGTTCGGTCCTTGGGGCAGCGGCACAACCGAGAATGCGGTGAGCGAACCATCACTCGCGCTCACCCGATAAGCATGCAAGATGTCCTGGTCGGCGAATGAAATGTAGACCACCGACCCCGTGCTGTTGATGGCGATCGCCGAGGGGGCGGCGAACCAGTAGTTGATGGCTTGGGAGATCGGGCCAGCGGCTCCCGTGATGGGGTCGATGGGGTGGACGGTGATGTCCGCAGATTGATCGTGGAGCACGTAGATAAAGCGCCCGAGCGGATCGACGGCAATCCGGGTCGGGCCGGTGTTCGTGGTCACATCGTCGAGGTAGGCCAGCTCCCCAGTCACCGAGTCGACCGAGTAGCTATACAGGCGGTTGTCCTCGTGCGTGACCACGTAGGCCGTGTTGCCATTGGGCCCCAAGACGAGTCGGCGAGGTCCCTCGCCCGAAGGCACGTCCCCAAGATGCCGCATCACTCCCGTCGGTTGGTCCACCGAATAGCTCGAGACGCTGCCCGGCATGCCGGGGAGGCCACGATTCGGGACGAATGCGAGGGCTCCACCAGGGTGAAACACGATCTGTTCCGGACCGGGCGTCAGGGAGCCTGTGCCCTGGACTGGACCGAATCCCATGTCATCTTCGAAGGCACCGATGGCGTACATGGACATGTCTGTGTCCTGTGGGCCGGTGCTGTACAAGAACCGTGGTGCATCATAGACCCGGAATTTGATGGTGACCTGGGTGGATCCCTTGGGGCCGGAGGCCGTGACCACGAAGGGCGCCTCGGGAGCCTCGATGGTGGGTGTACCCTGGATCGTTCCATCGAGGGCGTCGAGGGAAAGGCCTTGGGGCAGTGCGGGTGAAACCGTCCAGGTGTCGACTGTGCCGGTGAGCGTGGGCACCGAGGGTGCCATGGGTCGGTTGACGAGCTGGCGTTCCTGGTGGTTGGGGTAGGTGAGCCCGGAGGGCGGTGGATTGGAGCCCGAGCCAGACCCGGGACCCTTGCCGCCGCTGTTGCACCCTGCCAGGAAAACGACGGCCGACAACAAGAGCGGCCGCAGAATCCCCGCGCGAAAACTGGGGTGCTGGTCCGTGTTGTTTTGCGGTGCAAACATGATCTAGGCCGGGAGGGCAACTCGGTGCGGAATCGGTACTCAGAGCGTCCGAAGGGCGATCTCGTCTCCCTGTGAGCCACCAATGCGGCCCCACAAGAGGGAAATCCAGGAACCCATATTAGACACCCTTATTGTAGACCACTCAAGCAAGGGTCCCAGGGATCGGAACTGAGTAGGGAAAAGCATTCCTGGAGACGCTCGGATGGGGGCAGGAAAGCGTCCAATATTGGGACGCGGGCCGGGTCCCAGATGTTTCATCAGACCGGCCTTGGTGCCAAGATTGCCCCATGCCCGAGAAAGTAGATCCAGAGGTCATCGAGGTCGAAGTCGAGCGCCCTGAGCCGGAAGGGGCTCAGTCTGATGGGCGTGGAGCCGCAGGTGGGCAGCCGTTCCGGGGGCCAGCCGGTCCGGTGCTTGCGGGTCTCGTATTGGATTTTGCTGATCTTGTGACACCTGCAAACGTTCAGTTCGGAATGGTCCTCGGCGCCCTCGCGGGACTGTGGGTTGGCAGCCAGATGGGCTTGACGGCACGCCGACTCGCCTGGATGACCGTGCTCGGGGCGGTCTATTGCGGACTTCCTGCGACGACCTTTCTCCCGCTAGGGGTGCTCGTGGGCTTGATCGCAGGAACGGGTTCTCGCCGCTAGGAGCCAACGCGTCCGAGACTCTATCCTGGCTTGCTGTCAGCCGACCTTGGCGCGGGCGAGTAGCTCTCCACCGAGTGTCTGAGCCTTGGCCACGCACAGGTCCGAGTTGTCGTACTCGTAGCGACCAAAGCGCCCAAGCGGGATCAAGTCGACCCCTGCCATCCAATCGAAAATCGCCTGGCGCCGGATACCGTAGTCGTGGTCAAACACAACATAGGCGTGCGGTACTTGCGCTCGGTCCGTGAACAGAACTTCGGAGCGCGAGAGCAGACCTGCGGCTTCCAACCCAGCCAGGGTTTCCCGCTCCAATGACTGACCCGGGTAGGGGGCGCCGCCGCGACAGGTGATCTCGACCAGCAGGGAGCTTTTGCCCTCGGGCGCGTTGTTGGGCGAGTAGCCGGACATGTAGGTCACGCGATTGGCCGGGCCCTGCGACTCATGGGGCAGGTAGATCCAAGAGAGGTCGGGCTGTTCCTCACGATCTAGCGCGACGAGGAAGCTAACCAAGCCGTTGTATTCGAGGGTTTGCATGGCCTGGGCGACGGTTCCTGGAACTTCCGTCAAGAGGCTCGGCAGCCGGTCGAGAGGCAGGGTTGAAACGACCAGATCGAAGGCCTCTCCATTCACTTCCCAGCCCGCCGGTGTGCGTTGCAGGGTCTCAACCCGCGTGTTGAGCCGGATGCGATCCGAAATGCGAGTGGCCATCCCATCAGTGATGGCTTGGAACCCACCGTTGAGTGGGTAGAAAAATGACGACTGGTGCGTGTAGCCCTCTGTGCGAATTCCGACGGCCGAGCGAATGACGTCTTCGACTGGCGCGTCCGGCACCCGACCCGCAACCCAGTCGCTGCTGATTTCCGTCAGCGGGCGTTTCCAGATCTTCTCGTTGTAGGGGTCCATGAAGTGCTGGGCGATGCCCTTGCCAAAGCGCCACAGGATCCAGGTTCCAAAATCGGAAGGCGCCGGACTGCCAGACGCATCGCGCGCATGCCAAGCTTGGACGTATCCCGCGAGGCAGTCGAAATTTGCCTGCACCGGAAGGTCGCCGAGGCCGTTCTCAAAGGGGTAGTGAACCCAGCGGTCCTCGAAGCGGATCTTGGTATTGCGCTGGCAGGAGACAAACGCCGGGGGGCCGCCGGCTTCGTTCTTCATCCAGTCCATGACCTGCTGGTCCTTGCTGTAGAGGATGTGCCCGCCAGCGATGTCGTAAGTGAAGCCGTCGACCGCGCGCGAACGGCAGAGCCCTCCGGGCACGGACGCTGCCTCAAAGAGGACGAAGTCGGCGGGATCCCACCCGCCCTCCGTCAGCGTGCGGGCCAAGGCCATACCGGAGATGCCGGCACCGAGGATGGCTAGCTTCACGCCCAGGCCTCCAGTTTTGGCGCCGCTGTGACGGCTTGCTGCGCAGGAGGGCGCACCATCCCCAGCCCCCGCCCACCCAGGGGAACGCCACCAAGACGCACCGAATCTCCTTGCGGTTTCACACTCATCGTCCCTTCTCTATCGGTCCCGAACGAGCACACCTTGCGGCACACCTGCCAAGGACAGGGCTGGCTCGGCCTCTTTGAGCCACCGTCGTCCATCCGTCGTGTACCCAGCAGTCGGCTTCAGACCGGGTTGCAGGCCTCCAAAGAAGCGATTGAAGGCCAGCATGCCCAATTCGCGCCCATATTTTGCAAAGCAGGAGGCCAGAGCCACCGAGAAGGACCGTTCCTCGCAGCGCTCGGCAAAGACCACCCGCATGCGGAGTTGCCCTTCCAGAGTGGTCTGCGAAAGCACGTATTCACTTTGGCGGCTTCGTTCCTCCCGCACTTCTAGCTTGGCGTCGGGAAACTGTGCTGCAAGCCAGCGACCGTAGTGGCTGCGCCCACCCATACGGTCCACAAAAACGGACAGGCTCTCCTGTCCGAACGCCAGCCAAAGGTGCTCGAGAAGGGCACCTGATACGCGCCACTGGGAGAGGGATTTGTTACCCGTGTCCTGCCAGGAGGCGTTCAATTCTCCAGCGGGGAGCATGCAGTAGCCCCCGTCAGTGAGCTCGATGTTCTGGCCGACCAGCGCGCGCTGGAGTCGCGCCGAGAGGATGGACAACACGTCCTTGTCGACCCGGTGGGGGAGGGTCTGTGGCAATTCCGCATACCAAGGATGACGAGCTAGAGCGTCCTGCCTCAGACGGAGATCAGGCGGAGGCAGGGTCAGCAGGTCACCCGGAGTGCGCGGGCCGGATCCGGTCGAGGCGAGCTGGTCCAAGAAGGCCAAGACAGTCAATTCCAGCCGGCGCGCTCCACGGGCGTTACGCGCAAAGACTCGTTTGGAGTCCGCGACGACCAAATGTCGGCTGTCTTCGCGTGGAGATTGCGTCACCACATCCCTGAGCTTGTCCCAGAGGTTCAATTCCCCTCGCGGGACGCGAAATGCCGACCAACCGACCGTCATGGGGCCGAGCAGCGGACCCAGCCCTGCTTCATCGATACCCGCGATGACCCGTCGGGGCTGGCTCATGCTTCGTCGCCGGACATGTCGGGAGATCGCGGATGTTCTTGTGCGCGGCACCGGTGCCAGATCAGGAGCCCGACACACACTGTGAACAGCACACACGAGATGAGCTGGGAAGTGGAGATGGAACCCTTGAACCAAAGTCCTCGAATGGAGTCCCCTCTGAACGATTCGATCGTGTACCGGCTGATTGAGTACAGGCTTAGCAGTTGCAGGCTCAACTGACCCACGTAGCGCCGCCTACGCAATAGCCAGTGCCCTACCCCAAACAGTAGCAATCCGTTGACGCTCATCCAGGGCTGCGTCGCCCACAGGATCTTGCCTGCATTCTCTTCCCCGAAGAGACTGCCGACGGGGAGTACCTCGGGGATCTGAAGGGTGATCGGGAATGGCAGATGGGCGAGGTGGGCCGGCACAACGCTTCCGAAGTCATCCCCCACAAGCAGGCAACCGATGCGGCCGATCGCTAGTCCCAGGAACCCACACAGTAATCCGATGTCCAGGCATTGGATGAACGGAAGTTTGTGCCTGCGTGTGCCGAGCCAGCCTGCGATCATGGCGCCGAAGGCTCCGCCGTACATGACCAAGCCGCCCTCGTGTATGTAGAGGATGCGCATGGGGTTGTCGATGAAGCGCTGACCCACGGCGGTGCCCTGACCCATCTCCACGATGACGTACATCAGTCGCGCGCCCAGGATCACCCCTGCCAAGAGCCACATGGGGAGGGCTTCGAGCCGTGGCCGCCACTCCTGCTCGTCTCCTAGGTAGCGCAGGTTGATCTTCACGAACACGTGAGATGCTGCCATAAACCCCAGGACCACCATCAACCCGAAAGTCGTAATGGGAAAGTCGGTGAAGGGGACCGTGAAGAGGATGGGGTGCATAGTTTGGTGAAGCTGAAGGTGCGGGGCCCGGATTGTAGTCACCCACGGCCCCCAGCACCCAGTCCCCCTCTAGCCCTGGAGATCCCAGTCGCGGGGTGGTTGATGCTCTTCTCAGGGTTGATATCCTGCGCGCCTCAAGTTCGTGGGCATGCGACCCACGGGAACGTTCCAGTCGTTCGGGGCCCCTAGGTCCCCTAGCCCGCAGGAAGGGCCATGCGTCAAAGAGATCAGAATCAACCCCGAGTCAAGGTCTACCTCGAAGGACGCTATCGCAAGCTCGTGCGCGACCTGCCCCAGACCGTTTTTTGGTGTCCGGAGTGCAAGGGACACCCTCGGCGTCGCCGCAAGTGCTCGTACTGCGAGGGTTTCGGGAAACTGACCCGCGACTCGGTCCAAGAGCTGCTGGGCTGGGTCCTGGGCAAGGCATTCGGAACCCGCAAGCACAAGTTTCACGGTGCAGGACGTGAGGACATGGACGTACGCATGCTGGGTAGTGGGCGTCCTTTCATCCTCGAGCTGATCGGGCCCAAGACGCAGGACGTGGATCTCGCTGAAGCGGAGCGCACGATTAACGAGCGCAATTCTGGACGCATCGAAATCGAGGGATTGCACTGGTCAGAAAAGCCCCGTGTGCGTGTTCTCAAGGAAGGCAAGCACGCCAAGCGCTACGGGGCTTGCGTGGACGTCGAAGGAGATCTCGATCCTCAGGCTGTCGCAGAACTCGTGGGCCGACGCGTCCCACTTGCACAGCGCACTCCGTCGCGCGTTGCTCATCGTCGCGCGGACCTTATCCGAGAGCGATGGATTGAGGTCCAAGAAATGAGCCCCGCAGAGGACGGGCGCTGGGACCTGGTGCTGTTGGCACAACACGGCACCTACGTCAAAGAAGCCATTTCAGGGGAGGGCGAAAAGACCAAGCCTTCCTTGGGCGAGCTGTTGGGCGGAGTCACTTGCGGTTGCGTGCGGCTCGACGTGCTCGGGATCCTAGACGAAGCTGGGGAAAGCGAGTTGGCTGCTCCGGTGCGGCCCAAACCCGTGACCTTTGGAAGTGGCCTTGAGGGCCCTGGGAATCCAGCCGAAGCCAAATAGGAGTCCTGCTAGACTAGGACTCCGAGGATCTCGCCTTCAAACACCATGGCCTGATCCACGAACGCTTGGGCTTGGTAGCGGAACATTCGCCGCGAGCACTTGAGCAAGTGCACGCAAAGAACGAGGCGGCAATCCGGCTCTACCAGGCCGCGGAAGCGCGCCTTGTCCACGCCGCCGAATCCGACGAAATTGCCCGGCTGAGTTCCATCACCCGCCTGATCAACCCGGTGCGCGGAGTAGTCGAATGCGGACAACTGTGCGGCCGCTTCGATCTGTAGCACGCCCGGGAACATCGGGCGGCCCGGAATGTGGTCCTGGGCCCACCAATCCTCCGCAGCGATGTCTTTGTACCCAACCATCAGGCGGCCTTCGACATCCTCGTGCAGGATGCCATCCAGCATGGCGAAGCGCCCGCTCTGGCGTAGGTACTGATCGAGTTGACCGCGTGAAACCACGGTCTTGGATAGGTCGAGAGTGTCGAAGTCGATGAGTGCTTGGCTGGCCATGGAGCGCCAAGTGTACGGAGCGGACAGGAAGCATCCAACGGCCCTACCTTATTCAGAGGTCGTTGCTATCCGAGCCGGGGCGGAACTTGAGCCACCGTCCCCTTTGGACGATGACAGCCAAGACGGTTGACTTGAGAAGTGTGGAGATGTTGATCGCCCACCAGACTCCCCCTGCGCCGAGGCCTAGATGTGTGGCCAAGAACCACGCCAGAGGCAGGCGGAGGATGTTCCCCGGCACGCTGACCAAAAACAGCGGGACCGTGTACCCAGCTCCAAGCAGGGTTTTCTCATGCGTGACTTCGAAGGCCACGAACAACTGGGATAGCCCGAGGATCTGCACGTACCGTATCGCCTCCCGCGTGACGTCGGGGTCCTGCGTGAAGAGCGGCACGATGGCGGGCCCCAGGAACCAGAAAATCAGACTGAAGAGGGTGCCCGTCAGCAGGGCCAAGATGCGCAGGCTGCGGACGGCTTGGCGCGCTAGCTGCGGGGCTCCTGCCCCGAGGTTGCGCCCCACGAGTGAAGATCCAGCGATTGCGATCCCCAAGAAGAAGGGGAAGGCCACTCCCTCGAAGGCATTGAATCCGATGCTCAGCCCCCCGAGGACAGAATCCCCGAGAGGTCCCAGAGTCCATTGCAACAACCCAAAATAGACGCCCGCGTAGACCAGGATCGAGAGGCAGGAGGGTAGGCCGATGCGAACGACTTCTCGCATTCGCTTGATGGACAGGCCTTCGTAGGGGATCAGCCGAACCGAGTACAAGCGCACGAGAAAAAACAGGCCCAGCCCACAACTGACACCCCGAGACAGACCCGTGGCCAGTGCGGCCCCCGCGATTCCCATGCCCTCGATCGGTCCCCATCCGTAGATCAAGACGGGGTTCAGGATGAAATTGCAGCCCACGGCCACTAGCTGCAACATCAGTGGCAGACGGGTGTTGCCCATGGCTACAAACGTCGTGCTCACAACAGGGGCGAGGGCCATCGGAATGGTCAAGGCGTAGATCATCCCCATGTAGGAGCCCGCAAAGTCGGCCGCCGTGCCTTCCAACCCGACGCTGCCGGTCAAAAATGCAACCTGGTTCGCCCCGATCATCCCGACACAAGCGGACACGACGATTGCAAGTACAAGGGCATGCCGAATGACATGATCACGCTCCTTCCAATCGCGCGCCCCCGTGCTGCGGGCTACGAGGGTCAGGGAGCCTCCGACCGCCAAGAAGTAGAACGCGAAATTGAGTGTCAGCAGGAAGGTCGAGGGGCCCAGGGCAGCGTGGGCCTCCGCACCTAGATCCTGCACCCAGAACTGGTCATTCACGCGGTAGGCGCTGTTGCAGACAAAGGCCAAAACAGATGGCCAAGCGAGCAAGAGCACATCGCGAATCCGCGCCGGTGCGGCTCCGGGCGGCTGCTGGGGTCCTTCTGAGATTGAATTCCCCAAGGGATGAGTCTTCGTTTTCGGAGCCTAGTTCAGCGATCGCCCAACCGCTGACCCTATCGGTTGCGCGTGAGTTGGAGCGTGACGGGTTCGCTGGGTGATTGGTCGCTCACGGGAAAGACGGTGACTCCCTGCAGGCCCCCGCGGGCTTCCCCGCGCAAGGTGTACTCCCCGCTCGGCAGAAACGTTGCCTGCGCAGTGCCATCAACTTCGCTCGTCGCCTCGATGACACCTGCTGGACGGCCATAACCTCTCAACTGGGCATTGGCCACGGGCACTCCCTGCTCGTCGACAACGCGGACTTGAATGCTGCGAGTTAGAGGGATTTCCTGGTCGGGGTGCGCATAACGAGCGCCCACCATCCCAAAGGGCACCGGGGCGATCAGGGGTCGATCGAGGTTCCCCAGTGACAAGACGTAGGGCCCCTCGACGACTTCGTCGATTTGCCAGTACCCACTGCCGTTCGTCCGCGTGTTTTGGCGGCCGCGATCGTGCTGGTTCTCGATGAACACGGGCAAGTTGGCCACACCCACTCCGTCCGTGTCGCGCACCATGCCCTCCGCCGTTCCGGCTGGGAGCAACTTGAGGAGCAAGTGGGCGTGATTCTTTCCGGGTAGGTGCTCGAACCCTTTCAGCTTGAAGAGCATGACCTCCTGTCCACGGCAACTCATTCCCGGCGCCTCAACGTGCACCCTGTAGCCGCCCATAGGCAGGTCAAACTCCTCGAAGGTGCGCTCATTCCCTTCGAAGTCGATGATTCGTTGCTGCGCATGCTCACGGCCGATCGACAGCCGAGACGGCTGGATCACGAGGCGCCAGGAAGCCGGGAACGCGACTCCCGGGTCCACTTCGATCATGCCGCTGATCGTGCACAGGCCATCAAAAGTCTTGTCGAGCTCCTTCCACTCCATCGGAACCCCGACCTGAATGCCCCCATTGGAAACCGGTGCCAGGACCTGCCCGGCCGGAGGTGGAGCGGTCGAGTTTGTCGCCTGCGCTGGGCCTGCTCCTGGGGTCGGACCAGGCCCTTCACCATGGGGCGTCCCCCCGGCACCCCACCAGAGCAGGCCCGCCACAAGCGCTGTGGCGAGGACGAGGCATAGGGCAACCAGCAGGCTTGTGCTGGCTGAGCCTCGCGTCCGTCCGCCGAGCATGATCGGAGCCCCCGGCTGCAGACGGGAGACCCGAGGCGATCGGGGTCTTGCCCGAGCAAGAACCCCTTCAAAAAAGTAGCTCGCGCGTGCTTGGTCTAGGTCGTATCGGTCGATTGACATGATTCCTCGTCGTTCCCTACCCTCCCAAAGCCCGGGTTAGGATCCTCGGGACGCCCTGGCAGCACCTCCTTCGGGGGGGCGCCAGGATGCGACGCCTTCCTTCCGGCCGGATTGCCCCCTGGGGCGGTTTGAGTCGGGTCCGACATCATAGCCACCCCTGCTCTTCAGAGGGGACTACCCAGACCCATGACCCATAACCTTTTCTTCAAGCGCGAGCGCCCTCTCCGATTCCTGCTCGTGCTCGGTGCCTGCGTTTCTCTCAGCGCCGCTATGTGGGTCCCATCCAATGGCGTCTCGTCCGGCCCTGTCGCCCAGGAAGGCCGTGTGGTCCTGGTCGGATTCGATGGTGCCGATGCGCGCACCACACAGCGCATGATTGAGGAGGGTCGCCTGCCCAACCTTGCCCGGCTGGCAGAAGCGGGGACCTTCGCCCCGCTCATTTCAACGAACCCGGCCGAGTCCGCGGCCGGCTGGGCGGCTTTGAACACGGGTTGCAATCCCGTAAAGAACAACGTTCCGAGCTTCATCAAGCGCAACACGAAAGGCACCCAGATGCCGGCCTTCGGGCACATCTACCAGGAGGACACGGAGATTGAGAACCCCAACTCCGGCGGGTTGGCTTCAAGCCTCATGAGTGCGGTCGAATCCAACACATCTCTCGACCCCAAGCTGGGTCTAGGGTTGGTTGTTGCCTTCGTGGCGCTTGCGGGATTCTTGATCGTGTTCTGTGGACTGCTCAAGGTCCGCTTGAAACTGGCAGCGGGTCTCTCTCTGCTGCTGAGCGCGGCGGGTGGCTACGCGGGCGCGGCGTGGGCGAGCAGCGGCGGGGCCGTGGGGCCCGAGACCTACGAGGTCCCGAGCGTCTTCAAGAACGCGGTCAGCCTGCCCGGTTTCTGGGATATTGCTGCTCGCGGCGGCAAGCGGGCCATCGTGTTGGATGCAGCCCTTGCGTTCGGTCAGGAGACGGTTCCCGGCGCACGAGTTCTCGCTGGCCTAGGCCTGCCCGACGTACGTGGTGCGGGTAACGGAAACTGGTTCATCTACACGACTGACGACACCGAGGTCCATCGTGCGCCCAAGGGCTGGGTGGACGGCAAAGGGTCTGGTACGGGCACGACGTTCCGGGTTGACGAAGCTGACGGCAAGATCGAGACCGAGGTCTACGGCCCCGTAAACTTCACCAAGAAGCCTGTGTTCGAGGATTTGATCGCGCAGATCAACGAGCAGTTGAAAGACCCGGACCTGGGTTGGAAAACGGGCGGGGAGTTGCGCGACAAGCGCAAGGCGGCCGAAGCGCAACTCAAGGGCATGAAGGAGAAGCCGCACGAGCATCGAGTGAGCCTGCCCATGACTTTGGAACGTCGGGGCGAGGAGTTGGCGATCACGATCTCCGGGGACACGCAGACCGCCTCTGAAGGGCAATGGACCGAGTGGTTCCGACTGCCCTTCGAGTTGGCCCCGGGTCTGACAGCCGGCGGCCTGACCCGCGCGCGCGTGATGGAGTTGGGCGACGTGATCACCATCTATTTGCACACCTTCGATATCGACCCCGAGAACCCGCCGGTGTGGCAGCCTGTCAGCCAACCCGCGAGTTTCGCAGGCGAGCTAGCAGGTTGGGCAGGCGGTCCCTTCGAGACCCTGGGTTGGTCGTGCATGACCAACCAACTCAAGGACAAGAAGATGCCCGTGGACGTATTCCTCGAGGACATTGAGTTCACGATGAAATGGCGTCAACGCTTGACCCAATCCGTGCTCGATCGTGACGACTGGGACGTGCTCTTCAGCGTCTTCAGCACGACCGACCGCACACAGCACATGATGTACAAGTACCACGATCCTCTGCACCCGCTGTATGATCCGGAGGAGGCGGCGCGCGTGGTCGAGTTCTTCGGCAAGCCCACGGCCCTCAAGGACATCATTCCGGCCATCTATGAGCAGATGGACGCGACGGTGGGCGCGATCCTGGCCAAGCTCGATCCAGCCGACACGCTGATGCTGTGTGCTGATCACGGGTTCACCAGCTACCGCCGGGGCCTGGAAGTGAACAACTGGCTCGAGTCCGAGGGTTACCTGACCCTCAAGCCCAGGATCTCCAAGACCAGCCAGAACATGGCTCTGCTGTCTGCTGATTGGAGCAAGACCCAGGCCTACTCCCTGGGCCTGGGCATGGTCTACGTGAACATGGAAGGCCGCGAGACGGGTGGCATCGTCGACCAAGCGGATGCCAAGGCGCTCTTGGAGGAGATTGGGCAGAAGCTCGTCGCGTTGCGCGACGCGGGTCCGGAGGACGAGCCCTTCGCCGAGCCCCAACAAGTCGTTCTCGACTATTCCCTCATGGATGACCTCTACAAGGGGCCCCAGGACTGGGGACAGGCGGACTACCCCTGTGCCGACATGCAAATCGGTTTCGCCGAGTTCTATCGCGCCTCTTGGGGCACGGTCTCCGGCAAGCTCAAACTGGTGAAGGACGAAGATGGAAGCGTCGTCGTTGGCCCCATGTTCCGGGACAACAGCAACAACTGGTCAGGGGACCACGCATCCAACTCTCCGAATCTCGTGACCGGCATTTTCTTCAGCAACAAGCCCGTCCAAATTCCAGAAGACGGTGTCAGCGTGATGCATATCGCGCCCACCATTCTGGAGACCTTGGGTGTTGAGATTCCGGCGAACTTCGACTTGCCTCCTTTGGTACGCAAGTAGTGCAGAGAGTTTCTCCGCTCGACTTGCAGGGGCGCCTAGCCGCCGGAGAGGACATCACCATCGTGGATGTACGCGAATCCGGGGAGCTGGAGATCTGCTCCCTCCCGGCTGTCGTTCACATCCCGCTGGGCGAGTTGTCTGGCAGGCACACCGAGCTAGATCCAGACCATTGCTACGCCCTGCTTTGCCACCACGGCATTCGCAGCGCACGGGCTGTCGGATTCCTGATGCAGCAAGGTTTCCAGCATGTAATCAATATCGAAGGGGGCATCGAGCGCTGGACCGATGACGTGGATCCGACTCTGAGACGCTACTGAGCATGGGCCGAAGTGCCTCCACTGGCGTGACGCGCGTGGCACCTGCTACCCTGCGCCCATGAGCGATCATTGGAAGGTTCTCGTGTGGATGGTGGCCGGGGTTCTTGTGGGCTTGGTCATGCAGTGGACGATGCCCGCTCCAGCCTGGGTGGGGGCGGAGTTCAGCGCTCACCCGGCAGGCCTTCAAGTTCAGTCTGTGACTTCAGGCGGGCCCGCAGCCAAGGCTGGCGTTTCTGCCGGAGACGTGTTTCGTGCGGTGGCCAGGGGGCGCGGAGGGTCGCAAGAAGAAATCGTAGCCCTGTCTTCGGAAGCTGCTCTCGAGGGGACGCCGCAAAGCGCCCTCGATCGCAGTTCGAACGGTGAGGTGATTTGGTTTCTGCCCGCTCTGCAGCCCAACCAGGCTGAACCCAGTGGCGAACTGGTATTCGAAGGCGCAAGACCCGTCGCCTTGACGATGGACCCAAACTGCCAGCGTGCGTTTTGGCTGGCACCCTTCAAATTCGCAGCGGACATCTTCTTGGCGTTGCTCAAGATGCTCATCGTGCCGTTGGTTCTTTCTTCCATCGTGGCGGGGGTCGCGGGCGTGGGAACGATGAAGGACCTGCGCCGCCTGGGGGGCAAGACTTTCGCCTACTACATGGTGAGCAGCCTGCTGGCGATCGTGGTGGGGCAGATTTTGGTCAACGTCATTCGTCCCGGGGAGGGAGCCTCACTGGGTTTGGCCATGGCCGATGCAGGCATGACACCGGATGACAGTTTCATCGACGTCATCAAGCGCGCCATTCCCGCCAACATTTTCTCGGCCCTACAGGACAACGGGGCCATGCTCTCGATCATCTTCTTTGCTCTGCTATTGGGGTTCTTCATTACGCAGACGGCTGAGCCCCACAGCACGCGCATCCGGGAGATCTTTGAGAGCTTCTTCGAGGTCATGATGAAGATGGCCGGCGGCGTCCTAAAACTGCTGCCCTACGGAGTCTTCGCGCTGATCGTCAAGGTCACCGCCGCCACGGGCTTCGCACCCTTCAAGGCACTGCTGCTGTACATGTTCACCGTGGCCTTGGCCCTGCTGCTGCACTCGGTGATGACCCTGCCGTTGCTACTGAAGTTCGTGGGCAAGATGAACCCGGTGCTGTGGTTCAAGGCCATGTCCCCGGCCCTGATGACAGCGTTCAGCACCAGCTCGTCGAGCATGACCTTGCCCGTGACACTGAAGACCGTCGAGCACCGAGGGCGCGTCAGCAACAAGGTCACATCCTTCACCCTGCCCTTGGGTGCCACGATCAATATGGACGGCACCGCACTCTACGAGTGCATCGGCGTGATTTTCCTTTCCCAGTACTACGCCTCGATCAGCGACTTTTCGCTGACGTTTGGGGACCAGGCCTTCATCGTCATCTTGGCCCTACTGGCCAGCGTCGGGGCGGCCGGGATCCCTTCTGCCGGGCTGGTCATGATGTTGACAATCCTGTCCGCTCTAGGCCTGCCCCTCGAGGGCGCGGCACTCCTGCTAGCCGTTGATCGCCCCCTGGACATGTTGCGCACCTGCGTCAACGTCTGGTCCGACTCCTGTGGGGCGGCGGTTGTCGCCCGCACCGAAGGGGAGACCGGGCCTCTAGAGCCCATCACCTCGGGGTAGCGTGGCGGCATGGACCGGGTCCGAGTAGAATCCCGCCCTCGACCCGATCCAGTAGACCCGCCGTGGCCCGCGTGGCCCTGACCGCACCCATGACCCAAGGTAGCCTGACCGAGAGAATCACCCGTTCCCTGGCCTACATGCTTCGGCATCGACCCGAGGAATTCGACTTGGACCTGGATGGCCGCGGGGCCGGCGCAATTGGCGAGGTCGTCGAAGCCCTCTGTGATCGCCTAGGCGAGGACATTGAGGAAGACGATGTGCACGAGGCCTTGGATGCTGGCGGCCGCAGTCGCTACGCCATCGAAGACGGACGCATTCGCGCCCTCTATGGCCACTCCTTCTCAGTAGATCCCGGGGACAGTACCGATCCGCCCGAGTTCCTCTACCTGGGCGTCGGTAGTCGCGACGCTGGCCGCGCGGAAGAAGACGGACTGCGTGGCGGACGGCGGGCGTTCCTGCACCTGGCCCTCACCTACGAGGAGGCCCAAGAAATGGGTCGCCGTGCGGCTCCGCAGTACGCCGTGATCAAGGTCCACGCCGCCAAGGCGGCCGAGAACGGATCAAAGTTCTATGATCGCGAAGCCCTCTACCTAGCCGAGGACATCGCTGTGGACTTCATCGAAGTGGGTGAAGTTCACGAGGACGGCATCCGCCGCGAGAGTCGGGGACGCGGACCCCGACGGGGTCGCTCCGGACGAGATGAGCGTGGCCCGCGCCAGCGCGGTGGCGGAACCCGTGTGGGGGGGGCTCGAATTCGGGCGACACAAGAGAGTTCAGCCGCGTCAGCGGATAACGACTCTGACTCAAGAGCTGAGCCGGCGGTCCAAGATTCAGCCCAGGCCCGGCCTGCAGCCGCTCCCTCGGGATTCGGCGAAGGACTGGCGGGTTCATCTTCTTCCAAGCCGAGTCGTGCAACCAAGCCGGAGCCTGAGCCCGCTCCGGTGCAGGAATCGGCACCACAACCCGAAGAATCTAATGAAGGTGGGTCCGGGTTTGGAGCGGGCATCCTCTAGCCCAGGCTCCTGCAGTCGATCATGAGTTCCCTGGCGGTCCTGGACGAACTGCCCGCTGGGTACTTCGTCGAGGAAACCCCTCGGGGCATCATCGCCGTGCATGCCGACGCCGCTCGCGCTCTGCACGAAGCGGGCTACGGGCCTGATGGTGAGGACGGGACTCTCATCCCCTCTGAACTTTCGGGCAGGCGCCCGCTCTTCCGTTTCGGGCCTGCTGCGCCCGCTGGAGCTCGGGCCTATCTCGTACGCCGACTCAGCCATGGTGGGCTCATGCGATGGATTACCGGGCAACGATTTCTGACGCCCGAGCGTCCCTTCAGGGAGTTGATTCTCTCCGACTTGCTCCTGCGCATGGGCATTCAGACGCCGCGTGTTGTTGCGGCTCGAGCCGTTCGGGATCGAGGCGGTTGGCGACTGGATGTGATGACTTCGCGCGTCGAGGATAGCGTGGATTTGGGGTGGGTGTTGGGTGCCATGCGTCGGGGTGAAGTCTCCGATGCAGCAAAGCGCCGAATTCTCAAGGGTCTGGGGTCCTTGGTGCGCGAACTGCACCTGCACGGTTGCCCCCACGCGGACTTGCAGCCCGGCAACATTTTGATCACCAAGGCTGCATTGGAAAACGAGACCCCGTCTTTCTGGATCATCGACCTCGACCGTTCGACGAGTCAGGCCGAACTCAGCGATGCGGAACGGCAAGCCAACCTAGCTCGCCTTTACCGTCATGTGGCGCGGCGGGACGAACAGTTCGGTCCCTCGGTCTCGCGCTCCGACATTGCACGCTTCTTCCGCGGCTACAGCCCCGATGGAGACTCATGGCGCACGGATTGGAGGGCTGTGCGCGAGCGGTATGCAGCGGGGCTTTCCTGGCACCGACTGGGGTGGTTTCTGGAGCGCCTCTTTGGTGGGCGACGAGCAGACCCTCGGAACACCGGCAAGGTGGAAGCGGCTTCAGCCGCCGAAACGCCCTAGGAACGGATGAGCTGGTGGATTCCGTAGAAAGGCAACCAGATCAGTGACGAGACCAAGTGCAGCACGAGCCAGAGTTGACGTAGATCGGGGTCGGCGCTGACTTGGAGCAGATATCCCGAGATGACCATGGGCGTAAACAGGCCAAACAAGACCCA
>CAYXTP010000021.1:0-2866 GCA_964467985.1 uncultured Planctomycetaceae bacterium
TCGCTCATCAGATAAAAGGTACTCCGGGGATAACAGGCTGATCTCCCCCAAGAGTTCATATCGACGGGGAGGTTTGGCACCTCGATGTCGGCTCATCGCATCCTGGGGCTGTAGGCGGTCCCAAGGGTTTGGCTGTTCGCCAATTAAAGCGGTACGTGAGCTGGGTTTAGACCGTCGTGAGACAGGTCGGTCCCTATCTGGTGTGGGTGTAGGATGATTGAGGAGGATTGCCCCTAGTACGAGAGGATTGGGGTGGACGAACCTCTGGTGCTCCAGTTATCACGCAAGTGGTACAGCTGGGTAGCTAAGTTCGGAACGGATAAGCGCTGAATGCATCTAAGCGCGAAGCCTTCTCCAAGACGAGTCATCCCTATCAGTCCCCTGGAAGACTACCAGGTTGATAGGCCGGCGGTGTAAGCACAGCAATGTGTTCAGCTTACCGGTACTAATCGGACGATTGGCTTAGCCACCTTCTCCTGTTTTCCTGACGCAACTTGTTGTGTTCAGGAGAGTGGAAGAAGGTCGCTCTTTGAGCGGCCACTGACAGACTCTATTCACCTTTTTATACCGGTTCCCGGAGTCCATGCTTTCGAGCTGGACACCCCGGGGACCGGCACCGTATTCCCGGTGACCATAGGCAACTGGCCATACCCGTTCCCATCCCGAACACGGTCGTCAAGCAGTTGTCGCCGATGATAGTGCTTTTGCGCGAAAGTAGGTTATTGCCGGGTCTTCCCAAGGCACCCGTTCGAGTTCACGCTCGGGCGGGTGCTTTTTTTGTGCCCGCGGGTCTCGTTCTCATTCAAGGCGCGGGCCTCTGAGTCGGTTCACAAGGCTTGACCCGCCGAGAGCTGTTGCCGGCTTCTGGATCGTGCGCACGTGGGAGTCGTAGGATGCTCCCAATCCCATGCCGCACCTGCCCTTCCCGAACTTGAAGCTCGTCCCCCCAGTCGTGGAACTTGGTCTGCGGTACTTGGGTGCGACGGCTCTGATTGCGGCGTGTTCGCCGGGCGACACTGGGCCGGGCTCGACCGACCTAGGGAGCGTGGTCGGAAGCCAGGGACTCTTCAGCTTGCTTGCCATGGAAACGGCGCGCACCGTTCACGAGCAACCAGAAGACTTCCCTGTTGAGCAAGGTCACATGCGGGCGGGACCCAATCGATATGCCGGAGGAGGCCCCGAACCATGCCTGGTCATGCGGCCTCCCTGCGACCTCTCCTACCGCTTGCCCGATCTTCCGCCTGGTGCACGCCTAGAGTTTGCCCTGGGAGTGCGGCGCAACGCCTACCGAGGGCAGGGCCATGTTCTGTGGACCATCACGCTGGATAGCGAGGTGCTGGATGAGGTGCAGCAGGATTGCTCGGCCAGCGTTACGGCAGAGGATCAGGTCTGGCTGCATTGCACCCTGGACCTGCCGCATGCCGGGGAGCTGCGTTTCCGGGTGGACTACGAGGGCGATTGGCAACGGGGCCCGCCGGTGGGCCTGGCGATCTTGCGTGTCGCCGTTCCGTTCGAAGCTGCGCGGCAGGTCTCCAGTGCCGCGGACCCCAACATCGTCTTGGTCGTCGTGGATACTCTGCGTGCAGACGCACTGGGTTGTTTGGGCAACCCGCGCCCGACGACTCCGATCATGGATCGTCTGGCGCGAGAGGGAGCGTTATTCCAACAGGCCTATTCAAGCGCGCCATGGACGATCCCGGGCACAGCTTCGATACTGACGGGGCTCTCCATTCCCGAGCACGGTCTGGGGGACTCAGATTCGAACTCGCTATCGGAGCGACTGGACACGCTGGCCACGGTCTTGGCCCGCTCGGGCTTCACTACCGCGGGGTTCAGCTGCAATCCACTGATCGACTCGGCGCGCAATTTCCACCGCGGCTTTGCAACCTTTCAGACTCTGGGCTGGAAGCCCGTGGGTCATATCGAGGGACCCGTCCTGGACTTTCTAGCCCAGGTCGGACCAGAGCGCTTCTTCCTCTACCTACAGCCCACCGATCCGCACGTGCCCTACCGGCCCCTGGACGCGCACCTAAAACGACTTGGCATCGGTGAAGCGGGTGATGTCTACGACGAAAAGGCGCGCGCCGTTCTGGATCGTTGGTACGCGGGAGGGGATGTGGACCGCGCGCGCTTGGAACTCACCAACAAGCGCAACCTGGATTTGTACGACGCCGAGACGGCGGAGGTGGATCGCTTCTTAGGGGCCCTGCTCGAGCGGCTCGAGCGCGAGGGCCTGGCCGACAGAACATTGATCTGCATCACTGCGGACCACGGAGAGGAATTCCTGGAACACGGGTTGGTTGGACACTTCAATCAGCTCTACAGCGAATCGGTTCACGTGCCGCTGATCCTATGGGGACCGGGCGTACCCGCAGGACTGCGGGTCACGGCTCCGACAGAGAACAGACACGTTGCCCCAACCTTGCTACGGGCTGCGGGCGTGGACTTGCCAGCCGCAATGGCCGGCCCCAGCCTGCTTTCCGCAGAGGATCGCGAAGTCTTGGAGGGGCAGGGCGTTTTTCTCATCAGCCAGAAGGGGCGTCGAGGCAACTTCTCTACTCGCGAGTCGGTGGGTCTGGGAGCGCTGACGAGTCTGATTGATGGGGACTGGCAGTTGATCGAGGCAACGGAAGCTTCCCCGGGCAACGCGACCCAGGCCTTGCTGTTCAATCTGGCCCAGGACCCGCGCGCCCTCACCAACCTTGCTGCACAGGATCCCCTGCGGGTCGAGAGCATGCGCGTGCGCATCGCCGAGTGGCTAGCCCGCGGGCGGGCTGCGCGGCCTGAATTGGTACCGACTTCGGAACAAACCCTGCAGCTCATGCGCGAGATCGGCTACATCGGAAACGCTGGGGGAAACGCTGAG
>CAYXTP010000021.1:2966-27670 GCA_964467985.1 uncultured Planctomycetaceae bacterium
GAGGGGAACGGCGAGGGCCCCGGAGGGGAGTCGGACTCCGAGAACGAACGGCCTTAGATCCCGATGACCTCTGTACCGATCCGCCAGTCTCTTCGTTCGCGTCCCCTGGCGGCGTTGTCGCTCCTGGTGCTCATCGTGGCCTTGCCCATGCATCTGGCGCGAGCAGTGGATCGAGACGTCGCGGGCTGGGGCTGGGACGAGTCCATGCACGCAGCACTGCCCGCCGCGCGCATGACTGTCGCTGTGCAGGAAGGGCAAGTAGGACAAGTTGCCGACGCCGTCCTCGATTGCGAGCGTTATCCATTTGTCTTTCCGATCGTGTTGGCGGCCGGGCAAGGACTCGTGGGTATGGGACAGGACGAGGCGCGCTGGATCGCGTTCCTGTTGTGGTGCTTGGTTGGCCTGTGGGGTGTTGGGCGCCTAGGGCGCGCCTTGAGCTCAGGGTCAGAGCGGAGGCCGGAACACGTGCTCATGCCCGTGGCCCTGGTGGCCCTCGCTCCACTGCCGTGGCGGTACGCCCCTTCCCTGTTTCTCGAAGTTCCCTTCCTGGTTCTTGCCGCCCACACCCTGGCCTCCTGGATTCAATGGCAGCGCAAACCCAGTACGGCCTGGGCCACCCTGCGTATCGGAACCTGGCTCGCATTGTGCGTGTTCACCAAGTTCAACTACGGCCTCCTACTGGTCGGAGGACTCTTGCTTGACGGGCTTCTATCGCGGGTCCACCCAAAGTCCGATTCCAATGACCGGGAGACAGCGGCTCAGGGACGACTTCGTTGCTTGGCCGCGCTGCCGCTGGGCCTGATCGGACTCTGGTGGCTCGCGTTGCCCTTGCCTGGGGGACTGGAAATGGCCGCGCGTCACCGCGCGGCCTTGGCTGATTTCCTGGGTGGCAATTTGGGTGGGGGCGGGCTGCCCTGGACTTGGCGCGCGCTCGACTTTCTGACCGGCGCGAGTGTTCATCCAGCGGTTGTGCTCTTTGCCATCGCTGGGCTCTGTCTGAGTCTGCGCCAAGTCGGGAGGCCCGCCGTGCGCACCCTGTGGATCGTCTTCTTGAGCCTGGCCGTGCCTACGGCGTTACATCCATTCCACCTGGATCGACTCCTGATCCCGAGCTTGCTGCCCTTCCTTGTCCTGGCCTCCGTGGGGTGGATCGCCGCCTGCCCGCCACGAGCGGGAGGACGCATGTGGGCCGTGGCATCCGGCTTGGCTCTGCTTCTCATTCTGACTTCATTCTGGATCCCACGCCACGCGACGGCTCGGGCATTGGGGTTGCTGAAGCTCTCAAGTCCCAGCGCCCCGCGCCTGATCGACTACCTCGATCGCCGACAGTCCCTCTTTGGAGAGGTGCCGACAGCCGGCTTGCCGCGGACCAGTCTGGAGCAGATCCTCGACCTGATCCACACCAAGGTGGGGACTGAGCAGAGTGTGGCGTGGATTGGCATGTCCTCGGAACTCTCTCCGGCCGCCCTGCACCTGGGCCTCCTCGCCCGCGACGGAAACCCACAGCGTTTCCTCGAAGACTCGCGGCGCAAGATGGATATCGTCCCCAACAAGGGTGCCGCTGACCCCCTCGCTCCACCCCTGTTCGCCACGGATGAAGAGCGGGATGCCTTTCTGGATCAGACCTTCAAGCGCTTTGATTGGGTCCTGACCACCAGCCCTGTGGACCTGAAGGACCGTTCAGCCCGTCGGCCGATCGCCGCTCAATTTCACCAGCCCTTGGGGGCAAGGCTCGGATATCAACCCACGGAGTTGGGCACCGTGACCATCCCAGCTGTGGGGGCCGACCCGAACCTGCCCACCAAGCCTGGCTTGGAAGTCAGGTTCACGGCTTGGTGCGTGCCTCGGGAGTGAGCCGCCCCGGGGGTGATCTCCCAGTCTGCTGGGGCGTCCGCTCAGCTACCCGGCTGGATCAGGTAGACCCAGTCTTCGTTCGGCATGCGCGGGGGTGTGCCTAGGGGGGAAGCCTCGCCCCCAAGATGGGACTGGGGTTGTCCTTCAAAGGTCCCAGTGCGCGGGTCGAACCAACGTCCGATGAGCTCGCCGGTTTCCGCGCTCAGGTCAATGAAACCCGATGGGCTGGCATTGGGAAGGTAGACGGCATACGCGACGCCCGTCTCGGCCAAGACTTCGCCGCCACCACGATCCGAACTCTCACCTTGTAGGAGGTTGTCGGCCGGTGCCATGTTCCAGAAGGCTACGTGGTCCTGCATGAAACCGCGAGCGATGCTCATGTAGCGCCACATCTGTGAGCGCGTGCGGAAGTCCTCGAGCTTGAGATCGCCTCCTAGCGGCAGGTTGTGGTAGCCCGCGTACCACTCCAGCTGGCCTCCGGAGAAATAGACGTCATACAGGACGTCCTTGCGCAAGTCGTCGGCGTTGTCGTCGTTCAGACCTGACGAGGCGGGCGAGTTTTCATCCAAGTCGATGACCCACGGGCGTTGCGCCGCAGCCGACTGAGCGCGCCAAGTCTCGGCGAATCCACCTCCCTTTTGCGGGGAGTACTGGATCGACGTGGATGTGAACGGGGCGAGGCCCAACAGGGGCGAGTAGTCAGAGAAGTCGTTCAGGCTCGTATGCACCCCAATCGGGTGGCCGTAGACATCGAGATCCGCTAGCCATGTGCCGAACTCTATGAGCTGCTGGATCGAGAAGTCGTTCTCTTCGCAAAGGTTCCACTTGATCGCCGATACGTGTGCGAAGCGACTGACGAGTTCGCGGAAGAACAGCTTGCGCTCGACACCCAGCTGGCCCTGGTCCAGCCAGTTTTCGTTGGCCGACTCGGTCTCGGCCAGCACGATGTGTAACTGGATACCCACGCTCTGCGCATGGTCCGCAACCAGGGCCCATTGGCGCAGGCGGCTCACGTCGTAGTGGGTGCGCGAGAAACTCGTCGGTTGGAAATCGACAAAGGGGTAGGTCTCCTGGCCGTCGCCCCCCAGGTTCATGGGCAGGAAGTAGACGGAGTTCACGTCACGCTCGGACAAGTAGTTGAGGGTGCCGATGATGCCCTTGGAACTGACCTTGGTGTCCGCAGACGTGAACAGGGGATCACCCCGGCGCCAATGTTTCGCGTGGGCCCCATAGCGGTGCAGGATGCCCAGGCCGCCTGCGTCCTTCACGTCGTCGAATCCGACGTAGCCGAAGAGGTTCTCGGGACTGTCCGTGCCGGCCTTCAGGAAGTACTCGCCGTTGGCGAAGCGCAGGTAGTGCTCGCCCACATAGGACAGCCGGCCCTTGGCACTGAACCCGTCGGCAACGGGGTCCAGAGGGCGGATGTCCACGCTACCCGCTGCACCGTCAAAGCCGGTCGAAAGACCGGCGAGGGGGTTGGCCGCCACGGCGACCTCGGTGCCCGTGCGGAACGAGGCAGACCATGTCCAGGTGCCGGCCGTGTCAGGAGCGAATTTCACCTTCCAGATGTTGCCCGCCGACCCGCCCAGACCATCCCCCGAATAGAAGCCCGGCACGCGCGCGGTTTGCCCCGTCGGTCCGACGAAAGTCACGTCCAGGCGATAGTCGAGGAAGGGGTTGGGAGAGACTGAGAGTTCGTCCAAGAATGGCCCTTGGAACCAAAGTTCCAGGGGCTGTCCCACTGTTGCCGCGCCCAGGGTTTGCACCTGCGGATCACTCACGCCTAGGACTTGGTGTTGGCTGCGGCGCATGGGTTCGATGGCATCGTCGTCGATGACCTCCAATGCAATCGGCAGGGCGCGGCCCGTGTGCTGGAAGCGCACCTGGGCGATGCGGCTCTTGGCCGTCGTTCCGTTGACGAAGACTCCGTCGAGCGGGCGCCAGGTGTAACTCAGGGTCTGGTTCGCGTCCGGATCGAAGGAGGCGGAGGCGTCCAGGGTGACGACCGTGCTGCCGCCGTCCGGACCCGGCAGGGCCGGGGGGCTCACGCTGAAGCGAGCACTGGGGGCAGAATTGGGGTGCTCGCGGCAGGACAAGGGCAGGCCCACTCGCTCACCGTCCACGTGGGCCGGCAGGTAGACATGCACCCGGTCGAGCAGCAGGCTGGGGCTGCCCCCAGCGAACTCCAACACATGCGGGCCAGCCACCAAATCGAGGCTTGCGGGCGCTTGATTCTGTTCGGTCGACCAGGTCCAGCGACCGGTCACGACCGAGCGCAGGGTCTGCCAGGGACCCCCGTCCAGGCGCATCCATATAGTGTTGTTCGAGGCCTGGTCGTGTTGGTTTCGCACCCTGAGTTGATAGTTCCCTGGGGTATCGATCAGGAAGTCGATGGAGAAGGCCCCATGGCCCGGGTCCGTGGAGTAGTCCACTCCCTGCCAGAGTACGGCTCGCTCCCCACTAGCACCTTTCACGGTGGAGGGGCGTGTCCAGCGGCCGCTGGCATCCGTCTGCTCGAGTTCAACGGCCAGCAATCCGTCCGAGGCGACAAACGCTCCCTGCCCCTCTTGGTACCCAAGGCCAGGCGCACACAGCTCGAGGGCGCAAGCCAGAAGCGCCGCCCAGCGGCCAGTCTCCGTGACGCAGTCCGTTTCAATCCGCCAATTCATTCACTTCCCCCCTCAGGCACCTCGAGGGGAGGTGCGGGCACGATGATCAGGTCCCCTGACTCGGGCCCTGGTGAGCCCCCATTGATTAAGTCGGTAGCGCTAGCCGAGAACTCGTTTGAAAGCCGGGGAATCCAGACCCCAGCCCAGCCACGCAAGTACCCGAACATCATACGCATCGGGCCCCCGTTCGGAGCCACCCCGGCCAGAGAGAGCCCTATCGGGTCCCATCCGCGGGTGCTTGAGACCCAGAGTGGGAAGGTCTGAGGATCCGCGCTTGGTTGAGAGGCTGAGGAGGAGGGTAATTGGCAGATCAGGCAGCTCACAGTCCTCGCAAGGGCACGCTATTGGCTGTTCGGCCTGCGCTGCCCGCCAGCTTCAAATCATCCATGACGCCCACGGCGGCCCGAATCGGGATGGCCGGCGAGCAGCGAGAGCCGTGAGTGCAGACCTGAGCCCGTACGGGATCCGGGGTGCGGCCGTCTGACTTGGGATGCTCCTCTTGCCGGATGGCATCTTGGAGCCTGCGGCGGCTGGGCGTCGGATATCGCTCGCGCGGGCTCGTTGCATTGCCGAACAGAACTGACTGGGTTCCGTGTGCATAGCCAGAATCGGCATTCCTTCCTTTGGCCTCGTCTGTGGGCGTTGGAGACCGCCCGTCGGGACCCGCTGCGCGAGGAGGGGGGGCCTGCTGGCCGACAGCCCCTTTTCATTGAAGCTGGGGGCAATTCCCGCAATGAATGCACACCAAACCCAGTCAGTTCGCAAGGGACCAGCAGACCAGGTGACTGGGGCGGCGTCAGTACTTCCGAACCACACCGATCACGACCCCGCGCACCGTGACCTCATCGACAAAAATGGGGCTCATGTTCTCATTGGCTGGTTGCAGGCGGATGCGGCCCTCTTCGCGGTAGAAGCGCTTGAGGGTGCAGGTCTCGTCGGGCAGGACGGCCACAACGGTCTCGCCGTCCTGGGCCTGGTCGCGCCGTTCAACGAGCACCACATCGCCATCAGCGATGGCGTCGTCGATCATGGAATCACCGGCCACTCGCAGGGCGTAGACGTCCTTGTTGTCGGGCACCATGGAGCCCAGGTCGATCGCCTCGGGTTCTTCCAGGGTCTCGATCGGGCCACCGGCGGCGATACGGCCCAAGATGTTGAGGGGAATTCCCGTGGCGCTGCCGGATCGTGCAGCGGCTGTCCGCACCGATTGCGGATCCTGCGGCACCAACTGCACGTTGCGACTCGTACCTCGCTTGCTGCGGCGCAACACGCCCTTGCGCTCCAATTCGGACACGTGGCCAAAGATCGTGACCTTGTTCACCCCGAATTCGGCAGCGATCTCCTCGTAGGTCGGACTCAGACCATGGGCGTCGGTGTACTCCTGAAAGAAGTCGACGATCTGACGTTGCCGGCGGGTGAGAGGGACGTGGCTCATGGCGGAGTGGGGGGCAGGAGAAGTTCCTACTAGACCTTCGTGCGGGAGTCGCAGGTTCAGGACCTGGTTTTGGTATTGACCCCGCGGCGGATAGGGATGCCCAAGCTAGACCCCCGCTCAGACCAGGAAAGTGGCCCCCAACAGGGCGGCGAAGAAGATGTAGGAAGGGCCGTCGTTGCGGGCGTGTGCGAGGAGTGCGGTCATGGCTGGTTGCTGGTGGTAGGAGAAGGGGATTTAGGAGAGCCTCCCCCGGTGGCCTGCCGATCTGGGAGGGGTGATCGGTGCGATTCAGGCCCCCCGGGTGAGGTGTGCTTCGTGCTGGGTGTGTGCGTGCTGGGTGTGTGCGTGTGAGGCTGGTGGGCTACTTGGGCGGGGAGTTGCCCCGGGGTAGGACAGGCATCCCGCCCCGGGGTAGAAGGCCTAACAGGTCCCTAATCTATCGGCAAATGGGACCCGAACAAGACCCGAACAGATGCTTTATTGAGGATGACTTCGCAAGTCCTTTCTGACTCAGGGGTTAGGTATATGTTCGGGCTGCCAAGAAGCCTGGTTGACCCGCGTAAACCCCCGTCAGGGCCTCTGCGTGCCTTGCCCTGCTAGACTGGGCGTCCACTTTACTCTCCGGATCGATTCCTTGGACAGTCCCGCGCCCCTCCACTTGCCCCGCTACCTGATCCCCCTGGATCTGCGCAACGTCCCCCAGTATCGCTTCGACGCAGTGGTGGTGGGCAGCGGCGCCGCCGGGAGCACGGCGGCCTTGCAGGCAGCCGGTTCGGGCGCGGCGGTGGCCTTGCTCTCCAAGGCCTCGCTTGAAGACTCGAACACCCTCCTGGCCAAGGGTGGCATGGCGGCGGTTGTGGGGGAGGACGACAGTCTCGCCTCCCACGTCCAGGACACCCTGCGCCTGGGATGCGACCTTTCGGATCCCGAAGTGGTAGAGAGCGTGGTGAGTGGTGGCCCAGCCGCGGTACAGGCCTTGCTGGATATGGGCGCCGAGCTCGATCAGGACGAGTCGGGTGGCTTGGCGCTATCCAAGGAAGGCGGGCACTCCAGCCACCGCATTGTGCACGCAGGCATCGACGCTACGGGCCGCGAGATTCAGAGCTGCCTCGTGCGTCAGGTGCGCACCTGCGAAGGAGTCTCTTCCTTCGAACAAGTCTTCGCCATCGACCTGCTCTCCACGGCCGATGGAACGGTGGCGGGTGTTCTGTGTTCCACCGAGCGGCGCGAACTCGTTGTGTTTCAGGCGGCCCAGATCATCTTGGCAACGGGCGGCGCGGGACAGATCTACCGCGAGACCACCAACCCGGCGATTGCCACGGCTGACGGGGTGGCCATGGCTGTGCGAGCGGGGGCCGTTGTGCGCGACATGGAGTTCATCCAGTTTCATCCAACCTGCTTGTACATCGCCGGCGCGGCGCGCGTCTTGATTTCCGAAGTCGTGCGTGGTGAGGGTGGCATGTTGCGCGACCGTCACGGTCGGCGTTTCATGCCAGAGTTCCATCCCGCTGCCGAACTCGCCCCGCGCGATGTGGTCAGTCGCGCAGTCTTCGACAGCATGCTGGCCACCGATGACACGAGCGCTTACCTGGACCTCTCAGGTCTGGATCGCGACCCGCACGTGGCCTTCCCAGGTATCTCCTCCACCTGCGAGTTCTTCGGAATCGATATCGCCACGGATCCGATTCCCGTGCGGCCCGGATGCCACTACCAGGTGGGAGGGCTCAAGGTTGATCACTGCGGACGCACTTCGATTCCAGGGCTGTGGGCCGTGGGGGAGGTGGCCAGTTCAGGCCTGCACGGGGCCAACCGCATGGGCTCAAACTCCTTGCTTGAGGCGCTGGTTTTGGGTGCCGCCACGGGCCAAGCGGTGGGCGAGGCTGTGCGGGGCAACGACAGCCGCAGTTTGCCCACCTTCACCGTGCGCGAAGCGGGGCCACGCACCCCGCCCGTGCGGGTCAACGTGGACGACTTGATCTACTCCCTGAAGTCTCTCATGTGGCGGGAGTTGGGCGTGCGTCGCACGGGCCAGGGCATGTCCGAGGCTCTGGACAAGATGCGCTTTTGGTCCCGCGCCGTGCAGGCTATGCCGCTTGAGGACCCGCGTGCTTGGGAGTTCTCGAACATGCTCGAGGTGGCTCAATTGATCACCATCGGAGCCCTGGCGCGCGAGGAGTCTCGCGGTGTTCACCACCGCACGGATTTCCCCAACCCACGGCCCGAGTGGCTGGCTCACAGCGAGCTCAGACCCCAGGGTCACGATGCGGCCATCGAGTCTGTGGTCATCGAACGTCGGAACCTGGAGAGCGCCCTCTCCAACTCATGACCGCCGAGGCTCAGTCCAATCAGGCCGTGCGGGAGCAGGTTTTCGTGTGTGGCGTGCTGCTGCCCGCCTTTCCGGTTGAGTTCGATGGTGAACTCTCGGAGATCTCCGCCCTCGTGCGCGCCGCCGGGGCGCAGGTCATCGGGCCTGGTATTACACAGCGCCGGCACACGCCCCACCCCGCCACCTTGATGGGCAAGGGCAAGGTGCAGGAGATCGGCGCGGAGGTGCAAGCCCTGAAACCAGATGCCGTCGTCGTGGACAACGACCTGAGTCCGGCGCAGATTCGCAATCTGGAGAAGGCCTGGGATCTACGCGTGGTGGACCGCTCCGAGCTGATCCTCGACATCTTCGCCAACCGGGCTCAGACCCGGCAGGCCAGTCTGCAGGTGGAGCTGGCCCAAAACGAGTACTTGCTGCCGCGTCTGCGCCGCATGTGGACGCACCTGGAACGCATGGAGGGGGCGATCGGTACACGTGGTCCCGGGGAGACCCAGCTGGAAACCGACCGGCGCCTGCTGAACCGGCGCATCGCGGACCTGAAGGCTCAGTTGAAGGAAATCGAGCAGCGCAAACGCCGCCAACTTGACACGCGCACGGAGGAATTCAAGGTGGGCTTGGTCGGTTACACCAACGCGGGCAAGTCGACCCTACTCAACCGCTTGACCGGTTCCCACGAGTTGGTGGAGGACATGCCCTTCGCCACGCTGGACACCCGCACGCGCAAGTGGGCCCTGCCTGACCGGCGCACCGTTCTGTTGTCGGACACGGTGGGGTTCTTGCAGCGGCTTCCGCACCACCTGGTGGCGTCTTTCCACGCTACTTTGGAGGAGACCATCCACGCGGACCTGCTGTTGCACGTGGTGGACGCCTCCCACCCTGATGCCGGTACTCAGATGGAGGCGGTGGAACAGGTCTTGAGCGAGTTGTCACCCGGGTTGCAGGCGGACGTGATCGTGTTCAACAAAGTGGACCGAGTTGCGGATCCTATCCACTTGCATCTGCTGCTTGAGAACCACCACTCCGCAGACGTCGTGCATACGAGTGCTCGCACAGGACTGGGCGTGGAACGCCTGATCGAGTGCGTCACACGCCGGCTCGACGAGCATTCGAACCTGGTGCAGATCGATGTTTCGGCGGGGGAGGGCCGTCTCGTCGCTCAGCTACGATCGGCCGGGGGCATCTTGGAGGAGCAGTTCCTCGAAGACAGTACCTTGCGAATTCGCATGCGACTCTCGGAAAACGCTCTCGGCAATCTACAACGCTCAGCTGACGGCCACGCACAGATTCAGATCTTGCAGGCCCCACTGAACCCGCGCGCTCACTCCTAGGGACTGTCGTCGCTCGGGATCGAGGGCATCACCAGGATATTTCCCGCGCGGATGGAGTCGGGGCTCTTGAGCCCGTTGTGATCCGCCACGAGCTGCGCCAGTTCGTTCAGTGAACGCCCGCGGCGATCCGTGTAGTAGCGGCTGCAGATCTGAGTGAGCGTGTCATGCGGCTGCACCCAGTAGGTAAAGCCGTCGTCGCCTGCGGGCTCGCTGATGGGATCGAGCTGCGGTTCTGGATCGGATCCCGGCTGGGGGGGATCCATGGACCTGCCCCTGGGATTCACGATCAGGGGTTCGGCCCCGCTGGGTTCGCCCATAATCAAACGCTTCCAGCCAGGGCCCTGCTCGGAAGGCTCAATCGCTTGCCAGTCCTGCTCCAACCCCGTGCCCCGCTGCCAAGCAGCCGCCAAGAGCGAGATTCCGACGAGCAGGGTCAGGGCCAGGGCGATGCGCATGCTCGCCATGCTCTGCTGCAGCCCTAGTGTTTGCCAGACTTGCTGCCTTTTTTCGTCGGATCGTCAGCACTCAGTCCCTTCTGTCGCCGTGACTCAAGCCACAGCAGCACAGGACTGGCGATGAACATCGACGAATAGGTTCCGACCACCACGCCCACGAGCAATGCGAACGCAAAGCCCTCGATCACGTTGCCGGTGCCCACGTTGAAGGCCAGTAGCAGGGCCACGGAGATCATCGTCGTCACCGACGTCAGCAGGGTCCGCGATAGACACTGGTTGATGGAGCGATCGATGATGTCCGACAGGCTGCCTTCCATACGTGGCAGGTTTTCCCGCACGCGGTCGAAGACGACGATCGTGTCGTTCAGGGAGTAGCCGATGATCGTCAAGAAGGCTGCGATCATGGGCAGGTTGATCTCCGTGTCGATGAAGGGCAGGAAGCGGTCGGCCACGGCCAAGGCACCCAAGGTGATGAGCACGTCGTGGGCTAGGGCCGCCACCGCGGCGAAACCGAAGGAGTACTCAGCGAAACGCACGCGGATGTACATCACGGCGGCGAACAACGACAGCAGGATGGCGAAGATAGCCTTGTCCCGCAGTTCGGAGACCACCTGGGCACCCACGGCATTGACCTCATCCACAGGGGAGGCCAATGAGATCGGCACACTGTTGGAGTCCTTCCAACCTGGGGAACCCTCAATGATCTCGTCCTGCAGGGCACTCGCCAATCTGCTTGCACTGACGGTTCCTTCGAAGCGCATGCGGTGGACGGAGCCGGCCGGTCCGGGCACCTCTGTGACCACGGCGTCTTTCAATCCGACGGGGAACTCACTCAGCCGGGCGGCTACATCTTCGCTGGAGTGGGAGCGCTCCAGATACAGCACACCGCTGGCCTTGCCGTCGACGACACTCAGCTCCTCGATGGGGCCAAGCTGCAGCAGCCCGCCCAGGGCCGTAACAACGTGGCTGCGGAACTCCTGCAGACCGTCGCCGCCGGCGCCCACGGCCTCTGTGGCCTTGCCCTTGGCCGTGATACGGAAGCGTGTGAACCCGCCGTCCCTCTCGGAGCTGAGGATCTCCTTGACTTCGGCCGAGGACCCGATGATGCCCCCGATGCCTTCGATGAGGCTCTTGACCTCTGATTTCTGGTGCGGCTCTTCCAGGCGGACACTCATGGTCATGCCCCCCAGGAAGTCGATGCCCAGTTTGTCCTGTTCGTCCACACCGAAGGTGAAGAAGCTGACACCGGCAACGATCAAGACCAGTGAGACCGACATGGCCATCTTGGCCCTGGCGATGAAGCGGATCTTGGTGGCCTGCACCCAGCGCGCCATGTTGAACTGTTCGAGACCGTTGTCCAGCTGGCGGTTGACCAACACGCGCGTGACGACTAGCGCCGAGAACATGGAGGTCAGGATGCCGACCGAAAGGGTCGTGGCGAAGCCGCGCACCGGGCCCGTTCCGAACTTGTAGAGGATCAGACCGGTGATCAGGGTCGTGAGGTTGGCGTCGACGATCGTCGAGAAGGCGTTGGCAAAACCATCCTTCGCCGATTGCAGGGCCTTGCGTCCCTTCTCAGCCTCCTCCCGGATGCGCTCGTAGATGAGGATGTTGGCGTCCACTGCCATGCCGACGGTGAGGATGATGCCTGCCACGCCGGGCAGGGTCAGGGTCGCTTGGAAGAACGCCAGGGCACCGGCGAGCAGCAGCAGGTTGTAGAGCAAGCTGAGGGCGGCCAGCACGCCCAGTCGCCGGTAGTAACCCACCATGAACAGCAGCACCAAGCCCAGTCCCAGGCCGACGCCCAAGAATCCCCGGCGCACATAGTCGTCGCCCAAGGTTGCACCCACGGTCTCTTGACCCTCGAAGGTCGGGCGGATGCGTAGGGAACCCGAGCGCAGGACCTTGACGAGGTCGATGACCTCCTGGTTCGTGAAGTTGCCCGTGATGATGCCGGACCCGGGCAGGGGCTCGTCGATGTTCGGGAAGGTGACGATCTCCTCGTTGATGACGATCGCCATGCGACGGTTCTCGTTCTCTTCGGTGAAATCTCCAAAGGCCGACTTGAAGAAGTCCTTCATCTCGAATCCGACAGCCGGCAGGGCCATCTGGTCCTGAGACTGGAATACCGATTGAACTTGGGAGCCGGAGAACTGCCACTCGGGGTTGGCGTCCACCACCAGAGCCTGAAGGCGATCGGCCTCAGCCGTTTCCAGGGACCCCTCATCCAAGGCCATGGGGAAGAAGCGCAGGCGCTGGCGCGGGCCGTCTTCGCGCGAGAGCTCGGCGTTGTACTCAGCAATGGGCAGGTCGGGGTTGTCGCGCTTCCACTGCTTGGCAATCTCCAATTCGCTGGCCACATCGCCCACCGCACCTAGCGTGTCGCGGCTGGCCTGAATGAAGAAGGCCATGGAACCCACGTCTTCGACCATGCGACGCCAGGGATCGAGGGCCACCAGGCGCACGGTGGCTCCGCTGGCGTGGGCCGCGGGTATGCCCTTGTTGCCGTAGTTGCGTTCCAGTCCGATCAACTGATTGGCCACGCGCCTGGAGTAGCGGATGTTCTCGTTGACAATCTGCAGTTCACCGCCGCTGGTGGGGAAGTCCTCCCAGGAATCGCTTTCACCCCCCAGTCGAAGGGTGATGCCGGCCACATCGAGGTCTGCGCCCAGGACTCCGCTGACTTCCTGGTTCATTTGCGCGGCACTGCCCGGCAGCTCGATCACGATGCGGTTTTCGCCCTCGCGCCGGATGGGGATTTCGCGCACGCCGTTGGGGTCCAAACGCTTCTGCCAGATCTCGCGCATCTCGTTGAAGAGACGGTCTTTGTCCTGCAGTTCGTGCTCTTGGATGAGCCCGTCTTCGACGGCCTGTTCGAAGTCGATGGAGTAGACCAGGCGCGTTCCGCCTTCCAGGTCGAGTCCTAGGCGGAACCCTCCCACATACAGGGCCACGACTGCGGTGGCCATGAGGGCGAGGATCAGGGTGACTTTGCGTCCGAGGTTTTCGACCATGCGACGAGGGCGGTGCTTTCGTTGGCCCGCGACAAGTGGGTCGCGTGGGCCCGCGCACGAAGGCGCGTAGGGAAGTGGGTTGGAAAAAGCCCTCAGCGATGTCCCGGTTCAGGGGACGAGCGCCAAGGGCTTTGGTGCGGAGGTTGGGGGTGAAGGCCTAGGCCTCCACAGCCTCCTGATCGGCATCTTGGTCGGCTGCGGCTTCGGCAGCCTGGGTGACCAGGTTCTCGCGGCGGGCCTTCTCTTCGGCGCGCCCTTGACGAACCTTCTCGCCCAGCAGCTCCTTGACGCGCGTCTTCTTGCCCACGCGGTCGCGCAGGAAGTACAGCTTGGCACGTCGCACGTCGCCACGGCGGGTGACCTGAATATCCGTCACGCGCGGGCTGTGCAGGGGGAAGATGCGCTCTACGCCTTCACCTTGCACGATGCGTCGCACCGTGATCGTGCGCCGAATGCCACGGCCCTTCAGGGAGAGGATCGTACCTGTGAAGATCTGTACCCGCTCCTTGTCGCCTTCGCGAATCAGGTAGTGGACCTCAACCGTGTCACCAACGTGCACGGCGGGCAGGGATCCTGCGGGCTTCTTCAGCTCGTTCTCAATGTCTTCAATCAGTTGCATCGGATGCGTGGGTGCGCGGAGTGCACCGGGGGTGGAGGGCTCGGGGAATGGGCACCCCCAATGTGGGGGGTGCCGGCGGATCAGTGGAATCGTTGTTCTGCGGTCAGTGGAAAGTTCAGCGGTGATTTCAGTCGTGCGCCCCAAACGAATTCAGGGCGTGTGCAGCGGGCCGCTCTCTTGGTCCAACTTGCGCGCACTGCGCTCGCGGGCCCGTTGTTCCCGAAATGCGTCAATCGCGGCGTGGTCGCCGGCGCGTAGCACAGGGGGGACTTCGTGACCTCGCCAGGATGCGGGGCGCGTCCAATGCGGGTGGTCCAGTTGGGTTGGATCGTCGCCTTGGAATGAATCCAAGCTGGCGGATCGATCGTCACCCAGGGCGCCAGGCAGAAGTCGCACGGCGGCATCCACAATGGAGAGGGCGGGTAGTTCGCCCCCGGAGAGCACGTAGTTGCCCATTGAAAGGGGCTGCAGGTCGAAGGCTTCGATCAATCGTTGATCGATACCCTCGTAGCGGCCGCACAGCAGCAGGCTGCGTTCGGTGCTTGAGAACTGGGCTGCGCGCTCCTGATTGAAGGTGGGGCCAGAGGGGTCGAGCACCCAGCGACGGTGGGCACCGTGCTTGGCCTCAATCCACTCGATGCACTCGGCAATGGGCTCGGGCTTGAGCACCATGCCCGGTCCGCCGCCAAAAGGGCGGTCGTCGACTGTGCGATGGCGATCGCGAGTCCAGTCGCGAAAATCCACCAACTCAACCCGGGCCAGACCCCGGTCGAGGGCGTTGCCCAGGACGCCTACCTTAAGATAAGGACGAAGCGCCTCCGGGAAGAGCGTGAGAATCGTAAAGAGCGGGGAGACCATAGCTCCGGAAAAGAGCCCGGAAGGGTAGTCGCGGGGATGGGGGGCGTCAAGCCTGACACGCACGGGAAGGCCGATAGAAAGGGCCTCGAGGGGGTTCCGGAGGGAACTGACTGGGTTCCGTGGACCTAGCCACAAACAGCATTCCTTCCCTTGGCCTTGCCTGTGGACGCTGGAGACCACCCGTCGGGACCCGGGGCGTGAGGAGGGGGGCCCTGCAGGCCGCCAGCCCCTTTTCATTGTAGCTGGGGGCAATTCCCAGAATGGATGCACACCAAACCCAGTCAGTCCAGTTCCTGGGCGACTCCCTGGCCCTGTAGCGCTGCCACGGTACCCTGCCTGCCTCCTGCCGCCCTCATGTTCACCGGAATCATCGAATCCTGCGTGCCCGTACGCGCTTTTGAGCCCCTGGACCAGGGTGCGCGGCTCGTTTTACCCCTGCCCGCTGGAGAAGAGGGCAGCTGGTCGGTGAGCCGTGGCCAGAGCATCGCGGTGTGCGGTGTGTGTCTGACCGTGGCCGACCGGCGGCCAGCACCAGAGGGACAGGCGCACGACCTCGAATTCCACCTCTCCGGCGAGACCCTGGAGCGCACTTGGTTCCGGGATCTCTGCCCGGGCCGGCAGGTCAACCTCGAGCGCGCCCTGCGCATGGGGGATCGCTTGGATGGGCACCTGGTCAGTGGTCACGTGGACGGCGGCGGAGTCGTGACCGCGATTCAGGACGGTGGGGATGGAGGCCGGGTTTACACCTTCGAGTTGGATACCGAACTAGAGCGCTTCCTGGTGGACAAGGGTTCCATCACGCTCGACGGGATCAGTCTCACCGTCGTTCAGCCGCGGGCCTGCTCATTCGACGTGGCTCTGATTCCGCTGACCTTGGAAGCCACCAACCTTGGAAGTGCCGAAGTGGGAACACGGGTCAACGTGGAAGCAGACATGATCGGCAAGTGGATCGAACGCTTGGCGTGTGGGGAGTCTTAGGGGTTGGGTCTCTAGAAGCCTAGGAAGAGCGTGTTGAGGAAGGTGTTGATGGGTGCTGCTTCGCGAGCCTCTTCTAGAGTGCCGGTCAATGTATGCAGGGCCCGTTCCATTTCCTGATACAGCTCATCCTCATAGAGCAGCCGGCTGATCGTCCCACGTCCCTCGCGCAGGGCGGCGGAGGCGACCGCCAGGTCCTCCGAGATCTCGCGCAGGTTGGTGTAGATCTCGTCTTCCTTCAGCAAGCGGCCCAGGGTTCCCTGCCCGTCTGCGAGGTCTGTCGTGATGCTCTCGAGGTTCTCGCCGATCTTGCTGTCGGTGAGCAGCATGCCCAGGGTCCCCTCCCCCTCGTTGATCTTGCTCGTGATCTCAGACAGGTCCGAGACCGCATCGCGGAAATCCTGCGCCAAGGTCTCGTCATAGAGCAACGCGCCCAGGGTGCCCTTTCCTTCGCGCAAGTCCGTCAAAACCTTCTGCAAATCCGTCGTCAATTCAAGCAGCGAGTCATACACCCCATCCTCTTGAAGCAACTTGCCCAGGGTGCCCTTGCCCGCACGCAAGTCATCGCTCACGGCCGCAGCGTTGTCGAAGGTCGTGCCCATGTCCGTCACGGTCTGGGCCAGGTCCTCACCCAGGGCTTCGTCATAGAGCAGGCGCGAGAGAATGCCCTGGCCATCCCGCACCTCGCCCACGATCAAGTCCAGACCCGAGATCATGCTCGTCAGGGTGTCGCGGTTGTCTGTGACGACGCCGCCCAGGGCCTTGAGTACGTCTGGCACCACTTCCCCGCGCAGGGCTGTGCCCGCGGGAAGCGCGCCACTCTGCACGCTTCCCGGCTCGATTGACAACTGCATGCCGCCCAGCACCGTGGCGCTCTCGATGCGAATGGCGTGATCGGCGTAGAGGTCCACCGCACGTTCCAAGGAGAGTTCGACTTGCACGCGTTCACCGGGCTTGCCAGCGGAATCGAATTCCAGTGACTCCACCCTTCCCCAGCGCATGCCTGCCACGTACACCGAGTCCCCTTGGCGCAATCCGCCCGCACTGTCAAAACTCACACTCCAGGCCTGCCGTTCGCCGAGCAGGGAGAAATCTGTCTTGAACAGCGTAAACCAGGAGAGCAGAGCGATGACTGAGACGAAGAACAGGCCCAGGAGGGCGTGGCGTTGGGTGGTCATGATGATGTCTCGTGGGGACTAAGCGCCCAGAAATTCTCTCAGCAGCGGTTCCTCGGGCTCGAAGAACGTCTCGATGGGTTCTCGCACGAGGGTCACGCCCTCGTGCATGAAGATCACTTCGTCGGCCACGGCCTTGAGGCAGTCCGTGCGGTGTTCAACGACGAGTGAGGTGACTTCGAGCGTGTCGGAAAGCTCGCGGATCAACTCGTTGATGGAGCGCGAAATCTTTGGGTCCAGGCCAGCGTTGGGTTCGTCGTAGAGCACGATCTCAGGTTGGGTGATCAAGGCGCGCGCCAGGCCGACGCGTTTCTTCATGCCGCCCGAAATCTGAGCCGGGAATTTCTGGGCAGCATCGGGGATATGGACCAGGCCCAATGTGTGCTCGACGCGCTCCGCAATCTCTGCAGGTTTGAGGTCGGTGGTCTCTTCCAGTGGCAGGGCTAGGTTCTCAGCCACCGTGAGCCAGTTGATCAGAGCGCTTTCCTGGAAGACGTAACCCATACGCCGGCGCAGACCGGCCAGTTCAGCCTCAGTGGCCTGGGCCAGGTCTTGGCCATCCACGATCACGCGACCCTTGTCCGGTTGCAGCAGACCGATCACGTGCCGCAGGGTGACCGATTTGCCGGAGCCTGACCCGCCCATGACCCCCAGGCATTGTCCGCGCCGCACGCCAAAACTGAGACCGCGCAGGATGTGCTGATCCCCGAAGGACTTGTGCACCCCCTCCAACTGGATCAGTGTTTCGTCAGCGGTCATGGTCAGTTCTGGTAGATCATCCAGGTCAGGAAGTAGTTGGCCACGATGACCGCGATGATGGAGTCGCGCACGGCATGGGACGTGGCTCGGCCAACTCCCAGGGCGCCACCCTTGGCGCGCAATCCGCAGGAGCAGGAAATGATGGCCACGATGGCTCCGAAGACACTGGCCTTGAAGAGCCCCGAGAAAACGTCCTTCGGCAGGGGGATCACCTCGCCCGTTGTGCGCAGGGCTTGAATGGCCGAGTCGATGTAGAGCGTCCAACCCACGTGTAACTGCGAGCCCGCTACGAATCCGCCACCGAGGATTCCGATGCTGTCGCAGAGCACGGTCAGGAAGGGAGCCATCACGGCCAGGGCCACCACCCTGGGCAAGACCAAGAAGGACACCTTGTCCACCGACAGCACCTCGAGTGCTGAGAGTTCATCCGCGACACTCATAGTGCCGAGCTCGGCGGCCAGAGCACTGCCCACCGTTGCAGCCAGAATGACCGCTGTGATGAAGGGGCCCATCTCGCGCGCCATCGAGGCGGCCACGATCACTCCGATCCGATCCTGTTGTCCGAAACTGGCTAGCTCGATGCCCGTTTGCAGGGAGACGATCATGCCCACGAACAGTCCCACCAGCAGCACCACGTGCACATTCATGATCCCGCTCGTGAAGAGTTGGTCCAGAAACCAGCGCCGGCGTTTCGGCAGGTGGTGCAGACGCCTCAGGACCTTGAGTGCCAGTTCGATGCGGAAGCCCGCCGCCCCCAGGAACTTCTTGAAGCTGCGCGCTTGGTACAGCACGTAGAGCACGCTGGCTCCAAAGGCCAAGGTCAGGAGGTCAGAGGTGGAGGGCATGGTGTGCAGGGCGCGGCCCTAGTCCTGGACCCCGGCCGGTTCTCGCTCCAGGGGCCATCCGGGTCCGGGGATCGCTGGTCTGAGAAGGGTGACGCCCTCGGGACTCGAACGCCAGCGCAAGAGTCCAAAGAGCACGGACTGCTCACGCGTGGCCTCTCCGTCGCGCTGATAGTCGCGCCGGGCCCAGAGCCCCACAAAGGAGCGGCGGTCTTCGCGCTCGTCCTTTTCTCGGCGCCACAGACCCAGCCAGCTGCGCTCGCGCACCCGCTCGCCCTTGCGTCGCTGGCTGTAGAGCTCCCACATCCAGGCGTAGTGCTCTTCGATAAAGTCCAGACGCCAGGTGAAGGGGCTGGGGGCAGGGAAGGCAAACGAAGACTCGTCGTCCACTTCTGAGCGGTAGTGGCTGTAGAACGGGAAGACCTTGCGCCAGCGACTCAACCCCTCAGGGCTGCGCTTGTCCCAAGCCTGGTAGAAGGGCAGCACCAACGTGGTGTCCTTTTCCAGGTCACCGTACTTCTCGTGGCGCACGTTGACGATTGGCCACAGCACGTGAGTCGACGTCATGCCGTCCCCCTCGAAACGGGAGTACAAGGGCCACACCCGCGTGCGACGTGCCTGGTCCGTGGTGCCCGGTCGCTGCATGACGACAAAGGGCCAGGGTCCGTCCCATGCCCAGAACTCCTTGTCGGGGTTCGACGAGTAACCGAAGAAAGGCCAAAGCGCCGTCCAGCTGCGGCTCGGTCCGCGTTCTCGGGTTCCGAACAGGGGCCACACCATCCAGCGCCTCTCCTGCTTCTCGGGAGACAGCTGCAAATCGTTGCGCTGCCAGTGAAAGAAAGGCCACAGGAAGAACCAGCGCTCGTAGCGCCCCTGCCTGCGATTGACGCCAGCCAACGGCCAGAGGCGCCACTCATCGCCCCCCGTTTCCTGCGCCGTGCGATCGTCCACTTCACCTTCGACCGGCGCAGGTCGCGACCAAGAAAAGAAGGGGAATAGAAAGTGCGTGGTGACCCGGCCGTTGCGTTCGTAGCGCATGAAGAGCGGGAACAGCACAAAGGACAGGCGGTCGAATGACAGGAAGTGCTCGACCACTCCGCCGAAGGGCACCACGGCGCGTGCGACGCGCCCGTCGTTTGTCTTGGACCAGTACACACCGGGTAGGCCAAAGAAGGTCCACGTGTCGGGGGCGTCCGCGTAGGACTGGCGCGAGTAGCGCGCGAGGGGCAGCAACTGGTAGATGCGCTCCCGGGGAGTGAGAACGAGGCTGCCCAGGGGCGGCAAGAACTTGGACTCACTGCGCTCGGGACTGCTGCGCGAGTGCGAGGCCAAGGGGCGCAGGGCCCAATAGGTGACGGCTCCACTGTCGACCTTGCGTCGGACCAACAGGGCACCCCCGAACGCTTCCAATTCCCGTTCGCCCGAGGCGATGGAGAGGTCGCTGACAAAGGGGGCCAGGTGTCGCTCCTGGTCCAGCCCCGCGCACCCGGGCAGGAACCCGGCCAGAAGCAGGAGGAGACCGGTGTTGGGGAGGGCGCGCATGACCTGTCTGGATTGTCGAGCCCGTCGCCGTCGATGCAAGCCCGGTGACCGATCGATCCGTTTGGCTGCTCGGTTGTGACCACCCGGGGCCGTTGCTACTGTCCGCTTCGCCGAGGTCTCCAGGATCGGGAGGTTCCCTGCTCCGCTCCCGTCCTGGCCTGGGTCCGGCCACTTGTTTTCATGAATACCTTCCTCTCCGGCATCCAGCCCAGTGGTCAGGCTCATCTGGGCAACTATTTTGGTGCCATCCGTCAGCACATCGCTTCACAAGATGAGGAAGGGCAGCACTTCTACTTCATCGCGGACTACCACGCCCTGACCTCGACTCGCGATCCCGAGGCGCTGCGCAACCAGGTGCGCGAGGTCGCTGTGACCTACCTGGCCCTGGGGCTCGATCCCGAGCGCGTGACGTTTTTTAGGCAAAGCGACGTGCCCGAGGTGACGGAGCTGGCCTGGTTGCTGTCTACCGTGACCGGCATGGGGCTGCTCGAGCGCGCTCACTCCTACAAGGACAAGCTGGCCCACGGGGTCAAGCCGGCGGTGGGCTTGTTCACCTATCCCATCCTCATGGCGGCCGACGTCTTGGCCTACGACTCGACCATCGTGCCGGTGGGCAAGGACCAGGTTCAGCACTTGGAGATGACCCAGGATATGGCCGGGCACTTCAACCATACCTATGGCGCGGGCGGCGAGGTGTTCGTGCGTCCCGAGGCGCGGCTGCCGAGTTCCGACAAGATGGCGCGCGTTCCTGGACTGGACGGCGAGAAGATGAGCAAGACCTATGGCAACGGTCTGTGGATCTTTGAAGAGGGCAAGGCACTCAAGAAAGCCGTGGGCCGCATCGTTACCGACTCGCGGCCACCCGAGGAACCCAAGGACCCCTCCGGAATCTTGCTGTTCGACTTCCTGTCCCTGTTCCTGGATCCTACAGAGCTATCGGAATGGGAGCGCCGCCTGCGAGCCGGCGGCGAGGGAGCTCCCGGGTACGGACACTTGAAAGTGCGCCTGGTCGAAGCCATCGATGAACACTTCGGTCCCGCCCGGGAACGACGACGCGACATGTTGAACGACCCCGCCGAAGTGGATCGCGTTCTCGCCCAAGGAGGCCAGACGGCGCGCGAGCGTGCGCGCGCCACGCGCGATCGTGCTCTCATCGCTTGCGGATTGCGTTGAGCCAACACACCACCACGAAAGCCACCATGAAAAATTACACTGCCATCTCACGTTCCTGCTTGCTGGGAATTCCGCTGATCCTCGTCGCCTGCGCAGGACCCGGACAGCAGTCGAAGGCCTCGACTGGACCGGAGGGTGGCGCGCCGACTCAGGCCGGCGGGTCCGCGGGCGAGCAGGCCCCGCGCCAACGACCCTTGACCGTCGAAGCCACGCCTTGGACGTCCAAGTTCATGCAGCGCTCCCTGTTGTTGGCGGACGAGATCAGCATCACCGGGCCAGTGGGGCTGATGGATCATTGCGTGATGACCCTGGACGACGCTCTTTTTGAACGCACCGAACTGCCTACCCCGGACGGCCTGCAGCTCATCCTCCGGCCGCGTCCCGGAACGGGAGGCGAGGATCTGTTGCGGGCGCAAATCGATGCCTGGAATCTGGCTGCCTACAAGGAAATCCGGATGGACCTGCGGGCGGGGGACACCGAAGTTGTCGTCACGGCCCGTGGCAGCGCCGTCTGGCAAAATACAGATGGCAGCGAGCAGCGCGCATCGCACCTGATGTTCAGCGGATCCGTTCAAGGCGCTTCAGTAGACCAGATCAACCGGCAATGAGAGGCGCGACCTGGGTTTCCGAGCGTGTCCATCACCGCTCTCGACACCGGGTCGACGGGGGGCGCCCGCTTGGGAACCAAGTTCGGGCGAGCGCCCTGCTGTTGCTCCTGCTGAGCGCTGCTTGCGCCAGTCAACCAGAACGCTGGGAACCGACCTGGCAAGCTCCAGGCTCGTACTTTGAAACGGGACAGGAGCTCACACTGCGAGCAGCGCGCACTTACTACGACGAGGGCAAGTTGCAGGCTGCCCTGGACATCTTGGGACCCCTTGCTCGCGGGGCGGAAACGAATTTGGAGTTGGGGTTCTGGCTACAGGACTTGGAATGGGAATTGGCGCAGGCCCAGGGTGCATCGACGGCCGACTTGATCGAGGCCTACGAGCAAAGCGCCGAGTCCGAGCCCACGCCGGCACGCTTGATCTTGGCCGCCCGTTTGGGATTGGAGACCCGGGGCGGGCAGCACGCACTGTCCCTACTGCAGCGCGCGCTGGAACTGGACCCGGATCACCCCTGGATCCACTATTCCTTGGCGCAGGTGCTACTGGGCGAGCGGCAGCGGGCGGATCGCTGGCAGGCTGCGCGCACGGCTTTGGCGCGTACCCTGGAGCTCGACCCCTCGCACCTGCGAGGCCGCCACCTGGAGGCTTGGATCTTGGCTCAAGAGGGGGACGTGGCCCGCGCCTCCACCGCCCTGGAACGCTGGCTGGAACTGACCCGCGGGGACCCGCGCGTATCGAATGAAGTGCGGCTTGAGGCTGAGGTGGACCTGGCGCTGATGTGGGTACGTTTGGGTCACGCCGCCGCAGCCGAGGCTCTCCTCTCTACCCACGCGGGACAGCGGGTCGCCCGCACTCGTCGTCTCGCCGCCCTGGCTGTGGCTCAACACGAACAAGGTCGCATCGAGCAGGCCCTGGACACTGCCCGGCGCGCCGAGTTGGCCGATCCCGGCGCGCTCTTGCCCGTGGTGCAGCAGGCCTTGCTCTACGAGCAGCGCGGTCGCGACGGGGATGAGAGCCGCGCACACGACCGCTGGGCGTTGGTCGTCGAGGCGGCGGCCAACCAAGGTGATCTGGCCGGACTCCTGCAGAGTGTGCGTGCTCGGGTCCACTTGGAACGCTCCGCCGCGACGGAGGCCACAGCAGACACGCCTGCTGGGGGCGAAGGCGGCGACCAGAATTGAGGGCCGTGGTTCAGCGAGTCACGCGCGCGAGCGTGACGGTGGGTGGCGAGGTCGTGGGCGAAATCGGAACCGGGGCCTTGGTGTTGCTGGGCATGGTGCGCGGGGACGACGCCGCTGCTGCTCGTGCTCTGGCCGAGCGTGTAGGGCGCCTGCGCTACTTCGCCGACGACCAGGGCCGCATGAACCTCTCCCTGGACCAAGTGGATGGAAAACTGTTGGTCGTGAGCCAGTTCACACTGGCCGCGGACGGCCGCCGCGGACGGCGCCCCTCATTCGATCAGGCCCTGGACCCAGCCCTAGCCGAACCCCTGTACGAACTCTTCATCGAGACGCTTGAGGCCCTCGGCCTCTCCTGCTCGCGCGGTGTGTTCGGCGCGCAAATGGCCGTGGAGTTACTCAATGACGGCCCCGTGACCTTCGTCTTGGAGAGCTGACCGGAACATCGGATCGCCCCGCAACCTGGGCAACTCCGAACGCCGCAAGTCCAGTCTTGACAAGAACTTGCTCGATGGGGATCATCCGTTCCAGCGGTCGGGAGAGGTCCCCGGTTCGTCACTCTCCAACGTCACCGGGCTCCAACGGGCCCTCCGTCTTGCCTGCCGCAGACATCTCGATCATGGCCCAATCTTCCCCTCGCCCCCCGCACCCGCAAACCACCACCAAGCGGGAGTTGGTGGCGCGGATCACCGAGCAGATCAACCGCTCGCAGGACGAGAAGTACACCACCGCCCAGGCCCAGGTGCAGGGGGATCTGTCTCGCGGCGGCGAGCGCGCCAAGAAGGCCAAGGCCAAACTCGAACGACTCAAAGCCGCACGCATGACCAAGGTCTTGGTCAAAGAAGTCGTCGAGAGCTTCCTCGACGAAGTCGTCGGTGAACTTTCCCTCGGCCATCGCCTCGAGTTCCGCGAGTTCGGCGTCTTCGAAGTCCGCGAACGCCAAGCCCGCCAAGCCCAAAACCCCCGCACCCTCGAGCCGGTCAAGGTCCCGGCCAAGCGCGTCGTCAAATTCAAACCCGGCCGCAGCATGCGCGCCCGCGTCTGCGACAGCCCCGCGCCCAGCTCTCAACCCGAGGACGCACTGCAGTCAGCCAGCGACGCCAGCAACCCCTCGTCCAACCAAGCCGCCGGCTCCTCGACCCATCCCGGCACCCCGCCCGGCGCCAAGTCAGGAAACCCATCCGGCTCCAAGTCTCCCCCGACCCCGCCCAAGCCGAAAAACCCGTCTTCGCCGTTCTAGGGCTCGTCGACAAAAGTTGGCCCCGCAAGACCGGCCTCGCGTTCGACCCCGACGATGGTCCGGATCGGAATGAGCAAGCACAAACGCACGATTTGTTGGTTTCTGCTCGCCGTGGTGGTCCTGGTGGGTGGACAAGCCACGTACGCATGGATCAACGGCACGGCGCGAGCCACTTATCACGTGAACGGATTTCGTTTCAGGGGACCTGTTGGGCTCGATAGAGAGACCGTTTTGTGGCGCGGCCAAGGAGGAGCGGTGGGTCGGGATCAGCCCACATTTATCGTAGGTCCCCTGACGGAGTTGGGCATTGAGTACTTGCTCAAGCAAGCTCATGAGACGTCCACGGTTGGTGACCTTCCCGCGCTGCTCTATCGGACTAAGACTATTGCCCCAGGAGCCGGGCCCACGAGACGCGGGAGTGCAATGGACCACGACATCTCGATCTACATTCCATCCCTGGACGTCGGCATCTCTGTGTACTTCCGAGTCCACAACGAGCGTTCGAGTCGGCCATACGATCACATTGAAGCGTTGCGCTGCCGCAACTGGGCAAGTGCGGTCATGTCATCCATAGAGTGGGATCCACAAGAATGAGTGGGCGCCAACAGTTGTGTTGGCTCAGCCCACGGGGAATCACCGCCGCTTCAAGCGCGCCTC
>CAYXTP010000022.1:0-27225 GCA_964467985.1 uncultured Planctomycetaceae bacterium
ACCAAGCAGGTGAATTGGTGCCGGGCTTGCAGGTGCTCGATGCGGTTCAGAAGGGGTCGGTCGAGGTTGGGCAGACGGCTGGTTACTACTACACGGGCAAGCACGCGGCGTTGGCGTTCGACACGTGCCTTCCGTTTGGGTTGACCTCTCGGCAACAAGCAGCATGGCTCAATGAGGCCGGTGGTCTGGAACTCGTGCGCGAAATCTACGCGGGCTTTGGGATTCGCTCCTTTCCAGGCGGGAACACGGGTGCGCAGATGGGCGGGTGGTTCAAGCGACCAGTCGAAGGGCTTGAAGACCTGCGTGGCCTGAAAATGCGCATCCCCGGTATGGGCGGTATGGTCATGGATGAGCTGGGCGTGACCGTCCAAGTTTTGGCCGGAGGTGATATCTACACCGCTCTCGAGACGGGAGCGATCGACGCTACCGAGTGGGTTGGCCCGTACGACGACGAGCAGTTGGGGTTCTACAAGGTCGCCAAGAACTACTACTACCCCGGCTGGTGGGAGCCGGGTCCGTCGATGTCGTTCCTCGTGAACCAAGTGGCTTGGGACTCGCTCTCCAGTGAGTACCAGGCAATTTTCTCGACCGCCTGTGCCCAGGCGGCCACAGCCATGCAAGTGGGTTACGACGCCCGCAACCCGGCCGCGCTCGAACGCCTCTTGAAGCAGGGAATTACCATGCGGCCCTTTAGCGAGGACATCATGCGTGGCGCCTTCGAGGCCTCGGAACAACTGCTCGTAGACCAGGCGGCGGCAGACGCGGACTACGCACGAATTCTTGAACACTGGCGCGCCTTCCGGACGAATTCGCAGCGCTGGTTTGGAACATCGGAGTTGGCTTACTCGCGCTTCGTGCTCGACTAGAGCATGCCCGTCACCATTCCGGGGAAGAGAATGACGAGCGCCAAACAGATGAGTTGGATGATGATGAACGGAACAACCCCCCGGTAAATGTCACCGGTGGAGATTTCCTTCGGAGCCACTCCGCGCAGATAGAAGAGTGAGAAGCCGAAGGGGGGCGTCAGGAAACTCGTCTGCAGGTTCATGGCGATCATCACGCCGAACCACACCATCTCTTGGTCGGTGATTCCAAGATGGGCGGCCGCAGGTTGGATCAACGGCAGAATGATGAAGGCGATCTCAAAGAAATCGATGAAGAAGCCCAGGATGAAGATGGCCAGGTTGGCAACCACCAGGAGGCCCACCCTTCCACCGGGAAGTCCGGTGAGCAGACCCTTGATCCAGTCATCCCCGTGGAGGCCACGGAAGACCAGTGCAAAGGCCGTAGAGCCCACCAGCAAGAACACGATCATGCTGGTCAAGCGCATGGTCTCGTTCATGGTCCCGTCAATGGCCTTGCGAGTGAAGCGTCCGGCAACACCCGCCAAGACCATGGCACCCAGGGCGCCCAAGGCTCCGGCCTCAGTGGGGGTGGCGATGCCCGCGAAGATGCTGCCCAGCACGACCACGATCAGCACGAGCGGCGGGATCATGACCTTGAATGTCTGACGCCAGAGATTGCCCGCCGCCTCGCGCTCGGAGCGGGGGATTGCGGGTGCTACGGAGGGCCTTAGAAAAGCCACCACCAGTACGTACACCGCATAGAACGAAGCCAGCAGAATGCCGGGCACGAGGGCTCCCCTGAACAAGTCGCCGACGCTGATCTCCAACTGGTCCGCCAGCACAACGAGCACAACACTGGGCGGGACGATCTGGCCCAACGTTCCTGAGGCGCTGATAACGCCCGTTGAGAAGCTGGGCTTGTAGCCGTAGCGGGTCATGATGGGCAGGGAGATCATACCCATGGCCACGACTGAAGCCCCGACGACTCCCGTTGCGGCGGCCAACAAGGTGCCCACCAGGACCACGGCCAAAGCCAGTCCACCCCGCACTGGGCCAAACAGCAGACCAATGGTGCGGAGCAGATCCTCGGCCAGCCGCGAGCGCTGCAGCATGGTACCCATGAAGATGAAGAACGGCACGGCCAGCAGGATCTGGTTGTCCATGATCCCAAAGACGCGTTCCGGAAATGCCCGGATCAGGTCCCAGCCAAAGTCCCCGCCTGCCACTCCGATGATGGCGAAGGCCAGTGCCGTTCCCCCCAGTGAGAAGGCAACCGGGTAGCCCACGAAGATGAGCAAGAACAGGACCAGGAACATCAGCGGCCCGAGAGTTTCGAAGCTCACGCTTGGTCGTCCTCAGCAACGGCAGGCTCGTTCAAGCCCACGCTCTCCGGGTCCCGACCGCGAATGATGGCCCAGCGCTTGATGATCTCAGAGATGCCCTGCATGCCAACCAGGAAAAATGCGATCGGCACGATGGTCTTGAGTGGATAACGCGCAAGCCCCCCTGGGTCGGAGGACATTTCCCGCTGACTCCAGGAGTCCATCACGAAGTCCGTGGAAGCCCAGATGGCGAAGCCGCAGAAGGGCAGCAGTAGGAGGACTCCTCCGATCAGGTCGATCCAAGCCTTGGCGATCGGCGTGTGGCCTCCATAGAGCACGTCGACCCGCACATGACGATCACAACGCAGCGTGTACGGAGCGCCCAGCAGGAACACTAGGCTGAATAGATACCACTGCAACTCCACGTAGGCATTGGATGACAGTTGCAGCCCCAGGTCCCGCTCGAGATATCGCGCCACGGCGTTGTAGGCCCCGATCAAAACCATGGCCAGTGTCAGCCAGGCGACCATGCGACCCAAGCGGCGACTGATCCCATCGATTCGTTTGGAGATCCGCAGCAGGAGGGCCATGGGATGCACGATACATGCCTGCAGCGAGCCGCACACCCATCGGCCCTATTCCAGCTCAAATGCGTGCCAGCGTTGGTGGATACGGTCGTTAGAGTGAATGGCCGACGCTCCAAACGGTATTGCGGCGCTATGCATAAGACACCCCCGGTTTCCTTCGGTCCCGTGCTCTGCTCCAGCGTTGTGTTGACCATGGTCTACGCAGGTCTGTGCAGCATCTGGGCTATCTGGACCTTTTGCACCGTGCGCTTCCGGACCATCGAGGAAGCAGCGGCCAGCACTCAGCCCTTCAGGATTCTGGGGGCGGACTACTATTCCTGGGTGACCTTGGCCGACGGGGCGCTGGTGGCTTTCCTCTTGTGGGAGGGCTGGAGTGCGCGCCAGCAACCTCGAACTACGCGGCGAGCCCTGTGGGCTGGGGTGATCATGGCCTTGGTTGTTGTGGGTGCGGTTCAGCTCGGTGGGCATTATGCCCACGCTCCTATTCCCTGGCGGTAGTTAAGAACTGCAGCCTTACTCGGCACAGGAACGTGCCGAGTAAGGCTGCAAGTTCGACCTACGAGCCGATCCGAGGCTCAGGAACTAGCAGGTGCCTGGCTGCCTTCGCCCCCTGCATCGTCCCGCATCCAGCGATCTAGCGAGAGGCCACCGGCTCCTTGCCAGAAGATCACGAGTAGGGTCACAAGGATGAAGAGCGCGAATTGGAAATCCGTGTTTGTGCCCAGCACGGCCATGCCGGATAGGCCCGTCAGGTGCACGAAAGCGGCACCCGCAACAACCACCGCATTGACAGCGGTCACAAGGCGCGTTGCCAAGCCGAGCGCCAAGCAAGATCCGCCAACAGCGTGAGCCAGCACCACGAACCACGCGATGACATTCTGGAATCCGCCGAAGGTGCCCTCCATATGTGCCTCTAGCTCGCCCATGTTCATGATGAAGTAGATGCCCTTGATCATGAGTGCCACGCCAAGGTAGATGCGCAGGACGGCGATAGGCGAGATGCGGCGACCCGGAGTCGGGCGTGGCATCTCGAAGCGTGGCTTCGTGTGGAGGCGCGCCCGTTCCTCCAGCGCCAAGGCATGCTCAGCAGCCGCCGTCTTCTCGTCTTCCGGGCTGAAGCGCACCAGCAGGGCAAAGAAGGAGAAGGCCAAGACCAGACATCCAAGAATCAAGAATGCTCCTTGGTAGGAGAGATCCTCCGAGCGGAACAGGAAGCCGGCGGCCACGGCACCCATGTTTCCACCAGCCCCCACAATGCCGGAGACGGCGCCAATGGCCTTCTTGTTTACGAAGGGAACGACGGAATAGGTCGCACCCTCGGACATTTGAACGAACAGGCTGAACACGATCATCGTGCCGATCGCTACCGGTAGCACGGTCATGCGCGAGAAGAAGATCAAGGCGATGCCCTCGACGAAGAGTGCAATGAAGAGCCAACGTACGCGCCCCCTCAAGCCGCCACGGTGACCGAACTTGTCGCCGATGATCCCCCCGGTGGTGCGCGCAAAGATGTTCATTAGGCCAAAGAGGCCAGCCACGAGCCCTGCCGCGCCCAGTCCGAGTTCGAACTCTTTGAAATAGTAGCGCGCCGCGACATTGTTGATCGTCAGCTCGATGCCGAAGCAGGCCGCATAGACGAAAAACAGTGCCCAGACACGCTTGTCACGAGCAGCCTCAATGAACGAGCCCCGTGTTTTATCCCTGGACGGCATCTCCCCGCGCTCCCGCAGTTCCTTGAAATTCCCATTGGGGAGATCCTGCGTGAAGAAGAAATAGGCTATCCCTGTCAGGAAACAGACCGCACCGGCGACGACCATTGCGAGGCGCCAGCTCATCGGATCGCTGTAGCCAAGCGCGACGAATCCACCGAATACGAGAGGCATGACCATCTGCGTGACGCCGCCGCCCAAGTTTCCCCAGCCAGCACTAGTCGCGTTGGCTGTCCCCACGCAGTTCGGAGCGAACATCACCGACGTGTGATACTGAGTGATGACGAACGATGCCCCGATGACCCCGATGCCGAGCCGGAAGAGCAGGAAGGTCATGTAGCTGTCGGCCAGGCCGATCCCCATCACTGGCAGCGACCCGACCAAGAGCAGTCCCGTATAGGTCTTGCGCGGTCCAATTCGGTCGCACAGCATGCCGATGATCAGGCGGGCGATGATCGTAATTGCGACGGACGCAATCACGGTATTGCCAACCTGCTCCTTGGAGAGCCCAAGCTCCTCCTCGACTTTGATCATCAAGGGCGCGATACCGAACCATGCGAAGAAGCACAGGAAGAAGGCGAACCACGACATGTGGAAGGCCCGCATCTGCGGCGTTCTCAGGCTGAAGAGTTCGATGCGTGTGGCTTTGTTTTTGACTTCCATGGTGTCGACGGTGTCGCTGAGCTTCGAGGGGACTTCCGGCGGGGAGCGAATTCGCTGCTGACAGCCTCATGCAACTCGTGTGCCACAGATCGCCAAGATGAAAACCCTAGCGGTCACCCTCGACACAGGTCTGAGTGCCCATTGCGGCGTGCCTTCTGCCTAGCGCGCTATGCACGTCGCATACCCAATGCGGCAGGGGTAGTCTGCAGGGTTCTTGTGTGCAGCAGGGGGCTTCTACGAACAACGGCGCAAGGGTCCACTTGCAGCGCAACCGAGGGGCGGGGACAATCGGCTAAGAGACACTCCACCCTTGTTCCTACGCGACTCCATCAATCGAATCCCGGTCCAGTACAAACTGGCCTTGACGTTTGTCTCCATTTGCCTACTGGCCTTTGGCGTGGGGGGGTATCTCGTCTCCGGCACGGCAAGGCGCTCACTTGAGAATGAAATCCTCACGCGTCTTGAGTTCCACGCTCAAGCCCACGCGATCGCCTTGCGTGCTGGCCTCGATGGGCTCGTTCAGCGCAGTGAGGACGCAGCGTCCGCTCATGCGATTCGAGAAGGCACACGTGCTGCGCTAGGCTCGGGCGACGAGAACCGAACCGGCAGCCCGGTGTTTGGACTTGCTCCCCTGCTCGCATCCCTCCCCCTAGCTCAAGACTCTGCCGTGCGGGGCTTGGAAATCCTTAGTCTGAATGGCGAGCGGTTGGCATCTGTGGGTTTGCCAGCGCTCGCAGATTGGCCATCGATCTCTGCGCCTACATCCCCCTTGACTGCAACGCGTGTGGGCGGGTGTGCTGTTTCCCCCGGAAGGGACGGGTCATTTCGGGTCGCCATTTCCACCCCCATCCTCTCCTGGGGCGGGGAAGATCCTCTGGCGTACTTGACCACGTGGATTGCACCCGGATCCTGGGTAAGGGCTGCGCTTCTCTCATCCGATCTCGGCGGCGATGAAGAACAAGAAACCAGCCTGGAGTTGCTCCTGGAGGACCCCAGGGGACACCTGTTGCTTGTCGATCCACTGTTGACGGGGCGCAACGGACCGAGCCCAGACTCCGACCCGGTACGCGCAGGAATGGGCTTGAGCCTGCTTGCGGAAACGCAGAGCGTTGAGTCGGCGCTCTCTGATACCCCAGGTGCAATGCCATTCGTGCGGTCATTCGAGTTGCAACCCAACGGCTGGACGGTTCACATCAAACTGGACAAACAGGAATTCATGGGAGCTGTGGGCAGCCTCCAGAGTCGATTCCTTGGCGTGGGAATCATTCTCACCGCAATCGCATGTGTCCTCTTGATCTTTCCCCTCCGGTTCCTGGCTCGACCGCTGCTGCAACTCACCGCGGCGGCGCGCAAGATTAAGGAGGGTGACTACGGTGTTCGTGTGCCCGTGGAGTCGGGAGACGAGCTTGGCCAACTCTCGCACACCTTCAACACTATGGCGGAGGCATTGGGGAGTCACACGCATCGACTGGAACAAAACGCGGAAGACCTGCGGGACCGCCAACGGGAGTTGGGTTTCGAACGCGATCGCATGGAGGCCGTCATCGCGTCCATGCACGATGGACTGATCGTGCTCGATGGCGAGGGAGAGCCTGTGGTCCACAACCGAGCTGCTGAACCGATCGTGCGCCAACTGCGCGATATCGAGACGAGCCTGGGCCCGCGTCACAGCTGCGAGGCGAAGAACGAGGGGGGCAAGGACTGCATGGCCTGCTTATTTTCGCCTGATTCCGCTCCGCGTTCTTGTGTGATCGAGCTGGAAGGAGGTGTCTTCGAAGTGCACGCAACCCACCTACGTGCGAATGGCAGCGAGAAGGCGGGCCGCGTACTCGTCAGTCGTGACCTGACGGATCGGGTCAATCAGGACGAGCAGCAAATCCACCAGGAACGCCTGGCCGTGCTGGGTGAGGTGGCCGCCGTCATGGCTCATGAGCTGAACAACCCCTTGGCCGCCATGAGCATGTACAACCAGATGAATGCGACGTTGAGTGAAGGCCAGACCGAGTTGCTCGAGAACACGGAGGTCATCCAGCGAAACATTCAGGCCTGCAAGGGGACAATCCGCGAGCTACTCGACTACGCCACGGGTGCCACTCCGCACATGGTCAGCTCCGCAATTCACGCCGTGCTCGAGGACACATTGACGTTCCTACGTCCACTCGCACGGCGATCGGGAGTGCAGATTGAAATCGACAAAGCTCAGAAGGAAGCCTACGTCATGGGCGACGAGGTCCAAATCAGGCAGATTTTCATCAACCTGATCGTCAACGGGATTCAGGCCATTGGCCCTCAAGGCGGCGAGGTGCGCGCTCAAGTCGAAGTGAAACCAGACCAAGTCGTTGTGGACATTCGGGACACGGGCTCTGGCATCTCCGCCGACGACCGCGATGGAATTTTCAGACCTTTCTTCACAACCAAGGTTAGAGGCGAAGGCACAGGTCTTGGATTGCCCACCTCGCGGCGAATTGCTGAAATGCATGGAGGCGGCGTGGAATTGCTCTCGACTAGCGATCAGGGAACTGTTTTCCGCGTGCGCCTTCGTTCTCAGTTGGATCCCTCTGAATGACCCACCCCGAAGCCTGCTCCGCCCTGAATCGCCTGCATGTCCTCGTCGTCGAGGACGAGGAGGACATTCGCACAGGTCTTGCCCGCTTGATTGGGACCCTAGGGGCAAAGGTAGACACCGCTGCGGATGGCGTCGATGCCCTCGATATTGTCGAGGCAGGCGGAGTCGATCTGGTGTTGACCGACATGATGATGCCCCGCATGTCGGGGTCCGAATTGCTGGGCGTCTTGAAAGATCGGCACGCGCAGATTGAAGTTGTGATCTTGACGGGCTTTGGAACCATTCAGAGTGCGGTGGCCTGCCTGCAAGGCGGCGCGGCGCACTTCATGACCAAGCCGTTCGACAACGACGACGTACTCCGAGTGATCTCTCGCTTGGGTCGCCAAATCGTGGCGCGCAAGGGAGGCGGCTCCGCCCAGACTTTCAGCCCAGGAATCGTGGCCAACGATCCTGTCATGCAAGGGGCCCTCACCCTCGTGGGCCAGGTGGCTTCTAGCCCAGTGCCCGTCTTGATCGAGGGGGAGAGTGGCACCGGCAAGGAGGTGGTCGCTCGCGAGATTCATCGCCTGAGTTCGGTCAGCGACAAGGCTTTCACAGCCGTCAATACCGCAGCCCTACCCGACACCCTGCTCGAATCCGAGCTCTTCGGCCACGAACGCGGCGCCTTCACAGGGGCACAGAAGGCGCGCAAGGGCATCTTCCGTGAGGTGGCCGGTGGCACCGTGTTTCTGGACGAGATCTCCTCCATGTCGGGTTCCTTCCAAGGCAAGCTGCTGCGCGTGCTCCAAGAGAAAACCGTGCGACCACTGGGTGCGGACGCGGATGTGGACGTTGACTTCAGGCTGATCGCCGCCTCGAACCGGGACTTGGAAGCCCTGATCGCGGAGGGAGGATTCCGAGAGGATCTCTTCTACCGCCTATCGGTCGTGCGTATTCCGCTGCCACCGCTCCGGGATCGGCCGGACGACATCGAGCCCTTGGCGGCCATGTTCCTGGAACGGGCGATCAAGACCTGTCTGACCCCAGGTTCCCCCAGCGTGGGTATCTCAGAACGAGCATTGCAGACTCTGAGGCAGCACACCTGGCCAGGCAACGTGCGTGAGCTAGAGAACGTGATCTTCCGAGCGGTCGTTGTTTGCGATGAAGCCAACGTTCAGCCCCACCACCTGGGCTTGGCCGGATCGAAGACGGTGGGGGATCCGAGTGGCGATGGATTGGACTACGCAGCACAAAAGCAGGATGCCATCGAGCATTTTCAGCGCGAGTTCGTGCAACGCGCCATGACTCGGGCCGGAGGCAACATTTCACAGGCCGCCGAGGCATGCGGTCTGACCCGTGCTGCTCTGCAGCGCATCATGCGCCACCTGACCATCGACAGGGCAGACTTCGGCGGTCGCTAGCGCATACTCCAAGTTCTCCCACTGCATAGGGCGTTATGCACCCCCTGGACGGGGAAGCTGGCAAGGCAGCAGCTGTCGTAGGGCTTGCAGGCGTAACTACTTGGCCGCGCAGGACTTGGGAACACGGCCTACGGGAAGCAAGTCGCGGCACACAAGTTGATCAAGGGCAGGCGTCCACCAAGGAGGACCCAGCTTGGCCCCCATCTTCAACAGCCCGCCCCGCCTAGGTATCAGCCTGCTGCTGGTGCCTGTTCTGGCATCCACTCTCTCCGCCGCAACCCCTGCACAGGACCCTCCCTCAGAGGAGTCCATCGCGTACTTCAAACAGAACTGCGCGAGCTGCCACACGATTGGTGGAGGCCGGCTCACCGGCCCTGACCTCAAGGATGTCACAGCGCGCAGGGACAAGGCCTGGCTGGTCAAGTTCATCTCGGACCCCAAGGCCGTCATCGACAGCGGTGACCCCTACGCTCAGCAGCTCCTCTCCGAGGCGCGCGGTGTCTACATGACAGTGGTTCCGGGTATGACCAGCGATCGCGCGGGCAAGTTGGTGGACTTGATCGCGGCCGAGTCCAAGCTCGAGAAATCGAGCTTCGCAGGCCTGGAGATCAGTGACCGGCCCCTGACGGATGCCGACGTGGCGCGCGGCCGAGCGCTCTTCATGGGCAACGAGCCCTTCGCCAATGAAGCCCCGGCGTGTGTGTCTTGTCACACGGTCACCGATATCGGTGGACTGGGTGGTGGCCTGTTGGGTCCCGACCTGACCGCAGCCTACGCGCGACTGGATGGGCGCGGGGCATTGGCCGCTTGGCTTGCGGCTCCTCCGTCGGCGGTCATGCAGCCCGTGTTCATCGGCCACGACCTGGAGTCAGAGGAAATCCTGGCTCTCGTGGCCTTTCTACAGGAGCGCGCTGCGGCCGGACCTGCGGAGGCCAACAGCACGACCCTGACCTTCGTGATCGGAGGCTTGGCACTCGCTGCGGCTTGCCTGGTCGTGTTCGACCTGGCCTGGCGCACGCGCTTCCGTTCGGTTCGCCGTTCACTTCTCGCCAACTACTGAGTCGCTTCTCTCCCATGGACAACGGCAATAATCCCTACATTCTCGACCGAGTTGATCCCCAGACGCGCTCTTGGGAGGAGTTCTACCGCAACCGCTGGCAGCACGACAAGGTCGTGCGCAGCACCCACGGTGTGAACTGCACGGGCTCCTGTTCCTGGAACATTCACGTCAAGGACGGGATCGTTGCTTGGGAAATGCAGGCCTTGGACTATCCCAAGCTCGAAGACGGCATTCCGCCCTACGAGCCCCGGGGTTGTCAGCGCGGGATTTCCTACTCCTGGTACCTCTACAGTCCGTTGCGGGTGAAGTACCCCTACATCCGTGGGGCCCTGCTCGACCTGTGGGAGCAGGCAAAGGCCGATCACGAAGATCCGGTGGAAGCTTGGCGTGCGCTGATGAGCGATCCGGAGAAGCGCGCCCGCTATCAGCGTGCCCGCGGCAAGGGCGGCCTGCGACGGGCGAGCTGGGACACCGTGCTGGAGTTGATCTGTGCATCGATGATCCAGACCATTCAGGATCACGGGCCCGACCGTATCACCGGATTCTCTCCGATTCCGGCCATGTCCATGCTCAGCTACGCTGCCGGCTCGCGCATGTTGCAGCTGATGGGGGGCGTCAACCTTTCGTTCTACGACTGGTATTGCGACCTGCCCAACGCGTCGCCCGAGACTTGGGGTGAGCAAACAGACGTCAATGAATCGGCCGACTGGTTCAACGCCAAGTTCCTGGCAGTCATGGGGGCGAACCTCAACATGACGCGTACGCCCGACGTGCACTTCGCCGCCGAGGCCCGTCAAAACGGAACCAAGATGGTCGTGTTTGCGCCGGACTTTAACCAGGTCGCCAAGTACGCCGACGAGTGGATCTCGCTTAACGCGGGTCAGGACGGTGCGTGGTGGATGGCCGTCAACCACGTCATCCTGACTGAGTATCACCACGAGCAACAGAACGAGTTCTTCCTGAACTACCTAAAGAGCTACTCGGACTCGGGGTTCTTGGTCGAGTTGAACGAAGAAGATGGTGTTTGGAAACCCGGCCAATTGCTACGCGCCGGTCGCACTGAGACCTATGCCCAGGAAGAGAACGGAGAATGGAAGTTCCTGCAGTGGGACGCCGGAGACGATCGGCCGAAGATGCCCATGGGCAGTGTCGGGCACCGTTGGGGCGAGGAGCAGGGCAAGTGGAACCTCAAGCTGGAAGATGGTCTTGACGGAAGCGCCATCGATCCTGAGCTGACCTTCCTGGCGAAACACGACGAGGTCTTGGATCTCAAGTTCGACGACTTCGCAGCGGGCGATGAGTGCCTGCGCGGTGTCCCCGTGCGTAGCATTGAGACCCCGGATGGGCCCGTAAACGTGGCCACCGTCTACGACATCCTGATGGCTCAATACGGCGTCAACCGTGGGCTGTCCGGGGACTACCCCGAGGACTACAACGATGACGGCATCTACACTCCGGCCTGGGCAGAACGCTACACCGGCATCTCCCGGGACACGCTGATCCGCTTCGCTCGGGAATGGGCCAGTACGGCCTCGGCCACCGGCGGCAAGTGCACGGTCATCATCGGTGCCGGCGTCAACCACTGGTACCACGCCAACCTGATGTACCGCGCCGCGATTCACGGCCTGGTCTTCTGTGGCTGTGTTGGCGTCAATGGCGGCGGCTTGGCGCACTACGTCGGTCAGGAAAAGCTGGCACCGGGCGAGTCTTGGGGGAGCATTGCTCTATCGAAGGACTGGTACGGCCCCTCCCGCCTGCAGAACGGACCCAGCTGGCACTACGTGCACAGCGATCAGTGGCGCTACGAGAAGAGTTTCCGCGACTACCACACGGTTCCCCGTGATCGAGCAAACGACCGTTTCGTAAGTGGGCACACGATCGACACTAATGTCCAGGCTGTGCGCAACGGCTGGCTGCCCTTCTATCCCCAGTTCGATGAGAATCCCATCGACATCGTTCAGAAGGCGGAAGAAGACGGCGTCGACCCCAAGGACTACGTGGTCGAGCGTCTCAAGAGTCGCGACCTGAAGTTCGGAATCGAGCGCCCGGATGCGGAAGAGTGCTGGCCCCGGCTGTGGTTCATCTGGCGTGGAAACGCCCTGATGTCTTCGGCCAAGGGTCACGAGTACTTCCTCGAGCACTACCTCGGAACCCACACCAACAATGTGGCCGAGGACATGGCCGAAGAAGCGGTCAAGGAAGTCGAGTGGCTCAAGGATGCTCCGCGCGGAAAAATGGACCTGATCGTCGACCTGAACTTCCGCATGGATACGTCGGCCCTGTACTCCGACATCATCCTGCCCGCAGCGACCTGGTACGAGAAGGCTGACCTCAACTCGACCGATATGCACGCCTTCATCCACCCCCTGGCCGAGGCGGTTCCGCCTTGCTGGGAGGCGAAGAGTGACTGGGACATCTTCAAGTTGATCTCCAAGAATTTCTCGACCATGGCGGAGAAGCATCTGCCTGGGAAGACCAAGGACATCGTCGCGGTGCCCCTTGCGCACGACACTCCGGCTGAGATGTCCCAGCCTGAGATGAAGAACTGGATCGACGGGGAGATCGAGGCCATTCCCGGCAAGACCATGCCGGACTTCAAAGTCGTCGAGCGAGACTACACGCGTCTACACGATCAGTTTTGTTCCTATGGGCGCAATGTTCGCGAGAACGGACTCGGAGCACACGGCACGCACTATGCGGTGGACGATGTCTACGACGAGGCTCTCGCCACCATGCCGGTGCACCGGTTCGATGGAGAGACGTATCCCTCGCTTGTGCGTGCGGAATATGCCGCGGACCTCGTGCTGCGCTTTGCCACCGTCACCAACGGAGAGTTGGCCCACCGTTCGTACGAGAACATGGAGAAGCGGACGGGGCTGGAGCTGACCGATCTCGCCGCGGGTAGCCGCGACACAAGGTTGACCTACAAGGATCTGCAAGCTCAGCCCCGGCGCCTCATCAACAGCCCCATGTGGTCGGGTCTGCTCGACAAGGGTCGTGCCTATGCACCCTTCACCTACAACACCGAGAAACTGGTGCCCTGGCGCACGCTGACGGGCCGGCAGCACCTGTATCTCGACCACCCGGGCTACATCGAATTCGGCGAACACGTCCCGACGTACAAGCCCAAGCCGATGCCCGCGGAGTACTCAGACCTGACCTTCAGCAAGAAAGAGGGCAAGACTCTCATGCTGAACTTCCTGACCCCGCACGGCAAGTGGCACATCCACTCGACCTACGGCGACAACCAACGCATGTGCACTCTGTCACGCGGCGTTGAGCCCTTCTGGATCAGTCCTGAAGACGCCAAGCAAATCGATGTGAAGGACAACGATTGGGTCGAAGTCCACAACGACCACGGGGTTGTGGTGACGCGAGCCGCGGTCAGTGCCCGGATACCCCAGGGCATCTGCATCATCTACCACTCGCCGGAGCGCACCTACTCCGTGCCGAAGTCGCCGCTGCGCGGGAATCGCCGAGCAGGTGGACACAACAGCCTCACCCGTACGCGCCTGAAGCCCAACCTGATGGTCGGCGGCTACGGGCAGTTCACTTACCACTTCAACTACTGGGGACCGACGGGGTGTAACCGAGACACACACATCCTGGTCCGCAAGTTGCCCTCTCTCACCTGGTAGGCCTGGCCTCAATTCTCCAAAGAAGACTGTCAAATGGACGTTCGCTCACAAATGTCGATGGTGTTTCACCTGGACAAGTGCATTGGCTGCCACACCTGCAGTATCGCGTGTAAGAACGTGTGGACCGACCGCGAGGGTACGGACTACATGTGGTGGAACAACGTGGAGACCAAGCCCGGAACTGGCTACCCCACCAAGTGGGAGGACCAGGAGGCCTACAAGGGTGGCTGGGAAACGGATGGGAAGAAGCTCGAGCTGAAATCGACGAGCAAGTCGAAGGTGATCCCCAACATCTTCCACAACCCGTCCCAACCCAGCATGGACGACTACTACGAGCCTTGGACCTACAAGTACGAGGAGTTGTTCAACGCTCCCGAGGGGGACGATCAGCCCACCGCGCGCCCCGTTTCGATGGTCACCGGTGATTACATCGATATCGAAGCTGGGCCCAACTGGGATGACGACCTCGGTGGCTCGGAGATCTACGCCAAGAACGACGTCAACATGTCAGACCTGACGTCCGAGCAGCAGGCTCAGATGATGGCCATCGAGCGCCTGGCGTTTTTCTACCTGCCCCGCATCTGCAACCACTGCCTCAACCCGTCGTGCGTGGCAGCTTGCCCGTCAGGCGCTCTCTACAAGCGCGGTGAGGACGGCATTGTGTTGTTGAACCAGGACCGGTGTCGCGCTTGGCGCTCTTGTGTGCCCGCCTGCCCCTACAAGAAGACCTACTTCAATTGGTCTTCGGGCAAGTCGGAGAAATGCATCCTGTGCTTCCCGCGCCTGGAGACTGGCCAAGCCCCGGCATGTTTTCACAGTTGTGTGGGCCGCATCCGCTACCTAGGCAACGTGTTGTACGACGCGGACAAGATTCAGGAAATGGCCCTGCTGCCCGACCACGAGCTCGTAGAAGCCCAACGCAGCATGATTTTGGATCCTCGCGATCCCAAGGTGATCGAGGCCGCCAAGGCGAACGGCATAGCGGACGGCGTGATCGAGAGCGCACAGAATTCGCCGACTTACAAGTACATCAAGGATTGGAAGATCGCGCTCCCTTTGCATGTGGAGTACCGCACCTTCCCCATGCTCTTCTATGTGCCGCCGCTGTTGCCGGTGATGTCAGAGACCCAAGGGGATGTGGTGCGCAGCTCTACGGAGGAGCTGTTCGCAGACATCGATCAGATGCGGGCTCCCATTGAGTACCTGGGCAACATGTTCACAGGCGGGAGTATCGGCAAACTGCGCTATGCCTTGCGCAAGCAACTGGCTGTTCGGGTCTGGCGCCGCCATGTCACGGTCGGAGACATCGATGAGAAGCGCGCGATGGAGACTCTGACGGCTGCGGAGTGCACGCCCGACGAAGCGAACGCCATCTTCAAGCTATCGGCCCTTTCATCCTTCGAAGATCGCTTTGTCGTCCCGCCGTTCCAGCGCGAGATGGCCATCGAAATGCTTGAGGACCCCCTCGAACACAAAGGATCCGCGGGATTTGGCCCGCGCCTAGTCCCCAAGAGGAGCTAGATCATGAACGCCTCGATGAATCACAAGTGGGCCGCGCTCGTCACCTACCCCGGTGGGGATCGGGGACGCGCGATTCCCACGACGATCGAAGAGTTGATTGCGGAGACCGACTACGCCGAGGAAGAGCTCGCCGGACTGAGCGCGTTCTTGGAGACCGAAGGTGTCCCTGCCCTCGAGGAGCTCTTCGTGCGCACATTCGAGAACAACGCGGACCGCGCACTCGAAGTAGGCTGGCACTTGCACGGAGAAAACTACGCGCGCGGGGTATTCATGGCCCGCATGCGTGGCTTATTGCGCGATCTCGGCATCGAGGAGAGCGTCGAGTTGCCCGACCACCTCTCCCACATGCTTGCCATGTTGGGCGCGAGTGATGAAGAGACTGCCCGGGCCATGGCTTCGGGGGTCATTCTTCCCGCGCTGGGGAAAATCGAAGAGGGGTTCACCTCAGATGACAATCCCTACCGGGGAGTGATCCGGGGCCTCAATCGTTTTGTGACTGAAGTGTACGCGCCCCCGAGCAACGAGAAACTCTGATGAATGACACGCTTCTATTCGCGATCCTCCCCTATGTCTCGTTGACGGTGTTCTTTCTCGTCACGATTCGGCGCTATCGCATGCGCTCATTCTCGTACTCGAGTCTGTCATCCCAGTTCCTGGAGAACGAACAACACTTCTGGGGCTCGGTTCCCTTCCACTACGGCATCCTCGCTGTGCTTGCTGGGCACGTCGGTGCGTTCTTCTTCCCTAAGGCCCTACTTGGCTGGAATGCTGCGCCCTTGCGGCTGGTGTTTCTCGAAGTGACCGGCCTGGCCTTTGCCATTCTCACCTTGGTGGGCTTGGCCAACATCGCCATTCGGCGCTGGACCAATCCAAAAGCCCGACGCGTGACCACGCCGGGTGACTGGTTCATCTACGGCGGCCTGTTCGTCCAGGTCATGACAGGCATTGGAATCGCGGTTGTCTACGGCTGGGGCAGTTCCTGGTTCTCGACTTCCATGACCCCTTGGCTCTGGTCCCTGCTCAAGCTGTCGCCTGATGTTTCCTTCATCGCTCCGATGCCGATGTTGATCAAGTTGCACGTGGTCAACGCGTTCCTATTGATTCTCGTTTTTCCCTTCACGCGATTGGTTCACATCCTGGTTGTCCCCAACCCCTACTTGTGGCGCAAGACACAGGTCGTCGTGTGGAACTGGGATCGCAAACAAATTCGCAAGCCCAACTAGCAACTAACGACCGGTGCCTGAGCACCGGAATTCGAGCTCCGCATTTGGTTCACCCCCCGACACCTGTTGAACAGGAAGACCGATCATGAGTAACCTCGAACACTGGGACCCCGAAGACGAGAAGTTCTGGGAGTCCACCGGTAAGAAGGTCGCGACACGCAATCTTTGGATCTCGATCCCCAGCCTGCTTTGCGGATTTGCCGTGTGGTTGATGTGGGGCATCATTACGGTGCAGATGAAAAACCTGGGTTTCTCATTTTCCCAGACCGAGCTCTTCACCTTGACCGCCATTGCGGGTTTGACGGGTGCCACCCTGCGCATCCCGAGCACCTTCTTCATCCGGCTCGCTGGAGGTCGCAACACGATCTTCTTCACAACTGGCCTGTTGATGATTCCCGCGCTGGGGGCGGCCCATTTTCTGAAGGATCCGACAACTCCGCTCTGGGTCTTTCAGATCCTGGCCTTCATATCAGGCATAGGTGGCGGGAACTTCGCCTCGTCGATGTCCAACATCAGCTTCTTCTATCCGAAGCGAGTACAGGGCTACGCCCTGGGCATGAATGCCGGGTTGGGAAACTTTGGCGTGACGACGATGCAGATTCTGATTCCGCTTTGCATGACGGCTGCCATCGCATTCGGGTTGAGCGGCGACCCGATGACGCTGCAGTCGGACAGTGGAACGATCTTCAAACGAATTCCGGCAGGCTCGGACACCTGGTTGTCTAGCGCTGGTTGGGTGTGGATGTACTGGCTCATCCCCCTGGCGTTCCTCGGGTGGTTCAAGATGAACAACATCACCACCGATGCTGTGACACCCAATATCAAGAGCCCGGGCGTCTGTTTCGGACGCATGGCTTGGCTACTCTTGATCGGCTTCGCGACTGCCGGCGGTGGCTTGTACTTCATCCTCGAATTCCCCTCACCCTGGGTGAAGTGGATCGTCTTGCCTGTGGTTATTGCCGCGACCGTATTTCTGATGAAGGCTCTATCACCGGGCGAGATCAAGGGCAACCTCGATCGTCAGTACAAGATCTTCAACAACAAGCACACCTGGGTGATGACGATCATCTACACGATGACCTTCGGCTCCTTCATCGGCTTCTCGGCCGCCGTGGGCCTGGCCATCAAGTTCATCTTTGGCTTCCAGCACGTGATGGTGGATGGAGTGATGACCCACGACATCTCCAACCCGAACGGCCCAGCTACCTTCATGTACGTGTGGGTCGGGGCCTTTGTCGGAGCTCTCATTCGTCCCATCGGCGGCATGATCGCCGACAAGAAGGGCGGCGCCATCGTGACCCAGGTGGTCGCGGTCGTGATGACCTTGGCAGCGATCGGCGTCGGGTACTACTCCTCGCTCGCCTACCAGTCAGAGACCCCCGAGCAGTACTTCATGCAGTTCTTCGTGCTGATCGTAATCCTGTTCGCCGCCACGGGCGTTGGTAATGGGTCCACGTTCCGCACCATCTCCATGGTGTTCAACAAAGAACAGGCAGGTCCCGTTCTCGGGTGGACGTCGGCAGTGGCCGCCTATGGCGCGTTCCTGATCCCCAAGTTGATTGGTGAGCAAATGAAGGCCAAGACTCCGGAAGTCGCCATGTACGGCTTGGCCGTGTTCTACGCGATCTGCGCAATCTTGAACTGGTGGTACTACCTCGGCCCAAAAGCTGAGCACAAGAACCCCTAAACACGATCTCACCATGTCGATGAACCACTGGATCTTTGGTCTGTGCAGTTTGGCACTGGGGCTGACAGCCGTCTTCCTTACGTCCGAGGTGCGGCTGCCAGGTGACAACCAGGGCTACGCGCCCGTCCAGCCCATTGATTTCTCGCACCGACTGCACGCGGGGGAACTGGGAATGGACTGCCAGTTCTGCCACTTCGGCGCTCGTAGAAGCCGGCACGCCGGCGTCCCTCCTGCATCCGTGTGCATGAACTGTCACAAAGTTGTGACGGCGAACTTCGATGCTGTCTTGGAAGAGAAGCAATTGGCTGAAGCCGAGGGTCGCGAGCCCTTGCCCGTCGTCTCCAGCGAGCTGCAGAAGCTCTACGACGCCTTGGGGCTGGACGAGAACCGTGAGCTCTCTCCCGATGCGACGGCCACTCCGATCCAGTGGGAACGCGTTCACCAACTCCCCGACTTCGTGTACTTCGACCATCGCCCCCATGTAGCTAGGGACATTGCCTGTGAGACGTGCCACGGACCGGTACAGAGCATGGAACGCATGCGCCAACATGCCTCCCTCAGCATGGGATGGTGCATCGAGTGTCACCGTACCAGTGGGATGCAGGGAGAAGTCGATTCGAGTGGGCGCGGGGAGCGCTGCCTCGATCACGTCACCACCGACTGTGTCAACTGCCACTTTTGAGCTCGCCCGACTCAGCTTCGATTGACTAAGCCCATGGACCCGACCCTCTCACAACACCAGTCCTCCGATGACGCTGCAGCGGGATTGCCCGGGCCGCAGCCCATCCAAAAATACAAGAGCACGAAGGGGAGCAACGAAGTTCTGCTGCCTGGCAACGACTCTGAACCCTCTAGGCGCGCCTTCTTGCGCATGACCGGATTCGGAATCGCGTCGGCGACGCTCTCCGGCTGCTCACGCGCTCCCGCGGGCAAGTTGATCCCGTACTTGAACGGTTCAGAGACGATCACCGCGGGTCGCTCCTATTGGGTGGCCACGACCTGTGCAGGATGTTCGGCTTCCTGTGGTGTCTTGGCCCGCTGTCGTGACGGTCGCCCCGTCAAGCTTGAAGGTAACACCAAGCACGGTCTTTCGAAGGGCGGCCTTTGCAGCGTGGGACAATCGGAAATTCTCTCGGTCTACGATTCGAAACGTCTTGCCTTGCCCGTGAGCGAAGGGAGTACGGTGGACTGGGCGACTGCCGACAGAGATATGCAACGGAAGCTGGAGGAGGTGCGCGCCAAGGGTGGCAACCTGCGGCTGTTGACCGGGACGGTCCACTCCCCCTCAACACTCTCCGCCATCGGGCGGTTCCTCGAGACGCAGGGGAATGCTGAGCACATCGCCTACGACGCGCTCTCCGTCTCCGCTTTGCAAGAGGCCCACCTCGAGACGCACGGTGTCCGCGCCGTTCCGGCCTTCAGATTCGACCGTGCCCGCACCGTGGTCTCATTTGGGGCTGACTTTCTCGGCACTTGGATTTCGCCGGTGCAATTCGCGTCCGACTACGCCGCCGCTCGTCAACCGGACAAGTCCGATGGCGGAGAACGGCGAGGCGACGGGCAGGGAGCCATGTCCCAGCACATCCAATTCGAATCCATCTTGAGTCTGACGGGTTCAGCGGCTGATGTGCGCACGCGTTTGGCGCCCTGGGAAGAGGCCGGGGCACTGGCCGCTCTGTGTGACTCCCTTGAACAGAAGGCGGGCAGCGCATCACGCATGCAGGGCAAGCTTGCAGAATGCCGCACCGCGGAACCGATCCAGTCCGCCGCCGCGGCGCTCTGGAAGGCCAGGGGCCAGGCCCTCGTGGTCGCTGGCGCGAACGACTTGCAGGTGCAGCGCCTGGCAGCCTACGCCAACCACTTGCTGGATAGCTATGGGAGCACGCTGAGCATGGCGCGCCCCTCCTTGCAAGCGCGCGGCAGCGATCGGGATCTGATGAGGCTGCAGGTAGAACTTGAAGCCGGGCAGGTGGACCTGCTCATCATCGCCGACGCGAATCCCGCCTATGACCTGCCCAAGTCCTTCAGTCAGGCCCTGCTCAAGGCCGGATCACTGGTCGTTCTGTCGAGTGGCCTGGATGAGACCTCGGCCATGGCCGGCTTGCGACTGCCCAGTGCCCATGCCCTGGAGAGTTGGAACGATGCCGAGCCGGAGACCGGGCGATTGGCCCTCTGCCAGCCCACCCTTCCGGCCGTACGCAAGAGTCGTACCCTGCGCCACGTTCTAAGCGGATGGATGGGGGACGCCCGCGGGGATCGGGATCTACTGCGTGCCTACTGGCAGGACTCCGGCCTGCACACGAAGTACGCGACTCCCGGGCAGAGCTTCCAGCGCTTCTTCGATCAGGTCCTCCATGATGGATACGTAGAAATGGTCGAGGCGGCTGCTGAACCAGCGTTCCAGCTGGCCTCTATCCAGGCACCGGCTAGCATCGAGCCTCCCACGGGTCTGACCCTGGTGCTCTACCCCAAGGTGTCCATGCTCGCCGGCTCGCATGCGCACAACCCGTGGTTGCAGGAATTGCCCGACCCAGTCAGCAAGATCACTTGGGATAACTACGCCTGCGTCTCGCCGGAGCGGGCCGAGCAGTTGAGTCTGCAGGAAGGTGATGTCGTTCGTATCGCGGTGCCCGACACAGAAGGCGTGATGGAATTGCCACTCCACATTCAACGCGGACAGCACGATGACGTGGTTGCTGTGGCCCTCGGATACGGACGCCTCGGAACAGATCGTTTCGCAGGTGTGGGACCTGACTGGATCGAGGCCACGGCCACCATCGAGTCGGGTCAGACCCTGGGTGTCAACGCAGCCCCCTTCTCGGAGTTCCGCTCCGGCCAATTGCGGCGCTTGCGAATTGGTGCATCGATTGCCCCCACGGGAGCCCACGCAAGTCTGGCCTCGGTTCAGGACCACCACAGCATGGAGGTGCCACCACACGTAGCACCCAAGCGTGGCAAGACCCGCGATGTGGTCCAGACCGTGGAATTCGACGACTACCGCGCACATCCCGAGCATGCGGTGCACGAGCATCCGCCCAGCGAATCAGACCTATGGGTCGATGATCACGAGGCCAAGCATCACCACTGGGGCATGGCTGTGGACCTGGCTTCCTGTACGGGGTGCTCCGCTTGCATGGTCAGTTGTCAGGCCGAAAACAACGTGCCCGTTGTGGGCCGCGATGAGGTGCTGCGTCATCGGGAGATGCACTGGATGCGCATCGATCGCTATCTCGATGGAGACGACGACAGTATCTCAGTCGCTCACCAACCCATGTTCTGTCAACAGTGCGACAATGCGCCCTGCGAAGGTGTCTGTCCGGTCCTGGCTACGGTTCACTCAAGTGAAGGATTGAACCAGCAGGTCTATAACCGATGCGTCGGCACGCGCTATTGCGCAAACACCTGTCCCTACAAGGTCAGGCGTTTCAACTGGTTCGACTATCCGCGAGAAGACGAGCTTCAAAACCACTCTCTCAACCCGGACGTCACCGTGCGTTCCCGTGGGGTGATGGAAAAATGCTCCTTCTGCGCCCAGCGCATCCAGGAGGCCAAGTCCGAGGCCAAGGCTCAGGGGCTGCCCTTGGCGGACGGGGACATCAAGGTGGCCTGTCAACAATCCTGTCCGACCTCGGCCATCGTATTTGGTGACACCAATGACCCCGAAAGCGAAGTGTCGCACCTCATGGCGCGCCAACGCTCCTACGGCGTCCTGACTGAACTCAACGTCAAGCCATCCGTGCGGTACCTGGCACGCGTGCGCAACACCAATGAAGGGGACTCACAACATGGCTGAGCTGTCGAGCACGCCGCTCATCACCGGCAACTTGCGCCCCAAAGACGTTACTGAAGACGTCTGCCGTCCGCTTGAGGGCAAGCCCACGCGGCTCTGGTATTGGGGCTTTGGCGCTGCACTGACTGTCCTGGCCCTGGGCGCGACTGCCGTGGGCTACCAGGTCATGACGGGCATTGGCACGTGGGGCCTCAATCGCACCGTGGGTTGGGGATTCGACATCACGAACTTCGTGTTCTGGGTTGGCATCGGCCACGCGGGCACGCTGATTTCGGCTGTGCTGTTGCTGTTCCGGCAGAAATGGAGGACCTCCATCAACCGATCAGCGGAGGCCATGACGATTTTCGCCGTGTGCTGTGCGGGCATCTACCCGCTGATCCACATGGGCCGGCCTTGGCTCTGCTACTGGGTCTTCCCTTATCCCAATACTCGCGGACCCCTGTGGGTGAACTTCCGTTCCGCCCTGCTGTGGGATGTCTTCGCGATCGGGACCTACTTCACGATTTCCTTGGCGTTCTGGTATGTGGGCATGATCCCCGACCTCGCTACCTTGCGCGATCGCGCTCGAGGGGTACGCAAGAAACTCTACGGATGGCTCAGCCTTGGCTGGCGGGGCACGGCTCGCACATGGTCGCGCTATGAGGTGGCATGCGCCCTGCTGGCGGCACTCGCCACCCCGCTCGTGGTGTCGGTCCACAGTGTGGTGTCCGCAGACTTTGCGACCTCGATCGTTCCTGGCTGGCACACGACGGTTTTCCCGCCCTACTTCGTGATCGGAGCCATCTTCTCGGGCTTCTCCATGGTGCTGACCTTGATGCTCATCGCGCGCAAGGTGATGCATTTCGAAAACTACATCACGAAGAAGCACATCGGAGCCATGTGCAAGGTCGTCGTCTTCACCGGCAGTATCGTTGGTCTGGCCTACATGACCGAGCTCTTTGTGGCCTGGTATTCGGGCAGCGTGTACGAGCAATTCGTCTTCCTGAACCGCATGTCCGGCCCATTCGCCTGGGCCTACTGGATCATGGTCAGCTGTAACGTGATCTCACCCCAGTTGCTCTGGTTCAAGGCAGTCCGAAACAACCTGGTTTGGGTCTTCGCGCTCTCCCTGGTGGTCAACGTGGGCATGTGGTTTGAGCGCTTCGTGATCATCGTTACCAGTTTGCACCGGGACTTCCTGCCTTCGAGTTGGTCCGGCTACATGCCTACCCTCGTGGAATACGGCTCACTGATGTTCGGGTTCGGACTGTTCTTCACCCTGTTCCTACTGTTCTGTCGGTTCCTTCCGATGATCGCGATGTTCGAGGTCAAATCTGTGCTGGAGAAGCCCAAGCAGGGCACCCCAGCCGATCGGTCGACCGCAGCATGCGAGCTCAAGGGGGTGCAGTCGTGAGCCACCGCCTGCACATTGGGTTCTTCCCTGACGAGGAGACTCTCATCGACGCGGCCCGCGAGGGGCGCGACCGCGGCATGGCCATCGATGACATCATTACGCCCTATCCCCTGCATGGCGTGGATGAGCTGATGGGCATTCGGCGCTCTCGGTTGCCCTGGGTGACTCTGTTTGGAGGCGCCATTGGATTGGCTATCGGGCTCGGCTTTCAATACTGGTCCGCTTGGTCGGATTGGCCCCTAAACGTTGGTGGCAAGCCCTTGGACTCCCTGCCCGCGTTCATGCCCGTAGCCTTTGAGATGACGGTTCTCTTCGCGGGACTGATCACCGTCTTCGCTCTGCTTCTGCGCTGTGGCTTGCGGCCGGGCAAGCACGCCCGGGATGGATTCGACCTGACGACGGATCACGAATTTGCACTGATCCTGTCCCAGCCTGACGCAGCGTTCAGGGACGAGGAGTTCGAAGAACTGCTCGTCCGCAACGGAGCCTCCCGGACGCAGGAAATGATGACGGAGGAAAAGCGATGAAAGGACCTATGAGCTACCTCCTGATTGTCGTTGTCGTTGGCCTAGCCATGTCGGGCCTGAAGAGTCTGTTGATTCCCGATCCGACTGAGCGACCCTTAGAGATCTTCACAGAGATGGTCTACTCCAAGGCCTCCGAGTCCTTCTCACCGAGTGGATACTTGCCTGACGGAATGACCCAACAGCACCTAGTTGAGGGAGTCGTGCCCCGTGGTTCCCTGGCTCCGAGGTTCGGCCCGGGTACAGAAGAAGCCCAGCGAGCGGGTAGGGAACTCACCAATCCGATTCCTGAGAACGACTCCGTTGCATTGGAAGCGGGGCGCAAGCTGTACGGTACCTATTGCAGCGTGTGCCACGATCCGCTGGGGGACGGGATGGGCCCAGTGGTCATGCGTGGCATGTTGCCCCCTCCATCCCTGAAAGCAGTGCGCGCGGTTGGACTTCCCGATGGAGAGCTGTTCCATATTCTCAGCTACGGACAGGGAAACATGGCGTCCTATGCCATCCAGCTGAACGCCAAAGAGCGCTGGCAGGTGATTCGTTACGTCCGCAGTCTTCAAGAAAAAGGTGCGCGATGAGCACGACTGAGTTGAACGTAGCCCAATACTCGGCCCCCAAGAGGCTCATGCGCGGTCTGCTCGTTACGGCGGGAGTCGGATTGTTGTGCTTCTTGGTGGGGCTCTTCATTGAGCCGACGCGGGCGTGGGGGGGATTCCTGATGGGATTCACCACCTACACGACGATCTGCCTTGCGGGCGCCGTGTTTGTCACGGTTCTGAGTCTATCGGGCGCACGCTGGGCTACGGCCCTGCGGCGCATTCCGGAAGCGATGAGTGTTGGACTGCCTTATGGTCTATTGTTGGGCTTGGTCCTCATGGGCGGAGTGAACTCACTCTACGAATGGACCCACGCTAGCGTTGTCGACGCCGACCAATTGCTTAGTGATAAGGCTGGCTACTTGAACGTCCCGGGGTTTTTCATCCGCATGGTCGTGTTCTTCGGCCTATGGATAGGACTCTCCCGCGCCATTGTGGCTGCCTCCAGGGGTCAAGACAGCTCTGACGACCCGGCAGCAGAATCCCTGCGTCTGAAGTGGCGTGCAGTTTGGTTCCTACCCGTCTTTGCCATCACCTTCTCGCTGGCGAGCATTGACTGGATGCAGTCCCTGGAACCCCACTGGTTCAGCACGATTTACGGCCTCATCACCCTATCGGGCATGGCCACTTCGGGCCTGGCAGTGTGCATCATCCTCGTCGTCTACCTGAGACGCAGCGGGCACCTGCGCGGCATCGCAAGCCGAGACCATCTCGACGACCTGGGCAAGCTCGTGATCGGCTTCTCTCTGTTTTGGGGTTACATCTGGTACTGCCAGCACATGCTGATCTGGTACGCGAACATGCCCGAGGAGACGCCCTACTACTTCATCCGGCGACAAGGGAACTGGCAACTGCTCAGCTGGATCAACGTAACCCTCAACTGGGCCATTCCCTTCTTTGCTCTCATGCCCAAGGCCGCACGGCGCAACGCAACGATCTTGGTACGCGTGGCGGTGATCATGCTGGCAGGCCAAGCCCTGCAGATGTTCATGCTCATCGCGCCCCCATTAATGGGTGGCCCGCCGAGTGTGGGTCTTTGGGAGCTCGGTCCCCTTGCCGGGGCCTTCGCCCTGGCTTTCTGGGCGGCTCTGCGCAGCCTCGGCCAGGCACCCCTGGTCCCCCTGCGCGACCCGACTCTGCAGGACAGCTTGCACCACCACTGCTAGCACTCAGTGCTGCCTGTCTTGTTCCGCGCGGGACATCCACTGCGCGAAACGGCTAGTGAGTTCAGCCAGTTGCTCCGGCCGATCGGTAGCCAAGTTTTTCGATTCTCCGGGGTCCCGAGCCAGATCGTACAGCTCCCACTCACCCTCCTTGCTAGATCGGATTGCTTTCAGTGAGCCCTGATGCAAGGCAGCGGCCTTGCCGGAAAGGAAGGGCAGTGGCGCCCCACCCGGTCGCTCGTCGGGATCGGCGCCCGTCATCGCGGGCAACAGGCTTATTCCATCGATGGGCCGCTCGGGATCGAGCTGTACCCCCAATACGTCTGCCAGCGTCGGAAGCATGTCGAGGGTCGAGGCCGCCGAATAGAGGCGCCTTCCCATCGCAACCCCATCGGGCCAGACGAGCAGGCCGGGCACCCGCACTCCTCCTTCGTACAAGCTGCGCTTGCGACCTCGAAGCCCCGCAGTCGATCCCTGCCCGTCCCGATCAGATCCCTCGGGCCCGTTGTCGCTCGTGTACCAGAGCACAGTACTGTCGCCAATGCCTAGCGCTTCCAGGTGTTGTCGCAACCTAGCCAGCTGCTCATCGATAGCGGAGACAACAGCGTAGTACCGGCGTAGGTCTTCCCGTTCAGTCGCAGCATACTGCAGTTCATTCGCAGGACCAGCGACGACGGGCCGATGCGGGGCGTGCAACCAGATGACCGCCAGGAACGGTTGTTTGGCTTCTGCCGCTTCCGAAATGAACGGCAAGGCGCGATCCACAATGATGCGTGAGTCGTCTCCCTCTAAGTTTGTGGTGACCACCTCTCCATTCTCGTCCCAGTAGCGCGTGCCATAGGGAGCGTTCGTTTCCGGGTTCACCATCGGGTCCCACGTCGGGACCTTGGCTTCCGTGGAAAAGCAGCGTTCGAATCCATGCTGCCAAGGGGGCGAGTAGTGCTGATCGTGGTTGGCTCGCCCCCCCCGATTGGAATCCACGATCTCGCGCGTCAGCGTTCCCAAGTGCCATTTTCCGAAGTGTCCCGTGGCATACCCGAGCTCGGCGCACATCTCTCCGAGCGTGAATTCCTCTGTCGGCATGTGCCCCGAATTCGCTCCGTCGATCTGCATTCGATACGGATGTCTGCCCGTCAACACACTAGCCCGGGTCGGCGAGCAAACCGGTGCCGCGGCATAGAACCGATCCCATCGCACACCTTCCCGCGCCATGCGATTCATGGCGGGCGTCTCTAGAACCGCGTGTCCATTGAACCCCGTGTCTCCCCAACCCTGGTCATCGGCCATGACCAGGATGATGTTAGGGCGAGCCCGTTCCGTCCTTGTGTCAAGCCCACAGCACCCAACGGCGATCACGCCGAATAAAACGGCGGGGGGCACCCCAAGCACGATGAGACATTGCGGGCCCTTCACTCAGGACCGCGCCTCGAGCTTGGCCCAGGTGTCCCTCAGTGTGGCGGTGCGATTGAATACCAGGGCGCCAGGGGCGGAGTCGGAGGTGTCGACGCAGAAGTATCCTAGTCGTTCAAACTGGACGA
>CAYXTP010000023.1:0-25827 GCA_964467985.1 uncultured Planctomycetaceae bacterium
TGTTCGAGCACCGAGCGCGTGTCCTGGCCGTGACAAGCCCCAGGCAAACGCAGGTGCGTCGATGGTCGAGGAGACGGCGCGATGAGGGGGTGCCTGACTCGGTATCCCGGTACCCGCTGCTACGCGCCCCTGCGAACCCGTTTGACACCCTTGCTGGGCCGCGAGAGGGCCAGGTCGTGTTGGGCCTGCAAGTTCATCCAGAAATCCGGTGTGGTCCCCAGGGCTTCGGCGAACAGCCAGGCCGTAGCTGCCGAGACCCCGCGCTTCGCTCGCACAATCTCATTGACGCGCTGGATCGGAACCCCAATGTGCCCCGCAAAGGCAGTCTGCGTTACACCCAGTGGATTCAAGAACTCCTGGAGCAGGATCTCTCCGGGGTGGGTGGGAAGTCGGTTCTTCGGAAGCATGGTGGTTTCTCGTTAGCGGTCTTAGTGGTAGTCGACGATGGAAACATCAGTGGGCCCGGCATCCGTCCACCGAAAGATGACGCGCCATTGTTGGTTGATGCGAATGGAGTGCCGACCGGCGTGGTCCCCCTGGAGCAATTCCAAACGGTTGCCAGGAGGGCTGCGGAGGTCCATCAGTGCCGCGGCGGCGTTCAACATGTCCAGTTTTCGGACTGCGGCACCGCGCAGGTCGGCAGGAATCCTGCGGATCTTGGTGCCACCTTGGCCGTCAAAGAGCGCTGCGGTGGCACGATCTCCAAAGGACTGAATCACCCCTGCACCTTAGGGTATGCACTATTACCGGGCAAGCATGTAAATTGAGAATTTGAGAAGCACGGAGTCAGGCCCATTCTCATCGCCCAACCCGCAACTCCGCCGTGACCCGCCGCGTCTTAGGACGCATGCCAAGAACGCCGCGCTCCGACACCCCGGGCAGCTGACACCACATCGTGAACCGCGGGATCGCGCGCCCGCCCTTGTTCCAGCACCACTCGGGATGTCCGCAAGTTCCTGGCCGTGACACGCTTCAGGCAGACGCATAGGCGTCGATGGTCGAGGGAACGGCGATGAGGGGGTGCCGGACGCGGTACCACTTCGTGTGCAGCCCTGATTGTGGACGGGACGAGACGGGCGCGAGCGAGCGCCTTGAGCATGACGCGCGCCCTACTGCTAGGCTGGCTGCATGGTCGACGCCAGCGAACGCAGCGTCTTGCTCTATCGGGCGAAGGACATGATCGAGGCGTCGCTGCTCGTTGCGATGCTCGAAGAGTCTGGTGTCGAGGCCTGGACGCGAGGCGGGCAGGCGACGATCGGCTTCGGCAAACTCGGCGCGGACGCCATGCTCGTCGATGTACGCGTTCACGAGAAGGACAACGAACGCTCGATCGGACTCGTCAATCGCTACTTCGAGAAGCCGCCGGCGGGTGTTCCTGAGGAGTCGGAAGCTTGGGTGTGCAAGCAATGCCACGAGACGGTCGAAGCCGCCTTCTCGATGTGCTGGAGTTGTGGTTCGGGGAGGGATGCGGTGCCGGCCGATTCGATGCACCCGCAGCATGATGAGCCTCAACCGGAGATCGTCGAGCCCAAGCTGGGCCAGGGCTACATGAAGAGCTGGCGGGTCCTAAGCGTTCGAGGGTACCTCGTGCTACCGGCCCTGCTGGCGCTCATTTGGGTTTGGCTCACACGTGCTGAGGAACTCCTCGACTTCGTCGTCGTGGCTCCTGGGATGATCGCGCTCAGCTACTTGGCCCTGCGTTGGACACTCGGCCTTTCCGATCGCCCGCGGTAGTACCCAGTCCCGGTAGTACCCGGTCAGGCGCACTCTCATTGCCGTTTCCTCGACCATCGACGCACCGGCGTTTGCCTCTCGCGTGGCAGCGGAAGCAGCGCAGCGCCAGTTTGAGGGCGGCTTCGCGATAGGGGAGGTCGTCTTCGAGTAGTGTCGCGTGCAGACGCTGGAGGCGCGTCAAGGATCCCTGGTGGATGTCGAGGCGCGCTGCAATCTCGGCCCGGGCGAGCCCTCGCGGCCTCCTAGGCGTCGGGCCAGAGCGCGCGCCAGTCCTTGACCGCGGGTCGGCGCCCGGCCAGACGCTCGAGGAGCGCGGAGGAGACCACCAGGTCTTCCAGCGCTGTCTCCGACAGGGCCTTGCCGCAGGCCTCGACGATGGCCCGTGTGTCCAGGTTCTGATACGCGAAGATGTCCTCGGGGCGACCGCACTTGGAGAACTTGCGCACGGCCAGGGTCTCCTGGCGAACGCCGACGACCGAGCCGATGTTGTCGAGCAGACCGGCCTCGCCGTCACAGACGGCGACTGCGGGGACACGCCGGCCGGCGAGCGAAACCAGGCCCGCTTCGTTCGTGCCCGCTCCGGCCACGGCGTGTAGGTCGCCGTTGACGCCGAGGGTCTCACGCAGGTGACGGTAGCCGTCCGCTTCGGCCTGGATGCCGAGCAGCAGATCCTGGGAGCTGACCACGATCACGTTGGCGAACACGCCGCGCTCGAGCAGGGCGTCCGCGGCCTCGACCGCCTCGGTGACCAGGGACCCGAGAGCGAACAGGTTGACCACGTTGTCGCCGGGCTCGTAGTCCTCGTGACCGGACCCGTCCACGAGCTTCCAGCCGCCCGCGAGACAGTGCTCGCGCACGCGGGTCAGGAGCGCGTCGTCGTCCTGGCCCTGGCTCGCGGTCTGGGCGCGCACGCGCTCGAGCAGGAGTTTCTGGGGGATGCCGCGGGTGACGCCGCGCACGTAGACGCCGGTGCGCCCCGCATTGTCCCCGGTCATCTGGCGCCGGATCGAATCGCAGAGGATCCAGTCCATCTCGACCGCGAAGGCGGGCTCCCAGGTGACCAGGTTCGGGAACTGGATGTCCGACTTCCACGAGTGCTGGGCACCTTCGGGGGCGAGAGTGACGCCACTGGGCGTGCCCATCAGGATGAACTCCGCGCCCCAGTAGGCGTTGTAGTAGAGCTGGTCGAGGGCACGCTTCACGAAGAAGTCGTACACGGTCATGATCGGCACGAAGGGCAGGCCGACCAGCTTGTTCATCATGCCGAACGAACCCACAGCACTCATCGCGTTGGCTTCGGCGATCTCGAAGCGGATGTGGCGCGTCCAGGCGTCGGTGCGTGCCAGGAGCTCTGGGTGCTTGACCTTGATCTCCAGCTCGCGTGCCAGGTCGCGCTGCTCCTCCTCGGACGAGCCGTAGATGCGGTCGTCCATGGTGGGGGAGATGTTGGTCGAGGAGCCAACGTCCGGGGACATGGTCATCACGAACTCGGCGGCGGGACTCCAGCGCTTCTCCATGGCAGAGAGCTCCTTGGGCGCCGCCTGGCGGGCCTCGGCTTGGCTGTAGCTGCCAACGCGCACGAGCTTGGCGGCGATCTGTCCCCACATCCACTGCGTGTGCGCCAGCGGGAAGAGCGACAGGTTGATCTCGAGCGAGTCGGGCAGGCCGCCCGCCGCCTCGAGTTCGCCGCTGACCCGGGCGCGATTGCGGGCGATCAGCTCGTCGTTCGGCTCGCGCGCGGTCCGGAAGCGGTCGCGGCGCGCGGCGAGGAATTTGCCCTCCTCGCTGTCCTCGTCGAAGCGCGCGAAGGGGCGCTCGAAGTCGAGACCCACCTCCTCGAGCAGGGCGATCACTTCGCTCTTGGGTGGCAGCGTGGAGTGGTTGGAGGGGTCGGCGGCGCAGTCGAGATTCCAACCCTTGAGGGTGTGGGCCACGACCAGGTACGGCTCCTTCGGGTCCTGCTTCGACGCGCGCAGGGCCTCGACCACGTTCTCGTAGTCGTGACCGCCCAGGTCGGTCAGGACCTCGAGGACCTCCTCGTCGCTCAAGCCGTCGAGCAGACGTTGGATGCCAGGACATTTCTCCTTCCACAGATCGCGCACGCGCGCGGCGTCGCCGTCGAGGACCAGCATCTGGTACTCGTAGTCGGACAGGCCACTCTCAAGGACCTCGCGCAGGCACTCGCCGCCATCGGCCTTGAACACCTCTTGACGGCGGCGGCCATGCCGGAGCTGGATGACCTTCCAGCCGTTGGCGAGGGCGGTGCGTTCGATGCGGTCGCAGTCCATCGACTCGAGCCCGCGCTCGTTGGGGATGCGCGTCCCGTCGAGGTTCTGGCGGTTGTAGTCGATGATCCAGGTGACGTTGCCGAGCATGCGCTCGCCGAAGTCGGGCATGGCCTCGAGCAGGGAGCCCTCGCGGAACTCCGAGTCCCCGATCAGGGACCAGAAGTGCGCATTCTCGGGGACCTCCCAGCCGTGGTCCTTGGCGTAGCGGTAGGCGAGGGCCAGGTAGCCGGAGCAGACCGGGGGGATGCCGACCGTGCCCGACGGCAGGAAGTGCCAATTGTCCGGATCGCTGGCGGCGTGGTAGCTCTGGAAGGTCTGCGGGCGCTCCTCGGTCGGGAACTGGCGCAGGCCGGCCATGATGTTCTCGGACTCCTCGTCCGTGAACCAGCTGCCGTCCCCGTCGCCGGCGAACCAGTCCACCGCGGGGTCGTGCCGGAACAACCCGAGCAGGTGATGCACCGAGTGGTCGACCGGCGAGGCGTGCGGCTTGCAGCACACGTAGTCCTGCGGCTCGCGCACGTCCAGGTGCAGCGCGGTCAGCAGGTGCATTGCGCTGGCGCAGCTGGCGGGGTGTCCGCCGACCTTAGGGTCGCCGGGCTGCTTGTCCTTGCGGGAGTTGGCCAGGTGGATCATCGTCACCATCTGCGCGAAGGCGCGCCGGGTGATGCGTTCCTGGACAGAGGTAGTCATGGCGGCGGAGGGGGAGTGCAGCATGTCGAGACCGGGGTTCGAGCCCGGAGAGGTTATCCGGAAAGCTCACGCGCACGGAAGAGTCGCGGGCCAAGAAGAGGCTCGGCTCCGGATCGGCCTGGCCATCGGGTACGGGGGCTGGGTCCTGGTCATGGGGCCGGCGGCTGGCGTCGCCATGACTCTCGCGGTCCAGTTGAGCGAGCTATTCCGACCCACGACCAGCCTCGACCCGCCGGCAGACCTCCCGCTGGACCTGCCCTTTCAGTACGCCAGTTCCGGCTGGGGGGGGGCCTGGCAGGCATGGGAGATAGGGATTCTGGTTCGAGTGACCCTCGGGCCGAACGCGCTCTTCCGAACAGAACTGACTGGGTTCCGTGGACCTACCCACAAACAGCATTCCTTCCTTTGGCCTCGTCTGTGGGCGTTGGAAACCGTCAGTCGGGACCCGATGCGTGAGGAGGGGGGCCTGCCGGTCGGCAGCCCCTTTTCGTTGAAGCTGGGGGCAATTCCCGCAATGGATGCACACCAAACCCAGTCAGTGCAGAACTCGCACAGCACCAACTTGCCGCGCATGTTCTCCAGGGTGATGGCCTCGGCCGTAGGTCCTCGAATCGCGTGTTCCAGCAGGAAAGGGGGCGCGGGGATGGCCGGGAGTCTGGCCTGCTGCACGGCTGCATGAGAGCCGTGCGGGAACAAGTGCATTCCACTCTCCAAGCCTGGGATGATACGAGTTGTTCGAGCCCGGCTCCGCAAGGCACGCTACTCGCGCTCCTGCCCCAGCATCAGGTTGCGGATGGGGTAGATCGGCGTGGGCAGATAGCCCACCAGGAAAATCACACTCTCCAGTTGAGACGTGTAGAGCAAGTTCAGGACTGAGCCCGCCAGGGTGAACCACCAGAACCCAACCGGGAAGTGACTCTTCCCCCGGCGTTCGGAAAACCACCATTGAACGACGAAACGCGTGCCCCAGATGGCTTGGCCTAGCCAGCCGGCCACGAGAAAACCCGCGGCCATGGAAGAGGCTTGATCCTCTCCGCCGGGAGCGAAGGTCAAGATCGCTGCTGCCGCAGCCAAGCCCAGTGTCCCAGCCGGAATGGGGCCAAGGCCTCTGGACTCCGTTGGCCGCCGGGTCATCCAAAGGTTGCGCAGGTAGATGGCCGTGTTGATGGCGAACGCCGGCAAGAGCACCCACTCACCCTTGGACCAGGCGCAGGCGCCTACACTGAGGGAACCGCACAGGGACAGCCACCAAAAGGAGGCGGGCGTGACGCTGTGCTTGGCTCGTTCAGACTGCAGCCACTGAAGCAGAAAGCGGGTGAAGAAACAGGCCGTACCTCCCCAACCCAGTGCGTCCCAAATCGTCACGGAGTGTCCCGATCAGGGGCTGTGGGCGAAATCGGCAAGCGGATCAGGCGCGCACGCATCCAGCGCACGGCCAACAGGTCCTTGAACGCACGCCAGGCGCGGTTGCGTACGCCGTACTTGCTGACACCGGCCACTCGTGGATGGTGCGACACGGGGTGCTCGATGACCGAGTATCCGTGGTAGCGCAGGAGGGTCGGAAAGAACCGGTGCATGCCCTCAAAAAGCGGAATGGCTTGGATGGCTTCGGCGCGGAAGACCTTCAGGGAACAGCCGGTGTCGCGGATCGAGTCGCCGCTGATGGAATTGCGAATGCGGTTGGCAATGCGCGAGCTGATGCGGCGCAGCCAGTTGTCCTGTCGGCGTTGGCGGTAGCCCACCACCGCATCGTGTTCGCCCAGGGCCTCGATCATCGCCGGCAGATCCCCGGCGTCGTTTTGCAGGTCCGAATCAAGCGTCGCGATCAACTCGCCGCGCGCACTGGCGATGCCGGCGGCCATGGCAGCGGTCTGGCCGCAATTGTGGGCGAAGTAGACGGGGCGCACGCGCTCATCGGCCGCGGCCAACTCGGCCAGCAGCGCGGTGGAGCCGTCGTGGCTGCCATCGTCCACGAGAACGATCTCCCAGTCCGTCGAATCGGCGAAAACCTCCACGGCGCGCTCCGTGAGCCGGCGCAGGTTTTGCACCTCGTTGTAGACCGGGGCGACCAGACTCAGGCGCAGTGTCGTCTCGGGTTGCTGGGGCCAACTGCGTGCGGGGACGTACGCCGGAGCTTTGGTCGAAGGGAGGAAGGATTGCATGCAGCGCGGCCATGGGGGCCGAATGGCAGTATTGGCACGGGGACCGTCCAAGGCAACGGGCCATTGGGCGAACCGCAAGTACAAGGGGCAGAGATCGATGGCGCGGGGCGCTAGGATCGTGGCACCAGGGGTCGCCCGGACCCGTGCGCCCCATGACAAGCTCCTCTCCGACTATTGACTCCAGCGCGGAGACACGCGGCGGCGTTCCGGCCTGGGGCTGGATGCTCTTGCCCCTGGTGGCCTCCGCTTTGATGCGCGATTTGTGGGCGCCCGACGAGCCGCGCTATGCGGAGGTGGCGCGGGAGGCCTACGGCCAGGGCGGACTCTTGGTGATGCACCTCTGTGACGCCATCTATCCCGACAAACCGCCGCTCGTGTATTGGTTGTCCGGACTGTTCGGTTCCCTATTCGGATGGCACGAATTCTGGTTGCGCGTACCGTCCCTGCTGGCCACTGCGGGTACAGCTTGGTGTGTGGCTCTCCTTGCTCGCCGTTGGTGGGGAGAGGCAGAGGCGCGTTGGGCTCCGGCCCTGTTCTTGACCACCGCCATGGCGACCGAGATCGGCGCGCGCTTGCAGTTAGACCCGGTCCTGACTTTCTTGTGCACGGCCGGATTGTTGGTTTTGGATTCAGAGGCGCGCGATGTAACCCAACGGCGGCGACAGGTTTGGTTGGCCGGCGCCCTCGTGGGATTGGCTGCTCTGGCCAAGGGGCCCGTGGCGTTTGTTCACGTGGGCTTGCCTTGGGCCCTCTGGCTGCGCTTCTCGAAGCGTGCATCGTCGAGTGAGGCGACGAGACCTTCAGCCGGGAAGGCCGTGGGTTGGGGTGCCGCCCTGTTGGCACTGGCCATTCCCTTGACCTGGGCCCTCAGTGCCTCCCTGGCCGAGCCGGCGCTCTTCGAGGAACTGTTCTACGGACAACACGTGGGTCGCGTGGCCCGCGGGACCCAACACGGCGGTCCCTTTTGGAAGCACTTGACGCGACTGCCCCTGCTGCTCTTGCCCTGGACGCCGATCGTGATCATGGGTGTGCGCTTGGCCTGGACTCGACGCATGGATGCGGGGCTCGTGAAGGCGGGGCTTTGGTTCGGGGTGCTGCTCGGTTTCTTTTCCGCCATCGGGCCCAAGCGCGACCTGTATCTCTTGCCCGCTTACCCGGCCTTGGCCTTGCTAGGTGCCCGAGCTTGGTGCCTTGTCGTCACCGAGCGCGCGCGCGCCCACCGTGTACAACTGTGGACGGCCGTGCTGCTGTTCGCCGTGTTGGGCGCGGCCCTAGTCGCCGCCCCGCACTTCGTCGAGATTCCAGCGATGATTGAGGGTGCCGCCTGGCGCGGGGGCCTGACAGGCGGCGTGTTCCTGTTCGGTGCCCTGTGGATGTTTGCTGGACGCGCGGGCAATTCCGTCTGGGGCGCCCGCCTGCTATGGAGTTGGTGCGCCGCGGCCACTGTCTTGGCCCTCGTCATCTTCCCCGCTATCAACCCGATCAAGTCCGGCCGCACCCTGGCCGCTGTGATCGCTGCGCGCCCCGAAAAGCCGAGCGTGATTCCCTGTGTTGGCGTTCAGCCGGAGGCCTACCGTTTCTACGCGGGGGTGCCCACGGTGCGCGGCGGTCTGCAGGAGGCTCGTGATGCTGGGGGTCCCTTTCTCGGTCTCATACGCATTGACAATTGGGAGGCCATGGGTGCGGAGAGCCAAGCGCGATTTGAAATTCTGTACCGACGCCAGGTAGGGGGACGAGAAGTCCTGCTCTTGGGTGTTGGGAGCTAGACTTTCCTTCGGGCTTTTCGCGTCGAACGAATCCGTGTCACAGGCTCAACAGCCGCGGGAAGGCCCCACCGCGAGCCGTTTGCCGCCTGCTCCGCCCTACCCGAGCGGCCCCAGCTCTTCCTGAACGGGGCGAATTCTCTTTCGCCGTGAACTCCCATGGAGAAAGCCATTCTCTCCCTCAGCCCGCTTGCCTTCGCGATCCCTGCCAGTTGCGGCTCCACTCGTTCGTCCGTCTTGGATTGCCCCGAGTGCGGTTTGACCATGGGTTCGCCCGGTTGCTGCCAAGAACACATGGCCGACGGGGCCGCTCAGTGTGCCTGCGGAGAGGTCAAAGGTAGCGATGCTCCCTGTGACGAAACGGCCGCGCGCTGGGGGACAAGGAATTCAAGGTGCCTCCTGGGAGCGGCGTAGGCTTGGGCGGTACCCGATCCCAGTTCCTCAACCCTGGCAGGAAGGGGAAGACTAGCTCCCCGGTCTCCCCAGGGGCTTGGTTGCTGTCCCATGAAGCCGAGCACAGCACCGGCCAGAACATCGATGTGGCCGGGGGCCGGATGCTCTAAGCTGGACCGTTTTCCCTGTCCCTTTCACGACCCCGTGCTCATCTCCCTTCAGACGTCTAGCGCCGACGATGCTGACCGTCAGCGGCTGTGCTGGGCCGTTCACCCCGCCGACCTCTTCACTCCCGTGCGAGCGTTTCGCGCCCTGCGCGCCTCGGGTCATCACGCGTGCTTGCTCGAGTCGGTGGAGGGGCCTGCGCGCCTGGCCCGTTGGTCGTTTGTGGGCGTGGATCCAGATGCCCATTTTCGGGGCGCGAGCCAGGGCTGCAGCCTGAGTACTGAGGCGGGGACCGAAAGTCTGTCGGGACCCAGTCACATCGCCCTGCGCGAAGCCGCTAAACGTTTTGCAACCCCGCCCGCGAACCAAGCAGGTCTGCCGCCATTTACGGGTGGCTGGATCGGCTGCTTCACCTACGAGTGGGCCAGCAGCCTCGAACCCACCGTGGCCGTTCCCGAGCACGATCCCCACGGGTTGGGTGAGGCCATTTTTGACCACTACTCGGACCTGGTGGCCTTCGACCACGCTTCGCAACGTCTGATCCTCCTGGCCGGGTGCCCCAACGGGGCCGCCGACTACGAAGCCGCGCGCCAGCGCCTGGAACGACTGGCAGCAGATCTCCTTTCGGACGCGGGGAGCCAGCAGGGTTTTGCGCTACTCGAGCCTGAGCCACGTGCGCAGACCACCCGCTCCCGCTACGAAGAGGGCGTCGAGCGTTTGCGCAGTGAAATCGGTCAGGGCGAGATCTTCCAAGCCGTGCTCAGCCAGCGTTTTGAGCAGCGCTACGAGGGCGATCCGTTCATGCTCTACCGGGCCCTGCGCCTGGTGAACTCAGCACCGCACATGTTTTTCTTCGAGGCGGACGGGTTGACCCTGGTGGGCTCTTCCCCTGAGCGCCTGGCTTCACTCACCGGCCGCCGCGCTCAAGTCGTGCCCATCGCCGGGACCCGACCGCGGGGTTCGGATTCAAGTCAGGACGAGGCCCTGGCGGCCGAGTTGTTGGCCGACACCAAGGAACGCGCCGAGCACGACATGCTCGTGGACCTGGCGCGCAATGACCTGGGGCGCGTGGCGCGCATCGGGTCGGTGGCTGTAAAGGAATATGGCGTACTGGAGAAGTTCCCGGCGGTCCAGCACCTGGTCAGCCGCGTGGAGGCCGAGTTGGCCAGCGGTCGCGACGCATTGGATCTGTTGGCCGCAACCTTCCCCGCAGGCACGGTGAGCGGTGCACCCAAGGTACGCGCGATGCAACTCATCGCGGAACTCGAAGGCTCACGCCGGGGGCCCTACGCAGGTGCCTTCGGTTACCTCGATGGCGCCGGCAATCTGGACATGGCCATAGCGATCCGAACCCTGTTCTTGCAAGGGGACACGATTCACATCCAGGCGGGTGCCGGTGTGGTGTTTGATTCCGTCCCAGAGATGGAATTTGAAGAAACCCTGCACAAGTCCAAGGCCCTCTTCCAGGCCATCGAAATGGCGGCCTCGCCCGCTTTCCAGCCAGAGCCCTCTCCCAGCACCCAGGGGGTGGGCGTGTGATCCTGCTGATCGACAACTACGATTCGTTTGCTTTCAACCTGTACCAATCCTTGGCAGGCATGGGAGCCCACGTGGAGGTGGTGCGCAACGATGTCTCGTCGGTCGAGGCCCTGCTGAGTGAAGCTCCCACCGCGATCGTCTTGTCCCCGGGACCGGGTCGCCCCAAGGACGCGGGCGTCTGTCTCGAGCTTCTCCGAGCCCTGCCCGTCGGCCTGCCTGTGCTGGGAGTTTGCTTGGGTCACCAGTCCCTGGTGGAGTTCTACGGTGGATGCCTCGAGGTGGACAAGGGTCCCGTACACGGCAAGGCCAGCTTGGTGCACCACGACGGTCTGGGGCTCTTCAAGGGACTGCCCAGCCCCTTTCCCTGCGGGCGCTACCACTCCCTGCGAGCCGTACGCGCCCAGTTGCCCGCCAGCTTGGATTTGAGGGCCTGGACCGAAGCCGGAGATGTGATGGCCGTGCAGCACGAGCAGGAGCCGCACTTCGGTGTTCAGTTTCATCCCGAGTCCATCCTCACCCCCCAGGGTGATCAACTCCTGTCCAAGTTCCTCTCCTTGGCGGGCGAGCCGATCTGCGCCCGTTGACCATGGAACTCTCCGAGGCTCTGGCCCTTTCACTGAGCGGACAGTCCCTGACCCGCGACCAGGCTCGGGCCGTGTTTACCGGCGTCCTGCGGGAGGATTCGGACCCGATCTTGCTGGGAGGTTTCTTGGCTGCCATGGCACAGCGGGGGGAAGATTCCGAGGAGATCATCGGTGCCGCCCAGGCGCTTCGAGCGGCAGCCGTGCCCTTCGAACACGATTACCCCGAGGCCATTGATACCTGCGGAACGGGCGGTGACGGCCTGGGCAGTTTCAACCTGTCCACCGCGGCTGCCATCGTGGCCGCCGCGGCAGGTGCCACGGTCATCAAGCACGGCAACCGTAGCGTCTCCAGCGCCTGCGGATCGGCGGACCTGCTTGAGACCCTTGGGATTCAGTTGGAACTCTCCCCAGGACAGGCGCGCGAGGTGTTGGACGAGGTCGGCATCACCTTTCTTTTTGCGCCCCACTATCATCCGGCCATGGGCTTCGCGGCGCCCGTTCGTCGAGCACTGGGGGTGCGCACCCTGTTCAATTTCTTGGGACCCCTGTGCAACCCCGGACGCGTGCGGCGTCAGCTGCTGGGCGTGAGCGACGGTCAACGGGTGCGGGACTTCGCCACGGCCCTCGAAGGCCTGGGTTGCGAGCGCGCCTACGTCGTGCATGGGGCTGGTGGGGCGGATGAACTGACCTTGGAAGGCCGCAACCGGGCAATGGCGGTGGGTTCCGCACCTGCCACGGACCTGGATGCGAGCGCGCTGGGATTGGATTCGCGGCCGGTGGCCGACCTGCGTGGGGGAGACGCCGCCCGGAATGTGGAGCTCTTGGACGGTGTTCTCAGCGGGGAGCCGGGTGCCCTCCTGGATGGCGTGCTGCTCAATGCGTCGGCGGCTCTGTTGGTGGCCGAGAGGGCGCCCGATGCCCAGGCTGCGCTGGTCCTGGCCCGGGAAGCGATCGCCTCGGGGGCCGCTGCCGATCGACTGCAGGCCTGGGTGCGCGCCAGTCGGTCCGCCTCTTCGCAAGGAGCTGGGGCCTGATGGACCCGTGCACGGGAACCCGTTTGGATCCCATCCTGACGGACGTGGCCCAGCGTGCCCGCCTGCGACGGCAAACAATGAGTCTGTCGGACCTGCGCGCGGAGACGAAGTCCGATCCGGCTCGCGGGTTGCGATTCTTGTCCGCACTGCGCGCTCCGGGGCTCTCCATCATCGCTGAGTGCAAGCGACGCTCGCCTTCGGCCGGACTCCTCTCGACGGAGACAGACTTGCCCGCGCGCGCCGCAGCCTACGCCCGAGGAGGTGCCGCAGCCCTATCCGTTCTCACCGAAGAGGACCACTTCGGCGGTCACCCAGAGGACCTCACTGGCCTGGCCCATGTGGGCTTGCCGCGCCTGCGCAAGGACTTCATCCTGGACGAAGCCATGGTGCTGGAGAGCCTGGCCATGGGTGCCGACGCGGTATTGCTCTTGGCGGTTTGCCTGCCCGATGCACTCCTGGGTGAGTTGCTCGAAGTGGCTCGCGGCGTAGGCCTGGGGGCCCTGGTCGAAGTTCACAACGAACGGGAACTGGAGCGGGCCCTGGCGTGTCAGCCAGACTGTGTGGGTGTCAATGCGCGTGACCTGCGGACCTTCGAAGTGGACCTGGCACGCGTCGACGAGTTCCTACCCCAGGTTCCGCCCGGGGTGCTGCGCGTGGCGGAGAGTGGCCTGCGCTCCCTGCCCGATCTGCAGCGCGTGCTCGAAGCTGGAGCGGATGCGGCCCTGGTGGGGGAAGCTCTGATGCGCTGCTCGGATCCGGCAGCGACACTGTCCCAGTGGAACAAAGGTCTGGCGCGGTGAATTCTGCACCCATCATCAAGGTCTGCGGCTTGTGCCGAGATGAAGACGTGGACGTGGCATTGGATGCGGGGGCTAACGCCCTGGGTTTCGTGCACCACCCGCCCTCAGCCCGTCACATGGATATCGCACCCTTGGTGGACCTTGTGCAGCGTGCGACAGACCGAGGACAGGTGAACACGGTCCTGGTCCTGGTGGACGCAGCTCCTGACCAGGCCTGCGCCTGGGCTGAACGTTTGGGAGTTTCCCATCTGCAGCTTTGCGGTCGTGAGGACCCCCAGGCCTGGAAGGACGTTGGCCGATCGGTACGCATCCTGCGTCGCGTCTCAGTTCAGTCCTCGGCGCCCGCGGAGGTGGAAGCCTGGGCGAGCCTGAGCGAGGCCTTTGTACTCGACCACCCTGCCGGACCGGGCGGGACCGGGGCTGCCGTAGATCCCAGTCTGGCGCGCCGCCTTTCCGCCCTGGGGCCCTGCATTTTGGCCGGTGGATTGGATGGGGACAACGTCACCGCACAGGTGGCTGCCGTGGCCCCGATGGGCGTGGACGCCTCTTCGCGCCTGGAGAGCGAGCCGGGTATCAAGGACCCTCAGCGCCTGCGCGCTTTTGTCCACGCTGCACGCCGGGCACTTGGTCAGGGGGACGAGACGTGAGCGAAGGTCGATTTGAACGGCCCACCCGTCTTGGAACGAACGAAGTCTCCTTCGGTGGAGTCTTCGCTCCCGAGACCCTGATGGACAACCTCTTCGAGCTGGAGGCAGCTTGGATCGACTCCGCAGGGGACCGAGAGTTTGAGGCAGAACTCAAGCGCCTGCTGACGACCTACGCTGGGCGCCCCACGCCCACCTACCATGCCCGCCGCCTCTCGGCGGCCTGGGGTGTGGATGTCTGGCTCAAACGCGAGGACCTGTTGCACACCGGGGCCCACAAATTGAACAACACCCTCGGACAATGCCTGCTTGCCCAGCGCATGGGCAAGCGCCGCATCCTGGCCGAGACCGGCGCCGGTCAGCACGGAGTGGCCAGCGCCACAGCCGCCGCACTTCTGGGTCTGGAGTGCGTCGTGTACATGGGTGCGGTAGATGCCGAGCGTCAGGCGCCGAATGTGCAGCGCATGCGCCTGCTGGGCGCCGACGTCATCGAAGTGCAACACGGGGAACGCACCCTCAAGGACGCCATCAACGAAGCCTTGCGGGCCTGGGTGGGCGAGCCCGATACCCATTACGTGCTCGGAAGTGCCCTGGGTCCGCACCCCTTTCCATCCCTGGTCGCAGGCTACCAAGAGGTGATCGGTCGCGAGGCGCGTGCCCAGTTCAAGACAGCCACAGGCACCCTGCCCAATCTGGCCGTGGCATGCGTCGGTGGCGGCTCGAATGCCATCGGACTCTTCCGCGAGTTTCTCCCCGACGCGAGCGTGGACCTCGTGGGGGTGGAAGCCGGCGGACGGGGTCCCGAGCCCGGTTCCCATGCGGCGCGTTTCCAGGGCGGCCGGCTGGGGGTTCTGCATGGCTGTCTGAGCTACCTGCTCCAAGACGACGACGGCCAGGTGCAGCCCACCCATTCCATCAGTGCAGGCCTGGACTACCCGGCGGTGGGCCCCGAGCACGCGGCTCTGCGCGAGGCGGGGCGCGCGCGCTACGAATGTGTTCGGGACTCAGAGGCCCTGGCTGGCTTCCAAGACCTGGCCGCCCTCGAGGGCATCCTACCCGCCTTGGAATCCAGTCACGCCCTCGGCTGGGTGCGGCGTGAGCGCGAGGATCTGAAAGGGCAATCCGTGTTGCTGTGCCTCTCCGGCCGCGGGGACAAGGACCTGGCGACTTTGCTTGCGAATGAGGGACACGGGTCGACGTCGGATGAAGGTGGAGCGCCCGCCGTTGGAGAGACCCGGTGAGTGCCGGTCGCCTTGAGGCCAAGACGGCAGAACTCACCCGCGGTGGACGGTGCGGCCTGGCGCCCTATGTGACAGCGGGAGATGGGGGACTCGATCGCACTCTGGCCGTGCTGCAGGCCCTGGAGGGTGCGGGTGCGGACTGCGTGGAACTGGGTTTGCCTTTCAGCGACCCTGTGGCCGATGGTCCCACCCTGCAGGCCGCAGCCCAACGGGCGTTGGCCGCCGGTACGACATTTCAAGGGGTGCTGGAATTGATCGAGCGCTTGCGGGGCGCCGGGGGCCAGATTCCCCTGCTCGCCTTCTGCTACGCCAATACGATCGTGAGCCGTGGAGCTCGGGCAGCCTGTGCGCAACTGGCCGCCGCCGGGGCGGACGGCCTGCTGATTCCAGACCTGCCCGTGGAGGAACGCGGTTGTTTGCAAGACGCCGTTGAAGAGGCGGACCTGGCGCAGGTGTTCTTCGTGACCCCGACCACGTCCTCCGAACGCATCGTGGCAGCAGCCGAGGCCAGTCGAGGCTTCTTGTATGTCATCGGGCGCACGGGCGTCACCGGCGCGCGCACACAGCTGGGGACTGCAGGGCACGAGTACCTGACTCGCGTGCGGGGACTGGTGGACTGCCCTCTGGGCGTGGGGTTCGGTATTCGCGGGCCCGAGGAAGTGGCGGCCGTGGCGCCCCATGCGCAGTTGGCCATCGTAGGCTCCGCTCTCGTGGAACACATTCACCAAGCCAGCCTCGAACGGCACCCCGACCAAGATGCTTCCAGCGCGTGCGCTAGCGCCGCGGCCACCTTCCTGACCCATTTGCGAGGGGGACTGAACCCATGAGCCTGACCCTGAGACATCAACTGACCGCCCTGGACCGGGCCTTGGCCCACCTCTTGGATGAGCGCGCGCGCCTGGCACGGGAGATTGCCAGCTGCGCCTCCCTGCCCGCGCCCGCCCTGGACGATGCACTCGCCCGCATGGATGGCTGTTTCCCCGCTGCGGGCCTGGAGCGAGTTTTTCAAGCCGTGGATGAGGGCTGTCGCCAGGCGGTCGAGGAGGCCCCGCGATGATCCTGCGCTTGCAGATCGGTACGCCGGCAGCATCCGTTTCGGAATTGCGCGCGTTCATTGAAGGTCAAGGCCTGCGTACGTTCCTCTCCCCAGAGCCCACCCGGCCCATCTTGGCCATTGTCGACAGGGTCCCCGAGACTCTGGCGAACCAATTGGCGGCCCGGCCTGAGGTGGAACAGAGCATTGTGCCGCGCGGGGAGTGGCGCCTTGTGGACCGTGCCTGGCGTGAACATCCCACCTCGGTGTCGGTGGGGTCCGTGCGGGTGGGGGCGGGGGAATCGGTAGTGATCGCCGGGCCCTGCAGTGTGGAAGGACGTGAGCTGATCCTCGAGGGGGCGCGCATTTGCCGTGACGGAGGCGCGCACATCCTGCGTGGCGGTGCGTTCAAACCGCGCACCAGCCCCTACGCCTTTCAAGGTCTGGGCCGTGAGGGCCTGGCCCAGTTGAAGGACGCCGGCCAGAGCGTGGGCTTGCCTGTGATCAGTGAAATCATGGACGCCACCCAGGTGGACGCCTTTCGCGAGTGCGAGATCGACTGCCTGCAGGTCGGAGCGCGCAACATGCAGAACTTCACCCTACTCAAGGCCATCGCGGGCGCGGGGCGACCCGTGCTCCTGAAGCGCGGGCTTTCGGCCACCGTAGCCGAGTGGTTGGCGGCCGCGGAGTACCTGGCCGCCCACGGATCTGAGCAGATCATTCTCTGTGAGCGCGGCATTCGCACCTTCGAGACCGCAACGCGCAACACCCTCGACCTGACCGTCCTGCCTCTACTCCGCCAGTGGACCCACCTGCCCATTCTCGTGGACCCCTCCCACGCGGCGGGCATCCCCGAGTTGGTGGCTCCCCTGTCCCGGGCCGCCATCGCAGCCGGAGCGGACGGAGTAGCGGTAGAGGTGCACCCGCGTCCCGACCAGGCGCTCTCGGATGGAGCCCAAGCTCTGCTCCCGGGCGAGTTGACCCAGGTCGTAGCCGAGTGCCGTGTAGTGGGCGCCGCGCTTGGTCGCGGCTTCCATCGTCAGCCGCCCTTGCCCGCCGTGCAGGCAGGCGTCTAGATCCTCTCGCCGCCGGCTCCTAATCCTAGTACGGAATCATCTTCCCATCGCCCAACCCGCAACTCCGCCGTGACCCGCCGCGTCTTGGAACGCATGGCAAGAACGCCGCCCCACGACACCCCGGGAAGCTGACACCACATCCCGAACCGCGGGATGGCGCGTCCGCCCGGGTTCGAGCACCACTCGGGATGTCGGCGAGTTCCTGGCCGTGACACGCCTCAGGCAAACACAGGTGCGTCGATGGTCGAAGAAAAGGCGACGAGGGGGTGCCTGACTCGGCACCCTCGTCAATTCTTATCTTCCAATCCGGTGGTGCCTATCAATTCAGGGGGATGGGGAATTCAAAGTGCTGCCGACCAGCGGCGTGTCCGCGGCGCGTACGAGAGGATCGTCTTGGCCCCACGTGCGGCCCCAAGTGGTTCCCTGCCTGTCCCAGATGCCGCGGCGGTGAGAAACTCTTCACATCAGGACTAGCGTGGTAGCATTGCCTTGGTAGTGAGGGACCTCGCCTTCCCTCGGCTGCGCTTCTTTCAACCCTGCCAGAGAGCCCGAGTATGGCCTCATCGAGTCGGTCCATTTCCATCCCCAACGTTTTGGCGTGCCCCGAAATCCAAGCTAGGGATCTTGATGCACGTGCGTTCCAGCAAGAGTTCGTCATCCCAGCCAGGCCGGTGATGATTCGCGGAGCCATGGAAAACTGGGGGGCCATGACTCGCTGGTCCGATCCGGAGTACCTACCCCGCATCTTCCGCGACAAGCAACTCCCACCAGCGGGCAACGCTTTCAGTGGTTCCATGGCGGATTTTTGCCGAGATCTGTTTACGGGGGGGGAAAAGGCCCAGGGCTACTTGGAGCGCCCCATTACCAACTACGGAGCACCCGCTATCCTCGGAGAGCTGGCCGGGGATATTGAAGTGCCTCCCTTCTTCCAACCGGCCCCGCACCTGGCGTCCAAGATATTTGCTGGCTGGAACTCGCGATGCAGCGTCCATTACCACCCGTCGGCAGAGGCGACTCTCAGTCAGGTCTTGGGGCGCAAGCGCGGTCTCCTCTTTCCTCCCGACGGTCGCAACCTGGGGCATCTGTATCCTTACCACTGGCTTTCGCGCTCGTTCAGTTTCAGCAAGGTGGAATTCGGAACCGACGGGTCGTGGCCGGACCTCACGAAATTTCCCAGGCTGGCTCAGTCTCGTCCAATTGCGGTAGAACTCGATCCTGGGGACATGCTCTACATCCCCATCTATTGGTGGCATGTTCTCTTCGGAGTGGAAGGCTCCATGTCGGTCACCCATTTGTGGATGGCTTCACTGCGCAAGCGCTATTTCTGCCGCATGGGCCTGCGCAGCAACTACATCAACGCGCGCATCGTCCGGCGTCACATGCAACTCGAGTCCCTGCGAAGTTGGAGGAAACTGCGCAAGGTCGGCTGACCCGTCAGGAGTTCCGTAGGCCCTCGGGAACGAGCTTGCGCATCCAGGGAAACTTCTTGAATGGCGCCCGGAACAGGCAGCGCAGGCCGGGCTGCGGGAAGTGCCAGTGGCTGAAGGGAGCACCCCAGTGGAAGGCTCCGGAAATGTTGGGCCCAAGCCCCAGGGCCGTATGCCACCAGTGCAAAGGGATGTCGACCATCTCCCCCGGATTGAGAGTGGTCTCCACAGATTCTGCGCCCTCGAGCAACGGGAACTCCTGCCGGTCCACTTTGCGAAAGTTGATTCGACTGCAGTTGTTTGAGTTTGCGAGAATGTGCTTGGGATACAGTCGCTTGAACTGCCCCGGGGCGTGGAAGGTCACACGCTTTTGTCCATAGAGTTGTGTCAGACAGGTCTGGTGGTAGGGGTGGAAGTGGGACCCGGTGAGGGTGTCATGGCCGACGAAAATCCTCAGCATGATGTCCCTCGGGACCCAGGGCGGATGGTCGAAATCGTCCTCGAACTCTGGGTGATCGTAGCTGGAGAATCCAGCCAGATAGACCTGCTCCTCGCGGATCGTTTTGCCCTCGACGATGTCCATGTACTCGTTGCCCGTGAGAGACTCGTAGAGGGGCCGGTCGTAACTTCCGTCTTTCCCAGACGTGGCTTGCACGGTTTTCTCGCCCAGGACCCGCCGGAAGTAGTCAGGGTTCCAGAGTTCTCGTGCACGCCAATGGTCCACGACACCGGTTAGTTTGATGGGGACTTGCCCCCCTTGACAGACCGCCCGGAACTCCTCCAGGGACGGATTGTGCAGGGTTTCGATGGGCGAGAGCATGATCAGAGAATGCCCCACAATTCTGGGGCGAGCGAGGACTAATCTCTGGCCGGACGGGCGAGCAGGGGTCACCGGCGGCAGAATCGCGATCCACTGCCGGGTGATCTCACTCCAGAACACCCGGCACCCCAGTCCGGCCTCGTTTTGGAAACCCTGCAAGGGGGCCGGTGCACGGATCGTGGACCGGGCCGAAGGGCGTAGTTTGAGGGGCTGTATTGCGTACTCTTGATTGCGCTTCAACCGCCCGGAGTTAGCCTCACCCTCCCCCCGCGCCCCCAGTCTCCCGCCCAGATCGCCGACCATGATTCGTGCAGCCCTCAAGAATCCACACCTGGTGGCGGTCTTGGCTTTGACTCTGGTGGTTCTCGGTTCCTTCTCCTTGGGTCGCTTGCCTGCGGATTTGCTACCGACGTTCAAGACGCCCGCGGTCCAGATCGTGACCCTGTATCCGGGCATGCCGCCCGAGGTCGTGGAGCGCGACATCATGTCGCGACTGCAACGCTGGACCGGGCAGTCGGTGGGAATCGCCCACCAAGAAGCGAAAGCCATGCTCGGCGTGTGCGTGGTCAAGGATTTCTTCCGGGAGGACATCGACGACGCCGACGCCATGTCGCAGGTCACCTCACTGGCCATGAGTGACATGTTCTACCTGCCGCCGGGGACCCTGCCGCCGATGGTGATGCCCTTCGATCCCACGGCATCTGTCCCCCTCTGCTTGCTGGCGGTTTCCTCGGAGACCATGAGCGAGAAAGAACTCTACGACGTCGCCTACTACGAGATGCGCAACCGCCTGCAGGCCATTCGGGGCGTCGTGGCCCCGGCGGTCTATGGGGGCGTGCTCCGGCGCATTCTGGCCCAGGTGGACCGGGATGAGTTGGAAGCGCGTGGACTCTCGCCCATGCAAGTCACCGAAGCGATTCAGTCTGCGAACCCGTTCGTGCCCACGGGCTCGGCCAAAATGGGGGATCGTGACTACCTGGTGATCACCAACGCCATGGTGGAAAAGGTGCCCGAGCTCAACGGAACACCCATCACGGTGGATGGCGAGCGCCCCGTATTCCTGCGCGATGTGGGCCAGGCCAAGGACACGCACCAAGTTCAGTCCAACATCGTGCGCATTAATGGCAGACGCCAGGTCTACATTCCGATCTACCGTCAGCCCGGCGCCAACACTCTGGCCATCGTGGACGAAGTCAAGGCCAAGAGTTCCCGCATACTGGAACGTATCCGCGGGTTCGACCCCAAGGCCGCCGACCTGCGCATGGATGTGGTCATGGACCAATCGGCCACCGTGCGCGGGACCATCGATTCCCTGAGCATGGCCGGCTACATCGGCGCGGCCATGGTGGCGCTCGTCGTGTTGCTGTTTCTGGGCAGTGTGCGGCACACGATTCTTGTGCTGGTGGCCCTGCCCCTGGCCATGTTGGGTGCCTTCATCGGCTTGTTCTTCACGGACAACACCCTGAACGCCATGACTCTCGGCGGCTTGAGCCTGGCAGTGGGCATTCTGGTGGACCAGGCCATCGTCGTGACGGAGAACATCGCTCGTCACCAACGCATGGGCAAGGGCCGCGTCGTGGCTGCTTACGACGGCGCGCGCGAGGTGGCCGTACCGGTGTTCATTTCGACCTTGACGTTTGTGGTCGTGTTCTTTCCGGTTGTGTTCCTGTCGGGCATGGCGCGCTACCTGTTCACGCCCTTGGCTCTGGCCGTGACCTTCGCAAGTATCACGTCCTACATCGTGGCCATGACGGTCATCCCGGCCCTGGCCGCGAAGGTCATGCCAGAGGACCACAAACAAGAAGGCGCGTTTGCGCGGCGCGCCAATGATCTCTATCGGTCCTTGGTGCAGTCCGTGATCAAGGCACGCTGGGCCGTGGTCGTCGGAGCACTTCTCCTGGGCGCCGGCGGCGTCATTGGAATGGGGCAGCTGGGCACGGAGCTCTTCCCGCGCGTGGACTCGGGGCAGTTCACCGTACTCGTGCGCGCTCCCATGGGCACGCGGCTTGAGCGCACCGAAGAGATCATGGCCGAGGTCGAGGCCGCCATGGAAGATTTGATGGGGCAGGCGGATCCCAACGGCCTCCAACCGGATTCCTCCCTGGCCCTGTTGATCACCAACATCGGTGTGCTCTACGACTGGCCCGCGGCGTACACGCCCAACAACGGGCCCATGGACGCCTTTGTTCTGGCACAGCTGAAGAGTTCCCGAGGTCGCACGGCCCAGGAATGGGTGAGGGAGTTGCGACCCGAGCTCAATCGCCGCTTCCCCGGGCTGGAATTCAGTTTCGACACGGGAGGCATGTTGACCGCCGCTCTCAACATGGGTCTGCCGGCCCCCATCGACGTGCAGGTCCAGGGGTCGAGCCTGGAGGCCGCGCACGAGATCGCCAACGCGATCGTCGAGGAGATCCGTGGAGTGCAGGGCGCACGCGACGTGCGCGTGGCTCAGCCCCTGGACTACCCGGCCGTGGAAATCGAAGTGGACCGTGTCAAGGCGGCCTTCCTGGGACTGACCCAAGAAGACGTGGTCAAGAACGTGACCACCGCCATCAACTCATCGGTCAACTTTTCCCCGGCATTCTGGATTGCTCCCAATGGCAACCACTACCTGATCGGAACGCAGTACGCGGAGCAGGACATCGAGGACTTCAACACCCTCTTGAACGTGCCCATCATGGGCGCCAAGTCGGCGGCCCCCGTGCTCCTGAAAAACGTGGCCACCCTACGTCGCACAACGTCTCCGGCGGTCGTGCGCCACATCAACATCACCCGTACGGTGGACGTCTATGCCAACGTGGAGGGTCGCGACTTGGGGTCGGTCAACGCGGACATCGCCGAACGCCTGAAAAACTCAGCGCGCTTGGCCGCACTGATGGACCAACACGGTTCGGGCTACACCTGGTCCCTGGAGGGCGAGATCGCCGCCATGGCCGAGTCGTTCGGCCAGTTCGGCACGGGCCTGACCGTAGCGGCCATCCTGGTGTTCCTGGTCCTCGTCGCCCAGCTGCGCTCGTTCGTCTTGCCCATCGTGATCTACCTGGCGGTTCCCATGGGTCTGGTGGGAGTCGTTGGGTTGCTCTGGCTTACCGGTACCAACCTATCCATTCCCTCCTTCATGGGCCTGATCCTCATGGTCGGGTTGGTGGTGGAGTACGCCATTCTGCTCGTGGACTTCGCCGCAGCCCGCCAGCGCGAGGGCGCCTCCTTGGAAGACGCCATTCTGGAAGCCGCGCGTGTGCGCTTGCGACCGCTCTTGATGGCTTCCGCCACCACCGTCCTAGCGCTGCTGCCCATGGCCATCGGCCTGGGTCAGGGTGGCGAGGGCAACGTTCCCCTGGCGCGCGCCATCATCGGTGCCGTGCTCGGCGGAGCACTCCTGACGCTCTTTGTGGTCCCCGCCCTCTACAGCATCCTCGGACGCTACGTGCGCCCGCATTCGGATCTCGATCTCGAACTGGGCGCCTGACGCCCGCAGCCCCATGTTGCAACTTACTCTTCAGTCTCCGGCAATCGTTCCCTTGACCCTGCTCGTCTGGGCGGCCTCCCTCGCACCGGCCGCCACAGGTCAGGAAGCGCAGAGGGTCTCGGTCATTCGTCCCGGTCGAGCGGATCTCGTCGAGGGCATCAGCCTAGTGGGAACCCTCGAAGCCACCGCCAGTGCCGACGTGATTCCGCGCGTGACCGGCTATCTCTCGACCCTGTCCGTGGACGTGGGCGATCGCGTGCAGCGCGGCGATCTCCTAGCCCAAATCCATGTCCCGGATTTGGAAGCCGCGCTGCTCCGCGCCGAAGCCCAGGCCCGTGCGGTGGAAGCCGGAGTGAGCCAGGCCCAGGCCGGCCTAGCCGATGCCGAAGCCGCCCGCGACGAGGGGGCCGCTCAGGTGAAAGTGGCCGAGGCCATGCGGATCAGCCGCCAAGCCCAGGCCCAGATGGCCCAGGTCCAAGCCGACGTGCAGGGCAGGGAAACCGAGCGCGCCCGGCAATTGGCGGAGAAGGGAGCCGTGACCAGGGAACAGTTGGAACAGTCAGAGGGCGCCTTGGCCTCGGCCCAAGCCGCCGTGCGAATAGCGCAGGCGGAAGTGCAGATTGCCGAGGCACGTATCGGCGCGGCCCGGGCTCGCGCTGCTGCAGAGGTGGCGGCCGTGGCCGGCGCCAAAGTCGAAGTGGAGGCGGCCGCCGCCTTGGTGGAGGCCGCCCGAGCGGCAGCGACCGAGGCCGGCACGCGCCTCGGTTTCGGTCGACTTGTCTGTCCCTTCGAACATGCAGTGGTCACTGCGCGCCACCTGCATCCAGGCGCCCACGTTTCCGCCGACCAATCCGTTGTCCTTACCTTGATGGACACGCGCGTCTTGCGCGTGGTTCTGCCTGTACCCGAAAGCGACTCGGTGCGCCTGGCCGTGGGCCAGACTGTGGAATTGAGCTTCCGGGCCGCGGGCAGCGAACCGCGTCGGGCGCCTCTCGCACGAATTTCGGGCGCCCTCGATCGTTCCACCCGGACCGTGCGCGTCGAAGTGGACCTACTCAACGTGGACGGCCTACGACCCGGCATGTTCTGCAAGGCCAACATTCAAGTGCGATCTGCCCCCGGGGCGATCACCCTGCCTGGCGGCGCGATTCACACTCGGTCGGGCCTGGACGGTGAGCCGCAGACTTTCGTCTGGATTGTGCAGGGTGGATCCGCCAAGCCCGTGCCCGTCACCTTGGGAATCGACGACGGAATCGTGGCCGAGATCCGAGAGGGGCTCAGCGGTTCCGAAATCGTGATCTCCGCGGGGCTCTCGGGCATCCGTGACGGCTCGCCGGTCGAGTTCGACGAAGGGGGCTCCCAGTGAACCTGCGCGCTGGAGCTTTCTACCCCCTTCTGTTCTTGATTGTCGTCAGCTGCCGCAGCTCCCACGTGGTGGGGGAGACCCAAGCGGATTTCGACCGCATTCAAGTGGAGCAGGATGGTCGCGACGAGCCGCATGTGCCGTCGGCACCGCCCATCGGGCTGCTTCTACAACTGGATCAGGTCCTCAAGCTAGCCCAGGACCAGGGGTTGGACCTGGCCCTGGCCCGCGCCCGCCAAGATGTGTCCGCAGCCGAAGCGCAAATCGCCCGCGCCGCCTGGATACCCGAACTGTCCCTCTCAGCGGACCTCTGGGACAACGAGGGCGTCGTTCAAAGTACCGAGGGCGAGTTCCTAGACGTGAACAAGCGCAACGCCACCCTGGGCGTGGGTCTCTCCTTGGAACTCGACTTGGCCGAAGCCCTCTTCGGTCCGCGCTCTGCCTCAGCCCGCTTGGCCGCCCAACGCTCCGCCACCGACGCCGTGCGCCAATCCACACGGCAACGCGCCGCGATTTTGTTCCTCGATCTTCTTGAGGCCCAGTTCGCCCAGGAGATCGCCACGGAAGCCCGCGCCCACGCCCAGGAAATGGAACGCGTGGAGCGCACCCGTTTCGAAAGCGGGTCCGGCCTGGAGGTGGACTACCAGCGCGCCCAGGCGCACACGGCCCAGGTCGGCGCGCTCGTCGTCGATTCCAACACAACGCGCGCCATGGCCGCGGCCCGCCTGGCTCAGCACCTGAACTTGGATCCCACCCGCGACTGGCAGGCCCAGGCCCCGCGTGTTTTGGAGCAGTGGTCCGATGGAAACGATCTCCTAGGGGATCTGGAAGTGGGGGCTGGAGACCTGTCCCTGGCCGAACGCGCTGAGCGTCAACGTCCTGAACTCGCGGCAGCCCGCGCACGTCTGCGAGCGGCTCGGCTCGACGCCCGCGGCGAATCCCGTCGCTGGCTCCTGCCCACCCTGCACGCTTCCGTGTTCGAGGGAAAATTCGGACCCGACCTAAACGACGGCGCCGACTCCACGGTCACCGCCGCCGGCGTCACCTGGAACCTGGCCCTCGGCATGGCCGGTCAAGCCCAACGCGCCCGCGCCCGGGAGGCTCAGGCGCGCTTCGAGCTCGCGCGACTGTCGCGCTTGGTCCAAGCGCAAGTCGCCGCCGCCCACATCTCCTACAAGGCCTCCGCCAGCCGCCACGACCTGGCCCAAGCGCGCCTCAACGCAGCCGAGGCCGGCGCGCTCCTGGCCGAACAGCGCCACGCGGCCGGCGCCGGCCTCCTCCTGGAAGCCCTTGCCGCACAATCCGACCGCGTCTCCGCCAGTATGGAGGTGGTCAGCGCCCGCGTCGACCGACTGCGCGCCAGTTGGAACCTGACGCGGGCACTGGGCATGGAGCGCTAGCCGCCGAATCCTCTGCACTTCCCCGGTCCACTTGCCGCCGAGAAGAGTCCGGGGGGATGAGGAATTCAAAGTGCCTCGGGGGAGCGGCGTAGGCTGGGGGGGACCCGATCCCAGATGCTCAACGCTGGCACGAAAGGTGGAACGACGAAACTGCCTGGGTTCCGTGGGCCGAACAGCTTTGGGTCATCGAAGAAGTAGGCCT
>CAYXTP010000024.1:0-20741 GCA_964467985.1 uncultured Planctomycetaceae bacterium
AAGCCTCTGGTGTAACCCGCGAAGTTCAGGGATCGCCGGTCCATCCATGCTCTAGTGAGTTTCCTCGTGAGTCGCCTTCAACACATGCCCCCCCTCTCGCTCGTTTGTGGGAGCCTCCCGACGCATGCGGCATCAATTCGTTGTCCCTCCCGCTGGTCTGTGGGAGTGTCGTGAGCCAATAGATGGACAGACCTGTACGAAGGCCGTCGAAGACGTTTGGGGCGGATGGGTACGTTGTCATGAGTTCTAGGGGCTACACCTATGGCCTGATTCTGCTCTTGGATAGCGCACTTGGCTCAGAGGGCGAGACCCTGGCTGCGCTCCATGCGCGTAAATGGGAGGCCCTTAGCTTCGCGCTCTTCCAACTCAAGGATGCGCATTGGCTTGATGGGGGAGTTGCCAAGAGCAAAGACCTGATTGGCCGGCGGGTTTCGTGCCGCATTCATCCGAACGAGAGAACGCGTGACGGAAGTCCAACCGTGGAGAAAGCTAGCGCGGTCGTCGTTGAGCATGAGCGACGGGTCAAGGTCTCCGTCCCCACCCAAGTTCAGCTTGAAATGAAGGGCTTCGTCCCTGTTCCTTGGAAACACCGCCCGAAGGGAAGCAAGCGCGGGAGGAAGCGTCCGCTGGGCATGCGCAGCGGATCCAAGTGGGCGAACCGCTCCAACTGGGCAAAGCCGGGGAACGTGTTCAAGCCGTTCCAGGGTGGTGGCGGTGGGTGAACGGAGCGACTCTGGGGAGAGGGTTACACTCACTTGCTGGACACGTCTGGTAGTCGCACTTTGCAGAAGGGCACTGGGCTACGAGTCTTCCACCGAGAGGTTGCACGCGGCTTGTAACGTCTTACTTGCAGAGCCGGGCGAGGACATTAGGGTTTTCGCTGTGGCCAGCGTGGAAAGAGAGCAGCCGATGGTCGGATTGAGCAAGGCATGACCACTCACAACGTCTATGTCGTGGAGTTGCGGCGCAATGTCTTGGAGGTCAAGAAGTTCGCGGACAAGAACCCCGATTGCGAGCCGGGGATGCGCTGCTACTACGTGGGAATGACGGGCTTGAGCCCGGAGCAACGGTTCGGGAACCACAAGAGGGGATACAAAGCGAATCGATTCGTGCGTGACTATGGCATCGGCCTTCGCAGGGACGAATATGAGAGCTACAACCCTATGTCGTATGAGGACGCATGCTTCATGGAGGTGTTTCTTGCCGAGATGCTCCGCGCGAAGGGCCATGCGGTTTGGCAGAATTAGGCCGCGTGGTCACTGAAACCTGGGCTCTTCGGTCTACCCCAGGTTGTCGGGGGACTAATGTGGGATAGGCCGATCAAACTAGACGCGAAGCAGCACGGAGCGCCAAGCGGACCATAACGACGGCTACTACGCACCTGCGTCCCGAAGCACGAGCTAGGGTCGGGGCATCCAATCCTTGCGAGCCGCACCTCGTAAGCTAGACTGGATTTCATGCGTGGCCCAGTATGTGGACAGGACTGGGGGCCCGAGTGGCGCCGCGGTGTTTGATGAATCTGGGGTTGCCACTACCCTGTAGCTACATCTGCTGGCGATCTCGCCCTGCCAGCTTGTTCCTTGTTGGTGCTTTGCCCTGGGCTTAACGGCCGGGACCATTCAGATGAACTTCTTCCTCCACTCGCTCGTCGAGCGGGTGCTCAAGACCCTCGATCGGGGCACCGCCGCGGCCATGCAGGAATGCCTGGATGGCTACAGCTCCATCGAGGCCGATCCGCGGGGAGCCGTCGTGGCCCACCTGAAGACCTTGCGGGAGGCGGGGCGCGAGAATGAATTCTTGGACTTGGTCCAGGCGGAGCGCTTGACCACTCGGAGTCTCGCGCTGCTGGATCGGTTGCAGGACGGCATGCCCGATGTGGAGCGCAAGCTGATCCTGGCTGCGGTGTACTACTTCATCGTCGGTGAGGACGGGGAGTCGGACACGGGGTCGATCTTAGGGCTTGATGATGATGAGCAGGTCCTCGAAGTGGTGGAGAAGGTGCTTGAGGAATCACGATGATTGAAATGCCGGCGGAATTGGCGATCGCACCCGGGGCACGGGTACAGGCGCGGGATGAGGAGTGGATTGTGCGCTCGGTTCGGCGGGAGTCTGCTGAAGCAGAGGCCGTGTACGTGATCGGAGTCTCCGAACTGGTGCGCGGGCGGGAGGCAATCTTCCTCACGGACCTGGACGTAGTCGAGGTGCTGCGGCCGGAGGAGACGCAGCTGGTGGAGGACGACAGCTCGACCTATCGGAAGTCGCGGCTGTATCTCGAAAGCCTTCTGCATCGCACGCCACCGACGGACAGTCGAATCCACATGGGGCATCTGGCTGCGGTGGACCAAATGGACTATCAGCTCGAACCGGCGGCTCACGCACTTTCGCAACTGCGACCGCGGATCCTGATGGCCGATGGCGTGGGCCTCGGCAAGACGGTGGAGGTGGGCATACTCTTGTCCGAGCTCATGTGCCGCGGGAAAGGGCGGCGCATTCTGGTTGTGGCCATGAAGTCCATCCTGGAGCAGTTTCAGGGGGAGCTCTGGGCGAGGTTTACGATTCCGCTCGTGAGGCTCGATTCCGTCGGCATCCAACGCGTTCAGTCGAGGATCCCTTCGAACATGAACCCGTTTCACTATTACGACCGGGTCATCATTTCGATCGATACGCTCAAGAACGCTGGCAAGTACCGGCAGTACCTCGAAGAGTGCCACTGGGACTGCATCGTGGTGGATGAATGCCAGCACGCGGCCATGCGCACCAAGACCAGGACCGGGAGCGGCTCCCAGCGGGCGGCCCTCGGTAACTTGCTCTCGCAGACTTGCGACTCCTTGATCCTGACCTCGGCCACACCCCACGATGGGAGCGCGGCCAGCTTCGCTAGTTTGATGCGCCTGCTCGATCCCACAGCGATCGCGGACGAAGAGAACTTCACCCGCGACGACGTGAAGCACCTCTTCCTGCGGCGCTTCAAGAAGGACGTGGCCTACCAGCTGAAAGATGTCTTTCCCAAGCGCCAGGGCGAGACCTTGCCCATCCAGGCTGGTGCCGAGGAGGACGCCTTCTTGGAAGCCATCCAGGGGGCGACCTTTGAAACCATCAGTAGCAAGCGCGGCGGGGGAGGCGTGCTCTTTCGGACGACCTTGCTCAAGGCGTTCCTGTCCTCGCCAGCTGCCTGCGTGGCCACGCTCGAGGAGCGACTGCGTCACAAGCGCCTTCAAGTGGACGACTTTGAGGGCGAGGAACGAAATGAAGCGCTTGCCGATCGTGCAACCCTGGAGTCCCTGCGCGACCTAGCCAGCACCGTCACCAAGCCCATCTACACCAAGTACCAGCGGCTCGTGAAGCTCCTGCGGGAGCATGGGGTCAAGGGCAACGTCCCCTCGGACCGCGTCGTCATCTTCAGTGAGCGCATCGACACCCTGCGCTTCCTTGAAGAGAACCTGCTGGTGGACCTCAAGCTCAAGCCGGCACAGATCGAAGTCTTCCACGGCACGCTCAACGACCAGAAGCAGATGGAGTTGGTTAAGGACTTCGGCACCGAGGCCAGCAAGGTGCGCATCCTGCTTGCTTCCGACGCGGCGGCCGAGGGCATCAACCTGCACCACAAGTGCCATCGCCTGATCCAGTTCGATCTGCCCTGGTCCCTGATCACCATGGTCCAGCGCAACGGCCGCATCGATCGCTACGGGCAGAAAGAAGTGCCCTACATCCACTACATGCTCCTGCACTCCGGCTCCGCCGAGGTGCAGGACGACCTCCGTATCCTGGAGCGCCTGATCGAGAAGGAAGCCCAGGTCACGAAGAACCTCGGGGATGCGGCCTGCCTGATGAACGTGCACGAGCAGGCCGAAAAGGAGGCCATCAGCTTGGAACGGGCTGAAGAGAATGAAATCGCCCTCGTCATCCAGGGCGATAGAGTCGCCGAGGACGTCTTGCCTGACGAGCCGCGGGCTACCGGCAGCGACGACAAGCCTGACTGGTTCCAGGACCTCTTCGGGGGCACGAAGGAGGAGTCCAGGCTGGACGTGACGCCCGTGCCCTCACTGAGCTTGTTCAAAGACGACCTGGCCTTCGCCAACGAGGCGTTCGCCGAGACGGTGGACACGGCCAGCACCCATGTCCGCCGCCTAGATGACTTGCAGGGCTTCGAAATTGCCCCACCCGAGGACCTGGTCCAGCGTTACGAATATCTGCCACGGGAGCTGCTCAAGGACCGCGACCGCTTTCGTCTGACAGTAGACCGCCAGCGTGTCATGGACGGCCTGGACAAGGCCCGCGAGGACGACTCCCAGTGGCCCGAGTGGGAACTCTTCTGGCCCCAACACCCCATCTGTCAGTGGCTCGACGATCACGTGCTGGCCGCCTTCGGCCGTCACGAGGCTCCCGTCTTGCGCATCAACGAGGGGCTCGAGCCGGGCTCTTCTGCCTTCCTCTTCCAGGGCCAGTACTCCAACAAGCGCAGCCGGCCCCTGATCGTGGATTGGTTCGCGATCGTCTTCCAGGGACAGAAGCCAGGCGAGATCCTGAGCTTCGAGGAGCTACGCGACCGCACCGGACTGGGGCGCGCACCCTCCAACCCAACGGGCAGCCTCTCCGAGGACCAGCGCCAGCACCTGGAAGCCCTACGAGGCCCAGCCGCAGCGGCCGCCGGCAAACACATGAACGACCTGCGCCTGCAGCGTGCGGCCGAGCTCTCCACCAAGCTGAAGGACAACATGCGCGCCCTCAAGACCTGGGGCGATGCCCGCATTGCTGTGCTGGAACGGTCCACATTGACCAAGCCTGCCGAAGGCCAAGCCAGCATCAACCCCAGGCGCGTCAAACAAGCCAACCGCGAGATCGAGCAGACCTTGCAGCTCCTAGAGGAACGCAAGGCGTGGGTCACCAAAGGCCTTACCACCAGCCCCGCGCCCTACCTGCGCCTCGCCGCCGTCTTCACCTCCACGGCACCCTAGGCCCGCACCTCTCACGCGCCATGGCACTCAATCTCACCAGTATTGAAAACGTCGAATTCTACTCGGGCCACTACCTCGACTCCGTCCTCGAGGGCGACCTCAAGGGCACCTTCAGCAAGTGGAAGCAGGCCGCCGAGGACTCCGGTACCAAACAGCCCCGCGAGCGCCTACGGGCCTTAGGCGGTTCCTTCCTGAAGGCTCGCAACCTCGCTAGCGGCGAAGGCCGCTCCGGCAACTCGGCGGCGGAACGCTGGCAGTGCGCCCGAAACTTCCACTCGGACCTGCTGGCTGCCCTCGGCTACGAACGCAACCCCGGCACCGAATCCCTGGGCAAGGACGACCTCTGTCCCGTCCTCGCCACCTACGGGTCCAAGGCCCAGACGGACCTCTGGATTGTCGAAGCCCCTTTTCGCCAGAGCGACGAAGACAGCTCCCTGGACGAGTGCCTCTTCCCCGAGCAGTACCCCAGCCTCACGGACGGCGCCACTGCCTCCCAGCCACCCGCCTCCCACGACACCGCCCGCAAGGGCCAGCCCGCCACCTGGCGCGAGCTCCTGGACTCCGTCATCTTCCAGACCGAGAACGCGCCGCGCTGGGTTCTGTTCCTAGCCGGGGACCAGATCTACCTAGCCGAGCGCAACAAGTGGATCGCCGGTCGCTACCTGCGCTTCAACCTGGCCGACCTCTTCACCCGCCTAGAGAACGACGCCCTCAAGGCCGTCTGCGGCTTGCTGCACCGGGACGTGCTTGTCCCCGCGGACGGTGCCTGCCTGCACGACACTCTTGAGGAGAAGTCCCACAAGCACGCCTTTGCCGTCACCGGTGACCTCAAGCACGGCGTACGCCGCTCCGTCGAGCTGCTGGCCAACGAGGCCATCTGGTATCTGAAGGAATCCAAGCGCGCCGTCTACGCCAACGAGCAAATCGCCGGGCAACTCAAAGATGACTGCGTCACCTGGCTTTACCGCTTGCTGTTCCTCTTCTACGTAGAGGCCCGCGGCTCCGAGCTGGACGTAGTCCCGATGAAGTCCACCGCCTACCGCAAGGGCTACAGCCTGGAAGGCTTGCGCGACCTAGAGCTTGTGGCCCTGACCACCGAGAAGGCCCGCAACGGCTACTACCTAGACGCCAGCCTGGCCCAGCTCTTCAAGATCGTGAACCAGGGCTATGCCGGCCAAGAGGAGGACAAGCACGCCACCGGCTCCTTCAGTGCCTTCGGCAGCGAACCTAGCCTCGAGGTCCACGCCCTGGCCTCGCCGCTCTTCGACGACGATCGCCTACAGATCCTGAAGGGCATCAAGTTCCGCAACTCCGTCCTGCAGCAGATCCTGCAGAATCTCTCCCTCTCGGCCGAGAAGGGCGGCAAGAAGCGCGGCCGCATCTCCTACGCTCAACTTGGCATCAGCCAGCTCGGATCGGTCTACGAGTCCCTGCTCTCCTACACCGGCTTCTTCGCCCAGGAGGCCGACGGCCTCTACGAAGTCGCCGCCAAGGCCGACGTCGAGGCCATCAACAAATCTCACGCCGGCAAGGGCCGTAGCCGCGAAGACGTGGCTACCTACTTCATCCCCGCCAGCCAAGCCGACCAGTACAAGGAAGAGGAGTTCGTGCGCAACGAGCACGGGCAGAAGGTCGTGCACCCCAAGGGCAGCTACATCTACACCCTGGCCGGCCGCAGCCGGGAAAAGTCCGCCAGCTTCTACACCCCCGAGGTCCTGACCCAGTGCGTGGTCAAGTATTCGCTCAAGGAGCTGCTCTGGGAACAACCAAGCGCATCCGGCGCCCAGCCCAAAATCAAGCTCAGCGCCGCCGAGATCCTCGACCTGACCATCTGCGAGCCTGCCATGGGCAGTGGCGCCTTCCTGATCGAGGCCATCGATCAACTAGCCGACGCTTACTTAGGCGCGATCCAGTCCGAGCGCCACAAGCAGATCCCCTCCGACGAGTACCAGCGCGAGAAGCGCCGCGTCAAAGCCCGCCTAGCCACCAACAACTGTTACGGCGTCGACCTCAACACCATGGCCGTGCGCCTGGCCCAGGTCTCCCTCTGGCTGGGCTCCATGTACGAGGGCGGCAAGTGCCCCTGGTTCGGTTTGCGCCTAGCCAACGGCAACAGCCTGGTGGGGGCCAGGCGCGAAGTGTTCCAAACCGCGTCTGTCGTGCGCAGGGGCGGCAAGAAGGACCCCAACTGGCTCGGCCTCGTACCCGAGGCCGTCAGCCTGCACCACGGCCCTGACGGTCCCGCCGTGGACGGCAACTGGAAGGCTCGCAAGCGGCCCAAGGGCACCATCTATCACTTCCTACTCCCTGCCGACGGCATGGCGGCCTTCGATAAGGACAAGGTCGTCAAGGATGTCGCTCCCGAGGACGCCGCACGGATCACGACCTGGCACAAGGACTTCATCAAGCCCTTCAGCAATCCCGACGCCGCCCGCCTAGAGCGCATGAGCGACGCCGTCGACCAACTCTGGACCGAAGTCGTCCGCGAACGCCAGCTGGCCATCAGCGAGACCACGGACCGAGTGCCGGTCTGGGGGGAGGACCGCGCAGCCGGTAGCCCCGCCTCCAGCACGGACGACATCCTGATCCAGGACCAGGAAGCCATGGCCCAGGCCCTAGAAGACTCCAGCTCCGCCTACCGCAGGCTCAAGCTGGTCATGGATGCCTGGTGCGCGCTCTGGTTCTGGCCCATCGAGCAATCGGCGCAGCTGCCCTCACGGCAGGAGTGGCTGGCGTCCTTGGAGTTGGTGCTGCTGGGCAAAGCGGATGTGCCGGTCATCAAGACTCAAGGCCAGCTCTTTGAGAAGCTGATGGTTCAAGCGGAACTGCCCCTCACCGGCTCCTCCGCAGCTTCCAACGTATCTCAGCCAGAGTTCGAGACCGCTGGTGGAGCGACCGCCGTGCTGGACGAGACGACGACACGGTCGAGGATCCAGCGCCTGCGTTCCCTGTCGGAGACGTTCCGGAATCGGCGGCTCGACTACTCGGAGTCCTGCGGCCTTGCGGACACGGAGGCTATCGTCAAGGACTCGCCCTGGCTGCAGACCGTTGAGGATGTGCAGGGCATCTTGCACTTCCATCACTGGGAGCTCCGCTTTGCCGAGATTTTCGCGAACAAGGGAGGATTCGATCTAACCGTAGGAAACCCACCATGGGTCCCGGTCTACTTTGACGAGGCTGGGTTGCTGGCTGACTTTGAACCCACGATCAAGGTTCGCGGGATGAGTGCCAGCTCAGTCCGGGACCTTCGACCAAGGCTGTTGTCGCGGAATGGCATCCGGGATTGCTATCTGGTTGAGAGCGTCAACCAGACAGGTCTCCAGTCCTACCTAGGCTATCGCGCGAATGATCCGGTTCTGGAAGGAGGAAAAACCAACCTCTACAAGAACTTTATTACCCATTCGTGGAGGCGGGGGGCCACATCCGGGATAGTCGGCCTTGTACATCCCGAAGGGGTTTATGCCGACTCGAGGGGAGCTCGGTTGCGATCCGAAGTCTATCCCCGGCTAAGATTACATGCTGGGTTCAGAAACGTATTCTCGTTGTTCGACGCCAATGACCATGGTGTTCTTCGTTTTGGCGTTAATGTCTATTCAGTTCGGCCAGGGGTAGAGCCGCGTTTCCGGTCAATTACTAACCTCTTCCACCCAAGCACCCTTGACTGCTCGTTTCGGCATGACGGCATTGGCCCCGTGCCTGGGATCAAGAACTGCGCAAACGAATGGGATGTAACAGGTCATCGAGACCGGTTGGTCCTAGTTGACTCAAGTCTCTTGAGTGTTTTCTCCCAACTCTTCGAGGAGGGTGGCGGGGGGGCTCTTGAGGCTCGGCTTCCTGCCCTTCACTCGAAGGGGGAGGGCCGGATTCTCCATCGGTTTGTTGTGCAGCCGTCCAAGCTTGCAGACGCACTTGGTCGTCACGTCTCTACGCTCGGTTGGGCCGAGCACGTCGCCCAGGCCGATGGCCGGCTGGAGGCGGAGGTTTTTACCCCAAGGTCCCCCTGGGAGCTTGTGTATCAAGGGGCGCATATCCATGTCGCCAATCCCCTTGGAGGGAATCCACGATTGGGAGTGCGCAGCCGAGGGGCCTACGATGGTGCGGATCTGTTGTCCATTGGCCGTGATTACCTGCCTAGGTCGAAGTTTCGGAGAACCAACGTGGATGGAAAGGGCATTCCCTTGTACTCGGGGGTATTGATTACTGACCTGTATCGATTGGCTGCCCGGACCATGGTGGTTGCGACAAACGAGAGGACATTGCTCTCCGCGGTGATTCCACCCGGTCCTATCCATATTGACACCTGCATTACGTTTGCGTGTGGTGAGGGAGAGCTGCTGCGCGCGGCCTCCCTTCTTGCATCTTTGCCAATTGATTATCTTGTCCGGATCCTAGGCAAGAGGCACTTCCGCAGTGAGGTGGCGCGAATTCTGCCCTCACCGGAACTGGGTTCTCTTGGGGCTTTTGCGGATATGCGAATCATCGCTCTTAATTGTCTGAATTCAACTTATTCCGACCTGTGGTCAAGGTCATTCAGGCTTGACTTCCAAGCTGATCGGCTGTGCCGCATTGACCGGAGAATGCCTAGGTTCTCCTCGCTTTCGGCCGAGTGGGCATGGGCCACGCCCTTGCGCGGTGACCTGGAGAGGCGGCAGGCCCTACTAGAGATTGATGTAATCATCTCCATGGCTCTCGGCCTGACCCTTGGAGACCTAGTGGACATGTATCGTGTGCACTTTCCGGTACTTCGGAACTATGAACGTACGAGATTCTTCGATCAGAATGGTCGGCGCGTCCCCAACGCACAAACTGTGGCTGGCAATCATGCTGTTTCCCTCGTCAAGCTTGGCGAGGCGTTGAGTGAGCAGGCCGGCTACGAAATTGCACGTGAGTATTCTCCGCGTAATTCCGTGACTGTCGAGCTGCTCGATCGGTCAATAAAGCTGGGTGAGAAGGACTCGGCAGTTCTTGGCGTCCCCGAGCGCTGCACTGTAGGTGACATCATGACCACGACCACGGTTACCTACTACGACGAGGAGCGCCCTGAGGGTTACGAGGTCGAGTTGGTTGGCATCCGCTACGCTGACCCCGGCCTCGAGCCGCGCATGGAGCGCGTGTATCCGACGCCGTGGACGCGTTGTGATCGCGAGGAAGACTACCGCGTGGCCTGGGCCGAGTTTGAGCGGCGCTCGGGCCGGACAACGGACGCCGGGGCCCAGGCATGATCCCCTCGGTCATTGCGCGGCTCGCGCGGGAAAATCTCTTCGACTACCTGCAGACGACCTACAGCCTGCGGGATGAGGCGCTGGAGATGGCGCTGTTTGAGTTCCTGCAGGGCGACGCGGGCTTCTTCCGCGGGCCCTACTTGGATGTGAAGCTACCCTTTCGCAGGGCGGAGAGCGTTGATGACATTCCCATGGAGGTCCGGCCGGACTTCCTGCCCTACCAGCACCAGCTGAGGGCCTTCGAGCGGCTCTACAGCCGGGGCGGGCACCAGCCGCAGCAGACCTTGGTGACGACGGGCACGGGGTCAGGCAAGACCGAGTGTTTCCTGTACCCGATCCTGGATCACTGTCTGCGAGAGCGGGCAGCCGGCCGCCAGGGGATCAAGGCCATCATCCTCTACCCCATGAACGCGCTGGCCAGCGACCAGGCCAAGCGCTTGGCGCAGATCATCTGGGATGATGAGCGACTCAAAGGCACGGTGAGCGCGGGGCTCTACGTGGGCGGGGAAGCTAGCCATGGGGTGCCGGACCGGAATCACTTGGTGGACAAACGCGAGCAGTTGCGTCAATCGCCGCCGGACATCTTGCTGACCAACTACAAGATGCTCGACTACCTGCTGATGCGGCCCGAGGACCGGGCTCTGTGGGAGGCCAACGGTCCGGAGACGCTCAGATATCTGGTGCTGGATGAGTTGCACACCTACGACGGGGCGCAGGGCAGTGATGTGGCTTGCTTGATCCGGCGGCTCAAGGCACGGCTGGAGATCGGGCCGGGGACGCTGTGCTGCGTGGGGACCTCGGCGACGATCGGGGAGGGCGGCCATGAGAGCAAGCGCCTGCTGCGCGAGTTCGCCGGCAAGGTCTTCGAGGAGGACTTCCTGCAGAGCTCGATCATCACCGAGGATCGCTTGAGCGTAGAGGAGGACCTGGGGCGCGTGCGCGAGCTGAGTGGGCACCCCGGCGCTGATGATCTCGCGGCTATGGATCCGAGCGAGTACGAGAAGACCGAGGACTGGGTGCAGGCCCAGCAGGTGCTCTGGTTCGGGGCGGGTGTGGCGCAGGACGGAGCGCTTGAGTTGGGCGCGAAGCTCAAGCGGAATGAATTCCTGCACGAGCTGCTGCGGGCCCTGGGGGATAAGGCCAAGGACTATGCTGCCTTGCGCGGGGACCTGGGCTCAAGGGTTGCCTGGTTTGGGGAGTTGGACGCGACCTGTCAGACGGTTGTGTTGGACTCGCTTGTGGGTTTGATTGCGGTGGCTCGGCGGGAGTCGATCGCCATCGGTGGTGGGAAGGGCCGGATCGAGCCCTTCCTGTCGGTGCAGGTGCAGCTTTGGTTGCGCGAGGTGCGGCACTTGCTGCGGGCCGTGGACTCGGAGCCGAGCTTCCGGTGGAGGAGCGATCTAGGCGGCAGGGCGGCTATCGAGCAGGAGGAGCGTTGGCTGCCGGTGATCCGCTGTCGGGACTGCGGTGACGCTGGCTGGGCGGCCATCCAGAAGGACGGTACGGCCTACCTGGAAGAGGACTCGGATGAGATCACCATCGGGCGGGCCTGGATGGATCGTTCGCCGAATGCGCGTTACGTGGCCTTTGGCCATGGGGCGAAGAAGGTCGATCACTTGCTGGGGCCGGAGTACCTGTGCCCGGAGTGTCTGCGGCTTGGAGACAAGAACACTTGTGACTGTACCGGGAGTCAGCCGCGCGAGTGCCTGCCGGTGCGCGTGGGACGCGAGCTGACCACGGGCACGGTTCAGCTCTTCAAGCCGGTGTGCATGGAGTGTGGCTCTGATGATGGGCTCATGTACTTGGCCTCGCGGGGCTCGAGTCTGCTCTCGGTAAGTATCAGCCACCTGTACCAGACGCCGTACAACCGGGACAAGAAGTTGCTGGCCTTCACGGACTCGGTGCAGGATGCGTCGCATCGGGCTGGGTTCTTTGGCTCGCGGACCTACCGGTTCAATTTCCGGACCATGATTCAGGATCTGCTCGCCGCGGAGGGCGGGCAGGTGCCGCTTAAGAACCTGGGGCAGCGGCTCTTGTGGCATGCCATCCAGAAGCACGGCATGGAGCAGGCTGTGCCGGACTTGATGCCCCATGACTTGCGGGATCATCCGGAGTTCCAGCAGTTCCTGGAGCAAGGCGGGAAGCGCATGCTGCCCGACCTGGAGCGCTGGCTGGGGGAACGGCTGTCCTTGGAGGCGACGTTTGAGTACGGCTTGAGCGTGCGTCAGGGACGCAGCCTGCAGAAGGTGGGTTGCTCCACGGTGGAGTTGGATGCGGATGGTCTGGCGACGGCGGCGGATGAGCTGGCGCTGTTGGCCACGGAGGACGGCTTCCTGCAGTCCCTGCTTGGGGGCCTGACCGCGGGGCAAGCGCAGTACTTCCTGGCTGGGCTCATATCGCGGACGCGTCACCGGGGCGGAGTCTTCCACGGCTGGATGGAGGCCTATGCGCGCAGCCGTGGCAACTCCTACCTGTTGTCGAAGAGACAGAACCCCTGCGTGTCGGTGTTCGGGCCCTCGTCGGTCTACCCGCGCTTCTTGTTGGCCAAGAAGCCTCAGGCTGGCAAGCGCTCGGCTTGCGATGCGTTCGGTAGTGAGAGCCAGAACCTGACCTGGTACAAGGACTGGGCTGCCAGGACCCTGGGAGTGGTGCCGGACGACCCGGGCATAGAGCAGCTCTACCGAGAGGCCGTGCGCGTGCTGTGCCGTGCGGAGCTCTTCCAGGAGCTGCCCACGGAGACCAACGGGGAGGATGTCTGGGGCGTGAACCCGGCTGCCCTGACTCTGGTGGCTGAGGTGCGCGAGCTGCGCTGCTCGGAATGCAAGGACGCTCACCGGGTGTCCCCGGGCGAGGTCGAGCAGTGGGAGGGCCAGCCCTGTACCAAGTACCGTTGCGCAGGTGTCTGGGGCCCGGCGGAGGTCATGGCCGATACCTTCTACACACGCATCTACCGGTCCGGTCGGATTGCGCGCGTGTTCTCCGAGGAGCACACGGGCTTGCTGGATCGAGTTCCTCGGGAGAGGCTCGAGGAACGCTTCAAAGCGGGTAGTGCGCCTGCTGCGCCGAACCTGCTCGTGTGCACGCCGACGCTCGAAATGGGTATCGACATCGGAAACCTGTCGAGCGTTTTGCTGTGCTCGGTGCCGCCGACGACGTCGATGTACCTGCAGCGAGTGGGGCGGGCCGGGCGCAAGGATGGCAATGCCTTCTGTATGACTCTGGCGGTGTCGCGGCCCCATGATCTGTACTTTCATTCGGAGCCCAGCTTGATGCTGGAAGGGGCTGTGGACCCGCCCGGGTGCTTCCTCGACGCACCGGAGATGCTGAAACGCCAGCTGGTGGCGCACGCCATGGATGCCTGGGCCTATGCGGACAAGCAGGCCACCCAATTGCCCAGGCAGGTTTCGAGCATCTTGACGGGTACCTCCGCGGAGGAGTTCCCGGGGCGCTTCCTGACCTATTACGAGGAGCACAAGATCAGCCTGTGTGAGTCCTTCTTGACGCGCTTCCCGGAGAAGGATCTTGGCGTGGATAACCGCGAAGCCGTGCGCCAGTACGGTCACTCCGACAACGTGAAGGATGACGTCTGGAAGGCCTTCGATGAGGTGCGGAAGGAGCGTCAGGCGCTGTCGCGTGATGCGGACAAGGCTCGCGAGCGGGCGAAGCTGGTGGAGGCTCATCCGGAGCGCTTCGACAATCCGGACGAGACCAAGACGGAGCTCGAAGAATCACGGCGCATGCTCAGCCGGCTGAACCGGGCTTTGGGGAAGAAGTACCCACTCAACCTGCTGACCGATGCGGGGGTGCTACCGAACTACGCCTTCCCGGAGCCTGGGGTGATCCTGGAGTCGGTGGTCAGCCACGAGAGCGACGGCAAGCGACACTACGAGGCCTACGAGTACATGCGGCCGGCGAGTGTTGCAATTCGCGAGTTGGCCCCATTCAACACCTTCTACGCGGAGGGGCGACGGGTGCAAATCGACGAAGTGGATCTCGGGAGTCGGACCGCGCCTCTGGTCGAGTCCTGGCGCTTGTGTGCGGCCTGCAACCACACCGAGCGGGTGACGGCTGGCGGCAAGGGGCCCGAGGCTTGTCCTTCGTGCGGCGACAAGACCTGGGCGGATACCGGGCGCGTGCGTCAGATGTTGCACTTCCGGCGTTCGCGGTCCTTGGCAGCTAAGCTCGAAGTGGCCACGGCAGACCTGGGCGACGATCGCCAGCAGTCGCATTATCAGACGGCGGACCTGATCGATGTGCGCAGGGAGAACTGCAACGGGGCACGGTTGATTGAGGAGGCGCCGTTCGGCTACGAGCTGCTCAGTAACCTGCTCTTGCGCGAAGTGAACTTCGGGCCGGAGAAGCGCAGCGACTTTCTGGTCGCTGGCGAGGCGGTCAATGAGGACGGGTTCAAGGTCTGCACCGAGTGCGGCCGGGTGAAGAACCCGGGTCCCAAGGGGGAGGTCCGTCATGCCGCCACGTGCAAGGGGCGGCAGAACCAGCAGACCCAGGTGGATTCGCTCTACCTGTACCGTGAGATACGCTCGGAGGCGATCCGCCTGCTGTTGCCATTTGCCGAGGTGAACCAGGGGTCGGAGTTGGCTTCCTTCAAGGCAGCCTTGGCCTTCGGCCTGCGGCAGCGGTATGGGGGACGCGCGGATCACCTGCAGATCAAGACGGCGCGTGAGCCCTTGGAGGGCACCGGGCACCGCCACTTCCTGGTGATCTTTGACTCGGTGCCGGGAGGGACCGGATATCTGGCGGACCTTTGGCGGGACGATGGGATTTTGGACCTGCTGACGGAGGCCTTGGTCGGGCTGCGGGGATGCTCGTGCTTGGAGCACGGAGAGGATGGCTGCTATCGGTGCCTCTACGCCTTTCAGGGGCAGCGCGAGCTGGAGCAGACTTCGAGTCGTATTGCGCAGGACCTCTTGAGTGGAATTCTGGACAAGCGGTCCGAAGTCGAGGACGTCGAGACACTTTCAAAAGTCACTCTGGATGCGACCGTAGAGAGCGAGCTGGAGGCCCGTTTCGTACGGGCGCTTCAGGGGAGGGTTGGGAAATCCGACTGGCGCACGGTGATCAAGAGCGGCAAGAAGCGCTGGGACCTCAAGGTGGGCGCCATCCAGTGGGAACTGACCGCTCAGGTGGACTTGGGGTACGGCGCTGGCGTGCAGAAGCCAAGTCGGCCGGACTTCCTGCTGAAGGCACTCACCATCGATGCCGACCACAAGCCGATCGCGGTCTTCTGTGATGGCCATGCCTACCACGTGTGCCCACAGGACAAGGTCTCGCGACTGGGAGACGACGTGGCCAAGCGTCGGTCCATTCTGGAGAGCGGCGGCTATCGGGTTTGGTCCGTGACGTGGCAGGACGTCCTGGACTTTGAGGATGGCAAGCGCCTCGTGTCTGGTGCACTCCTGAAGCACATGGTCGAGATTCCGCTCACCAAGCCGGACTCGCCGGCGGGGCAGATTCATGAGCGTTGGGGGCTGCAGTCGCGCTTGGGCCTAGCGGGCCTGGGGAGTATGGAGCTGCTCTGGGAGTGGATGGGGAGCCCGAACGAGGCCGCCTGGCGAGCGGACTTAGCCCGTACGGGGGTGGAGTGGACTGTGCGTAAGTCTACCTATGCTGGTGACGCGGCCTTGGCCTACGCGGGTAGCCTCGAGCGCTCGGACACGATTAGTGCTTTGCCCGCAGAAATCCCCCTCGACCCAAGCCTGCCCCTGTTGGCGCGAGGCGGGGTGCAGGCGCACTTGGGCATACTAGCCCACATGCCGCTCGCGGCCATGCAGGCAGGTGTCGTGACGCAGGCCCAGTGGACCTTGCGTCTTGAAGACTCCTGGGATGCGCGTAAGGCAGATGACTTCCTGAGTGCATGGTGCCTCTTCCTGCAGGCATGGAACCTGTTGCAGTTTGTCGAAGGCAGCGTGGTGACTTGCACGGAGGACGTGATCGCCATGCGTGAGCTGGACGGGGACTACGATCTGGGAGCCCATAGCAATGTTGAGTCCAAGGCTGCAGAACCCGGCGGTACAGCGACCCTTGAGCAGGGAACGCAGGCGTCAGGCTCTTCACGCTGGACGGACGAGGGGGCTACCTGGGAGGAGGCGGAGTTGCTCGAGTCGGTGTTCCGGGTGCACGGCCTGGCTGGCATTCCGGGGTACGAGCTTGAGGGCGCTTCAGGCCGCTGTGCCGCTGCTTCCTTGCTCGGCTGGGAGGAGGCCAGAGTGGCACTGGTGGACGGCAAATACCCAGAGGACGAGCAGGCCTTCATCGCAGTCGGCTGGGCGGTGTTGGCCGATGGTGCCAGCGCGGAAGATGTGAATGACTTGATCGAGAAACAAGGCACCAAAATACAGGAGAGCCGCTAGTGGTTACCGCCAACCTTGCCTTCGCTCGGACCTTCTTGGAGTCCTTCGCGAAGCTGCCAAAGAAGCAGCAGAAGAAAGTCCGGGAGATGACCGAGCGCTTCCAGGACGACCCGACTCGCCGGGGGCAGAACTTCGAGCCCATCAAGCAGGCCCGGGATCCCAAGGTGCGCAGTGTTCGCATCGATCAGACCTACCGCATGATCTTAGTGCAGCCGGACCGCGGGGATACCTTGATCTGCGTCTGGGCGGATCACCATGACGACGCCTATGACTGGGTCAAGAACAGGGTCTTCGAGGTCAACCCGAAGTCCGGCGTGCTGCAGGTCTATTCCGTGGAGGAGTGCGAGGCCCCTGAACCGGCGCAGGCGAAGAAGGCCCAAGCCGTCAAGGTCCCGCATCTCTTCGCGGGTTTCGATGACGAGGAGCTGCTGCTAGCCGGTGTTCCGATCCCACTCCTGGCCACCGTGCGCGCCCTCGTCAATGACATTGATCTGGACGACCTCGCTCCTCACTTACCTGAGGACGCGTGCGAGCTCCTGTACCTATTTGCCGCGGGCTACAGCTTCCTGGATGCCCTGGACGAGACCTCCAGGAAGCCAGAGTCGAAGCCGGTGGACGTTCACGACTTCGAGGCCGCCCTCGAGCACCCCGAGACTCAGCGTCTGTTCCACTTGGTAGAAGGCGAGGCCGAGTTGGAGGCCATCCTGGATGCACCCTTGGCGAAGTGGCGGGTGTTTCTTCACCCCAGCCAGCGCCGGCTGGTGCAGATGAACGCCCAGGGGCCCATCCGCGTGCTCGGTGGGGCGGGTACCGGCAAGACCGTGGTGCTCATGCACCGCGCGAAGTACTTGCTCGAGTCCAAGTTCACGGCCCCCGAAGACCGGCTCCTGGTGACCACTTACACCAAGACCCTAGCCGAGGACCTACGCAAGCAGCTGGATGAGTTGTGTGGCGGACATGCGCAGCGAATCGAGGTCAAGCACCTGCACTCGTGGGCGTCTCAGTACTACGAGCGCCTGGTAGGCCGGCGTCTGCGGATTGCCAGCGACACGGAGCGGCGCGAGGCGATGCAGTCGGCCATCGACGAGGCCGGCGACACGGACTACTCCCTGTCGTTCTTCCAGGAGGAGTGGGACCAGGTTGTGCAGTTGCAAGACGTCCTCACCTCGGAGGCCTACTTCAAAGCCCGACGCGTGGGCCGCGGGACCCGCCTTGGACGCAAGCAGCGCATGCAGGTCTGGAAAGTCCTTGAGCGCTACCGCGAGCATCTCGGCCTTGCCAATCTGGCCGAGTGGCAGGACGTGATCAGAGAGGTGCGCCTCTATCTAGAAGATGAGGACCGCAAGCTCGGTTACTGTGCCGTGCTGGCTGACGAAGTTCAGGATCTCACACCTAACGAACTACGCCTCCTACGCGCCATCGTGCCTAAGGGGCCCGCCGACATGTTCTTGGTGGGGGATGCCCACCAGCGCATCTACGGAGGCGTGACGCGCATGGGCGCCTGCGGCATTAAGATCCGAGGTCGCTCCAAGCGCCTCAAGCTCAACTACCGCACCACGGACGAAATCCGCACGCAGGCTGTCGCCGTGCTCGAGGGCCTCGACATCGACGACCTAGACGGCGGCTCCGACAGTCTCAAGGGCTACCGCTCCCTGCGCTCCGGTCCCGTGCCCGAGCTCCTGCACTTCGACACCTCCGGAGAAGAAGAGGCCGCCATCATCGACCACCTGCGGCGTTGGATCGAGGACATCCCCCCGGGGGAGATTTGCCTCGCCGCCCGCACCAACGACCTGGTCGAGTCTCGCTACGCCCAGCTCCTAACCCGAGCAGGGATCGAATTCACCCTCCTGAGCAGCGGGCAGACCTCGGGCAAGGGAGTCCGGCTCGCGACAATGCACCGCCTCAAGGGCCTCGAGTTCCGACGCGTGCTCTTGGCCTCCGTCCAGGACGGCGAGATGCCCAAGAGGCTCCCGCAGGGGACTCACGCGGATCAAGCCAGCATCGAAGACCACGAGAAGCGCGAGCGGTGCCTGCTGTACGTAGCGGCGACTAGGGCGCGCGATCAGCTGACGATCACGGGGTATGGGAAGCGGAGCGGCTTGCTGGGCTGAATGTAAGTGCCGACGACTCACCGGTGACGTCACGCCTGTGCCTGGTCCGAGACTAAGATGGGTATTGTCGAGGGAAGAGGCCCTCAGCCCCGGGAGCTTCTTGGTCACCGCTACCGCAACGGCGTGGGGTCCAAAGTCTCGGCCGCGTCCATGCGCCCGTACTTGGGTCTATACTGGAGTTATCGGTATCGAGTGCAGGGAACGACTCGGCGGCCTTCTCCAGCGCTACCGCCGAGCAGCCTGCGGAGGGAATCGGGCCGTAAACACCAGGGGGCAGGTGAGGGATGTACGCCCGCCCGGGAAGGTTACGGATCGCGTGCTTAAGGGCCGGCCGAGAATCGGGACCTTTGCATTCCGCAGATCCTGGTCTACGCTCTCCTTAGTGCGCGGCTCAATTTCTGGACACCACGGGCAGAGGAGTCCCCCGCACTACCATCGGGCTGCCCCGGCCTTCTGAGGGGACTGGACCGACGACCATGACCGATCAATCGAGCCATAACGAGCACGACAGCCCTCGCCACGACTCTGACGTGCGCGACGGGAAGACCGCGCTTTGGCAAGTGGGGCGTGAGGTAGCCGGTTTTGTGCCATTTATTGGCGATATAGTCAGAGTTGCAGAAGTCTCAAGTTCCGTTCGGGACATCTTGTTTCAGAAGAAAGTTGAGCGACTCCTTCGGGGTCTGGGCAAGGCGCAAGACAGGGAACGAGAGGCGTGGCATATTGACCAGGACCCGGACTATGCCAACAGAGTAGGCGTGTTCGTCATGCTGCAACTCGATAAGTATGAGGACATGGAGAAGGCAGACCTTCTGGCCACGGCATTGAGAGCCCACCTCTGCAAGAGGCTGAGTTTTGAGCAACTGAGACAGGCTGCCCATGCGATCGGAACCTGTTTTCCGGTAGACCTGCTTCGGCTCCACCAGTTCCAGAAACTGAGAACAGGCTCCCAGGAAGGTGTGCAATACCCGCAGCTACGACTTGGTTCATCGGAAGGGAGTAGGCTCTCAGGTGCCGGCCTCGTTGAGCCTTGGGTCCTCGGGGGTGGCGGCACCCTAGGACCGGGCAACAATCTCGCGCAGTATCGATTGACTTCGACTGGGCAGATGATGCTCGACAATGTGCTGGGCGAGTCACCATAGCCGGCCCATGAAAGTACTGACGTTCATTGGGGCTGTCGTCACTGGTATTGGAAGACACAAAGAACTTGGTGTTCCAGGCAGGGATTCGCTGGCAAGTGCCCCGAGTGACTGGCCACGCGTTCTGCAGCCAGGCTCGCTAAACGTGCGAGTTCAGGATGACGGTTACCCTCCTGAGTTCTCCAGAATGAGAATGCCTCTGACCGTGGAGAGTCTAGACCTTGGTTTCTTTTTACCCGCATTCAAGATCAGCCAAGCCGAGTTCACCAACAACAGAATCGGAAGCGCCGGCGTTGCGGACGGCGACGGATCAGCTCAGGTGTGGCGTGCGCGGCTAAACGCAAACAAGGACCGGATCCGGTGCTGGGTACTCCGCAGATTCGGCTCGACGCTGAGGCATCAGCTCGAAATAGTCTCTCACGAGCACATTCGCGACACTTACGGCCTGGCGGATGAGAGGAGGTGGCCTGGGACCCTCGAGGTGTTCGGTTCGTGGCGGGCAGTTTAGCTGCAAGCGTCTTCGACCCAGTGTGGTCCACATACTCGGCCGCGTCAAATCGCCCGTGATCACAGCGGATGCGAGGCACGCACCCCAGATCGGATGTCAGATACTGCACCAAATCGGACCTTTCGCGGTTCGCCAAGAGTTCCCCGTTGGTACACCGAATTCGGGAGTTTTGCGGGCGTTCGCGCACGGTGAATCGCCACTGGGGATGTCGCGCGGCGTGATTTGTTGCTCCCATGCGGTGAACTTCGCCAGGCACCCGTGCACTTGCGGTGAACCACGCCTCCAAGTTCCCCGTTGGTTCACCGCTAGTTCCCCGGAGGAAAACGCACGCGCAGTAGGAGGGACGAGCGCCGTTGTGTTTCGCCCACCCGTGCGCTACAAGTTAAGCACCGCGGCCTGAGCCAACTCCAAGCTCAATTCCAAGTCAGGCCCTTCCTC
>CAYXTP010000025.1:0-13679 GCA_964467985.1 uncultured Planctomycetaceae bacterium
GCAGGAGGTAGTGAGGACACCTTGGCCGTGAGTGCGATGCCCGGCGGAGTTACAGGACGACGAAAAGTGGCACTTGAGACTCCGTATGCACTGGTTGCCGAGCTCGTTGTTAGTTCCAATTCCTCACTCTTCAGAGAACCTGCCGTAACTAGATTCCATGCGTCGGTAAAATCCAGCATCAGCCTCTGGGCAGCCCTGTCTACTTCGGCGTGCGTGTATCCTCCTGTAGTGAGGTACAACTGCCGTAGATCCTGGACGCTATCGCTCAGGAGGGGGGTGGCCGCGTGACGAAAGCTGTCCTGAGCCAGCCATACCGCATCCACGAAGCACACAAACAGAAAATCGACAAACCCCTGTGGATTGCCTTCGTCAGCCATCTTGAGGGCTGAGTAGTATCGGGGGCGGTCATCGCACCACACGGAGAGCGGAATCGAAGAACTTCTGCAGGTATAGACAGAACCTAGTGCTCGAGCAACCCGGCCGTTTCCGTCCGCAAATGGGTGGATTGCAGCAAGGGCGTAATGTGCATAAGAGGCCTGCAGCAACGGATGGGCGGAAGCGAACGCCTTTGTGCCCAACTCACTGACCAGCCGAGACATCTCTGGCGAGGTTGCGTCCACCGGCGAGTAACTATGGGTCGAGTCATCCTCCAAGCGAACATGGTTTGGCATCGACTTGTACGCACCTAGCGGTAGTTCATGAGCCTGTGGGCCTTGTGGAGTTTGGACGTCGTAGGTTTCCTGACTCCGGCAAAGGTCCTCGTGGAGTTTTCGGATCCAAGCCTCGGCAACCGGAACGCGTTGCGTCGCGAAATCCAGGACATGCTCATAGGCTCGGAGTTGATCCTCAATCATCGCAGTTCGTCGATCCCCTGTAGGCATCTGCCCCACAAGTGCAGACTGAGTCGCTACTGTTATGGTGAATCCGCGATCTGCCTCGTAGAGGCCTTCCACAGCCCCAGTCTGCACTGCGGCCGCTCGTCGCACGACAGCAAGAGCCCGGGTGAAATTGCCTGCTTCGGTGTCTTTGAGCGCCAAGAGCTCAGAGGTCAGTGAATCCCATCGATCGATATCCACTCCGAGGCGTGACCATTCTCTGAAGGGGGAAAATGGACTGTAGGCCTCATCGGCGGCTGCGATGTCATCTGTCATGTGTCTAGTGAGGCCCTCCGGGCCCAGAGGTGAGTATATCTCTGTCCCTCACGCTCTCCACTGGACCAACCGGAATCCTGGGTGGCTTCCGATATGCTCGCGAACAAGGACTCCGTGGGGTCCAGAGACTCGACCGCGCCCCATCGCCCGTGAGCACGCCGAGCATCTCGTTCCTTGCACACTGAAGCCGGTGACCTAGGCTGGACTTGGTGAACGGCCCGGTATTGGGACAGGACGTGCGCCTCTTGACTCTCAGCACCCTTCCGACAGGAGTCCGGCTTCTAGATCGCTGAGGTTTCTTTCCGCCACGCCGCGCAGAAGCTCGAATTGCTCACGGCCTAGAATCACGTGTGCCTTATCTTGGTCAAGGAGGCTCCTAGCACCAAGGTCCACTGCACGGCATGTGGATCGGAGCCGAGCGCTGAGGACCTCGACGGCGTTCTCGTTGGCGGCTTGCCGCTCCTCGGCCTGGGCCTGGAGGTACTCATCGTAGCCGTAATCAAGTTCGTTCATCATTGGCAGAATCTCCTCAGTGAGACTAATGGAATTGGTGATGCGGTGGCTGTGCCAGTCAGCGCTTTCTGCTCGCCGGGCAATCGAGGATTCTCCCCGCTCGTGCTCGCGCATTCAAGGCCGCTCTGCTAGCTGGCGTCAGCGGTCTGGTCGACAATCTCAGCCGTCCCAGCCGTTACAGGTCAGTTTCCTGTGCAAGTTTGCAACCGGTTCACGATGGCCGAAGACAAGAGCCTGCAAGTCCGTCTGGCCTCTCACTACAATCGCCCACGGTATGACCACACACGACCCCAAATCGGCTCCTCCAGGTGCGACGACTGCAGATGATACCGTGGCACGGTACGAGGCGGCGCTGGCGCAACTTGAGAGCCGGGGAATTGATCCCAGAGGGCGCTTCGAGCAATTCCAGTCTGCCTTGGGGGAACTCCGCGCGGGCAAGCGAGTAGATCAGGTATTGCTCAGCCAGGCGTTCCTGGATCTCTTCCAGCTCGCGCACATCGTTGAACAACTCGGGGGTTCTAACGACCCGGTATTGCGGAGCAAACTCAAGCTCGTCATGCACGATCCTGGTGACCCACGAATAGGAGCAGACACTCCCGGACGCGATGCCCAGTCTGAGCTCTTTCTTGCTGCAGGGCTGGCCTCGCGTGGCGTACACGTGACATTTGAGGAGCCGGACCTCGTTGCCCACATCGACAGTCTCTACTTCGGCCTCGCCGTCAAGCGCCCGAAAGCCATCAGGGGCTTAGACCGCAACTTGAGGAGGGCCATCGGGCAACTCAGCCGGGAAGGTTCGACACTCCCTAGCATCACCCACGGCGTCCCCGCAATTGACATAACCCTCCTCGCCAACCGGGGAGGTCTGGTCGCTGTCTCACGAGATGCCAGGTCCGCTGTTTCTGCTGCCGATCAGCTGCTGGACACCGTCGCGGAGCACATTGCGGTGACCGACGTGATGAGTACGCTGCTCGCCGGAAAGGGGGAGGCTGGCGTGCGGCTATGTTGCGGCGTGCTGCTGTTCGGGGCTGTGACTCAGTACGGTCAATTTGGAGGCGTCACGAACAGCGCTGCGTTCCGCATGCTTCGCTTGGGGTCGAGTCACCGCGGCGCCTTGGACCTACTCGCCAATGCGGTGCGCAGCACTTGAGTTCAGCGGCTACGGCTCACGCACACCCTCGCGGACCCGGGTGTGAACCGCATACCGCGAAATGGGGCCTCGGATCTGACCAGGGCGGGTATCAAGCCTATCGCGAGTGGTCCTGGTTAACAGAGCTCAGGCTTTGAGGTGTTAACCACTTCCCCGCGATCTCTCGCCACACGACAGAGAGTTCGAGACTGCGTTTGGCTCGGTATCGATCCAAACGCCGGGTTTCGGACTCCGTGTCAACTCTCGCCGCGCCAAGCAGAGACCTTTGGAGTCGTCGTAAACCCCTGCGTGTGGGGGACTTGCGTCGACCGCCACTTGCGAGGGCGTCAACCACCCCGCACCCCCAGTTGCCTCCACCAAAGACAGTGGCTCCCCGAAGCCAACGGGATTGCGAACTTTGGCAGAGAGAGAGAGATTGGGATTCTTGGTGGCGTCAGGCCATGTCTCGGTTCGCAAAGCCGTTGGGTTCGGAACCAAACATGGCTACATTTCAAACTTCTCAGTGCTGGTGATCCGCACGGAGTGCAGTGTCCCGCGGCCTGATGTCGGGTCGCAGTCATGATTTCAGATCCTCGCTGACGCACCTCTTGGCATGGGCTTGGGTCCGTGCGCGGCCGAATGCTTGGGCGGCACGGGTCAGGATGAGACATGGGGGGAAGCAGAACGGCTTCGAGGCCCTCCCCGCTGCACCGACAATGACTAACGGAGAAGAATCAGTCCATTCCCGTTTTCAGCAGCTACGATTGAATTCACTCGCGTTTCCCGATCATCCGGCCCCCTTGGGGTTCATTCTTCCATGACTCGCTCCAGATCCGCATTGTTCGGACTGCTACCTCTCGCCTTCTTGGTGACTGCACCGTCGATCGCCCAGGAGCGCGTTTCGGTCCGCAATACCGCAGACGGATCCGCTCTGAGCCTGCTCACCGCGCGCGGCGAGCGTCAGGTTCAGGTCAGCGACGACGCGATCCTCTCCCCGCGGCTGCACGTTGTTCCGGGCAGCGACGCACTCGGGATGAGTTGGTCGGAAGAGGCAGAGAATGGACCAGGTACCTCTTGGTACTCGGTCAGTGTCGACGGCGAGCGCTTCAACACTCCCAAGCAAACCGACTACTCGTTGCTGCTGCGGTTTGCCGCCTTCGATCCTCTGTCAGGCAAGGCCGCCGTCCCCCCGGATCTCATGGCGCCCAAGGGCAGCGAACTCTACGTGGTCCAGTTCTGGACCCAAGGGATCGAGGCCTACCGGGAATCCCTGCGCAGGCTTGGCGTGCGCTTGCACCTGTTCCTGGCCAATCACTCACACGTGGTGCAGATGAGCGCAACCCAGGCCGAGCGGGTGCGCGACCTCTCCTTCGTGCGCTGGGTCGGTCCCTTCCACCCGGCCTACAAGCTGGAGCAGGGTTTTCTGTCTCCCACGCACCGTGCCTGGAGTCAGGGCCCGACCGCGCAGGTGAACATCCTGACCATGGAGCGTGGATTGCGCGGCCAGACCCCCGTGGCGGAGCTCATCACTTCCATGGGGGGCGTTGTTGAATCCACCACGCCGGAGACCTTCCTGATGAGTGCCACCTTGACCCGGCCCCAGGTCCTCGCCGTGGCGCGCCTGGACGAGGTTCAATGGATCGATCAGTGGAGTGCTCCCGAGACCGACATGAATATCGCCCGCCAGATGCATGGCGCCGACTACGTTGAGTCGCTCGGGAACTACCTAGGGCAGGGCGTCAACGTCGAAGTCCTCGATTCTGGATGTGATCCCAGCCACCCGGATCTTCAGAACTACACCCTCCACGGGGCCGTCGGCGCTGGCAGTCACGGCACGTCCACTTCCGGGATCATCTGTGCCTCGGGGGCGGTCACTCCCAACGCTCGAGGCGTGATGCCCGCCGCAAAGCTGATCATGGCGGACTACACGTTCATGACCAACCGCTACGCCCACACGGGCGAACTGCAGGCGGCACCCTACAGGGCCGTCCTGCAGTCCAACAGCTGGGGCAGCACGCAATCACTCGACTACGAGAGTTCTTCCCAGCAATTGGACCTGATCCTGTTCGACTTTCCCCGGCTCAGCATTCTGCAGTCCCAGTCCAATACTGGAAACCAGTTGTCGCGCCCCGAGGCCTGGGCCAAGAACGTCATCTCGGTAGGCGGCATCAATCACAACAACACCGTGACCAAGAGCGACGACAACTGGAACAACTCCGCCAGCATCGGCCCGGCCGCGGACGGGCGCATCAAGCCCGATCTGGCGAGCTACTACGACATGATCTTCACCACCGCCTGGGGGGGTGGTTACACCAACACCTTCGGGGGAACATCTGGGTCTACCCCGATCACCGCCGGACACTTGGGCCTCTTCTACCAGATGTGGTCCGACGGCCTCTTCGGCAATAGCGCACCCTTTGGCACCGTCTATCGCAATCGTCCCCAGAACACCACCGCTAAGGCCGTGCTCATCAACACGGCCACTCAGTGGTCCTTTTCGGGTCAGACCCACGACCTGACCCGCATGCATCAGGGATGGGGGCACGCCGACGTGCGTACCCTATACGAATTGCGTCAGCGCATGTTCGTTGTTGATGAGAGCGATGTGCTGACCGAGACCAACTCTACCGTGTACTCGCTAACCGTCGACGGCGCCGACCCTCTCAAGGTCACCCTCGTCTACAGGGACTGGCCCGGTACGACTTCCTCTACGCAGCACCGCATCAATGACATGGATCTGAAGGTCACGGATCCATCGGGCGTTACCTTCTGGGGCAACCAGGGCCTTACGGGCAACATGTGGTCGGCGCCATCGGCCCAGCCCAACACCAAGGACACCGTGGAGAACGTCTTCGTCTTGTCGCCCGTGCCCGGCACCTGGCTGGTGGAGGTGATTGCCAGTGAGATCAACCAGGACACCCACATGGAGACCGCTCAAGTAGACGCGGACTACGCCCTGGTGGTGAGTGGAGTGGACATGGGGGGGGGAGGCCTGGGTACGAACTACTGCAGCGCAGTTCCCAACTCATCCGGTCTCCCCGGAGCAATCTCCGCCTCGGGCAGCGCGGCCGTGAGCGACAACGACCTGGTCCTGCGTGCTGCGCAGTTGCCCATGAACCAGTTCGGCTATCTCCTGACCAGCCGTACCCAGGGTTTGGTCGTGTCGCCCCCGGGCTCCATGGGAAACCTCTGCCTGAGCGGTACCATTGCTCGATTCTCGAACCAGCTGTCGAGTACGGGCTCCACGGGCTCGTTCAGCGTTCGCGTTGATTTGACGAACATCCCCACCTGGCCTCCCGTGGCTGTCATTCCCGGGGAGACATGGCATTTCACGACGTGGTTTCGGGACAACAATCCAGGGGCCACCTCCAACTTCACCGACGGGCTCAGCGTTCTGTTCAACTAATGGCTCGACTCGCTTCAAATCCTCATCCCCCGTCTTGCCGCGGGTTCGGACCGCGACTGCGTGGCACAGGACTCACCACGTCTGAAACTGCGGTCACTTTGCAGCTTCCTTCCCAGTATTCAAGGTACGGGCTGGCGTTTCTGGCGAGGGTGGAGATTACCTTGGGGATTGGCGAATGAGTTCTGCCACCCCGTCCGAATGCGTGAATGCATGTTGGAATTCCATCTCAAGGAAAGACCTTGCGCTTGCCCGGGGACTTGGCAGTCTTGAGCTATTGGTCGGTCAGGGGACGGTCGACTTGCACCAATTCCCTACCTCGTTTCGCACTAATTCCCGCTCTCAAGAGGAGTTGCCTGTTTTGTCTAGAATTCCCTCACAGCTCAAGAAAGTTCGTTCGTTTGCCCGCCTGTCGCTCGTTGCCAGTGTTCTGGTACTTGGTGTGACACAGGGGGGGGCCGCTGCTCAGTCCCCCTACAGGGTGAACGATACGGCGCCCGGGGTCATCCAGGACGGACAATCCTGGTCGACAGCCTTTCTCACTCTGCAGCAGGCCATTACCGCTGCCAACCAAAACTACGACCAGATCTGGGTTGCAGAGGGGACCTACAAGGCTGGTGTATCTCCTGCTGATACTCATCTGATCCCCGATACCGTTGACGTCTACGGTGGCTTCGACGCGACCGAGAACTTCTTCTCCCAGCGGGCAGGTCTCTTTGAACAGACAATCCTCACCGGTGATCTTGATGGGAGCGCAAGCAAGAGTATTGCAGATAGTTTTCACATCATAACGCTTCAGAACAATGGAACCAATATCATCGACGGCTTCAGGATCGAGTACGGAAACGCTTTTGCTTCAGCGAGCGTCCAATCAGGAGGTGGAATCCTAATTCCGGACGAAAATGAGCTGACACTTCGGAATTGCATTATCCGAAAATGCTATGCCGAATCCGAGGGAGCTGGAGTGTATGGCTGCAGGGCGGCAATCAGCATGTCCTACTGCACTATCCGGGACAACAGGAGCAAAGGGCACGGCGGAGGAGTGAGGCTGGCGGATTCTTATGGCGATATCTTCAATGTTCTCTTTGCGGGTAACCGTTCGGATGCAGGCGGAGGCGGGCTCAATGCTGACATCCTAAGTTTGACCTCTCCAGGCCTGACGATCTGCAACTCCCTCTTTCGCGGCAACTCTTCCAACCTCGGGGGTGGGTTGTACGTGGGACTGATCGGGGATCGGTTCGCAATAGTCGTCAATTGCACATTCGCCGGGAACGAGACCTTTGAAGATGCCACGGGCTCCGGAAGTGAGGGCGCAGCCATATACCTACAGGATGCCAATACAGACTATGCGCAGGTCTACAATTCGATTCTCTGGGATAACATTTCAATGCAAGGAGGGCGGGCCGTAATCGACACGATTGGAGGCCCAGGGACATCGTTAGTAACGGTCGAGTACTCGGACACACAAACACTGACCCCGTGGTCGGGTCCTGGCAACATCAACGTGGATCCGCTTTTTGTATCCCCCAGCACCTCTGAGTATCGCTTGCAAGCGGGCTCGCCCTGTATCGACGTCGGGGACAATGGAAGGCTCCCCTTGGACCCTCTCGATCTAGACGACGACACCGACCTTGGGGAGGAGGTGCCGTACGAGCTCATTCGCGGCTTGCCTCGCCGAGTGGACGACCCGGCTGCGCTAGGCACGGGTGCTCCGGTAAACGATGATCCTTATACCGACATGGGTTGCTATGAGAAACAAGTGGGGACGCCCGGTTGAACGATTCCGAGACGCAAAATGATCGTTGTCAGGGGGGCGCCAAGCAGTGGCGTCCCCGGTCTGGCAAAACGGACGCGCGCGGAGTGCGTTGGCTTCATTGGCCCTTTCTTCCTTTCGCCGGGACTTTGGTTCTTACAGCCACTCCCGCTTGGTCGAGTCCATGTCAGACTGTTGAGGACAGTGTCCTCTTCCCAAGGGACCCAACGTTGGGGGATTTCTTTGGTCAAGGGGTGGCCGTTACGGAGGATCTAGCCTTCGTCGCAGAGCCGAACGACAATGGTGGGCAAGGAAACAGCATCATCAACGCCGGGGCGGTTCATCTCTTTGAGAGAACGCCGGCGGGGTGGAAGTGGCGGCAGGAACTTCTACGCCAGGACATCGTGACGTCGATGGTATTCGGCAACAGTCTCGCCGCGCGAGATGGGTATGTCGTGGTTGGGGCGTTCCCCTACGGGGAGAAGGGAGCCGCTGCAGGCGTCGCGTACATCTTTGAGTCCGTGGGAGGTATGTGGGTCGAGGTTGCCAAGCTCCTTCCCTCGCAACTGGAAGCGTTTGATGCGTTTGGGATTTCGGTTGCGGTTTCGGGGGAGACAATTCTAGTGGGAGCATCGGGTGACGATGACTTGGCTCAGGATCGGGGCGCTGCCTACGTCTACGACAGAGGCCCTAGTGGGTGGGGGATAGTCCAAAAGGTCATTCCAACCGACCCCAGTGGTGCGGTACTGCTCGGAGCTGGGATGACATGCGCTATTGACGGCAATGTGCTAGCCATCAGCGCGACCGGGCAGATCCCCTTCTTCACCTACCGGGAGGTCTTTGTTTTCGAGCGTATTAATGGAACCTGGATCCAGACGGCGCTCCTGGTGGACCCGACCCCGCTGAGCGGTGACCAATTCGCTTATGGCCTCGCTGTCGATGGCGACACGATTGCAGTCGGTGAACCTGCGTACTTCGCTAGCTCAGGCTCCCGTCCAGGTTCGGTTTTCATTTTTGAACGATCTGGTCCTGCGCCTGGGGGCTGGTCCCTCAAGCAAGAGATCATGGGCGGCGCAGCAACAACCAACGACAATTTTGGCGGTTCTGTGGACTTGGAGGGAGATACCCTGGTCGTTGGAGCGAGTAGTGGCAAGCAAGGAGCCAACTACACGGGACGCGCCTACGTTTTTGAACGCAAGAATGGCGTCTGGGTGGAGAAAGACCGGCTCGTTCCCTCGAAGATGGCGGACTTTCTGGGGTTCGGCGATTCGGTAGCTGTCTGCAAGAGCCAAATCCTCGTCGGCGCGTTCGCGGACGATCCGTACGACACGGGCATCGCCACGGGATCGGCATACGTCTTTGATCGACCGCTGGGGAGTAGCTTCTGCGTTGGCGATGTGAACTCGACAGGGATCCCCGCCACGATCACGGCCACCGGCAGCCTCGCGGCCCGAGCCGGTGACCTGGAACTGTTCGCTCAGGATCTCCCCTCGGGTGAATTCGGTCTCTTCATGGTGGCACGGGATGCAGCCGCCATCCCCATGGCCGCAGGTAGTCAGAACAACCTGTGCCTGGGTGGCCAGGTCGGGTACTTCCGTGACAGCCTCGGCTCGACCAAGAAGAAGGGCCGGCTCAGGTACCGGGTGGACACCGGATCCCTGCCCCTGGCCACGCGCCCCAGCATTCTCGCCGGCTCCACCTGGTATTTCCAAGGCTGGTATCGGGACCATCTCTCCGTGGACCGTTCCAAGTTCACGCCAGCATTGCGGATTACCTTCGAGTGAATACCCCGAGATCGAAACCGTCGCTCTGGGGTACAAGCCGCCTGCACCGGAGGCGAAGCTCGTGTGGCCCGAATACTCAAACGGCGCCAAATCCGGGACGAAGATCACCCTGAGGGCAGCTAGAATGCGGGTGCGATGATCGACTTCCAAGCGATTCGCGGCCTGTTCCTGCTAGCGTCAAACCTGATTCGGCAGCACCAGCAGGACGTGATCGACTACCTGATCGAGGAGAATCGAGTCCTGCTGGAGCAGAACACGGGAAAGCGCCTGGTGTTGACGGATGATCAGCGTCGTCGGCTGGCTGCAAAGGGCAAAGTGATCGGGCGGCGTGATCTCCAGCAGGTGGCCACGATTGTCAAGGCGGATACGATCCTCGCGTGGTATCGGAAGCTCATTGAGCGGAGTGGCTCTGTGCCCGAGAAGCGCCCAGGCCGACCCCGTGTACGGGTAGAGATCCGGGAACTGGTCGTCAGGATGGCGCTAGAGAACTCTCGTTGGGGCTACCGAAGAATCTAGGGAGAGCTCAAGGCGGTCGGCCATCGGATCGCTCGAAGCACAATCGCGGACATCTTGAGGGAGAACGGAATCGAGCCTGCCCCTGATCGCCCCACTTCGTGGATGACCTTCATCAAGGCTCATTGGGGCTGTTCAGCAGGATCGCCGGCGGAGACGACCGTGATCAGCAAGCGTCAAGGTGATGGGAGAGATATCCATGGGAAGCACGGTCTTGGCGACGTGGGGGATGATGCGCGGAGGGTTGCGGAAAGCAGGGAGCTGCGCATCCGGCCCCTGGTTGAGAGGGGAAACCTGTCCGCCGACGTCCGCCTGGACTTAGCCGTGGGTTACGCGGCGAACTTTCCTGACCGGGTGCAGCAAGTCGGCTCTGTGTACAGGCTCAAGGAGAGGAGAACGCTGGTGCGCGAAGTGATGCTGTTCGACTGCGAACCAAGGGCTGCCTGATGCGAACTTGGCCAACAGTGCCCTCCTCGAGCATCGGTCGAGTATTCGGGCCACACGGGTTGAATAGAGCTCCGGCTCACCCCGGCATATGAGGGCTCCTTTTGCGGCCGTCACTTCCGTCAAGGCCCCCAGTGCGGCTCCGGTGGACCTAGGCTTGACGACTGAAGCCCAGCGTGACGACGCGACGACTGCGGTTTCGCGTTTGTTGAGCTTGGGCATGTCAGAGGTAAGTGCGGGCGCGCTTCAGATGGTGCGATGGGAGTGAGTCCCTCATCCGCGCATCGCGCGTAGGACTCTCTTTGTCTCAACGAGGAGAAGCAACTCGTCGTCGAGGGTGACGATCCTCGCGTGCATCGTTGCGATACGGACGGGATATAGACGCTGCAACGACTCTCGGACGTCGTCGGACCGGCCGAAGATAGGTTTGAACACCGTGGTCCAGTTATCGCGACGCTCGATGATCTTGCGGTAGTCGGTGAAGTCGGCATAGTTGATAAGAGGACGGTTCTCTTCACCAACCGTCTGTGCCGCATCCCGCTTGGTCTGCCATTCGTCGAGCATTCCACTCGGCAGCTGGTGCTTCGTCCAGTCCTCATTGAAGGCGCCTTTCATTGCCTTCTCGATGAATGCTCGAATGGCAATCTCGAATTGCTGGAGTCGGTCAAAAGCTACCCGTGCGCGGGCAAACCCACCACCATCGTCCTCATCCTCCTCGGCCTCATCCGTGCCCGGTGTTTCCGCAGGACGCTCCTGCAGGCCGGCGGCGTTGATGCACTCCTCGAACGCTGGAACAGGAAAGTCCGTGAGAGCCGTATCAAGGCCGCGCTCGGCATAGAAGCCGGAGCGAAGGACCGCGGATGACAGAGTGTCGAGCGACGGGGTTATCAAATCGCGCCAGTCGCCGAGGCTCGGCCGCAATGCGGCGGAGAGCTCGGATTCAAAAGGAGGGCGCTCGTTGAGAGTGCGGCCTATCGCTTGAATCTCTGCGAACGCCCAGGCCGAGCGGTTCACGTCCTCGACGTTCAACCACGGGTTGCGCATCTGGGCCATCGCTGATTCCAGCAGTGTGGGATCACTGAAGGCCGACTCGACAAGCGTACTGGAGCTCATTGCTTCCCGCGCGAGCCGCGCAACCCCGTCAAGCTCCGGGCGGCCGAACATCTGTTCGTAGGACTGCCGGGCTTCGATTGCGGCAGCGATGGAGCGCCGTAGGTCGGACTGGGGATCTAGCAACCCGGACCGGCGCGTTTCATCAGCCAGACTCTCGAGGAGTCGGCGGTGGCCTTCCACGTCCTCCACCATTCGCGCGATCGCGTCACCGTCGCCAAGGGCGCCAGCAAACCCCGACAGGAGTCTTCTGCGGAGCTGTTCCTGCTGGAGTAGCCCTACTGCGCCAGAGCTGGCATCTAGGTGGTCGGAGGCATCGATCAGCGGTTCGATCAGGCGCCTGAAGTCACCAAGCGGATCGAAGATGCGACGCAAGGCTTCCTCCCGCTGCAGAATTTGGCGAAGGCTATCGTGCGTCATCATCCTCGTTTGCTCGGCAGGTAGGCTAATAGGTGAGGTGGCGATGAACTACGCCCAGTCCGACAGTTTCCGTCTGCCCCTACTCCCTCTGCCTCTGCTAGGCAGTCCAGCACCGGCTCCCGTGCATCGCTCAGCCGGATGGCTTACGAGCCCACGGGCCGGGCGATCGGCGGCAACCGATCGACCTCAGGGGCGTGCTCGACCCAAAGTCGGGCGAGTTCCGCATCGAGGCCATGCCCTTCGGGCGGTTGGGGATGACGGCCCGGCACTGCGGGCTTGGCATCAGCGGCGAGAGCCGCACTGGCCGCTGGACTTATTGATCCTCCTCCCCGTCTCCCAAGTCCACTGCCCTCGTTGCGCTGAATTCCCAGCGCGCCCCCCCGCGGCGCTGCAGCAGAGATGAGATGTATGGCTGGCAGCACGCGCGGCGGGCTCCGGGGCGGGGGAGAGAGGGGGGGGCAAACCGGAGAGCTTGCTCTGGAAACTGGAATCTGGTTAGGGAGTGTCCGCGAGCGCCCGTTACGGTGTCTCTGGTCAGCAGGCGCCGGAGCCAGGCTGTTAACCACATTCGGCCTCTCTCCGAAACGCCAGAGAGTTAGAGACCGCGTCAGCCTTGGGGTCGAGCCGAACACCCCAGATTCGCTTTGGGGAACCCATTCCTACCGCTGCGAACAGAGAGCAAGGGGTCGAGCAAGACGATGGTCATAGCTCGTGCCTGGTGGGGGACTTGTGGCGGTCGCCTCGACCGCGACCCTCAGGAGCGGGTGTCAACCACAGCGCACTCCCAGTTGCCTACTACCAGAAGCAGTGGCTCCCCAAGCAAGACGCAAACTAGCAACAAGCCGGTTAACAGGCGGGAGGATGTCTGACTCGGCTTGGTTGGTCCAATAGCTCGTGTCCCAGGCCGATAGACGGCTATCGGCTAATCGAACCTGTGGAACCTCCACCTTCTTCGTGCGACACGTGGCTTCTCGGTGCCATCAGGCGCGATCGCATAGGACTGCTTGAGACTGTCCTCCAGATGGTGTAGGCTCCCCTAAGTTCGCTGGCACCCGAGAGTTAGCTCCGTCAACAGGAGTGGTTGGGTAGGGCAATGGGGTTGCAGAGGTCGGAGGTTCAAATCCTCTCGCCCCGACCATCACTAAATCTTGCCGATCGCGCACTTAGCGCGAACCCGCCCCGGACGGTGCGGCGCGGCTCCTGGATGAAACAGGGTGTTAGCACACCTTTTTGACCAAGGAGACCGCGATGAACAAGGGATCCAGACGGGGTCCGACGCTCCGGCGTCGCAAGGACACAGGACTCAGTTACGCCAAGTTTGACGGACGTCAGCATGCCTTCGGGCCGGTGCGTGACTGGCTGGCGAAGGTGGGCGTGAAGACGCTCTTCATCACGCCGGGATCGCCGTGGGAGAACGGCTACAAGGAGTCCTTCAACGGGACGCTGCGCGATCAGTTTCTGA
>CAYXTP010000026.1:0-12495 GCA_964467985.1 uncultured Planctomycetaceae bacterium
TGCGAGCCGCCTGCTCCACGACCTCGCCCGCCGGCACCAGCACGGCTACGTGGCAACTCTGGGCGCGCTGGCTGGCGGGTGAAGTCCGGCAGCCCTCCCCCAAGTTGCGCGCGGCCCTGTGTCTGCTAGCCCGCGCCCAGGGGCGAGACCGGGACGCCTGGGAACACTACGCCCACCTGACCGCCGATCCCCGTTGGGTCGCGACGGTGACGCCCTACCTGCTGCCAGGCGCGCCGCTCGACTCGAAGATCGAACCCGGTGGGACTCTCGCCCCACTCCCGGACAAGACCCTGCTGCAGCCCTGCCTGCCTCCGCCGACCGAAAGCAGCGGCGACGCTCACGCCATCACCTGGCGCAAGGCCACGGCCCGCAACATTCAAGTTGGGGAGGCCATCTTCGACCTGACTATCAGCGTCGAGGCCACGGGCGTCCAAGTGGATCTGGTTCACACGGGAGGTGGAGCGGGCCAGGTCGCGATCCTGATCCCCGAGCCTCCGGGTTACGAGATCCGCATCGAATACCTGGACTGGGCACAAACGGAACAGGCTAGGTTGCCCATCCTCGTCGACCTGGCACCCGGGCAAGAGCCGCATACTCTCTGGGGTCGCATGATCGAGCGCAGGAACTCTCTGCCAACGGGCAAGGCACGTGGCCTGCCGCGCAGCCTCATTTCTGGCGGCCTCTACCTGTCCCTGCCCGGCAACGATCCCCAACGAATCGCCGTGGCGGAACTCGCTCCGGTGCTCGGCGACCTGCTCGGGGTCCCCGTGCGACTCACGGAGCCCGGCGCTCCCCTGCCCACCTGGACCGGCATCGTGCTGCAACTGGGGAGCCCATCCGAACGGGGCGAGCGCTTGACGTGGCTGGCGTCCGCGATCGAGTCATTCATCCTGCAACCCAAGTGATTCCCATGGGACGACGTCTGCTCTTCTCGTTCGCCTTCGTCGCGAGCCTTCACCTGCCGGCCCAAGCTCAAATTCAGAGTGGGCCCCTGCGTCTCGATCCGGGAGCACGCGTCGTGTTTCTGGGAGACAGCATCACGCACATGGGCCACTACGTGGCCGCCTTTGAGAGCGCCCTGTGGTCGCTGATGCCCGAGAAGGATCTGACGTTCTTCAACGCAGGCGTCAGCGGGGATGTGGCCGCCGATGCCCTTGAGCGACTGGACGCGGAGGTGATCGCGCAGAAACCGGATGTGGTCACCATCCTCCTGGGCATGAACGACGCTCGCTATCGTGCCCTGGACAGTGATCTGCTGGACACCTACCGGCGCGACATGACACACATCGTGCAGAGGCTGACGGGAGAGACCCAGGCCCAGGTGGTGCTGCTGGCTCCCTCCTACTTCGACGAGGTGTCCATCCCCGAGGGACGCCAGGCACCGCCTGCGTACAACGACACGCTGATTCGCTACGGCACGGTCTGCCGCTCTCTGGCCGAACAATTTGAGTGTCACTTCGTGGACCTGAATCGTCCTCTGCTTGAGGCGAGCGCGGCTCTACGCGCCCAAGATGAGAGCGTCAGTCTCGTGCCCGACGCCATTCACCCCAACGCGGCCGGTGGGCTCGTCATGGCCCACGCCCTGCTGAAGGGCTTGGTGGATCCGTCCTTTTCACGCGGGCTCACCCTTCCCACTCCTGAGCAGGCTGAGCAACAGGCGCGAGTCCAGCTCAGCTTGCGAGCGGTGCCCCCAGCCTGGGACACGCAGACCTGCTCAGGGATCGCTGAGTTCCTCAAGTGGCCGGAGACCTGGAACCCCTACTATCTCGACGCAAGCCACCTGCCCGCCGGACGCTGGAAGGTCTGGCTCGGCGAGAGCCCGGCGCTGGAGGTGGAGGGTGGCGTACGGGGTCCCGCCGTGCCCCTCGCCAATTTGCCCGCAGCTCTGCTCGAACGCGCTTCGACCGTTCAGGGACTCTTTGATCGTCGCCGCCGCATCGTCGGGACCGAGGTGCGCGACGAGGTCTGGCGCATCAAGGGCTCCGGAACCGCAGCGAGCCGTCAACAACGCTACGCATCCATCCACTCAGAGTCCCTCAAGCTTGCGTGGGTCAAAATCGCCGTCCTCGACAAGCAACTCGTACAGGCTCTGCGAGAGCCGCTCCTCGTCGCCTGCCGCGTTGAACGCTGCAAGGACTGAGCACGACGACTCCCCGATTCGCCATCGGCACCGTATCCTGCCGACCCCTCACCGTTTACCACCTTGCCTTATGTACGCTGATCACCGTCGCCGTTTCCTCGAGCACCTGAGCACCACCGGCACCGCTGCCGTCATCCCCACGCACCGCTCGCAGGTCCGCAATCACGACTGCGACTTCCGCTTCCGTCCCAACAGCGATTTCTGGTACCTGACCGGATTCGCCGAACCGCAGGCCTGCTTGGTGTTGCTGCCTGACTTGGAAGGAGACGGGCCAGGGCGTTCGATTCTCTATCTGCGCGAGCTCGACAAGGCCCAGGAGATCTGGACCGGACGCCGCCTGGGCTTGGATGCCGCCCCCGAGGCTCTGGCCGTGGACGAAGCGCGCAACATCGAAAACCTCTGGGACGATCTACCCGATTGCCTGACCGGCTACGAGGAGGTCGTCTACCGCACGGGTTTCGACGAAGCACGAGATCGCAAGATGGGCGAGGTCCTGAATGCCGTCCGCCGCAAGGCACGCGGAGGTATTCGGCCCCTGACACGCATGCTGGATCACGCAGGTGGCCTGCACGAGATGCGCCTCTTCAAGTCCGACGCGGAGGTCGAGGAGATCCGCAAGGCCTCCGCCATTACCACCGAGGCGCACCTGGCTGCCATGTCGGCTACCCAACCGGGTATGAACGAGTGCGAGCTGGATGCGCTGATCGAGTACACATTCAAGCGCCGCGGCAGCACGGGACCGGCCTACACCAACATCGTCGCCGGCGGTGGCAACGCTTGCATCCTGCACTACGTGGAGAACAACGAGGCCCTGCGCGATGGCGATTTGGTCTTGATCGACGCGGGTGCAGAGTGGAACTACTACGCGTCCGATGTGACCCGCACGTACCCGGTCAATGGCCGCTTTAGTGCTGAACAGCGCGCGCTGTATGAACTCGTGCTCAAAGCACAGATGGAGGCAATCGAACACAGCGCACCCGGTGTCAGTTTCGCTGCCCTGCATGAAGTGGCCCTGAGTTGCCTTGTGGCGGGCTTGATCGAACTGGGTTTGGTCTCCGGAACCGCGCAGGAAGTGATCGAAGCCCAGGGCTACATGGACTTCTTCCCGCACCGTACGGGGCACTGGATGGGCCTCGACGTGCACGATTGCGGCCACTACGCAGCCGATGGCTCTTCGCGCCTGTTGGAACCAGGAATGGTCTTCACAGTAGAACCCGGACTCTACGTGGACCCCAACAACCAGAGCGTAGACCCCCGCTGGCTCGGAATCGGAATCCGCATCGAGGACGACATCCTGGTCACCAAGGATGGGCACGAAGTCCTGACGGCAGGCATTCCCAAGTCCGTCGAAGAAGTGGAAGCCGCTTGCGGATCTCGCACGCCAGAACCCGTCGCGTAGCTCCGCCGGGCAAGTGACGCTCGCAAGGTGCTTGTGGGCCAGGGCTGCCCAACCAGCGCTTCATGCTCTCTGGCAACCGAGTCGGTTCAGGAGAATGCATGCGGTCCGTGAGCGAACGACCGCCGCCAGACCGTGGAAACTAGAGGTGGTGAGCGCGCCAGGGATCGAACCTGGGACCTACTGGTTAAAAGCCAGTTGCTCTACCAACTGAGCTACGCGCCCACCCGTGTTCCACTCCCGGTCCTAGGTCGGGACCGAGCGGCGCGGATTCTAGACCAAACCGACGAAGCGATCCAGCATCCCAATTGCCTTCCGGCACGGACCTCAGAGCTCCAGAGACTCAGACTTCCAGAATCTCTGTGGTCTTCTTGTCCTGGATGTCAGTGACCTTGCCCTCGAACTCCTTGAGTAGCTTCTGGATCTCGTCGTGCAGGTCGTGGCAGACGTCCTCCGCAATCGTGCCGTCCTTCTTGAGGGCATCCGCTTCCTTGTTCGCGTCCCGGCGCACATTGCGCATGGCGATGCGGCCCTCTTCGGCCAAGCCCTTGGCTTTGGTCGCGTACTTTTCCCGTTGATCCCCCGAGAGGGGCGGCATCGTCAGGCGCACGACCTTGCCATCATTTTCGGGGCTGATCCCCAGATCCGACTTCATCACGGTCTTGGCGATCTCCTCGAGAGTGGAGGCGTCGAAGGGCTTGATCATGATTTGGCGCGGTTCGGGAATCGAGATCTGCGCCATCTGATTCAAGGGTGTGGGACTGCCGTAGTAGTCCACGCGCAGATTCTCGACGAGCCCGGCAGACGCCCGCGAGGTGCGGATGTGACGCAGCTGGTCCCCGGTGTGCTCCAGGGCCTTGGCCATACGATCGCGAGCCGTCTTCAACACAGTGTCATAGGTCATGATGAGTTCCTGATCAGGGTGCCCAGCTGTTCGCCGCGCACAACTCGCTCCAAGTTGCCCTCCTCAAAAAGGTCGAAGACGACCACGGGGAGGTTGTTTTCCATGCACAGGGTGATGGCGGTGCCGTCCATCACGCGCAGGTTACGGTTGAGCACATCCATGTAGCCCAGGTTCGTGTAGCGTTCCGCATTCGGGTCCACCTTCGGGTCCGCACTGTAGACGCCGTCTACCTTGGTCGCCTTCAGCAGTACGTCACACTCGAGTTCGGTAGCCCGCAGGGCAGCCGCCGTGTCCGTCGTGAAGAAGGGGTTGCCGGTTCCTGCTGCAAGCATGACGACCCGTCCGCGGCCCAGGTGCGCAGTGGCACGTCGTCGGACAAATGGCTCGGCCACCTGCCGCACCTCCAAGGCGCTCATGACGCGCGTCTCGACGCCCTGCTGCTCGATGGCATCCGACAAGGCCAGGGCGTTGATTAAAGTCCCGAGCATGCCCATGTAGTCAGCGTTTGCGCGGTGGCCGCCCAGTTCGCTGAACTCGGCGCCGCGCAGGATATTGCCGCCACCGCAAACGAGTGCCACTTCGACGCCGAGCCCGACTACACGGGCTACCTGTCGAGCGATGGCTGTCACGCTCTCCGCGTGGATGCCGTGACCGTCGGAAGGCTGGCCAAGGGCCTCGCCGGAAAGTTTGAGAAGGACGCGGTGGTAGGACATGGGTGGGTCGGTCGGGTGGCCGACAGGATAGGGCCTCAGGCGCCGCCCCGGAAGCAGGCGTAGGATTCGATCCGCGCTCCGCTGCCCAGTTTCTCCTCGAGCATGTCCTGCACACTGCCGGGCACCTCGCCGGCTCGCGTTGCGCTCGGTGTGAAAGGACGGCTGGAGAGGCTGAGGGGATCGAACCACTCCAGGAGCGTGCCCTGTTCGCCCACTCCGCAGTCCCCGACGGGGTCGTCGAGCAGCACGGCGGTCAACTGGAGCGCGACGCGAGCTGCCGCGGGCCGCGAAGCCTGGGTACGGAGGGAAATCAGCACTCCACCCGTGCCCGCAGGAAGGTCGTAGCCAAATACCCAGCCTTCGCGACATTCGAAGCGCGCCATGCGGAGCACGCTGAGGGTCTCCTGAAGCTCCTCGGCCCGCGCTCGCTGGACTTCACTCACCGTGCCTCCTGAGGCCGACCAATCCTGTTGGCCGAGCTCCTCCAAGCTGCTGGGACGTTGCTCCAAGACGTGCCTACAGAGGCGCCGCAGGTAGTCCAGGAAGGCCCCGCGTCGCAAGGTATCTTGGCGTCCGCAGCCGAGGGCGACGAGAACACCACTGCGGCCGTCATCCGCTACGACACTCCCCACGCGCCGGAAAGGTGTGAGTGGGCCGCCAGCTCTGGCGCTGCAATCGCCTGGGGTCGCCATGGAGAGGGGCAGCGCTGCGGCTGAGGCCGGAGCACCCCACCTCAGCCTAGGGCCGAAGCATCGGTTTGGACAGCGCCAACCCCTGCGCCGCTTCAGCTACCGAGCTGGAAGCGGCGGAAGGCCGCCAAGCGCGTGCCCTCGCCGAGGGCCGCGGTCAGGGCCTTGCCCACGGTGGACTTGTCGTCCTTGATCCAGGGTTGCTCTGTGATGACGCGTTGAGCGAAGAATTTCTCGAGCTGGCCAACCATGATCTTCTCTTGGATCTCTTCGGGCTTGCCGTTGAGGTTCTCACGGATGATGGCCTTCTCGCGCTCGATCGTGTCCGCATCCACCGCGTCCCGGTCCAGGGCCTCGGGGTTGAAGACCACAATGTGCATGCAGAGGTCGCGCAGACTGCCGGTTGCCACGCCGCAATCGCTACTGGTTTCCACGTTGACCAACGCACCCTTCTTCTGGTCGTGGTGCACGTAGGCCCCCACGACGCCTGAAGGAGCAGCGTAGGCCTGCACGCCGTCAATCAAGATGTTCTCGCCGAGCTTGCCGATCAAGGCGGCCAGGGCCGCTGCGACGGTGCCCCCGTGGGTCCACTCTTGGGCCAAGCACTCTTCAACATCAGCGGGAGTGTTCTTCAGAACGTGGGCACACAAGTCGCCCAAGAACTGCTCAAAATCAGGCGTCTTGGCCACGAAGTCGGTTTCGCAGGCAATCGACACCATGGCACCTGTGTGGCAGTCCTCAGAGACGGTTGCCGCCAAGCGTCCTTCGCTGGTAGAGCGACCGGCCTTCTTGGCTGCCGTCTTCAGCCCAGACTTGCGCAGTTCATCAAAGGCGACTTCAACGTCGCCCTCGGCCGCACTGAGGGCCTTCTTGCATTCCATCATTCCGGCGCCGGACTTCTCGCGCAGTTCGCGCACCATGCTTGCTGTGATTTCGGGCATCGATCGAGTGTGTTGGGGATAATGCGTTGGGGGGATTGAGACTTCGCGTCCCAGCCTGGAAAGGACATGGGCCAAGCCCGCTCGCCTGAAAGACGAGCGCGGCCAGGCCCCTGCCATCGACGTGTCGCCGGTGGCTAGTTCTCGGCGCTGGCGTCGCCCTCGGGTGCTTTCTCGGGTGCTTGCGCTTCTTCGACCTGCGTGGCCGCGCTATCCGCTTCGGCGGGCGGTGCCGCTTCCGCGGCCGGCGCGGCTACGGTTTCCGGGGCCGGAGCCTCGTCTTCGGCGACGGCTACCGGAGCCTCAACCGCAGGACTCGCCTTTGCGGCCGCACCCTGTTCACTCATCGGCTTGGGAAGCGTGCGCGTACGGGTCGGGCGCACCTCGTCGGTAATGCCTTCTTCGCGCTTCTCCGCCACGCCCATGGCCGCTTCTTTCTCGCCGTGGTCGTGCCAGCCGGCTTCCACGGAGTCGACAAGCTGCTCAACCATCAAGCGCACGGACTTCAGGGCGTCGTCGTTGGCCGGAATGACGATGTCCACCGAATCAGGGTCGCAGTCGGTGTCCAGCAGGCCGATGGTGACGACACCCATCTTGCGCGCTTCCTTGGTGGCATTGGTTTCCCGCGAGGGATCCACAACGACCATCGCACCAGGCATGGAAGACATCTCGCGGATGCCGCCCAAGTTGCGAGTAATCTTGCGCTTCTCGCGGTTCATGGTGGCCAGCTCTTTCTTCGTGAGCTTCATTTCCTCGACCTTGGCATCGTCGATGGACTCCAATTCCTCCAGGCGCTTCAGGCGCGAGCGAATCACGGAAAAGTTTGTCAGGGTGCCCCCGATCCATCGCTCGGTGACGATCGGCATGCCGGTACGTTGACCCGCTTCTTGAATGACGCCCTTGACCTGGCGCTTGGTGCCGACCCAGAGCACGGACTGGCCCTCGGACGCGATTTTGAAAAGGAGGTTCTGAGCGCGCAACAAGCCGCGCATGGTCTGACGAAGATCGATTACGTGGGTGTTGTTTCGGCGTCCGTGAATGAACGGAGCCATCTTCGGATTCCACCGCGAAATGCGGCATCCGAAGTGCACGCCAGCTTCGATGAGTTGCTGAACTGTGAGTTTGTTGTCCATGGTCCTCGAGGAACACCGGGTTCCTCAGTGGGCATTTGGATGAGTGTGAACGAAGAAAGAAGGAGACTTGCGCGCCCCATTGGTTTGGCCAGCGCGACCCCCAAAAGGGGGCCTGAACCGCAAGCGCGTGGGACGGAATCGAGTGGGCCTGGACCCCTGCCCAAACCCGATCCGCGTGCGCGTGGCATGGGCGCCGGACACCCTTGCATGCGAAAACGGGCAGGAGAGTCTACGCCCCCGGAGGGGGGTGTCAATCGGGCCGAGCAGCCCTTGGCACGCGGGTCCGTCCCATCTTGGGCAGAGCGGTCAGCTGAAGCTCTGCTGCGGGCCCAGGGCGGGATAGACTGGGGGTGACCCTTGCGCCGTTGAGCCTATCCTGCTGCCCTGCGACCTGCAGGCCCAGGGGCCCCCAACGCGCTCCATCCGACCATGCCCGCTTCCCAACAGCCCCTTGTCCTGATCTGCGATCACAGGGGAGAAGGACTAGCTGAACGGCTCCGGCAACTGGCATCCCTAGAAATGCGCATTGAGGTCACGACGCGCCTGGCCCAAACGCGCCAGTGTCTCGTGCGGCAGCAGCCCGACTTGGTCATTATTGACCCCCTCTCCCGTGGGGGTGTCGTGGAACTGGAAGTCCTGGCCGCTGCCCGCGGCTCGAACCCCCTGCCTGTCCTCGTCGTCACCTCGCCTGACGATCCCCTGCCCGCCCTGATTGCCGCCCGGACTCTCAACCCCGATCCCTGGGACCTGGTCTACCGCGAGGCTCCACTTGAGGAGTACTCCATGCGCATCGACTCCCTGCGCAGTCGCTCCGCCCACCAAAGAGAGCTCGACGAAATGCGCTTCGCAGCGGTGCACGACGACCGCACGGCCCTGCTGCGGCCCGTGCCCTTCGACCAACGCTTGAACGAGCACTACTCGGCGGCCCAGCGCCACCATCTGGACCTGGCCCTCGTCCTGCTGGATCTCGACAATTTCGGTAACGTCAACAAGGTCTTCGATCACACCGTGGGAGATCGCGTGATCGAACTGGTCGGCTCAGTCGTGCGCGACAATCTGCGCACGGAGGACGTCGGTGCACGCCTGGGCGGAGACGAGTTTGCCGTGTTGCTGCCGTACACGCCCCGGGTTCACGCGGCGCGGGTAGTGGGTCGTTTGCGCGAGGAAATCGAATCCCTGAGCGGCATCCACGCCGGCGTGGACAAGCCCGTGGAAATCAGCGCCAGCATTGGTTTCGAGACCTTTGACGGAGGAGACATCGAGTCGGTGGAAGCCCTGCGACGCCACGCGGAGGTTGCCTTGCGGCGCTGCAAGGAAGCGGGCGGCAACCGCGCCATGTACTTCCGCCAGTCCCCGCGCGGGGAACCACGCCGCTCCAGGCAGGGTTAGCGGCCTGCCTCTTCGTCCGCCCGAATGAGCAACGGCCGCAGCCAGTTCGCGCGGTCGCAGAAGAATTGTTCGGTGGCTGGATCCACCTCTAGGGTCAAGGTCTCGGCACCTGAGAGATCGATGAGCGGCACGTCCACGGATCCCTCTCCGCCCCTCACGAGGGGGCTTTCCCAGCGCACCTGACCATCGACATGAATCCGAAACACGACCGATCCCTGGTAGGCACCGCCCAACGACGAGTCATCTAACCCAGCTCGCACGCGCAGCTGGCCCCAGGCGCCAGCCAACGACCAAGTCAACCGACTGGGGGCGTGCACGCCCAACCCGCGCGAGTAGACGCGATGCCCTGTGCGCAGGGGCTCGCCGGCATAATTGCGATCCACCTGTGCGGCGTAGCGCATCCCCAGCCCTGCGCTTCCTCCGAACAAATCGCTGGGCCCCATGTCTTGTGGGGCCAAGTCGGATAGAAACTGGAAGGAGCCGTCCGCACTCATCACCTCGCGCACGAGGGGCAGGGGGATACGCAGAGACGTACCAGCCGCTGTGATGATCACCACACCGCTTGTGTGCACACCCTCTAGGTTCCCGGCGACGCGACCCCCACCGCGGATGTCCACAACTACCGGTGAGGTGGCCGGCACGGGATCGGTTGCATCCAGCTGCTCGATGTACAAGGCCACCACCTCATCCCACGGATGGGTCTTCGTGCCGAAGCGGCCTTGGAAGCGCACGCCCTCGCTCTCGAAGCTATCCACCAACCCGTCCACGCGATCCAAGCCAACTCCACGTCGCAGGTACAGGCGATCGCCCTGTTCCGGAGCCGTCGGTTGAACGCTTCCACCACGGGGGATGCGACCTGGAAAGCGAATGGTCGACACCTCGTCGATCGAGAGATCCAACTGGGAGGCGCCCCCGAGGGCGAGACGGATCGAATCCTCGCTGCCCCCCATCAGCCGCCCTTGCAAACGTGCACCACAGTGCAGCTGGACCCACGCGCGCTGCGAGTCCAAGTCTCCCGCTTGCGGTAAGGTCGGGAATCCCTCGCAGCGCAGGAAGGCCGTGCCACGCTGGGCCAGGTCGTCGATTGGTAGGTCGTCCAGTGCCAAGCGGGTCAGAGTGCCCTGCAGATCCTCGAGCTCGATAAAGGGGGAAGCGGGGCCGGGTTCTGGGTCCTGGATGGAGCCCGGCCCCAGGGCAAGCAGGCACAGCAGGTAGGGCAAAGACGAAGTCATGCGGCCATCCTAGCCCCCATGGGGCGGCCCTCACGGTCCCTTCTGCAGGGATCTGTGCCCCCTGTCAGAGTGGCAGACCAAGCGCCTGCTCCCCCCAGTGCCTGCCATCCTGGCAGCGAACTGTGGCCAATGACTGAACGCAAGTCGTTTCGAGATAAGCACTTGCGAATCAAAACACTGACGGCACTCTTCTTGCTTTCAGGGAGCGCGACCGCCTGCTCCCCGCACGCGGCTGCAGATCCTGCCCGTTCAATCCGCCCATCCACATCGTCCCCCAGGGACACGACTGAGACAAGAAGGCAATCCATGGCCAAGCAAATGGTTTTTGAGACGGACGCCCGCGAAGCAATCCGACGCGGGGTCGACAAGCTCGCACGCGCCGTCACCTCGACCCTGGGCCCGCGCGGGCGCAATGCGATCCTCGACAAAGGCTGGGGCGCCCCCACCGTGACGAAGGATGGAGTCAGCGTCGCGGAGGAGATTCAGCTCAGCGACCCCTACGAACAGATGGGAGCGCAGCTCGTCAAGGAAGTCGCTAGCAAGACTAGCGACGTGGCCGGGGACGGGACCACCACCGCCACCCTCCTGACTTCTGTCCTCTTTGAAGGAGGCATGAAGGCCATCGCCGCCGGCGCGGCCCCGTCCGTTTTGAACCGCGCCCTGCACGACGGATCGCGCGCCATCATCGCCGCCTTGGAAAAGGCCTCCAAGCCGGTCAGCAATGACGCGGAGATTCGCCAGATCGCGACCATCTCGGCGAACAACGACGCCCAGGTAGGAAAACTCATTGCGTCCGCCATGAAGAAGGTCGGCAAGGACGGCGTGATCACGGTGGAAGACGGCAAGACCATGGAGACGGACGTGGACCTGGTGGAAGGCATGCAGTTTGACCGCGGCTTCCTCTCCCCGCACTTCGTCACCGCGACCAACACCATGGAGTGTGAGTTCGACAAGCCCTTGATCCTGATTCACGAGGGCAAGATCAGCAACGTGCAAGGCATTCTCGGCCTACTTGAGCAGGCCAAGGAGGCCAATGCCCAGTTGCTCATCGTAGCCGAGGATGTGGAGTCCGAAGCCCTGGCCACGCTGGTGGTCAACAAGATGCGCGGCGTGTTGCAAGTCTGCGCGGTCAAGGCCCCCGGCTACGGCGATCGGCGCAAGCAAATGCTGCAAGACATCGCCGTTTTGACTGGCGCAACGGCCATCATGAAGGACCTGGGCCTGGAGCTGGAAGACGTCACCCTGTCGCACCTGGGCAGTGCCCGGCGCGTGGTGATCAGTTCGGACGCCACGACCGTAGTGGGCGGCAAAGGCGCCCGCTCAGATGTGGACTCACGAGTCGCTCAGATCCGCCGTGAGGTGGAAGCCACGACCAGTGACTACGACCGCGAGAAGCTGCAGGAGCGTTTGGCGCGTCTGACCGGCGGAATCGCTCAAATCAACGTGGGTGGCGCAACCGACACAGAAGTGAAGGAACGCAAGGCCCTCATTGAGGATGCCTTGCACGCCACGCGCGCTGCCGTCGCCGAGGGCATTCTTCCCGGTGGTGGCTCAGCCTTGCTGCGTGCTCGCAACGTGCTTCAGAGCATGCACGTCAAGGACGACGTGGACTACAACATGGGCCTCGACATTCTCTTTGACGCCGCCGCCGGTCCGATTGAGCGCATCGCGGAGAACGCGGGTCACGATGGTCCGGTGATCTCCCACCGAGTGCTGCGCAACAAGAAGGCCGCCTGGGGCTTCGACGCCTTGAAAGGCGAGTACGGCGACCTGCTCGAAATGGGCATCATCGATCCCGCCAAGGTCACCAAGTCCGCGCTGCAAAACGCCGTCAGTGTGGCGTCGATGCTGCTCAGCACCGACGCTCTGATCGCCAACTTGCCCGAGAAGGAAGTCGCCGCCCCCGGTGGAGACGAGATGGGTGGAATGGGCGACATGGGCGGAATGGGCGGAATGGGCGG
>CAYXTP010000027.1:0-11258 GCA_964467985.1 uncultured Planctomycetaceae bacterium
ACGGCTCCCCTGCAGAAGTGCCGGAGGTCAAGCTGGCCTTGGTGTGGCTAGATGAACTGATGCGCGTGGCCTGGGCGGACGGGTCCTTGTCGAAGGCGGAGCGGGCGCTGCTTGAAGGGTTGTCCAAGCGGTTGGGGCTGGTGCGCTATGACTTCAAGATGGCGCTGGCTAAGGGGAGGAGGGCGCGGTATCGGGAGTCGCGGGAGGCTTGGAGGGGGAGGAAGGCGGGGGAATAGCCCGAGGTGGTTCAGGGACGGGGTCGCGGGCGCTCCCAACGTCACCAACGGGGTTGAGACGATGTTCAGGTGGGGAGGCCAGGAGACCTCCTCCAGCGGCCTAGTTCTGCGGATTTTGAAGAGATGTGAGAGGATGGGGAAGCCAAGACTCCGGAATCACACACTCAATTGTGATTCGGGATGCTCGTAGTTCCTTGCGGGCTTGTGCCCGCTCTTTCCCTGCCAAGTGACGGTTCCCCTCATGAAGGTATCAGGCTGCCTGCTGTCTCTAGCTTCTTTCGCTCTCGCTGCCACATGCCTGGCCCAGCAGCCAGCTCTCCAGGCCGACTGGATTCAGAGCCCGATCAACGGGAATTGGTATGGGGTGGACTACACCGTCGGGACATGGGTCTCGGGGCAATCTTCAGCGCAGACCCTAGGCGGAAACTTGGCGACGATTCGTGACCAAGCCGAGCAGGACTGGTGTCTTACTCAGTTCCAGCCCTACTTGGCATCCGGTGCAAATTGGATCGGCCTGTTTCAGGATCTCGGCGATCCCAATTACTCTGAACCTTCGGGTGCATGGAAATGGAGTAGTGGAGAACCCCTTGTCTACGGCGATCCGACTCAATCGAACAACGCATGGAACCCTGGTGAGCCGAATAACGCTGGCAGCGAGCATGTTGCCGCCATGACTGTGGTCGGTTGGAACGACGGTGACGGTAACAACGGTATTCACCGCCCCCTAATCGAACTGCCTGCAAAGCCCCGGCTCGGTTGGTCTTGGCCACGAATGATGAACAGCGTATATGGGTCCCAATGGGGTTGCCTAGCTGACCTGGACGGGGACCAGGACATTGACTATGCGGTCCCGAGCCACGGCGATGCGTTTGGTTCGGGCACTACCCTCGGGGTGTTCTTGAACGACGGTACGGGGCAATTTTTCGCTGGGCCAGTCATCCCGTTGGGGGAGTCGGGGCCAACGGATGTAGAGGCCATTGATCATGACCAAGATGGCGATCTGGACCTCGTAGTTACGCTGGACACTAGTCTCAAACTCCTCTTGGTAGAGAACGAGGGCAATCTAACCTTCACCACCGATTCGTCTCCCCTTGTAAGTGGAGGCGACTACCACAGTGTCATCGCCATGCACGCAGACAATGATGGGATCCTCGACCTCGTCGTCAGTGCGCCGAATATGACCGCCATTCAAGTCGGGTTTGGGCGCCTGGGTGGAGGCTTCGCGTTTAGCGGATCCATGGCCACGGGCGACGCGCGGTTTCTAAACCAAGGCGACTTGAACGGCGACGGTTTCGCTGACTTAATCGTGTCAGGAGCGGTTGACGATGTGGTGAGAATTCTGATCAGCGACGGAACAGGATCGTTCACGAAGTCCTCCGAACTGGCGGCCGTGGGCCCAAGGGGTGTATCCGTTGGCGACTTGGACGGTGACTTGGATCTAGACTTGTGCGTCCCGGATAACAAATCTGTGCAGATATGGACCAACGATGGGATCGGCAATTTCAAGAGACTGGGTCCACCATGGACGTTAGGGGGCTTCGACTACACGAGTGCGACTGGAGACTTCGACGGTGATGGAGATCTAGACATCGTCGGTTCAGGCCGAGTTCTGGCCAACGATGGTCTGGGCGGTTTTTCACTGTCAACGACGATCGCTAACAGCGGCAAGGACGTACTTGTCGCAGATCTTGATGGCGAGGGTTCCCTGGACGTTGTCTGCTCAAGTCCCGGGGGCTTCACGGTTTCACTAAACCAGGTATTCCCGGACTGCAACGGCACCGGGACTCCTGACAATCAAGACATTGCCAACGGAACCAGCAGCGATTGCAACGGGAACGGGGTGCCCGACGAATGTGACTTGGCTGATAGTTCATTTGACTGCGACGGCAATGGCTACATCGACTCCTGCGAGATAGCCGGCGATCCTTCCCTGGATTGCGATGGGAATGGAAGCCTCGATATCTGCGACTTGCTGGGGGACCCCACAATCGACTGCGACGGCAACCTGCTAATCGATTCGTGCGAGATCTTCGCTGACCCAAATCTTGACTGCGACGGAAACGGGATTCTCGATTACTGTGACATATTCGGTGACCCCGCACTCGATTGCGACTTCGATGGCGCTCTGGATCTCTGTCAGATCAGCTCAGACCCCTCACTTGATTGCGATGGGAACGCGATCCTCGATTCCTGCGAGATCGCTTCAGATCCCTCCCTTGACTGCGACCTCGACGGTGTCCTGGACAGCTGTCAGATCTTCTCCGACCCCTCGATGGACTGTGACGGCAACAACGTCCTGGACTCCTGCCAGATCGCAGGCGACCCCAGCCTCGACCAGGACGGGGATGGCGTGCTCGACAGTTGCCAATGCGCCTTCTCGAACTTCTGCATCTCCACCAAGAATTCCACGGGTCTCCCGGCAACGATCGGCTATTCGGGCTCAGCCAGCATCTCTGCCGAGGATCTGACCCTCACAGCAATTGATTTACCCACGTTCCAGTTCGGCATCTTCTTCTACGGTGCTGACGAGTGGTTCAAGATCATGGGTGACGGAGTGCTTTGCATTGCGCCGCAACTTTATCGCATCAAGACCGTAGTCACGACGGGCACAACGGGGACGGCTTCCCTGACGCTGGACTACAACTCCCAGCCGCTGGCATCCGGCGCAGGACAGGTGGTTGCCTTCTCCACCTGGCGCTTCCAGTTGTGGTACCGCGACCCGACCGGCGGGCCTGCCGGCTCGAACACGACTAACGGGCTAATGGTCACATTCTGTCCGTAGGCCTCGGCGTACCCCTCCAAGAGACCGGGCGTTTCCGCCTGTCCTAAAACACACCAGGTGGCCGGACTCTGCCTGGGAACCTGCGTGAACGGGGCATCTTGGCACCCTGCAGGCTCCGGTCATGGAATTCGAATCTGACGTAACCTATTTTCAATCATAGACTTACGCCACTCCGTTTGCGATGCGTCCTATAGGCTGCCTAGAAAAGATATTGACATCGGGGCTGCCTAGTTTATCTTGTGCCCTGCACATGGGCATCCCCTCCAACAAATACACCCTGGACGACCTCGAAGCCGAGGCCGGTCTGCCTGGTCGCACGATTCGTAGTTGGATCTCGGCTGGGATTCTGCCGCGGCCGCGGGGGAAGGGCAGGGGCGCCCACTTTGGTGATGACCACCTGATGCGCATCCGTTTCGTTCAGAAGGTCCGCGAAACCGTGGGGACTCGCATGCCCCTGAGGACCTTGGCCGGCATCGTTGAGCACACCCCTGCGGCGACCATTCGCCGCGTGGCAAATGGGGAGGAGGAGGTGCGGGCTGTTCCGACGTTCTCCTTTGACTCAGGCGATGGGGATGCGGTTTACCAAGAGGATCTCTCCGAGGCGGCTTCGGTTCAGGCCTCTTGGGAGTCTCAAGAAGTAGAACAGTTGTCGGAGGGAGAGTCCGCACTGGGCGAGACCCCAGCCAGTACCGCGTTCAAGCCCAAGCCCTCCAAGGCGCCACGCGGCGCATGGGATCGTACACCGGGCGAACGCTCGACAACGATCGACGTGACTGACGAGATCTCCCTTCGAATGCGAGGGGACGATCCCGAGAAGATGGTATGGCTCGCGCAGCTTGCTCGCAGGTTGCGCGAGTGGATCGGGGACGAGGGCTAACACCTCGTCCCTTACGAGTGGGGCCGGGTGCCCCGTCTAGGTCAGGCGCCGAGTGCGCGCCGGGCCCAATGTTCAAGCCGCTTTCCCTCGCGGTAAGGGGGAGGTGCGCGTCCAAAAAGAGCCGCAGTCCTCCTTCTTGGAGGCGGAGAATTCCAATGAAAGACATTCAACTCAGGTTCGACCAAGACACCTTGCCCGTGGCTCAACCTGCTGTGCGGCATCTGATTGCAACGCTCCTGGCCCCAGATCCGGTGGCCAAGACCCAGGCGCCTCTGCCCCTCGATCTGGGTATCGTCCTGGACGTTTCTTCATCGATGCGGGGTGCACCGCTCGAGGCCGCCAAGCAAGCGGCAATGGGGGTGGTGAACAGTCTCAACCCCGAGGACCGACTAACCCTGGTGGCTTTCGAGGACGACGTACACGTCATCTGCGAGACCACTGCCATGGACTCCGTGGGCCAAAGCGTAGCGACTGAGATGATTGCCGGCCTGCCCATTGGCGGTTGCACGAACCTGTCCGGCGGTTGGCTGGCTGCGGGTTCCCTGGTGGCTGCTGAGGCGGCCCTCAATCCTGGCCGTCGCAGTCACCTCGTGGTGTTGTCAGACGGCGCGGCCAACCGCGGGATCGTGGATCCCAGCATCCTGAGTGAGGAGGCCGCTGGCCTCTTAAGCCGCGGCGTGCCCACCACCTGTGTGGGGATTGGCGACCACTACTGCACGGATCAGCTGGAGGCCATCGCCGACCACGGCGGTGGGCGTCTGCACGATGCGGAGACCCCCGATGAGATCGTGGAGGTGTTGATGGGGGAGCTGGGCGACCTCTCCGAGTTGACCGCCGAGCGTGTGACCTTGGGCGTCACGCTGCCCGTGGGTGTGACAGCTTTGGATCTGGCGGGCGGGCCCACCAGCCGGGAGGGCCGGACCCTGATCTGCCAGGTGGGTTCCCTGCGATCCGGCGTAGAGCGCAAGGTCGTGTTGCGTGTCGAGGTGGAGGCGAGTGTCCCGGACGATAGCCTTGAGGTCACCGTACAGGTGCGTTGGACGGCTCCGGGAGGTTCAAGTCGCCAACGCGTGAAGCACGCCGTGCGCTTGAAGCGCAGTGAAGCTTCCGCGGCCTCGGCGCTCGATGCCGATGCGCTCACCGTCGGGGTAGCGTGGCAGGCGGGGATCGTGCGGCAGGTGACGATGCTCAACCGCGGTGCGGCCTACCACGAGATCGGCGCCCTTCACGAGCGGGAGATGCCCAGGCTCCGAAGTTATGCGGACCAACATCCGGTGATCGCCAAGGTCCTCGAGCGGGTCAACCGACTCTTCCACCGCGCCATGCGTCCGATCGCTGAGCGCAGCCGTAAGGAGATGAAAATACTCTCCATGAAGGGCGCCCGCGCGGAACGTGACCACCGCCGGCGAGGCCGCGGTAAGTGGGACGATTATCTGGGCGACTCTCAGGTGTAGTCCCTCGGCATGGGTCAAGTCGGGGATGGTCGGACTGTCCTTGGCGGCCCATGCCACCCCACGTTCATCACACCCAACAACGGAACCAAGAGGATACAAGTGACCTGGCTTATCTACCTGACAGCTATCGCGCTGATCGTGACCAAGTGGTTCGACTGCATCACCACCTTGCGATCTGTGAACGCAAGCACCGAAACCAATGCCTTTGCCGCTCGGATGATGCGTCGCTTCGGTGTCCCTCGCACGGTTTGGGCCGTCTTTGCACTCGTGCTGGGCATCGTGTTGCTATCGACCTACATCACCCTTCGGACCGACTCACTCTTCCTACAAGTCGGCTACCTGGCCCTTGGTCTTCCCATCGCCGCGATCCAAGCTGCCGTCGCCCATACGAACGCAACTGGCCGGTGGTCCGTGATCACAAGAGCTGTGCTCAGGATTCATCAACGGTGACTGGCGGAGGCAGTGCATGTGCGCTGGCGTTCCGTACGGCAGCGGCTTCGGCCGCCATCGGTGGCGAGGAGTTCCGGAGATCTGGTGGTGTCTGCATCGCGTCTCAGGCGTCACTCGATCCTCTTGAGGGTACAGCGCACGAGCTTCGTCGTCCGAGGGGTCGTATTCCCTCCCAAATGCGCTTGGACCAGACCGGAGACTAGGAATTCCGCGCCCACACAAACTCCTTGTTCACCCGGATCCCCACGTTCGGTGTGAGCATCGTCGCTACGCCACTCCAGAATGAACTTGTTTCCTTCCAGGTCTTTGCCTTCCGCGCGGTATTTCCAGAACGGGCCGAGCGAGTAGTTGAAGAGCTGCCTGTGTGCTTTTTTCACAAGAACGCGCGCTTCAAGAAGCGCGTCGATATCACCGACATGATTAGATCTAGCGGGCATGGGTGGGCTGTAAAGGGAGGAGTGACCTGCATTGCCGAGTCGGGACGTGGCGACATCAAGTTTACGCCCACGGGGAGATTTGCCGGAATGGCCAATTTCTGGCAAATTCAGATTGGGCAGGATTCCCGTTTTTTTCCTCGAGTGAGTCTCCAGGCCCCGGCCATTAATGCGACTAAAACGATATGCCTCTAGAGCCACTTCACCACGAAACCATTGATCGGGCCATCTACCTAGACTTCGAAGGGCGCGGCCCCAGCAATTCCCGATCGCCCAGCCCTACCCCGACCCTAGCGGGAACGGTTGTAGACGGTGAGTACAGGCTCGTGGTATTTGAGAAAGACCTCTTTGAGGCGTCCAAGCTGCAGGGCGGCAAGGGGATGGAGATTGAGCCATTTCTTGAGCGCGTACTGCTCAGGGCGGAGACCCAGAGCCGTCGCATTGTTCATTTCTCTGCTCACGAACCGGAGGTGTTCGAAGAGCATGACTTGTCACTCGACACCGTTGGATTGGATGCCAAGAAATGGGCAAAGAGGATCTGCCGAGAAACAGTGGCAGAATGTAAAGAGGCCAATCGGGTATTTCGGCGGTCAGGGGGATCCGCGTCTTCGAAAGCGAAGGCCAAGACAAAGGCCTTCGGACTTGCCGCACATTGCGCAGCATCGCTGGGCATGCCCTACCACCAGGGCTACGGTTTCGGCCTAGTTGGAAAGTGGATCCGAACCGTTCAGCAACAAGGCCATGACAAGCACTGCTACTCGAACTGGTCGAGAGGGGCAAAGGCAAGTTGGACTAAACTCATCAAGCACAACGAGTTTGACTGTCATGCGATGAGGCACATCCTAACCTCGTATGTTGAGCAGCTGTAGCGCGCCCACATGCAAGCTGAGCCGATAGGCGGACGGAGGTCGCACATGCCCAGGCAACATTGGACCGCTTGGCAAGCGGGATGCGCGAGGCATGCTGCTGACTCTCGGCTCCGCACTCGAGATCACCGGATGATATCTGCAGAATAGCCTTCACATGCCCGGTTCATGCGTGTTCTGCCCGCCGCCTGAGGAGCTCTGCTTCTACGAGGGATCCCTCGTTCGGGCCCTTTGGGATGCCTATCCCGTGACGGATGGCCATGCGCTTGTTGTTACTCGCCGCCATGTGGGGAGCTGGTTCGATGCAACGGATGAAGAGCAGGCGGAACTGCTCTCAGTCGCGAGATTAGTAGAGGAAGTTGTTCGGGAACGATACGGCGCGGACGGTTTCAACCTTGGGGTAAACGTCGGCGAGGCCGCCGGGCAGACGGTTCCGCATCTGCATCTGCATGTCATCCCGCGGCGACACGGGGACCTGCGGGATCCACGGGGAGGTGTTCGCAATGTCTTCCCCGCGAAGGGCAACTACCTGCGTGATGTTGAGCCGCCGCAGATCGTGGCGGAAGGACGTCCGGAACCAAGCTACGGCTTTGGCCCTCGGCCAGCGATTGTCGGGACGCCCGCCAATCCGCTGCTCAAACACCTGATCAGCCACCTTGATGCCGCCGAAGAGGCGGATCTGGTCGTCGCGTTTGTCTTGGTGAGCGGGGTCGAGGTACTTGAGACGGCGTTGCGCGGGTTTCTCATGCGCGGGGGACGGCTGCGCTTGTTGACCGGGGATTATCTTGGGGTAACTGATCCGGCAGCGCTGCGGAGGCTGGTGGACCTCAGGGACTATGTGCCCGATTACGGGCAGGATCCGGGCTTTGCCGAGTCCCGCCTCCAAATCCGTGTCTTTGAAGCAGGCAAGGGATCCTTCCATCCCAAGGCATACCTGTTTCGCTTCCGGGCGACGGGAGAAGCATGGGTTCCAGGAGAGGGGGTGGCCTATGTCGGCAGCTCAAACATGACTCGCACGGCGTTGCACGCTGGCACCGAGTGGAACTACCGCGTCATCCCCGAGCGGGATCGTCTGGGCTTTTCGGAAGTCGAGCGCGCCTTTAGTGAGATCTTCGAGGCCCCCGATACGAGTCCCCTTGATTTGGAGTGGATCGAGAAGTACGAGCACCGTCGGCCACCCACGGTCGATGTGCCACCGGGGGAGCCACAAGAGCCTCCCGAACCGGTGCCTGAGCCCCACGTGATTCAACAGGAGGCGCTGACCGCACTGGAGACGACGCGCGCGGAGGGCAGCTGTAGCGGCCTCGTGGTCATGGCGACGGGCCTCGGAAAAACCTGGCTGGCCGCTTTTGATGTGGTGCGCATGCAGTCTCGAAGAGTGCTGTTCGTCGCGCACCGGGAGGAGATACTCCGACAGGCAAAGGCCACCTTCCGCAGGATTCTGCCCCGAGCGCGGCTTGGTTTTTACGCGGGTGGTCAGCGGGAGTCGCACGCCGACGTCCTCTTTGCGTCGATCCAGACCTTGGGTCGGTCGACTCACTTGGAGCGATTTGCCGCTTCTGCCTTCGACTACATCGTGGTGGACGAATTCCACCATGCGGCGGCCAAGACATACCGGCGTCTGATCGATCACTTCAGCCCGGATTTTCTGCTCGGGCTGACGGCCACGCCGGAGCGAACGGATGGCGGGAGCCTGCTTGCACTCTGTGGAGAGAACCTAGTCTATCGCTGTGATCTGTTTGAGGGTATCCGTCGTGCCCCCGACAGGCTGGTGCCGTTTCACTACTACGGTGTTCCTGATGAAGTCGATTACGAAGGGATCCCCTGGCGTAGTCGGCGGTTTGATCCCGAGAAGCTGGAACGGGCTCTCGCCACGGCGGCCAGGGCGGAAAACGCATTGGCGCAGTGGAGGAAACGCGCTGGCACAAGGACACTCGGCTTCTGTTGTTCGATGGCCCACGCGGATTTCATGGCGAGCCACTTCTCAGATGCTGGCGTCCGGGCGGTGGCCGTTCATTCGGGGGCGAGCAGCGCACCCAGGGCCACGTCTCTGGAAGGCCTTGCCGCGGGAGAGATCGATGTTCTCTTTGCCGTCGACATCTTGAACGAGGGCGTCGACCTCCCCAACGTCGACACGGTCCTGATGCTGCGTCCGACACTGTCGCGGATCATCTTCCTTCAACAGCTGGGACGTGGGCTTCGGTCATCGCCCGGGAAGGGGTTCCTGACGGTTGTGGACTACATAGGAAACCACCGCAGTTTCAAGCTCAAGCCCAGCGTGCTGCTGGAATTGAGCGCCGGTGACGCCGCACTTCGTAAGGCCCTCCGCCTCTTGCGAGAGCGCGAGTATGAGAAGCTAGACCTGCCACCTGGCTGCGAAGTGACCTACGAACTCGAAGCCGTCAAACTGCTCGAGAATCAGCTCAAATCGGGGTCCGCAGCAGATGCACTCACGCGTTGGTATGAAGAGTTCAAGGAACGCGTCGGGACGCGCCCACTTGCACTACAGGCGCTCTACGAAGGGCGCAATCCGCGTTCAGCACGACCGTCCCACGGATCTTGGATACGGTTTGTGGGATCCAAGGGAGGTCTTCCGGAGGAAATCCGTGACCTGCTTACAAGTGACAAGCTGGCCGCCGCCTTCTTGGATGAGATCGAACGGACCAGCATGAGCCGATCGTTCAAGATGGTGTTGCTGCTGGGAATGATCCACGCGCGGGGATTCCCCCGGCAGATCGCCATTGACGAACTGACAGAGAAGTTTCAGTTGCTCGCGCTACGCAGCAAGAGGCTTGTGGCGGAGATTCAGTCGGACCTCAGCAACCGAAAAGCGCTGCGGGCGTACCTCGTCAAGAACCCGATCAAGGCCTGGTGCAACCCCCAGGGAGGAAAGAGGGTCTACTTTGAGCGTGTTGACGATGACCTCAGGCCGCTCTTTGCAGTTCCTTCCGGGCTAGTGGATGCGTACACGGCCGTCGTCAGGGAGCTCGCGGAGTGGCGACTTGCCGACTACCTCGGCGGAGTACCCGATGAGCTGGACGAGGGCTGGCGAGTCGTGTGCAAGGTGATGCACTCGAATGGGAGTCCGATTCTTAAGTTGCCCGACCGCTCACGGTACGAGGGCGTGCCAGAAGGGGAACTCCCCGTTCACGTGGACGGTCGCCGCTGCGTCGCTCGATTCGTGAAGATTGCCGTGAACTTCCTGTGTGCGCATGATTCAGAGAGCAACGAGCTGGCCGAAGTTCTGAGGACTTGGTTTGGAGACGAGGCCGGTAGGCCTGGGACGAGCCAGTTCGTCGCCTTTACTCACGGAGATGGCGACTGGGCTCTCGAGCCGCTCAGCCCGGGCGAGGCGTCGAGACCGCGGGTCGAACACGCGACGGAGAGGGGAATCGACAAGAGAGTTACCGACGCGGATGGCCGGGAAATGGACGCCACTTTTCACTTGGAGACTACCGAGGGTCAGGTCATGGTCGTCTTCCATGCGGGCGGTGGGACGGCTGGGTCGCCAACCGCGCTCAACCGCGGCTACGCATCCGGGTTGGAACGGCTGCTTGAGCAGTTCCAAGCCGACGGGATACAGATCGCAGACATCCTGCTTGACTCAAGTCGCGTTCAAGACGATTCGCTCGAAGCCCGGCGACTGAACCTGAGGGGTGATCGCCGCTATCCGATCGTCCTAGGGGATGAGGCAAGCCTCTCTGATCTTCGGCGTGCAATCTCTGCGGCGCAGGGTAACAACGGCAATCGGCGTATAAGAATCGTTCTGGTTGGAGGCAGCTCCTCTGACATGGGCCGCGTGGAACGCGCACTCTCCTAGCTCCGGTCGTTCACAAGGGTCCGGCGCGAGACTCAGTCGCGGCTCGTGCTATACCGAGTCGCACACCTCGCCGCCGCTACCCGGCAGATTCGTGGCGGTTAAGTTGAGCCCGAGACTCAGGAGGAAGATCGAACCGACTGGGGTGATTGGGATTGACCATGGGCCGTCAAGTGGGACTGACCGATGCGAGGTCCTATCCTGCTGGAGAGCGTTAGCCAGGTGTGAGATTCGGTTCCGACCCGGCCCATAACTCAAAATACACAGGATATTTAAGTTAAAACACGTGTGCTTTTTAAATAACGGCCTAGGCTGTCCCCATGGGCAAGCGCAGTCGAGCAG
>CAYXTP010000028.1:0-9461 GCA_964467985.1 uncultured Planctomycetaceae bacterium
GGACCTCTTGGCTGAGCCACGATCCGCACGGCGCCCAGGGCCTGGTTCACCGGGGAGCTCGGGATTGCAGCGCTGCGCGCGCTTGAAAAACAAGTGTATGGGTAGGTAGGGCGGCGCCATCCGCCCCAACAGGAAGGAGTCGAATCCCGTAGGGGCGCTTGGTTTTGACACTGCTTTTTTTGGAGGTACCTAAGCCATGACCAAGCCCATCGCCATCTTTATCCTGCTGTCTTCGGCCACGACCGCCCTGCCCCTTTTTGGATCCCGATTCCAGGACGCCGAGGAAGGCTCTACTCAGAATCTGCGCAAGGCGACCCCAGTTCAGGCGGCACCTGAAACTACGTGGCGGGAACGGCTCACTGAGGAGGACCTAGACCGTCGCGAACTGGCCTTCGATGAAGTCGTCATCAGCGTGCGCTCGGATCGGGCTCTGAGAGGCGCTCTGGAGCGCTGGGCCAAGGGCACCGACGACCTTGCCTGGACCTCCCGCCTAGTCCTGAAGGCCGTTTCTTCCACGGATACGGACTTCCCGTGGGCGCCCTTTTTCAATGACGACAATTTCGGCGGATGGCATGGTTTCCCTGGCAGATTCCTGAGCGACAACGACTTTTTCCCGGACGACTTGCTGCAAACACCCCCCCAGCGAGGGTGGCAGGGACAGAAAACCGAGGGCCAATCGGTCAAGGTCGAAGTGGGGCCCGACGGCGTGCGTGTGGAGCTCAACGAACTCCAGCCTGATGGCTCCAGCGAGCGACTTGTGTACGAGGCCGAGAGCCTTGACGAACTTCTGGAGCTGCATCCGGAGCTGAAGGACCGGATGGATCTGGTGCCACCACTCTCGCTTTCCACCCCGCGACTGGGCCGGGCGGACAGCTTTCGGAATCTGCTTCAACTCGACCCGCGAAAAGCGTTCACGGTTCCCCAGGCCCGAGCTCCCTGGGACTCTGCGGCACGAAGAGATGTCCTGGGCGTGTACTTGGCCGAGGATGAGAAGACTCTGACAATCGACACCGTCGTACCCGGCAGCTACGCCCAAGCCATGGGGCTGACTCCCGGTCAAGAGTTGCTCGAGGTCAACGGTCAGGTTGTTTCCAACGTGCAGGATGTGCACAACGCCATGGCCGCGTACGCGGCCGAGAAGGACTCGACGCTGAGCGTCAAGGTCCGTTCGCGTGCTGGAGAAGAGAAAACCCTGAGCCTGGACCGCGAAGGGCCCACGCCGGAGGGCTCCCCTAAGACTCTGCACCGTGTGGGCGACGACCTCGAATAGGCCGATTTTCCAATCGAGACGAGGAGGCGAATAGCGCCGAGTCGGCGGCCCCTGCCGTCATCTAGGCTGGGGATTCGAAGCCAGGCTCCACCATTCCTGGTGGGGTCTGGCTTCGTTCCGTACCGCAAATGGGATGGATGATCTGTCGCGATGTGACAGCGCTCCCTGCCGGGGCGCCACCCCTTCGCTTCCGGAGGCTGGGCGCAATGCCCTACGTGCACGGCTACGCCCAAGCTGGGAGGTGATCGAAGGCTCCTGGCCTTGGTTGACGGCCAGGGTGTTCGCTGTCCGTGTCCTGCGTTGTGGCCAGCGTCGCTCGCGGCTCAAGTGGACAGCCGCGATCACCAAAACCAACGTGATCACGGGGACCCTCGCGCACTTGAACTTGGAGTACACGGTGTCGCTTCTCATGGCAGCCAGGCCACCGTCCCAGCCGGATCTGGCGTACTGAACGGGCAGGCGCAACCCGCCACCAGGCCGTGTGCGGCGGAGGTCTTTGGCCAGCGCCGGCGGGAGAGCCAGTCCCGGCATCTGTTCCCCCTACCAAGCCCCCCGGGAGACGGACCGACGAGGAGAGTCACTCGGAATGGAGGGCTATCCGTGACACTTGAGGGCCAAGTCCCGGACGCTCTCGTGGTGCTCCGACCACTGACCCCATACATCTCCAGCCCATTCGTGCACTCTCTTTGCGTGCTCTGTGGAATCCAAGGCGGCGGCCACGTCTCCCACAGTCACCGGCACCTCACCCTCTGGCGGATCGAAATGGGGCCACTCCTCCACGATTTTGGCGAGTCGCTGAAAACGAGGTGGCAGGTCGGTGGGCTGCAGGCCAAGGTCGAGAACCAAGTGTAGCCCCACGAGGTGAATGTCCATGGACTTGTCCGGATGCGCCCCTCCTGGGTGTTGAACCGCATAGGCGTCCACGGTCAGTTGATGTACCTGACGGAACAAGAGCGGGTCTTGGAACTCACGGCCCAGGACTTCCGTACACACGCCCCAACACTCTGGCGAGTTGTTGTAGTAGCCCTCGTAGACAATCTCGCCCCGTGGCAAACTCAACCCACAGCCGGGACAAATCCGCAGCGCGCTTTGCGAAGAGGCCGCACTCATCGCAACATTACATCCAGTCCATTGGTCGTGTTGGACGTCTGCTGATCCCGGAACCACAGCTGGAAGTACCAGTGTTCGCCGGGCGCGACGATCGTCGCGCCGGGCAGTACACCAAGGTCTACGGGCATGACCACGAACCCGCCCACTCCGGTGTTCAATACCTGGCCCGACGGGGGTTTGGAAAAGCGCAGGATCTGGCCCCCAAGACACAGGTTGCCGGCGCTCCCACCGAAGAGCGGGACGTAGTCCTGGGTGTTGCTCATCAAGAAGTACCCGAACTCATTGCTGGGCAGGAAGACCGCGGTCAAGGAGATGGAGTTGTCCGCAATCACTGGAGATCCCGTCGCCCCGATGAACCCCGCCTGCCCCGAGGAATTTGCGTTCGCCTGGCAGTAGTTGGGAGCCGAGCAGGAATCCAAGACCCCGTCCCCATTCCAATCCAGGGAGGGGTCGGCCGCAATCTGACAATCGTCCGGTTGACCATCCCCGTCGCAGTCCGTGCTGCCAGGGCCCGGCACGTTCAGAGTAAACGTGCGGGAATCCGTCATCCAAGTGTCGCGCGCCGTCTCGTCGCGCACCCAGGTGGTGGGGTCGACGACCACAGCCTGCACCGTGTGACCGCAGGGCGACAGGTTCAATTGCGACAGATCCAGCTGGGTCCCCGATTCTCCGGGGATGGCGGCCCCGTCCAGGTGCCACTGCACACTCAAGGGCGCCCCGCCCACGAGCATCACGGGTTGCACGAACAGCACCTCGCTACCGTCGTAGATCGACGACTCATCGGATGACCCGTCGATGGGACTAACGATCTTGTAGAGCTCGATCAGCAGACTCTCGACCGAGGGCAGGTTGAAGGGCCGATTCAACGCGCGCATGAGGGAGTTGTACGTGGGCCGGTAGATGCCCTTCTGGTAGTAGCGGGCCCCCTCGTAGGTGCTGACGAGGCCGTCGAAAGTGGGCTGAGTGACCCCCAACCAGTCCGCCCACTTGGTCCCGGCATTTGCCATGGCCGTCGCATCCAAAATCGACACGTTGGGTTCGGGCACCTCGCCCCCGGTCCAGGTGGTCCCGCCCCCATAATCGTATTCGTCCGCCAGGTTCCCGAAGGAGTGGCCGAGCTCATGCACGACCACTTCACTGGAGGATCCGTTCTGACCTGAGGAGGTCGCCAGGTTCGAGCTCGTGTAACCCGCGCCCCCGTACTTGCTCGAGTTCGCCAGGGCGATGACTTGGTCCACGTCCGGTGCGTTGTTGGCATAGGAGTAGGCCTTGCCCACATTCACGCACAACAAGCGCTCGATCCCGCTGCACCAAAAACCCATGTCCAGGGCCGTGTCCTTATTGATCCCCTGGTTCGGATCGTTGTCCACGCCCGAGTCATTGGACACGACCGTGACCATGTAAACGGCGAAGTAGTTCTGGTAGGTGGTGAAGGGTTCGTGATTGAAGAAGGAGACCGTCATGACCGCTGCGTCCTGTTGGAACTGGCCCTGCTCCCCGCTCGTGTAGCCATCCCCCACCATGACCAGGTCCACGCGGTTGACCGCGGCGGCCCCGTAGGTTCCATGGAGTGTCGTCACGGGAGCAGGAATGCGATGCAGGCTGCGCGGCACAAGGGCAACCGACAGGCGGCCGCCGTACAGACTCCCGTCCGCGCGCACCCCGTCCCAATGGAGCCACTCCCGCTGTGCGCCCTGGATCTGACCTGAGCTGGATGCGGTCAAGACCGCGGCGACCGTCAGGACGAGGTGGATTCTCATCCACCCAGCCTAGCGCCCCGGGCCCGGTACGCTTCCGTCTACTGGGTCGTGATCGTGAACCAATCCGCCACGACCCCATCCGAGCGCAGGAAGCTCACATCCAAACGCAGGGCGCTGACGTCGAGCACCAGAGATCCCAGCTCGTTGTTGCCGTAGTACATCACGGGATGGTTATAGGTACCGCCGCTTGTGACCTTGCCCGAACAGCCGGCGACGGTGAAAACCGCCCCCTCGTTCGGCCCCGTGGTCTTGGAATACACACCGCTTCCAAACTCCCGGCCGTCCCCTCCGTCGATCAGCATGGTCGCCGGATCGAATGTGGACGAAACGCCGTAGTGCCCGTCAATCAGGAACGACCGCTCGTAGCTGTGGCTGTGACCGCAGAGTACCAGGTCGACGCCGTAGCTCTCGAGGGTGGGCAGCACGTCTTCGCGCATGGCAAACATGCGCCCGTTGCTGTCGAGGATGTCATCCGAGTCGTGGTTGCCCTTCGTATAGGGCGGATGATGCCAGTAGGCCACGATCCAGTCCTGGTTGGTGGCTCCCAAATCCGCGGCCAACCAGGTCAGCATGGGACTGCCAGGATCGGTGTCGGTCGCGAGAGAATCCAGGCACACGAAGTGCACATTGGCGTAGTCGAAGGAGTAGTAGGCCTCGCTCCCCGACGGCAGACCCCCGCCTTCCCCCATGGTCGGAAAAGTGAACTGCCCGTAGTAGACCGACTCCTGCGTCTCGTGATTGCCGCGCGTCGAAAACAGCACGCTCTTGCGCAACATGGTCGGGTACATCTCAAACACGGCCTTTTGATACTCGGCAGGGCGCCCCTTGAGGTAGGCGTTGTCCCCCAGCATCAGCCACAAGTCCGTGTGTACCCCAGCCGTGTAGTTGTAGTACGCGTCCCGTACGGCCTCCGCATTCCCATCCGCGGTGCCGCAATCCCCGAGCACCCAGATCCGCGTGGGCTTGACGCTGCCTGCGAGCGGAAAGGTCAGGAACGTGTGATTGTGGTCCCCGCCGGCAAACGTGGTCAGCTGATTCCCCACGGAGTAGTAGTAACGCGTGTCAGGGGAAAGGCCGACGATCTCAAGTTCATGGGCCTTGACCCTCAGGGGCGAACTCACTTGGTGGGCCAGCTGCGAAGGGTCCGTCCCCCAACGGAGCACGCTGTTCGTCTTGACGAATGTGTCCCAACGCACGACGACGCTGGTCGGCGTGCCGTCTTGCAGGTAGGGCGTGCGCTTCAGCCACAGCGCATCGGTGGTCCGGTCCCACTGGGGCGGACCCTGCGCCGGTGCGGGGACCGCAAGCGCGAACAAGCTACCGAACAAGAGCAGAAGCGGACGCAGGTCCACGTGCCGGTTGAGGTGCGCATTCATCGTTTGGACTCTGGCCGACGTTTGGTCAGAAGATCATCGAGGGCCAAGCGCATGCGCGCCTCCAACTCTTGCATGGCGGGAGCCTGTCTGCGCCGAGCACGCAACGCACGGATCGACTCTAGGCAGGACCTGTACGCCGCTTGCGCCGCAGCACGCCGCCCGGCCTGGAGCAGCACATCCCCCCGCAACGCCTGGAACGACTCCTTGCGCGAGGCATAGGAGGCCAGGCGATCGATGCGACCCAGGGCGCGGTCCCACTCGCCCACCTGCCGATCGAGGTCGACGGCGAAGAAGACCAGGGAAACCGCGTCCCCCAGCTTCTCGATCCCCTGCTCCACTCCACCGAGCGCGATCTTCTCGCGCCCCGCGCCCATGGCCAGCTGGGCCCGTGCACGGGCAATGTAGTCATCGGGCGTGGCCGGTGAACTCCCCCGGATGAGCCGATCGTAGAAACCCACCGCGCCCTCGGGCCGCAAGCGTTGGGTGGCCAGCTCGGCGCGCACTCGAAGAGCGATCAAGTCTTCGGGATGACCTTCGAGATGGAGGTCCATGAACTCTGCGGCAGATGTGAGCCAGCCCATGTCACGCAAGAGCTGGCCGCGGGTGAACTCTGCACCCGCAATGTTCGGGTCGAGGACCGTGGCGCGCTTCAAGTCGGCGAAGGCCAGCTCCCAGTCCTGGTGACGCCGGTACAGATCGGAACGCAGCAGGTGCAAATCCGCGCGCCGGGGTTCGGCAGTGATCTGTTGGGTGGCCTTCACGATCTTCTCGTGCAGTCCATCGTGCGCGCGGGCGGTGGCCGAGGCCAAACCCGTCAAGCCCACGAGAGTGGCCAGCCTGAGATGCGTCAGAATCATGGGTCGAAGCGGGGCGGAGAGACAACGCAAAGCCGCGAACACCCCTCTACTTAGGATAGCACGCCCAAACCCGTCTGGACTCCGACGGGCCTAGCAAGCGCGTCCGTCCGCGCTGCAGTCTCTATTCAGGATCGCTTCCGGCCCAAGGCCGCCTGCAATTCTTACCGACGCCTCGTCGCGCCCGTCAAAAATGCAGCTGCAATCCAAGCAGCAGCGCGCTTTCCCCACGCTCGAACTTGCGGCCGATGAGCACGTTCTCCAAGTAGACGCTGTGGACCAGCGCCTGACGCAGAATCATGTGACGATTCATGACCCAGTTGATGACGTGCTCCTCGCCAACAGGCCGTTTTCGGGGGGAGGTCTAGGCTCATCGCCGGCGGGAGAGCCAATCACGTCACGTGTGCCGGCCACCAAGCCCCTGGGGAGACCGGGGATGTGGCCTTCTGAACTGACTGGGTTTGGTGGGCATTCATTCCGGGCATTGCCCCAGCTTCAATGAAAAGGGGCTGGCGGCCCGCAGCCCCCCCTCCTCACGCATCGGGTCCCCAATGGTGATCTCCAACGTCCGCAGACAAGGTCAAGGGAAGGAATGCTGTTTGTGGCTCGGCCCAGCGAACCCAGGCAGTTGCGTCGTTTCACCTTTCGTGCCAGCGTTGAGCATCTGGGATCGGGTCCCCCCCAGCCTACGCCGCTCCCCGGAGGCATCTTGAATTCCTTATCCCTCTCGGGCTGGGCGTGTGCAAGGGACCGGTCCAGTGCGGCGAGTGCTGTGGGAGGAAGGCCATTTGTCAGGCCGCGGCCTTACGACGCCGTGCGTACGTCACTGATCCGACTCCCAGGGCCGCATAAATGCTGAGGGTCACTGTCAGTGCCCTGACGTGAAACAGCCACTGGTAGCGAAGAATCGCGAACAAGCCCACGGTCAGGAAGGCCATGACCGCCACGGCAAGAACCGCATGTGTCTCGGTTTGCCTGCGTTGGACGAAATTGGCGTGCGCCATGAGCAGCGAGACGATGATGAAGGTGATGCTGCTGAACTCGAGTAGCTCCTCCAGCCCCCCGAGAACTACCATAAGCAACGCCGCGATTGTGATCGTCATGATGGCGTAGCCAGGAATATGGTCCTTGTGTCTGCGGGCGAGGATCGCGGGGAGGTAGCCATCGGTTGCAATGACGGCCGTGAGTCGGGATGCACCGAAGATCGTGCCACTGATCGCACTGCATGTGGCCAACACCGCGCCCAGGATCACCATCACCCGTCCCGGGGTCCCGATTGCGTGCGCGGCGCCGACCGCAAGGGCGGACTCCTTGTTGAGGATGAGTTCGTCCTTGGGAATTGCCATCAAGCCTGCCACGGCAAGCAGAACGTAGACCAGGGTGGCTGTTGCGATGGCCGCATAGATGGCCCAGGGGATGTCGCGATCCGGCTGGGCCGTCTCTTCCGTGGCGTGGATCGCGAGCTGGAAGCCCTCGAAGGCAACGAACGTGATCGCGGCCGTCATGATCAACATGGACCAGCTCTGGTCGGGATCGAAGACCGGCCTCATATTGGACACATTGCCGAAACGGATCAAGATCGCGGCGATCAGGCCCAAGAGAATGAGCTTGGTGTAGACCATCAAGTCTTCCGACTTGCCCATGCCCCGCACGCTGACGAGGTTGATGATTGCGAAGAGGGCCAGCACTCCAGCTGCAGCCGACTTCGTCGCGAGTGTCAGGTGCTGAAACTCGAAGGCGCTGGTGATGTAGGCGCCGAACGTAAACGCATAGAGAGCCAGCGTACTGATGTACCCGAAGATTACGATCCACCCGATCAGCGAGGCGGCCATTGGCGAACGGGGAAAAGTCAGCTTGAAAAAGGAGTACGTGGCACCCTCATCCCGGTACAGCTTCGCGAGCTGCACATAGGAATAGGCGGCAGCGAGTGCAAGAGCGCCGCCGATCCCAATGACGACCGGCGTGAGGTTGCCAACGTTGGCGACGGAGACGCCCAGGATCGAGAAAATGCCACCTCCGACCATGCCGCCCAGCGCAATGGCAAGCAGTTCCCAGCGACCCAGCGCCTTCTTCCTCTTTCTAGTGATTCGCATCGCGTAGGCCCGCACAGGCTCAAGGCAAGTAGACCTTAGGTGAGCGCACCCATGAGATGCATGCGCTCTGACCTGCAAATCGCGCAGGCCGGGGACTTGTTCCCGTTCTGCACGGCCCACAGGCGCTCCAAGAATCCTCGGTCGAGGCTCGCAGCGATTCTCAGGAAGAGTGCGATCCAGGCTCCTCGCCCCCCATCAGAGACCTTCGAAAAATGGCAGGACAAAACCAGCGCCTCCTCGGTTTCCAGGGGGAGGTACCGCCCTTAATCTTCTTGACCCCAAATCGAAGCAGGAGGATCCCATGTCCGCCAACCACGCAAGACGCACCGCTGAGCAGAGAATCGCCGACCTCGAGGCCCAAATCCAGAAAATCAAGGCCCGGGCCCTTCAGCAGACCATCAAGAAGGACCCCGCTCTGCGCCACGTTTCGGGCGCTGTGCGGGCCATTGGGAAGGCACTCGACAAGACCGAGAACAAGGAAATACGGAAAGCCCTTGCGGCTGCCCGTAGCTCCCTGCAGTCCTGCCTCTCGCTCAGCGGGCCGAATGGGGCTGGCGCCGGAGGAACGCTGGTGCGGAGGGGGCGCGCAGCGAACGCTCCTGACCCCGAAAAGGTCCTGGACTACCTGCGGCTCCACGCAGGTTCTCGGTCGGAGCAGATATCCAGTGAGTTCGAGACCGACGCTGCCAGCCTGCGCCCCGTCCTGCATCGACTGCGTGACGAGGGCCGGATCACCGTCGAGGGCAAGGCCCGGGCGATGACCTACTCGGCCTCGCAGTAGCACATCATTCAGATGGTCGACGGTCCCTGGCTCGAGACCAGCATGGCGGACGAAGATCCGGAGCCGATTGAGAACGCTACCGAAGTAACGGTCGAACACCTCTTGGTGCTGGCGGAAGCCGATGGCCAAGCCCCTAGGGAGACCGGGGATGAAGTCTTCTAGACTGCCTGGGTTCGCTGGGCTCAATGCCCTCCGAAATCGTCGCAACCTCCTGCAA
>CAYXTP010000029.1:0-8792 GCA_964467985.1 uncultured Planctomycetaceae bacterium
GGGAAGGTCTCGAAGACCGCCGAGTTTGTGTAGCGCAAGTCTCCCTTCATCGTTGACGAGCGGTTTCGTGCCCAGCAGTCGTGTATTGTGCTTTGCAACAAGGCGAACGCATCAAATCCATCAAACGCAAAAACGTATAATGCATTGCTGAACACAATCTTGTTTGCAACGCGACCGAACGCCACCGTGTTGCTCGTCGCGGCCAAAATAAGTACATGTTCAAGCTCGGCGGTGGCTTTCTGGAGAGCCCATCGATACTGGCCAAAGAGCCACCACTCCGATCTCACCTTCCTGTTCCATGAGTTGATTGGTGCCTTGGCTTCGCGCTCGGGCCGAGCCAGCTTTTCTATCCGACTGATGCACTCGGGGAAGTCATAGGCGACCGGGCCAGTGTAGCCCTGTGGGGCGGCCGCTCTGTTCAGGGGGTAGTCCCAGAAGTTAATCACCCAACGACTGGGGCTCGGATCTGTTCGAGTGTTGAGGTCAGTCCCAGTCATGTATGGGAGCACAACAGGCTCAAGTCTTGAATTGGATTCAAGAAGGTCAGACGCCTCCTCTTGGCTGAGAAGAAAGCCGCTGCCCAAGACTATTGAGCCTTGGAAGGACCTGTTTTGATTGGCCGCTAGTCGCTGCGGTTCGGGAAGGAAGGCTGTCTCACGTGTCGTTAGGTCAGATGATATCGCATTTACAGCTAGGCCATTGAGTCGAGGAGGCGACACGCTGCCGCTTCGACTCACAGATACCATGGAGAAATGAACGGTGGCGTTGCCTGGCCATGGCTTGTTTGTTTCTGCGGCCAATACTATGCCATTCTCACGTACGATTTGGCCGAGTCCAACTAGGCGCGTATCGCCTTGGGCGATGGTATTCGTTGCGATGAATCCAATGCTGCCGCGTGACTCTCTTGTTAGTCGATAGCACCTAATGAAGAAGTAGGCGCATAAGTCCGCAGTGCCGCGAACACCCCTTTTCCCTTCCGCTACTGTCTCGACCAAGAATGCACGCCACGCCCCCCCCATTGCTGTTTCAATCTTAAGGCCGCCCAAGAACGGGGGATTACCCACCATCATATCGAAGCCCGGATTCTCCCCCCCGAACACTTCGGGAAACTCGATCTCCCAGTGCATCGGCGGCACCGGTTTCTCCCCGCCCCGAAGCTCCGCAACCGTGGCCTCCAGCTCGTGCCTGCTCACCTCGTCCGCCTGCCACGCCTGCACCTTGCTGAGGTACTGACCGCGCAGCTCTTTCCTGGTCTTCTCGTTGTCGCCCCCGAAGAAGGCAGCCACTGCCAGGTCCCCGATGAGTCGGGCGTCAGCCAGCGCGTTCTCGGACTCCCACCATGCCTCCTTTCTCTGATCGTAGTCCCCTTCGTTTAGCCCGTGCAGTGTGTCCCGCCAGCCGAGTGCCGCCTCGATGTTCTGCTTGAGCTTCTCCTCAAAGAGATCCATCGTCGGCGAGGTCCCCGTCTTCCAATGGAAGGCAGCAATCTGCTTCTTCGTGAGCCCCACAAGGGAGTCGCCGTGCTTGAGCGCGTGATCGATGAATGTGAAGGCGTGGTCTTTCGCCAAGGTCACCAACCAGATGGAGAGCTTGGCCAGGTTAACGGCGAAGTGGTTCTTGTCGACGCCATAGATGCACCGCTGAGCCACCAGCCGTCGGGCGTGGAGGATGGGCTCCTCATCGGCTGGGATATTGGGCATCGTGTCGTGCAGCTCCCAGGCGATTACCAGGTGCTCAGCGAGCTGCCTCGTTGTCTCCACAAGGAACGCACCTGAGCCCATGGCCGGGTCGCAGACCTTTAGGCCGAGGATTTGATCAGCCGTGGGGCGCTCGCCCAGCACCTCAAGCACGGGCCGAAGCGTGGTTCGCACAATGGGCTCGGTGAGTTCCCGTGGTGTATAGTGCGACCCTGTACGGCGGCGCTCCTCGCCCGGTTGTAGATATAGGGTTCCTGGGGCCATTAGCCGTGGCGTGCCGGCAGTGTCCAAGGACCGCGGAGAAACCCGGCGGCCCAGGGCGGCGATCATTTCCTCTGGGGTCGCTGCCTCCTTGAGGGCCTTGAGGGCAGCACCACTCAGTTCGCTATCGGCCTGGTCCTTGAGCCACTTCTTGCGCTTGCCCCCGTCGACATCAAGAAGATCGTCAATGTTGATGACTATGTGTTTAGGTCGGACGGCAATGGAGCGTCCGAAGGCCCGCTCCACCTCATATCCCATCATTGCCTCGTAGACCGAGCCGACCTGTTCAACGTCAAGTGCACGGTAGGAGAGGCGCTCCCCGTCGAGCATAAGAAGTGCATCCAGTACACGGTAGACGCAGCCGTCCGAGACTCGGGGTGCCTCAAACGTCTCGCCCATGACTCGCAAGACGGCACGGGGTCGTCCTTCGAGGAATGGGAACTCGTCGGGGTTGAATAGCTGACCGTGGCGTGTCGGAAGGTGGAGGCCACCGTGCCCACCGCCGTCGAAGATTAGCCGGAAGAGGGAGAGGAGCCATGCGTAGGCGCCATACCGCTGGTCCATCGTGTCCGGGTAGCGACCGGCATCGGAACGCAGGCGGTCGTAGAGGCCCGACACCGAGTAGTTGTTCGCGTAGACCTCACCTTCGGGCATCAGCCCCTCGTCTTCGGCGTAGAGCACGAAGATGAGGCGCATGAGCAGGGAGAGCTGTCCACCGTAGACGTGTTGTGGGTCTTCCCGTGCGGTCTGATTGAAGACGCGCTGGCCGTCCTCGGGGTCCGACGCCTGGAAGCCTCGCAGCAGTTCCCAGAGAGCGCCCAAGACCTGGTCCGATAGGGCGTTGGAGACCTCGGCTTGATACTTCCGGCTTTGAGAGAGAATGTCGAGGAGTCGCCGTCCATCCGGTGCCGAGAAGACCCGGTGCTCGGAGAGCAGCATGTGTAGTGCTGCAAAGATGGGCCTCCCGCCTACCTCGCACATGGCGCTGACGGAGAAGGTCAGGTGCCCGGAAGACTCGCCGCTGGGGGCGTAGACAAGTCGCAGGGCATCGCCGTTGAAGAGCAGACCAACGGGGATCTTTACTTCACGCAGCAGGCGCTCGAACTTCGACTGAGGGGTGGCAGACCATCCCGTCTGTTCATCGCTGGGGACTTCATCGAAGGATGTTCCTCGTGGAAGGACCTGGACGAGTAGTAGTGGCTCACCGTCGCCCATGCTGTCCACCACGACGTACGTGGGACGCAGGGTCTCGTTGTAGTCAGGGAGGATCAGCTCAATGCCGTCCGGGATCGGAGGGCCATCCGCTGCACCGGCAATGTCTTCGCTTGACCAGTCGAGTACGGTCTCGAAGAAGGCCAACGGCTCTTCGATGAAGGAGTCTTCGTCCACACCCGCACCCTGCCCAGGAGGCGCTTGGACGATGGAGAGCAGTCGCTGTTGGAGCTCCACAACATTCTGACTCGGCACCGCTTGGGCCTTGATCAGAGCGGGTGGTGACACGACAAGACCGACAGGCTGGAGGAGTCCCAGCCAGTCCTTGTGTGCACGTAGTTCGGGGTTGTTCTTCGCCATTACTCGCTCCTCAACCCGACACCGGCCACAGATAGACGAGCCCGACGGGCTCGATACGCTTGGCCTTCACCTCGTACCCGGCACGGATCCGAACAGGCTCCTCCTCGATTTCGACAGCCAAGTCCAGGAGGCGTTTCACCCAGTGCTCCTGGTTGTCGCTGTACTGGCGTTTCTCGTCCTTGTCGAAGCCCAGTGTGGGCTGCATGGCTTCGGTAGCCGCTTTCTTGTGCTGTCGCTCGATGCGGTCGCGTTGGGCTTCCAGGATTCGCTTGATCTCGCGTGCTTCCTGCTCCCCCCTGGAATTCAGGGCGCGTATCGCCTGCCCGGAGAGCACCTCGGCTCGGCGTTCAAGGTGGGGATGTAACTCGTCTACGTCTTGAGCGGCATGTGCTTGAAGACGTTGACTGATGCCCTCCGGAACCTCACGAAGACGTGGCTGAGCAAGGGCGTCATCGAGTAGTTGGAGGACTTCCTTCTTGCTGCCTTCGCCAACGGGCTTGAGCTTGGCTCGGCCCCTGGTGGCGGGGTCCTGCCACTCCGCAGCGACAGCCAGAACCTCATCGTGCAGACGGGTCGCACCGTCTCCGTACAGAGACATGCGACCGAGAGCGATGACCCGAGGTACAGGGTCGTCGGTGCGCAGGATGCAGGCTCTGGTCAGCTCGTCATGCAGGAATCCCTGGGCAAGGAAGCGGCCGAGCAGCCGCTGAGCCACGCGATGTTCCAGGTGTAGGTGGACCACCTTGCCATCGAGGGTTCCGGGGTCTCGGAAGACGACGGGGCGGATGGGAGCTTCCTTCCTCCACTCCCATCGCTTCTGCCCCTTCTTGATGGGGGCGCGAAGGGCATCGAGCGTGTGCGCCCAGGTGTGGTCCGCGCCCATTCGCTCGTGCAGGCGTGGGATGACCCATCGCGCAGTCGCGGGGTCCTTGACAGCCTCGGCGTCGTCTAGGGGCTGTAGGGATTCGGCGCCCAGAATCTCAAGCGAGGCGGACAGCGCGTCGCGGAAGTGCCGGTCGTCCAGACCGATCCAGTCACGAGAGTCCTTGAGCATGTGCTCCAGGCGTTCCACCTGGGTGGAGAGCTTGGCCTTCCGTTCTCGAACCTCTTCGAGGTCCTCTTGCACGGCCACCCCTTCCGGGCTGGACTGAACCTCCTTGTCGACTTGTCCGAGCGTGTCGAAGAGGTCATCCACTACTTCGTGGTGAATGCCCTGGGAGAGCATCTTGTCCACCCGCTTGGCGACTACCGGCGCAAGGCTGCCTAGCTCTTCGTGGATGACTTCGGATTTCTTTACCAACGTGTCTAGCACACGATCTTCGGCACGTTGGTGAACGACGAAGTAGTGGCAACGGACTGCGGGTGACCGCTGGAGTTTGCGGTCGATTCGGCCATTGCGCTGCTCCATGCGACTGGGGTTCCACGGGATGTCGAGGTGGAAGAGATCAGCGCAGTGGTTCTGGAGGTTGATGCCCTCTCGGGCAGCATCCGTCGCCACGAGAATCCGCAGCGGGTGTTGGTCGGGATCAGCGTTGAAGGCAGCCTTGATGTCCTCCCTGCGCTCTTCACCAATCCCACCGTGGAACGTCATGATCCGGGACTGGTCCTGGTCTGAGCCGGCGATCACTGCTTCGAGTTGCTGGACCAGGTACCGCTTCGTGTCCGTGTACTCGGTGAAGATCAAGACGCGGCGCTTGTTCCACTTTGCTCCCGGAGTCCCGAGATCTGGGCAGAGGTTCTTCTTGACCCACTCCATCAGGTGTCGGATTCGGCTATCGGGCAGATACCGAGCCTCGTTGGCGATGCGCGCCATTTCAGTGATGAGCTCAAGCTCGGGCGCCATGGCGTCGGCTGGCCCAGTGGAAGCCGCTGTGGCCGCTTCCATCTGGGCGTCCTCCTCGGCCGCAACCTCGGCTTCTGCCAAGACAGCTCGCTCGTCGTCGGAGCCTGGGGGAGAGAAGAGCAGGGATAGCGATGCCGGCTGAACCTCTTGAATTTGTTCGGCGCTGGCCTCCTCAGCTTGGCGCTTCATCGCCTTGCGATGAACTTCCAGTGTTCGTGCAAAGGCCTCGATGCTGGAGAGCAATCGCTTTTGGAGCGAGATGACCACGAGCATTGCCGACGCACGCTGCGACTTCGTCGCGTCCTTCAACCGCTGCTCTCGCGCCTTCCTGTATCTTTGGAGCAGGTGTGAGAGCGCCAGTTCGGGTGCGTCATCGGGCAGGCCGTCGATGTCGATGCGGACGATCTTGCGCTCCGGGAACTCCTCGCCAATCTCGCGGAGATCGTGCTTGAGGCGGCGAATCATCACCGCGTCCCGAGATGCGTGGTGCACGGGCACGCCACGGCAGAATTTTTGCGGATCGAGCATCTCCAGGAGGGAGGAGAAGCTGTTCGAGTGGCCGTTGTGGGGTGTCGCTGACAGGAACAGCTTGTGGCCGAACAGTGGTGTTAGGTCTCGAATGGACTTGGTCAGCTTCGAGTCGATGGCGTACTTGCTGCCGCTTGCCGGTGCAGCGTTGTGAGCCTCATCGAGGATGAACATGGTGTCACCCCGGAACTCGCCCAACCAATCGCGCAAGGGGGCCGCGTAGGTTTCATTGCGGATGAGCGACTGGGAGATGATGAAGCGGCTGTGGGTGGTCCACGGATTCACGCTGTAGCCGCGCTCCTGCCGCTTCGCGGTCACATAGTCGCGGTCGTAGATCATGAAGGTCAGGCCAAACCGCTGCTCCATCTCGTCCTTCCACTGCCGCACCACGGAGGGCGGACAGCAGATAACGGTGCGCCGGACCTTCTGGCGCATGAGCATCTCGCGCAGGATCAGCCCAGCCTCGATTGTCTTTCCCAAGCCGACGGAGTCCGCGATGAACAGGTTGACGCGGGGCATGAGCAACGCCTTGCGGAGCGGCTCAAGTTGGAATGCCTTGACCTCGATGCCGGCGCGGTAGGGCGCCTGGAACAAGCGGGCGTTGGTGGAGGTCACGCAGTTCCAGCGCAACGTGTTGATGTACGCCGAGAATAGGCGCGGATCGTCAAAGCCCCGGCCGGCTATGGCTTGCCAGTTGGACCCGTCAACCTCCTGAGCGTCTATCTCTTTGCTCCAGAGAACTTCGAGGGGCTCGCCCAGGGCATCGTCCTCGACGCAGGAGAGACGAACCAGCGGGCTGTCGACGGGCTCCGGTGGCGGCGTGACGCCTTCAATGAGGTACATGCGCGAGCGCACGCGGACAATCTGGCCGGGTTGGAGATTCAATTGTGCCCCCGCCTCGGAGTCTTGCCCCCATCTCTTGCCTGGTCTCGAACTTGTCCGGCCACCCAGATATCTACGTCGCTACGGCCAGAATGCCAGGAGCCACCGGCCTTGAACCCTGGAAGCATCCTCTTCCGAGCGAGCCGATGGAGCGTCTTCTCTGCGAGCTTGAGCGTCTCCCCTGCGTCCGAATCGGTCATGTTCATCTCCATGGAATCAGTCGATTTGCGAGTAAAGAGAACGTGGCAGAATTGACCAAAGGAGTCTAGGGCGCTTTGCCGCGGATGGGGACTTTGCCGTGCGGTAGGCAGCCTCGGCTACTCGAACTCTGCCTTGGCAAATCAACCTAGGTGAACGAGTTCCCTGGAGTCCAAGATCCTGACCACTGTGTTCAGCCGACAGATGGGGTTGCAGTGCCTAAGAGAGCCGATTCGGCTGCTTGAGATTTGAGTAAGTCATTCTCAGGTCCAGCACCTCGCACCTGCCAGTGTCAGCCCCTTTCGTGAGCAGGAACCTAGTTGGTCGCGGGACCGCGTCTGCGGTGTTCCCCACCTAACCCAGCTCGCTCCTGTGGTCATGACATCCTCCCCCCTCTGTACTTCTGACGCTGGGCACGCTCCTGGGCAGCGGGACCGTGCGTAGCGATGAGTCCCAGTAGACAACCGTCAAGAGAGGCCTACCCACAGACTTGAGCTGGATCAGGAAGCACGCCAGGACATCGGTGATCTTCACGGCTTGCACGTAGCCAAGAACAGTCCGTGAAAAGACGTTCGAGCCTCAAGATGCACTGAGAAACGCGACCCTCTAGTGCCAGAACGGGCTGGCACACCGGAACACTGGTGGATGTGGTGGCCACCGGGAACAACCGGGGTGTCCGAGCCTCGGCCTTGATTCGCAGTTTGGGTGGTTGCCCGCGTCGCGGCCTATCCTTACGCCGGATCCCCAGCCTCGAGAATCCCCTCGCTCACCATCACTTCCCCGAGGGAAATGAAGCCAAGGTGCGGTGGATCGCCGTGTTCGGACTCCCCACTGCATGGCGTGCACTGAATCTCCAGAAATGGTGACTCTGGGTGGAGAACATTCCACCCGCGATCACTAGCTATCCGCACACACTCATCCCTGAACGCGGCCTCTGTGGTCTTCGCACCCAGTGCGCAGACTCCTGATGTGACACCCCCGGCACGGATCCACTCCAGTGAGGCCGGGTCCCCCGTGTCGCCAACGGGATCCCACCCGGTCCTGCGCAGAAGCGCTTCTATCGACTCCCTATCAAAATGCAATATCTTCATTCGTGTCTCTTTACCATCGGAGATCCCGCGAGTCCAGGGTCGAGTGAGTAGGGAACGCGGGGGAGGGTTAAGTACTTGCTGTATCGCAGGGCAATCCCCCGGGCTGCTGGTCACGCATCCCGCAGTCCTCTTGTGTCCTGGATGTTATGACCTGGAACGCCCAAATCTCTGTGAGTCCCGCCCTCAGCCGCCAAGGCTAATTCGCGTCCAACCAGGCCCCCTCCCCCGCAGCCTCGCGCGTGAACTGCGACCCGGCCCAAGCGCCGGTGTTCCCGTAGTCCAGCACATCCGGCCTCCGGGATTGCGCTTCAGCTGCCACGCCGCGAGGGCCAAAGCCACCACGCAGTCATCGTGAACGCCACTGGGTGCGCCCGTCCGGACGTTTCCAGCATCCGTCACGCTGTACTGAAACGACTCCAGCTCATCCATCCCCTCCGGCCACAAATCCTCCCTCGGAAGGACGATTCGACCCTGCTCCAACGCGAGAGCCAAGTTGTCGATCAGCGCGGCCTTGGACTTGGCGGTAAACGGATAGGGATCTGAATACACACCGGCCCGAATCAAGTGCTCGTAGACCGGATCCCCCACGCCCGTCACATCCGCCAAGACTCGGGCACGGTTGTAGCGGTCGCATGCGGCCTTGATCCGGCCAACCTGCAGCGCCCAGTCCATTCGGTGGAATCTGTCGACAAAGACGACCTCACGGCGACGGTTCATGAT
>CAYXTP010000030.1:0-7819 GCA_964467985.1 uncultured Planctomycetaceae bacterium
GGTTGATGAACTGGTGTGAGAGTGCTATCCAAGTGACTGGAATAGCACAGGAAAATGGTGGAGGCGGCGGGAGTCGAAAGCGCCGCCGGGTGCGAGCAATATTGTAGGTTAGACGGCGATTCCTGGCCTACGACCAAGTTCATGGGCCATCGGAGAGCGCCTGCCGAGTGCACTTGAGTGCACCCGAGTGCCGCCGGACGCGGCGGAGTCATGGCGGAATCCTGGCGACTTCCCGTACATGGGGCTGATCAGCCATCAGCCCGATCTCTCATTTGGGAAGGTCTATGAGGGCAGCGGCAAACTCGGCCACCCTATCGGCGAGCGCCCCGAAGAACTGGCGGGGCGAGACTGAGGGAGCTTGCCGCCGATACCCGCCGTCGGTCTGGCGGATGATCACGCAGGCAGAGTCGAAGTGTCCGTTTGAAACGGAGCGCGAAAGAGCGGCGGCGACCCGAGCACTATTCGATAGTCCGTCGAAGTCGCGATCAGGCTGGTAGTGCCCATGCTCCGGCCCCACGGTGTCTCGGGTCACGCTTGAGTCGTCCGCGAATACCATCAGATAGCCAGCAAACGGGGGCGGCGTGGTCCGGTCTGCGGCGGCCCCCCTTTGAGGTTCGTAGGGAGGAAGAAGCGAGAGGGCTCGCGCCGGTTGAAACAGCCCAGCCTTGGCCGCCCGCTGGAAGTCGACGCCCAGGCCAACCAACTCCTCCACGCGGTTGTGGATGTTCTTTCCCGCCTCCCGATTCATACTCTTCAACTCAAGGGCAGCCACCAGGACACGCGTCGGACGGTGGACAACCACGCAGTCCCAACGCTTCGTGCGACGGAAGAACCCCGGCAGCGTGATTCCGCTCCTGCCCGGGTTGTCGCCCATCCTCCGCCCGCCCGAAAACACGATCACGTCATCGAGTGCGGCGTGCGCCACGACGGCCTCAACTACGCCCGGGAATCCAATCAGGTGACGATCCCTGCGGACGGCTTCGTCGTCGTCATCGACCCTGGCAACGATGGCTACGGCCTCGGTGAACAACTGATCGAAATCCAGCGGGAGCAGGTGCATTAGGAGCCGGCCGCCACGACCTTGGCGGCGAACTCCCGGAACAGGGCAGCCACTGTGGTCGCCTCCGATAGCGACCGGAACTGGCCTGACTTGGCCCCATTCGCTGCGTCCGACAACATCAGGGCGGCTCCGTCGTAGAGCCGGTTGCGCATCAAGCGTTCACAAAGCAGTCGGTACCGTCCGGCATAGGACGCGCCTTTGAATTCAGGGGAGACGGCGAAGTTCGGCTCTTTCACTTGAACCGGGGACGTGGACCCACGGCAGTCTTCCAGGAGCATGAGCCAAGCCACGAAGGGGGGACGTGGATCGCCGCTCGGCTTGGCCAAGTTGTACAGGTTGCTGCGGGGCTCCGCAGCGAACATTGAGGCTCGTGGCTCTTCCCGGTTGTAGGCTCCTTCCTTCTCGGCAGCCCACAGGTCTGCGGCTGCGCCGATGGCCTCCTCGGAGCGGTTGTTGAAGTTGTTGCCGAACGACGGCCCGACCTGGGACTTGAATTCCCAGACCGCGAGGAGCCGTCCTCTGTGGATGACCAACACGTCCCAGTTCTTGGTCGGCCGGTAGAACCCGGGAAGGACGACGTCACGCTTGCGAGTGAGGATTGCGTCGGCTGGGAGATCGCAATGCCGGGCGACCGAGCGGACCAGGTCAATGAACCCGTCCATGTTCTTGCCGCTGATGACCGCACCCCGCGTGCCCTCCTGGCTTGAACTGCTGGACCCCTTCCGCGTCATCCAGAAGGTCCGGACGGCGCTTGCTACTTGGTCATCGAAGTCTGAGGGCAGGAGTTGTAAGGACATGCGAAGGGCCCTATCGTCTCTCCCGGACCGGTCGCACCTGCGCGGCCTCTGCGATTGTGGAGACCATGACCTGCTCGGAAGCACCCAGTTCGTAGAGCTTGAATACAGGCGCATCAACGGTCGCCTGGAGAGGGCACTCGGCTGCAGCCACCAACGCTTCACGCAAGTCGGTCGGGACGCTCGCCCAGATCGGCACTCGGATTCGCCGCAGGTATTGGGCCTGGAAACGGAGGAACCCCCCAGCCATGCGCACGCAATAGGCCGCAACGAACATGACCGCTACCGACGACCGCAGCACCGTTTGGAGAGCGCGAAGGTCCCACTCGTCGGAAGTGACGTAGTAGAGGTTGTGGTGGGGGTAGAAGCGCCCTGCGTCGTACGCCACGGTCGCGGTCCCCTTGATGTCGGGGATCAGTAGCTTCGGGCGCTGCATCAACCCAGGGTAAATCCGATCGATGGTCCGGTACCACGCGTTGGTGTTCTTCTTGGCCACGTGACGCTTGGCCAAGACTTCAGCGTTGTCCCCGATGTATGCGCCGAATCTCGGGTAGACATCCAGATCAGCAAGTTTCCCGTCGTCCTCGAATGGGTTGACAACGCCCTTGCCGCCCCACCGGATCTTGCCGTCCCGAATGTCCGGAGCCATCACCAGCGGCAGCTTCCGCTGGTCCTCGACCGGTAAGGAGTCGTGGTCACCAATGAACACCCGGTCAGCGCCAGTCGCGACGCCGATCCCGACCCTGGCACCAACTTCCTCCAGCTTGGGGAACTTCGCTTCCAAATTACGGAGAATCCGAAGTTGGCGCGGCGTATCCAGCAGCCACGGGTCTCGACCATTCGCCACTCCGGTGACGACTGAGATGCGGTCGTCGGACTCCGGTCCACCGTTGAGTAGGCTGGATGTGAGCTTCTGGAGCGAAGGAACGCTCACTTCTGGGCGGGCCGCAATCCGGGTTTTGTTGGCGAAGTTGCGGTCTGTGGTGCGCTCGATCACCGTGATTGCCGGGTACGCGATCACCTCGGTATGGAATGCGTCCGTGCCTGCCATGTCGATGAAGTACTTCAGATGGAAGTCGTCTGCGATCTTGGCTCGAAGTGGCCCTCCATACTTGTTCTTGGTCCAGCGGTTCGCGCAGATGAAGCCCATGCTCCCACCGCTGGCCAGCAGATCGAGGCAGCGCTCAAAGAAGGGGACGTACAAGTCCGCGCGGTCGTAGATGGTGCGATAGCGACGCCGATACTCACCGAGCAGAGCGTTGGGGATACGCTCCTGGCGGACGTACGGCGGGTTGCCGACCACAACCTGGAACTGCCCTTCCACTTGGGTGAGGAGGAAGTCGTCTTGAAGGAGCCAACCGCCCGCTAAGGCGCTGGCGTCTTCTTCTGACAGGCCCTCGACCGAGAGTCGCTCGACCAAGCACTCCCTCGTCGTCTTGAAGGTCGCCGCATGAACTTCGACTGCTCGAATGCAGTCCCGGAGATCGGTTCGCGCGAAGCCCGGTGTGCCCCCGCTGCGCTTGTATGCGGCGAGCAAGCGGTCGACTGCGGGGAGGAGGAAGTCACCGGCCCCAAAGGACGGCTCCAGCAGCCGCATGGACTTGAGCGGTCCGTCGGCGGTGTATCCGGCGAGATCGAGAATGGTGTCTACAACGCTGCGGCGGGTGAAGATCGCGCCGCGCTCAGTCTCGTCGTCAACCTTGGACAGGCTTTCCACGGCGGACCTGACAGCGGCCGAGCGCTGAGTTGGAACGTCGAAGAGCATGGGGTGAGCGTCAGCAGGCACAGGATCTCCTCATTGGTTCCACTATGGCGATGGCCAGCGGAGTTGTACCTCCCCGGTGGGCCTTTTCTTGACCGCTGCTCCGGACACCGCATCCGAGCCCGGCATCGGGTCAGCTACCCGCTGCCGCCCCGCGCACATGGCCGCCGTAGATCAGCCCAGCAGGCCCGTCTGGCTCGACGTTAGGGCGGCCCCTTCTGTCTGTGGAGCCCAACTCCGCCGCGAATCCGCCGCCAGCGCGGCCGAACGGCGTCACTTCGGGCCCGCAGGGTCATCGTGGCTGTCACCTGAGGGGGGCCCATCCTGGAGCGCCGAGGGATCCCACGTGCCCTCGATTCGCAGGCCGGCGATCCTCACCGCCACCGGGTCGGACGCAAGCACGTGCATGTGGGTCCGATCGCGCTCGGAGCCCACCACGGCTTCTCGCAGGCGGGCCCACGGCACGCACAGGCAGGCCGTCCCGACGAGGCGCAGCAGGACGATGGCGTCTTGGACCTCATCGAGAGCGTCGGCCTGTGATCGGCCAATGGCGAACCACCAGTGGGTCGCACCCAGCTTGGCGGAGGGCAGCCAGGCCCTGGCTCCGCCGGCTTCGTAGATCGTGCGACTTCGCGGAACGGGCCGAGCACCGCCGGAGCCAAGAGCGGCGTCCGCGATGCGTTTCACGTCCTCCACCGCCGGCACGAAGTCGGCTCCGCACTTCGGACACCGCGCCGTCCCGTGGCACTCGTGGACGCAACATCCGAGCAACTCGGCCTCACCCCGGTCTACTGCCAACTCCCATGACCCATCGGGGGCTGGCATTCCGGGTCCGAGGAGCCTCGTGGGGACAATCTCATCTCCGCACGCCGGACATCGCAAGGCAGCCAGCGGAGGGGCCGGCACCACGTCCGGGGCCAGGAGGCCGCCCAGGGCCTCCAGGACAGCGCAGACGTCCCCCAGCGTGGCTCCTGCCACCCAACGGCCCCAGCGGGCCGCTATGGGGCTCCACTCAGCGTCAGGGGGCGCGGTGCCAGACTCCTGGACCGAGGGCATCCTCACCTCGATCGCCAACTGCGCGATGCAGGCGGCAAGGTGGGCACCGCCGTCATCCCCGTCGCAGCCGAGCCGCACCTGCTCCACATACTCGCCGATCTCGATGAAGCTGTGGGTGTGTGTCATCCAGAGGGCAGACCATCCCTCAGGGCGCATGTCGCAGTCGGCCCGCAGGGCGGCACGGACGGCGCTGGCCAGGTGCTGGGCAAGCTCGGGACCCAGCCGGTCCAGGACCACGACTTGCAGGCTCTCGGGCTTTGGGACTCGGATCAGCCGCACGTCGATGTGATCGACGTTGGGTGGCGTGGATTCACGGGGCATGAGCCGCTCCTGAGGACACTCGTCGGAGGTTGCATGGGACCGGAGCGGTCGTGCTGCCCGCCAGGTTCACGGAGCACAGCGCGGGTCCCCCGGGCGTGGGGCTCTCGATGACGACGGTTGCTGAGGCTGGCGGTGCCCCGAAGGGCGGAATGTTGAGCGCAATGATCGCTACGTCCCCGACAACACCGCTCACCGTTGCGCGCTGTGGCCCGTTGACCATCGCGAGAGCGCTCAGGGTGCCGAGGAGATTCTCGACTTCGCCAAGTCCCGTGATCTCCTTGTGATCCTGGATCGCTGTGAAGCTGACGGCGATTTGGTGCGGAGGCACCACAAAGAGCCCGCCAAGGCTGAGGTCGTCGACCTGGAAGCTCGTTGTCCACGCTCCACCCCAGTCGGGTGCGAGAGGCGGCGCTTCTCCCGTGGGCCAGAGGGCATCTTGCAAGGCGTAGAGCACAAGTGACCCGATCACGAACCACTGGATGACGATGGTTCGTCGCAGGCTCCCGCTGGTGTGACCCACTGTTTCGTCGTTGACAGCCATGGCCAGTTCCCGGGCAGGAGAGGGGTGGTCGACCAACACGACATATATGTCGTGGTAGGCAACTTTCCAGGCGAGCACGTTCCCCTGCATGGGCGAGCCCGCCGGATTCGTGGATGCGAAGGAAGCGTTGGCCGTGCAGCTTCGCCTCCTCCGTGGCCAGGCAGGCCTCACCCAGGAGGACGCCGCCAGCCTCGTGGGCATTACCTGGCGGCACCTCCAGCGAGTGGAGGGCGCGGAGATCAACGTCACCTTGCGGACGCTCCAGCGCTTCGCCAACGCCTACGGCATCAAGCTGCCGGAGTTGTTCAGTCAGCTTAGGTAGGACCGGATCCGGTCCCGAGTCGGATGCCGTCGACGCACATCAGGACTGGGCCGCCGAACGTCAGCTTCTCGACGGCCTCGCGGCCGACCGAAGGGCTCAGGTGCGCGTAGCGCATCGTCATCTTCAGGTCTGCGTGACCGAGGAGTTCCTGGACCACCTGGAGTTGGACACCGGCGGTGACGAGTTGGCTGGCGAAGCTATGCCGCAGATCGTGGAAGCGGATCTTGGGGAGCGACGCGTTTCGTAGGGCTCGCCAGAAGGGTCGCTTCACCATGTCGGGTGTGAGGGGATCGCCGTTCTCCCGGCAGAAGACGTAGCCTTCCTTCGGACTCAGGCCGTAGAGCAACTCAGACAGGGAGCCATTCATCTTGATGGTCCTGATCCTCCCGTTCTTGGGGGTGCCGTCCTGCCCAAGGACGCGGTTGGAGACGACCCTGATCTGGTTCCTGTCGAAGTCCACGGCCGGCCACTTGAGTCCAAGCAACTCGCCCTGCCGCATCCCAGTGGCAAGCGCCGTGTAGAAGAGGTGGTAGTAGCCAGGGTCGTGCTCTGCGGCCGCCGTCAGGAATGATGTGGCTTCATCTGCTGCGAGCCACCTGGATTCCTTCTCATCGACCTTCAACGGCTTGTAGCCCTTCAGCGGGTTCGCCCCAACGAGGTCCCACTCCAGGGCGCAGGCGAGCATCCGGCTGAGAACGCCAAGATGGTTGTTGATCGTCTTCGGCTTGAGACCCTTGCGCTGGACGACGGCAACGTAGTCGTCGATGTCGCAACGCGAGATCGCATTCGCGTCCTTGTCCCCGAAGTGGCGGACGAGGTGCACCCGGATGATCTGCTCCGTGGTGCGCTGGACCGACAACCTGTTTCGGACCACGACGTAGTTGTCAAACCACCGCTTTGCGAGGCCGGAGAAGGGGACGGGCTTGGGCCCTCCGGGGGCCATACCGATGGCGATCACGCGCTCGACGTGTCCTCGACGGTACTCCTTGGCGAGGGCCCGCTCCATCTGCTCGGCGTCCCTCTTGTTGACGCCTCGTCCAGCGGACTTCCGGTATCGCTTCGGTCTCCCATCGGGTCCGAAGTAGGTGAAGTCGATGACGTAGCTCTCGGACTTGTGGCTCTTGTAGACGCTCATGCCGCTCTCCTCGATGTGGTGGCGTGGGCCGGGGGCAGAAGCTGATGACGCCGGTGGGGTCCGGTGATCAGGCTTTGAGGCCACGTCCTCCGGCTGCGATGCTGGTGCGGCTCAGGTACGGGGCAGCGGCCCAGTCGTGTGGCTCGATGTCGGGTGCAGTTGGGCTGGCTGCCCCTCGGCGAGGCCGCTTCGAGGGATGCGTCCGCTCCTCGGCATCAGGGCCTCTCTCCAGGTCCGCCAGCCAACGGTCCAGCGAGGTCGATCGGAATCGAATGCGCCGACCGAGGTGGAGGTGTGGCAGGGTCCCCGCCCGCACCATCTCGTAGACAGTCTTGCGAGTCACCCGGAGCCGGGCTGCCACGTCATCAGCGGTCAGTAGATCCCCGGGTGACCTGGGTGTCCCACCGGAGTCGTCGCATGCCCTACGACCCGACGCGCGGTGACTCGCTGGCGGCGCTCGGACTCGCTGGACCGGAGGGGGTGGCGGCGGAGGGGGGACAGGCGGGTCGCTCGACGTACCGTCGAGGACCGCCGGGTGCGGCTGGGGGTGTTCGGAGGTCTTCATGGGCTTCCTATGCCCAGACCTCCCGCTGCGTGCCTCGCCTTGCATCGGAGGGCTCTCGCAAACCGTACGTCGCGCTCGTCAAGGCAGGGGAGCCGCGCGCGAGGTGCGCATGGGAGACCGGGCGACAGGCCCTCATGGGGGGTCGGTTCGTGGCGCACCTTGGACTACCGCAAACCCCACAGAACCCCTCATTTGTCGGCGAGGAAGGCGGCCGGGCCCATCTGGTCCGCGTCCAACGTTGAGGGGGGGTGACTTCAGCCGTA
>CAYXTP010000031.1:0-7577 GCA_964467985.1 uncultured Planctomycetaceae bacterium
TCGTCCAGTTTGAACGACTAGGATACTTCTGCGTCGACACCTCCGACTCCGCCCCCGGCGCCCTGGTATTCAATCGCACCGCCACGCTGAGGGACACCTGGGCCAAACTCGAGGCACGGTCCTGATCGGTACCGCGCTAGCGGATCCCTGCCCCTTGAGGCGTCTGCCGATGGTGCAAATTCGCACATAGAGGTGTGCGATCATGCACATCTCTGCTGAGCTCCGGCTCTGGATGGGTCGAGCGGATGGCGAGAATCCCCCAGAGGCCCTATGGGGGCGTTCGGAGTGGGGACTGCGTGGGATCTCGATAACGCCAATGTTCGGCACATCGATTGCTATGCCCAGTCATACCCTTGCTCCAGCACTGGAACGCAACCAATCACGCTCCTTCCGTGGGCAAGTCCCTGGAAGCGCGGGAACCGAGTACGACTGTGTGTCCGAGCCCAAGGATTCAATTGAAGGAAACGTGCCCCTCGTGAAGCCCCCCACTCGCTCCTTACTCTCGCTGTCTATCGCTTGTTTGTTCCTCCCCTTCGTCTCGGGCCAGAACTTTGGTCCACCACAAGTACTTGAGACGCTTGCGCTATCAATCGAGGACATCTGTGCAGCCGACCTGGACGGTGATGGCGACGCCGATGTGATCGCATCATCGAATCAACCGGGCATCATTGTCTGGTACGAGAACCTGGGGGGAGCGCTATTTGGGCCGGAGCAGGTGATCACGTATGTCTCTGCAGGCTATGAGGACGTCCATGCTGTGGATCTCGACGGTGACGGAGATGCAGACATACTCTCGGCTTCGGAATCCGCAAATGAAATTGCATGGTGCGAAAACCTGGGCGGCGGGTCCTTTGGCACCCAGCAGAGGATTGCCGGGAACGTGGAGGGCGCAGTCTCCACGTATGCCTTGGACCTGGATGGAGATGGAGACGCGGACGTACTGTCTGCGTCGTACCGCGATGACACGATTGCCTGGTACGAAAACCTGGGTGGCGGGATTTTTGGCACCCAGCAGGTGATCACGGGCGCGGCTGATGGCGCCGTCTCTACGTACTCCATTGACCTGGATGGAGATGGGGACCCGGACGTGCTATCTGCGTCGTACCGCGATGACACGATTGCCTGGTACGAAAACCTGGGAAGTGGATCATTCGGTGCTCGGAAGGTCATTACGACAATTGCAGATTTCGCGATGTTTGTTCACAGTGCAGACCTGGATGGGGACGGGGACGCAGATGTACTCTCAGCATCGTCCAAGGATGACAAGATCGCTTGGTACGAAAACCAGGGCAACGGATCATTCGGGCCACAGCAAGTGATCGACTCTGGGAACTCGGGGGCCTACCGTGCCTACGCCACGGACCTTGACGGCGACGGAGACGCGGATGTGCTCTCTGCCTTCAACAGCAACAAGATCATCTGGTATGAGAATCAGGGGGCCGGGCTCTTCGGACCAGGAGAGGTGATCACGACAAGTGCGTGGGGCCCCAGCTCTGTACACGCGGTGGATCTGGACGCTGACGGCTTGGCGGACGTGCTTTCCGGTGCATCCGCGGGCGACATCCTCGCCTGGTACAAGAACCTCGTCGGCGACTGCAATGGTAATGGCATCCCCGACAATCAGGATGTCGCCAACGGCACGAGCGCCGACTGTGACGGCAATGGTGTTCCTGACGAGTGCGACATTGCTGAGGATCCGAGCCTCGATTGGGACGGCGATGGCATCCACGATGCCTGCTCGGCGGCCAACTACTGCGCCGCGAATCCCAACTCAACGGGCGATCCGGCTTCCATGTCCGCTTCCGGTTCACCGCTGGTCAGTGACAACAACTTCACCCTGACCGCATCCCAGATGCCGAACAGGGAAGTGGGGTACTTCATGATGTCTGCCAACCAGGGCTTCACACCCAACGTCGGTGGCAGCGCTGGCAACCTGTGCTTGGGCGTCCCAACCTACCGTTTCATCACCCCCCCAACCGGCAAACTGCTGAAGTCGGGTTTCAACGGTTCGTTCAGCTACACCGTGAAACTCAACAACTTGCCCCAGGGAGTGGTCTTCCTCGTCGGCGAGACTTGGAACTTCCAGGCCTGGTTCCGGGATAGGCGGCAGAGTACGTCCAACTCCACGGACGGGATTGCGGTTATGTTCAGGTAGATGCCGTTCCGTATTGCCGTGGTTGCGCTGGCACTTGTGCCACTTGGGTTGAGGGTACCCTCTGGTGAGGACCCGAGTGCTGGAGCCGGGCCGGCACGGCCGAACATTGTGTTGGTCATGGCCGATGACCAGGGTTGGGGGGACACGGCGTTTAATGGACACGCAGTTCTAGAAACACCCGCCATGGATCGCATGGCGGTGGAAGGTGTGCGATGGGATCGGTTCTATGCCGCGGCACCGGTTTGCTCGCCTACGCGGGCCAGTGTGCTGACGGGGCGACATCCATACCGCATGAAGATTGACGGGGCTAACTCGGGGCACCTGCCAGCTGAGGAGTTCACGCTCGCGGAGATGTGCATCGAACTGGAGTACGCGACGGGGCACTTTGGGAAGTGGCACCTGGGGACTCTGACACGGGATGTCGTCGACTCGAATCGGGGTGGGCGGCCGAACCAGGCTGCGCACTACTCGCCACCCTGGGAACATGGGTTTCAGCGCTGCTTTTCGACGGAGGCCAAGGTGCCCACGTGGGATCCGATGCGGAATCCGAGCAACGGGAAACCCTATGGCACGCGCTACTGGAACGAAGACGGGGAGGTGGTCAGCACGAATCTGGAGGGGGACGATTCACGCGTCATCATGGATCGCGCATTGCCATTCATGGCTGGGGCTGCGGACGACAACCGGCCCTTCTTGGCAGTGATTTGGTTGCACGCCCCCCACCGGCCTGTAGTTCCGGGGCCGGCTTCTGGGTACGCCGATGTCGAAAGGCAGGACCTGCGCGACTACTACGCAGTTGTCTCAGATATCGACGCGCAACTGGCCCGTTTGCGGCTGCACCTTGAACACTTGGGAATCAGCGAAAATACTCTGATCTGGTATACGAGCGACAATGGGCCCGAGGGCGACGCCGCTGAGGGGCAGGGCTCTAGCGGGGGACTCAGGGGGCGCAAGCGCAGCTTGTACGAGGGAGGGGTGCGCGTGCCTGGGCTGCTGGTGTGGCCCAAGCACATTCGAACACCACGGCGCCTGAGCAGTCCGGCCTCGACACTGGACACCCTTCCTACCCTGGCCGACATCCTTGGGGTGAAACTCGATAGCGAGCGGCCGCTGGATGGGGTCAGTTTGTTACCGGTGATCCTGGGTAGTAGCCCTGACGAGCGACCGGGTGCGGCGCCACTGCCCTTCTTGTCCGGCAAGGCCGCCGCCTTGCACCAGGGTTCACTGAAAGCGATCCGCCCCGGCAAGGAGGGTGAGTGGGAGCTGTACGATCTGGCTCAGGACCCCGGAGAATCGAAGAACTTGGCTACCGAGCGGCCGGAGCAACTGGCTGAACTCACTAGCCGTTTCGCGCAGTGGATGTCCCGTGCGGAACTAGACAGGCAACACTGAGCGTTAGCAGTGGTGGTGCAAGCTGTCCTGCAGAGTCGGGTCGCGCAGGGGGACCAGGGGTGCCTGGCCGAGGCTGCGCAGAGCCGCCCAGAAAGCCAGGGCGAAGGCCCCGGCAAGGGGACCGAGCTCCCAAAGACCCACACTCGGCGGGCCACCCATTAATGGGGGCGCGATGAGCATGAACATCTGCAGGGCTTGGCCTGCCAGCATGATCACCGCCACGCGTACCAAGATCGTTGCGTTGCGCCGTGCGGCCTTGGGCATGAGAGCAAAGAAGGGAATGGCCCAGTTGAGGGTTACGTTGATCCAGCTGAGCAGTTGCCAGTTCCCTTGTCGCCGGATGAAGTAGTAGGGCGTCTCCTCGGGCATGTTCGCGTACCAGATCAGCATGTGCTGGCAGTACCAGATGTAACCCCAAAACAGAGAGAAGCCGATCACGAGCTTGCCCAGGTCGTCGAGGTGGTCGCGGCTGGCAATGCCGCGCAGGTGCCCGCTGCGTCTCAGGTAGACAACGAGGATGATGCACACTGCCAGGCCCGAAGTGGCCATGCTGGGCACGACCACGGATTTCCGGTTCGCGCTCTTCATCCTGCTGACCCTACTCGTGATCTTCTGGCAAGGAGCCGGTGGCTTCTCGCTGGATCGCTGGGTGCGTGACGATGCCGGGGGCGAGAGCAGCCAGGCACCTGCTAGCTCCTGAGCCCCGGACCGGCTCGTAGGCCGAACTTGGCGGCTCTGCCCGGCACGCTCCTGTGCCGAGCAGGGCTGCAGTTCTTGGCTAGCGCCCGGGGATGGGAGCGTGGGCGTAGTGACCTCCCAACTGAATGGCAGCCACCACGATCAGAGCCATGACCACCCCAGCCCACAAGGCCCGCCTCGTAGCTCCAGGTTGCTGGCGCGCACGCCAGCCCTCCCACAAGAGGAGAGCCACCAAGGCCCCGTCGGCCAACGTCACCCAGGAATAGTAGCCCGTCCCCAGAATCCGGAAGGGCTCCGTGCTGGCCGCTGCTTCCTCGATGGTCCGAAAGCGCACGGTGCAAAAAATCCAGATAGCCCAGATGCTGCACAGACCGCCGTAGACCATGGTCAACACAACACTGGAGCAAAGCACGGGACCGAAGGAAACCGGGGGTGTCTTGTGCATAGCGCCGCAATACCATTTGGTGCGTCAGACATTCACTCTAGCGACCGAACCCACCATCGCTCACACGGTTTTGAGCTGGAATCGGGCCGATAGGTGTGCGGGTCCCTGCCGACATGTATCGTGCAACCCATGGCCCTCCTGCTGCGGATCTCCAAACGAATCGATGGGATCAGTCGCCGTTTGGGTCGCATGGTCGCCTGGCTGACCCTGGCTATGGTCCTTATCGGGGCCTACAACGCCGTAGCTCGCTACCTCGAGCGGGACCTGGGGCTGCAATTGTCCTCCAACGCCTACGTGGAGTTGCAGTGGTATCTATTCAGCCTGGTGTTCTTGCTGGGCGCCCCGTACACGCTGCGTTGTGATCGTCATGTGCGGGTAGACGTGCTCTATGGAGGTCACACGCCAATCGCGAAGGCCTGGATCGACCTGATTGGAGGGATTCTCCTACTGCTGCCCTTCTGCGGCTTCGCAATCTGGGCTTCCACTGACTTCGTGATGGACTCCTGGAGTCAGCGCGAAGTGTCCTCCGACCCTGGGGGTCTTGCGCGTTATCCACTCAAGACCCTCGTGCCGGTCGCGTTCTTCCTGGTGGGCATGCAGGGGATTTCCGAGATCATCAAGCGCTGCGCCATCATTCGCGGTCGGGACCCTGAGAGCGTGGGCTTGAACGAGCCCGTAGTTGCGGAGGACGACCAAGCGTGAGCTTCGAAACTCTCGGACCGCTGATGTTCCTGGTCCTGTTCTTGCTCATCTTCGTGGGCTACCCGGTTGCATTCTCACTTGGGGGAACGGCACTGGCCTTCGCCATCATTGGTGTGGCCGGCGGAGACTTTGGCTGGGACCTGATCCGGGCCTTCCCGGAGCGCGTCTTTGGGATCATGGGCAATCAGATCCTGTTGGCCGTGCCGTTCTTCATCTTCATGGGCACCATGCTGCAGCGCTCGCGGCTGGCCGAGGATCTGCTACGCACCATTGGTCTGCTGTTTGGTCCAGTGCGCGGTGGGCTGGCACTGGCCGTGGTCCTAGTGGGCACCTTGCTGGCCGCCGCAACTGGAGTCGTGGGAGCTTCAGTCGTGGCCATGGGCATGATCTCCCTGCCGATCATGACCCGCTATGGCTACAAGCCCAGCTTCTCAACGGGTGTCATCTGCGCCTCAGGAACCTTGGGCCAAATTGTTCCACCCAGTGTTGTGCTCGTTGTGCTGGCGGACCAATTGGAGATCAGCGTAGGCGATCTGTTCAGGGGAGCGCTCGTACCCGGAGTCCTGCTGGCGACCTTCTATGCTGTGTACGTGTTGCTGGTGGCTTTCCTGAAGCCCTCCGTAGCACCCGCAATCCCACGCTCCGAGCGCAAGGAAGCGGGCAGTCTGTGGCGTCAGACATTCAAGGTCATGATTCCGCCACTCGTGCTGATTGTCGTCGTGCTAGGCAGCATCTTCGCGGGCATCGCGACCCCCACCGAAGCCGGAGCACTAGGCGCGGTAGGTGCCATGGTCCTGGCCGGTGTTGCCGGACGCTTCACTCGCAAGGCCATGGACGGGACCATGACCGAGACCATGCGCTTGACGAGCATGATCGTGTTCTTGCTGGTGGGCTCCACGGCCTTTGCACTGGTCTTCCGCGGCCTACACGGGGACGACTGGATCAAGGGTCTGCTCACCGGACTTCCCGGAGGAAGGGTGGGTCTCCTGGTGGTTGCCAACCTGGCCATCTTCATCCTGGGCTTCTTCATCGATTTCTTTGAGATCGCCTTCATCATTCTGCCGTTGATCCAACCTGCGGCCGCCCATCTTGGAATCACCGACCAAGAGATGGTGTGGTTCGGCGTGATGATCGCCATGAACCTGCAGACGAGTTTCCTGACGCCCCCCTTCGGCTTCTCACTCTTCTATCTGCGCGGAGTGGCTCCGAAGGAAATCTCCACCGGTGACATTTACCGGGGGGTTGTTCCGTTCATCATCATCCAACTCATCTGTTTGGCGCTCGTCATTCTCTTCCCCGGAATGGTGACGGGCATGCTCTAGTCGAGCACGAAGCGCGAGTAAGCCAACTCCGATGTTCCAAACCAGCGCTGCGAATTCGTCCGGAAGGCGCGCCAGTGTTCAAGAATTCGTGCGTAGTCCGCGTCTGCCGCCGCCTGGTCTACGAGCAGTTGTTCCGAGGCCTCGAAGGCGCCACGCATGATGTCCTCGCTAAAGGGCCGCATGGTAATTCCCTGCTTCAAGAGGCGTTCGAGCGCGGCCGGGTTGCGGGCGTCGTAACCCACTTGCATGGCTGTGGCCGCCTGGGCACAGGCGGTCGAGAAAATTGCCTGGTACTCACTGGAGAGCGAGTCCCAAGCCACTTGGTTCACGAGGAACGACATCGACGGACCCGGCTCCCACCAGCCGGGGTAGTAGTAGTTCTTGGCGACCTTGTAGAACCCCAACTGCTCGTCGTCGTACGGGCCAACCCACTCGGTAGCGTCGATCGCTCCCGTCTCGAGAGCGGTGTAGATATCGCCTCCGGCCAAGACCTGGACGGTCACGCCCAGCTCATCCATGACCATGCCACCCATACCGGGGATGCGCATCTTCAGGCCACGCAGGTCTTCAAGCCCTTCAACGGGTCGCTTGAACCACCCGCCCATCTGCGCGCCCGTGTTCCCGCCTGGAAAGGACCGAATCCCAAAGCCCGCGTAGATCTCGCGCACGAGTTCCAGTCCCCCGGCCTCGTTGAGCCACGCCGCCTGTTGCCTAGAGGTCAACCCAAACGGAAGACACGTGTCGAACGCCAACGCCGCGTGCTTGCCCGTGTAGTAGTAACCAGCGGTCTGCCCAACCTCGACCGATCCCTTCTGAACCGCATCGAGCACCTGCAAGCCCGGCACCAATTCACCTGCTTGGT
>CAYXTP010000032.1:0-6696 GCA_964467985.1 uncultured Planctomycetaceae bacterium
AGCGGGTCCCGACGGCAATGCTCCCCCAGCCACTCGCGACGAGCAGGCCCTAGCGGAGCATCGCGCCAAGATGCAGGAGTGGCTCGACAGCTACGGCTGGGTAGACCGCGCAGGCGGAATCGCCCGAGTCCCCATCGAGCAGGGCATGCAGGCCGTCCTGCGCGAGGGCCTGCCCGCCCGTGAAGCGAATGAAGGGGAGCGTTGATGATGTCCAATTTGCACAAGATCCCTTGCGAGATCCTCCGCCATTTCGGGCAGGCTCGGTCGTCCGCCGCTCGTCCGCTTGGAGGTTGCGCCAATGTGGGATGAGATCCTCGGTCCCCGCGGCGCCTCAGAGTTCGCCAGCAGAGTCGATCTGCTCTCCCTGTTCGTGCTGGGAGTCGGAGCTCTCTTCTCGCTGGGCGTGTTCACGACCGTGATCGTGTTCAGCATCAAGCACAGGCCTCCGGGGCAGCAGCGGGCCGCGCCGACGCGCGCCGTCCGCGGGTTCGTGGCCCTCTGGACGGGCGTTCCCCTGATGGTGGTGCTGGCCGTGTTCTTCTGGAGCTCCAAGATCCAGGCCGGACACGCCAGCGCTCCGCCCGAGAGCCTGGAGATCTTGGGCAGTGCACGCCAGTGGTTGTGGACCTTCGAACACGAGAACGGCCGTAAGGAGATCAATGCCCTGCATGTTCCCGTCAATGTCCCAATTTTGCTGAACCTCGAGTCCGAGGACGTCCTTCATCGCCTCTCCCTGCCCGCATTCCGGATCCAGCAGGACACCCTGCCTGGCATCCCCACCCAGATGTGGTTCCGTCCAACGCGCGAGGGCATGTACCGCTTGTTCTGCACCGAGTTCTGCGGGACGGGGCACTCCTCCATGTCGGGCATGGTTTACGTGCTCGACCCGATCACCTATGGGCACTGGGTCACCGGGGACAGCGCGTCCCTGACGCCCGAGGAGGCCGGCGAAATGCTGTACGCAGCCTTCCGCTGCGACAGCTGCCACGCTCCCTCGGGCGAGGGTACCGGGCCAGCCTTGGCGGGCAGGTTTGGAACGGACTCAATCCTCGGCGACGGATCTGCAGTCCTCTTCGACACAGCCTACATGCGGGAGTCGCTACTCGAGCCCAACGTCCGTTTGGCCGAGGGCTACGAGCCCATCATGCCCTCCTACAAGGGACAGCTCGACGAGAGTCAGATCGCCCAACTCAGCGCCTACCTCGAGTCCCTAGCCTCCGACTGAGCGTCGAGCAGGACCCATGAACACCACCCAAGTACCGGACGCGCGAAGTTACCTGCAGACCCGACGGGGAATCTGGTCCTGGCTGCTCACCACCGATCACAAGCGCATCGCGATCCTCTATCTGGCGTCGATCACGATCTTCTTTGTGCTCGGTGCCGCGACGACGAGTCTGTTGGGAATCGAGGCTCTGCAGCCTGAGGGCGACGCCATGTCCCCCGAGAACTTCGATCGGATGTTTACCCTGCACGGCTTGTGCATGGTGTTCTTCTTCCTGCTTCCGGTGCTCACCGGCGTGCTTGGGAACTTTCTCGTCCCGTTGCGGATTGGGGCGAGCAATCTGGCCTTTCCCAGGCTAAACCTCGCCACTTGGTACCTCTTCGTCGCAGGCGGCCTGCTGCTGCTTGCGTCCACATTGCACGGCGCAGTGGACGCGGGCTGGTCGCTGCTGCTGCCCTACAGCGCACAGTCCTCCGGGGCTGAGCTTGTCCCGGCCATCCTGGGTGTGCTTCTGGCTGGCGTCTCGGTGGGGCTGATGGGTCTGAACATGGTGGTCACTGTGCACCGCATGCGCGCCCCGGGGATGACCTACTGGAAGGTCCCGGTGTTCGTCTGGGGACAGTACGCCTGCGGCCTCCTGCTGGCCCTTCTGACTCCTGTGCTCGTCGCGGCGCTCGCCTTGCTCCTGCGCAACGAGCTCGGTTACGCGCCCTTCGTGGCGGAAACGAGTGGGGATAGCTTGCTCTTCAAGAAGCTCTTCTGGACCTACGCCAATCCCGCTCTCCACGCCCCGCTGCTCGCGGGCATCGGCGTGATGACCAAGGTCCTCACCACCATCTCGGGCCGGGTGCTCTACGATCGTCGCAGAGTCATCATCGCAATCATGGCCATCGCCCTGCTGCACCTGCTCGCCGCGGGCCAGTCGTTCGCGCCCGAGACTCGGGGCATCTACGTAGGCAACCTCTCGTCCCTGTTCGCTCTGCTCGTTGCCGTCCCCAGCGCCGCCATCATCGTCCACTGGGCCGCCACCCTGCAACCGGGCTCCCAGCGCTTCACGGCCCCGATGCTCTACGTCTACACGTTTATCGGCCTGTTCACCATCGGAAGCGCGACGAACCTGTTCCTCGCGGCCTCACCCCTGGGCTCCCACTTGCAGGGTACGGCGTTCGGCGTGGCGCACCTGCACTATTTTGTCGCGGGTGGGGTGATCACCGCGTTCCTGGGCGGGCTGCACTTCTGGTGGCCGGAGATCACGGGCCGCCTGTACCCAGAGATGCTGGCCCGTGCTGTCGCCGTGGTGGTCTTCGTGGGTTTCAACTTGATGTTCCTACCCCAGTTCCTGTTGGGCTACCTGGGCATGCCGAGTCGCATGCACGCCTACCCACCGGATTTCCAAGTGCTCAAGGTGCTCTCCTCGGCCGGTGCCACGATCTTGGTCGCCGGCCTCGTCTTGCCCGCCCTGTACCTGCCCTGGTCCTTTTTCTGGGGTCACAGATCCACATCCCACCCGTGGGAGTAGCGGCGGGAGGAGGATACGCTCCTACCAGAGCAGACACCTCGGCTGAATCTCGGCCAGGCACACCGCGATCAAGGAGTACACCTCATGCGGGTGTTTTCACCAGACCTGGGGCACCGATGCATTCGTCGTTGGCAGAAAGCGGTTGGGTGCCTGGTTCCGTCAGTCCGTCCAGCAGACTCGAGATGTCCATCAGGAACAGCTCGAAGTTGAGTGGCGGCCGGACCTTGACGAAGACGAAGGGCCTGCTGTCCTGGGAGGCATTGGGCGCCCACTTCGGACCGAGCTCGTGGGTCAGCTAGTGCAACCGGGTTCCATCGTGGTTGATGGTGAAGATCGTCATGGGCGTGGTGCCCTGGCCCCGCTCGGCCCTCGGCCTGGCCCGCATGAGGATGGTCTCCACGTCGTTCAGGTAGAAGGCCCCGCCTCCAGGCCAGCCCGACCTAAATCGCTCACGCGGGTCCCATGTCCATCAAGGCCTGGCTCAGCCAAGGCACTGGAACCCAGTCCGTATCCAACCGTGGCGCAATCAATCTCAACGAGTGGAGCGGAAGCCATACCAGAAAGTAGGGACTGCAGCCGTGGAGGATCAGCCGCAAGCGCCGCTCCATGGCGAGGATTGGAGGATGCCGTGCAAGGGCTTGATCGGTACCAGAGCCCTGATTGCGCGGCCGATTTGTGGCTGACATTTTCGGCGGCGAGGGCTTCCCGGCCCGTCAAGACTTGGGGTACAGGCCACTGGTTTGCAAGGTCGAACAGAACAACGGCTATCCGCCCCAGCTCCCCAGATTCACGTACACCATGGTCAAGCCTTTTCTCGATTGCCGCGGGCTCAATTGCCCCATGCCGATCGTTCGTATCAGCCAAGCCATGGCCAAGCTCGATGAAGGTGGCATTCTGAGTGTTCGGCCAAGATCACGGGCCATACGTTGCTACTCATTGACGAGCAATCTGTCACCACTGCGCAACTCCAACGCCGTGGTTAGCCAACTGACGTCCGAGCCCACGGCAGCTGCCAGAGCATCGAGCGCACCAGCGGGCAAGGTTGTGAAAGACTCTCACTTGACCACTCTGCCTGCCCATCCCGCTCCTTGGCCGGTTCGTCCGGGGGCTGAGAGGGGGATGCGGGTCGGTTCCATGCACGGCCGGGACCGGCCCGGGGTCGATTTGGCGCGAGAGAGTTCCAAGAGGGACCCTTCCTGGACGGTCGGGCACTTTTGGCACGGGTGTCGAGCCCCGCGCGGCTAGACTCGACCTCGCTCATGACCCTCGCAACCGGTCAGTCCATTTCGCACTACGAAATCCTGGGCCCCCTGGGCGTGGGAGCCATGGGAGAGGTCTACCGAGCGCGGGACACGCACCTGAAGCGCAAGGTGGCGATCAAGGTCTTGCCCGAAGAGCTTGCCGGAGACGAAGAACGGCTGAAGCGCTTTGAACGCGAGGCGCGCACCTTGGCCTGTCTCAGCCACCCTCACGTGGCGCAAGTGTTCGACATCGACAAGGCGGACAGTACGAGTTTCATGACCATGGAGCTGGTGCCCGGCAAGGATCTGGCGCAGCGTTTGAAGCGCGGGCCACTGGAGGTCGATCAGGCGCTCGAAGTCTGCCGTCAAATTGCGGAGGGCGTAGAGGCAGCACACGAAGCGGGCGTCATTCACCGGGACCTGAAACCGGCTAATGTGATTCTCACCCCGGATGGGCAGGTCAAACTACTGGACTTCGGGTTGGCCAAACCGATCGCGCCAGGTGTTGAGGATGGTTCGATTTTTGGAGGTGAGTTGACCATCGACAAGAGCAATCTGCTGGGAACGCCCGTGTACATGTCTCCCGAGCAGATCCGGGGGCAGGCGCCCGACAAGCGCGTGGACGTGTGGGGATTTGGGTGTGTGCTGTTTGAATGCCTGACGGGGCGCAAGACCTTTGGCGGTCCAACGCTAGGGGACACGTTGGTCGGCGTCCTCGAGAAGGAACCCGACTGGTCGAAGCTACCCCGGGAAACGCCGGCGCGCGTGCGCGCGTTGTTGCGGCGCTGCTTGGACAAGGACCCTCGCGCACGTCTGCGGGACATGGGCGAGGCGCGCATTGTGCTCGGCGAGGGGGAGAGTGACGCGGAGACGAAGAATGCTGTCGAGAGTGCACCGGCGCGCTTGAGCCGGATTCAGCTCTTGGGTGGGCTGGCGGCGGTGGCCGTCGTGGTATTTGGATCGTCCTGGCTGCTTGCACCCGATGAGCACCTGCGCAATCCCCTCATCGGTGCTACCTGGACGCACCTGACGAACTACGAGGGCACCGAATTTGGGGCGACCCTTTCCCCGGACGGCAACACGGTGAGTTTTGTTTGGGACAAGGAAGGAGAATTCGACCTCTTTACCTGTCAGGTTGGGACGGGTCGGCCCATGAACCGCACCCATGGCTCGAACAAGGTCTGGCACAATTACCTCTCGGACGGAGGATTCAACGCGGACAGCTCGGAGGTTTGGTTGGCGGGCGGACGCACCCGCCGCCTGAAATTCATGCCCCTACAGGGCGGAGTCTTTGCCAGTCGCTACGCCGAGAAAGCGGTCTCCATCGACTGGACACGAGACGGCAGTCGCGTTGTGTACCACACGTTCGATGACGGGGATCCTCTATTCGTCGCGCGGGGGAGAGAACATCCGCAGGAGCCCATCCTGAAGGGCCCGCCGGGGGTCCACCAACACCACCCCCTCTGGTCCTTCGACGACGAACGCATCTTCTTCGTGCGCGGCCGGCCTTCCACGGAAGACATGGACCTTTGGTGGGTGCGACCGGATGGCCGCGATCCCGAGCAACTGACCCACGGACTGAAGTCCGTCATTTTCCCGGCCCCCATTAGTGAGCAGGCGATTCTGTTCATCGCGGACGATCGCAAGGGAGCCGGTTTGAGTCTATTTGTCATGGACCTGGACACCCGTGAGTATCAGCGCGTGGAGCAAGGCGTGGCGCAGTTCACTTCTGTCTCAGCTAGCGCCGATGGCAAGAAGCTGGTCGCCACGGAGAGTCACCCACGGGGAAGCCTCTGGACAATGCCCATCCGCCAGGCAATCGTGACGGAAGCGGATGTGAATCCGGTCGAGGACATGCCGACTCTGCGCGCCATCGCACCGCGCTTTCAAGGTGAGGATCTGTACTATTTTTCATCTCGCGGAAGCGGAGATGGGTTGTGGCGACTCCGGGACGGAAACGCAGAGGAAATCTGGCAAGGTGGCGAGCGCGCGCTCCTGTCCCCACCCTCCTTCTCAGCCGATGGGCGCTTCGCAGCCATCGTGACCTCGGAAGGATCCAAGGTCGTGCTGAGCTTGCTCGACACAGACAGTTCCGAGGTGGTCGGCCCACTGAATGGAGGGCTGGAAGTGAGGGGGGCGCCCAGCTGGTCTCCCGATGGCCAGTGGATTGTCATCGCTGGAAAAGACAAGGACGGCCACGCCCTATTCAAGATCGGTGTAGGCGATCGAAAAGGCGAGATCGAAAGGCTGGTTGAGGGGGAGGTGCTCAATCCCCTGTGGTCGCCTAGGGGTGACATGATCGTCTACACAGGCATACAGCTCAACGCGCTCATGCCCCTGCGAGCGGTCGATCCGGAGGGGGAGCCCGTGGTCCTCCCGGATATCGGGGTGCGGCGTGCCGGCGAGCGCTACCGTTTCCTTCTCGACGGCAGCGGGTTGATCTACATGCAGGGTCTGAACTATTCCCAGGACTTTCATCTGCTGGACCTAACCACCATGGAGAGCAGGGTGTTGTCGGAACTAGAGGGCACAGCGACGATGCGCACCTTTGACGTCAGCCCCGACGGCTCGAGCATCGTGTTCGATCGCGTGCAGCCCAACTCGGACATTGTGTTGATCGAGCTGGCCGGGCAGCGCTAGATGGCTCGTCCGAGCGCTGGGACCTCTTGGCTGAGCCACGATCCGCACGGCGCCCAGGGCCTGGTTCACCGGGG
>CAYXTP010000033.1:0-6032 GCA_964467985.1 uncultured Planctomycetaceae bacterium
TGGGTGAGCCCAGCATCGAACTTCTGGGCTGGCTCGAACTGGCGATGGATGAGGCACCGGCGCTTGTGCTGACAGGCTTCAATGAGGGGGCAATCCCCGAGGCCGTTCAAGGAAACGGCTGGCTGCCCAACAGCCTGTGCGTGGAACTGGGCCTGCCCCACGATTCGAGTCGCTTGGCCAGGGACCTCTACACTCTGGAGTGGATCACCCACAGTCGCGAGCAGACCATCCTCGTTTCTGGGCGGCGCTGTCTGGAGGGCGATCCCCTGCGGCCCCCTCGGCTGGCCTTCCACGGCACCGAGGCCGAGACCCTTGAGCGCGTGCGTCATTTCCTGACGGCTGCTTGCCGTCCGTCACCCGGCGCAACGACCCCGGCCCGCGCCAGCACGCCGCCCATTCCGGCGGGTCTCACCGAACCCGAGCATTGGAGCGCTTCCAGTCTGAGTGCCTACCTCGTCTCTCCCTACGTGTTCTGCCTGCGTTACCTCGCTGGCCTCAGGACCCTCGACGACAGAGACCAGGAAATGAACCCCATGGTCTTCGGCGTTGTGGGTCACGACGTCCTCAGTGCATTCGGAACGAGCGGTTGTGCCCACAGTACGGACCCTGAAGTGATCTCCGAGTTCTTGAGCGAAGAGCTCGGCCGCTGTGTCGCTCGACGTTTCGGCGCCGATCCGCTGCCTGCCGTTCGTCTGCAGATCCGTCAGCTGGCGTACCGCTTGGAGGTTTTCTCCCGCGCTCAGGCCGCCCGCACCGCCGAGGGCTGGTTGATTCAACACGTCGAGTGGGAACAGCCTTCCGGCGCGGTCCTTCATGTGGACGATGGCGACGTGGCGCTGCGCGGTCGCATCGATCGCATCGATCGTCACGAAGATGGGCGCTGGGCCATTCTCGACTACAAATTCGGCGAGAAGGCCAAGGACCCCAAGAAGACGCGTTTGCGCGGTGGGGAATGGGTGGACGTGCAGCTGCCGTTGTACGCGCATCTGGCCAGCGAGTTGATCGGTGGCGATACTCCGCTTCTGGGTTACTTCAATCTGGCGGCCACCGAGTCGGAGAGTGGTGTGAAGACCGCCACAGACTTCGACGAGACGACCATCGCCGAAGCGTTGGACGCGGCGCGGCAGGTGGTGAATGCTGTGCGGGCAGAACTCGCCCGACCCGAACCGCAATTCGAGCTGGGCCGGCCCGTGCTATACGATCCGGTCCTGGCCGACCTGTGTGGGGAAGGGGTCCTGTCCCTGGCAGGTGAAGAGGGGGAAGACGAATGAGCGCAGGGACGACTACGGCCCGCTGCCATCGGATCTTCCTGGCTTCTGCAGGCACGGGCAAGACCTACCGACTGAGTGGCCGCTTTCTGGACTTGCTTCTGGCTCAAGCCGAACCGCGCTCGATCTTGGCTACGACGTTTACGCGCAAGGCTGCGGGCGAGATTCTCGATCGCGTGCTGGAGCGCCTGGTGGGGGCGGTGGACGATGAAGTCGAGCGAGCGGCCCTGGCGGCCGACCGGGACTTTGGGGGGGAGTTTGGTTCGGACGAGGCCCTGCACCTGCTCACGAACCTCGTGCGGCGCCTGGATCGCTTCGAGGTGCGTACGCTGGACTCCTTCTTCGTGCACCTGGGCCGCCTCTTCGCCCTGGACCTCGATCTAGCCCCCCAGTGGTCGGTTGCGACCGGGCCCGAGGCGGACGATGTCACGGCGGACGCCCTCGCTCGTCTGCTCGAAGATGTGCAGGGAGCGGACGACGAGGTGCAGTTCGCGGAACTCCTGCGGGAAATCAAGGGCGATCAAGGCGCGGGGCGTGGCGTGCACCTGGCACTGCTCAACATCGTGGGTGCTGGACGGGAAGTCTTCCTCGATTCGCCGCGAGAAGCTTGGGAGCGAGTCGTTCCCGGTGAAGGTCTGTCCGACGACGAGATAGAGCGTGGGATCAAGACCATCGAAGGCCTCGACCTGCCCCGCAACAAAGGCAACGGCAAGGACAACGCCACCTGGTCCAAGAACAGGGATTCCCTCCTTGAGGCTCTGGGTGCGAGGGATTGGAAACGCTTCCTAGGCATCGGGCTCGTGAAGAAAGTCCGTTCTGGGGATGCCCAGTTCGGCAAGCACGACATCACGGATGATTGGGCCAGGGTGATCGAGACCTTGTTCGCTGAAGCTCGACATCGACTCCTAGGCGCGCTCGTCCTGCGCAACACCCACGCCGTGGCACTGCTCAGTCGTTACGAGTCTCTGCTGCAGACCGTGAAGCGCGAGCGGGGGTTGTACGAGTTCGCCGACATTCCACGCGCCTTGGCCCCTCCCTCTCCCGGCGGCCCAAGCCCCATCACTGCCCGTGAATTGGATCTGGCCTACCGCTTGGACGGCAGCTTGGACCACCTGCTCCTCGACGAGTTCCAAGACACGGCGCCCATTCAGTGGCGCGTCCTGTCGGAGACTGCCGAGAACATCTGTGCCGATGGTTCCGGGGAGCAGAGTTTCTTCTGCGTGGGCGATGTGAAGCAGTCCATCTACGGTTGGCGCAGCGCAGAACCGCGGCTGCTCGCAACCCTCGGAGATCACTTGCACGTGGATGCCGAGCCGCTGCACCTGAACTACCGCTCATCGGAGGTCATCCTCGACACCGTCAACCAGGTCTTTCAGAACCTCCCCGACCTGTCGGTCTTCCACGAGGATGGCAAGGACATCCCGCTCGCCGCGGCTCAGATCTTCCAAGGGTCATTCGAACCCCACGAGCCCAGTGCCGACCGTCCGGGTTTCGCCGAACTGCGCCAAGCCCGACTGCACCGAGAGGGCGAGAAGGCCTGGACACCCGTGATGGAGCTGGCCGCCGAACGGGTGATTGCCCTGGCCGCCGACCAGCCTCGGGCCACCATCGGCATTCTCTTGCGTTCCAACACCCGCATCCCACTTCTGATCGCGCGCTTGCAGGCTGCCGGCCTTCAAGTCAGCGGCGAGGGCGGCAACCCGCTGACCGATTCGGCGGCCGTCTTGCACTTTCTCTCCCTTCTGCACCTCGCTGATCACCCCGCCGACTCGATGGCGGCTTTCCATCTCACTTCTTCACCCCTGCCCGCAGCCCTGGGATTCGAGGACGCGCTGCTGGAACGCAACGCCTTGGCGGCCAGCATTCGGTCCCGCCTGTCGACCGGGGGCCTAGGCCGCCTGTGCACCGACCTCGACGCGCCCGTGCAAAACCACGAGGCCTACAGCGAGTGGGACCTCCGGCGCTATCGCCAACTTGGCGACCTGGCCTGCGCCTGGTCCGAAAGGGCGGGCCTGCGAGCTGACGGGTTCGTCGATTGGGTGCGAACTCACAAGGTCGAGGTTCCCGCTGCCGCCTCGATCAAGGTCATGACTGTGCACGCCTCCAAGGGACTCGAGTTCGATGCGGTCATCCTGCCCGAGCTCGACGGCAGTCTGGCCAAAAACAGTTGGACCTTCCTGTCTGAGCGCCCCGACCCACGCGGGATCCTGACCTCCGCCACCTTGAATCCCGGCAAGGCCATTGTCGAACTCGACGAGACGTTGGAGTCCCTCTTCAGCGAACAGAGTTCGCGCGAGGTCCAAGAAGCGCTGTGCGTCCTCTACGTCGGCATGACCCGGGCTCGCCACCGCCTGGAGATGATTGTGCGCGACCGCAAGGGCAAGGACGGCGGCACCAGTTCGGCTGGCATCCTGCGCACTGCCCTGGGCAGCGATGGGGACAACGGGCTGCTCTGGCGCCACCCCGACTCCAGTGATGCCTGGTTCCCCGAGCCGGCCTCCACGCCGGTCACTCAGGCGACCGTGCCCACAGCAGATCTGTACCTAGCGCCGACCACCTCTCTACGTCGCATGCCCACCCGTTCACCCTCATCCGAGGAGGGTGGAGCCACCCAATCGGGAGCGCACCTCCTGAACGCCAGCTCAAGTCTTGGAACCCGATTTGGCTCCTTGGTGCACCGTTTCCTGCAAGAACTCGAGTGGCCCGGCGAGGACGAACTGGACGTGCAAACTCTGCTGCCCTTGGGTGCCGAATTCGAACCCAATGAAACGGCTCGTCGCGAGGCCCTGAGTTACCTGCAGATGGCGCTCAGCACCCCCGACATCCAAGGGGCCCTAAGTCACCCCCCCCAACCCGCGGACGACACGCGCTTTGAGGTCTGGCGCGAGCGGGAATTCTGCGTCGTGCTCAGCGACGATCAGGGTCCTGTCAGATGGTCCGGATCCTTCGATCGCGTGCTCCTACATTGCGACCCGAATGGCAAGCCCGTCGCAGCGACAATTCAGGACTACAAGACGGATCAAGTCGACGAGCAGACCCTCGACGGTCGGGTGCTGTACTACACGCCCCAGCTGCTCGCCTATCGCCGCGCGCTGTCTGAAATGTCAGACCTTCCGCCGGAGGCGATTCGAATGCAGTTGTTGTTCTTGGGCTCTGGGATCGTCCAAGAAGTTAAGGCTGCCACCTAGTACCCGTTGCTTACCGCGGGCTTCCTCGCACACCCGATACTTTGTGCCTTCACGTGGCGGGCGGAGAGGAATCACCATGCGCACACCTATCGGACTCATCTTGTTGGCTGCGTTCTGTGTTCAAGACACATGGGCGCAGGACTCTGACCGTGAACACTGGAATCAGTTTCGCGGCCCTGGAGGTAACGGCGTGGCGCCCGGAGAAAAGGCTCTGCCCGGTGACCTGGGAGCTGAGGACAGTCTGCGTTGGTCTTGCGAAATCCCCCCGGGTCACTCTTCACCGTGCATCTGGGGCGAGCGTGTCTTTGTCACCGGCGCAACCGACCGCGACGTGCAGACTCTCTGCATCGATCGCAACTCAGGGGAAGTTCTCTGGTCGCGCTCTGCACTGACCGACACCTTTGAGGGGCGTCACAGCATCAATAGTCCCGCCACACCCTCGCCCACAACCGACGGTCAGCACGTCTTCGTGTACTTCGGTTCTTGCGGGCTGATCTGCTACGACTTCGAGGGCAAGGAGTGCTGGCTGCGGCGCATGCGTATTCCCGAGAACATGTATGGCACGGCCGTTTCGCCCATCTTGGCTGGGGGCAAGCTGGTCTTCTTGCGGGACAACGCGCAGGGTTCATTCTTGGAAGCCATCGAACCCGCCACAGGCGAAACAATCTGGCGCAAGGAACGCGAGGGATTCACCGCCGGATGGTCCTCGCCCATGGTCTGGAACAACAACGGCGAGGACGAAATCGTGTGCTACGGCGTGGGTTGGGTCACTGCCTACGCACTGGCCGACGGGGACGAGCGCTGGTCCCTGCCCGGTCTGACCGACGAACCCTGCATCACGCCCATCTCGGGTGAGGGCTTGGTCTACATCACTTCCTACAACATGCGCACCAACCCAGAAGTGATCGGCCTGCCGGACTACGCCGTCTTGCTAGAGCAGTACGACGGGGACAAGGACGGATCTCTGAGCTACGAAGAAATCCGCCCCAACGAGAGCATCCTCTCGCGCTTCGATGCGGACGGTGAGGGCAACCACCCCTTACCCGGTTTCTTCCGCTTCCTCGACCGTGACCGCGACGGTCAAGTGACCGAAACCGAATGGGGCCGCATGTACGAGTTCCTCAGTCAGTTCAAGTTTGCCAACGGCCTGCTTGCGATCCGGCCCGGAACGGCCGAGCGCGAAACGGAAATCGTCTGGCAACACCGCCGCGGTGTCCCCGAGTGCCCCTCACCCCTCTACTACCGCGAGCGCGTCTTCATGGTCAAGAACGGCGGCATCGTCTCCTGCCTGGACGCCACGACAGGAGACTCGCACTTCCAACAACGTCTTGACGCCGGCGGCCCCTACTACGCCTCCCCCGTAGCCGGCGACGGCAAAATCTACACTTCCAGCGCCCGCGGTGTCGTGACCGTTCTTGAGGCGGGCGACCAGTTCAACATCCTCTCGAGCACCGACCTGGAAGAACGCATCATGGCGACACCGGCACTACTAGACGGCACGGTCTTCGTTCGCACCGCGACACACCTGATGGCGTTTGGGCTGAGCGACTAGGGGTCGTCGCTCCGGACTCGATTA
>CAYXTP010000034.1:0-6030 GCA_964467985.1 uncultured Planctomycetaceae bacterium
CGCAAGTTCGAGTCTTGCTCGGGGAGCCACTGCCTTTGCGGGAGGCAACTGGGGGCGCGGGGTGGTTGACGGCCGCGCTCATGGCCGTTCGACGCAAGTCCTCCACCCGCGCGGGTTTGCGCAGTCTTCCTGTGTACCTGTTCGGCTCAGTGAGAGTCGATGCGTACCGCGAAACGGGGGCGATGGGATCGATACCGAGCCAAACGGTGTCTCGAACTCTCTGCCGGGAGGAGAGACGTCGGGGGGGAATGGTAAACACGGCAGAGCCGAAGATCTGTTGACCGGCGACGCTGGGCATGGGCTCTAGAGCGCCACCCTAGCCGAGATGAGGCGCAGTAGCCGGGATTCCGGTTGGCACGCTGGGGCGTCCACACCATGGGCTTGTCCATCGAGTTCGCCCATTCAGAATCACTTGGCCCTCTTGCTGCGATACGACTGGCTCTGTTCATGCCAGTAGATGTCCAGCTCTGCGACCACATCCTTGAGGTGATTCCAGTCCGTCACTGAGAGGCGGTGGCGAATCACGCCAGGCCCGAATTCAAACCTAGCCAGCGGCATTTTCGGCACGGGTAGCCCGGTCACTTCTTCGAGCGCGCGCCAGAGTTGGACACGCGGGTCGTTCCCTGTGATGTGCTCTGAGTGGATGCTCTCCAACTCCTCCAACGCGCGCAGAGGGTCATCCGGAGGGCGAAGGGGAGAGTCACGCAACTTGCAGTGTTCAATGGCCCACTGCAGGTGATCCTCGGGTGAAGGGTCGGGGCCGCTCCTGCCTCCCAACCATTCGGGTGCAAAGAAAGGCAGGTCTTGCACCAGGATCAGAGGGTAGCGCTCGCCGGGGAAGGGGCCGCTCGGATCGGCCCGCATCAAACCTGAGCGCATGAATGGGTAGGGCGCGGAGGAGCCATCCACCGGCTCGAACAAGAGCCGCAGGATCAAGAAGAAGCGGTAAGGATCCGTGGCATCGCAGCTCTCTGGACGTCCATAGATCCTGAGCGACCGAGGGCCCCAGAAAGTACCCTGGGCAATCGCAAAGTAGTCACGCAGTTCCCGCACGGCTCGATCAAAGCCGAGCGCGTGGAGCCGGTTCACGGCGCGGACCAAGCCGACTGGCTCAAACCAGCGCGGGGAGGGTGAAGGGGCCCCATTGATGATGACCTGCATGGGCGGAAGGGGGGCGCTGCCCTGGATGGGGAGCATGCGAGTGCTGCGTTCAAGGACGATTCCGTCCCGGAGGTGAGAATAGAGGCTGTCGTCGGGGCGCTCCCCAAGGATCGCACCGACCTGGAAATGTCCGGCCTTACCCACGGGGCGGTCAATCACCACGGGGGGGATCAGTGCCAAGAAACGGCCGTCATCATCGATGTTGACCACCCTGAGTTCGTCACCAAAGTCCCCGAGGTACCACGCGGGGGCAGAAAGTGCTCGGGGCGAGGTAGTCGGCCACCAGACGGTATCGTCGAGGGACACACGCTGGGCCCAGTTGGGCTGCTCTCCCGCATTGCGCGCGATCAGAATTTGCAGGCCCTGCGTGCTCCAGGTCGGCCCCGGACTCTCCAGAGGCGTGTCATAGAAGATCCGACCCGACAGGGCGAGAAGTCGGTTGGGTCGTTCGCCCCAGGATGATGGGTCGAACACGATCCTCGGCTCGTCCCACTCGATGCGCGGGAGGTCCTTGTCATCAGCGTTGTTGTTGACGCGTTCGTGACCCGAGCCGATCTGGCCAATCCCGACTGAGCCTCCAACCACTGCCGCTGCAAATGTGAGGAGGGCCCGCTTCATCAACCGGCCGCCACCTGTGCACATCCTTGGCACCGCATGAACTCCAGTCTCGCCCTTTCCAGAAACTCGATCGTTCATGAAATCCAGTCTAGGTATCGAGTTGCGGACGGCAAGGACGGCGATTGTCGGCCACCCTCACGGGCACCTGGGTGCGGTCGTGCGTGCGGACCCCACGGGAGCGATCATGGCCGAGGCAATCCGGGGGTACCGACCCACGCCATGTGGTGCAGGCCCAGGCTTACGGGGTTTCTAGCGAGGCTAGGCCCGCCCAGAACCACAGCGAGTCGGTGGCAACCGTCTGCGATCTCAATGCTGCCTCCGTCCTTCACAAGAACCAGCGGGTGCGGGATTGCCCCGTGTTCCCTAGCGTACCTCAACAACCTGTTGAGCTTGTCTGTCGTGGTGGCAGTGACGAAGCGGCTAAGATGATGGGGCGGGACCAAGAAAGCCACGAGGGCACCGAGAATCTCACGCGCGCTGTCTGTAAACGTGTCAGAGTCGATTGTGACCTCCTGAAGCTCCCAGTCGAGAGATGCCCAGTATTCGAGGCCCCTGAGCCGAAGCACGCCACGCCACTCGGTACCCTCCGGAGGCCAGCCCAGAGTTCGAACCTCGGGTGCGAACCACAGCTCGAACACATCCAGGGGCATCTTAGGAAGAGCCTGCCGCGCCATCTCAATTGACCGGTCGTGCGGGTATCCCAAGACCGTCATCATCAATCTGCCAGCAGCTTCTCGTCAATCAAGTCCCACCGACCTTTGTACTGCATGATGCTCCAGCCACTGAAGGATTCGCCGGGGGGCAAGTGGACGGTTCTAACCGCACTATCACGATGAGCTTGGCCTTTCTTCCCAGGCGTCCTCATCCAGAGTGCGTGAGCATGACTCACATTCTCCGCCATCTCTTTGGACGGAATGATGAAGTACTCGAATTCAGCATCCTGACCGGGCTTTGGGATCCCACCGAGGACCCAGAAAAAGTTCTCCCCGTAGTTCTTCTCGGCCTTCCGGCCAACGCTGCATGTCTTGATTCCGGGGACGAACGTCTTGACTTGCACATGCACGAACCGCGTGCCCTCAACGTTGCTGCAGAGAATGTCCGTATTCGGGCAGTTGCCAAGCGTCACGACTGCAGAGTGGCCCCTGCGACATAGCTCACCTGCAACGAAGAATTGGCTGGAGTTGCCCCTCGAGCTCTTGTCCTTTGCCATGTCAGTCTGAGCCGTCCTGTTCAAATGCTCGATCGTGCATGACGGCCAGTCTAGATCACGGGCTACGGCCCGCAAGGAATGAATGTCTCGTCCGCGATCACGGGCGATTGGGCGCGGCGGGGTTTGTGGACCCTACGGGGTATCGGTCTAGCCTTCATTTACCACCAGCCCTTACCCAAACCGATACCGCAGGGCTTCGGAAACTGCTTGGTAACCAATTCGCCGGTAGATGGCGTTGGAGGTCGGGTTATTGAGCTGCGTGAAGAGTATGCAGCGGACGTCCCGCTGTTGGAGCCCGCGAGAGAGTTCGCGGACGCAGGCCTCCGCGTAGCCGCAATTGCGCTTATCCGGCGGTGTGTAGACGGCCCCGATGCGCGAGACGCCCGCAAGCGGAGGCGAGGCCCACGACATGGAGACCGGCTCGGTATGGGTCTCCCAGAGCCAGTACTGGCCCGCATTCAGGCGAGCGTCGACGTCCTTTTCGGAGTTGATGCCGCTGCCGCCGGTGTCCGTATTGAAGCCATGGCGCCACGTGAGTAGCCGGTCGCGATCGTCGAGGGTCGCGACGCGCATGCCAAGAACCCATTTTCGGTGACGGCCGAGTCCATAGATAGCACGGCCCCCCTCAGAGTTCGCCGTGCTACCACCTAGTGGTCCCTACCAACTCTCACTAGCGAGAATGTCCAGGCGGAAACGTGCCTACCCGGCCGCGTGCGCCACGCCCGTCATCCTGAGGGGAGGCTCGCAATGCAAGAGATGGAGTCGGACTAGGGGGGGCAGGTCAGCAGTTGTAGGAAGATGCGCCGTTTTCGATGTCACGTACCGCCTAGGTTCGCCCAACTGTCAATTACCTCCAGCATGCCTCGCGCTGTCAACTCATCGGGCCTCGGCAGCGCCAAACTGAATTCTGCAAATACTGCAAATACGGAGTGGCGCTCCCTGCCGCACCAATCCGGCAAGCGAGTACGGTACTCGCCCAGATTCCAACCCTAGGTGGAGCTCCGGTTCCTGATCAGAATTCCGGAGCTGTTCCAAGTTGCTACTAGGGGATCCACATTCACCGAATGGCCGTGCCGCGTTGCTGTTGACCGGGAGTTCGGCTCGCTCGGTTGCCTCGGCAGGCCCAGGAATGGATTCATACGATGCTTGGGCCCTCAGGTAGTGGCGCACTTGTCTGCCGGAATGGTGCGGCAGGGAGCGCCACTCCGTATCGGTTGATCATCCATAAGCTTCGCGAAGCAGAGATTGCCTTGAGCCAAGGCAAGTCAGTGAAGGAGGCCAGCAAGCAGCTCGCGATCACCGAGCAAACCTACTACCGCTGGCGCAAAGAGTACGGCGGCCTGCGCACGGACCAGGCCAAGCGCCTGCGCGTGCTTGAGCGTGAAAACGGCCAGCTCAAGAAACTGGTCGCCGACCAGGCCCTCGACAACGCCATCCTGCGCGAGGCTGCCTCGGGAAAGTTCCAACCCCGCTGCGAAGACGGGGGCAGGTCACTCCACGGGCAAATCACTGGTTCATATTGGGAGAGAGTCCCTTTTTTTTCGCAAGCACACATAGGTAGCCTGATTCTACCTCCAAGCGCCGGAATGCTTCCGTCTGGAGGTCGGCAGGATCGACAAATACATGATGAATATATAGCTCACCCAGCGGGCCCTCGTAGGGCAAACCAATCCCAAACACGCTCCTTCCCGCCAGCCTTGACGCAGGCCTGTACTCACGAGGGAAGTCCGTTCCGACCGGAAGCTCAAAGTAGAATCCCGCTTCTTCCTGGGTGCGGGCAAAAACTTTAAGGGCGTCGTCCCACTTGTCGAGTGCCCTCTTCTGGTGGGCCCTAACCAAGAATGGGGGCAAGTCTCCGTAGGCCTCGTTGAAAGCAGCAGTCAGTTCATCAAAGGGAACAGATCCGAAGTCTGGGACTGCCCCAAACCCTTCCATCTCTACCTCAACGCTGCCCGCAGCCTTGAGCGAGCCATTCCTTGACCCAAAGCTCGGCGAGATCTCTGGCTCGCTCATGGACTCAGACGGTGCTGGCGAGTGTGCCGGCACAAGCCCAGCCTCAGGGCCCTCCACCGAGTCAGTCCCTGTCACCCGACCGCCGATCATCAGTACTAGCACAGTGCCTAGTGCGCAGGCAGCTCCAGTCAACAACATCGCCGACCTCTTACTGATGAGCATTGTAGTTTCCCTTTCCGGAGTTCCATCCGCTCAGGGACAAGATCCCAACCGCTACTCTAGATGGGCGGCCGGGTGAGAACGGCCGGCCTCTGTGCCCTGCAACCTGGGGGTGTGACATTACTCGGGATAAGGGGCGCAAGTCATGCACTTGATTGTAGCCTTCACCCATGAGTTTGAATTGCATGGACTATCTACATACCGGTTCTCCATAGTGTTACAGAACAAGGTAGTTGGGCCAACAGTCAAATACGGCAAATACGGAGTGGCGCTCCCTGCCGCACCAATCCGGCAAGCGAGTACGGTACTCGCCCAGATTCCAACCCTAGGTGGAGCTCCGGTTCCTGATCAGAATTCCGGAGCTGTTCCAAGTTGCTACTAGGGGATCCACATTCACCGAATGGCCGTGCCGCGTTGCTGTTGACCGGGAGTTCGGCTCGCTCGGTTGCCTCGGCAGGCCCAGGAATGGATTCATACGATGCTTGGGCCCTCAGGTAGTGGCGCACTTGTCTGCCGGAATGGTGCGGCAGGGAGCGCCACTCCGTATCGGTTAGCGAGTACGGTACTCGCCCAGATTCCAACCCTAGGTGGAGCTCCGGTTCCTGATCAGAATTCCGGAGCTGTTCCAAGTTGCTACTAGGGGATCCACATTCACCGAATGGCCGTGCCGCGTTGCTGTTGACCGGGAGTTCGGCTCGCTCGGTTGCCTCGGCAGGCCCAGGAATGGATTCATACGATGCTTGGGCCCTCAGGTAGTGGCGCACTTGTCTGCCGGAATGGTGCGGCAGGGAGCGCCACTCCGTATCGGTTAGTGCGTCCCCGGCGAACCGCGTGCGTTTTCCTCCGGGGAACTAGCGGTGAACCAACGG
>CAYXTP010000035.1:0-5293 GCA_964467985.1 uncultured Planctomycetaceae bacterium
CCAAGCAAGCGACTCCGAAGGGGATGGGCCAGCGCGGGAGCTTCGCTCTACCCCCACCCATCGCTTGGGGGTTTTTCATGATGGCCGCGCTGCTGTTGTGGAGCCCACGCTGGACAGGGCTGCCGGATATGGCGGGCTCCAGTGTCCATCCTGACAGTGTTCAAGTGCGGGCCTTGCGCGCGGGACTCCCGAGTCCTCCGACCATCGAGGTCGCCGGATTTGACATGAATTGCGTGGAGTGCCACGACCTGTTTGCCACGGTCAACGACCCGCCACATGAACTGGGGCAGCACCAGCACATTCGGTTGAACCACGGCATGAACGACCGCTGCCTGAATTGCCACGACACTTCGCAACGGGACAAGTTGGTGCTGCATGGCCAGCAGCAGATCTCCTTTGATGAGGTGCACCTCCTGTGCGCCAAGTGTCACGGGCCGACGTTCCGAGATTGGGAGCGGGGCATCCACGGGCGCAGCAACGGTTATTGGGACGCCAGCCGAGGGGCGCAGGAACGACTGACCTGCACGCGCTGTCACGACCCCCACTCGCCCGCCTTCCCGGGCATTGCCCCACTGCCCGGACCGCAGACCCTGCGCATGGGTCCCCAAGGGCCAAAGGCCATGCCCGGTGCCGACCACGGTGACAGTCGCAACCCCCTTAGCCATGGGCGCCAAGCACGGGCCCTGGGCAGAGAGAGTGAATCCAGATGAGTCCTGAAGAGCGCCCCCCCATCGAAGCACAGTCCGAGCCTGACATGGATCGGCGGAACTTCCTGCGCAATGGGGTCACCGCCGCCGGCGCCATGTCGGCGGTGGCTGCTGCCCTCAGTCCGCTCAAGGACATGGACCCCGACGACCTGCCTTCGGTGCGGCAATTCCTACAGAAGCACTACCGGGAGATGACACCTGAGGAGTTGGAGGAGGCCCTCGCTCGCATCGCCGAGCAGGTGCAGGAACGGCACGGTGTCGAGGCCCATGTGACTGCACCCGAAGCCAAGGACGGCGTCGAGTTCGTGTATGCCCTGAACCTCTCGCGTTGCGTGGGCTGCCGCCAGTGCGTACACGCCTGCGTGCAGGAGAACAACCAGAGCCGTTCTCCCGAGGTGCAGTACATCAGCGTGCTCGAGATGCCGCGGGGAACCATGGATCTCGAACAGGGTGACTGCCACTACGACCGCGCGCTCGTGCCGGACGAAGACCACTTCTACCTGCCGATTCAATGCCATCAATGCGCCAAGGCGCCCTGTGTCAAGGTCTGCCCCGTAGGAGCCACCTGGACGGAGCCCGATGGCATCACCGTCGTGGACTACGACTGGTGCATCGGCTGTCGTTATTGCGAGGCGGCCTGCCCCTATCACGCACGGCGGTTCAATTACGCCAAGCCCTCGATTCCGGAAGGCCAGGTCAACCCGGACATGAGCTACCTGTCCAACCGACCGCGGGAACAGGGCGTCATGGAGAAGTGCCATTTCTGCCTGCAACGTACGCGCGAAGGCCGATTGCCGGCTTGCCTCGAGGTCTGCCCGGTGGGCGCACGCAAATTCGGAAACGCGCTCGATCCTGAAAGCGACGTAGCCCAGATCCTGCGCACCAAGCGCGTGCTGATCTTGAAGGAGGAGCTCGGCACCTTGCCGCGTTTCTTCTACTACTTCGACGAGCGCTACCCGCGCGCCGGGAGTCCGACGCAGGACCCGGAGGAAGGGAAATGAAGGACTACTTCACGTTCCTCTGGCGCTGCTTCCGTGTCAGCTTCGTCGGTGACCGGCGCTACTACTTGTGGATGATGGTGCTCTCGATCATCAGCCTGCTGGGGCTCAACGCCTGGGCCCGGCAGCTGGTGTACGGCTTGGCCACCACGGGCATGACCGACCAGGTCTCCTGGGGCCTCTACATCGCCAATTTCACGTTCTTGGTGGGCATGGCCGCCGCTGCCGCCATGTTGGTCATCCCGGTCTATATCTATCGCAACCGCGAACTGCACGACTTGGTGATCTTTGGCGAGTTGCTCGCCGTGGCAGCCATCCTGATGTGCTTGATGTTTGTGACCGTCGACCTGGGGCGGCCGGATCGCTTCCATCACCTGTTCCTGAAATTCAATTTCCCCATGTCCATGTTGGCCTGGGACGTGATTGTCTTGAACGGCTACCTGCTGCTGAACCTGCACATCTGCGGCTACCTGATCTACTGCGCCTACCAGCGGCGCAAGCCAAGCCGGGCGTTCTACATCCCCTTCGTATTTGTTGCCATCGTTTGGGCGATCAGCATCCACACGGTGACGGCGTTCCTCTATGTGGGGTTGGGCGGCCGCCCCTTCTGGAACACGGCCATCATCGCGCCGCGCTTCCTGGCCTCCGCCTTCGCAGCGGGTCCGGCCTTCCTGATCCTGACCCTCGAAGTGGTCGATCGTTTCACGTCGTACGAGGTACCGCGCAAGGCCCAGCAGACGCTGACCAAAATCGTCACGGTCGCCCTTCTGATCAATATGTTCCTGCTGGGCTGTGAGATCTTCACGGAGTTCTACACCGACTCTGCCCACGGGGCCTCGGCCCGCTACCTGTTCCTGGGACTGCACGGCAAGTCCGCGCTCGTCCCGTGGATCTGGACGGCCATCGGCTTGAACACCGCGGCCCTCGTCCTCCTGTTGCTGCCCGCCAGCGACAGCCTCAAGTTCGTGTACCCAGCCTGCGTGTTCCTGATCGTGGGGATCTGGATCGACAAGGGCATGGGACTGATCATCCCCGCGTTCATTCCAACGCCCATAGGCGAGATCGTCGAGTACGCACCGACTCTGAACGAGACCCTCGTCTGCCTAGGCATCTGGGCCTTTGGCCTGCTCATCTACACCATTCTGGTGCGCGTCACGATTCCCGTGCTGTCGGGGCAGCTGACGATGGACACCGACTACTCGCCCAAGTTCCCGCGACGTCGAGTCGCACTTCCTGATCGAGGAAACCCACTATGAAACTGCGCTATGTGCTGATGGCCGCTGCGGCGGCTGCACCCATCCTCTTCCAGCCCGAACCGGAAGCCACCCCGGTACTGCGCGAACTCCTGAGCCCTCCAGAGGTGGCGGGTACCCACGACCTTGCGCCGGCGCTGGCGGAGCACACCGCCGCCGTGCACGCACCCGTCACGACCCAGGCCATCGGCCTGCGCGAGATGAGCCGGGAGACCGCAGAGTGCGTGGACTGCCACAGGCGCGACAACCCGGCCATCTACACCCAGTGGGGCCGCAGCAAGCACTACCGCGCCAACGTGGGATGCTACGAATGCCACAAGGCTCAGAAAGACGATGTGGACGCTTTTCGACATTACGACTACACGATCTCGGTCATTGTCAGCCCCAAGGACTGTGCCCGTTGCCACTCGAAGGAGGTCGAGGAATTCTCGGGGTCGCACCACTCGAAAGCCGGGCGCATTTTGGGTTCGTTGGACAACGTCCTGGCCGAAGTGGTCGAAGGCAACCACGGACTGGTCACCCCAGGCTTCCCCGACGGAGTGTCCCCGGCCGCGGTCAGCGGCTGCTGGCAATGCCACGGATCACAGGTCAAGGTGCTGCCCAATGGCAAGTTGGATCCGGCGACCTGGCCCAACACCGGCATTGGGCGCCTGAATCCCGATGGCAGCGAAGGCTCCTGTACGGCCTGCCACACCCGTCACGCCTTCTCTGCTGAACAGGCACGGCACCCGGACAACTGTGGCAAGTGCCACATGGGTCCCGACCACCCGCAAAAGGAGATCTACGAAGAATCCAAGCACGGCATCGCGTTCAAGGCCAATCTGGACAGGATGAACCTGGACTCCGCCAAGTGGATCGTTGGCGAGGACTACTCAGCCGCACCGACCTGCGCCACGTGCCACATGTCCGCGACGCGCAATCAAAACGTGACCCATGACGTGGGTATGCGCATCAGTTGGAACAACCGGCCCAAGGTCTCTATGCGTCCCGAGGTAGCAGACGCCAAGATGGGGCTGCCCGGCGCGGACGTAAACTGGCAGACGCGTCGTCAGAACATGATGGATGTGTGCCTGAATTGTCACAACCAAAACTGGGTCGACAACTTCTATGTGCAGTACGACGGCTTGGTCGATATGTACAACGAGAAGTACGCGAAGCCCGGCCTGGCTCTCTACGACGCTGCCAAACCCCTCTTGAAGCCGGTCAAGTTCGGAAACAAACTGGACTTCATCTGGTTCGAGCTCTGGCACCACGAAGGCCGTCGTGCCCGCCACGCCGCATCGATGATGGGGCCGGACTACACGCACTGGCACGGCACCTATGACTTGGCCAAGAACTTCTACACGGAGTACATTCCGGAGCTGGAGGAACTGGCTGAAGCGAACCTGGATTCGGAGGATCCCGATCGCAAAGCCGCCGCGGAGGCACTGCAGGCCAAGATCGCGGAGGTGCTAGGCACGGAGGACCACATGTGGTTCATCGGCGGGATGGACCCCGAGGAGGCTGCCAGTCGGGCGGCCGCCGCTGAGGAATTCAAGAAGCGCTACAAATAGGACTGCAGTGAGCACTCCCGTCTGACGGGAATCTCTGGACCCCGGTTGGGAAGGCTGAGAGACCTTCCTGGCTGGGGTCCGCTTGTTTGGGGATCGCTCACGAGCGGGACGCAGATCCGCGTTCCGCTAGCAGGCCGCGCGGGGAGGGCTGCGGCTGCTTGGGAGGCGGACCTTGGGCCGCTGCATGCCCGCGGTCCCGAGCGCCCCGGGGCCACGAGCAGGGAACCAGGGCGGGAGCGCTCGCCCCAACCACCGCCCCCACCCACCCGGGATGACGAACCCATTGAACGTGGGTTGCACCCACTACGTTCTCATGGGCGAGGCCCCGCAGTCGCCCTCCCGGCAAGAACAGACGAAACTGACTTGGTTCCGTGTGCATAGCCACAAACAGCATTCCTTCCTTTGGCCTCGTCTGTAGACGTTGGAGACGCCCCGTCGGGACCCGCTGCGCGAGGAGGGGGGGCCTGCTGGCCTCCAGCCCCTTTTCATTGGAGCTGGGGGCAATTCCAGGAATGAATGCACACCAAACCCAGTCAGTTCAAATAGACCACGCGCCCCCTGTCCCGCACCAATCGCTACCTTAGCCCCATGCTCTGGCGCACCACACTTCCCCTGCTACTCCTGCTGAATCAGGAGCCAGCCCCGATCCAATTTCCGGACGGCCCGGCCGCCAAGGCCTGGGCCGGAGTCGGTGTGGACACAGTTCCGCGCGCTTTGCCCAAGCTACTGCGAGCCGCCTGCTCCACGACCTCGCCCGCCGGCACCAGCACGGCTACGTGGCA
>CAYXTP010000036.1:0-4677 GCA_964467985.1 uncultured Planctomycetaceae bacterium
GGCCGCTCTCTAGCCGAGAGGATCTGGTCGCCTTTCAGGAGATGATCGAGCAGACCTCGGCTTACGTGCAGGCGGGCATCGATGCAGGGAAGACGCGCGATGAGGTGATCGCGGCGGGTTTGCCGTCCGAGTGGGACTCGTGGTCCTGGAACTTCATCACGACCTCGACCTGGGTCGCGACGCTTTACGACGGGCTGGAAGGGCGGTAGCGGGGATCCCGGTAGTACCGCACCAGGATCAGTTCCAAGCCCGTCGTTTGAGGCACGTCCCGTGGTGTCGGAAGGTGTAGATGAAGTCAACTCCCGCTCACGAGAGGCTCGGGGTGTTGTGCCCACAGCCCCGTGGATCCACGAACTCGGCCGCGCCCAATCGCGCGTAATCACTGCCGAGACTATCGACCCTTACACCCCGGAACCCGTGATCTAGACTGGGCTTGATGCACGATCGAGTTTTTTGACAGCGCGCCTTGATCTAGACTCGCTTTGTTGCGCGGCTCAGTTTCTGGGCAGCGCGGGGTTGGAACGGCCAGCGGGATAGCAGAGACCAGGATTCATCTGGGTGCGGCACCTGCTAGGTGCGCTCGAAGGTGCCGACAAGCTCCCAAGTACCTCCGGATTCGGTGCGTAATGAAAGCTTGTACGTAGCGCCATCCGTCGATCGCTCGTCTGTGAGCACTTTCGTGGTCTCCGCTTCCAGCTCCATGGAATGCAAGTGGTTGCCCATGGGATCCCACAAAGCCTCTCCTTCAATCTGGAAGGTGGTGATCGTCTGGACGCGCGCGTAGTTGTCGTCATCCCCAAGATCACCGCTCATTTCCGAGGTGGCGTTCTTGACAACCTCCCCGCGCACAGTGATGACCGCAAATTCTACGTCATCAACAGTTCGTCGCCCCTTGTACTGGGCGACTAGCTCACCGACATAGGCCTTGGACGCGCTCGTCACCGTGGGCATCTCGCCCCAGTCCTCTTGTTCGGCGCTGGAGTCGTCGTCATCCGTCGATTGCAAGGGAAGATCGGACCAGGGGTCCGCTTCGTTCAGCAGGGCCTCGGCATCGATATCCCATTTGGCACCCACGACAACCGGCCCCTGCGGGAGCAAGCAGGAGAAATCGAGCCCGACCTTGAGGCCCTTGAGGTGCTCCTTGGAGACGTCGTCGCTTGTGGCGATGAGCGCGCCCGTCTTCTTGTCCCAGCTGAACAGCACCTTCCCCCCTGCAAGAGGGCTAGTTCGCGCGAAGTCCAAACCCAAACCCAAGCCCATGTCCAACGCCAACAAGTCCAACCAATCCGGCCAACCCGGCCCTCGCTCATCCTTGTACGCATCGAGTTGTGTCACCTCGCCGTATCTGCGTTCCAGCTTCTTGACCCGACCGTCTTCGAAGAGGATGTACTCATCGTCGATTGTGAGAGCCTGCTTGCGTGTGTGAAGGGAAACGCCCGCGCTCTCCAGGAGTTCGTGCGTTGGCCACATCTCTGTGATCCTTGACTCGGACTTCACGGACACGGACACGGACTTCCTGAGGCGCAGTCCGTCCTCTGGCCTGAAAACGAACTCGGCCCCGTCCGACCTAACAGAGGCACACTGCAGCACACCTGCGAGCAGGGCGATCAACAACACACCGACGACTCTCCAGTTCCCTTGAATCATGTGCGTCCCTCCCTTGGGTCCACGCAATGGTACTAGAGGATAGGTGATTCAAAGGGCCTCCGGGACCCGGCCCAGACCTGGGCTGGGCCTGAGGCTATCCCTTCTCCCTCTCAGGGAGGAGGTCTGGACCTTCGCAGGCGCGCCTTGAGGCTCCGTGGCAGGTTCAGATGCGGAGCGGCAGTACCGAACCATCAGGTTCAAGATCACCGCCCAAGGAGTAGGGCGCTGGCAGGGTTCGCTCCTTGCGCGAGGACAATGTCCCCCACACGAAGCTACCGACTGCTTGTTGGAAGCAGTTCGGCGTCGCGAACCAACTCGGCGGCTGGTTCCGGCGGCGCTTCGCGATGCGCGAGTTTCTCGGCCTCAAGCGACGGCGTCGTGATCAATCAGCCACCCTTGGGAGCCCCTCCCTCATGCGGCGGCGGGACGTCCAGCGGCTCAAGCCCGTGCTCGCGACGCCAGATGTTCGCCAGAAGTCGGCACTGGCGGTCGCGGCTGGCCTGCGTCCCGGTTCGATCGAACGTGTACTTCCCTGGGAAGTGCCGGGCGAGGGCGCTGGCAGCCACGTCGCAGATTCTCGGATCCCTGAAGGAGTCCTCGCCGGTGTCGAGGAGGTTCGAGGCCAGGAGCGCTTCCACGGCGTCGAGCCAACCCGCCTGCAGTGTAATCTGCTCCTTGGCGACGAACCGGGGGGACCAATCCTGGCGCAAGGACCTCACGACTTGGAACCGATCCCGGGTTGGCCGCTCCGCGAGGTCCTCGCCGAGGGCCTTCAGGGCCTCCAACCTCCCGCAGTGGCACAGGAAGTGGGCGGCTTCGTCCCGGGCGGATCCCGACCCGCGCCAGAGCTCGATGACCGCGGGCACGCCCTCGTTGTGGCCGCGCGCGAGCAGGAGCCACGAGACGAGGAGGCGGCGGCGGGGTTCCGCGGCCTTCACCTCCCCCAGAAGCGCCGTCGTCGCGCGAGCCGACTTGATTGTCTCTAGGGTGAGAACGAGGCCGTATCGCGCGTTATCGTCTGTCGCGACCCTGAGGCCGCTGAGGATCGCGTCTTCCGCCGCATCGGGATACAGCTGGAGAAGCCGCCGAGCGGGCAGGATCACATACTTCTCGGCGGCCTCCACACGTCCGACCAGGTAGTCCCTCTCGTTCTTCGTGCGGGCCTCGTCCCACCATTGTTGAACCTCCTTGCGAAGGGCATCGCCGTCGCGGGCCTGGAATCTCTGCACCGTTGAGATCTGCAGCAGAATCCCACGGGCAAGGTCGCCCACCCGCCCGACGGTGACCGGCTCGCGCAGATACCCCTTCCCGTTCCAGGGCCGCCCCACGGACCGGGTAAACCGCCGGTCCCCGAGGGCGGCGATCAGTTCGGGCACCGCCTCGAAGCCCCGGTCCGCGAGCTTGCGCGCCGCATTCGTCCCCGTCCCTTTCGTGTGGCGCAGCTGATGGATGAGCCCAGCGACGGAGTCGGTGTCCGCCGGAGCCTTTTCCGCCACCATCTTCTCGAGAATGTCGATCGCCTCGGTGACTCGTTCGTCCTCCCCGAACTTGTCGCGCCACCATCGGAACCCAGCCAACTGGTCTGAGATAGCGCGGTGCGGATCTCCAAACCCGATGATCAGGTTGCTATACGCCTCCTCGCTGACTTCGTGCTTCATCAACTCGAGGACCGGCGCCTCGTCGTTTCCTCTGCGTATCGCGCGCCGAAGCTCTAGCCACACCCTGTGGGCGAGGGCCATCTGCCCTCGGCTCGCACAGGCATTGGAGACCGTGACAAGCCGAAAGAGGAGAGGCGGCGAGTATTCCAGGTGCCCGAACGGCTCGCGCCGGGAGGGCCGGTCGGTCGAGCGATGCTCCAGCTCATGGAGGCCGGAGCGGACGTAGTCCTCGAAGGAAATCCGTTCATACCCGACCCGCTCGTAAGGCAGCTTGCTGGCGCCCTGCCGGAGCGTAACGGTCTCCAGGCCAAAGGTGAACACGCTGAACACACCGTCGCGATCCTGGAGGAGAAAGCCGTGATCGGGCACAGGGTGCGGCGGGTCGCCGCCCCGCTGCTCCCAGGAGCCCGTGTAGAACCTCACGAAGGGCGCTTCTGAGAGATCGGGGTAGCCGAGCGCCCGGAACCACACATAGGCGCGCTGCTCCTCGGCCGAGTGGGGCTGACGCTCGGAGTATCCGCGCAAAGGCTCTGTCTGAGTGCAGCCAAGCGCGGCGAAACAGAGCGCGATCGCGGCAAGCCGGGTCATACCCGCCAGTCTAGCGCTGCCCTGCAGCATGATGATCAGTGCTTGCAGTAGTTTCCTGGCTGAAGCGTTTGGGCGTGATCACCGCCGCTCAGAGCGCTTCTTGAGGACAAGGGATTCAAAGGGTCTCCGGGGACCGGCCCAGGCCTGGGCTGGGCCTGAAGCTACCCCTTCTCCCTCTCAGGGAGGAGGCCTGGGCCTTCGCGGGCGCGCCTTGAGGCTCCGTGGCAGATTCAGATGCGGGATCAGTCACTCAGCTCAAACACGCCCTCGGCCAGCTCCACCCCGACCTCGACCTCGGTCACCCGCGTGGCGATGGTGCCGATCAGGGGGTTGGCGATCTCGACCTCGGAGCGGTAGGGCAACAGCACGCCCGAGACATCGCGGAAGTCGCCGTAGTTCACGCGTTGGCCGATGGTGCCCATGCCTTCGACCTCGGCCATGCCATCGGTGTGGATCATGCGGCCGGTTTCCGCGTCCACGTACAGGGTCGTGGCCGGGGCCGAGCAGTTGCCCATGCGCACCAGGATCACGGTCCGGCCCTTGCGCTGCAGCTGCTGCACCACCTCGAATGAGGGGTACCAACTCTTCCAGTCTCCGAAGCGGGCGAGCAAGGGGCCTCCAACCGGCGCAGAGATCCGGAGCCAGGCACCCGCTTGTCGAAAAAGCGCGGTTCGGTGCCTGGCTCAGTATCTGCGAAATCGTTTGCAGAACCTAGCGCGAGACGCTAATTTCTGCGAACGGATTTGCCCATGACCAGCCAGAGAACCCTAGCCGAGTGGGTGGA
>CAYXTP010000037.1:0-4484 GCA_964467985.1 uncultured Planctomycetaceae bacterium
AAGACAGACTCCTGGTGAGGAGGAAAGGCCTGACTTGGAATTGAGCTTGGAGTTTGCTCAGGCCGCGGTGTCTAGTTTGTAGCGCACGGCGGGGCCTAAAACAACAGCGCTCGTCCCCTCAGACTGCGCGTAAATTGCTCCGGGGAACTAGCGGAGAACAAACGGGGAACCTCGAACTAGTGGCTCTCCTGAAGCGCACGGCCGCCCGTAAAGGTACGCCTCCTTTGAGCAGTCACCCGTAGTGCCACGCTTCTGCCCACCCCCCTCTCGCAAATCTCCAGCGATGAACGATCTTGCTCGGCCGCGTGTCGTCCGCGAGCCGAGCCCGTTCTCGAGGAGGAAACCCCTAACGCAAGAGGTGGAGTCGGATTCGGGGACACATCCGGCCAAAGCACCCCCCAGTGTAGCGAATAGAATGCAACAAGCCGATCGCACGGGCCCCCATAGAATTGAAGTGGCAGAAAACTAGTCCGGCTCAAATTTGAACTCGATCCATGCACCAAAAAAAGAGCGTCGCAAAAGCAACGCTCAAGGGTGGCCCGTAGGCCACTTACCTGCGGCAAACGGATGTGTGCCTTACTGTGTTCAGCACCCAACCGTCGCTCAAGTACACTGACCCGATTGTATACCCAATCGCTATACTCGCAAGGGAAAAGAGCTGACCCCCCCAATCGGCAGCATTGCTTGCTGCTTACTCTCCATTGGAGCTCCAGTGGCACAACGCCCGTATGTACTTGGATTGGATATCGGAACAAATTCCGTAGGCTGGGCGCTCGTTGAATTGAACGGTGTTGGAGGCGAGCCTAAGGGCCTGCTGACCGACTCGTCGAACCCTAGAGCATTGCCTTCCATGGGCGTGCGTCTCTTTGAGGCGGGTATGGAGCACTTGGGGGCGGGAAAGAAAGAGGAGTCCCATGGTGTAAAACGCCGAACGTCACGATTGCAACGGCGTCAGCTAATGCGCCGTGCGAGGAAGCGCAGGAGAGTATTTCACCTATTGCAAGAAGCGGGACTCCTACCGGCATTCAAGGATGGAGCCTGGGATGCCTGTGGAGGCCAGGACCCTGCGCGGGATCAGCTGCTCAAGACCCTGGACGAAGAGCTCGGGCGAACCCTTGCCGCCTCGGACTCCGCCTTCGCCCCCGAGTGCTTCGAGCGTCTTCCGTATCTCCTCAGGGGACGGGCCTTGGATTTTCCGCTCAGGCCCCACGAACTTGGGCGAGTGCTATACCACCTGGCTCAGCGGCGGGGCTTCAAGAGCAACCGCAAGGCCGACTCGGCTGATGATGAATCTGGAGTCATAAAAAGTGCAATTGGCGAGCTGGGCCGGGCGATGGAGGAAGTGGATCCCGCCACAGGAAAACCGCAGGCGCGGACATTGGGGGAATACCTCTTGGGTCTCGATCCTAGGGTGGAACGCCTACGGTCACGCTGGACCGCTCGGCGCATGTACGAAGAAGAATTCGATGCGATCTGGTCTGCCCAAGCACCACACCATCCCGAATCCTTGACCGATGACTTTCGCAAGCGGCTGCGCCGGGCGCTTTTCCACCAACGTCCATTGAAGAGCCAGCGCCACCTGATCGGGTTGTGTGAGTTCGAAAACGGAAAGGACCGCCACGATATTGAGACGGGCGAAATCATGCGTACGAAGAAGTCCCGCCGCGCGGCAGCCTGCCTCCCTCTGGCCCAAAGGTTTATTCTCCTTCAAAAGGTCAACGACCTGACGATTCTGACCGACGTGCCCGGGAACCCCGGGACAGCACTTGACGAAGGCCAGCGCAAGCGCCTTGCTGCGGAGCTGGAAACTACAGCACGGATGAGTTTTGCCCAGGTGAAAAAGGTCCTGGGCCTCCCCCGGGAAGCCAGATTCAACCTGCAGGCGGGGGGAGAAAAAGGTCTCCCCGGAAATCGGACGAACACGGAACTCCGGGACCTCTTCGGGGATCGCTGGGGCAATCTGACCCCAACGCACCAAGAGCAGATCATTCTAGAACTCTGGAGCGAAATGCCGGACAAGAGCCTGATTCGCCGGGCGACTGAACGGCGGGGGATTTGGAAGGAACTCGCACCCACCAAGGAAGAGGCGAGCAAGGTACCTGGCATAGCGATCTCGCACGACTACAGCAATCTGTCCAGGCGAGCCCTTTTCCGCATCGTACCGCTCATGGAGGAGGGCATTCCGTACGTGACTGCCGCGAGGAAGGTGTATGGACTTGCCGTGAGCCGCAGTACTTGTGACAGCGTTCCCTCCGTACAGGACGCTTTTGGCGATCTTCGCAACCCGGTCGTTATGCGTGCCCTGACTGAGACTCGCAAGGTGGTCAACGCGCTGATACGGGAGCACGGGAAGCCGGACATGATCCGGACTGAATTAGCCAGGGACCTGAAGGCCAACGCAGAGCAGCGCATGCAGATGAGCAAGTCCATGCGCGAGAACGAGAATCGACGCGTCCGCGCGGCCGAGAAAATCGTCCAGGAGGCCGGCATTTCCGACCCGCGCCCGGGGGACATACTCAAGGCTCGGCTCTGGGAAGAGTGTGCAGGCGTGTGCCCCTACACCGGAAAATCTATCGGGTTTCGGCAGTTGTTCGGCGAGGAGATCGATGTGGAGCACATTCTGCCGTTCTCGCGTTCGATGGATGATTCATACATCAACAAGACCCTTTGTTTTGCCTCCTACAATCGCACGGTGAAGGGCAACAAGACGCCCTTCGAGGCGGCGGGCGGGGATGAGGCTAAGTGGACGGAAATGGTCAACCGGATGGAGCGCAGCGTGGATCAGCACGGCATGCCGGCCCACAAACTTGTGCGTTTTCAACTGGCGGGGTCTGAGCTAGAGGATCACCTTGACGGGTTCGTCAATCGGCAGCTCTCGGACACTCGCTACGCGTCGAAGAAATCGCGAGAGTATCTGATGTCCCTCTACGGGGGGCAATTGGAGCGAGGCGTCGATGGTGAAGGTCGGGAGCGCGTGGCTGCTGGGAACGGGCAGGCTACGGCCCTCTTGCGCAGGGGCTGGGGCGTCAGCCGTTTTCTCGGTGGCGGCGAGAAGACCCGTGACGACCACCGTCACCACGCGGTGGATGCACTTGTGACGGCTCTGACCACCCCTTCCCGGTTACAGGTGCTGACTCGGGAGTGGCAGGAGGCTCAGAAGCTAGGCTACCGCTGGCCTAGACTTCAACATCCCTGGGAGGGGTTCGAGGGACATGTGAGGTCAGCTCTCGACGCGATTTGGGTCTCCCAGCGTACCTCGAGCAGGGTCCGAGGCCCCCTGCATGCTGAGACGATGTACTCCGCCCCGCGGGACGAGGGGGGACGCATCGCGAAATCAGACACCGCGGGCAAAACGTATTCCCACGTTCGCGTGGCCTTGGAGAAGATGAGGGCAGCGGACATCGACCGCATTGTTGATCCGATTGTTCAGGCGGCGGTGAGAGCGAAGCTGGTGGAACTGGGCAAGACGGATCCCGGCAAGGCTTTCGATCCCGAAAACCCGGACACCTATCCGCTGCTCGGAAAGAGCCGACCCACGCGGGTCCGCAAGGCCCGCTTGCGCAAGGCCAATTCGACGCGACAGATTGCCGCGGGGCACCGACGGCGGCACGTTGAGAATTCTGAGAATCACCATATCGAGTTGGTCGAGTACGTGGACGCGAAGGGGCGCGAGAAGTGGGATGGTGTTGTCGTCAGCCTGCCTGAAGCTGTGCGCCGAAAGGCTGCAGGGGAGCCGATCGTGCAGCGGGATCACGGGCCTGGTCGGGCGTTTCAGTTTTCGTTGGTGAACGGAGATGTGTTTGAGGCGGAGTCGTCCGAGGGAGTTCTCGACCGCTTCCGCGTGAAGGTCATCACCCCGGGGCAGGTGAAGTTTCAGCGGATGTTCGATGCCAGAGTGTATGCTGGTATTAGTAAGGCCGGGCTGGTGTCGTCTCCGAACGCTCTACGCGGGAGATTTCATCGCAAGCTGACCGTCAGTCCCGCGGGCACGAGGACCACAAACCGTGCGTAACCGAATCCTCGACATCTCCCAGGAGGGGGCCGGACTATCCGTCAAGCACTCCAACCTTGAGATTCGGCCAGCCTCTAGCGAAGAAACCCGCCTTCCTCTCGGGGATAGCGCCGTCCTGATACTCGCCCACCCAGCGATTCACATTACCCAGGCGGTGCTGGCCGGGATTGGTGGGGCCGGCGGTATTGTGCTCACTTGCGACAGCGCGCGATTGCCCTCCGCCATGCAAATTCCAATGGTGGGTCACCATGTCCAGGGAGAGCGCGTGGCCGCTCAGGCGGCTGCTTCCATACCCACCCGGAAGAGGGTTTGGAAGCAGATAGTCCGGGCAAAAATCGTTCACCAGGCCCAGGTATTGGATGACCTACGTGGGGTGGATATGGGCCTTCTGAACCTCGTGAGCAAGGTGCGCAGCGGAGATCCGGACAACCTGGAAGCCACGGCAGCCCGCAGATACTGGCAAGCGTTGTTC
>CAYXTP010000038.1:0-4429 GCA_964467985.1 uncultured Planctomycetaceae bacterium
ATCCAATGGCGAGCCGGTCACCTCCCCCATTCTCGCGGCCGCCCCCCCCACGAGCCAAGGTCACACCCCCGCCCCCCCCCAGCCTCACACACCGGGCCCCCCTGCACACCCCGACGGCGCCGACCGGGCCAATGTCCTTAAAAAGGACGAACAGCACGACGCTCGACACGCCGACCATGACTCCCTGGGTGAGGTCGATAGCGCGGATGAGTAGGACGAAGGTCTGGCCGATCGCCAGCAAAAGCAAGGGCGCGGCCTGACCGAGGAGGTTTTTGACGTTGGATGCGTCTCCGAAGCTCGGAATCGCCAACGTACAGGCCACGATCAGCGCCAGCATCGTGATCTCCCGAGGGTAAGTGACCAGAATCTTGTAGTTGAGGCGCGGCATTGGTGCTGGCTAGCAGTCAGGCCGGGCTTTCGGTCCGCAGCGTGGGTGGTGCATCACGGCCCCGGCTCGCGCGCCTAGGCAGTGGTAATGATCGGGGAAACAGGTAGCGATCAAGAGGTTTCTCGAACTTGCTGTGTGATCCAGGAGCAGGCCGGCGATGGTGTCGTGGGATGGCTCGTCCAGACCCATCAGCGGCTCCTCAGCGACCAAGAGCCTCGGCCTCGCCTCCAGCAGGCTGGCTAGGATCAGCCTCTGTTGGTTGCCGCCGCTCAGGGTGCCAACCGGGGCGTGGCGGCCGGGCCACGAGATGCCGGCGCGGGCCTCTATCCGGTCCACCAGACGGCCCTCCTCCGCCGGAGATCGCATCGCCGTGCAGCTTCTTCGCAAGGCAAGCAGGGAGGCATTCTCCTGGACCGACATCGCGGCGAAGAGAGAGTGCTGCTCCTTGTCCGTGGACATCACGCGAATGCCCTCGTCCGCGCCGCTCCGTATGTACCTCCATTCCCCTCCGGGTTCGTCTCGAAGCCTCACGCTATAGTCAGAGCGTGCCTCGTGAAGGGCGGCGACCGCCTGCGACCGGTGGACCGCGTCGTCGAAGATCATCACGGAGGGGTGGCGCGGGTAGAGCTTGACCAGCACCGTGTTGTTCAGAGTGAGCGATGCGATCTCGATCTCCATGCTCGGCACGGTCCCCCGTGGAGCGCTCATCGCAGACCCCCCATCCGATTCTGAAGGACCGGCTGGAGCCTGCTTGAGGTCGGCCCCCTCAAGTACCTCGCTCTGCCCCGACCGCGAGGGGAGCCCCTCCTTGCGCTCGACCACTCTGCCGCCGTCCAGGTCGATAGCTCGCCCCCGGAGGGCAGCAACGTCTTCCGCGTTGTGGGTGACTAATACGACCGTGGTGCCGTTCGCGTTTACGCGACGCAGCACACCGAACAGCTCTGTCCGCGCTGCGGAGTCGAGAGCGGAAGTCGGCTCGTCCAGGAACAGCACCGACGGCCTGCGCATCAATGCCCTGGCGATCTCGAGCTTCTGTCTCGCCGGAAACGAAAGCGACCCACACACCGCGTCCAGCGGGAGGTCAATCCCGATCTTCCCGCAGTGCCGGCGGGCCATCGCTCTGGCCGAGGCCTTCGTCCAGGCGCGCCAGGGCGACCCATCGACGGCAGCCAGGAGCAGGTTCTCGGTCACGGTCAGGTCCTGGAAGAGCGAGAGCTGCTGGAACACGCAAGCCGACCTCGACCGTCGCAGGCTCGGTGCTGAGCCTCCGGCAAGGGTCACCGTTCCGCTCGTGGGCGCGAGGCGCCCTGTGAGCAGGCCGACCAGCGTCGACTTCCCCGCGCCGTTCTTGCCGCGAAGCACGTAGATGGAGCCTCTCTCAAGCTGCAGGGTGACGTTAGTCAGCACCTCGTTCCCGCGGTCGTAGGAGAAGTGCACTGAGTCCAGGCTCGCGATCAGGTCAGTCACGCTCAGCCCTCTCGTACAGAGTGACAGAGGAGATCGCTGTGACCGGTTGTCGCAGGCGCGGGCCGTAGCCCGAGCGCGCGAAAACGTCGTCAAGCTCCGAGCAAGTGAAGCACCTTCCGCCGCCCGTCGTCAGAGCGAAGTGCAGTCCCAGGATCGAGGCGGCGAGCCCCTGCGGCGGACCCGTGTCCACCAGGTACTCGTGTACGAGGATGCGGGCCCGCTCGCGGCCAAAGGGTCGTAGCCCACGGACAAGGTCGACGCAGTCCGCCATGGAGTAATGATGCAGCACGTTGCTGATCCACATGGCGTCGACAGGCTCGAAGCCCTCCGGGCAGCGCAAGGCCGTCAGGTCCCTCGACAGCCACGTCGTGCCGGGGGCCTCTCGCTTGGCGATCGACTCCACGACGAACGGAAAGTCCAGACAGACGACCTCGTCCGCGACGCCGGCTTTGACGAAGGCTCGGGCGTAGTCCCCGGCTCCCGCGCCGACGTCGAGCAGCCTCGGAGCTCGGAACCCGATACGTTCCGCCCAGGAGACGACCTTGGGAGTACTACGGCGCGCGAGCTCTGAGATCCCCCCGAAGTAGCGCGCCGCTCCCGGGTGGCGCCCCTTGAAGAGCTCCTGGTCGAGGGCGGTCGGCGTGGCCTCCCCCCGCGCAAAGCCCTCGGCATTCTCCCACCGCTCCCACGCCCCGCTGAAGCCGATGATAGAGTCGATATCGAAGATCGTTGCAAGCCCCGAAAAGCAGGAGGCGGAGGCAGCGCTGTCGGGGTCTTCGAGCTGCGGCGCGGCTTTGAGGATGGCTGAGACGGCGCGCGCCAACGGTTCGCGGACTTCAGCGGGCGTGCCCGCATCCTCGGCCGCGAAGCGGCGGAGGTGGTATGCGATCTTGTAGGCTGTTCCGTCCATGGTGGCTTTTGGCGCGGGCTGGCCGCTGGAGAGTGGCGCAGCATAGGGGCCGGCCCGACGCCGCGCTGACAGCTGCTGACTGGAGCGCAAATCCGGCTTGGCCGCACCCCTCCGGAGGGGGGGGCTAGCCGCAAAGGATTTGAACTGCCTGGGGTTAGTGGGCCCCAGAGCTTTGGGTCATCGTAGAACTGGCTCTGTTATCTGGGCCGCCTCGGGGGCCCTTCCGGAGGGAGGGCCTGCGCAGGAAGAGACGATCCATAAGATGGTGGGCCGCAAGGTGTTACGGCTGTTGAGTCCCGGACCGGGCCCACCAAACCCAAGCAGTTCACAAAGGATGCTCCTCGCGGGTCGAGGCGCGCCCACCGCGACGGCAGCAACGGGGCGCGGCCAGTGTCGAGCACAGTAAATCTGGGCCCCGCAACCCGCGCCCACGGCGCCCGTAAAGGCCGCGTAAAGATTCCTGACGCTCTCGGAACGGGGGACCTTGTGAGTTCCAGAGCCCGGGCCGCTTCCCCTACCTTCCGGCGTCCCACTCACAGCCACCCCGCTTTAGTTGATCCGGTGGAGGAGGGCACTCATCCGATCCAGAGTGACAGCCGGGAGGCAGCACGAGAACTGCAAAGAGGCACACGGGCGATTGGACGCGACCGAGTTCTTGGACCCCACGAGGTCTCTTCAACGAGGTAGGCGCCCACGTCGGCTTGATGTCGGTTGAGGAAGCCGGAGAGAGTCAGCAGGAGGGCTTGGAGGGAGTAGAGACAGTCTGCATACACTCAGAATACGTGCCCCGATTTCGCCGTAATCGCGGGCAATCAGACGCAGCCGACTTCATAGACCCACGGCGTTGCCTTGCCAGCGCAGAGCGAAACGCTCACGGGCTCTTCGCTGGAGGCCCACAAGTAATTCTGAACGCAGCAGATCATCCTGCGTCACAGCCGCCCGCCAAGAGTCCCAATTGGCCATCGATGAGCGCTCCGAGAGCCGAGGCTCACGTGTCTGATTGGTACCCGCTCGTTGTGCGTGGCGTAGTTCCGAGGGCACGCAGCCCAAGCGCCTCAAAAGGACCTTGGTTTCCCAGATCTCGCGCTCATGTCGACAAGAGTCGCGGCCCCTTGGGGAGCCGGCCTGGGGGATCCCTGCTCCTCGCCAGGGCCGCCAGCCAGCTGGCCCCGCTCGTCGTCAGGGGCCGTCAGTAGAGGCTCGCCCCCTCCTGGGATACTCCGCATCCGCGAGTCAAGGCAGACCTAAGCAGGCCAGCCGCAAGTGAGGCTCACTCGACATGAGAGCTCCCCCCTGCGCTTCCCGGCTCGGCGGGAACACACAGCCAGAAACCCGAAAGGCGATCCGCGCCGAATAGGGGCCGCACCAGAGCGGCACCACGCGCACGCGATCTGTGAACCCATCGCTGCCGGAGCGCAGCACCCAAGCACGAGGAGAACGAAACATGGGTAAAGCCAGCCAAAGACGAAAAGCCCGACGCAGGACCTACCTGGCCGACTTGGCCAACCGCAACCCAAAGCGGTTTTCGGCCGAATGGGCCAAGCGTCTCAGGAGCTGGGCGCACGAGGCCGCGCTCCGGGTGGAGCAGAGCGCCCCGCTCCCGTGGAAGAGGACGGATGGAGAAGCGCGGGACCCCAGGGCCTTTGCCCTGATTGAAGAGGCCA
>CAYXTP010000039.1:0-4271 GCA_964467985.1 uncultured Planctomycetaceae bacterium
GGATGTTCGCGTGGAACTGCGCGTCCACTCGATAGCGCTCGAAGGCCGAGCGGGGGCCGTAGCGGTGGGAGTGCAGGACGAGGGCTTGCGGTTCGAAAGCGATCTTCCAACCCGCGTTCAGCACGCGCGCGGCCCAGGCAAAGTCCTCGCCGAAGTCCACATCGGGGAAGGGAAACTCGCGGAAGGCGCTGGTTCGGATGGCGCTCGCGACGTTGTTGAAGCGCAACATGTCGAGACGCGCCGGGCCATCCAGGGCATCGAAGGAGCCCGCGCCCTCCAGGCAACGCACCTGAGCCGTGGAGCTCGCCTGCACGTCGCCCAGCACCGTGCGTTGGGTGAGGGGATCGTCACTCGGATGGGGCAGGACGCGCGCGGTGACACCGGCCACTCGCTCGTCATCAAAAGGCAGGAGCAGTTTCTGGAGGAAGTCCTCGCCCTGGGGCAGTGCGTCCTGAGAGAGAAACACGAGGAACTCACCGCGCGCCTGCCGCGCCAATTCGTTGCGCGTGCGACCGTGGTGGAAGTCCGCGCGTGAGATGGTCTCCAGCCGCAGGCCACGCAAGTCCTTTGAGTTCCATTGAGCAGACTGGGCCTCGCTACGCAACAGCTCCTGAGTGCCGTCATCGGACGAGGAGTCCGTGACTCTCAGTTCCAATCCGCCGGGAAGAGCCTGCATGCGCAGGGCAGGCAGCAGGCGTGCGAGGTGCGCCTCACCGTTCCAGGTGGGGATCAGCACCGACACCAGGGGGGCCGGGCCTAGGGGAGGGTCGGGGGACGGAGGAGTCACGGGCTGATCTCGGTTGGCCCACTAGGGACGGGCGCAGAGTTCTCTGTAGTTGCAAGAGGTGCATTGCCTCAAGCCCTCTTCGTCCTCGGCCGTTTGTGGGTAGTCCTCGATCTGCCCTTCGCTGGCGCCCGCATCGAAGTGCAGGGACCGCATCTCAGCCATGGACTGTTCGATGCGGCCCATGACTTCTTCGAGCTGGGCGGGCGTGTAACTCTGCTCGACGATCTCGTCGCGGCCCAAGTAGACGTCTTTGCAGAGCACGTCGGTGGGTTCCACGCCCCACTTCCCCTGGGCGTAGAAAGCGTAGATCGCCAATTGAAAGCGGTCGGCCTCGCGCGGGGTTCCCGTCTTCCAATCCAGGATCTGTACACGTCCGGCGTCGTCGCGGAAGGCAAGATCGGGTACGGCATAGACCTTGGTCCCGAAGAGCTCAAAGGTGGACATGTCTTCGCAAGCGAGGGTGTCCTGGGGTGCAACCCTGCGAGCTTCTTCCAGGTCGGGGCTCTCGAAGAACTGTGCCAGAGAATTCTGCATGCGGTCGAGAAAGCGGCGGCCGTACTCGCCTGCGGCCGACCCGCTCTCGTCCACTTTGGGTTCGCCGTAGTGGTGTTCGGCCAGGTGGCAGAGCTTGGCGGGGCGCATTTTCCACTTGCCGTCCCGGGATTCTTTGTACTTGGCACGCAGCTGGTCGGCGGACCACTGAATGCTCTCATCCAGGCCGCCCACGGTGCCCTGTTCGCGTCCCTCGTACCAGCGTTGGATGGCCTGATGCACCAGATCGCCGGCCAGCATCGGCAGACGGGTCATCTTCTTGAGCAGGTATGCCCTACGGCGCGACTCGGGCGCCGACGCATTCCAGCCGTTCCACGACAGGTAGTAGTCGTAGTAGTACCGACGACGGCAGGTGGCGAAGCCGCCGGCCCGGGACGCAGACCAGGAGAACTCGTGCTGAAAGACCATGGACCCAGGGTCGCCGCCTGGACGGGGGGATGCAAGTACCCGGCCGCTTCGCTGGAACTAGGAGGCCTTCGATTGCTCCTCGCCGCCACAGGCATCCTGGGCGCGGGCCGTTTCGATGACGGAGACCTCCCCGCCATCGGTCGAGATGCGGCGGCCAGTGCCTTCCTCCAAAGTCAAGAGGTGCACCGCTCCGCCCCACACCTTGGCCAGTGTCTTGAGCTGTTCGCCCGCCTCATCCAGCTTGAGATCGCGACCCTCGTGCTGATGCACGAGCAGCAGCCCACCCTCTCCGTCCGCATCAGCTTCCGCCAATTGGATGCGCGGCGTCCCACCCCAGGATAGCTCCCGCAGCAGTTGTTCCTTGATCGCCACCCAATCGCGGTCGACCACCACGTTCTTGCCCGTGCGACCATTGCGGCGATAGACAAAGAGCTGGTTGTTTTCGGCGAATTCCTCATCGACCACGTGATCGATGAACGACACGTCGTTGTGGATGCGACGCAGCTGGAAAATATCGTCCCCACGTGCTTTGGCGTGGCGGAACAACTCAATGCCAAGTTTGTAGGGGTTGAGCTGACCGGGAGCCACGGCGGTGGCTCCCGCGTGGCAGTCCGCGAAGTCCACGATTTCGGACGCATCGAGCAAACCGTGGGTCAGCAAGTGCGAGTGCCAGTAGCTGGCCCAACCCTCGTTCATGATCTTGGTCAATCGCTGGGGACTGAAGTAGTAGGCCTCGGCCCGCACGATGCGCAGGATTTCCGTCTGCCAGTCTTCCAGCGCCGCATGCTCCACCAGGAAGCCCAGGATGTCGAATGTCGGGAGGCTTCCAGCGCCGCGGGTCGTGAGTTGAGACGGAGAGGGGTGCGGTCCAATCGGTGGAACCTGGCTGTCGTCCCCCCACTTGCGTTCGAAGGTCTCGCGCGCACGTTCGGCGCGCGAGCGCGCTTGCTGGCGTTGGTTGTCCGCACGCCGCGACTCACGCAGGGGCAAGTAGGGGTCAATCAGCCCGTCCAGCCCCAGGGCCACATCCAAGAAGCGCTCCACCTTGTCCTGTCCGTGTTGATCCACGAACCCGCGGATGCGTTCGGCGTGGTAACCCATCTGCTCCACCATGGAGCGTTGGGTCGGTCCAAACCACACGTTGTGCTTGAAGAAGTCGGCGTGGCCCATGACGTGCGCCATGACCAGCTTCTGTTCCATCATCGAATTCGAGCGCACCAAGTAGGCATACGTGGGATCGTTGTTGATCACCAGCTCGTAGATCTTGGAGAGGCCGTAGTCGTAGCCCTTTTGCAGGCGCTCGTAGTCCATGCCGAAACGCCAGGAGGGATACCGCACAGGGAAGCCGCCGTAGGCAGCCACGGCATTGACGTCGGCGGCGTCCAGCATCTCGAACACCACCTCGAAGAAGTCCAAGCCCACCGAGCGCGCGGCCGCCTCGGTGATGCGTGCCTGCCGCCGCAGGTCGGAGGGCAGATGAGATCCGCGGGCCACGACTAACGGCCCTCCGCCAGGAATGAACGAATGGACTCGGCGATGCCCTCGCGCGAGTGAATGGCCGTGGTGATGACCTGCTCCTCATGGCCCAGGGCGTTGTCCAAGTCCTTCTTGAACTGACCTGATCCATAGGCGCTCTTCACCTGGCCGTAGCAGAACTGGTTCGCGCGCGGGAGGATTTCCTCGCGCAACAGGGAGACGCAGCGCGCCGTATCCCGTGCGGACCAGTTGTCCCCGTCGGAGTAGTGGAAGGGGTAGATGTTCCAGTTCTCGGGCTGGTAGCGCTCCTGAATCTGCTTCAGGCAGAGTTCGTAGGCTGAGCTGATCTTCGTTCCGCCCGACTCGCGCAGGTGAAAGAACGCATCCTGGTCCACAACCTTGGCCACGGCATCGTGCACGATGTACACGACCTCGATGTTCTTGTATTGACTGCGCAGCCAGGTGTCGATCCAGAAAGCCTTGATGCGCACGATGTCCTTCTGCTCGCGACCCATGGAGCCGGAGACGTCCATCATGTGGAAGATGACCGCACTGGATTCGGGTTCGGGGTGGGTGCGACGCGAACGGAAGCGCTGGTCGTCACGCATGGGTACAACGCGCGGGTCCTTGGGATCCCATTCTCCGCTGGAAATCGTGCGCTTCAGCGCACGGCGGAAGGTGCGTCGGAAGTGCCGCAAGGAGTCCGGCCCTTGGCTGCGGATACCTGTGTAGCGGCCACCCTCGGTGTGCAGCTGACGGGAACCACGCGGCTGAATGTTGGGGAGCGCCAACTCTCGGCCCAACATGTCGGCCAACTCAGCGAGCTCGACATCGACCTCCAAGATGTGCTGTCCAGGTTGTTCGCCGGCGCAGCCAGCGCCTTCGGCCCCCTCACCGTCCATGGCGTCACCTTCTTCTCCCGGCCCCTGCCCCACGCCCTCGCCCGAGTTGTCCCCGAAGCGGAAACGCGGTAGCTCCACCTGTGGAATGGGGATCGAAATCGTGTTCTTGCCCTGGCGTCCGAGCAACTCGGAGGTGGACAGGTATT
>CAYXTP010000040.1:0-3982 GCA_964467985.1 uncultured Planctomycetaceae bacterium
GCGAGGAGAACGCGACGCATTACTTCGGTTTGAAGCTGGAGAAGGCCAGCCGGCAACTGGCGGAGGGCATGCGTCGCTATGGGAACGATCACCCCAGGCGCCGAGAAGATGGGCTGCGGAACGAACTTGGTGGAACAGCGCTCTTCGTGGCTCAGTCCCGGTCTCCGGAACTCCTCGTTGGAGGTCGTCTCCATACCATCTGCGAACAGCTCAGGCTGCGTCTGCTCGACATGGACTCAGGGAGGTCGATCGAGGCCGTGGATTGTGTGCTGATCATTCTCGACTACGTAGATGGTGAACGCTTTCAACGGCCGATCATGGCTCTGCACCGGGCAAGCCAATCCACGCCTCCCCCTGAACAGGACGCGGCGCGCTGGACGAATCGCCATACCTACATCGACTACCTGACCAGCGAACACAATGTGAGGCGTCCAATCAGTTCTGAGGCACTGTATCCATCCTGACGCTCGGCCAGTGAAGCCTCGGTTTGCAACCGGCTCGATCGCGCCTGGATTTCCACGCATCCGGCGGGCAGGCGGAGGAACAAGTTCGTCCCTGCCGCCCCGAAACGACTCTGCCCGCGGAGCCCAACGCACGTGGGTAGAATCGCATGCGTTGACAGGACGGGGGTCGGGTAGGATGCTTCGATCTACGTGGACGCGGAAACCGGCCGCATGATTCACACCAACGGCATGGCCGAGGTCGAAGGCATGGGCACCATCGGCCAACGCGTGAACTACGGCGACTTCCGGGATGTTTCCGGTGTGCTGTTGCCCTATCGCTCCGAGGTCGAGATCGCCAATCCGCTGATCGGCACGATTGCCACGCAGGTGACCGAGATCGAGGTCGGTGTGGAGCTGGCCGAGGGCGTGTTCGAGCTGAGTGACTGAGCCCGCATCTGAACCTGCCGCGGAGCCTCAAGGCGCGCCTGCGAAGGTCCAGACCTCCTCCCTGAGAGGGAGAAGGGATAGCTTCAGGCCCAGCCCAGGTCTGGGCCGGGTCCCGGAGACCCTTTGAATCACTTATCCGCCGGAACTAGACGCTGCCGGCGGATTGTCGGTTTCCTGGTGGCCGTCAAGGATGCGGGAACTTGGTGAGCGGCGCTGCGGTGACCAGCTTCCTACGGCAGGACGCGCGGCCCAAAGTACCCGTACCAGACTGCAAAGCCGACAAGTGAACCGAGCATTCCCCCGGCGAGCCATGGCAGCGTTTTTCCTCGGGGCATCTGGATCACGACGGTTACACAGACAAGGAGGGCTACAAGTCCAGTGAAGAGGGAAAGCGAGCCGGAATGCAGGCGAAAGTGCTCGGCGAGACGCACCTCGTCCGAGTTGCCCCACTCGCCGCTCGTGACGACCAGGTGCAGCGCGCTGGCGGCATTGAACAGCTGGCGCGACCAAAACAAGGAGAGCAGGGTTGCCATCCAGCCCCGCGCGCCGAGTGGCTCGGTGCTCTCGGCGCGACGTCGCAACCGCAGAAGCCAGATGAGGCCGATCGTCCCAACAAGCATGTTCGTCATCGGCCCTCCCAGGCTGACAGCGATCATTTGACTGTCGGGGATCGGGCGCTCGGTCCCTGGCCACCACGCCACAGACCCGTAGTGAAGCGACGTCTCGTAACCCAACGCCTCCGCGACGACTAGGTGCCCGGCCTCATGGACCATCGTCCCGACGAAGGCCATCGGTAGGAACATCAGCATCGACACGAGGAAGACCCGTCTAGATCGAGGAGCGGATTGCATAGCCTGGATTCAACCGTCTCCAGCGCGGGTGGGTCCATTGGAGACAGGGAAGACACCGTATCTCACTGCCCTCACCGGGATTCCATTCGCTGGAACGGAGACCCGGAGACTCAAAGGGGCTCCGGGTGCTGGCATGGGTCTGGAGCGAGGCCGATCCTACCCCGTCAACCACCCTCAGTGAGTCGTTGATACGGAGCGACGCTCCCTGCCGCACGATTCTGGCAGGTTGGCACGGGCCTACTGGTAACTTCGCCATGTTGCGAATCGTCTCCTGGGCGTGGCGCACCGACCGAGCGTGGCCCAGTTCCCGGCGCCGTGGCGCAGGACAGCGTTCCGCAGGTGGAGGTAGGCGTGTAGGGCCCCAACCCACAGGACTGGTGCGGGAGGGAGCGCCGCCCCGTATTCGGTCCGAGCGGCGCTGTCCCTGCGATGGACTTCGCGTAGAGTTTCATTTGGTCGGATACTAACCTTTCAATTGGGCGTGATTGGGGCTTACATTTAGACAGCATGAACGCTCATAAAACTATCCCCAGGCTAGTTGAGGGGCGCCTGATCGAGGCGCTGGCTGACAGCCCGGTTGTCCTCATCCACGGGCCGCGCCAGTGCGGAAAGACGACCCTGGCGCAGCATGTGGGCCAGGAGCTTGGATACGCCTACTTCAATCTGGACGAGGACGTTTCCCGTGCCGCCGCCGAGGCCGATCCGATGGGCTTCGTCGCCGACCTTCCGGAACGGGTCGTCCTCGACGAGGTCCAGCGCGTACCGAGCCTATTCACGGCCCTCAAGGTGGTGGTGGACCGGGACCGCACTCCCGGTCGGTTTCTGCTCACGGGCTCGGCAAACGTGTTGCTCGTGCCCCAGCTCGCAGACTCGCTGGCTGGCCGGATGGAGATCATGCGCCTGTTCCCCTTTGCCCAGTGCGAGATCGAAGGGCGGAGCGCGTCCTTCCTCGACCGGCTCTTCGAGGCCAGCTTCAAACCCCGGAAGGGCGAACGCCTCGGCCGCCTGCTCGCAGAGCGGGTCGTTGCGGGCGGATACCCCGTAGCACTCGCCAGAAAAACACCGCGCAGGCGGGCCACCTGGTACCGGGACTACGTCGAGACGATCGTGCAGCGAGACGTCCGCAGCCTGGCTCGCATCGCCTCCCTCAACGCGCTACCCAGACTGCTGGCGTTGGCGGCCGGCCAGACGGCGCGCCTGCTCAACGTGTCCGACTTGGCGGGCCCCTTCCAACTCACTCGCCCGACGATTCGCGACTACGTCACGCTCCTCGAACGTGTCTTCTTGATCGAGGAATTGCCGCCCTGGCATACGAACCGTCTGAACCGCCTGGTGAAGAGGCCGAAGCTGCACGTGGGTGATACTGGACTCGCCGCGGCGCTCCTAGGGCTGGATTCCGACTCGCTCTACGAAGACCGGACAACCTACGGACAATTTCTCGAGACCTTTGTCTTCGCGGAGTTGCGTCGATTGGCGAGCGGGCATGAGGACGAGATCCGCTTTCACCATTTCCGTTCCAAGGACGGCCATGAAGTGGATGTGGTTGTTGAACGCGCAGGCGGCGGGCTTGCGGGCATCGAGGTAAAGGCGTCTTCCACCGTCACCGCCCCCGATTTCCGCGGCCTGCGCAAACTCGCCTGGGCTGCAGGCAAGCGTTTCACCGCCGGCGTCGTGCTGTATGACGGCGAGACCAGCGCGCGCTTCGGCGACAACTTGTACGCGGTCCCGATCCGGGCCCTGTGGGAGACAACGGTGTGAATTGACGATTCGATCCGGCACACCCTGCGATCGAGTCACGCCAACTCAGCCTCCGGCCCGACGATAGACCTCCATTACTGAACGAGCCTTGCCAGTTACGGAGTTGTTGTGCAGGACACAACCCACGCGAGTGGGGCATCGGACTGGGAGTTGGGGAAGGCCCGATGGACGGACCGAGGCCTAGCTAGTACCGCCTCAACTCCCCCCGCACCGCGAAGTGGTCGCTGTAGCCCTCGTCCCAGTTGCCACGGAACTTGCGGAAGGGGGCCGGGCGGTGGGCGTTTTCTTTGGTGTCGCGCAGGAACTCGGGGGCGTGAACTTGTAGGGAACCGTGTACGTATTCCAGGCCGCGGCCATCGAGCAGGCCGGGGCTGAGGATGACTTGGTCGAAGACGTTCCAAGTCCACTCGTTCCAGTAGTAGTAGGTGCACGCCTCCCCCTGAACAGGACGCGGCGCGCTGGACGAATCGCCATACCTACATC
>CAYXTP010000041.1:0-3540 GCA_964467985.1 uncultured Planctomycetaceae bacterium
GCCACGCCGGTTTTCAAAACCGGTGCATTCGGCCGCTCTGCCACGCCTCCGTTGGGGGTGAGGCTAGCGAGGTCGGGGTGGGGGCGCAATGTGTTCGGGGTGGGGTGTGGGAATAGGTGTCCATTCTGAAGATGGCAGCAGGGGGTGGGCCGCAAATCGGGGGAGTGTCTGGCGGCTGGGGGGCGGATTGGGGCAAGCTGTGCATCGCTTGTTAGCAATCGTGCCCATCGACCTCAGCGAAGGAGACCACACGTGACCGCACCCGAAGACGGAACGCGACCTGCAACGCCCATGCACCTTTGGATCATTGGAGGTGTGGCCCTGTTGTGGAACATCATGGGGCCCTTCGACTTCACCATGACCATGACCAAGAGTGAGTGGTACTTGGAGCAGTTCACGCCTCAGCAGATGGAGTACTTCCTCGGGTTTCCGACCTGGGTGGTCGTGGCTTGGGGGGTGGCGGTTTGGTTTGGGTTCTTTGGGTCAGTCAGTCTGTTGAGACGTAGGTCACAGGCTGTGCCCCTGTTCCTCATCTCGTTCGTGGCGATGGTGATTACGACGATCTACAACTACGTCCTGACGGACGGTATGGAGGTCATGGGGACGAGCGGTGCGATCTTCGCGGCCGTGATCTTCGTGGTCGCCCTGGGCTTGGTCATGTACTCACGCGCGCTGGCTGCCAGCGGGGTGTTGCGGCGCACATGAGGCCCCTGAGGTCGGTAGGGCCGTGAGCCCTAAGCCTCGGATTCGGGGCGCTTCGCGACCAGGCTGTAGCCCTGGCACACTGTCGTGTCGGACGTGATCTTCGAGATCCAGTGGAAGAGGACTTGGATCAGCGCCAGGAAGGGCAGCAGCAGGGTGCTGCGCCAGCGGCTGAGGATGACCGAGCCGTCCGATTGGCGCGAGGTGGCGCCCAGCCAACGCAAGAAGAACTGGGACAGGTTGGCTCCCGTTGCGGAAGCGAAGTTCCCGCGCGGGGTGATCGATTCGACTTGCAGGCCGGCCTGTTCCGATAGGTGTTCCAGGGAACTCGGAGTGAAACGGTAGTAGTCGCTGGGCAGCTCGTGCAGAGGTTGGTTGAAGGGCACCGTGCAGAGCAGGCGACCGCCTGGTTTCAGGACGCGCGTGACTTCGCGCAGGACGGAGCTGGGATCAGACAGGTGTTCGAGCACCTCGGTGCACAGGACCGTGTCGAAACTCGCGTCATTGAACGGCAGCCGGCGGCCGTCGCCGAAGACCTCCACGGACTTCTTGGCTCGGTCCAGGATCTTCCACAGGTCGGGCTGCTTGTCGAGGATGGAAGGTGGGTACTCGAGACCCACGTAGCGCTGGACCACGGGCTCAAAGACCGTGCGGTAGGGACCTTCGGAGACTCCGATGTCCAACAAGACACCGCTGGCTTGCTCGCTCAACTCCAGCACGGACTGGCGCAGCTTGCTCCAGTCGAGCCAGTAGGGGTTGAGCGGCGTGCGCTTGCGCCAGGCGTTGAGGTTTTGAGCACGGTCGCCGCGGTAGTTCACCACGCCCACGCGCTTGGGTTCGGTCAATGCCATGACCGTGACCTCGTGAGGGTGGGGAAGGGAGGCATGGGGCGAGACATGGCGTGCTTCATCCTAGCCAGCTAGTTGTCCTCCACGGGCAACCGGAATAGTTCCAACTTGGGTCCCGGTCGCTCCAACTGCCACAGTTGCGTGAGTGGGAAGGAGAGTTCGGCGGGCAAGTTGGCGTCGGCGACCGAACCGGATTCGCCGGCAGGGTGCACCGTGAACAGTGGGGCGCCCGACACGACGAGGGGACTCATCTTAGGGCGCGGTTCGCCGTCGGGATCCAGGGTGGCCGGTGCGTTGTCCAACAGAATCGGCGCGACACCGTTGTCGGGCGTGCGGTCCACCACCAGTACGTAGCGCATGCCGAGGTGTCGCAGCACGTCGTTGGGGTCGCTGCCGAGATAGTCGACTTCTTCTTGTTCGACCCACGAACTGCCGGTGCGCAAGTCGTAGTCCAAGACGGATTCGAGGGGCAGTGCGTCCAGCCCGGGGCCAGAGGGAGGCACGGCTCCCGCATCGAAGTAGAGGGTGCGACGCGCCTCGCGACCGCCCAGTTCTCGGTGTTGTGCGAGTCGCTTGAGCGCGGCCTCGTTCAGAATCAACTCTGGACCGTAGCAGTCCACCGCTAGTGGACCCTGCAAGTCGAGCTTGGTGAGCGCCTCAGCTGCCATCGAACGCGTGTCCTGTTGACGCAACACCCACACCATGCGAGAGGCTTGCACCAAGGGTAGGGCCAAGAGGAGTAGCAGCACGGGCCGGGTGCTGGTTCGTTCCCACAGCCACTGACCCGCGGCCCCGGCGGGCAAGGGCAGGAGGATGGCGAGGGGCAAGAGGTAGCGTGTGTGATCGCCCTGATTGGTCATGAAGAACGCCGCCCACATCAGGGCGAAGATCGTGACGGGCCGGGCGGCGCGTGTGCGCAGTCCCCAACACAGTCCGGCTAGCGCGAGCAACACGAGAACCGGGTCGTAGCCCACGAGGGCGCGGCTGAGTTTGTGCCAGGTCTCTGCGCGGAAGGCGAAGACGATGGCCTGTCCTCCGATGGACAGGGAGTTGGAGCCCAGGGCCTCGCTGGCTGCAACCGAGTCCCGATCCACTCCACCGTGCACAACGTAGTAGGGGTAGCCCACGGCCAACGCCAGGATGGCGAACAGGGCCACGGCCTTGAACCCCAAGGCCAGGGCGGCTTTCGCATCGGGGCAGGCTTTGCGAGCGGAAATCAACCAAGCCAATCCGGTGAGGCCCAACGCGGCCACGCCCGCTTGATGGGTCGAGAAGGCCAAGCCCGCCGCGACCGCTGAGGCAAGCAAGTGGATACGCCGTCCGCTGTTCACATAGGCGGTGGCCCCCCAACCGGCCAGGGCCATGAATGAACCCAAGGGGGCCCACGGTCGTTCTTGGACTGAGAATTGCAAATGCAACAGACCCGTACCCACCAAGAAGGCCGCGATCCAGGCTCCGCTCCTCAGGCCTGCACTACTCGCCGCGCCAAAGAGTGCAAAGGGCGCCAGGCAGGCCAAGAGCGCGCACAGGTAGCGTGCTGGCCGGTGTGCCAAGTCGGGTTCGGAAAACAGGCGTTCCGCAAATTCTCCCTTGCCCGACCACTCGCCCAGTACACGGCCCGCGCCGTACTCCACGGCGTAGATCGGCAGGAGCATGTAGGACAACAGGTAGGGATAGGTCGAATAGGTGCCAGAAGCCGGAACCAAATCCAGATCGCGCGCCATGCCCAAGGCGTTCTTGACCACGTGGGTGTCGGGCACATGGTTGCGCGGCATCCCGTGTTCGATGGGGGCCAGGCGCAGGGCGAGCGGCAAGAGCAACAGCAGGACCCAGCCCAACCAGGGCGAGGCCGAAGAACCCTGTCGGGGCGCCGAGGGCGTGCCGCCAGACGGAGCGGGGCTCGATTCGGGGAGGGGAGAGATGGCTGGGCTCCGGAGGATCCGGGGTGGGCCAGCTCGACGTCCGGCCCAGGGCAGAACTTATCGGCAAT
>CAYXTP010000042.1:0-3246 GCA_964467985.1 uncultured Planctomycetaceae bacterium
CGGGACCCTCTGATCTGGTGGCTAGCTGGAGAGACACTCCCGAGTCGGAACCACCTTGTTGACAAGTCTCGATGGGGGCTTCCCGATTAGTGTTGCGCATCTCTGCGCCAAAATATCTAGCGAGGCGGATGATCTCGTTTTCTACTAACTTCGCCATCCAGTGGATCATGCTGGCATCCTCGCGTACCTCGAAGGTCTCAAGACCCTCCATGGCGGCAACCAGGACCGCTTGAAGCACGTCATCGACTTCGACCCTCGCGCGCAGGCTTGGGCCCAACCGAACGAAGGCCATGCGCTCCAGGCGGGGGCGATACCGTATCAGCAACTCGTTGAGTGCATCCTTGTCTCCACCTCGGTAGCGACGCAGGAGAGACACGGATTCCGGAGCGAGTGTGTGGGGGGACTCTGAAGAAGGAATCAAGCACCCAATGCTAGCACCCGGGGCGGATTCCCTGGTCGGACCAATAGCGATGGGATTCTTATTTGCAGCTGATCCGTCCGAAGCAGGCAAGGAGCAACCCCGCCAGTCTCAAACTGGCTTCAGTCGCTACGAGAAAACGCCGCGGCCCTCAGGGGCCGCGGTCTTCCAGGCGCTCGCTTGGAGGACTATCTGGTTTCCCCTTCTGCTCGAGAAGGAGTTCCAGCTCCCGCCGCACCAGCTGGGTTTCGGGATGCACCTCGCCGAGCGTGTGGCGGAATCCCCGCGGCGCCTCGCGCATGGTCGATTCGGCTTCATCTAGCTCGCCCTGCCCGAGGAGTGCGCTTCCTAACGTGGCCGTAGCCTGCAGTGAAAGCCAGTGCTGGGAACCAAGTGAGGTGCGCATCTTGGCCAGTGCATCACGCAGTAAGAGCTCGGCCTCCGGGTATCTCTCTTGACCCAATACCACTCCGCCCAAACTGCCCAGCAAATAGCCGTGAAGCGACGAGTTGCTCGTGATCGGATAGGCCTCGGTCTCCAGCACAGCCCGGAGTAGGGCCTCTGCCTCGGTGTACTTCCCCTGGGCGGCCCACAAGAGCGCCAAGTTGTGCTTGTAGTTCAGGGTGTGGGAATTCAGCTCGCCCTGGACTCGGCTGCTGGCTTCAACCGCTTCGAGTAGAAGAGGCCCTGCTTCGTCGAATCTGCCCAGATCCAAGTAAACACACCCAAGGTTGCTGATTGAGATCAGGGTCTCGGGATCCTCGTTGCCCAGAATGCGCCGTTTGCCCCCCAGCGCTTCGACCAAGAGGGGCGCTGCCAAGTCCAGCTTCCCTTGAACTCTAAGGATGGTCCCGAGTGCACCGGCAGATCGGAGGGTGTCAGGGTGTTCGTCGCCGAGGGCCTCCCGCCTCAATTCCAGCGCCCGCTTCTGTTGCGCAACGGCCTGATCGAGAAGCGCCAAGGGGTGGTAGTAAAGTTTTCCTAGAGCTTCTCTGAGAGTGGCCTCGGTTAGCGGGTCGTCGGCAAATGCATCTCCGATCACCACTGCCGCGGAGGCCAAAATGTTCTCCTCAACGATACTGTTCGCCACGTCTGTAGGTTCTGCGAGGAGAGCAAGGTCATGGAACATCGCCACCTTGGACTTGATCGTTTCTTCACTGTTCCCCATTGCCCGTAGCCGCGTTGCGATCTTGGACTCGAAGCCCGACAAGAACCCTCTCCCCAAGTCCTTTGGATTGAACGGAATGAGCGTTTGAATCTGATATTCCAGCACCCTTTCAGCGCGTTCGCGAGCCAACTGGGCCCGCTCCGCATTCTCCAGCGCGATGCGCGCCTGAGCCTCGGCCTCCTCGCGCTGTTCTTTGAGCCCGCTATTGGCCCGTGCGAGTTCTTTCCTCCGGGCCTCTAAACTCTCGGCCCGACCGCTTGCCAGCTTGCCGTTGTCCCACGCAACAAGGCCGAGCCAGCTGATTACTACTAGAGCCGCTGCCGCGACGCCTATTACCGCAGTCTGAGTGGGGTTGCGGCGCGTCCATTTCACAGCTCTGTCGACTGGCCCCGGAGGCTCTGCCAACACTGGCTCATCGGCGAGGTACCTGCGTAGGTCCGCAGCGAACTCCGCCATCGATCCGTAGCGCCTGTCCGGGGCTTTTGCCATCGCCTTACCGCAGATCACCGACAGTTCGTCCGGAACTCGGGAGCGCAACTCGTTTGGTGGTGGGGGATCTACCAACATGATCTTGTAAGCGACCTGCTCAGAGGTATCCCCCTCGAAGGGCCGAACGAGAGTCAGCATTTCATACATCACCACACCAAGGCTGAACACGTCCGTTCGGTGATCCAGCTGCATGCGCTTGGCTGAGACCTGCTCGGGGCTCATGTAGAGGTAGGTCCCAGCCAAGTCTCCGGGCACCGAGACAGACTGCTCGTCGGTGAGCTTGGCCAGACCGAAGTCGGAGATCTTGGGCTGGTTGTCGGGGGTGATGAGAATGTTGCTGGGCTTGAGATCGCGATGGATGACTCCTGCGGCGTGCGCCACATCCATGGCGTCAGCAGCTCTTGTTAGAAAGTGAGCGCACTGTTCGTAGTAGTTACCCGGCAACTCTGGGCGTTCGCGAACCCCCTCTAGGCTCCGCCGGAGATCGCACGCTCCCTCGACGAGTTCCATCGCGATCCAGTGCAGGCCTTCATCTTCGCCCGTGCCATGGACCGACACGATTCCGGCATGTGCAAGTCGGCCGCCAGCGCGCGCTTCGCGCGCGAAGAACTCCAAGCCTCTTGAATCGACGCGTTCGGGGAGCAACAGCTTCAATGCCACACGCCGGGAGAGGGACTTCTGCTCTACCTCCCAGACCTCACCCATGCCTCCGCGCCCCAGGATACGCATCAAGGTGAATTCTCCCAGGACCATGCCTTCGTAGGCTCGGAAGGCGCTGGCCGCGGGCTTGCCTGACAGCTCCGGAGATCGGTGCAACCCGCCGCCGCCAGGACTCGCGGTGACAGGGACAGCGGCGAGCATTGCCCTGTGAACGGCTAGCAATCGGCGCAGGTCGACTGAATGACTGGAGTGTTCAGCACACAGAGCATCGATGTCCGAGCGGGACGGACTGGGGTGCGCGTCGAGAAACGCGGCCAAGACTTCCTCTGTGGAGAAGGGGGGTTCCGATGGATTGGGCACAGGACGTTGCTCCGGGTTCATCATGGACGCTCTTCGACAAGACAGCAACGGGCTGGAGCAGCGCATTCGATGGCGTGCTGCCTCCAGTCAAGACTCAGTGCGGTGATGTATTGGGGGCAAAACGGAATTTGTTCGAGAATCCGCGTCCCGC
>CAYXTP010000043.1:0-2719 GCA_964467985.1 uncultured Planctomycetaceae bacterium
ATTAATCGCGGTATCGCGCGCCGGCCCGTGTTCGAGCGGCGCGCAGTTGTTCGCAAGTCCATGGCGTACTGAACGGGCTGGTGCAGCGTGCCACAGGGTGTCGTGCGGGCAGAGGTCCGTGCGCGTGGCGGGCCGGATGACCCATCCTGGCATCTGCGCCGGTCAGGGACCCTCGGAATGGACCTGGGGAGGATCAAGCCGCTTCACTGCGAGGCCTGACGAGCTGGGGTCAGGCCCGGCCCCGGTTCTCCACTGTCACGGGAGACACCTCGTATCCCTAGTCTTCCGCGGCCTCCCAACCATGGTAATCATCGTGTCGGGACCTCGGGGATCGGAGCCGGGCGCCCGGATATCCAGTGCAGGGCCAGGTCAGCAGGGGGTCGCAAGAACCGTCCTGGATTTGAACCAGTCGAAGGCTCTCCAATCGGGTGATACGGTGCCGAACCCGTAGCCTACGAACCCAAATCCGCCCAGATCCAGCTGTTGAGCACGCCCGTTTCTCACCAGCACCCAGCAACGCATCCCCCCCATGATCTCACTCACAGTCAGGAATCTCTGTCAACGTGCCAGTTCGGTGCGGTTCCTAGCTCCCGTCGCCTGCCTGATGGTTGTCACGTCCTGTATTTCAGTCTGTGCCGAGGACTTGGTTCCCGAGTCTTCGGTGGTAGAGAACAGATCTTCCTCAAGCATCTCGGTCGCTGTAATCGGGGGGGCCGGAACCAGGTTTGGCGGCAATGAAGAGGTGCCGATCGACGTCTTCCAGGAGGCACTCGCCATGTCGATCGGGAAGTTCGACTTGTTTGGCGGTGTCGTGGGTGCAGGGGGGACCTACGCGCTCGAAGTCACAGTGTTCCCGATGCAGCCCCAGACGCCGACGACGGGCCTTGGCATCAAGTACCTGGCCCCTGCCAATTGGAAACTGACCCGGACGGACACCGGTGAGGTCCTGATGCAGCAGCGCGTAGACGCTGAACACGAGGCCATTTCTCGTCTTCGGCTAGACCAGTGAGGCTCGGCAGCGCACTCCTGGGAAGCCTGCTCGTCCTGAGCTGTGGATGCTCATCACCCGCGGGCAATCGGCTGCGCACTGGGGGCTACACCCAGGCGCGAGCCGAGGCGCTCTCAAAAGACGAGGATGACCTGACCCAGGGGTACATCACCGATCGGCCGGCCATCGTCGCCGTCCAAAACCCCAACCTTTCCGACGGAGAACGCGCCGAGATCGTGAGCATCCTGATCGGGCGAGGTGCTCCACCTGATGCGATCGATGCAGGTGGCAACACGGTTCTCACTTGGGCCGTGCGCGGCAACAATCGGGCGACCGTCGAGACTCTCCTCGCGGCAGGGGCCAGACCCGACATGGTCAACCTAGCGGGCGAGACGCCGATGGGCATCGCGATGGCCAACGGCTACGCGGATATTGTCGGCTTGCTCAAATCCAAGGGCGCGAGCACAGACGTTCGCGATAACAAGAATCAGTCGCCTTACTACGAGGCTGCGCTTGCTGGGGATCGAGCTCAGGTAGACCGGATCTACCGCCAAGGCGCACCGGTCAACGTGAAGGGGCACTCGGGGTTGGAGGGAGCAACGCTTGGGGGTCACATGATGCTGGTGCGCCACTTCGTCGAGAAACTCGGCGCTCGCCCGGCCAACCGGGATGCTCACGGTCAGACCCCCGCGACTGTGGCTGGTGAGGCGGGCAACTTGGAAGTTCTCAAATACCTCGTGTCTAGGGGCAGCCCCGTCGATGCGGGACGGCGAACTCCACTAATGGCCTCAGCCGCTGGGGGGCATCTGGAAGTCGTGAGGTGGCTACTCGATCGAGGGGCCAGTCCCAACTCGGCAGGGGGGCAACCCAGCGCCCTTGTCTACGCAGCCGTGCGCAACCAGGGTGACGTAGCCCGGCTCTTGCTTGAGCGCGGCGCGCGCATTCCAACCAAGCTCACAGATGATGCGTCCCTACGTGCAGCAGGGCACAAGACTCTGGCCGACGAGTTGGCAAGCCTGGGTCGCGCGGAGGAATCCGGGTCCCAGAGACTCTTGTCGGCGGCCGCGTATCACATCGCAGCGGATGAGCTGGATGTCGCCGCGGAGAAATACGAGGACAAGGCCGAGCGCGAGCGTTTCAACCGTTTCCTAATGGGCGCGCTGGTGGTCGTGGGGGGGGCCCTCCAACAACGACAGGCAGAAGTCCAGGCCAAACAGATGGCCCAGACTCAGCCTTACAGCATGCAAGCAGCAACAACCTCGGCCTCGCGGGCTATCACGCTGCCTACGATCCGGCGCGAGCCATGGACACGATCACCGCCGGCGCAGGCACCTACCCGGCGCCCATGGGCTCCAATGTGATGTTCACAGGCAAGGGCCAGAGGCCGTCGTACTCGGGCTTGGCCAAGAATTCGCGGGCGCTGGCCAAGAAGATGCGCGAGGAAGCCAGTCAGCAAGAGGCCGCAGCTGGAGGTCGGCGGTAGCGAACTACGGAGCCATCTGTAGAAGGGCGCTAGTGTCAAGGGGTGACGACCGTCGCGAGGCGATTGTCTCCATTCTTGTGTTTCAGAGGGTCGTCAGTCCCCATGCCCGCATGTATCTGTCCGCAGTCTGATCGAGAGCCTTGTCTCGGCCGCACGAGGAAACCGCGCTGAGGGGGTGCTGACTTGGTACCGTCATTGACCATGAACAAGCTGCTCCTGCTTACGCCTCTTCTGATGGGGGCCATGAC
>CAYXTP010000044.1:0-2707 GCA_964467985.1 uncultured Planctomycetaceae bacterium
AGGACAACGGGATCAAACCAGCACCCGATCGCCCCTCTTCCTGGAGTTCGTTTCTTGTGGTTACTCTAATCGACAGCAGCGGAGACCAACGAGAGATGGTGCGCTACAGCGCGTACGGGGTACCGGTTGGGATACCTGGGGGCGACACAGGGCCGGACTTTGTCACCAACTCAACGGACGTCACGCAGATCCAGACTTGGATTGATGCATCGACCTACGACGTGCGTGGCGACATAGACCTGAACGGCGAGCGGAACACCGACGACAAGACCAAGGCGGGCGCGTCGCCGCTCACTGGGGTGACGCTAGGGCGCGGAGCGCTTTCTGCATTTGACAACACGCTTGGATATGCGGGGTATGTGCAGAACGCCGCACTAGGCCACCGGGCTTGGCATGTTCGGCACCGACTACTTGATAGCGACTTGAGCAGATGGACCAGGCGCGATCCACTTGGCTACGCTGATGGCCCTTCTCTCTACTCTTACGGGGGCTTCAGGATCTCGTGTGGGTGACCGCCGTCTGAGGGCTTAGATCGAGGCCACCGAGATGGAAGTAAATTGCATTCCTAAACCGCTCCCGATTGCGGTACCCGCAGGCCATGCGTTTCATCTTCTGGATCTTGGCGTTGAGGCTTTCGGCGCGGGCGTTGGTCACTCCAAGGACGTCTGCATTCAGGATGCCGATCAGGTGATAACGGATCATCTTGGCGACCTTGACCATGGGTTCGAGTCGGCATCGCGATCGTTGCAGGATGAACTCAGCGTCTTGGAGGAGAAGCTGGACGCCATCTTTGAAAAGTTCGGAGAGGAGGTCGAAGGCTTACCCGAGAGTGAGCAGCAAGTGGCGGCCGACAAGATCATGTCGTCCGAAGGCATGGAGCAGTTGCTCGAGCGTCTGCAGGACGTCCAGGGGCAGCTGGCCAAGGTGGGTGCCAAGCCGATTCGCGAGTCAGGCATCTGGCTCTATCGTCGGCGCTGACCCGCTGTGCCCTCCGGCGGGGGGGCTTCACCGTCCCCGCGACAACACGACCCCGTGGCCCTCGCAGTTCAGTGCGGGCAGGACGGCCCCGAGCTCTTCCGAGAGTTGCGCGTCGAGCGCGTGCCCGTCGGATTATTGAAAGTGCTCTGCGATCAAGTTCGCGATGGCCCTGTGCAGTTCCTGTCTGGGGTGGCAGGGATCTAGAAACAAGGTGTTCCGTTCTCTGTCGAATGGAGGGATGGCGTCCTCCAAGTCGATGCTCTGAACAGACCCCTCCTGCGCGAATTCCACCAGGAGCTCCCGGTGGGCGGAGAATGACCTGTAGGCAGGAATGAGGAGGATGGGCTCGAAATCGCGCTCCCCGGCAAGATCTCGGAATCTTTCCAGGAGCAGTCGTCGGTCCGCGTCGGGCACCCGAATGGCCTTGGGCCGGGACTCATGCTCCTCGGACGGGGAACCGGAAGGCGCCTCGACAGGTCCACGCCAGGCAAGCTGGAGGCAGTGAAACAGGACGGAGTGGCGTCGAAGGGCTTGTGCCAATCGCTGGCTGTTCTGGGTGGACCCTCGGAGGAGGGCGAGGTCTCCCCTGTCGTGGTCACCCTCTGCGCCAGTCGTTTTCCCCGTGCGCCGGGCGAGGTAGCTCGAATCCAGGAAGTCGTTGAATCCGTGGTAGAGGAGAACGGCATCCGGCTCGAACAGGAGTCCCTCCTGCTCCAAATACACAATGCTCTGGGCCATGCTCCATCCAACGGTGCCTGCGTTCAAAACTTCCACGCGCCGGTCGGACGTGCCCGTATTGAGGACCCTCTCCAAGACGGCCGCGTAGGTCCTGTTCTGGGCGATTCCCCATCCGAAGGAACTGGATTCGCCTAAGGAGAGGATGCGGAACACTCCGGGTGGTTTCTGGCGCGTGATTGCCGGCCCGCGTAAGCCAAAGGCATTTGTCTTGACCAAAACTCCCTGGTGCTCAACTTCCAGGTTGGGGATGTTGGCCCAAACGAACTGCGGGTGGGCGTAGTGAATGGCCGAGCGGGTCCACCCTGAGGGCTGACCATCCTCGAACTCCGTCGGTTCGAACAGAGGCGCGTCCGCGGGTCGACCGAGCCAGGCACGGGCTCCCCATTCCGCGACGCACGCGAAACCTACCGTGGTGATCAGTCCAAGCAGGGGTCCCTTCCACCATGGCCGCCGCGGCCTCCGTCGGATGCCGCTCGGCGCTCCGGGGATGACGGTTGGGTCCCCTGCGCGCGTGGAATCCGGACGGGGTGAGGAAGGCGTTCCCATGTGGGTGGATCTCCGACAGGGCGGGATGCCGGGTCCGCCCGATGGCGAGTGGCTTCCTGCATACACGGAGAGTACATGGACTATACGCGGAGCGAACAAGCATCCTTTTCTGGGGACTTGCGAGGCACGGGCCGGAAGCGTCGGAGAGGACGGCACGCCGCGTGCCAGGAAACCCGTCGGAAGATGGGGGCAAGGAGAAGAGGTTCGGGCGGCCACCCCAATTCGCGTTTGGAGACTCACAGCCGGCCTAAAAAGAGAATTCCTATTTTCTATACATTGTGCGGTGCTATCGAGTGCCGATTATGAGCGGGGAGCGATGAAAACTCCCATGAAATGGACAGCTGACTGGCAAGGCCCAGGCCGCCGTAGGGGGCTGCGCGCGGGCATCCAGGGGATAAGGGATTCAAACGGTCTCCGAACGCCGGCACAGCCTGAACCCATCCAG
>CAYXTP010000045.1:0-2630 GCA_964467985.1 uncultured Planctomycetaceae bacterium
GTACGACATTCGGTCCCAGCGCCCCAGCTGCGTTTCCCTGGCTGCGTGGGCCCAGTCCGACTCCGGAGACGGCTTCATTCTCCGCGCGGTACTGGATGCGCGCCAAACGGCCGTGGTGCGCGCCCTCGGTCAGATCCTGCGCCTGCGTATCCCGTTCGTTTTTCACCACGCCAAAGTGGACCTCTTCTCGCTTTGGTCGCTGGGTCTCGACCCGGACCTCCACCAACTCTACGACACTTTCATTGCAGCCGCCGCTATCAACTTGGGCCTACAGCACAAGCGGGCTAGAAAGGTGCGAGGGCCCGAAGACGAGTCGGACACGATCCGATCCGAGGCCGCGCTAGCCAACAAGAGGGTGCGAGGTCTTTCCCTTGTTGGCCAATGCGCCCGTTATGAGTTGGGATACCCCTACGCTGATGCAAAGGAAGCGCTTCGACATAAGTTTCTCAGGCTCGATCCAAACGAAGTACTCGACGACCAGGCCATTCAGTACGCGGCGGCCGACGCAGAGTGGACTCTGCGGCTCTATGCAGCGCAGAAGCGTGACGTCACACGGTGTGGTCTCGACGGGCACCTCTACACCGTCGAATTCCCCTTCGTTGTCGCGAACGCCCGCGTCGAGTGGCGTGGTGTGCACGTCGATACCACTAGGCTTGCGAAACTGCGGGCAGCGGCGGTCCAGGCAGCCAACCACTACGGTGCCGTGCTGCGCGCACATGGCATCGACCCGCCTGGCAGTCGAGTGGCTTTCTTGCACGTCATGGCGAAGCACACTTCCGAGAAGCTGTTCTGGCGTGGCGGCAAGGTCTGTACCGAGGACTCAATACTCGAGACACTTGAGGGGGTTCACCCCGCGGTCGGGGCGCTACGGCGTTTCCGACGGTATCGAAGGCTCTCGAGCGAGGAGTGGCTGACAGGCTGCTTGACTGGAGCTGACGGGCGCACGCACCCGAACCACCGCCAACTCGGGTGTGCGACTGGCCGGAACTCCTGCTCCTCGCCCAATATCGTCGGTATCGGGCAGCTGCTACGTCCTGTCGTCACCGCACCTCCCGGGCGTGGGATCATCGAGTTGGACTACAGCCAGATTGAGGTCGGAGTTGCAGCTTCAGAGCACAGAGATGAGGCGCTAATTGCGGCTTACAACTCCGGCGACGTCTACGCGTGGATGGCGCAGCGCTTCTACAAGGCCGAGCTGACCGACGAGGAGCGTGCGCTTGAGCCGGGGCCGTTCAAGGTCCAGCGCCCCGACCTCCGCAGCCAAATGAAGACCTTTGTCCTCGCGGTCATCTACAACATCCAGCCAAAGTCGATCGCCGTTCGATTTGGGGTTGCAGAGCGCGTGGCCACCCGCGAGCGCGAGCGTTTCCTGGACCTATTCCCTGCTCTACGCCAGGGGCTCGAAGAGTCCGTCGCATACGGGGCAGCACGCGGGAACGCCTTGATGGTGTCCGGGCTCCGCCGGCTACGCGAGGGCCGAGGAGCGCCAGACTCCTGGACACAGAATTTCCTTCGTAACACGCCCATACAGGGTAGCGCGGCCGTGGTGTTCAAGAGGGCAATGGTCGACCTGGACCACTCCTTTCGGGGTACGAGCACCTGGCTCATCCTGCCAGTGCACGATTCCGTCGTGATCGAGTGTCCGGCAGCTGATGTGGACCGCACAGCCGACCGCGCTTGCCGGATTATGGAAGGCGCTCTGACGTACTACTGTCCCTCACTGCAGCCCAGGGTGGATGTCAACAAGGCTCACCCCGAATGCTGGAATAAGGACGGTCACGCGGACAGCCTCGATCGATTCCTTGAGGATCCAGCGTTCTCGCTCGACGATCTGGTGGAAGCACGAGGAGGCAGCGGTGGCTGACGAGTTCATGGTCGACCAGGTCCAGTTCACCCCAGCGTCAGCAGAGGACCGGGCAACCGGCCTCCTCGGATGGGTCTCGTGCTCCTTCGGCGCGCTCCGCTTGGATGGGATTGCCGTTCGGCGAAAGCTCAGGGGGGGCAGAACCCTGTCTTTCCCCAAGGGCCGCGGTGGATGTTTCCCTGTGCGTCCCATCGACGACGATGCGCGACAAGCAATCGAGCGCGATGTCTTTGATGGCATCGACCTCGATGGGGGTGGTGCGCGGTGAGAGGCCCCACACGTCGCGCATCCGCCCCTTCTCAGTCGCCCTGCGGGGAATGGTCCCCGGAGCTGCAGGAGCCAACACAGGGGCGCCTACGCCCCCACGGCTCGGTGGACGCTGACGCGAGGGTCGAGTGCGCAGTCCTCGATGCAGGCGGGGTGGGCCGGGTTCTCGGGCTCGGTCGGAGCACGGTCCACGAACTTGACGCCAAGGAGAGACTGCCTTCGCCCATCATGGTGGGACGGGGCAAGCGGTGGGGGCGGGCCGAGATCGATGCATGGATCCTCTACGGGGCGCCCAGGCGGGCAGCGTGGGATCGAATTTGGCCCAAGGTTCGCAAGGAGGTCATGCGGCGATGAGGGATATGTGGCCCCACAGCGCGCGCCCGACGCAACTCTCGCGCAACACCTCCGGCACATCGGCAACAGCGCCCCCGACACGGCCGATTCGCATCGGATGTTCAATCCAGAGATCACTTGCTGTGTCCCCGGATCAATCGCATCA
>CAYXTP010000046.1:0-2375 GCA_964467985.1 uncultured Planctomycetaceae bacterium
TGTGCTTTTTAAATAACGGCCTAGGCTGTCCCCATGGGCAAGCGCAGTCGAGCAGGGGGGGCTAGGGCCACCAAGTCGTCCGGGGCACGGGTGAAGGGGGTTCACCGGATTCGAGGTGAGGGGCAGAGGAAGGCGGTGAGTTCGGCCCTGCGGATGGAGATTCTCACTCAGTTCTCGGGGATTTGGCCGTTGTCGACGAGGGAGATCGCTCAGCGGATGGGGCGGCCGGCGACGGGGATGCACTATCACGTGCGGGTTCTGGAGGAGGCGGGTCTTCTCGTTCGGGCTGGTGAGCGCCATGAAGCGCGGCGGCCCGAGGCGCTCTATCATCCGGTCGCGCGACGGTTCGAGCTGCCGGCGGGGAGGGGGCAGGGTGCGAACCAGGCGGCGCTTAAGGCTGGGTCGGCTGCATTTCGGTTGGCCGCACGGGACTTGGAAGCGGCCCTCGCTGAAGACAGCCCGCGTCGCGACGGTCCACAGCGCAACTTCTACGCGGCGCGCCTGCCGCTGCGGGTGCGGCCCAAGGATCTTGACCGACTCAATGCACAGCTCGACCGGTTGATGGCCATTGCTTTGGAGGTCTCGGGGCGTGAAGAGATTCCAGAGGATGCCACCGAATTTTGCTCACTCACACTCGCGCTGTTGCCGCTTCGCAACCGCGGAGACTCATCCAAGTAGGGGCCCGAAATGGAACCCACGATTATCGAACACGTTTTTGTCCTCGCCCTGATCGCCTATTTTCCGTTGGACGGTCGCAAGGCCATTCGACGCTTGAGGCGTGAGCTTGATGACGGCGTTGAGGATGCTCGGATCCGTAGCTACCGGGGAACGGTGCTGGATCTTTGGATCAAGGCGACCCTGATGGTGGGATACTGGGCGTTCTTGGATCGCTCTTGGGCGGAGCTCGGTCTGGGACTGCCCGCAGGGCGCGGATTGCGGCTCAGTCTGTGGGCGGTGGGCATTGGTCTCGGCGTGATGGTCGGGCAGTACGTGCACCTCGTACGGGCAGGCGACGACGCGAAGCTGCCTGCCGGTATTCAAGAGGTCGGCTACATGATGCCGCTCACGGAGCGAGATTCTCGCTGGTTTTCCGGGCTCTCCGTCACAGCGGGTATCTGCGAGGAGCTCATCTTCCGCGGGTTTCTACTGGCGTATTTTGGAACGTGGTTCGACTGGCCGTTGGCTCTCCTTTGCTCATCCTTGATCTTCGGCCTGGGCCACTCCTACCAGGGGCCAGCGGGAGTCTTGAAGACTGCGCTAGTCGGTGCAGCCTTCGGCGGGCTTGTCTTGGCGACCGGGTCGGTCTGGGCCTCGATGATTCTGCACGCGGCAACCGATTGGCTGGCCGGGCTCATCACCTATCGATACCGAGTCGCAGACCGCGCAGGTCCGGGCGGTGGCGTCCGAGAGATGGATACCTCTGAAGCGGGATTCTAGAGTCGCGCGTGAGGCGGACCGACCGGCGGGGTTGAGATGGATCGCGGGCTGGCTTGAGGGCTGGAAGCTGTGCGATCTTGTCCTGACGGGGAGCGGTGGCTAGGTGTGCGACTCGGTATTGTCATCGGTCGCGTGGGCAGGTGCGTCGGAGCACCCTGCCAGGGCACGCGCCTTCTACGGGGTTTGTCGGGCCCGAATGCTCTTGATTAGGTCTCAGGATGCACCCGGGCCGGTACCCAGCCGTTGAGCATTACATCTGTATGCTCTTCCCATGACCCTCTTGGAGCAGAGTCCGCAGTTCACGATTGACGAAGCGCAGCGTTTTCTGGCGGAGAGTTTTTCGTTGGAAGGGGAACTCGAGCGGTTGCATAGCGAGCGGGATCAGAACTTTGCGGTCACCTGCGATTCGGATGGTTTCGTGCTGAAGATTGCAAACGGCCAGGAAGAGCGCGGGTTCCTTGAGGCGCAGATCGAGTTGTTCGAGCGCCTGGCGCGGGGCGGGGCGGCGACTGCCGGGATTTGTCCGCGGCCTGTTGCTGGGCGGGATGGGCGGATGATCCAGACGATCTGGGGGTCGGATGGGGTGGAGCACTTCGCTTGGGTCATCACACGGCTGGATGGGATTCCGATGGGGGATGTGGACGGCGTGACTCCGGAATTGCGGCGGGAGTTGGGGCGACGCGTGGCGGAATTGGATCGCGAGTTGGAGGGCTTTGATCATCCAGCCTGTCACCGGGGGCTCGTCTGGGATTTGGCCTGTGGAAGGGAGGTGGTTGAAGCGCGGATTCAGTTGCTCGATCCCGATCTGCAGGCTTGGGTTGAGGTGTTGATGGAACGCTTCGACAGGTGCACGCAGCCGCGATTGGAGAAGTTGCGGCGCGGTGTGATTCACGGGGACGTCAACGACTACAACGTGCTGGTCACTCCTGATGGCGCAT
>CAYXTP010000047.1:0-2298 GCA_964467985.1 uncultured Planctomycetaceae bacterium
CAGAAGACCACCTTGCGCGTCAAAGCCGACCCGCTCCGCGTCGATGGCAGCCAGTTCAAGCCGTTCACCCCTCTCGACGTCGTAGGATTGCGCAGCTAGATTCGTACCGACCGCAAGCCGGCGGCCCGTCCTGTCGAGGGCCAAGTCCCAGGCCCACGCGTTCTGATAGAGGGTCTCCCCCAACGGTCGCCCAGACGGCAACCGCCACAGGCGCGTGGAACTGTCCTCTGCTGTCGCCGCCAAGACGGAACCATCCGCGCTCACCGCAACGTCGTACAGGGGGACTCCATCGTGTTCGAGAGATCGAGAACCTCCTCCAAGGCCGGCGAGTCGGACGTCACCCGTGGCGCGAACAATCAACGCGTGCTCGGCCCCGGGAGCGAGGTAGACGTCAGGACCGTAGTCTCCCGCAGGGCGGGGCATGGGCTCCAGTGTCTCTGTGGACCACATGCGGACGACTCCGTCCAAACTCCAGGTCACCAGTCGCGCATCTCCAGTGAAAGTCACTGCCTCGACGACCGCACCGTGCCAGGCGACAGGCGTGAGTCGCTCGCCGGTGAACGTATCCCACACCCGCACGGAGCCCCCGCGACCAGGAATAGCGAGTCGGGTTCCATCGGGGGACAGGGCACCGGGATTTCCACCGTATTTTTCCGCCCACTCGTCAGCCAAACCGTCTTGCACAAGCGCACGCCCTGCCGGTCCGCCCGTGATGGCATCGCTGCCGCACGAGGCTGTGTTACCAGCAGTGACCCAACGCCCATGCGCAGCGTCGAACGCGACGAAATTCGCGAGGGGTGCGGGCAAGGCAGGTCCTCTGAATTCACCCGCTGCAATGTCCCAGGTACGTAGCACGCCACTCCAATCCGATGCCACAGCAAGGATCGACCCCGAAGTGTTGAACGCAACCACATGCCAGGGGGAGTCATCCTCCGCGTCACCGGCAGGCACAGGCTCCCCAACTAGCGTTCCGTCGTAGGCGTCCCACAGGCGAGGGCCACCGGAGCCACTGGCGAGGTGCCTTCCATCTGGAGAGAAAACAACATCCCAAACGGGATCGGGGCAAGGAAGATCGGCCCGCCAGGGAGCAGAAGGCTCGACAGCAAACAGCCAGACCATGCCGTGTTCGGCATCCAGCCTCCCCCCGACGGCAACCCGCTCACCTGCGGGACTCAACGCCAAAGCGTCCCATCCGCCCTCACCGATTTCATCAGGCCCCATCAGGAGTCGCCCGTCCGACGCCCAAACCCTCAACCCGTCGTCGACCAGGGTCGCGACTCGCGTGCCAGTGGCGTTGATGGCCATGTAGTAGACAGGGCCGGGATGCTCGATGGTGGCCAGGCGCCGCCCGGAATCCGTATCCCAGACCACAACATCATCTGAGGCTGTCACCAATCGGCGTCCGTCCAGGCTGACCGCTACGCGCAGTAATTCCTGTCCCGGCTTGAGTGGATGTCGGAACGTGACCTGCAGCCGCCGCCGGTGTTCGGCCAGGCGTCCCACCTCACGGCGACGGCTCTCGGAGTCCTCCTCGCAGGCCGCAGCGACCCATGCGAGCATTTCACGATCCGTGTCCCCTTCGAAACCAAAGCCTCGCGCCGCCTGCTCCCATCCACCCGCTCCGTCCTGGAGGGACACTGCGCAGAAGAGAACGGGGGCGAGGATATGCACGGGTAGTACTGCGCAGTATGTCGGCCTAGCCTATGGGGCAATGCAGCGCTGAGTTCAAGCGGGCATGCACGACACTACCATTCATCCTGCGGTTCCATCGGATGAATTGGAGGCAGCGAACTGAACACTCCTGCAAGCTGCACACACCTGGGTGGGTCGAGGCCCGGTAGGGCCACCAAGGCGGGTTTGTTATTGACTGCGCGAAGACCCTGCGCGGCTCCTGCTTGGGATGGCCGCTACCTAGAGAGATGTCGTTCCTGGCCCAACCGAATTGACTGATCGCGCCTGCCACGCCGGTGCTCTCGGCGGGTTCTGCCGGCGCAAATTCGGTCAGGAGTTCCCTGTAGCGGAGGACTTCCTCAAGCGCGGTTGGAAAGGGGGACCCCGGCAACGGAGCGTGCGCGACACCGCGCCCGAGGTCTGCCAGTGCCCGCCCCACACCCCGGCCGCACCTAACCACCCCCCCTGGACTTCCACCCCAGAGATCCTCCCCCCTCCGCTATTCTGACGCCATGACCCCCCGCACCACCAAACGACGAGAGTTCCTGGCGACCACCGGCCTGGCCGCCGCCGCCCTGGTTGGCGCCACCCCGGCCAGCGCCCAAGACCCCGCGCCCGCGCCCAAGT
>CAYXTP010000048.1:0-2290 GCA_964467985.1 uncultured Planctomycetaceae bacterium
CACAACAGCAGACAGATCGGGTTCCGTTGGCTTCCCTGCTGCTGTTGTTAATTGTTCTTCTGTTCTTCTGCGGAAGCCTCGTTCCGGGTTAGCGACCCTCTCGTTCCGGGTAGGAGGATAAGGCGTTCCGGGTTTCTCTTGGATCACGGGGATGCCCCGTTCCGGGTCTTTCGGCCCATCACTCGGAAGGTCCGTTCCGAGTTGAGGCGGATGTACGAAGTGCAAGGTCCGGCGTGTAGTGGGACCTCTACCCGTTCGCTCTACGCGCACAACTCCTGCCTCGACCAGATCCCCCTCCCAATTCCTGATGGCCCTCTCACCAACACGGTAACGAAGGCCCAAGGCCACTTGAGTCTCGAACCACGGCAGTCCCTGGCGACCAAAGGACAACCAGCCGCTGATGTAGAAGCCTCGCGCACGCCTGGAGACCCGGTCGAGACCCGGAGGTTCGAAGGTACTCATCGGCTCACCTCCGCCCTGACACGCGATCCAGCACCGGGTTCAGTAGGGCACCCCATAGCGACCCATGCGCGAAGCTCTGAGGGCTCGTAGCGAACAGACCGGCCGATTCTCCTAGATGGGATTGCGTTGCAGTTTGTGAGCTCCCAGAGCCTGCGCTGACCGATGCTCAGCCACAAGCACGCGGCCTTGCGGTCGAGCAGGAGGGGGGGGCTTCCAGTGCCTTGCGGGGGGGCGGGGCGAGTCAGGGGGGAGGTACCGTTGGGGACATTGCCTTGGGCCTTGCCGGTGATCATCCCTGTACCTCCATTTGGTTGCCGCAGGGGATCAGCTGTTTGTGCTCTTCCAGGTGCCGTGCCGCCCCTAGTCGGAGATGCGCGATTCGGTCCTCCCTGAGGACAACCGAATGACCACTCAGTCGGCACCATGGTCCAAACCGCGCAATCCACCGGCTCTCCGCAGCGATCAGGTGACTCCCGAGGGCAGGCATCTGCCTGAGCAAGCTATTAGCCACGGCGCACCTCCTTGCCTGCCCGTTTTAGGAGGACACGCCTGACGGCCTGTTCGTCGAACAGGATGCCATCACGGCCAACCGGCGTGTGGGGTAGTCGCCCCGCCCGGGCTGCGCGCCTGAGGTCGGCAGTCTTGATTCCTAGGCGGTCCGCGAGGACGCTGGCGGATACCAGCCTTTCGTTGTTTGAGGGGTACTTCATGCCCCCTCAAGATCGGTCACGCGCGGCCAATAGTATATGGCGCGGATATGACGTTGAGGTGATGCCCAGGTGAGGCGCGGTGCTGCTAGCGGCTACCTACGCCTTCTCCCCCCCGATTGCGTTGAAAGTAGTACCCGGCTCCTGCCTTGTTAGCGATTCCGAAGGGCCGTAGCTCCGTGCGGAGTGGTCCCTTAATCGTGTCGACAGACACATCCTGGCCGTGCTTGAGCTTGAACTTGGCCCTAATCTCGGAAGCCTGCACTCCATCGGGGGCGGCCGCATCAATTATGTCCTTCATTTGCCGTGCGTGCTCTGTGAGTGGTGGAAGGGGACGCTCGCAAGCCAATAGTCGAGCGTGGGCGGCCAAGACAAGTGTCCGCCACTGATCGTCAGCCAGGAGCCCATGAATCGAGCTGCGGCCGCCCTCATGTTCCCCAAACGCGTCCTCATCTGCCCCTCCAAATGGGATTGATTGGAAATCGCACAGTCTCTTGCCACCCTTCTCTGTCACGGGATCAACCATTAGGAAGTCCAGGCAGCAAATGGCCTGGGCATGCGCCAATTCCAGCGCGTCAAGGTCCGGGCCAAGCCCTTTGTAGTGGGTCACGGCCATCATCATCCTCCTGAGTGGAGTCCCACCCATGCGTGAGTCACGTCGAGGATCGTCCGCGTACGCATCACCCATGACCTGCCTGTCAAAGTCCAATTCCCCTTGCTGACGAAGGTCGATAGCCTCCTGGCTCCACTTACGGTCTAACAGCTCGAACCCCTCGGCATAGAGTTCGGGGGAGCGGCGGATGTCTGCGCGAGCCTCTGCGATTGTGTGCGTCGTGGTACTCATCCCGGTAAGCCTAAGGATGCTCTCGCTCCGGTGCGAGCACACGCTTCGCAGACTTCGAGCACAGTCGTAGAAAACAACTCGGGTTCTATCCGGTGGAACAAGGAGGCAGGTTGAGGCAGCCTCGTGCCTGGGGGGGCGCGGTATAGCACGGGGGGGCGGGATCGGTCGCCGAGGGGCACACCTCACCGCGCATGATGACCGGGATCGGGCGGCTACAGTCGCCCTAGAGCATGGATGGACCGGCGATCCCTGAACTTCGCGGGTTACACCAGAGGCT
>CAYXTP010000049.1:0-2234 GCA_964467985.1 uncultured Planctomycetaceae bacterium
GGACGCGCAGCTCATGCACGACCTTGCCCTGCTCGGTGAGCGAAAGCCGCAGGGAGACCCCAGGGTCCTCCGATCACCACGCGATCGCCGTCCAGAGCCAGGTCGCGTCCGAAGTAGTGTCCGGGTCCCGCGTCGCTTGCGAACAGCTTCTGTACCTCCACCCACGTGCCAGCGATTCGCTCAAAGGCAACCACCGCGCCTGCCAGCTGCCCTTGGGTCGCATCTCCCACGGCTCCCATCAGCAGGTGATCCCCATCGAGCGCCATCCGCTGTCCGAATCCTGTGCCTTGACCGGTACTGCTCGATGTCAGTTTCTGAGTTTCGATCCAACCCGAGGGCGTGCGTTGGAACACGTAGACCACACTGGCCCCCGTCGACACGACCGCAGTGTTTCCATCGAGCGCGACGCCCGAGCCAAAGAAATCTCCGGGCACCGCGTCACTGTTCTGGAGCGAAGTGATCTCACACTGCCCCGCAGCAGGGGCGGCGGCCAGGAGGACGATCCAAGAGATCCAGCGCATCATGATGCTCTGTACAGTAGCAGCGTTGCGGATCCTGGGGGATGTGCGAGGATGGTGTGCATGAAGATCCCCGCGTGCTGGTTGTCCGCAATGGCCCCCGTCGGTATTTGCTTATCCCTCGCCGTCGTCTCCATCCCGACGACGAACGCTCAGGAACCCGAGAGCAAGGCCACCGCTCCGACCTACGCCGGCTTGTGGGAAACTTCCTACGGCAGGATGCGGCTGAACCAGGTGGGCTCGAAGGTGAGTGGGGAGTACTCCTACACGTCAACCTCGACCATTGCCGGTGAGGTTGAAGAGGGTCGACTGACGTTTGAGTACCGCGAGGGGGAAACCCAAGGCGAGGGCTGGTATGAGTTCGCCGAAGACGGTGAGTCGTTTCACGGCCGCTGGAGAGAGAAGGGCAAAGAGGGTTGGAACCGTTGGAAAGGAACTCGCGTACATCCAGAGAAGGGGATCATCTGGCTGGTGATCCTTGAAGCCCACTGGGAGACCAGCTTGGCCGAAAAGGAATACGCCTTCGGGGACATGCTGCGCAGCTACTTCACGATGGAATCCGCGCGCCACGTGCGCGTGCGTTACCGGACTTTCCACGACGAGAAGGACCTGCGTCGTTGGAGCCGGGATGTGCGCTTCCTCGCGGAGCCCGTTGTCCTGCTGATCTCAACCCATGGCACGGCTCGAGGTGTGCAGGTGTCGGGCGAAGTGATCGGAGCCGAAGCCCTCGCAGACTGCGTCCGCGGCAGCCACAACCTCAAGGTCCTGCACCTTTCCGGCTGCGGCATGATGGCTGGCGACGTCCCCGCCGCCATTCAGAAGTCGCTTGGACCCGCGCAGAAGCTCCCCATCACCGGGTACACGACCACCGTCGCCTGGGACGCGAGTGCGCTGGCTGACTTTGTGTATCTCTCGATGCTCTTGATCCACCGCCTGGAGCCGGCGGCAGCTGTCCAACAGACTCATCTGCTCGCTCCGTTCACTCGCGAGGACCGGCTTCCCGGCGCCCGGTTCCAGGCGCTCGGTCTGCGCGTGCTGGACGCGAAGGGTCAATCCAGCGCCCCGGTACCCGCCACGGTGCGCGGCACCGACGGTAGCTTGCATCCGGGACAGGGGCCACCGAAGAGGGACGGATGACGGTCCGCGCTACCCGAGACGGCGAGCCACTTCGCACCTACAACTTCGTACCTACGCGGCTCATCCCCAACCCGCCTCGAGACCTACGACAACTGCGCGTGAGTCTCCGGCTGCAGTTGCTGATAATCCTCGGACAGGTCACCGGGCTGGGCCTGGCCCGTCACGCGCACGTACAGGTCATACAGTTTCTGCTCAACCGGGAACCCGTAGACCCCGCGCTTCAGCCGCTGGTCCGCCATGCGTGAGAGCAGCTTGCGCATCCAGAGCGGGCCCTCTTGGACGTGCATGTCGTAGATGGCGGCGGTGTTGTTGTAGCGTTGCCAGGTCTTGCGCACTTGTGGCGGCAAGGGCGTGTTGTGGGAGTTGTACTTGTACTCGAAGCAGTTGCCCCAGTCGTGGAAATCGCGCGGGGCTTCGTAACCCAAGCGCACGGCGTGGTCGAAGTCCTCGGTGCCGGGGATGGGGCGGAAGGGGTAGACGTCGTTGCCGGCGATCGGGAACTGGTGCTTGGTCTTGCCGGCCATGGGGGATAAGGGATTCAAACGGTCTCCGAACGCCGGCACAGCCTGAACCCATCCA
>CAYXTP010000050.1:0-2187 GCA_964467985.1 uncultured Planctomycetaceae bacterium
CAACAGTTGTGTTGGCTCAGCCCACGGGGAATCACCGCCGCTTCAAGCGCGCCTCCACTTGGCAGGACACAACGACTTATTTCCGAGTCAGGCACACTCTCATCGCCGGTTCCTCGACCACCGACGCACCGGCGTTTGCCTGTCGCGTGTCAGCGGGAGCAGCGTGGCGCCAGTTTGAGGGCCGCTCCGCGATGGTGGAAGCCGTCTTCGATCAGCGTCGCGTGCAGACGCTGGAGGCGCGCCAGTGATCCCCGGGGATGTCGAGGCGAGTTGCAATCTCGGCCTGGAAGAGCCCCGCGGCCTGTCGGTGAAGGCATGCTCCCTAGACGCTGCCGGGCACTGCGGGGTTGCGGGTCGGGCGATGGGAAGGTGCAAGACTCTGTGCTTTGGGCGCGATCTGGCGAACTGGCCCGGGACTCTCGTCTCAGTGGATTACGAGTCGGATCAGGGGGAACAGAAGCCATCTAGCATGCGTCACAAGCCCCTGCCCGATTGCTCGGAACTCGAAAGGTGCGCAGTTCAGCCTGACGGGGCCTACTCGTGAGCGAGCTCTCCTGCCAGTCACCCTTAAGAAGAGGTTTGCAAATGAGCCGGTCTTTCCATCAGTCCCTGGCGGTCGCGATGCTCTGCTGCACGGCAGCCGACGGATCCCCTCAACTTCAAGCCCAGCCCGTCGTCGGTCCAATCAAGAACGCTGGTGTGTTCCACGTGGGCACGGGTACATGGACGCGGGGGGCGGGCTCAACGGCCAACCTCGGTCCCGATATCATCTTCCGTTCCGACGTTGCCTCTGGCTATTTTGGTGTTGGCTGGGAGGGGCAAGAGGGTGTCGACGAGGGGATTCTCCCTGGACCCACCAATCACAATGCGACCGGGATGCCCGGCCCCCAGGACTCGTACGTGATTGACGGATTCGAGTTTGGCTATTGCTCTTTTTCAGCGGAGCCTGTCGCGTGGGACTTCACCTTTTACGATAGCTACGTGCCCTGCGATCTTCCGCAGACTCCCGCGCACTGCATCAACTTGGCTGGCTCATTGCCGACCATTATGCTCCCCGCAGGCGGCGTGTGTTGGCTGGCGACGATAGACCTGAGTCTGGGGGGCTATGAAATCTGCCTGGAAGCCGACGGAGGTGTTTGCGCCCCGGGCTATGACGGTGGCGGTTTGGATCTGGATGGCTTCGGTTGGGGGCACGTTTGGAATACCGTGGACGGAGGATGGACGGGTCCCCTCCTGTCTGGGCACGACCCCTCTTGGACACCAGAGGGTGAAGGCACTGTCTACCAGCCTGGGTTCTCGAACGCCTGTGCCGCTCCTGTTTCGAGTGCCCTCGGCAGTGAGAACATCTTTGCGATCGACGCCGGTGGTTCCCTCAGCCCCGGTTGCGCATCGTTCGGCGGGTACCTCAACAACAATGGTTGTGGCGCGTCCCCCAACGTCGCCCCCGCACAATTCCACTTGAAGTTATTCACCGACGCCACGCTGAACTGTGACACGGATTGCAACACGGTCTTCTGCGACAGCGACCCCAACAACCAAGGCGATGTACTGCTCAGTAGCTGCGATTGCTCGGATGGTTCGATCCTGCTCAGCTTGAGTACGACGTTCTCGGGCCAATTTACCTACCCGCTCGTGGGTCTCGGCACTAACTCGATCAGCCCCACGGGCGTTTCCGAGCTGTGCCTAGCCGGTGACTCCATTGGCCGTTACGCCGCAGACGCAGGGGTCACCAGCGCGGGTGGGGCCTTCTCTATCGACCTACTGAATGCCAACTCCGGCAGCGGCAGCGGCAGCGTGCCGACCATCGGTGGCCACATCTGCAGTGGCAACACCTGGCGTTTCCAATACTGGCACCGCGATGGCATGAACCCCTCCCGTTTCTCGAAGGGGATTTCAGGCACGATCAACTAGTCTGCCTGTCTGACCGTACTCACCAGATTCTCCCCAAGCGGGTAGGGCCCATGTGCGCGGGAGTCCCAACGTAGCGGTCGGGTGTACGGAGTCCGGCCCATTCTCATCGCCCAACCCGCACGCCGCGCCCCGTCGCGTCCTGAGAGCAGGGCAAGAACGCCGCGCTATGACACCCCGGGCAGCTGACACCCCATCATGAACCCGGGGATCGCGCCGGCCCCTGTTCGAGCACCGAGCGCGTGTCCTGGCCGTGACAAGCCCCAGGCAAACGCAGGT
>CAYXTP010000051.1:0-2187 GCA_964467985.1 uncultured Planctomycetaceae bacterium
AAGGTCGTGCGCCAACGGAGGCGTGGCAGAGCGGCCGAATGCACCGGTTTTGAAAGCAGGCATACCCCGCACGTCCAGGGTCCGTGGTTGCCGATTTCGGGCGCGATGCGCAGGGGTTGCTGCCATTTCTGCTGCCATCGCCTGCGGGAAACTGCCCATCTAGGCGATCTCCTCCAGGCGACCTGCCCCTTTGGGTGCGACACCTTCCGTCGCAGCGCGCAGCGCGTCGACCTCCAGGTGAACGTAGTACTTCATGGTCAGCGTCGGGGTGCAATGTCGCATGAGCTTTTGGAGCACGGCTGGCCCCACATTGTTGCTGGCCAAGCGCGTAGCAAACGTGGCGCGCAAGGAGTGCAGAGTTGCCGTCCCCTTGTCGTTCAGGAGGACAATCCCGGCCCGCATGTAGTCCTTCTTTCTGGTTGGGTTTGAGACTGGCCTTGCGAACACGCGGGCAGAGGGGAGCGCGGTGGCAGGCCGTGCCAGCTGTAGCTCCTCCACGACCGCCATGGGGATCGGGAGCACGTCCACTCGGTACCTGGCCTTCCCGCCTCGAATGGTGAGAGTCCGGGCCTCCAGGTCCAGGTCGGCCCAGTTCAAACGTTCCAGGTCGCCTCGCCGAAGCCCCATGTAAAGGGGCATCGCGTACCAGAGCCACCGGAGCGGCTTCCCGCCTCCGTCCGCATCCTGGGCCACGTGGAGCAGCCTCTCAGTCTCTAGGGGGCTCAGCACCCTGTGAACGAGGCGTCGATCCGTGACCTCATTGCGCGGCTTCAGCACCTTGAGAGGATCCCGCTCCAGTCGCCCTCGGGCAACGCACCAGCGAACGAACGACCGAACGGAGGCGAGGTGAATGTTCACCGTGCGGGCGCTCAGACCATCTGCGGTCATTGCACCGAGTCTCTCATCAACCACATCCGCGCGGATTCCATCTAGCCTCCACACCGGGTCAGTTGACTCGCACACCTGCAGGAACCAGTTGAGGTGACGCTCCTTCTCCTTGACGCTCTTGGGGTCCTGTCCAGTGATTCGACAGTGGTAGACGTAGTCCTCCTTGTGAGCCCGAATGGGCTTCTTGGCCTCGGCGACTAGGCGCTCGGCTTCTGGGTTGATGTCTCCCCTGGCAATGCCCTCAGCCCTCGCAATGAATTCGTCGCGGAACCGCTCAGCCACTCGCTTGTCCCCTGTCCCTGTGGACACCCACTTGCGCTTGCCGAGGGACGGGTCGACGAATCGAAACGTGTAGATGTCGGACCGACGGCCAGAGGGGGTGGGACGGCGAAAAACACGGGGAACACTCATGAGGCTCACTCCTTTTTGACGGTCAGTTTGAGGACAGATGCAATGCGATCCAGGACTTTGCTGCTCGGTGCGCTGCCTGAGGCAAATCGGGTCACGGAAGACGTGTGAATGCCCGCCTCCTTGGCAATGCGGTAGAAGGACCTGGGATCGTCGTTGAGAATGGTTCGTACCTGCTCGGATAGGGGCGGAAGGGAGGGCATGGTGCCCAGACCATACCATGTAGTCTAACACTGTAGACTATGCCGGTCAACCGATGCCCCGCTGACGATCCCGAGGTGACCTCCGTCATTTGACGCGCCTCCTCCCAATCACCCTGCGGTTGGTCCCGATGTAGAGTTCCAGATCCAGGGGATCGAATCTGGTAGATCCACCGACCCGGATCTTGGCCAGCTTGCCCGCGGCGACCAGACGCTGAATCTGACGGTTGGAAACTCCCAGCGCCTCCGCGGCTTCAGATGTATTCAAGAGGTGCGGGCGATCAGACATGGCGGCCGCCCCCTGCTTCTCCACCCTGTGCCCGGTCCGCTAGCTTCTCCCGGTACTCCCTTCGCAGGGCACGAGCCATGAAGGCAGCCACCTTGATGCCCTCACTCGCCTGTTGGTCAAGGCGGCCCAGCGTCGGAGTCGTTCCCTGGCTATCGAACTCCCGTAGCTCGGCCTCCTCGGCCCTCTCGAGCTTCACCTTCTCAGCAGCCCGCTGGCGGCGCAGGTCGACCTCCGCCGCAGCCCTCCCCCGCTCAGTGTCCCCCGGGAGCGGAGGACTGGCATGGGCCAACTCCTTGCGCAGGAGCATGACCAGAAAGCCCGGGGGATTCTCCACGCTCGGTCGCTGGGCACGGTCGACTAACAGGCGGAGTCTTGCCTTCAACTCTGGCTCTTCCCATCCAG
>CAYXTP010000052.1:0-2148 GCA_964467985.1 uncultured Planctomycetaceae bacterium
GGAGGAGGACAGGGAGGACGACCAGGCGGCGAGGGAGGTGCTTGTCACGCAGGGCTGCGCCGTTCTCGGCCTGGTCCGGGCGTTGCGCCGGGCCGAGCGGCGTGCGCCGTGGGCCCGACCGGGCGTGGCTTCGGAGTCGCTCGTGGACGAGAAGGCTGTCGCCCGCTTCCTCGATCGCGCGGGAGCGAGCCTGGCGCGCGCGGCAAGGGAAGCCGCCGAGAGCGCCGACGACGCACCCGAGGAGGTCGTGCAGGTGCAGGGCCTGCTCGCTTGGCTGTGTTGGAGCGCGGGACTGAGGCTTGAGGTTCCCGACGCCAACGCGGACGACGTCGCACTGCAAACGGCAGCCCTGGCCTGTCTCGTGGAGGTGGCGGTTCCTGTCTGTGACGACGAGGCCGGCTCGACCGCTCTTCAGGCGGCCATCGAGGAGACCGATCGGCGCTACGTCGACGCCGGCGATTGGATGCGCGCGCTGCAGGCCGTCGCCCACGCGCTCCGCGAGCCGCGGGGCACGGCGGAGCTCCAGCGACCGCTCCAGCAGGGCGACCTCGTGATCGCCGGCGAGGCCTGCGGAGTCGCGCGGAAGGTCTACGGGAACAAGGTCGACGTCGTCGACCCGACCCATGAACGTGGGTTCAGGACCTTCCTCGTGGATCGTGTCCGCAGCATTGATTGGGCCCCCACCCGGAGAGCAAGGGAGCAAAGGGGGCTTGATTAGACTCTAGGCCGGTCATTCCCTTCACCACCGGCCAGATCCTCTGCTCCTACGAGATCTTCGGTCTCTCAATAACACCGCCGCACCATCACCCCAAACCAACAACCGACATGGCTGCTGATGACGCTGACGTCGCCCTCGATGGATTCCTTGAGGTCGAGAATCGCTTCGCTTCATTTCTACGTGCGGTGCCACCGTCGTCTGAACACAACAGCGTTCACTCCCCGATCCTCGCTTCGATTCTTCTCGATAGCTGCAGCCTGATTGAGACGGTCCTGAAGTCCACGATGGACAATAGCCGCTATGAGGGCATCGCCCGAATCACCCAGCACCGTTCCAGGCGCTATACGCAGACTCCCCCATTTCTGAACATCGGCGACCTTAGGTCCGTATTTAAGGGTGACACGTTGTATGCGAAGCCGGTCTGGTTCCTACCGAGGGGGAAGCGTTCGTTTCCTTGGTACAAGTGGAGGCAGTCCACTGGCAATCCCACCTGGTGGGCAGGCTATAACGCCGTCAAGCACAGCCGCTTTGGCAACGCGCGCCAAGCAAAGCTCCTAACGACGATGCATGCCCTCAAGGGCCTATTCCTAGTCCTCGTCCAGTCGCTTGAGTTTCGTCAGCGCCTCGTGGAGCGGGGGGTGATCCGGTGTGAAGGAGCAACGGCACAGAAGCTCCGCGCCGATGCGGCAAGCTGGGAGCCGCTGCCAACCAAGTGCTCAGAGCCCGTAATCGCCGTTTCATCCCTCCTTGGTTACAAGTTCCTCTCGGCTGGGTCAGGTAGCAGTGCGGGCAGTCTGTCGGTGTTCATCTAGGCGGGATGGCGCTATCCAGTTGAATGTCCACAGGCGCCATGGAACGCACCCCGCGCGAAGTGCCACTTTAGTGCCACGCTCCTGGTCCGCTCCAGTCCGGGTCCAGTCGAGCGAACCTTCCGAGGACGTCGCCGTAAGTGGCGACGTGACGCGAGTTTGTCCGCTCGTGTCCACTCCAGTCCACTTTGCGCGCATTCCCCAGTTCCAGTTCCTAAGCCGGGGGTAGCAGGTTCAAGTCCTGTCGGGCGTGCCAAGATGGAACTGGTCGACTGGGATCCCGCACCGTGCCAACGAATGGGGGTGAAGATCTTCTCGCTTGCTGAATAGGCGGTGTGAGGCCCAGAAAACACCGAGACATGGGTCTGTTTGCCAAAACCCGCCGGGGGACTTCTCGGTGCCACCTCACACATCGCACCCTGCACGTGCTCGTCTAAGGAACTCCGGGGCGTACGATGACCCTCGCTCCCATGCACCTCCTCCTCGCCAAAATCTTGCCCCTCCTAACCCCATGCCAAATCGGGGGCGGTGGGGACTTCGGCGGCGGCGGCGGATCCGGCGGCGGGGGCGGCTCAGGCGACGGGATCGGCTACCTCGTCTACTACCTCATCCGGCTCACGA
>CAYXTP010000053.1:0-2060 GCA_964467985.1 uncultured Planctomycetaceae bacterium
AACTCCACGGAGCCATCGTTGGATCCGTTGTCGATCAGGTGCACGTCGAATTGGGCCGCAGGGTAGTCCAGGGCCCAGAGGCTTTGGAAGCAACCGTCGAGGTGATGGCGGCCGTTCCAGTTGAGAATGACAATCGCAACCTTGGGCAGCTGGGCGTCCGCGATGGCCGGGGTGGACGGGACGTCCAACTCGCCTTGCACGACTTCGATGGGGTCGGGCTTCGGCCGGCTCATACGGGCACCGCCGCTCGCTCTGAATCCGCCACGCGTTCAACCACCAAGCGCACCAAACGCAGGTGGGCCTCGGGTTGGCCGGGTTCCAGGGTGGACTCGATACGCAGGCAGCCTCCCTGCCTGCACAGTTCAGCCGCAAACGAATGGACGGGCTGCTGATCTTCACCGCTGGCGCTAAAGGCCGGAATGCGGCCGATCACCTGGCCATCCAAGGTCAACTGACCACCCTGCTGAACATCGGACTCACCGCCCAATGCCAGCAGGGTTACGTGCAACTGCACGCGTCCGGGCTCCAAGTCCGCGAGGTCGTACTCGACGAAGGCCCCCCCGGGGCGCAGGAGCAGCAACGAATCCCCCTGCGGATCCACAGGCCCACCCTGACGGCTGCATTCGTTGGCGCGAAATTCGCGCGCCGTGTTCTGGGTCTCACGCACCCGGTTGCAGAGTGAGCGGTAGCGGAATTCCATCTCCGCCGCATTTTCTTCCACGCTCTTGACGGCGGGGAAGGAACGGGAGAGTTCCAGCAGCAGGTCGGGCTCACGGATCAGGCGTCGCATCTTACTAGCCAGATCCTCGTCATCCCCCACCTTGAACTGGAGACCGTTCTGCCCATCGGGGACGTACTCGGCCATGCCGCCGATAGCGCTCACGAGCAGTGGGGTGCGGGTCAAGAAAGCCTCCTGGATGGTGACCGGCGCGTTCTCCACCCACAGGGAGGGCACGACGAGCACGTCGATCTCGGCGTGCACCGCCGACAGGTTGGTGTTGTCGAAACGGCCGTGGAATTCGACGGGCAGACCCTCGGCTGCCCGCGCGAGGGCGGCGTGGTGTTCATCGGTCTCGGGCTGAAAGGCGCCGTAAATATTGAGCACGCAAGCTTCCTGAGTCAGGTGCTGCATGGCGCGCACCAGCACTTCCACGCCCTTGTACCAGACGAGCGACCCCACGAACCCGAACCGCAAGCGTCCCTGAGGATCCCGCGTCTTTTTCAGGGCCTGCACGTGGTCCGTGGCCATGCCGTTTTCGGAGAAGATCAGGCGTTCGGAGTCGAAGTGACCGGACTGGAGGTAGACCTGACGCAAGTAACGGCTGGGACTGATCATCAAGTCGCAGGCGGCGTAGGCCGCGGGCACCTCGCGCTCGCGACGGTTCAGGTCCAAGAACTCCTGTGCACTACGCCGCAATGGGCCCGGGGCGCCGGGCTCAGCACCCAGCGAGTGCGCCAAGCCCTTTAGAGGTCCGGCGGCAACCCGCCCCATGCGTTCCATCAGCGGGATCTCATTTGAGCCGCGGTTCTTTACACAGGGCAGGCACCCCGCACCCATGTTGCCAGCGCAGCGTTGACCGTCAGGGCGGATGAGCTGCACCCGCGCACAGAGAGCCCAGTAGTCGTGGCACGTGATGACGGTGGCCGTACCCGCCGCGCGCGCCACATCCACCAGGCCCACCGAGGTATGAATCAAGTGCTGGAAGTGCACGACATCCGGTTTTTCGGAATCCAGTAGGCGCTCAAAGATGCGCTCCACTGCGGGCTCCACGAAACTGTCGGCCAAGCGCTTGTGTTCCAGGCGCCGGACCAGGCGCAGGACGCGCAGGCCTTGAACGGACTCCTCGTGAACGGACAGCTCCTGGTCGTCGGGGGTCCGAGCCGGACTGCGCACGAAGAGCGTCACCCGATGTCCCCGGCGCTGCATCTCCAGAGCCAGGTTCAGGGTGTAGATTTCCGTCCCAGCCCAGGTGTCCGGGGGGAAGCCGTGTAGCACGAAGAGCAGCGAGAGCTCACGAGTGGGATTGAAGGCCGTGGCCGCATGACGCACGAGAGTGCGG
>CAYXTP010000054.1:0-2041 GCA_964467985.1 uncultured Planctomycetaceae bacterium
AAGCCTCACCAAAGCCTGCGTCGGAGGCGACAAATTTGTGAGTTTCGTTCTGTGCGTTACTGATTCCAGTCGCCAGAGCACTTGCTGTGCACAGGGCAAGAAGGCGCAATTGATGTTTCATGGCAGGAGAGTCTGGGTGATAGGAGGATCGGAGTGACTGAAAGTTTGAGCCCCATCGGGTGCCCGACACTCCACCACTCGTAGATTAGCTCGGCTTGGACAACTTGGGGGCTCAAATCCCTATGTTCGTCCCCTCAACGGCCCAGGAGACAAGGCAACCCGAACTGAGGGGGGCGCAAGAGGGGGGGGGTGGACGCGCCCACCGGGAAGAATGTTCCAAAGGTCATGCGAGGTCTTGGAGCCCCGCCTGTCTCAGTGCGGATCGTAGACTCGAAGTGTGCAACGCGCTTGGCCTGGGCCTCCTCCGATGCTCGATTCTCGACATCGAAACCGAGCCAAACTACCCTGACCAAATGGGGTCCATAGCGCGTCATTTCCTCGGCTGGGGCGGTCCTGCCATTGAACGGGCTGCCGATTGGCTCGCCCGAACTCACGGCTCTGACCTGAGCCAACACGTGATCGCCCTGCCAGGTGCCCGCGCGGGACGTCTGCTGCTGGAACGTCTGCAGGAGCTCCAACCCGCCGATTGGCGACCCCCACGACTCGTCACCAGCGGCCATCTGACCGACGAGTTCCTGCGCCTGAAACGACCCAGCGCCGCCCGCTTGATCCGTACCCTTTCCTGGGAACACGCCCTGCGCGGCCTGGGACCGGGGGGTGTCAAGGCCCTCGTGGCACGGCCTCCGATGGAGGACGAGGGGGGAGCCTGGCGTGCACTGGCGAGCGAGGTGCGCGGAATCTTCGCGATCCTGTCCGCAGAGGGTCTGGACTTCGCGGCCGTCAGCCAGGGCGCCATGTCCGGGCGTCCGGCCGGTGAGCAGCGGCGTTGGAAGGCTCTGGCCAAGGCACAGGAAGCGGCCGAGGCGTATCTCGCCCAGGCCGGCCTCTGCGACCCACACCGCGGCCGGCTAGAAGCCCTGCAACGCGGGGACTTCGTCGAACCCGATCGCACCGTGGTCCTGGTGGGAGTCGTGGACGCCATCGGCCTCGTGCGTCAGTTGATCGAAGCCCTGGCAAGTGTCGGCACCAACATTTCTGCACTGATCTTCGCTCCCGAGGATGCCGCCCAGGACTTCGACAGCCTCGGATGCCTGGTCCCCAAGGCCTGGTTGCGCCGTTCCTGGGCACCGGACTTGAGAGCCTGGCGCATCGCGCACGGACCGGACGACCAGGCACAGCAGGTCTCGGCGGCTCTCGCTTCTTTTGAAGGCCGTTACAGCGCAGAGCAGATCACCGTCGGAGTCGCGGACCGCGAGGTGGCTCCCTTCCTCGAGCGCCAACTCAATCAACAGGGGGTCTTCGCCCGGGACGCCGAGGGCGTTGGTATGGCAGCGACGCCTCCCGCAAGGCTCTTGGCCGGTGCCTCGGCCTTCTTGAGTCGCGGTCGCTTCAAAGACTTGGCCGCGCTCGTTCGTCACCCGGACTTGGAAGACCATCTGGGATTGGACCAAGCAAGCGCTGCGGAGGTGATGGACGAGTACCACAACGCCCACCTGCCCGGTCGCGTTCCGCGCACCTGGCTGCCAGCCATCGACGCCCGCGGTGTGTCCCTCAGCGAGGCTGCCCAGGGCGTGGGGGAGGCCGTGCAGGATTGGCTTGCGCCTTTGGGCGGTCGTCCACGTCCGCTTGGCGAGTGGGCCGCAGCTTTGGGCGATGTCCTGGGAGCAGTTTACGGTTCACGCGAGATCGATCGGGCTCGTGAAGACCATCGTCTGCTGCACGCGGGTTTGCAGTCCCTCGCGGATGGGCTTGGCCGCTTGGCGCAACTCCCTAGTGGTGCGAATCCCGAAGTCTCGGCGTCAGAAGCGCTGGACATCCTGCTCTCCGAGCTCGGCGCGGAACGCGTTCCTCCCAGGGCTCCAGCCATGGGTGAGCCCAGCATCGAACTTCTGGGCTGGCTCGAACTGGCGATGGATGAGGC
>CAYXTP010000055.1:0-2039 GCA_964467985.1 uncultured Planctomycetaceae bacterium
ACCTGCGTTTGCCTGGGGCTTGTCACGGCCAGGACACGCGCTCGGTGCTCGAACACGGGCCGGCGCGACCCCCCGGTTCACGATGTGGAGTCAGCTGCCCGGGGTGTCGTAGCGCGGCCTTCTCGCCCTGCTCTCAGGACGCGACGGGGGCATGGAGTGCGGGTTGAGCGATGAGGATGGGCCGGACTCCGTACTGCGTTTTCGGGAAGAGCTCAGCCAAGGGGTGAATCAAGAGGAGGGCATGCCGGCATCTTCCAGAACCCAACCAACTCAGAGTGCACCGACTGCGTAGGTGGCTACCCGGCGAAGACCATGCTGTCCCAACGAACAATGCTTGTCGTGCTCCCCTGGGTCACGCTCTTGGGGCTCGTCGTGGTAGGCGCATGGAAAGGAGACGCGCTCGGAGTGGCACGTCCAATGACTACAACCGAGTGGGTCCGGCCCTCCTTGCCAGGCCCCTACCTCGTTCCGCCCGAGGCGACCAGCAGGCTGGACGCGTCAACTGGGAACGCGGGCAGGGCGCGTGAACTGCCTGGCGGTTTTGACCCGACCGACCCTCGTTTCCTGCCTGTACTGTTCACTGTTCCCGATCAGGTCCCGCCGGAAGAGCATGTGACGGTTGTCATGAGCGCCTGGAAGTCAGATGGCTCGGGGCGCAAGACACGTTTTGTTCCCTGGAAGCAGTGGGTGGAAATCGAGCGAGTGGAAGAGGTCTCGCCCGTGCATGGCCTCGTGCTTCGTGTTCCGCGGAATGCGGAGAGGGTGCTCGTGTCGGTCGAGGCGGAATACTACTACCTGCCAGAGTTGGTCAAACTCAAAGAGCTGGACAACCTCGACCCGCTCCGACTCGACCTCAAGCTAGGCGGGCGGCTGCACTTCCGGCTCGTGCCGCAGGCCAATTCCGAGTTGGACCCGCGCGACATGGTTGGCCGCAAAGTGGAACTCCTGCACGCCCTAGCGGGATCCTACCTTGTGGGAGACATCCCCCGCATTGTCGGCACCGTGAATGAGAACTGCATGGTGAAGTTCGGTGGACTACGACCCGATCACTCCTACAGCCTGGAGGGCAGCCCTTCGCCGTTTGCGCCCTTCGACCTGGGTCCAGCGCGCATCACGGCCGGCGGGACTGCTGAGATCGAAGTCTCGCTCGCAGATGGCCTCGAACTGCACGGTCGAATCCTGGATCATGAGGGCAATCCAACCCCCGGCGGCGCCCTGTGTGTTTTCTACGCGGACGAGACCGGAGAGGGTTTTCTCCACTACGACGCCGACAAGGGAGAGTTCCACTTGAAGGGCATCTCCCCCGGTCTGACCCAAGTCTCCGCCACCTGGAGAGGGCTCCGCTCCAGCAGAGTCGCTCGAGACGGTCTTCCATTGGGCAGGGTGATTAGGGGTTTGGAATTCCGACTGCAAGGCGAGTAGAAGGAGCAGTGAAATCCCCACTGCAACCGCTACAGAGTCTCCGCGATCTCGTAGACGTGAACAAGCAGCCCGCAAACGCAGCATCTCAGGCGGGCAGACAGGCCCAGAATCGCTACCGCCCAAGCCTTCGCCGCTCCCAGGAGGCACATTAGGTTCCTTATTCCCCCCCCGATCCGGCTCGTATTCCACTGAAACGACAGTCCCCAGCTAGTTCGCTAGATCGCCCCCAAAGTACAGAGTCCGGCACATTCTCATCGCCCGACCCGCAACCCCGCAGTGCCCGGCAGTGTCTTGGGAGCATGGCTTCTCCGACAGGCCGCGGGGCTCTCCCCGGCCGAGATTGCAGCGCGCCTCGATATACCCCAGGGATCCTTGCCGCCGCTCCAGCGTCTGCATCCGACCCTGCTCGAAGGCGACCTCCCCTATCGTGAAGCGGCCCACAAACTGGCGCTGCGCTGATTCCGTTGACGAACGACAGGCGAACACCTGCGCGTGGATGCCCGTGGAAACGGCGATGAGAGTGTGCCTGACTCGGTCCTGGGTCGTTGTGTAGTGCCAAGTAGAGGCGCGCTTGAAGCGGCGGTGATTCCCCGTGGGCTGAGCCAACACAACTGTTG
>CAYXTP010000056.1:0-2036 GCA_964467985.1 uncultured Planctomycetaceae bacterium
ATCCCGACACGCGGAGGGTGCGGCGGCCGGGGATGGCGACGCTCGCGTAGTAGCGGTCAGAATTCTTCACTCTATGGACCATTGGTTACTTCCAGGATTTGGGCGGGATCGGTCGTGGGACCACGTGATGCGATTGATCCGGGGACACAGCAAGTGATCTCTGGATTGAACATCCGATGCAAATCGGCCCTGACGGGGGCGCTGTGGCCGATTTGCACCTGAAGTTGCGCGAGAGTTGCGCCAGCCTCGCATCAGCGGGGTTCTTGCACCTCATCGCCGCATCACTTCCTTCCGGACCTTGGGCCACATTCGGGCCCACGCTGCTCGACTGGGCGCGCCATGTAGCACCCAGGCTTCGATTTCGGCCCTCGCCCACCGCTTGCCCCGGCCCACCTGGACGGGTGCGGGGAGCGCATCTCTTGAAGCTAGGGTGTAGACCGTGCTTCGGCCGACGCCGAGGAGCAGGCCGACGCCACCCGCATCGAGAAGCACTGTACCGGGCGTCATGCTCGCACCTCTGCCGCCCTATGCGCCTGACAGCGCCCGTGTGCGCTCTTGTGGCTTCTACGCAAGGACACACCAAGGAACACCCTGGGAGCGGCGTGTGCGCAACGTGTGGGGCCTGTCACCGCGTCCCTCCGCCGGGGAGCTTGATCGCAGCGAATACCTCGCGCTCGATGGCCTTCCGCGCCTCGTCGTCAATCGGCCGAACAGGGTGTCGGTGGCCACGCCCTCTTGGAAAGGACAGGGTCGAGCGGCCTTTCCGAGTGCGCCGGACCGCAATTCCGTCTAGTCGGACCGCCCCGAGAGAGCAAGAGACCCACCCAAGTAGACCTGCGGCCCGGTCACCTGCACAAGCAGCAACGAATCGGACATGACGAACTGAGAGGCCACTATGCATGTGGATCACCAGCCTCCAGACCTCTCACATCGATCTCTGATTCCCATCCCCAAGTCATGTCGACTGCACACACGCGCCAACCGCCCAAGCTCCAGTGAGTTGGGTGAGTTAGGTGAGTCTTGCTGCCCCCCGCCACGAGACTTGGCAGCCCAGGCGTGGCCTGCCAAGTCTCGGCATCCCGGTCAGGACAACTCACGAGACTCACCTAACTCACCGACTGCCGCAACCTGCCACAGCATCGCGTTCTGGCGTTGACCCACTCGCTCGACTCGCAGCCCCTTCTCGATTCGCCGCTCGCGTTTGACCAACCAGTGGCCCAGTCGCCGGGAATCCAGGTCTCCGGACCTGTCCCCAGCCACTGACACCAACTCCTCCTTGAACAGCTTCTGCAAATCGCTCAACTCGGCCCCTGCGAGGAATGCCACAACATCTCCTGTAGTAAGTATCCGCTTCTCGAATACCGCATACCACAGCGCCAACACCGCTTGAATCTGACGCCGTTCTGAGTCGTAGTTCTCCAGCCGCGCTCGCCCGAGATTCGGATCCTCTCTGCCGCACCAGACGAGAGGACTGCGTACGAGGTTAGACCAATCTTCGAATCGGCCAAAAACTGGCAGTCCTTGGTCAGGGCGGCCGGCGACGTGGTACGCACGAAGCACTGTCAGGCCAGCAGATACAAGCTCTCCCCTGTGCTCGGGGATGTACTTGTAGAGGTCGACCTGAAACTTGCGCTCTTCGGGGCGCTCGCATTTGGCGTCGAGATCACAGGGAATGACTCGTGTAGTGATATCGCCGCTAAACTCGAGGTTGTTGCCCGTCGCAAGCCATGTAGAAGTTGTCGGCACTGTGGCTGTCTTGGTTGCCCCGAGAACTCGGTCTTTCCACAACTCCTGGGTCAGGATCGAACACAGGACCGGATCCCCGAGCGGGCGTTCAATATTGTCAATGGAGATAACACCGGAGCCCTCCATGAGCAGGGCCAGCATTCGCTTCCTCGATTCGTCCTCGTCCCTTCCCTGGGACATCACTGCAGCGGGGGTCCCAGTAGCAATCAAAGACACAACATCTGCCAATAGTGATTTCCCAGTTCCCATCTTGGGGGCCCGGAAGGCGAACAGTGGCGCGGTCCGCAAGG
>CAYXTP010000057.1:0-2020 GCA_964467985.1 uncultured Planctomycetaceae bacterium
AAGCCTCACCAAAGCCTGCGTCGGAGGCGACAAATTTGTGAGTTTCGTTCTGTGCCGAAGCGAGTCCGGCGCTCATGGCACACGCAGTGCACAGGGCAAGTAGTCGTGATTTCATAGCTGCAAAGGAGGAATTAGGTCTGGCACCGTGGAACTGCAAGAGCCCGACCTTGGCAGGGCAGGCGAACCAGCCACTTAGAAGCTAGCTCGGTATTGGTTTGCATGGGCCCAAATCCGGTCCCGCAGGGGGAAAATAGGCCTCGATTGGGGAGCCCCCCAACGGGTGCGTGGAGGGCCCACGTGAGACGGCCAGGATACGAATATAGTTCCCACCCACGGGCGTTTCCGAGCGAGCATCTCCGTCTCGGGCTGAGATCCACGCCAACTCGGGCTACAGGTCTTGCCCGAAGAGCCCATTCATCGACTTCGACGCCTCTGGAATCTAGTCTCCGTCCATGGGGAGCATCGGTCGTCATTTCTTGGGGTGGGAGATTCCGGCTATCGAGTCGGCTGCCAGGTGGCTCACGGAGGTCGATGGTTCACCCCTCGATGAGGCCGTGGTGGCCGTGCCGGGAGCCAGGGCCGGTCGTTTGCTGCTTGAGCGCTTGCAGTCCCTCCAAGCTCCTGACTGGTTGCCCCCGAGAATCGTCACAGCCGGACACCTGACCGACGAGTTCCTGCACCTGGAGCGCCCTAGCGCGGCGCGCCTCGTGCGCACCCTCTCCTGGGAGCACGCCCTGCGCAGCCTGAAGCCTGGGGATCTGCAGGCCCTTGTGGCCAAGCCCCCGGCGGACGATGAACGCGGTGCTTGGAGGCGCATGGCCAGCGAAGTGCGCACCGTATTCGCGACCCTCTCCGCCGAGGGCCTGGACTTTGAGGCGGTCAGCCGCGGGCCCATGGCGGCCCGTTCAACTGGAGAGCAACGCCGTTGGAAGGCATTGGCCAAGGCCCAGGTCCAAGCCGAGTCCTATCTAGAGCAGGCTGGCCTGTGTGACCCGCACCGAGGCCGGCTCGAAGCCCTGGCGCGGGGCGACTTCACTGATCCTGGCCGTCGCGTTGTCCTCGTGGGCGTGGTGGACGCGATTGGCTTGGTTCGGCAACTGGTCGAGGCCTTGGCGGCTACGGGGACGGAGGTCAATGCCCTCATATTCGCTCCTGAAGACGCGGCCTCAGGCTTCGATCCCATGGGCTGTCTGGATCCCGAAGCTTGGTTGAGTCGCAGCTGGGCCCCCGATCTCGAAGCTTGGCGCATCGCCCAGGGGCCGGACGACCAGGCCCAACAGGCCCTGGGCGCGATGCACTCCTTTGAGGGTCGCTACAGCGCTGAGCAGATCACCGTTGGAGTCGCCGACCGTGAGGTGGTCCCCTTCCTGGAGCGCAGTCTCGAACAACAGGGGGTCTTCGCCCGCGATGCGGAAGGCGTGGGTCTAGCCGGCACGCCCCCCGCGATACTCCTGGCCGGGGTCTCCGCATTCTTGGGGCGCGGCCGCTTCAAAGACCTGGCAGCCCTCGTGCGCCACCCGGACCTGGAACTTCACCTGGGCTTGACTGAGACAAGCTGCGCGGAGGTGATGGACGAGTATCACATCGCTCACCTGCCAGGTCCCGCGCCACGCACTTGGCTGCCTGCTGTCGAGGCACGCGGTGTGCAACTGAGCGAGGCTGCGCAGACGGTGGGGGAGTCGGTGCAAGAGTGGCTCGCCCCGTTGGGCGGTCGATCGCGGCCCTTGAGCCAGTGGGCAGTACCGCTTGGCGACGTGCTGGGTGCCGTGTACGGACCGCGCGAGATCGATCGGGCTCGGGCGGACCAGCGTCTCCTGCACGCCGGTTTGATGTCCCTCGCGGAGGGCATCGAACGCCTCGCGCGCTTGCCGGCCAGCGCCGACCCGGAGGTCCCGGCCTCTGAGGCGTTGGACATTCTGCTCACCGAACTCAGTGCCGAACGGGTTGCACCGCGCGCGCCCGCGCTGGGTGAGCCCAGCATCGAACTTCTGGGCTGGCTCGAACTGGCGATGGATGAGGC
>CAYXTP010000058.1:0-1978 GCA_964467985.1 uncultured Planctomycetaceae bacterium
GTTCCTCCCGTTCTCTACAAATTCCGCGGCGACATCGGGCGGGACGTGGGCTGTCTACTTGTGGACCGACGTTTGTACTTGTCCTCGCCCGGCGGCCTCAACGACCCGTTTGATTGCTCTCCGGCGCTCGATCTCCCCTCGCCGGAGGATCGGGACAGACTAGTTGAAGCGGAGGTCGCGAATGCCCCCCTTGCGCAGCAGGACGAAGTACGGAGGCGTTGCAATCTCCTGCTCGACTCACCTGTGCACCAGAACCGCTTTGCGGAAGAGTTCCACGAGAATCACCTGGGCCGCCATGGAGTGGTGACTCTGTCTTCATCAAGGGAGGATCCCCTCCTTTGGGCCCACTACGGCGGTAGTTTCGCCGGCTTTGCTGTTGGGTATCGTGCTGTTGATGACGGTGAGTTGGAAGCGCTGCCCGCGGTCCCAGTGGAGTACGCCACCGACAGGCCCAAGATTTCGCCCTTCGGGGCGACTGACTGGCTCAGGGTGCTGTTCACTAAGTCGGTTCACTGGTCCCACGAACGCGAGTGGCGCTACGTTAGGATGGCCGAGGATGGGGGGCATGGGTTGTTGCCGGTCCCACTGGGCAGCATTCTCGAGGTGTGCCTGGGGCCGCGCATGGTACCGGCAGACAGGGATTCCGTGATTCGAGCGGCGAGGAATCTCCCCGATGCGCCCCGGGTCCTGCAGGCCCGGCTGCACCCGGATCGATACGGGCTGATCTTCGCCGATGTTGACTAGGGCTGGGGTTGGGCGTTCCTCTCCAGCCGCTCCAAGTGGCCCCGCGCCCAGTTTTTGGCGCGACGCTCTCTCTGCTCACTCCCTAGAGGACGACGATCGAAGCCGGGTGGGCTCTCAAGTAAGGCTGGCCTTTTTCGGAACCATCCGCATGGTGCTTCTGGCCCACCGTGGCGTCGATCTTGAAACGCGCACCCTCCTGCCGATCTTCCCGTAGTTTCCTTGGAAACTCGACCCTCATCCATGTCGGAACCGACGAGCCACGAACTGGACGGACGCGCGGGCGAGTAATTCCCGCATCGTAGATCAGTTCCACAACGAGGTCATGTACTTCGGCGCCGGCTTTCGGACATCGCTCGTTCATGTGAAAGAAATATCTGAGAGAGCTCCGGCGGCCGCTAGCACTTTCATCGTGGCCAGGACGGGATTGTCCCTGTACTGCTTATTGGCTGCGAGTCGCCGGACATCGTTCACAACATCGGTTGCTCCGAAGACGCCAATAGATCCCTGGCCCACACGTTGTTTCTTGCACCAAGCACGAATCTTGGCCTCGTGGGTTCCGTGGCTTGGCGCTGCGAACTTTCCTGCGTAGAGTCGGAGCTCTACTTGCCTCATTTGGTAGCCGTAGGCCTTGGCCGCTCCCCGTACCACTCCTCGACGCACGACTGGATCATTGAGCAGGGCGTAGAGCTTGTTTTGCTTGATGCGCTTGGAGGTGCCCATGACGTCCTCCGCAGCGACTCCCCGGGACCCGAAGAACGACTTCACCGTCGCCAGGACAAGCCGACCAGCCCGGGCGCCGATGAGATCCACTTCGTAGCCGTGCGTTTGGAGTTCCTTGTACGCGGCCTTGCCCGTGAGCCTTTGCACGGGGAACTTGACGGATGAGGACACAACAAACCCATCTGCCTCCAATGCCAGGGCTACGAATTGTTCGAATGCTTCCATGTTGCCCTACAGAGTAGGGCGCAGGGCACAGATTGGAGTATGTAGACTTTCTGGCAATTGCCCCTCGCATCGGCTGCGGGGAAGGACCTGGTCGCTACGAGTTGTCCTCCACCAGGCAGGTGACACCTTCCAAGTTGCCTGGAACTGTACCTGCCGGTCGTGAGTTGTTGTCATTGCCCCCCAGTGAGGGGCACACGACAGCGACTTCTTCAGCGCTCAGTAGACGAACCACGAGCTTCCAATCTCAGCGGAGGACTCCGCGTTGCTGGGACTCCTTCAGTGCTGGTTG
>CAYXTP010000059.1:0-1969 GCA_964467985.1 uncultured Planctomycetaceae bacterium
CTTCTGTGCGGGGACGGAACGCGGGTTTTCGAAGTGCAGGGCGCGAGCGTGAAGAGGGTCGTCTCGGGCGGGGACGAGTCCCACATTCTCGCCTTGGATGGAGCGGGGTACCTGCGCCTGGAACACGAAGTGGTATTCGTCGATGGTGAGGGTGAGGCTTACCTCGTGGGCCACCTCGCTCCCACCGCCGACAGCTGGGAAGCGGGCGCGGGTCGTGTGCTCGCTCTTGAGGAAGACCGGATCGTCTTGATCGATCCGGTGCAGGGCGAGGTTGTTGCGATTCTCGATCATGCAGCTCTAGTCGGCGTTGCAATCGCGGGCGGGCAGGTTGCCACCTGGGGGGATCAGTCCGTGAAGTTGTGGGGCGCGCACGATGGACTCCTCCTGGGCGAGCGGCGCCATGGCTTCGATCTGCACGCGGCAACCCCCATCCCGGGGGCAGACTTCATCGCCATGGTGACTACGGCTGGGTCGATTCAAGTCCTGGACGCCCGCACGGGGGAGAAGCGCGGAGCACCTCTGAGATTCGACCGGGAGGTGCTGGGGGTCACCTTTGACGGTCCGCAGCGCGCCATACTCGTCGATGCTGCGGGGAGGGTGCTGGGTGTGGACTTGTCTACCGGGCGGGCCGGACCCCTGCTGGAATTGGGTCCTGCGCAGGTGATGAATGTCGCTGTCTCATCCGACGGATCGCGGCTTGCGGCACTCTTGGCGCCCAACGAGATCCGTTTGTTGAATCTGCTGACGGGCCAGACCCTGGGCGAGTGGAAGTTCGAGGGCTCGGCGAACCTGAGTGCCTTCTACTCCTATAGGGGATTCTCTGCTGAGTGGCCAATGGGTTTTGACCCGACCGGATCGAAGCTTCTCGTTGCCACGAACGGCAGCGTGTCCTCAGGACCGGGGATGAGTTCGGGCGTCCCGAATGACGCGTTCATTGTGGATGCCGGCACGGGGGTGACGATCTGCGAGCTGAGCATGCCCCCCAGGTCGCGCATTGGTCCGGTGGCGTTCGACTCCAGCGGCCAGCGCCTTGCCATGGCCCTGAGGCACCGAACTCCAGATGGCTTCGTCAGCCGCATCGGTGTATGGGACACTCAAACAGGAGATCACCTCCACGAGATTGACTTCGGGGCGATGGACGGCACCCTCGCGTTCATTCCTGGGACCCGAGTGCTGGCGGTCGCCGACGATCATGGAGGTTTCGGTTCATGGGACGCAGACAGCGGCAACGAGGTCTTCTCTCCAATCTCGTTGAGACACAGGGGCGGAGGCGAGACACTGAGCCCGGATGGCCGCTACCTGCACGCCGTCGACGTGAGTGGCGTGGTTCACTTGTTTGATCTCCTGTCGGGAGAGACCCGGTTTCAAATGGCGGACATCCCCAGGCATCTCTATTTCGGGCCACGGCAGGACGAGGTGCTCTTGTTCGGCGAGTTCCATGCTCACCTGGCACGGATCGAGGGCGGTCGGCTCATCCCCATCGCCACGCGAGCGGCTCACTTGCATGGAGGCGTGGATTACCTCAGTGGACCGCGTGCTGGCCGGGCATTGCGCGCGGATGGGACGGCTGTGATTGGCGCGATTCCGAACAACGAGGGCGCCGAGCTCGTGCTCCGGGACTTCCGCAACGCTCGCGCCGATCCGATTGCAGGCAGCCTGGACGAATTGCGCGCAGTCTGGTCGCGGCGACTGGGTCTCGAATTCACATCGGACGGAGAAATCCACGTGCGCAAGTAACTGTGAATTGTGAACGGACTCTGCTGAGACGGGCGTGATCCCGGCACAAGCGCTTGGGTGCCGGGCCCGTAGTCTTGCTCGCGACCCCGGGGCCTGCTGCCTGGATCTCAGCCGATTGCTAGGGGGGGCTAACACCAGCAGGTTCAACACGGCCGGGAAAGAGACTTTGAAGGACTAGGGTGTCTTCGGGGGTGTGGGTTTGCCCGGCCACCAAGCGTCGAGCAGGGCGCGC
>CAYXTP010000060.1:0-1765 GCA_964467985.1 uncultured Planctomycetaceae bacterium
AGTAGGAGAGTAGTAGTGAACCTGATATGGGCTGTTCTCATCGCAGTGCACAACCTCAGCGAGGAAAGGTGTTTCGAGGATAGGGCTGTGGAAGGAGGCCAGAACCTAATGCACAAGCGTAGCTCGGACGCGCACTAGCCGGGAAATTTGTTGAAAATCGCGCTATTGGCCCGCGCACACCTATTGGGCAGGGGTTGCCTTGCCCCGCCAGACACGGGACAAGCAGAATCTGGACGCTCCGCTGCCCCGAACAGGCCCCGCCGCTACTAAGTGGATTGAATGATCAGGTGATTGCCCCGTTTTTTCGCGGGTACACTGGGGCCCGCATGTTGCCCCAATCGGTCCGCGATCTCCGCATTAACGCCGCCACGACGGCAGATTTGATGCGTGAACTTGATGACGACGAGGAACTGGGGAGACTTGACCCTATCTTTCTGACAATCCACGGCTTGGCCCGCATGGCCGAATCGAGGGTGCTTCCTTCCGCCGGACTCACTTCCGCCGGACCCATCCAATCGGCGCATTTCCGCCGTTGTGTAACGCTTGGGCTGGACGCCGTTGTGCGCGCACTTGGAACAGATGACCGAGATTGGTTTAGGGAGATGTTGGCGTGGGGAAGTGGATTCGCCTCTTGGTGCAAGTTGACTGAGGAGACACTCAAGATGTGCCTGCGAGAAGAGCCCCTGACGACAAGGGAAGGGGCAATACTCGGGTACTGGCTGCTACATCGTGAAAAGCTTGGCAAGCCACGCGACTGGGCTCAGTTCTCTACGGCTGCGGGGAAGGTCCTTGATTACGACTTTGGCCTTCCTGACGGCGAACTTGAGAGGGTTCGGATGCTTCAATTGCATCGCTCCATCACCAGGGGCACGCCGGGGGGCATTTTTGTGGGTCGGGATGATGCCGTCCGCTTGGGGCGTCGCCAGATGCGAGACCGCCACGCAACAGCGTTCAAACAGCGGAGGAGGCGCAAGGACAGGCCAGAGCCGGTCGAGGTTGTGGCCGAGGAGCAGGACAAGAACGCCGTGGAAGCCGCCCAGGCGGTCATGAGCGTTGAGGCGGTTCGCCAAGTCCAGGCCATTACTGAAGCGCGCCAGGCTGATGCCAAGGAGGGGTCAGGACGGGACTTGGTCCTGAGGAACTTCCCGGCTCTCTTGAATAAGAGCCTGAGTGTCCGCGCATTGGCCCGAGAGAATCTGAGGGCCCACCGTTACCTCAATAGTGTCTTTGTGCAAGAAAAGCAGGCAATTGGACGGGAGCTAAAGAAACTGGGAATTTCCTTGGGCGGGTAGGGCACACCCGGCGATGGGCTGCCCCATCGCAGGTTGATGCCCAACTCCAACAAGCACGACCGTACTGTCCGCAAGGCCGCTCTTCCTGAGGTGATGCACCTCGAAGACGTGGCCCTTGCCCTCGATGTCACCCTCAATGATGCGGAGGGGCTCCTCCGTAGAGGCCGCGTGGGGCCCCACATCACGATTCGTGGCCGCCCAGCTGTCCTGCGGACGCACTTCCTGGCGGCCATTGAGCGGCACTCTAGCCAGCACGGCGGCGGCTCAGACCTCATACGCCCATCCAGGCCAAACCCGGCCAACGGTCGGCCAGAGGGATCGGGAGGTGACAGAGATGACTCCTAGTCGAGAGTTCCCGGCGCAGCGCCTTCTGAGTACCAAGGAAGCCGCTCACTACCTGAGAATCAGCCCCCGCAAGCTGTGGACCATGACCAACTGCAGGGAGATCACCTCGGTGCGGTTCGGTGCCGGTC